>JBQMRP010000089.1:0-810 GCA_052174455.1 Arsenophonus sp. NC-PE1-MAG3 | reverse complement strand
TCCATGCTTCCCGGATCTTCCAGCACATCATTCATCCATTCGTCTTATCCTAGGTAGATCTCTCCTGCTCTTTTACACCCGCGGACAAGGATTTCTTTGCCCTACGTTCATCATTTATTTGTTTTATGTGTTGTTCGTGTTGTTTTTTCCTTTGAGTTTTATTAATTTTACCACGTCCTCGTGTTCCAATAGCTCATCTGACTCTTAATTATTTCTTACTTTCCATTCATCATGTACTCTTTATAAACAGCTCATAAAAGCCAATAGTCCGCTGTTGGCGTAGTATATACCCTATTTGTATCCTGTCATGCTTATGCGTTCAACATTATCTACGTTTATTTATTTAAGTTTAATAAGTTTATTTAAGTCATATCCAACATTTATCATATTACCTAAGTGTGTAAACTTATTAACCGCGTCGATTGAGATTATAGATATTCGGTTTCCTTTGCGTGGTGAAATTACCATGTATTTGCTTTTCTAACGCATAACATTATATCCCGTTTCAGCGAATTTTTCATTTACTTCTTTACTTTACCATACAAAACATAAACACCACTTCGCGGATTAGGCCCTACGCCTGTTCGGCTGGCCGATCGCTGGCTACAAGGCAGTACGAGGAGCAATCTATGATCGTGGGACATGTGATCAGCGTGTCGCCAATCCCTCCAATCAAGGATACGTAATGGGTTAGTCGATAGTCGACGTCGGCAATTTTCATCCAATTTATCTTCAGACTGTTGCAAAAAAGTGACTAATGCCTGACGTGCAAAAACTGCTTAATGATGCTCCATTACTTACTAATTATCT
>JBQMRP010000088.1:0-559 GCA_052174455.1 Arsenophonus sp. NC-PE1-MAG3 | reverse complement strand
AAGATATTATCTTCAAATCTAATTTAACTAAATTAGAATTTTTCATAATCATTAAATAAAAAAAGATGTATCAAAACAATTTTTTTAAATTTCTCTGTACTTTTAATGACACTATTTTGGATTAGTATAATCATTACATCGAACCAGAACAAACCTATGTTAAAAAAGCTAGTAAACAAAAAAAAGACTATAATGCTCCAATGCAATTTCTTGACTGATACAGATTAATGTTTAGATAAAATGTTTAGTGTTACATGCATGTGCCAAGCTTAATTTCATTAAACAATAAAGCTAAGTACTTACTCTAATTTGCTCAATAATTTTTCGTATCTGTGGTTCAAATCCCATATCTAACATTCGATCAGCTTCATCTAACACTAAATAAGTACATCTTTTAAGATTAGTTGTTCCTCTTTCTAAAAAGTCTATAAGACGCCCTGGAGTTGCTATTACAATCTCAACACCTCGTTCTAAATCACGGGCTTGAGGACCCTTGGGAGCTCCACCATACAGACAAGTATTACGTACTGATGTTGAAGAACCAAAGTCAGTTGCCACT
>JBQMRP010000087.1:0-542 GCA_052174455.1 Arsenophonus sp. NC-PE1-MAG3 | reverse complement strand
TGTGGCACCGGTTCTTTATGTCATTCATGCTCTTTTAACTGGATTTTCTGTTTATATTGCGGCTGCAATGCACTGGATCTCGGGTTTTGGTTTTAGTGGCTGGCAGAATTGCAACAATAACCTTGTTGCCAAATGCTAAGTCTCCTATTCAAATACCTATTCTGTATCGGCTATTTACGTTCAAAGTTTTCTGCAAAAATTATTACTTCCACTCCAGTTTCCTCTACTACTTACTGGTAGTTCCATGTTGCAGTCTAAATATTCGTGAGGCTCGTCTTGTAAAATCTATTTCGACAAATTCTTGAAACAATTTAACGATTTTTCTCGGTATTTTTTCAACACTCCGCTGTACATTTTATAGTTGTTTTAACAGTAGTAATATACACATTTAAATTTGTTTATATTTCGGTCTCAAGTGACCTAAATATTGAATTCAGTTTCGCGAGTGCACATTTTTCTGAGCTGCTTACGCGTAGATCTTCTTAAACCGCTCCTTCCTTGCAAATAACACATCAGAATTTATATATATATTTATAAAATTC
>JBQMRP010000086.1:0-327 GCA_052174455.1 Arsenophonus sp. NC-PE1-MAG3 | reverse complement strand
GAGCAACACGGCCCAGGCCGTGGTGTGCATGGTGGAGTGAATAGAATTGATATTAACCGGGCTCATATATGGTCATACATGCAAAATTCACTTTAGGGATTGGTGTCAATGTTTCTGACATAGGCGAAATATGTATTCCTTGTTGTCATTCAGAAAATACTCATGTCAACTTATCCAGCAGTATTTGATGAAACTCTGAATTGTTCCCACCCATGCGATCCATTTTATTAATAAATGCAATACGAGGTACTTGATACTTATTTGCCTGACGCCAAACTGTTTCAGATTGTGGTTGGACACCACCAACTGCACAATAAATCATTACCG
>JBQMRP010000085.1:0-853 GCA_052174455.1 Arsenophonus sp. NC-PE1-MAG3 | reverse complement strand
AGCTAATTGATAACAATTTTTGCGCTTCAACAACAAATTCTAATGGTAATTCAGAAAAGACATCTTTACAGAAACCATTTACGATCATAGAAATGGCGAATTTCTACATAATTACAGTATTTTCTACACAACAACTATGACATAATAAAATACATATTATTCATATGGATACAAACTATACAAGATATATAACAAATAGCTCTTATATGTAAACTTACAAATCTAGTTATGTTATAAAACAAATAAGTTATAAACCCAAATATGTCAAGTTTGGCTTCTTTTACACTCCATATGTGGCGTTTTAGAGCATTTGATTGGCTTTGTTATTATCACTGATGTGTAACAAATTCTATTTGTGATGTGAAGCTATGGATTCAGAGATGTATTGGTGCTTCTTTACGTTAAGTAGATAGTTTCAAGATAATCTGATTTTTGTTCGCTACATTCAGAGCTGTTTTTAAATTTCTAGCATTTCAAATGATTGGGTTCTATTGTACATCTCCAAACTTTGTGTTTCATTTTGGCAACTTTTAATTTTAGATTATGTCGTATCTCTGTGTTGTGTTGTTCTAGAGCTGACATGTTCACTATTTATTTAACTCTTTCTTATGTGCTTATATCTTTTCTTGAGTACCCTCTGCTTAATCTTACCCTATATATAGTACATCGAAATTTTCAGGAGGTACTTGCTACACCAACCCTGGAATTTTATTACATTGTTTTGATAAATATAATGATGTCAAGTAGCATGTTGACTTTGATGTGACGAAAGGTTGAAATATTTTATACATGCTGCTACTGGCATATGTTTCTTTTATGTATGGTGTATTTTTCTACTTTTAGTTTAGATTCT
>JBQMRP010000084.1:0-927 GCA_052174455.1 Arsenophonus sp. NC-PE1-MAG3 | reverse complement strand
ACTTCAGTACTGTTATAAAGCGAAGAAGGTTTGATGGTGATCAATTGCTTGATTTCATCATAATGACCAGCGGTTTCACCATTTAATTCAACGCCCGGGTCCAAGTCTCTGCTCCGTATAGTGCCACACTCCATATGTAACATTTCGCCAGTCGCTTCCATAGCTCTTTATTCAGTGGTCCGCATAACAATTTTTCTTTTTGTTGAAAGCTTCTTTGCTATTGCTATTCTGGTTCTTAGCTCTTTTGACCATTGCATGTCGTCTGTTACGATGCTTCCTAAATAATTGAAACTATTTACTTGTTCTAATATTTCATTACATATACAAGAATCATAAATACAACAGACTGGTACCAGAACAAATACAAGTAAACACGAAACACAACAAATTATTCGATTTGTGTTGTGTTTTTCCACGTAAGTCATGAACTGCATATTATGGGTATAAAGGACACGATTGCCCAATTGACAAAATTTCCTAGTTGGCTAAATTGTTTGGAACATTTAAACCGGACATGGTACGCGGTTACCCAGCGTAAACCGATGGACTACTTCACATAGGGTTTGAAGAAACGCAAAGGTGATTAGTTTTAAACTTTGTGCATTAGGGTTCGGAACAATTCAGTCATGCTTCAACCTAGATCGCTGAAGTTAATAACGATGATGACATTAAAGGTATTTTGTAGACCTATAATAATTTTCCATGAACATTTCATAGAATTGTTTTCACATGTTTCAAAATCAACCCGTCTATTTTAGCCTGAACATTTAAATGGGAAAGTAATATAATCTAATGAATAAAATTATTCGAAAATATTTTTAAATCGATTTAAAAGTGATTGAAAGTTGTTGGTATGAAGTGAATGGTATCATTAATAATTTTCAACATAAAAATTTAGTTCCAGATTTTGTTGCAAAGTAAAAGCAA
>JBQMRP010000083.1:0-764 GCA_052174455.1 Arsenophonus sp. NC-PE1-MAG3 | reverse complement strand
GAATAAGAGTTTAACATTGATACCACAACTGGCATATCTGCACCGCCAATTGAGGAAACTAAGTGCCAGCTAAATGCTAAAGCAATGATGGCGTTTCTTGTTTTGTTTCTAATTTAAAGTGTTCTTTGAATTGTCCCTCACATTGATTGAGATCATCGTACAATTTGTTCTTTATTTTATGGTAATTAAAACTTGTATTACATTGTACGTTCTCAAAGCTTAACACTTGTGAAAATGTTTTATAAAAAAATCTGGATTTTGCTGGGGTACGGGATGTATGGGGTGGTACGCCCAAAATATAGCCACTTCCATTCAAATGTCAAGCGGTGGTGCACCTGCGCGTGGTGCACCCTGCCATGCTGACGAGGCTCTGACGACTGAGTGTCTCCTGGAATAAGGAGACGCCCCATTACCACGTGCCAACGGCCTTTTAGGGCGGATGAGCGAGCAATGGGTTAGGGCAATCTATTGCCCTTGAGGTGAGAAATTTCCTCAAAAGGCAGATGATCAAGCAAGACTAGAAAATGGCATTAGGCTGTAGAAGGCAAGGGGAAACCACTGCAGTAAAGATCCACAGGATTCCCAAGAAGTTTAAGAACTGAACTTCAGTTATCTACTGTCATGGAAGTTGGCCTTGATATTAGGAGAAAGTAAAGAAGAAATAGCTAATATGTTAGAAAATTTAAATAATAAGTGTGAAAAATATGGAATGAGGATTAATAAGAAAAAGACAAAATGTATGGTAATAGGGAGAAACAAGGAAA
>JBQMRP010000082.1:0-475 GCA_052174455.1 Arsenophonus sp. NC-PE1-MAG3 | reverse complement strand
AGTATTCTGGCTGATGAATTTGTAGACGAAATCTATAAACAAATTTAATCTGGCGTTGAAGACGAAGAAAGTTGACAGCATGTGTTAATAAATGGCTAAAATTACTTGCAGCAGATTTTCTTAACGAGGATTCAAAACTCTTAAATTGTTATGATAAGTGTTTGAACTTGATTGTAGACTATGTGGAAAAGAAGTCTAAAGAATGTTTTTAATTGTGTTAACAGTTTTTTGTTTCATTTTATATTTATTTCAAAACCTAAGTTACTATGGACAGCCCATGTAATTCCTGTTCATTATAATGTTTCAATGACTGCTGTTTCATAGTGGAAATGCTGTGGAAAGAAGTAAATTATTTCTGTATAGAGATTAAACATTGGGAGTTTCAATAATCGGTAATGCTGTTAATGAACCTGTTTTATTTTTAATTTCACCATTAGTAAATGTTTCAACATATTTAGAATTAACACGCGCAGCA
>JBQMRP010000081.1:0-1186 GCA_052174455.1 Arsenophonus sp. NC-PE1-MAG3 | reverse complement strand
TATTTCATTTTCATGATGAGGAAACATCAAATCTACCCCACCACCATGGATATCAAAATGTTCACCTAGTTGCTTTCCATTCATAGCGGAACATTCGACCGTAGTCACAATACTAATATTCAAATGTCTCAGCAAAAGAGAAGAGAGCCTCGCTCCTCAAAACCTTAAGGTTTATATTCCTTCCACTACCAGCCACTTTTACTGCCACGTGACTCCTAATTCCTTCTCCTGGTCGAGGTTCTAAGTCCTGATAGGTGGAAAATGATATAAAAATTTATCGCTTCCAGAATCTTTGTCTGGAATATATAGTCCAATAAGAGAATTCGAAAGTTGCCTCGCTTGTCAATCACCAAAATTGCTTTTTCCAGAAAAGTAAAGGTTTCTTATTATATTTGGACAAATTTCACTTTTATTACGAAAATCGTTGTCTGGACTAGTGTGTCTAATCTGTCCTTGTATTCGCTCGTTTCGCTATTACAACCCTAATAAATTTAACTTGTAAGTCTTTGTTCAAATTTTAGTGTACTTTAACTATGTCACATACACAATATGTCTTTTTGTTTGGTCAGCACAACTCTTAAACTCTATATAATTTTACAATAGTAACATTTTACCCTTATTTCAAAATATTATTTTTATCTACACATTGTTTTGTTGGCAAATTCGTTACGGAGGGCTATGTTACTGTTCTCACACTCACACTGTTAACACACTGTTACACGCTCACCCTATTTTAGAAAGTAGGACACAGTACTTACCTTTTAAACCAACAATAAGAAATTGTTTCGTTAAGTGTACTACTCAAGAGACTTTCACTTCTTTACAATTAATTTCTTACTTCAAATTTATATTTATACATTTCTAGAAATAAGTATATTTCTAATGCCTTCAATCTTAGCATCTACATTTCTTATAGTTTTAAATCAATTTATATATTTTTTTAATAGTTCTTTTCGGCAGTATATGTTGCTATTTTAATCTTTATTATTTAATCTCTTTAATCTAATTGGGATCTCAGGGATTTGTTTTTTGTTTTTTCTTATTTATCTTTATTTCGTTGGGTTATTTTATAATTAGAGATTATGTGAAAAGAACAAATACAAGGCACGCATACAACATCTAAATACAAATGATTTTATTACTTATTTACTATACCCTAAATATAACAGTGTTCTTTTTATATAGA
>JBQMRP010000080.1:0-1458 GCA_052174455.1 Arsenophonus sp. NC-PE1-MAG3 | reverse complement strand
GTCTAAGTCTGTAAATGAAACGACCCTTCTTTTTTTAATTTATAAATGCAAATTACTGACATTCTCTATTTTACATTTTATCTTAATTTGTGATATTCAGACTTTAAAAAGTCTACAATATTTGTTAGTTTTGTATAATGTTTTGCTCTTGTTTCCAATGCTACCCCAATCGATTAATGTATCGAATCGTTAATTTAACACCGTACATAAAGTTTAAACATAAAAATCTTAAGAACTGTATAGACGGCTAAAATTACGTCACACAGACAATAAGAATTTTCTTTTCTTTCTGATGTGTGTTTTATAAACTACTGGATTTGTTTATATTATCATTAGGTATCGGCTGATTTTAAAATACGGAATCAAATAGAAGGCCAGTTAGCTGTATATAGTATGGTGAACGTTGGGTGTTGCTCACAGAGGGGAAATTTCTCCGACGCCGGCTAACTTCCCGCTATCAATTAGATACGCGTGAAGTAGATGGTACATTCACCTCTCCAAGCAGTGTGCAGCACAGATACGAAACCAAACACGCAACGTAACGGAATTAACTTTTGGAAAACTTGGAGAGTTACACAGTTACACTGTCAGGTGAGAGACAGGGATTCATTGCGCATGCGTTAAACAGACAGCTCGTTACTTTGCAACATCTGTACTTTTATGTTTTATGAGAACATTGAATTTTGTTAATTTTGTCATATTATTGAGTCCGAATATAAAAGAATTTTTGAGATTTGTTCTCTTCCAATAAATGTACAGAAACCAATTCGCGTTTGACGTGTAAGTGTATATGTTAATATTTTGTGTATTTTAAACTGTAACCCCTTTGTTTTATAACTATAAATTCAAACAAATAATTTTATTTCATATTGCAGAACGCACGTAGTCCCACGAGACGTGAATCACTTCGTTTTCCACTTTACACAAGTCTGCTGGAGACTGTTCTAAGATTAAACCACAAAATAATGACAGTCAATTCTATAATTTACCGTTACAGTTTGTCATTATATACTCTTTCAGCAACAATGTTAAACTGTAAGCTGTCTAATTAAGAAGATACGTTGTGAGCCGGATATGATGATTAAACTTAAAGGATGAGTGGAATGAGGTCGGTCGCAACAAAGTGCTTTCCTTATCTCACGCCTTATCTGCTGTGCCTTCCTTTATACCCTCACATCACTCCTGCCCCTCCCCCCGCCGGTCATGCCACAAGCGATGTACACAGCAGTTTTGTTAAGAGGTTTCTTCTCTTATGAAATTGTTTGTACTATACGAATTTAAATGACAATAACAAGGGCGCATTCATTAAGATTGAATCCTTCATTTCATTCGTAATACTGATGACCAAAGTGAACTCCCGCTTGAAGCATATCGCGCATGGAAACAGTTGCCATTTAAACCTCTATAATTTAGTAAAGTTGGGCTATATGTTTCTACAGATCTATTCTCTCCAACTCA
>JBQMRP010000079.1:0-1260 GCA_052174455.1 Arsenophonus sp. NC-PE1-MAG3 | reverse complement strand
CACCTTCCTCACCAATATATTCAAGGGAAACGTTGTAGGGAGAAAAGTAAGAGGCCGACCGAGGAAAAAGTACTCAGAGGACATCAAGGACAGAATGTGATTCGACAGTTACAAGAAGAAGACATGGAGAATGGTTGCATTGACAGGACAATGTCTTTAGTACATTATGATGATGACAAACACATATACATGTACTGTATACACACTAACAGCTATCGTCGTCATCATCATCATCATCATTATCAGGTGTTGAACCGGTTGGCAGGTCCTTGCACCATTCATTTTCCAATTCTTGTTTCCCAACTCTTCGGTTGTTTATAATCTCTACTTTTGACAACATCCATGGTCTTAGTCTTTTTCTAACTACAGTTTCCTCCCATCCACAGTTCATTCAAGTGTGATTTTTAATATTCCTTTTCCTCTAAATATGTGTCAGATCAGCTATCCTTTCAATTTTTGGTTGTCTTTCCTCCATTTCGTTTTTCAGTACCTCCTCGTTACTAACGTTATCTAAGCTACTTAATCATCTCCATTGTTCACTATATCCACATTCCGAAAGCTTCGATCTTCTTTATTCCATGCTCCATATTGCTCCATAGTGAACGCTTTTTTTGTCAAAGGCTTCCTTTTTTGTGGCTGTTCTTGGTTTTTTCTGTATTGCTTCTTCAGATCTCTATTAAGATGCTCCCCAAATATCTGTACTTATTTTTTTTTATAAGTAAGAAAACGTCAGTGGTGCTTTACTTTTCTTCCTTTTTTTTCACTTTCATGATCAATTTTTCATCAATTGTCATAACTTTTGTTATCACTATATTCATTTTTACGCCTTGCGTTCTGTGTAACATGTCACATGTGTATGATGATGATGGATCTTTCTCTCTTTCTCTCCTCTTCCTCCTTCTCCTCTCTGTTAGCAGCTTACAAACTGCTTTGTGAGATCTTAATTCTCCCTGTTGCTGCCTTCCTTTTGAATTCATGAAATCTGAATAGCAAACGAAAGATTTCATTAACCGATTGTTATTCGACTGTAGTATTTTCAAAAGTATTGATTTCGTGGTGTAGACCATTTTTAAATAAAATTACACTGGCTCAGATTATCCAAGTGTCTGATCCGATTACAGGAACAAACAAATCAAGAGTCGCAAAAGTTTTTATTATTACGTCTTCCCCCCTGTGAGCATTGATAACATTGATCAACATATCCGCTTCGCCACTCAGAATGAAATGACAGGCAATTTGCTCATCAAGTGATGTCTGTTC
>JBQMRP010000078.1:0-242 GCA_052174455.1 Arsenophonus sp. NC-PE1-MAG3 | reverse complement strand
GTGGATCAATTTAAGTGTTACTTTGGTGAAGATTTAATGGTTATTATTTTGTATATATAACCATTGTGAGTGATAGTAAAATTAATAAAGTCGATAGTGATATTAAATTTGTTGTAATGGGGACAATTTTACAGATTGTTAATCAAATTAAAAAAAGAAAAATTTCTGTCTGGATGTTTCCTGAAGGAACCCGTAGTCGTGGTCAAGGTTTACTACCATTTAAAACCGGTGCATTTTATTCA
>JBQMRP010000077.1:0-364 GCA_052174455.1 Arsenophonus sp. NC-PE1-MAG3 | reverse complement strand
AGCAGAACCAGTATCAGGTTTATTGATAAAGTAAGGAGATAAATAACCGCGATCAAACTGCATTCCTTCAACAACGTCTAGGTCATCTTCTAAACCTGAACCTTCTTCAACGCCTATGATGTCCTATCTAGAACATTCGCAACTATGGCTCATAATTATTTATATCAACACAATTACAGAATTATATCTCCACAACAACTTATGACATAATACGTATGACATAATACTTATAAATATACATATGACTAATTTGGATACAACAGTACAAGTATGTAACAAAATAGCTTTTGTAAACGTAGCATGTAAACTTAATAATGTAGTTAGGTTATTCAACAACATAGGTTATAACCCACACATACGTCAA
>JBQMRP010000076.1:0-953 GCA_052174455.1 Arsenophonus sp. NC-PE1-MAG3 | reverse complement strand
CCGCGGTGCGAACCGGTTATAAACGCGGAGTGTACATATCAGGATGTGATAGTGCATGTTTTTATAATTTTTAATAATTTTAATATGTTAACATTTTAAACTACATATTATATTTAATTTTAAAGTTTTTACACTCTGTGGAGAGGAAATAATTCTGAAGATGGGACATATGTTCCGAAACGCGTTAATGTACGTAAAGAATTAACAACGAAGTCACTGACGGATTCGGTAAGAATAATATGATTTATTAGCATTCATACAAGTGACGTAGATAATATAACAATGAATATTAAATCTAATGAACGGTTACAGATGTTAAGTTTGATATTTTACACCTAATGTAACCACTATAACGACCTATTGTAAATACTATCGCCACGGTGATGAAACAGTAATAAAAAAATCTCATTTTCTTTTTACTGAAACAGATATTACAAATATAATTTTAAAAAATTAGATGACATATTGTTTTTGTCATTGTAAAGGTCTTTAAGTTTGAAGTTCCTTGTTATATATTATCCAAGTGACATTCGAGTAAAATAATTTTTGTACCTCATATTCGTCGTGTGACTTCGTTGTGCGTAATTTAGTCAGACGCGTTTCGGCACATATGCCCCATCATCAGTGATCCCTTCCTTGAATTCGTTAAATGCTAAAATACAGAACTTATTTCGCACAGAACAATTGGTCACATAACATCAAATATATATGAGTACACAACATATCCTCTTGGACAGGTCGGCATGGTTGTATCTGTACACACTCATGTCTAATCAGTTGCTACTTATCTTCTGATCTTGCTAGTCCACTATGCTGTTGCATTAGAATTTACCGGTCCTTTAGCTGTAGCAATGTTCTCATCTCGTCGCGTGATTGATTTTGTTTGGATATTAATACTATTTCCAATAGGAAGTAGAAAGGTTAAGCCAATAATAACCATTAATATCCAAACA
>JBQMRP010000075.1:0-208495 GCA_052174455.1 Arsenophonus sp. NC-PE1-MAG3 | reverse complement strand
GAAGCACCTAAAATCAGAGGTGTTCTTCAGGCCAGCAAAAGCCTATGTGCTACTTTGAGCAAGAATTATAGGATATCCAAAAACTTATTGTTACTAAAGGGTAAAATAAGATGATGTCAATGATCGGTTATATTAACAAAGGTTATTGTTAGGAAACCCCTTATATTGTATAAAGGATCTTTTCTACAAAGGCTATAATGAAGAAGCAAACAGTCATACAGATCAAAGAGACTCCTTTCTTCATTCCCTACCAATATAAAACTGTATCTAATTAGTTAGCTCAGCGATAATTTATCGGATAATCTCGATTCATGCATTGAAGTAACTCATTTCACTTTATCCTACTCATATTATTACAATGAATATATTTCCCCGTTGTGGGAAATTCATTAGTGTTCAGACATATTGTTATAAAATTCTCAATTGCAGGAAACATTTAACAATATCATTGGAAGTTTACTGGTGAAACTACATCACAAGAATAAATAGTTTAGTTATCTGCGATGTATGTTAAATAACTTGACTTTACGGAAGTTAGTAAAATAAACACCATTAATTTGAAAGCAGAGTTTAAGATGGTGTTATTGTTTTCTTATTTTAGCAGTAACGGTCAATTTAAGTACACTAAGTGGTGTTATTGAAGTCAAAAAAAAATATTTTTTTCATCCTTTAAAGGAAATCATTATATTCAATATAGGAAATCTAGAAACGCCGGAGAGGAGGAGATAAAAGAAAAAAAACGAATCGCGGTCTTAATAGTCAGAGATTGACAGGGGATCGTTAGAGATCAGATTCTTGAAGAGTTAAATAAAAGGTGTAGCGTTAGCTATTTTCTTTAGCTTATTATTAATAAAGAGTTCATCCTTTTCTCAGATAGAACTAAATGATAAGAACCTTTGCTAGCGATCATAAAATTAGTCACTATTGCCTAATAACGATGAATAATTAGAGGATTATTATTGTAAGGAATTTTATATTTAAAATATGAATAAGTTATATTAGCTAATTAAAAGGATGATTAAGTAGATTCTATGGTATAATATTATTTATTTACCGAATTATCTAGCATGGATCGTTGTTTATTTACCCATTCACAGAAGGGTATTTGCGTGAAATAAGGTAGCAGAAATATTAAAGCTAAAGCATAAAGCGTTTAAAAATTACAAGTTTGATTTTATCTACAGATAAAATTGAAATATATTCTGCAAATATGAAATAAAATTTCATGACGTTATCTTTTCGTAGATGTAGATCTAGATCGCGTCACTTGCACTTAATGAGTTTTTATCCATATTTAACAAGGAAAAAACTGAGACCAATAGTTGACGTATCTTACATGATCTTAACTAAGAATTTTCTATGGTTATTAATCGGGAACTTATACAGACAATAGCAAAGAATATACAGATCGTCTTTTGATTTTCGAAAACGTTCGTCCGTTGGAAAACAGGAATTCAACCATTGTATAAAGAGCAGCTGATATATAGCAGCAACTTACTCCACCGATGCATCCTTAAATAAAATAGTAGGCTTAGTGATTTGATGAGCGTATGGAAGATGCGCTGAAAAGTCATCATTTTGATTCTATCAAGAGATTAAGATCACTCTGTATTAGATATAATTTAACTGTACAATCAGAATTTACTTATAATCAGTATTAGGTAGTAAAACTCCATTGCAATCTATAAAAATTATTTCAAAATTAAATTTGAATTATTAAAAAAAAGCATACTATCTATCTGGGTGATAGATAGTATGCTAATTTCTAATGTATCTCTATTCTAGAGATACTGGCATATCTTTCCTTATTGATTTCATAAATGATTTTAATATAAAAGAGATGATATACTATGAAAAGTCGTTTTTATCCTTATTATAAGTATCCGCAAAACTAGACATTATCTCCTATCCCGTTGCACTAACTGATCCGTAATAGCATGGCAGGGAGCTGATAAGATCATTATTAAGACTGAACTTGAAATCTATGCTGCGATAACGTGCTAAACATTGCCTTGTCGCGGGTATCTTCTATCACATGATTCATAATAGTTATTTGCTACAGCGAAGCAAATAAGATGGGTGTTGGCGATGTTAAGATTAAAGTAATTAATTTCAAGGGATCTTAGAACCAAAGGAATATGCTTCAACAGGGCTCCTACTTTCTACCACCTTATCTGAAGCCTGTAAAAAAAAGCGTTAAATAATTGTTACCATGACTTTGTACCTGCAAGCTAAATCTATCGGTGACTTTCACAAATCTCTAGAACAATTATCGATAAAAAAGCATAAGTGTCTCTCTACCAAGTACCTATCAGAAGACTGAAATAGGAATGTCTTGAAGAACATAAATATTAGTAGATACCCATGTGATTTAGCGATATGCGCTACGTTTATTTCTAGGCCGATGATGGCATATACTGTTTTATTAGATAATCTAGATCCCCTTTGCCTTCTGCTTATTATCGATATCACTGCGAATGAACGTAAGGAGCTTGTTTAGATTAAAGATACTTATCGAGAGTTAGCAGGGAACTTAGCCAAATTTCTTAATAGCTTGCGAGCACTGGATTTAATCGTATCTCTCAGGCTTTCTACAGGAGACACGCTGCTTGGATTTTTGTAATGAAATAACAAACTGTTCTCGAATATGTAACAGCAACGCTACTGAGGTGTGGGTATACAAAAATAGATAATTCATAACTTCCCAAAGACATCCAACCGAAGTTAAGGCTAAGCTACAGGAAGTCTGCGTACAAAAGAGTTGCAAAGCCTCTAATATACCCCTTTTTTTTGGTGTTTTATTAGCAAGAGGTTTCAGTGAATACTTTGTAGCGATGAAGAAGCTGAAAATATTAAGAATAACGGGTGGTATTCTATTCTACGCTTTCCCGTCACCGAACTGACCGTCATAAGAACAATGAATCTAATTAGAATCATCTTGTTGCGTGATATTGAGTCTATGAAGTCGACGTGTGAAGCGTTGTGGCTCAATAAAATAACCTTTTCAATGGTATCAATGCTACTCTCATAAGATCAGAAGAGTTAGAATTAGCTAAGGATTTAATCCATTAACTTTAGTGGATAAATAATATACATTTAAGAATTGATAACAAATTTACGAAGCATTAGAGTAGAATAGCCTGACCATCAGGCACTAAATTTGCTAATAACTCAAATATTTTTGAATTAAATTATCATATGGTCTCTTTTGTTAGAGAAGTAAAAATAGTTATCCTGTTCGCATTTATCATGTTTGTCAGCTAAGTTATTCGTGTCTTTTTCCTATGGAGTAAAAGAAACGAGGATAATTCCTAGTTCCGTATAGATGATGAATTCATAGGCAAGCATGCTTTCAGTTACCCACTCTACTCAAAGCAGTTAAATTCATTGTTATTGGCTTTGTGTGATTGGGTTGGTCAAAACCAAGGATAATCGTGAGTAAAAGTAGATAATACTCGCTTGTCTAAAAAATTAAGAATTTAGGATTGGACATGTTACTATGTATGGTTTTCTTTTGGAGTGTCATAAAAAATTGAATCAGTCTATCCTTATTTATTTTAGAGGAAGATCTCATAAAACGCTTCAAATAAACAGGCAATGTGTAACATGTGCAGTCCCGTCTTGTCTTTCTGATTTACTTAGTTTTCAATTTCTAGGAGATTTATTCTGAGCCATCTGGAATAATTCTTTTTAAATTAATATATTGTAGAATATAAAATAGCACTTAGATCAGGAACTTCCTTGAAGCAGCGGTAGCCTATATCGCTGCTTCCACTATAATGTTCTATATGCTTGCGCATTTTTAATAATAGCGGTAAGTGTATTAATATTAGTAAAAAGGACCTGAAAAAATTATCTAGAAGTTTTCTGGAAATCTGCATAAAATGGGTCATAATATTTAATATAACTACCCATAAAATTGGGTCGAAAAAAAACAGCTTAAACGTGAACTTAATCATTTATATAATCTATTTGAAATAGATGAGTTTTAGCGGACAAATTACTTGTTTAAAACGAAAATAAACAGTGAAACTGTTTCATACTATGCACCATGAAAAACAAAACAAAAATAATGTACTGAGGTAGCAATATCGCTAATTAGATTAATCGTAAAGGTATAAAATTGGTAGTGTGATAAAAATACGTAAGGGAAAAAAATGGGGGGGGGGAGCCAGCTCCTACAGTAAAAGTGTCGTTGAGTGATAAGAATGGTGATAAACAGGGATGGTTTAGAGGAAAAAGCAATAATTGGTGAATTAAAAATCAGGACACAACTGAGAATAAATCCATACCGCTTGACAAGCTGAAAGCGATGGTGGGTTACAATCAGGCTGTTGTTGAAATAACAGCATGTTTTTTCTTTGTTTAAAAAAAATTAAGAAGCAACGATTAAACTTTAGAAAAAAATTGGAATATTCAGTTAGATTTTAAATTTTAATTTAAATAATGGCGATGCTTATCCTTCAGGATAAGATTTTTTGATAAGAACAATTCTTTACAATAATAGTTTGTTTAAAACATTCTTGGTGATAGCATTTCATTATAATAGATTTTTATAATTTTTTTTTTGAAAAAAACTTTGTAAGTTGTGTAATTTAATTCATTAGTAATAAAACTCGAGATTTTCATTGAGTTAGATCTGTGTAATTACTAGTGCTCGGATATACTATCTTAGGTGAAGATAGTAGCAGGAATTATATCTCTACACTATTATCGAGAACTAGAGCCGCTCGGAAAAGCTGATGCCGTTTAGATTTTTTAAGATATGTGATTGCTGTCATGCAATGGCAGTTAGAAAAGAGTAGCAGTAACTTGTCGGTAGTGATGATGGCGGTGTTGTTTTTCAAGATAAAATTCGTCTTATCCTTGATAAGACCAATTTATTGGATTCTTTTTCTTGATATAGAACTGGCAAAAATTTCTCTATACGCAGGCGTTCCTATTGGTTTATGTTACGACAATTTTGGACAAGTAGGCTATCATTCATCGATATTTTACACTTAGAAATGGTGATGAACTATATTATGTCCGAGATATATTAAAATTAACTAAGTAGGTAACAAGTTTGCTGAATCAGTATAGGTATTGTAATCTCAATTATTCTAAAGATTAATCTTTTATTGTAGAACTAAAAATACTTCTAATACAAAATAATTTGATTATTGGAGGTGGTATTGATGACCATTGAAGAGCAGTTATAACAAGAAGGAAAGAAATAAGATATCTTGAAAGGCTGTTAGGAAGTTATCAAGTGTTGTAAACAAAATGTAGGAAAGAGTTAGCTAAAACTATCGCACCTACTTTTTAGTCAACGGCGTTGATTAGGTGTGATAGTCCAAATGTTAGCTTAGGCGCCTAATGCTAAGATCAATACATTTATGGATTAATTGATGTTTACTAATGTTATTTTACCACGCTCATTTTATGAGCGTGGTACGCTTTATGTAGCAAAGGATTTGCTAGGAAAGGTTTTAAAGTTTGCTGACTATTACGGTGTTATCAACGAAGTTGAAGCCTATATAGGGAAGGATGATCCGGCCTGTCATGCCGTGAGAGGTTGTACGCCACAAACAGTGGTTATGTTTGGTGCCGCCGGGTTTTCCTATATTTATCTTATTTATGGCATGTATTATTGTCTGAATATTGTGACTGAACCTGAAGGCTTTCCAGCTGCGGTTTTAATTCGAGGCATTGATTTATATAACCCTATCCGTCTTTCTTTAGACGGGCCGGGTAAGTTATGTAAAAAGTTAAATATTACGAAAAATAATAACCAGGTTGATTTAACACAATATCATGATTTTTGTGTTTATAACTCCACTATTCAACCAAAATATATTGCAACACCAAGAATAGGAATAAAAGTTGGCATCGATAAATTGTGGCGTTTTAAGACAATATAAATTTTTAGCATAACCCTCAAAATACATTCAACTCCACATTAAGATATTCTTGCTTTTTTCCGTTAAGTCATTATGATATAAGTGTTAATCCTCAATGGATTATTGAGTATGAGAACCCGTTGTTTTCATTGGTGAGGAAAAACTATTTTCGTTTCTTTTATCCTAAAAAGTAGTTGCTTGTAAGGGTCAAGTTGTTATCCAAGAAAGCCGGTTCTTAATCCTGTCTGCTACCATCTCTAGTGTGAGAGATGTTGCTGGTAGCAAGTCTAATTATTCCTTAGAGCTTTTCTTTTAAGACTGCTCCTTTATTAAAGGAGCACTAAAATCGTGTATTTATTTGTCAGCGTTTCTATAACTCTAAAAGATACGTTATCTTTTCTAAATTTAGAAAATTTTATAAAATTTGACGTTATGTCAATGTCTATCCTTATTAAAATAAGGGTATAGGATGAGATCTCAATCAAGTAATTTTGCGAAAATTTCATGTCCTCAATGAGGGTTTATACCAACGCTGCAATGACGGTATTCTAGAGATTATGGTTAAATCTTATCTAGTACTGAATATTTTCATGCGCACGAAGATGTTATCCATAATAAGAAATTGCCGTTATCGATGCTGAGGGTGTCCTTTACTCGGTTGTTGCAAAGAAACTTCTTAACTTGTACTGTAGCAGTTTGATTTTTTCTCTCATAATTTTATGAAAAGAAAGTTTGCTAAGGAGCATTTTTTGCTCACTCATTTCTATTTTATATTTACTTAATGATTAAAAAATTAAATTGCTCCTTAAGAACAGCTCGAAATCCATCCTTTAATTTCTAAAGGAAATAGAATTAGTTACTGGATCCTAGTATTGAATATTGGTTAATGCTTTTTTATGTTGAAATTAGTGTAATAGGTGGTGCTTCAATTAGGCTGTGAGATGATATTTATCATTATAATATAATCAGGACATTCTTTTTTTAGATTTATATGTAAATTTTTTATTATTGGTATATACTTTTTTTATTAAAAATAAAAAGAAGCCAAAAAGTATAAAAGTACAAAAGTATAAAAAGTATAGAAAACGATAATAGTAAAAAATAGAATGAAGAGGGTTGAGCTATTAGTAAAGCTGGTATATCGCAATTAGGGTTTCCATTGCTCTGATCATTCATAAATTTATTTCTATCCTTAAATTAAATGTTGTTTATAGCCATGATTAATAGGATTAAATACTCTTAGGTTGCGGTTTTAGATATTATTAAGAGGTGTAGCAGCTAAAATACCATTAAAATGGTTATTTTCTCAAAAGCACAGTATCTCGCGCTTCGCCTTTATAGCCTTAACTCTTGCAAAAACTGATTCAATTAGTTTCATCATTCTTATTGATACCTACTGCGCTGATAGGAAGGTATAGAATAGCAGTAAGCTCTTCTTTATTTTTCTTCAACTTCTTTATTACTGCAGGATAGTGTTTCGCTAAAAACCTTACTAACAGAGTATTAAGGTTTTTGTTAGCGGTATCACGACTCTTTTTGCTAATCTGAGCTCCTAACAAAGAGTTTACCCTTAACCTTCGGTTCTGCTGCCTTTGGAGAATAAAGTCAGCACATTAGATATTTTATGTACCACTAAACAGCATTTATCTTGCATCCCAAGAAAATATTCTTATCATTATTTTTCCAAAAATCAAGGGCAGAGTCTTCCGTAGCAAGGATGGAAATACAATTAAACCACGCGCTTGCGGTCATCCAGAAGTTCAGCCAAGTGCGCTTCTGACTCTCGATAATCATCTTCAATTATAACCAACTCCTTACATCTATACACAGTGATTTCAATAATTACCAATATGATGAAGGCGATCAGCTTACCTGACAGAACGGTTATGCAATTATCCAAAAAATAAAGGTAATATGTATCGTTTAAATCACGCAATTGCTATTCCCTATACTATTAAGTCATTGCTATTTCAATCTGCTTATGGTGCCTTGGCAGAGGAAACATGTGCTTTTTTATCGAAAATCGTCCATAGAAGTTCGTAAAAATCGTCGTTGAATAATTCCATCTTCCTTGTAGCTATAAAGCCAATGATGTCAACTCTTAACCATTTTCATACCCTTTAAATGAAGCAATAACGAGCTATTGAAGTATATTCTATTATCGCTGCGATCTCTATAACCTTAGATATTTAATCTCAACATCGCCAATACCCCCGTCTATATTAAGTTTGCTGCGGTAAATAACCGTTACGGATGACGGCATAATACCAATCAACAAAGCAGCGTTCAGCCTGTTATTGTAGTATATCTTCAAGCTTCGTTTCAACATCGGTGCCTATTAGATGCTCTACCAACTATTACAGATGAATTCATGCAAGGGGATTAGAGGGTAAAAATCCAGTTTCGGGAATGCCTGTATAGAGTAGACTTTTTCATGGCATATCATCTCTCTGTTGTTGAAGTAATTTATGAAAGCAATTAGCAGGATACGCCACCATCCACGAAACTCTATAGAATATAAATAAACATAATTCTCTGTTACAAACTGTCTAGTTAGGTAGATTTTTTTAATGTCAAGGAAAAAATCCCTTGAAAAAAAATCATTTATCCTCATATAGGTTAGTAACTAGATTAGTTAAGAATTCGTTTTTGGAGGCTGTTTAGATGGGTAAAATTATTGGGATTGACCTGGGTACAACTAACTCTTGTATAGCTATAATGGATGGTACAAATGCCAGGGTATTGGAAAATAGTGAAGGTGACCGTACTACACCTTCTATTGTTGCATATACCCAAGATGGTGAAATTCTTGTTGGTCAGCCGGCAAAGCGCCAGGCAGTGACAAACCCACAAAATACATTTTTTGCCATTAAGCGTCTTATTGGACGTCGCTTTGAAGATGAAGAAGTTCAACGTGATATTTCTATTATGCCCTATAAAGTTATTGCAGCAGATAATGGTGATGCTTGGTTGGATGTTAAGGGAAAAAAAATGGCTCCCCCTCAGGTTTCCGCTGAAGTACTGAAAAAAATGAAAAAAACGGCGGAAGATTATCTGTCTGAACCAGTTACTGAAGCTGTTATTACTGTACCGGCTTATTTTAATGACACTCAGCGTCAAGCAACTAAAGATGCAGGCCGCATTGCTGGATTAGATGTAAAACGTATTATTAATGAACCAACAGCGGCGGCGCTTGCTTATGGTTTAGATCGTGAAGTGGGTAACCGTACCATTGCGGTATACGACTTAGGTGGTGGTACTTTTGATATTTCAATTATTGAAATTGATGAAGTTGATGGTGAAAAAACCTATGAAGTACTGGCAACTAATGGTGATACTCACTTAGGTGGCGAAGACTTTGATAATCGTCTAATTAATTATTTAGTCGATGAATTTAAAAAAGAACAAGGTTTTGATCTACGCAATGATCCACTAGCAATGCAACGCTTAAAAGAAGCCGCAGAAAAAGCTAAAATTGAGCTTTCTTCTGCTCAGCAGACCGATGTTAATTTACCTTATATTACCGCAGATGCAAGTGGTCCTAAGCATATGAATATTAAAGTGACTCGAGCAAAACTTGAATCACTGGTTGAAGATTTAGTTAAACGTTCAATGGAGCCGCTAAAAGTTGCACTGCAAGATGCAGGCTTAAATGTTAATGATATAAATGATGTCATTCTGGTTGGCGGCCAGCCGCGCATGCCAATGGTGCAAAAAGCGGTTGCTGATTTTTTCGGTAAAGAGCCTCGTAAAGACGTTAACCCTGATGAAGCGGTTGCTATGGGTGCGGCAGTGCAAGGTGGTGTATTAGCCGGTGATGTGAAAGATGTCTTGTTACTTGATGTAACTCCACTATCTTTAGGTATTGAAACCATGGGTGGTGTAATGACAACCTTAATTGCTAAGAATACCACTATTCCGACTAAACATAGTCAGGTATTTTCAACAGCAGAAGATAATCAGTCTGCAGTAACTATTCATGTGTTGCAAGGTGAACGTAAGCGTTCAAGTGATAATAAATCATTAGGACAGTTTAATTTGGATGGTATTCAAGCAGCACCGCGTGGTATGCCACAAATTGAAGTTACATTTGATATTGATGCTGATGGTATCTTACATGTATCAGCTAAAGATAATAATACTGGCCACGAGCAAAAGATTACCATTAAGGCATCTTCTGGGCTAAAAGAAAATGAAATTCAAAAAATGTTAAATGATGCAGAAGCAAATGCGGAAGCAGATCGTAAGTTTGAAGGATTAGTTCAGGTACGTAATCAGGCTGATCAATTAGTTCATGGTACACGTAAACAAATTGAAGAAGCGGCTGATAAGTTATCTGGTGATGATAAAGCTAACATAGAGAAAGTTATTTCTCAATTGGAAATGGCGGTAAAAGGTGAAGATAAAATCATTATTGAAAAAAAAATCCAAGATTTAGTTCAAGCTTCTGCCAAACTACTCGAGTTAGCGCAACAGCAGGCTCAAGCAGGAGCAGCTAATGCTGGCGCAAGTGCCAAGTCTAAACAGGATGATAATGTTGTTGATGCTGAATTTGAAGAAGTCAGCGACAAGGATAAAGATAAAAAATAGTGGCCCTTAGCTGGCACAGTAATGGTGTTAAAAAGGTTATTTTCTCCGTTACTGAAAATTGAATACGGGCGTTGGGGTAAACTCTACGCCCGTTTACGTGTGTTAAGGGTAAAATAAACATGGCAAAAAGAGATTATTATCAAGTTTTAGGTGTGACTAAAACCGCTGACGAAAAAGACATTAAAAAAGCGTATAAACGTCTGGCAATGAAGTATCATCCAGATCGTAATCAAGGTGATAAGGAAGCAGAAAGTAAATTTAAAGAAATTAAAGAAGCTTATGAAATTTTAACTGATGCGCAAAAACGAATTGCTTATGATCAATATGGACATGCGGCTTTTGAACAAGGTAGCATGGGTGGTGGATTTAGTAGTAGTTTTAGTTCTAGCGCTGATTTTAGTGATATTTTTGGTGATGTATTTGGTGATATTTTTGGGGGTGGTGGTAGACGTCAACGATCGACTCGTGGAGTAGATCTTCAGTACGAAATTACATTAACACTAGAAGAAGCAGTTCATGGTATTAGTAAAGAGATCCGTATTCCTACTTTAGAAAAGTGTGATATTTGCAACGGAAGTGGCGCTAAACCAGGCACGAAACCAGAAACTTGCTCAACTTGCCATGGTGCAGGTCAGATTCAGATACGGCAAGGGTTTTTTGCAGTTCAACAAACTTGTCCAAGTTGCCATGGAAAAGGTCAAGTTATCAAAGAACCTTGTATTAAATGCCACAATCATGGTCGAGTAGAGAAATATAAAACTTTATCAGTAAAAATTCCAGCAGGAGTTAATACCGGTGATCGTATCCGATTAAATGGTGAAGGTGAGGTAGGAGAAAATGGTGCTCAAGCTGGCGATCTATATGTTCAGGTTAATGTAGCAAGACATCCTATTTTTAAGCGCGATGGAAATAACTTATATTGTGAAGTACCGATTAATTTTGTGATTGCGGCTTTGGGTGGTGAAATTGAAGTAGTAACATTTGATGGTCGGGTAAGTCTCAAAATTCCAGCAGAGACGCAAACTGGAAAAATTTTCCGTATGAAAGGAAAAGGTGTTAAATCTATTCGTGGTGGTATAAATGGAGATTTAATGTGCCGCATTCTGGTTAAAACGCCGGTTAAACTAAATGAAAAACAAAAAGCATTATTGAAAGAATTTGGTAAATCCTTAAATAATTGGTGAAAGTGATCATAAGAATAGTTCGCGTTTAAAACGTTTTTTAAATAGTGTAAAAAGTTTTTTGATATCTGAGCAAGTAATTTACGCTATATTTAGCTAAATATAGCATCGATAGTCAATGATCGATGCTTTTTATTGATTAAAAAAAGATCATTTAATTTGATTTGTGCAAGTTATTAGCTAATTTTGGCATATAACAGTTACAGTTACGTTCCACTCTGATGCTTCATAAATCTATTCTTCATCCTTAAATTAACTATTGTTTACAACCAGAGAGTCAGTAGAACAGGTTAAATCCCCTTTAATTAGTTCCAGCTATCTTAAGTAGACGAGAGAAATTTAAATACCATTTAAAAGGGTTATTTTCTTGAATTACAGTGCTTAGCGCGTCAGATTTATAGCCTCGCTGTCGCACAAAACCGATTCATTAGATTCCTTATTCTTATTGATGTCTATTGCGTTGACGGAAAGTCGTAAAATATCAGCCGTTTTCTCAATTTTTCATCATCCTTTTATCACCGCGAGATACGTTAAATCCTTAAAAAAATTAAAACTTTATTAGCGACATCACGGCTATTTATTAGCAAACTACTGCAACTAATCCTTAACTTTTCCTTTCATCCATTTTTAAAGTAAAAAAAAGCGCACATGAGCCATTTTGTATATCAATGAGGATTAATGTTGCATATCCAGGAATATTTTTCCATTGTATTCAAAAAAAAACCAAACAGCAACACTCCGGGTCTAGGAAATGCGGTTAATCTTTGCGCTAATTAGCCATTGAGGAGTTTGGCTAAGTTTATTTCTAACTCTAGATAAGCATTCTGAACTCAACGAGATCCTTATCATTCATGTAGTGATGTCAATAATAAGGAACAGAGAAAGGCGATCAACTTACTTGACAGGACGGTATATGCCATCGTCCAAGAAATAAACGTAGTGGTATCATTTAAATTACGCAGCCTTACTTGCCTGTGCTCGCAAGTTATTGTTGTTTTAGTCTACTGATGGTATCAGTAAAGAAGGATGATGTACTTTTTTATTGAGAAGCGCCTACATAGGTTTGTGAAATCATCAGTTGGTAATTTCTCATGCCTTCCAGATGCAGGTTGTGGTAGTAATTTTTTGATTTTTTTTATATCATTCGGACAAGAAAATGGTAATAAGTTGCTTAAGGATATTCTATTGTTGCTGCAATTCCTAATCTTAGACACTTTAAATGTAAACATTACTAATATCAGTCATATATTCGCCACAATGATAAATAATTGCTATGACATCGATATGTAGCATTCAGTATCTGCTAGCAGTATGGTTCGCGAGATCCGTCTTAACAGAGATACCTATCAACCACCTATCACCCACCATTACGGATGAATTCATGTAAAAGGGAACATAGGTAATATCTGATTTCACAGATTACCCTCTATATAGACTTTTCATGGCATGTTATCTCTCTATTGTTCTAATGATTTATCAAAGCAATCTACTGGTAGGTCATCATCTATAAGTTTCATATAAAGAAATAACTATAACTTTCTTATTATGAAATTAGTAAAACATAAGCAAAAAAAAATAAAAAATTAAAATTAATTATTACTTAACTTTAGATCTTTATTAAAAATTTTAACTAAAATCTTTAGAATATCAAATTCAGTTTTTTATAAAAATTACTTTTTTATATTACCTATCATATTTTTAGGGCGAACCCAACTATCAAACTCTTCTGCTGTTAAATAATTGAGTTTTAATGCTGCTTGCTTAAGTGTTAGTCCTTCTTTATGTGCTTTTTTGGCAATTTCAGCAGCTTTATCATAACCAATGTGCGTATTTAGCGCAGTAACTAACATTAATGATTTATGTAATAATTTATCTATCCGCTGGCGATTAGGTTCAATACCTTTAGCACAATGATCATTGAAACTAAGCATACCATCTCCCAATAAACGAATTGATTGTAAAAAATTACTTATAATCATAGGTCGAAAAACATTAAGTTCAAAATTACCTGATGCGCCACCAATATTAATAGCAACATCATTACCCATAACTTGAGCACAAAGCATAGTTAATGCTTCAGACTGAGTTGGATTAACTTTACCTGGCATTATTGAACTACCAGGCTCATTTTCTGGGATAATAATTTCACCAATGCCACAACGCGGACCTGACGCTAACCACCTTACATCATTAGCAATTTTCATTAATGAAGCTGCTAAACCTTTTAAAGCACCATGGGCATGAACTAAAGCATCACATGTAGCTAAAGATTCAAATTTATTAGGCGAAGTGATAAATGGTTGGCCGGATAACTTTGCAATTTTACTAGCGACCTTAATGGCATATTCAGGATGGGTATTAAAACCCGTACCAACTGCCGTTCCGCCTAAGGCAAGTTCAGAAAGATGAGGAATACTCTTTTCGATATGTTGGATATTATGATCTAGCATTGCTCCCCACCCCGATATTTCTTGTCCTAATGTTAATGGTATTGCATCTTGCAGATGGGTACGGCCGATTTTAACAATATCATTAAAAGCGTCAGATTTTTTCTTAAATGTAGCTTGTAATTTTTTTAACGTTGGTAGCAAATCTTGATTTAAAGCGATAACAGCAGCCACATGTATTGCTGTTGGAAATACATCATTAGAACTCTGATTTTTATTTACGTCATCATTCGGATGAATCAAGCGTTGCTGGCCTCTTTTTCCACCTAAAATTTCACTCGCTCTATTCGCCAAAACTTCATTTATATTCATATTAGTTTGCGTACCAGAACCCGTTTGCCAAATTGCTAGTGGAAATTCAACCGTATGTTTATTCGCTAAGATTTCATTAGCAGCAGCGATAATAGCATTAGTCTTAGCTTTGGCTAACAAACCTAAATCCCTATTTACTTCAGCTGCTGCTTTTTTAGTTAATGCTAATGCTTGGATCAAAGCAACTGGGATTTTTTCCACTGAGATATGAAAAAATTTCAGCGAACGTTGTGTTTGAGCGCCCCACAGTCTATCTGCTGGTACTTTAATTTCACCCATTGAGTCTTTTTCAATGCGATATTCTGACATTATAGTTTTATCCTTTAGGATAAAATAATTAGATATGCAAATTCATCTTTATGAATAAACTAATTGTACATGAAATCATACAGTATTTTTAATTTAAAATATGAGAGATAAGCAAGTTTATTGGATTACATATCACTTACCGGAATATAGTATGGTTATTAATAATTCAAGTTTAATTTTGAACTAATCTTTAATAAACTCAAATTAAGTTTTACTAGTCAATATTGATTACAGTAATTCCTGATTGTACAGCAAAGCATATTGATGCAGAGTAATCTCAAGCTCTTGATTAGAATTGAAATGATAGATTTATATTTATTACTTTTATACGACGATTAAATCGTTCGACTATACGATTCGTTTAAGAATGCCTCAAATTGCTAAAATCAGCGTTTTATAGCAAGCTCTACACATAAAGTAGGTGAATTCCTATTTTTTACAGTGGCCGAATGTTTTTATAGAGTAAGATGCGGTTTATAAATTCTTTGCCATTTTCTGTAAGTATCCGATGAATAGTTATTGGACATCCTCGATTAAAATCACGTAAGAAGAATCAAGCGTTAATCACGGTTCTCTACCTTGTAGAAGTGGATAAAAATCAATTGAAAAGCGGCGATCTATTGCAATAAAAAAGATAACTTCCTGAAGTTTGCTTGGCATTTATGGAAGATATTTGTATCTATTTATAAATAACCAAGCTCGTAGCTTTTAAATGATTTAGACTTCAGCTTAAAGGCTTTCACCTCATTCACGTAAATTCCTCGTATAAGACTGCGTAAACAGCGATCCAGGTTAGATAGAAATACTTATTTGAATTCAGAAATTCGCGTACAATAACCCTGTTAGGAGATTATCGAGAGTAAGAAAAAGTTTTATTAGGAAAACGATTATAGATTCTTTAGTGATCGACAGATCATACTTGGTAAAGGATAGAAAATATATCTGTAATCATCAGACTATATTGGTAAAAATTATTAATGTAAATCCCTTATATTTGGATGAAAGATTTTCATTATAAAGGTTGCCATGAAAGTTATTAGTGAATGTGGTAGCGCTCAGGCTACCATTCCATTTTGATGCTTTGTAAACCTTATTCTCTATACTTAAATTAGGCGTTATTTATCATCAATATCAGCAGATTAAATTTTTCTTACCTTGACTTTAGTTTCTTCATCGCTGTGAAGATACGAATACTTCGTTGAAAATTTTTACAACAAAACATCAAGAGCTTTATTAGTGTCATAATAGCTCTCTTCTATCCGACTTTCTGAAGACTCATTCTTAATTTTCGATTAGATTATTTTGGTGATTGAAGGCAGTGGCTTTGTATATTTTGTATAATTAATAGCGTTTGTACACTACATATTTAGGAATATCTTTATTATTTGCATTCTAAAAACCAAGGATGTATCTTCCGTAGGAAGATTGGAAGATGCGGTTAAGTTTTTTGCGATTTTAGGGAATTAAGAAGTTCAGACCAGTATCGTTTATAACTTTTGATAAGGATATTTTCACTAAATCTAGTTCCTTACCATCCATATAGCACCACCAATAATGATTAGTAGGCAAAGGTGATTAGCTGTCCTTGACAGGACGGCATATGATGTTTTTAGGCAAGAAATAAATGTAACGCGTATCACGTAAATTATATAGGCACTATTCATTTACTTATACTCTTTAAACTATTGCTGTTATCAGTCCGTTGATAATATACAGAAAGATATGTTTTTATCAAAAATTACCTTAGAGTTTCGTGAAAATTACCGTTGGATTTACCTCGTAAGTGCAAAGATATAATAACAATTTTAGATATTTTTTGCACGCTTCAGATAAGACGACAGCAATGAGCTGTAAGGATATTTTTATTACTACTGCGATTCTATAATCTTAGGAATTTTAATCTCAATATTGCTAATACCAGTCTGTATAAGGTTTGCTGTAGAAAATAACCGTTACGGGCGACGGCATAGCCGCTTGTCAACAAAGTAGTGTTCGCATGTTATCGCAATCATGACTTCGAGTCGAGGTTAACTTAAAAAGCGGTGCCTATCACATCTCCCTGGCAGCATTACGTATGAGTTTATTTAATAAGATCACAGATGATTGGCTAATATAGCTGAAGCTGTATTGTAGACTTATTGAGGGCATATCATCTCTCTGTTATTGATATCATATACAAAATCAATCAGCAGGAGATATACCCTCATTATATCCGAAATCTCATATTAGAAATAAATATAACTCTTGCTATAAAAAATAAGAAGTCATTTACATTAAAGAGACTTTTCTTCCCTTTTTGCCACTATAAAATTGCGTCTCATTAATTTACCTCGACGATAACCTGTCGGATGATGTCGATCTATCCATTGAAGCAACTTATCGCACTTTAATTTACCAATATTGTGATAGTGAGATATTACTCCGCTGGAGACATTCATTAAGATTATACAGTAATATCATTGCAAAATTTCCAATTGCAGAAAACATTTAATAATCTGATTAAGAAGTCCTATGGTGAAACCATATTACAAGGATAAATGGTTTAATTATCTATGATATATATTGAATAGCTTAATTTTACAGGGAGTCAACAAAACAAACAAATATTGATTTTAAAATAGTGTTTAGATTATCATTGTTGCTTCTTTATTTTAGTGGCGACAGCTAACATAAGTGCCGATGTAGTATTATTTAAGCTAACGAAATATTTTTCTCTAATCTATGAAAGGGAAGCATTACTTTCTGTATAGAAAAGCAAGAAAACACGGGAGAGTAGAAGAGATAAAAAGAACGAATTGTGGTCTTAATCGCTCGAGATCGACATGGTCATGATGAGCTATGAGATTTTGAAGGTTTAATCCAGAGTGTATATTAGGCGTTTTTTGAGCTGATCATCGATAAGAGTTCACTCTTACTCGGATGGAGGTAGATAGTATGCAACTTTTGTTAGTGAGAACGAAATTAGTTACTATTGCCTAATAAGGTTAGGTAATTAGAAAGTTATTGGTAAAAATTTCACATTCAAAATGTGAACAGTTATATCAGTCTATTAAAAAGATGGCTAAATAGACCCAATGGCATGGGGAGCTTTTTAGTTTATCGAATTATCTGCTTGGAAAAGATTATTTAAAACTACGATAATTGAAATATAAACCTGGATAAAAATTGATCTGCCAGGAAAGTAGCAAGCTTTCTAAGGTAAATGATATTAAATCCTCTCTTTTTTGCCATTTAGTAACGGATAAGTTCGGAGATACCATAACTCTTATTTAAAGTAGACGCAAATTCTTCGATTTCCTGAAGAGCGCCTCTAATTTTAGGTATTATAGTTGTTTGATAATGAAGGCTGATATCATGATTTTTTACTATTAAACTATATTCCTAAGTAGCTATCTTGGCATGGATAAGATATATGTGAAGAGGATCTATATATTGATTCAATATGAATCAATTACAATTAAAAAATTTTATTAACTGAGAGTAGTTTAATATGTTTAAAATGATCAATAAAATTCAATACTATGACTGGGGAAGTAAAGATGCCTTAACTAAATTTTACCATATCAAAAATCCTCAGAATTTACCGATGGCTGAATTATGGATGGGGGCACATCCTAAAGCTAGTTCAATTGTTGAAGATTTTAATAGCCAGAAAAAAATATTGTTAGATAAACTAATAGCAACTGATCCAACATATTATCTCTCTGAAAGAATTTCTAAAAAATTTCATGGATTACCTTTTTTATTCAAAGTACTCTGTGCAGCTAAACCACTTTCAATTCAAGTGCATCCAGATAAAATTGCTTCTGAAATTGGATTTAAGCGTGAAAATGCAGCTGGAATTGCCATTGATTGTTCATATCGTAATTACAAGGACGATAATCATAAGCCTGAATTAATTTATGCTTTAACGTCTTTCAAGGCGTTTAATTCATTTCGCCCTTTAAAAGAAATTGCTAATTTATTACTACTAATTTCCGAAAATTCACCAATTATTCAACTATTTTTAAATACCCCAACAGAAGCTCTACTAGTACAACTTTTTAACCATTTATTAAGTCTTGGCGCAAGAGAGAAACAATTGCTACTTACAGCCTTAAAATCTGTTCTGCAGAAAGAAGAAGGAGAACCTTGGAGCACGATAAAAAAAATTCTGCCACTATATCCTGATGATAATGGATTATTTATAGCATTATTACTGAATATTATTGAATTGCAACCAGGTGAGTCAATGTTTCTCTATGCTAGAACGCCACATGCCTATATTCAAGGTGTCGGATTAGAAGTAATGGCAAATTCTGATAATGTACTGCGTGCAGGATTAACTAATAAATATATTGATATTACTGAATTACTGGCTAATTTAGATTTCATTTCCAAACCCTGCAATGCATTATTGCTAGAACCAAGTATACATGATAATGAATTTTGTTATCCCATTCCGATAGATGATTTTGCTTTTTCCTTATATCTAATTGATAGTCAATTAACTAGAATAGTAAACAGTTCAGCAATGATTTTATTTTGTGTTGAAGGTAGCATATCTATAACTTCAGAAAATCAAACTGCCGATATTTTATCTGGAGAATCTATATTTATATCCGCATCTGAAAAACAAATTTTCCTTAGTGGAAAAGGTAAACTGGCTAGAGTTTTTAACTATTAGTAAAAATTAAATATATGTAAAATTGTAAGAATTATTAGCAAATCTAGTGAATAATATGAATGTTATTGTTAACTTTGATGCTTCGTGAATCTATTCTTCATCTTTAAATTTGGCATTGTTTACTACCATGTTCAACAAGTTAAATTCATTGATTCAATTATAGTTTTTCTGAGTAGAAAGCTGAAATCAACTCAGTAGATTTTGATCTACTTGATCCCCATGGTGGTAAACAATGCCCAATTTAAGGATGGAGAATAGATTCACGAAGCATCAAAGTAGAATGTAGCTTGCCCCCATACACTAGATTTGCCAATAACTCTGTATTTACTGATAATGAATTTCTCTTTTTATTCTTCAGAACGATCCACCAAAAACCTACGGCATTCCAGATCTATCTTTCCTTGATGTAAATACTGCGGCGATACTGTCCTATCTGCGCTATTTTATTCGAGTACGCATTACTTAGTTGTTCTCCTGCACTGTAAGTTGATTAACAGTGTGGGTACGCCCGGGCCATGCTGTAAGTAGTTGATGGTGATGGAATGGCATCAGGGGTTGGGCTGATTGAGAACTTTAATAACTTTTACGACAATCTGATTGTCAAGTATAACAAAAATAACTGAAACCGAGTAGACGGGCTGTATAAAATCCGCATGTGTCAAGAAGTTGCACATTTTCGCACAGCAAATCCAGTTTATTTGTAATGGATATCGATGGTATTTAAAAATTGCAATAATAGTGGGAAGATTATTATCCGGGTTAACGAGCAGATATACCGAACAATGACAGCCACTTTTAACTTATCCGGGGAAAAGTGCTAAAAATTATCAGTGTACAGATTTTATGCCTACAAGGGTGACTCCTATTGAGACCACTAAGAGGTGCGCTGTAAATAAAAATTTTGACACGGAGTTATAATCCACTGAGCGTAGAAGTTATAACAATTGACAAGAGATCACATTGGAGTTTAAAGCCGATTCCAGTAAAACAAACATGATAAGCAACGTCTGGACAAGGTTAAAGAGTCTCTAACTGATGTAGGAAAATTTAGCCTAAATTCCACGCTATTCATAGCCATCGAATATTGTAAAAAACGAGCATGATATAGAATATAGAAATACAGACAACGTTAGCAGTGCTCGAGTTTGAAGGGTTTTGTCACTTTTATGCTATCATCAGCGTGACCAACGAACTGGTACGCGCTGGCAACTGATTCTAGTTTTATAGTTTAATCACCGGCAAAAATAAGGACGAACACGCCATACGAATGTCACACTGCGGTCATTAACTGACAAAGACATTATTAATGTCGAATTACTCAATGAGCGCGTGATGAAAACCGTAAAGAGCTTGGAGTTAATGGAGTTTTGCCAAGTTGGAGGTGATTGAATTTAAGCTGCTGCACCGGTAGGAATTCCTTCCCGCCCTAAAAGATAGGTAAACTCAATAGCTCGTTACCGATCTTGGAACTGAAAAGCCTGTTAAAATAGGATATTGAATGGATTATTATTACTCAGCATTTAGGCGGTATCGCGCTGCATGCCTAGTTAACAGTTGACTCATGGCGGGACCTGTATGAAGTACAGGAAAAAATTGAGAAAAGCGGTATTTGATTGCTTGCCATGATCATTAAGTCGAGTATGGATGGGACAGACTGAGCGCTTTCTCTGCGTTTAATCTGGCTCTACCGGAATTGTCAGAAATCAACCTACTTATTACAGCATGAGTAACCGATAACCGAAAAGCAGGTAAGATTCTTCGTGATTATTGATCTGCTTGGCAACCTCACCCCCTCCAGGAGCCAGGGTATGGCTGTTCGGTTAAAGTGTGCTGACATGATGCCAAGCTCGTTGCTACATCATGCGTAGTCTGGATTTTTGACCAAACACTTTGTGGAGTTAGCTTAATCATTTGGGTGATCAATGCCAGAGCATCTTTAGTGATTGCGCTAGAGCTGGCGTCGGTGTTTATCTGGCTTTTAGTTTCTGGATCTGGGTGCTAAAGTGATCTGTAGCGACGCATGGCCCCCTTTTTACTTATGTCTGATCGGGGTTGCGGGTCAAATATATTGGGGATGAAAAGCTTATATCAACCTAGATAGGTGACGCTGGAAAACTACATTATTCGTCTGAGTATGTAGCATAACAAGAATAAGGTGCAGATCGATAACGATCTTCAGTGGGCGATAAAAATACCAAGAACATTACCTTGGGTTTTGTAGCGTTATTCAGGAGTACACGACCAGTCGTAAGTTTAGCATGAACCCGAGAGTAGGCGATGATTTTTTGCATGCTGGAAGCACATAAGGAAATAACTTACTGGGATTAAATCTATTTTCTTCATATTATAGGTAATATGGGAAGAGATAAGTGCCCATAAAAAAATGCGATAAATTTCTGGATGGAGGAGATCACCGCATAATTTGTGATATGTGGTGATTTTTCGCCTTCAAGAAAAAAATCAAGGGTCATTTAAACAACTAAAAACCGAATTAAAAACTTTCTAAATTTTCCTGCTCAAGTTCAAGAAAGTGCTTTTCATGATCATAAGTCAATAATTTTAATTCAGGTATTTGATATCTCTCACCGTAGGTGTGACGTTTTTTAAAGATTACCTGAATCAGGGTTAATTTTGAACTGATGGTGTTGTATAAAGCTGGCTACAGCAAGCTTTCAGCGCTATCAACAACGTTAATGCTAATACGGCTAAGGTCATTCTGACAATCTATATTGCCTCGAAGTTGGTCAGTATCGGTATGGAGATAGCCTGTTTCTGAATCGTTTCGATATGCTGGGCAGCATAACTTGGCCGATTAGACTGTATATCAGAAACTAACTTACGAGCGGTGTTGAAGTAAACAGCGATATACATATATTGATGGTAACGCTTGCAGTCGCCGTAAAGTCTTCCGCGTACATTTTAGTGCTCTAAGTCACCTAGATGCCATCTTCTTCTCTGTGGAGAGAAGTGCGGTTGCCCGATTTAACGCTCGGCCAGCGTTCTTTATAAAAATTTGTTGGCTGGATGAGATATCTATGCTAAGTGGAAAAAGAAGGATGAACAATAGATAATGACGTAGCAAGCAAAACCCAAATCGGATATGCGCATTGCGTTGGTGGGCAACCTGAACTGGTGCTATAAAACAGTGTCGTCACCGACAGAAATCCTTTTCTTACAGCTCGATGTGTATAATGATGGCAGCTATCAATATTTATTAAAGTGCACAGATAAAAGTAGCGGGTATAGATCCGTTTTTGCGGCGTACCTTTCTGTGAGTTTATAAAACCAGCGTAGTTGTGGTTGTCGTCTGGTTTGTGCGACCACTACCGACGAGCTTTTTCACCAGTACTATGGAATAGTATCACACGTGTGGTGATTGGTTGATAAATTTTAAAATCCGCTACAGCTTCAATAAGCAGCATTTATTGAAGTTTATTATACGCTTTGTGCTGATTACCGATGAGACTGTCCCTAACGGGGAGCAAGATACTACTGAGTAATTAATCGCCAGAGCGATTATACGCTGGTTCACTTTTTTAACCACTAACTGACGGCTTAGAATTTTTACTGTATTCTGTGGAGGCGTTGAAGTATGCGTTAACGAGAAGGCTAGCACGCTGGAAAGTGCTATCAATGGTCTTTGGTTTGTCTAATGTGCGGAGCTTTATGCTTCATTCACTGCTTTGAGCAGTAATACCAAAGGATTTCAATTATCTCCAACCGCCTGGCAATGGTCTTTAAGGGTGGGCTTTTAAGGAATATAACGCCTACCAGCTTATCCCATAGTCGGGAAGATAAAAATTAGGTAAGCGCACTGATTTCCATCTAGTCGCTATACTCCAGCAGTAAATTATCATGTTATCCGATCGCTTGAAAAGCGTTTTGATCCGTCAGAATCGTCTGCGAGATAGGAAGAGGGACACAACCGGCTACTTCAATGTTACCGATGCAGCTATTAAAAATACACTACATCTAGCAGTGGGTGTAGTGCAAGATATAGATATGTTATCGTTTTTACTCAGTCAGTCTACCGGAGGTTATTCAAAACACGCCGCTGGCATGGTATTAACCCTGATAACTTTCCTTTTTTCCTCGCTTAGAGATAGGGGCACTATCTAGTTGGAAAGTTAATCGGATCTAGTATGGTCAGGCAGAAGGTACTTTACTGCTTAGATGCGTATGTCATATCCCCTAATCAGATCCACACTGGGTTATTAGATTATGATCTTACATGGTAAGAATGTTAAGCCGTGATTTTGTGTAGATTTATCACGATGGGTGTGGTGTTAACTGGATATGATCCATGCCAATTTTGCTAAAACCGACAGCAATATTTTTCTGATGAGTAACAATCTATTATCTACTGAATATAGCAATGACTTGCGCGACCTTTGCCGGCATTATTTGATTAAAAGTATGGCGGGGTGGGTGCTGGTTAACGTAGCAATCCTCAATACTAATGCCCTGCGCACTATTCCAAATGAAAAAAACAATGATCTCACGATTTTGCGTTACCGACTCAAAGCTATTCTAGTTGACAGTAACTCATCTTCTAAGCGCATTAGACAGGTGTGGACTGCGAGAAAGTGGACAAGGATTAGCAAATTAGAACGCTTTTCAGTCGTGATAAAAGAAAATGGTGGCAGCGCGAAATCAGCGAACTGTGGATAGACCAACCAGATTACCTACCTCTATTGTATCACTTCTGTCTAAGGTGAGTCGTGACCTGTTGATTAATCAGGTGTAGTTTGATCTGGATGTAGACTAGGAGAAAATATAACACTAATACTGACTTCATGCGAGGATTTATCGTGCTATCAGAGTTAAAGCACAAGGGGAGGGAAGCTCCGGTACTGACGGCGACGTCGATAGCTTGGTATGAACCTGCCTTAACTAAAGAAATAAACTTAATGAATAATATTCCATTGCAACATCTATTTTCGCAGTGATGCGCAGGATTTTGATCGGGAGACGAAATGAGTGAAATTCGTACTTGCGCTGGATTAATGCCGAAGGGAGATAGTATAAGATAGGGCGGATTTACTCATTGACAAAAGCATGATGCCGACGATCCTGTTGTATCTGTTTACTGATAGACGCGTTGAGGTTTTTAATACTTTTTTTAGATACCGGCAATTATTAGTTGCGACAAGCTTGGCTCGCATCTGTGGTTCCTATCATAGAAAAATGGTAAACAGGATATTAGTGTGAGCAAAATCTACAGCATGAGTCGCTGTATGGCTTCCTGAAAGTGGAAATAATTAGTTAATTGCATTTTGGCAGGTGGGAGCCGCGCCGCCGCTGCCTAGCTCTGGCTATGTGGCTGAACAAGTGCGAGTCTCTGACGCTTAAGAGATGAGAGTGCGTATTTATTTATATTTAAATGGGCTTAGAGGGAATTTAAATACCATAAATTTATATTAAATAAATTTATTTGCTAAACCCCACCACCAAGATACCTCACAATACTTACTGGTGGTTCGCACTCTTTGATGCAGAAAGTTTACTGTGTTTATTGCCATTGGAATATAAGCCAGCTTGGCTGGATAGTTACGCAAATCATTACAAGAAGCGTCGATAATAGCAAAATGCGCAAATATTGCGCTTTTTAAGTGTGGTGTACAAACAAGTCGTACAGCCCAATGTCAATATTAACTGTTACTTATAATTATACGGCCAAGTGTTGTGTCCGGTTAGAGCGCGTTTACAACTGCCTGACGGCATCGGTCTAGAGGAAGGTGAAAGATTTTAAGGGTTGTTGAGAACTGATCAGCTTGGGTTTTAGCAGGGGACTGTATCGTGGCTGTAGGAATTTGGTTTTGTGAGATCAGTTTCATATTCACTGCCAAGTAGATGCTGACCAAAGAACCTAGTATTCGCAGCAAGGTTGATCGAGCCCAGAAGAGTTGCTGTTATGCTTACTATATTTGTATGCAGTTCCTGTCGAGTTATTTGGTACGATTTGAAGATTATAAATGCTTGTTAAACGAACGGCTAGGTGTCTCCTGTGGATAATATTTGCTTACTTGAAATGAGGTACAAAGAGTGGATGGATTTTTATAATGGAACATCACTAAATATCTTTCTTAGTAAGCCTGATATTAACCGAGTCACTAACTATTGCACAGAATCGTGACTCTATGATCAGCAAGTGTATCGGATAATCTAAGGGGTTAATAATAACGGTGTTTGTACCTGGTGGTAAAAGGTCGATATTACACTGCAGATCACCTCCAATACTCCGGATAACCTCAGGTCTGTATCCGCGAGGTGTTCAAGGAATTTTTTACACCGTAAAAAGTCGGATGAAACCATTTTGCTCTCGCTTTTTTTAGCGCGTGCTGTTTGGGATAAACGGGATGAAGAATTACGTTATGAAAAGTCAGTTGATACCAGTCAGTAGCGGAAAACCAATCTACTGCTACTGGGATCACATTGTTTTAAAAGAGTAAAGCTAGATCGTTGCTTTACTCGCAAGGGAATTTTGTAATCACCTTTATATTTTAATTATTTTAATTTTAAACAATTTTCTCCAGGTTAAATAATTTAGTAAATAAAACGACTCTACACCATGATTTACTCAGCTATATTTTTAATTGACTAATATAACTTGTTCATATATAGAATATGAAATTCTTTACATATAAATCCTTAGTTATCAATCTTATTAGGCAATAGTGACTAATTTTATGTTCGCTGGCAAACGATTTCGTATCATTTAGTATTCATCAAAATAAAGGATGAACTCTTATCGAGGATCGCTTTAAGAAAGCAGATAATACACTTTGCATTAAGCTCTCCAAGAATTTCATCGCTCACATGATACCCTTTTTTGTTGATTTTAGGTAATTAAGACCACAATTCGTTTTTCTTTTTATCTCCTCATCTCTCGTATTTTTTACCTTTCCTATCTGAAATATAACGCTTCTATTTAAAGAATTTATAGAAATGTTTCATTAACTTCAACAATACAACTTAGTAGATTTAAGTTAGCTATCGTTGCTGAAGAAAGGAAAAAGTGACTCCATTTAAATGCTGTTTTAAAAAAAAATCCCTATTTGTTTTTGCTTAATTCCATAAAGTCAAGCTATTTAAAATACATCACAAATAACTAAATAATTTATCCTTGTGATATAGTTTTACTATAGGATTTTTAGTAAGATCTTAAAATCTTTTCCTGTAATCGGGAATTTTTCAATGATATCTCTGTAACCATGATGAAATCTCCCAAGTGGATAACATGCTTACTATGACAATATGGGTAGGATAAAATAGAATGAGTTGATTCGATGCATATATCGAGATATCATCCGACAGCTTATTACCAACTCAACTAATGAAATGCAGCTTTAGATGTTTGTAGAGAAATAAAAAAATTTCTTTAATCTGCATAACTGTTTACTTTTCTATGCAAACGCTGTATAGCAATCGTTGCTAACATACCTTGAAGTATCCATACTTTGTTGAAAAACCTATTCGAAATAGGAGCTAAAAAATGAGTATATCAATGAATTATAAGATAAATCTATTTACTTTTAATCAATTGCTGTCAGGTTTGAGTTTTGTATGCGAGATTAGCAAATTTGGTATATGATAATTAGGCTACACTACGCTTGATGCTTTATGAATCTATTTCCCATCCTTAAATTGGGCATTGTTTACTATCACATGATCAGCAGATCAATGCCCATTATCCATTTCCAGTTTTTATAAGCAGATAGAAATACATGAAATACCATTAAAATAGTTGTTTTTCAAACTACAGTACTTTGCTACTTGTTTTTATAGCGATCAATGTTGGAAAGTTAATTTAATTGGATTCATCATTATTATTAAGGACAGTTCTCCTGACAGGAGCGAATAGAATGGCGGCTATTTTCAATCTTTCTTCAGATTTTTTATTGTTACAGAATACACTGAAAAGCTCGCTAATAAAACTCATGAACTTTATTATGCTATCGTGGCTCTCTGTTAAGCCAAACTTACCACAGCTAACCCTTAATTCAGTTGCATGCTTTTTAGGATGAAGTGGTGAATTAGCTGTTTTATGTACTCAACAGGGTTGCTGCTACGTATCCGGAAACGTTTTTGCTATTAAATTCCAAAAACTAATGGTACCGTGTCTCCATCTAAGTAAGCCGTGTAAGACACGGTTAAACTCCGCTCTCTTGCAGGCAATTAAAATGTTTTGCCCCAATGTGATTATAACTCTTGATAAGCATTTTCTACCATAACAAGCTTTTTACGTTCATAGTCCTAGTAAGGCTGATATGAGAAGAAAGCAAAGACGACCAGCTTGCTTAACAGAATAACATAGCCATCAACACAGAAATAAATGTAGCGTATATCGCTTAAATCAGGCAGCTATCATTTCATATACTCTTGAAGCTATTGTTGTTTTAATCTGCTTATGGTCTCCTGATAGGAGATTATGTGATTTTTTCTGAGAAATAGTACAATAGTTTCGTAAAATCACCAGTGGAGATGATTTGTAGGTATATAGCCATGGTAGTAATTTTCTCCGCTTTTTTGCAGCTTTAGATATAAGCTGGTAGCAATGAGTTGTAAGCATATTTCGTTGCCGCTAAAAAAAAAGGGGGTCCCTTTTTTTGATATTAAGCGCTTTAGTCTCAATACTATCAGTATTCATTTTTGTATGGTTTGCTATAGAAAAACCATTACGGTCGACAAAATGAGTGTCCTATTAATAAGGAAGCGATTGAGTATGTTATCGCAGCATATCTTCAAGCTTCATCTTAACAGTAGTGCCTATCAACTACCTTTCACCATTACGAATTCGTTAATATAACGGACCAGGGTAATATCTGATTTCGCGGATAACCTTGTAGGTTGGAGTTTTATAGGATATCATTTTCTCTGTTATTAAAATTATCCACGAAATCAATCACCAGGAATACCGTCGCCATCATCTCTAAAACCATATATACTAGAGATGAGTGTAACTTATAAATTAAATACAGAGGCGTTAAAGAAAATTCGCTAAAATAAGACTTATTAGCCAATATTATGATTGATTTTAGTTATACGAATTGTTGTAATAATATAAAAAGCAGCTTTGAAGTAGCTGAATATTGATAATTAAATATGTTTAGTGAAGAATAATCATTCTGGTAGTAATGATTTAAAATTATTTTTTAGAGGAAAGATAAGATATAACTACAAAAAACGGTAGTGTATGGTAGAAACATAATAGATGTCTGTATTGGTTGGAAAGATAGCGAAAATTATTATATTGTTTAGATAAGAAGTTATTCGAATATATCATAAAAAAATGTCTAATTAATGCTTAATAAGGCCACAAAGTGGCCTTATATATATTCAATTAATTATTATGTTTATTTTGATTAGCAACACCTGTTGAATTTAGTAGTTATTTCAGCTTAATCACCAATATAGTAATGTTTAATAGGTTTTATATTTTTATCAAATTCATAGATAAGTGGAACGGCGGTTGGAATATTGAGTTCAAGGATTTCGTCTTCACTCATATTATTCAGATGTTTAACTAATCCTCGTAATGAATTACCGTGAGCTGCAATAATCACTTTTTCACCTTTATAAACTCTAGGTTTAATCACATTTTCCCAATAAGGGACAACACGTTCAATTGTGGTAGATAGACTTTCAGTAACAGGAAGTTCTGAGGGGTTTAAATTTGCATAACGAGGATCATTACCGGGATAACGAGGGTCATCTTTAGTTAATTCTGGAGGTGTATTTTTAAAACCACGACGCCATAGTTTAACTTTATCATCACCATATTTTGCTGCAGTTTCTGCTTTATCTAAACCTTGCAACGCACCATAATGGCGTTCATTGAGCCGCCAATTTTTTTCAACTGTTAGCCACTGTTCATCTATTTGGTCTAAAATATTCCACAATGTGTGAATAGCACGTTTTAAAAGAGAGGTATAAGCATAATCAAAAAGAAAACCTTCTTTTTTTAAAAGATGTCCTGCGTATATTGCTTCTTCACGGCCTTTATTGGAAAGTTCAACATCAGTCCAACCCGTGAATCGGTTTTCTTTATTCCATTTACTTTCACCGTGTCTTATCAGAACCAGCTTAGTTATTAGCATAATTTAAACTCCTATTAGTAGATTCATTAAAATTGATCTGAATTATTATATTATCCATGAAACTGTATACTAATCAATCTAGTAGCTGATTTTAAATTGTTGAGTAAGGAAGCTACCCTTATTTAAGCTGACCACCATGATATTTATCAAAAACTTAATAATTCTAAAATCTTTTAGTATCGATTTGATAAAGTTATAGTTATAAATAGGTAAAAAGTTTTTATATTATTGTTTCTGGAGTGCTTATCTAGAAAAACTTGCGTAGAATAAGTTTTAATCTTTCTGTTAAAGTTGAGAACTCAATATATGTTTACAGGCATTGTAAAAGGAAAAGGAACATTAGTTGCGGTAGAGGATAGCGTTAATTTTCGTACTTATACCGTCAAATTCTCTAATGAATTACTAGAAGGTTTAGAAATAGGTGCTTCTGTTGCTAACAATGGGTGTTGTTTAACTGTTACCTATATTAATGATAATAAAGTAAGTTTTGATTTAATAAAGGAGACTTTGCGCCTGACAAATTTAGGTAGCTTAAAACTAGGCGATATGATTAACTTAGAAAGATCAGCAAAATATGGCGATGAAATTGGTGGTCATGTTATGTCGGGCCACATCATTATTACCGCTGAAATAGCCAAAATTTTTAAATCTAAAAATAATCTCCAAATTTGGTTTCATGTGAATAATAAGAAATTAATGAAATATATTTTGCATAAAGGCTTTATTGGTGTTGATGGAATTAGCTTAACAATAGCGGAAGTAGTCAATAATCGTTTTTGTGTCCATCTAATCCAAGAAACTATTACACGTACTACAATTTCAGAAAAACGTCTTGGAGAAAAAGTTAATATTGAAATTGATACCCATACTCAAGCGGTAGTTGATGCTGTTGAACGGGTGATGTATAAAAAATTTAATCATAAAGTGTGTTTTAAAAAAAAGATTGTCACGCTATTTTAATGAGTTATCTTTATTTTTGAAGGATGGGGTTTTAGAAATGGTAACTTATATCCTACCTGATTGATTTCGTAGATGATTTCAACACTATAGTTATGATATTCCATGAAAACCTACCTTACATGTATCTGCGAAACTAGATATTACCTCTGTCTCATTACATGAATTTATCCGTAATTGTGCTAGGTAGTTGATAGGGACAGCTGTTAAACCATAACTCGAAGCCATTGCTGTGATAACCTGATAAACACTGCTTTAATGCTTAAGAAATTAAATTTCTATTAAGTGAAGAGCGAAAGCCATTCATTTTTACTAAAAGGAAAAATGAATCGAATTATTCAGTCTATTGAAAGTGAAGATTTTATTGTAGTCTACATTCTTTAATTTAATACTCTAATTTTAGAGATATTAACCATATATTTAGCTTAATAACTATCCTTTTTATGTATTTTTTTTTGATAATAATCATGTATCTGCCTTGCTAAGGCTAAGCGTAAATAAAAAGTACCCTCTCGTCAGACAGAATGCATTTATGTAAATCTGTGCGTAGTAATCTTTTTATCAGAACGGTAAAACTCTGATTTTTCCGGTTTTTGTAAGCTATTGCTTTAGTGTCTTATACATCCTTGGTAATAATATAATTCGTATTGACGATTCAACAAGAAAACATAGAGCAATACATAATCTTAATGCTTACCGAAATATTGCTAATATAATGTCCGGTCATTTTTCTTACGACAAAATCTCTGCTGGTACTGCTTAGTCTGGTGGTAATAGTAATGATCTACAATCACTCTCTTCTCAGGAAACCATATTTTAATGTAGATACTTGGAGGATGTTTTATTACAGAGATATTTTACTCTATACTACGCCCCTTTTTTTGTCTTTTTAACAAAAGCGCATTTTCCAGCAATCGAAAGTAGCTACTGTGCCTTTAGATAACGCTGCTACAACCTTCCTGACGCAGATATGCGCAAGATTAAGAAAAGATTATTGGGATTTATTACTCATCGCTGCAATGAATTAGCCTAATAACAGCTTCTTACCAGATTTCTTTGATCCTTATTTTTAAAGAACAGCTTATGTTATACAGTATGTTTAATGTCTAGACCGTTATGAGTTATAGAAGCATAAGTATGCGAATGTTTATTGAGTTGTTAACTATAACTGTACAAGGCAGAGAAGATATTAATTTTATACCCTGCTTCTGTGCCTACTCCACAGAATGGTGCAGGGGTAGCGGCGCAAAATAGAACATTAAGTAGCTGCTAGTTTTTATTAAAAAATACAAAGAAGATGTGGGATGATGAAAGTAATGTATTATGAGTTACAATTAGGTAAAATTTGCATCTGTTGTACTAACTACTGCTCGGTAGTTTTGATTTCGTATGAACTGTAGGATTTTGATTTATAGATTTTGGTAGAAAAACAGCAGCAAAAACATTCAGGAGAGGAATAGTAATATCATTTGATACTTAAATAGCATAAATGCTACAGACAAAGATTTGCTCGATAGATAGGATGAGTCTACGAGTTAACAATTTTAGCCTATTTTTAGGAAATTTATTTCAGCCATCATAATTTACTGAAAAGCAGTTTAGTTAGGCAGGGAGTTATATATCTTAGTATCTTTCTAGAGAAAGAGAAATTAAAAATAGTTATTCTGTCTGCATTTGTAAGATCTATCTGCCTGATTATCTTTGTGTTTATCTCTTTGATTAAAGAGAAATGGAAATTATCCCCTAGTTCTATATAGATAATAAATTCATCAGAAAAGATGCTGTCAGTCATTGCTCTTTAATGTAGTTATATCTAACATTATCGCCTTAGTTTAGGTGATTGTATCCAAAAATCTGGATAATCGTGGTTAGAAATAGATAATACTTGCGTATTATTTTCCTAATTTACCCGATTTGCGATTTCTAGTAGTTTTATTCTGAGGCATCTGACTTAATTCCTGAAAAATTAATATATAACAGAGTCTAAGACAGTGTTCAGTTAATAAACATCTCTGAAGCAACGTAACTGCGTTACTCATAGCATAGGTGCTATGTTCAATGAATATTATCCAAATTAGGTGAGAAAAGAACATACCTAAATTAGATAAAGATAAAAAAACTATAAAGGAAAATATATTAAAACTAAATAAACCATCCCATTATCCCATCCAGATGAAAGAATAACTTAAGAACATTTTTCTAATTCACTTAAAGATGAATTTTAGGTATTCATGAATAAATCTGCTAAAGAAATTCACGGTTTATTAAAGAAAAAATTATAAATCTTGGCTTGAAGTGCATTAGAAAGTTTCTACTACTAGATGGTAGTAATTATCTTCTTTAGTAGAGTTGATTTACTTGTAATTGACCAATATGGAGATTAGTGTTGGGTTTAAATAGATTTAAGGTCTCTAGGCGAAAAATATTTCGCTAAATTAGTAGGAATAAAATTAAAAATAATTTTGTTGCATAAATCCGGATTGCCAGATTTTTATTTATAAAGGAGTGCTTTACAATTCTGCAGTAGTTTTACGCAGTCTAAAATTAACATTTTATACTGGATTAATCTACTTGCTACTAAAACCAATCTGAGATTTTTGAGTGTGGTGCCTCCCCGTGCACAAAGAAATTAATAAATCGATTAAATTCTAAATGACGATGACTAAAGCTATTAAACTGAAAGGAAGTATCGTGATAACGAATATCTTCCTAAAGAAATCATTAATGCCAGAATTACAAATAGCTTCTAAGGACTCATAGAATTGCACTACCTTATAATTACTCAGTAAACAAAGCTCCAAATCTATCAAGATAATTTTTCTAACAAGGATTATGGGGTAATAAAAATACCTGATTGGGCAAGCGACTTTCTATGAATTACAACGTAAAAATTACCAGCCGTGCGTCAAAAACTGCAAATTTTCCTGGCTATCCTAAGCCAGGATAGTGTATTCCTTTTAAGAAAGGAATACAATCATTGATAAGCACGGCGTGTTAAAAAACCGCTATTGCAGAATGTTATTTCACAGAAAAAGATTGAAATAAAAACTGAATGGCCTTCTATTTCTGATAGAAAATTAATGCAGTTAGAGAAAACGAAGGCAGAGCAGGAGAAATACCGAAAACGGAGTAGAATTAAAACGCTTATAGATTTTAAACCCGCATGAACCCTTTCCGATATAGACCTTGGAAACTTATAAGCAATGAATTGAATTTAGTATGTTGCTTAAAATTTGTAACGCCTATCAATCTATCATTTTAAACACTTTAAAGATTGTGGCGGTTTTGTGATGTGTACTAAGCTGTTATAGCAAAAGTTCTCTGATGTTAGCTATTGCAAAGCACGTTATTAACGTAAACTAAAGTTCTGAGCTATTCACGACAGACTTATGGATTGTGAAAGTATTCAAATAAATATGTAAGAAAAATTTCGATTTGATTTATCAGAGGTCGATGTTATTAAATACCATATTAAGCTTGATTTGTTTATCATCGATGAACTTTCTGTTCAGTTTGACAACGAAGAGGAAAAAGTTGTATTGTTTTAAGATCATTAATACGCGTTATGAGGCAATAAAACCGATGATTATTATCAATAATCTATTAGGATGAATTATCTTGATTTATCTTGGAACAGGTAATTAACTGTATGAACGATGGTAGCGATTCTGCTCTGTCGTTAGGTGGGGGAAGGTTTCCGTTTACGCGTATAGCTGCATGCAATCAACGTGAGCTAGAATTAATTTAAATAGTGCTAAAAATTGCTCAAGCAGCATTTTTAGATGATGCGGTACAAAAACCCTACTCAACACTAAACATACTTACAGTAGTAAGTGGATAGAATTTATTAAATTTTAAGATATTAACTAAATGATATTTTCATAAAAACTAGTTTTTATACGAAGTTATCAGCACTCGATAAGTAAATAGGCTGGTTAAGAAATGCGCGAATAAAGAATATTCTATTTAGAAAACACTTAATACTGATCTTAAACTCTAGGGTATAGCTGTAAAAATTAAAGAGAATAAAAACATGAAACCAACACAACACTGCATAATTAAGAAAGTCTAGAAGATTCTCTTATATCAAAACTCTATAATGGTCTAAATATCTTTAATCATCAATACGTGAAAGGTTTATAAAGATAGATAGCAAACGCCTATTTAAGTATTTAAAGGATTAAATGCTGAATTTAGTTTTAAATTGGACGATATCGCCAATAAAAGCAAGATTCTAGCCAGAATTTTAACTGAAAATCACGATGCATTTAATTCTTACTGTAAAAATTAAGGTGTAATCTTTTCAATATGTACTATACAGTAAGGTTATGTCTTGAGTAAAAAGTTTCTGAACAACATAATATCGCAAGCAGAAAAATAATTATGATATTACTTGTCTTCTGATACATATACAAAATGCCTTTATGAAGCATTAAAACATACGATGAAGTGTATTTCATCACTGAAAATAACGACTGTTATTTTTCTCTACTGAAATAAGACAAAGAAGGAAAGATAAGCAATAGAAAAAGGAAGCGTATTATTTATTTGGCAACAATAAAGAATGCTTGAATACAGATGATGTATATCCAAAAAAAAAAGTTATTAAAAATAGCGTGAAAGATAATAAAAAATATAAAAATTTTATCTGATTTTTTATTTTTCATTTTTAATTCTTTTCTTCTATTGTACTTTGCATTGCTTTAATATTTTACTATTAATGATAAATATCATTATCCGGTTTAAGGTATGATTTCATCATTTCAAAGTTTCATAGATAAATATTTTCTAGCAAGGTCAGAATTGCAAATAATTATTGAATTCCATTTTCTACAAGCGTTAACCATTGTTAGATATGTAATGCACATCGCTTAATATCTCAGTAAAGCTGGAAAGAAATTCAAACATATGAGGGAAATTGCATTGCTAAGGATTACATGCAGTATGGTTATCATAGATTCTATGATAAAATTTTAGTGTTATTAAATCTATATCTTCCAGATAAGAGAAAATAAAATGTTGATAACTATAGAAAGGAAGTATTTGGACGCGTTAACCAAGCCAAATATTTAGAATGATGATTTATAAGTAGGATTGATGAGATTGAAGAAATTAATGAAACAGCGATATCAAGAGCGGTAAAAGTGTATAGTAATTATTGATAAATATTATTAACCGTTAATATTCTGCTAAATTAAATAAATAAACAAGTTATTTATGAATAACATTGAAATATACAACTGGGCACCGCCTCCTATGGTGCCAGAAAAAGAACGTTCTTTTTGTGTGCGTATTATTACTTAGTGAATAGGTTTTAATTTCAAGGATTATTTTATTTAATTCTTAGCGTTGTTCTCAAATAGTATTACCGGCACAAAGGGCGCCGTTGTAAAACGAGAAATAGGTAATGAATTTTCAAAAAACACTTTTTTTTACCAACGACAGGTGATGTGTTAGTATCTACTTCAGGTCTTGGTGAAAGTGTGACGAAGGTAAGCGCTAAATCCTATCGTGATGGTGGGGTGTGGGTATATCTATCTGTCACGGTCATACTGACAAGGATATTATGCCAGTGGAAATTTATAACGAAAAATAATGCAACGCTTTGATAAAACAAGATTTTCAGGTAGCACGTGTCATAGTTGAACGTTATATTGCTGTTTTGCACTTACTAATTTTGTAAAAATCTGCTTTGAGTTCATTTATTTATAACATCGGTAGTGGGAGATTTAAAAGTTCAATATACTTAAAAAGTTAAAAGCCGAAGATATGCAAGGTGCTTGTAACCAGATGTAACAATGGAAATAGCATCAAGAAAAAGGTATAAAACAAGGTTATTAACTGAATGTAGCAGAACGAGAGTTTTATTTAAAAGCATATTTACTCAGCAAATCAACCTAATGAGCCTTTGGATCATTTAAGGTTTACTTGTTATCCCATAATTCTGTACAAATAATTGCATCGAATCTGAAGTATTTAAAATGACTCCTTAAGGAAATTGGTTAGTACTAACAAGCCTCAACAGATTGATTTCTTTTGCAGTAAGGATTTATTTCAAATGGAAAACACAATCAATACAATATTTAAATGTTATCGTACTATTTCTTTTCAAAAGACCTGCTATGAGCATCTTTTAGATGGTTGAATACATCAATGCTATACGTAAAGCTAAAACAAAATCTGAAGATTTAACGTTCCCCGTGTAAACAGTATCGTCAATTTCTCTATAAAATTTATAGCAAAACATTAAAACTGCTTAAAAAGAGATCGGTTAAATTTTAGCCTACGTGTATCTATGCTACTAGCAACAGTGCTTAAGCTATCTATTAGCTTTATTAATTCTTCAAGAGTGAGAAATGTTTAATGATAATGAGCTATTATAGTTACGAACCACAGGTAAGCGTATTTGAAAAGATAACTGAGTTAGAAGTAAGTTAATATATTAACTTACTTGAGTTGATTGGCTTAACAGAACTAATTATTAAGCAGATGCGAGATAGGATCTCACTAGATGAAAGTATTATTTTATTGAGTATGATCAGAGAGATAGTAATCTGATGACACTACTTAGAAAAGAAAAAAATTAATTAAAAATCTGAATAACTGATAAGAAACTTTATTCAATTCAAGGTGCGCGACTTAGGTGATTTTTCTTAAATATATGAGAAAAAGAACAGAATGAAGAATTATGCTGAATTTATTGAAAAGCATGGAGTAACTAAATTCATTAAGTAGGGATAAGAGTAGTTAGTGGTTTAGATTAACGCGGATGTAGTGATAGAATATTGTCGCCGTAATATACTTTCATTGAAAAAGGTAAAATGTTTGTAGATTTGTTACATTTTGCCAAAGTCTTGGCTGGAAAGTATCAGACTCAAATTAAAAGACAATAAAAGCTACTTGCTCCATGTAGATATTAATTTTACCATGTATGCAGCCATTTTTAGCAACTAACTTGTTTTAGTGAGTAAAAAAAATTTTTATTAAAAGAACGTTTCAAAAAAAAAGCGAAAGCAATATTTGAGTTAAATTTGAAACCTCAATGCCGATTAAATCGGATAGCATTTTATGTAAAAATAAACTAAAGAATTTTTTTTATTATAGCTTTCTACTTATTCTAATACTAGGAATATAATCTTGTATTTCGATGCTGAAAAAGCATGAAAGATTGCTGTATCAGATACGGAAAAAACAATAGGTTGCATTTTAATAGCTAAATTAGAAGATAGAAACTATTACGGTATTGTATATACACAACACACCAAAGAGCTTGAATATGATAAGACCTTATTCCTTAAATTGTGTGAGATAAAGCTGCTAATTGTTCTCGATTGCAGATCAATATTACCCTTGTTACATAGTAACAACTGGTAAGCACAGTTGCCTGCATGCATTATGTAGGCAGAGTTAGGCTTACAGATAATACCCGCTCAAAAAAACTATTTTATTCTTAAAAATAAAATTAAAATTACGGAATAGCAGATAAACAACTTGCAGGACTATAAGCAACAGGTTGATTGATCTAATCAACAGAAAATGAGAATTAATAGTTATGTTGGCAAAGGTTGTTGGTAAGAATCTATTATACTGTAATAAAGAGATTACCTACAGAAGTTTTCTATAAAGGTAAGTAGTCATACGGATCAAAGTGATTCTTTTCCATTCACAGTCAATATAAAGCTATATTTATTAATTGTGTTTAGTGATATTATATCGAAATATCGATAATGCTTTGAAGAAATTGATTTCGCTTTATCCTGCTATATTGTCATAGTGAATATGTGATCGCTAGGGAAAATCATTAGAGTTCAGTGATATCGTTCCAAAATCTCCGATTACAGAAAAAAATTTAAGATCTTATTAGAAATCATATAGTAAAACTATATCACAAGGATAAATAGTTTAGTTATTTACGATGTATTTTACATAGCTTGACTTTATGGGGGTAAGAAAAACAAATAGGCATTAATTTTTAAAGCAGCGTTCAGATTGAGAGATCACTGTTTTTTTCAGCAACGATAGCTAACTTAAATGTACTAAGTGGTATTATCGAAGTTAGTGAAAAATTCTACTGAATCCTTTAAATAGAATTATTAAATCCCATATAAAAAAGATAGAAAACGCGGGAGAGAAGGAAATAAAAGGAAAGAATAAGTTACAGTTTTAATCATCCAAGATCGATAGTATCATGTAAGCGATAAGATTCTTGAAGAGTTTAATATAGAATGTATTAGGCATTTTCTTGAGCTAATTATTGATAAAAAGTCTCCCATTCTTTGCTCAAAATAACCTAAATGGTGCGAAACCTTTACCAACAAGGATAAAGATAGTCACTATCGCCTAATAAGGTTATAGGTAACCAGAGAATTGTTAGTAATTAATTCCGCATTTAAAATGTGAATAATTATATCAGCCAATTAAAAAATAGTTAAGTAGATTCTATGATATGAGATCGTTTTATTTAGCTAATTATCTAGCCTAGAGAAGATTGTTTAAATAACAATAATTGGAGTTATTAGTAAATCTAGTTTATGATAATCAGGTTTCACTTTGATACTTCATAAATCTATTCTCCATCCTTAAATTGAAGGTTATTTCACCATAACAGGAATTAGAATGTCAAATCCCCTTAACCGATTCCAGCTTTTTTGAGTAGACGGGAGTAGCTTAAATACCATGAAAGAGTTATTTTTCTCAAGTTACAGTGCTTCGATATCAGCTTTATGTTTTAACTATTGCAAAAAACCAATTTAATTAGATTCTTCGTTCTTATTGACGACCAGTGTGATGACGGGAATCATAGAATGCCAGCAGATTCTTATTGCGTTCTTTCCTCCAGCTTCTTGATCGCTGCAGGATACGCTAAAAAGCTTGCAATAAAATAGCTAACTTTATTAGCGGTATCACAATTCTCTGCTAGCCAAATCTCCCGCAGTTTACCCTTAATTCGATTGCATCCCCTTTAGGAAATAAAACTAACTACATTAGTTATTTTGTGTACTCAACACCATTAGCTGAATATCCGGGAACATCTTTAGCATTCCTATTCTAAAATCAAGGGCACCGTCTCTCCTAATGATCTTCGGATATACGATTAAACAACGCGCTCGTTAGTTATTAAAAATTTATGCCTAATTCTCTTCTTATTCTCATAAGAATCTTCTAGCGTAATAACCTTCGCATATCTATGCGCACTAATGTTGATAATAAGTAGTAGATAAAAGTGATTAGCTTAGCTGACAGGACCGGGCATATTGATCGGTTAAGAAATAAACGTTAGGCGTATCGCTAAATCATGTAACGAGCATTTCCTATACCCTTCAAGGTTATTCCCTGTTTCAGTCTCCCAATGATCTCTCTAATAAGGAGACTATGTGATTTTTAACCAAGAAATTACCTCCAGAATTATAAAATTACCTGTGAATAAAATTCGCAGGTACAGATATGAGAAGAATAATTCTTTGTCGCATTTTATATACTTCAGATAAGACGGTAGGAAGGAGCTATTGAAGTATATTCTGTTGCCGGCGCGATCTCTGAACTTTAGATACTTTAATCTCAACATCGTCAATATCAGTTTTTATGGTTTGCTGTAGCAGCACATATTGTTATGGTTGAAGTACAATGACCTTTCGCCGAACAAGAAGGCGTTCAACATATTATCGTAGTTATTCCTTAGAACTCACCATCAATAACAGCGCCTATCAGCTTCTAGTAGCATTACAAATAAGTTCATGCAAGAGATCACAGGTAATATTTAGTTTAGCGGATACCTTAGGGTAGGCTTTTCATGATATATCATTTATTTATTGATGAAATCATCCATAAATTAATTAGAAAAATAAACATAATTTTTTTTAAAATCTTATGCAACAGAAATGAACATGATTCTCTAATTCTAATTACCAGACAAAGTATGAATTAGAAATTAATTTTATAAATAAATTAGGAATGAAATATACCCAGAGCAGTATACTTGCTGGTGTTGAACCATTAATTAACCAATCTGGTTGACCGTCATAGGCAATTTTTCCATCTGCAATAACGATAGACCGAGTTGCTATTTGGCTAGTATCTTTTAAATTATGAGAAACCATTAGTAAGGTTAATTGACGTTCATTACATACCTGTTTAAGTAATATTAACATTTCATTATGTAATGCAGGATCGAGAGCAGAAAAAGGTTCATCTAATAACAAAATTTGTTTTTGGCAAATCAAACAACGTGCTAACGCAGTACGTTGACGCTGTCCGCCTGATATTTGAGATGGTAAACGAGTTATACAATTATTAAGTGAAACTTGTTCTATGATCTTCTTTACTGCGCGATGTTGGAATCGCTTTAAACGTAAATTTGGTGAAATGCCTAAAGCAATATTTTGCCAAACAGTTAAATGAGAAAAGAGATTATTTTCCTGGAAAAGGAAAGAAACTGGGCGCTTAGCAGGTGGTGTATCGGTATGATTTTGGTTATTTAGCCAAATTTTACCCTGTTTTGGATACTGAAATCCGGCGATTAAATTTAGTAGAGTGCTTTTCCCTGCGCCACTAGGGCCTAATATAGCCACCCTTTCAGCTTTATTTACTTGAAAATTAAACTGCATTATTAGATTTTCATAACAATAGATAAGTTCATCTAATTTAATCATGCTTTTTTCCTGAGAAACACTTTAATAAACTAAAACAAACTAATAGCATTAACAATGCAGTAACTGCCGCATCATTATTACGATAAGAGCCTAATTGTTGATAGAGATAATAAGGTAGGGTAAGAAAGTTCTCATTACCAAATAGTGCAATAATACTAAAATCACCTATTGAGAGCATGCAGGTAAAAGTGAAGGCTTCTCCTATTGTATGTTTTAAGGCTTTTAATTCAATTAAAACTAATCGATTTATACCTTTGATTTGTAATGAAATACATAATAAATTATAGCGTTCAGCTAAGTCATACATTGGATTTTCTAATATTTTTAAGGCATATGGAATAGCCATTAAAGCATTCGTCAAGATAATTAAACTATAAGGAGAGTAAGGTAAAATAACGGTATTATTAAGTAATAAAAAGAATGCAGTCGCTAAAACTATACTTGGTATCGCTAGGATTAATAACCCACTTAATTCAAAGATTCGATAAAGTAATATTGAGCCACAAAGACGTAATTCACGACTACTCCAAAGTAGCATCATAGTAAAAATAATACAAAGTACTCCAGAACTAATAGCGATAAAAATCGAATTAATGCACGCTTGCCATAAGCTTGGTTGTTGTAACACCTCTAATAGTGTTAAGTTTAAACCATCAACAATAATAGCTAATAAAGGTAGAATTAAAAAAAATAGAGTCATGCTAATCAGCAATGTATCCGACCATTTCTGCCATCGAGTATCAGCTGGATTTTTCCATCGCAATTGTTGACTAGCGCCGACAAAAAAGATGACATTTAATTTTTGGCTTAATAATACCAGCCCTAAACAGCAAAAAAATTGAATTAAAGCTAATAAAGCGGCCTTATTGAGGTCAAAATCATAACTTAATGATTGATAAATAGCAAGTTCAATGGTGGTTACAGCAGGCCCACCGCCAAGTGTCAGTACGGTAGAAAAACTGGCGAAACAAAGCATAAAAATCAGGACAGATGTTGGTAAAATCTGTCTCCTAAGATAAGGCCATTCAACAACCAAAAAATCTTGCCATCGGTTCATGCCTAGTTGCGCTGCAAGCTGGCGTTGCTCAACTGCAATACTCTCTAGTGAGAGTAATAACATCTGGCTAGCTAAAGGTAAATTAAAAAAGACATGTGCTAATAAAATACCTTTTAGGCCGTAAGGAGTAAATTGGTAATTAATACCTAACCATTGACAAAGTTGAGCAATCCATCCCATACGACCATAAACGGTTAATAAGCCAAAAATAGACACTAGTACTGGCAATACTATTATCATTGAACATAAACGTAAAAACAGTGTCCGACCTTTAAAATGCCGTCTAAAAAGAGCTTTAGCTAGAAATATTCCAGGGATAACCGATAATAAGGTTGATAATAATGCTTGCCAAAATGTAAATCCAATGATGTGCCATAAATAACTATCATCAATAAATTCTTTCCAACTTATGTGAGAGGCATGTAACCATAAAGTGCTAAAAGTGACTACTACAATAGTGATTAATAGGCCTGACACGACTATGTTAGGCCAAAGTGAACTACCTATTGGTGGCTGACGGCATTTTGCCATAAATAGATCCATTGATTGCGATGTTGAGTAATATCTTCTGGATTAAATTGCAATGATTTTTTTGGTACTGGTATTTGTTGATAAACGTCAACTAGGGGAATATCAATGACCGGATACATCCAATTGGTTGTCGGTAATGTTTTTTGGAATTTTGGTGAGAGCATAAATTGTATGAATTGTTGAGCAAGTTTAGGCTGCTTACTTGTTTTTAATCGAGCAGCCACTTCAATTTGCAGGTAATGACCTTCACTAAATAGGGCAGCAGCATAATTATTTTTTTTATCATTTAACAGATGATAACCTGGTGAAGAACTATAACTTAGAACGAAATCACTTTCACCTTTTAAGAGTAATCCATATGATTCGCTCCAACCTTTAGTAACAGTTACAGTTTTTTTAGCTATTTTTTGCCAAGCTTGGGTACTGTTTTCTCCATAAATTTTTTGTATCCAAAGTAATAACCCTAAACCTGGTGTACTGGTACGTGGATCTTGGTAAATAATTTTCCATAGTTGAGTGCTATTAATAAGTTCATCGAAACTTTTAGGTATTTTAGTGATCCGTGTTTTATTATAAATAAAAGCAAAATAACCATAATCGTAAGGGATAAAAATATTGTTATTCCATTTTATTGGTAATTTCAGTTGACTGGTGTCAACTTGACTCTCCGTAAACAAGCCCGTTTTTTTTGCCAGATCAATTAAGTTATTATCAAGTCCGAGAACAATATCGGCTTGGCTATTTTTCCCTTCCATTCTAAGGCGATTTAATAATCCTATTCCATCATTTAGGCCAATTAACTTTAGTTCACAGTGACATATTTGTTCAAAGGCAAGCTTTATTGCAGGCCCTGGTCCCCAATCTGCAATAAAGGAATAATAAGTGTAAACAGTTAATATAGGTTTTGGCTGGAGAGCAAAAGCTGAACAACAAATTAAGTTAGCACTAACTATTTTTAATAGTAAATTCTTCAATACTGAGTTCTCCTATATGATTAAATAAAAGTAATGCAAGATATAAGGAATAGACAGTTAATGAAGCTATTTATGAACGAATAAATCATTAGGATTGCTTAAATCCCTACGACGATATTAATCGGGGGATCAGGTTCGACGAGTTTTTCTATTCAGCTATTAATAATATTGAACTGATAACTAAAACCTCATTGAGATAGTTTTATTGTAAGATGTTATTTTATAATTGCAAATACTATATTTGATAAAGGATTACTATATAGAGTAACATAAAATAATAAGTTATCTTTTAAATTTTAATGAGGTAGTCAGATGGTTGACAATGATGGCTACCGCCCGAATGTAGGAATTATAATTTGTAATCGGCAAACTCAAGTCTTATGGGCTCGTCGCTATGGGAAGCGTTCATGGCAGTTCCCTCAAGGTGGAATTAATCCTGAAGAATTGTCAGAACAGGCAATGTATCGGGAATTATTCGAAGAGGTTGGGTTGGATCATAAAGATGTTAAAATATTGGCATCTACCCGGAACTGGTTACGGTACAAATTACCAAAACGTTTGGTGCGCTGGGATACAAAGCCAGTTTGTATTGGGCAAAAGCAGCGTTGGTTTTTGTTACAATTGCTTTGTGATGAACATAATATTAATGTGCAAATAAGTAAAACGCCTGAATTTGATACTTGGCGTTGGGTGAGTTATTGGTATCCTGTTCGTCAGGTTGTTTCTTTTAAACGCGATGTTTATCGACGCGTTATGAAAGAATTTGCTCCAATGGTTATTTCACTGCAAAATAGTGCAGTAACATTAAATAATAGCCTACCTATAGACTTAACGTAGCTAAATAAATTTATTAAAAGTATATTAATTTTAATATCCAATTTTGTTGCTTTGAAAGCGACGAGAGAGTAGTGAATGCTACTCTTGTTTATTTTTTTTGAAATTTACTTCGTAAAACATCTATTAAATAGATTTATTGATGAATCTATTTAATAGAATTTAATTAAATTTTAAATCGCATTCAATCACGAAATTATATCAAGTTCTATAAAATTAAAGAGTCAAGATAATGAATAGTAGTTATATTGTGTTTCCTAATATTGATCCTGTTATATTTTCGATTGGTCCGATAACCCTTCATTGGTATGGTTTGATGTATTTGGTAGGATTTGTTTTCGCTCTATGGTTGGCAAAGCGGAGAGCCAGCAAAGTAAATAGCGGCTGGATGAAAAATGAAGTTGAAAATTTGCTCTATATTGGTTTCTTAGGTGTATTTATCGGTGGGCGTTTAGGTTATATTTTATTTTATAATCTACCAGCCTTTTTGAGCAATCCTTTATATTTATTTAAAGTTTGGGCCGGAGGAATGTCTTTTCATGGCGGGTTAATTGGTGTGATATGTGCCATGTGGTTGTATGCATGTAGAGCCCGTTGCCATTTTTTCCATGTTGCTGATTTTGTTGCGCCATTAATTCCATTTGGATTAGGTATGGGGCGCATAGGTAATTTTATTAATGGTGAACTTTGGGGACGTGTAACATTAGACGCCCCATGGGCAATGTTATTCCCAGGCTCTCGTGGAGAGGACATTCAGGTTATTAGTCAAGACCCTTCTTTGTTACCTATTTTAGAGCAGTTTGGTGTATTACCACGACACCCTTCTCAACTTTACGAGATGTTTTTTGAAGGACTTATTTTATTTATTATTTTAAATTTATTTATTCGTAAGCCCCGTCAGATTGGCAGTGTTTCAGGATTATTTTTGATTAGTTATGGTGTTTTTCGTAGTCTTGTTGAATTTTTCCGTCAGCCGGACGCGCAGCTTGGGTTATTTGGTGGTGTAAGTATGGGGCAAATTTTATCAATTCCTATGATTATTATTGGTATTTTTATAATTATCTGGGCCTATAAGAAAGATAGTCATTGTAGAAATTATTTAATTACTTAAGGAATGTAGCACTGTGGTATGATCGCTGTCGCTACAATACTTTTGTGATGTTTATGATCTGAGTATTGTCTTTATTTTGCGCTATCTTAATTTTTAAGAGATTTATCTAGATGCCTCGGAATAAATCTTATAAAATGTAAGTCAGCTAAATTAGGAAGCTAGCACGCGTAATTTCACGTATTACACCACCTTGTTTATTCGAACTGTTTTATGATCTTCCTTTTCAAAATTAATAACGATAGACCGATTAAATTTTTTATGAAACCTAAAAATAGGCTATACAGCAATTCATGTAATTCTTAATTCTTAATTTTTAACACGCAAGTATTCCCTGCTTTTACTCACAATTATCCGAGGTTTTGAACAATGCCAAGACCAAGCTGATGACGTTAATAAAATAGCATTAAGAAGTAATAACTAAAAATATGCTTCCCTATTAATTCATCTCTTATCGAGATGATAGGGATAATTCCTGTCTTCTTCGCCTCCTGGAATAAACACAAAAATATCTGGGTAGATAGATCTTACAAATGCAGACAGAGGATGATGATTTCTATTTCTCTAAAATATACACAGAAAATAATTTACGACATGTACATCTACTTCACTCAATTAAACTGCTTTTCACCATTAATGACAGGTAGAATAACTTTCTTAAAAACATACTGAAAGTGTAAGCTTGGTAGGATATATCTATTTCTAGAACAAATGCTTGCGCCTGAATAATTTGTGTCATGGGTGTCCGGATGACTATTGCTGCGATCCTCCTTAATGTTCCCACACAGTTATTTTTTTTGCTAAAGCTGTAAGTAAAAAACTTACAGTTAATGGAATTTCAAAGATATTGAACAGTGATTTGCACACCAGGTTTAAATTTTATTCGATTACAACTCGCAACGCATTATTTTCACTATCCCCATTTTCTTTACCTTTTTTTTTACAATAACTGCCCGCTACTAAAATCTGTTTTGCGGTGTGCTACTTTACACCATGCTCCAGTGGCATGCAAATAGGTATTGAAATTGGTATCTTCTGTGTTTTTTACACTTATGCTCAACAATTTAATAAAATATGTATGTTCATATCTCCTATCACCGTAATGATCTGAATATTAAAGATGTGCTGTATGCTATGAGTTGTTCTTCAAAAAAAGTAATCAAAGAAATCTGGCAAGGCGCTGTCATTCGGTTGCTGCATTATAACTAAGAGTTATTAGCACATCTGCTTTAGAATGGTTAAAAGATTATGTTCCACTCTGATGCTTCATAAATCTATTCTCCATCCTTAAATTGGATGTTGTTATCAACCAGGATTAGTCAGCAGATCAAACCTACTTAGCCGCGGTTTCAGCTATTTTGAGTAGATGGGAGTAATTTAAATAGCATTGAAAGGTTATTTTCTCGAAGCATAGTACTTCGCGCTTCGGCTTCATAGCCTCATTGTAATAAAAGTCAATTCAATCGGGTTCGGCGTTCATATTGACGCCACAGTGCACTGACGGCAAAGCATAGAATACCAGTAATTCTTCTCGATTTTTTTTTTCACCTTCTTATCACTGCACAGGATACTCTGAAAACCTTATCAATAAAAATATCAAGGGGATTTAATCAGCGGGCATCAAAATTCTCTTCTGGTCACACTTTAAGAAGCTTACTTTTATTTTCTGTATTGCATTCCTTTGGGAAGTGAAGGGAGTAGATTAGCTATTTCGTGTATCCAACAGTGTTGATGCTGCATGCCTGGAAATATCTTTGCTTATTGCATTTAAAATTAAAGGCACCGTCTCCTGTACTAAACCTTGAAAGATATAAGTTAAGCTCCGCGATTGTAGGTCTTAATAAGTTCGGTCTAGTTCGTTTCTGACTCTCAATAAGTATCCTTGACTGTAGCTATCTTCCCTTACCATCCATGCAGCACTGACGATAATTAGCAAGTAGGTAAAGATAATCAGATTCCCTGACAGTATGGTTATGTAATCAGCTAAGAAATAAACGTTAGGCGCATCGCTAAATCACGAAAAAAAATGGAGGGTGCACCAGATCTTGTCTGCGCTCTTTAATTCACTACTGTTTCAGTCTGCTGATAGTCTTTTTGGCAGGAGAAGACTATGTGTTTTTTATTAAGAATCCCTCTAAATCTTCGTGAAAATTAAGGGTGAATATCTGTAGAACAGTCATGAGAGGAATTCTTTACCACTTTTGCACACTTTAGATAAAATCGGTAGTAACTAGCTGTTGTGGCATTATTCCGTTGTTACTGCGATCTCCTGACCTTATGCATTTTTAATCTTAACATCGTCGACATTAGTCTGTATGATTTTTTACGGAACATAACCGTTATAGTCGACGGCATGACGCTAGCCGACAATGCAGCGTTTAGCACGTTATCGCAATTATGGCTTTAAGATAAGCCTTAACGGCGACGCTATCAGATCCCGAAAGGATTACGAATAAATTCATGCAAGGGATCAGAGGTAATATTTGATTTTACGGATATCTATAATGGTAGATTTTTCCATGCATATCATCTCTCTGTTGTTAAAATCATTCATGAAATTAATCAACAGGATATCATCATCTCCGAATTTTCATATATCATAAATGAGTATATAGTTCTAACAGTTATGACCTTATAAATTTCAGTACTCTTTCTAGTCCTTTGGTACTTCCGCCCTGTTAGGAAGTGGCAGTAGAGTTATCTGAAAGTGCAAATGCGGACTTTACTGGAGAAAGTGTATTTCGCTAAAAAGATGAAAAGGGTGTGATATAGAACGAAATACCTCTGGTGCTACACCTTTAATGGCTCACCGGTTATCGCATCAAAACTGCGGCATTAAGCAAGATGGAAGTGGTTATATATCATATTATAACCAGTAAACTAAGTAGTACTGGCATAAATACTCTCCTTGACAAAAAAAGAGATGATCGGGCACTCTATTAGCCATATTTAGCTAGGCATTTCAAAATAGTGCGTTATAGTGATTCATTGTTCAATCCTCAACGAGGCACTTTACTACCGAAGGTGTAAAAACGATAAAGATAACGGCTCGCAAAAATAAGGGTTATTAAAAGGTAAACCTAGGTTTTTTATCTCTAAAATTAGAACATTATTTAAGGAATAAATACTTCAATGAAATTTTCACATACACTAAGTCTAGTAAGCTGATTCTATCTTATATTAGTAATAAGAGATAGCTTTTGATTTTCTGTTAAAGAGCGATTTAATTTTCTAACCATAAAGATAAAAAAGAATAAATAACAGCAGATTTTAATACGGTTTTTTATTTATAGTTTTAAATAAATAATAGATTCTAAATGAGTAATAATAATGAAACAATACATAGATTTATGTCACCGAATCATTGATGAAGGTCAATGGGTGGAAAATAAACGCACAGGTGTTCGGTGTTTAACCATTATTAATGCTGATTTTGAATATCATGTCGCAAACAACCAGTTTCCTTTAATTACAACTCGTAAAAGTTTTTATAAAGTGGCTATTGCTGAATTATTAGGTTACTTAAGAGGTTATTCTAACGCTGCACAATTTCGAGATATTGGTTGTAATACATGGAATGCTAATGCGAATGAAAATCAGGTATGGATTAACAATCCGAACCGTAAAGGTGAAGATGACATGGGACGGGTTTATGGTGTTCAGGGGCGATCATGGCGGCGTCCTGATGGTAATTATTTAGATCAGCTACAAAAAGTCATTAGCAACCTTTCGGTTGGAATAGATGATCGTGCAGAGACAATTACTTTTTATAATCCAGGTGAATTTGACTTAGGCTGTTTACGCCCTTGTATGCATACGCACACTTTTTCTCTTTTAGCGAACACTTTGTATTTAACTTCATATCAACGTAGTTGTGATGTTCCTTTAGGATTGAATTTTAATCAAATTCAATGTTTTGTTTTACTTGCACTCTTTGCTCAAATCATGGGTCACAAACCAGGTAAAGCTTATCATAAGATAGTAAATGCTCACATTTATGAAAATCAACTTTCGATTATGCGAGATATTCAGTTGAAGCGAGATCCGTATTCTTTACCGCAGCTAAGAATTAATCCTGATATTAAGGCATTAAAAGATATTGAAACTTGGGTAAGTAGTGATGATTTTGAAGTTATTGGTTATCAATATCATGATGCAATTAAATATCCCTTTACGATATAAGGGCTTTTATTAGTTACTGTGATCTTAACATGAGATGAGGTAATTCAATCTTATTGATATTTTTAATTAATATTGCGGTTAAATTAGTAAAGAGTATGCTTATTTTCTGCTGTATATGGTTTTGGATATCCTGGTATATCCAAGCTGATTGATTTCGTGGATTATCTCAATAGAAGAGAGATATTTGCTATAAAATTTACCCCCTACAGATATCCGTAGGATTAGATGTTACCGTGATTCCTTTCATGAACTCATCTATAATGGTGAGTTAGGTAAAGCTGATAGGCAGCTGCTGTTAAGGCGGAGATTGAAGATATATTGCAACAAGATCCTGAATACTATCTTATCGCGAGAGTCCATGCCGTTATCCATAACGGTTATTTAATTTGTCATAGTGAATACCATATAGATTGATATTAGGGATGTTGAGATTAAAGTTTCTAAGGTTAGGATCGCAACGGCAACAGAATATGCTTCTAAAACTTTTTGCTGCTATCCTATCTGAAGCGTGCAAAAAAAATCTTAAAGAGTTTATATCTTTAGCTGGTAGAGATGCGAAGCATCTCCACCGGTAATTTTTAAGAAGTGCTCAGGGATTCGTGAAAATCACTGGTTGAGGGATGGATTCTTAGTAGGTATATAAGTTATGGTAGCAATTTTTCGCCGCTTTTACGCCATTTAGATAAGACGGTAGCAATGAGTTTTTGAAGCATATTTGTTGCCGCGCTATCCCATTTTAACCTTAGGCCCTTTAATCTCAATATCGATAATATTAGTCTTGTATGGTTTGTGATATGACAGATAATTATTATGGTTAACAGAATGATGCCACATAGAAAAGCGGTGTTTTAGTATCTTATCGCAGAATATCTTCGAGTTAAATTCCGCCTTAACAGAGTATCTTATCAGCTGCCTGGCAGTATTATGGATGAGTTCATTCAATAAGAGCATAGGTAATATTTAGTTTCTTAGATATCTGTAGGGTAAGTTTTCATGGTATATCATCTCTCTGTTGTTGAAATCATTTTCACAAAATTAATTATCAGGATACTTATCATCTCCAAAACCTCATCATTAAAAATTAGCATGACTCCCACTGAAGGACGAATAATAAAGCTATTAAAAGCTACTAAGTGTTTTCACGTATACGTGAAATATCTCTTCACAAATGTCAAACGAAACTTCACGATGTTAGCTTTTCATAGCTATATATCACGCCCATAGATGATTTTATCCATCTTTATAAGGAAAAAATTGCGATCAATATTCACGCTTATTACGTGATCTTAATCAACCATCTCTTATGGTTATCTATTGTGTATTTATAGACAATAATAAGGAATTTACAGATCGCCTTTTGAATTTAAAAAAAAAGGTTAGCCACCAGAAAATATGAATTCGTCTATTTATGTATAGAGCTTAGTATAGATCATCGATTTAACCCATCGTGCATTATCAAATGAATAGTATTTGCTAGGGATTTAATGGGTAATCTAAAAATGGACTTCAATGGCATTATTTTAATTCTAATCAATAGCTTAATATCTCTTTATATCAATATGTTTGGCTGTACAATCAGAAATTACCCAAATTAATATTTTGTAGTAAAACTACATTGCAGTTTATGAAAAAAATAATTTAAATTAAACTTAAACGATTCAAAGTAATCATTTTATCACCTGGGATGTGATAATTAGGTCATCCTATCATTGGTGATTAATTTGATGCCTATAAAACAGCATTAATACTCTCTTTACATATTCAATTACATAGAAAAAGAGTTTCACATTACTCATGAAAATTTGAATCATCTGTTTACTTCATTTATAAAGCAGATTTTTAGCAACTAGAAAATTTATTTAATTAATATTAATTACTATAAACTATTTAAAGTGATATTCTTTTTTTATTAAATCGTAAGCTGCTTGAATTGATTGTGCTTTTTGTTTAGTGATTTCCATCATTTCTGGTGGTAATCCTTTAGCAAGCAATTTATCTGGATGATGTTCAGCCATTAATTTACGATAGGCTCGTTTAATTTTTTTTTGCTCATCATTAGGTTGAACACCTAAAATCTTACATGCATCTGCTAATTTTGGTTCTTGAGTAGTATGTCGATAGCGATTAGATTCATGAGAATAATTATTAGTATTCTCAAACCGTCGTCCGCCTTCCATCATATGTAAGAATTGCTCAAATTGATTATGTGAAATTTCTAATTCTTCTGCGATAATAAATAACACTTTTCGTTCATTAGGATGTAAAGCGCCATCTGCAAAAGCAGCCTGTATTTGAATTTCTAGAAACATCTGAATAAGATCAAATCGATCAAAACAAACTTGACGTAATTTTTTTAGTGTTTGTCTTAAAGGAAAATTTTTATTCTTTCCTTCTCTAAATGCACTTTGTGCTGAAATTCTGGCATCACCATGCAACTGCATTCTGTCCATCAGGTTAGTTGCTAGTTTAATATCAATTTTAGTAACTCGACCTTTTGTTTTTGTTAAATGCCCTAAAATCTGAAATGTGCTAATAAAAAAAATTCTCTGACATCGCTGTTTAGCGCTTGTTTTTTCTAAATTTTTCTGTTCTGATGCTTTGTCATATGCATGACCAATAATGAAACCAATGATAACACCCCAAATATAAGTGCCAGACATGATCCCCAAGATAACACCAGTGATTTTTCCACAATACCGCATAAACTTCTCAATTCCTCAATTCCTCAATTCTCTGAGTATAATTTGCATTATAATGTTACTCATTCTACTCTGTTCCTATTAAACTTAATATATAGCTGATGCTGTTTTATGCAGGCAAGAGTCTTTAAATGCGTTAATTGTTTAATTTTGCCTACACGATAATATTGATGAAGGAATTAGATACAGAATGATAAAAAAAAATTATCTGACATTATTTGCTACCATAATTTTGGTGACTGTTTATAGCCAAAAAATCCATGCTGATCTAACAGAGCAATGCATGCTAGGGGCACCGGTATATACTAAATCTATTATGAAAGGCAACTTCAATGATCTCCCCATTCATATCACGGCAAGAGATATGGTTGGTAAATATCCTCATTTTATTGAATATAAAGGTAATGTAGATATTCAACAAGGTAACCAGACTCTCACTGCTAATGAAGTTAGATTAACCCAAACCAAAACTAATAGCCAAAAACCATTGCGTAAAGTAGTCGCAACAGGAAATGTACATTATGATGATCCAGAAATTATCTTAAAAGGATCAAAAGCATGGTTAAATCTAAATAATAAAGATACCGATATTGAAAACGGTAACTATTTGATGGTAGGGCGTCTAGGTCGGGGCTATGCAAATAAAATAAAATTGCGCGGTGAAAATCGCTATACGATTTTAGAAAAAGGTATGTTCACTTCCTGCCTTCCAAATAATGATAGTTGGAGTATTATTGGCTCTGAAATTATTTTAGATCATCAAGAACAAGTTGCTGAAATATGGAATGCACGCTTTAGCCTTGCTAAAATCCCAGTTTTTTATAGCCCTTATTTACAATTACCGATTGGCGATAAGCGTCGATCTGGTTTTTTATTACCTAATTATAGTTATTCTAAGGGCTCAGGCTTAGATTTTGCAGTACCTTTTTACTGGAACATCGCACCTAACTACGATGCAACCATTACACCCCAATTTATAACTTTTCGTGGTATAAAACTGAATAACAAGTTTCGTTATCTTACTAATGCTGGCACTGGTACTGTTGTTATTGATTGGCTAAAACACGACCGCAATTATATTAAGGATAAAAATAGTGACAAGTATCCCACTCGTGATAGTAATGATCGCTGGCTTCTGTATTGGAGTCATTCAGGTGTACTAGATCAAGTATGGCGTTTTAATGTTAATTATATCAAAGTCAGTGATCCAAAATATTTCACTGATTTTACGTCTAAATATGGTAATAGTACTGACGCCTATGCTACTCAGAAATTCAGTGTTAGTTATTCTAAACCTAACTGGAATGCAACTTTAACACATAAACAATTTCAGATTTTTTTTGATTCACCTAATAGTAAAGTTTACAAAACTGAACCGCAATTAGACCTTAATTATTATAGATATAATCTGGGCCCATTTGATCTAAAAACTTATGTTCAAGCAGCACATATTATCAGTGTTAAAACCGATAATCCTAATGCTACGCGGTTACATATCGAACCAGAACTGAATCTAGCATTAGCAAATGGTTGGGCTAGTATTAATAATACTGTAAGGGTCATGGCAACTTATTATGATCAAGATATCCCTGCTAACCTAGCTGATAGTCCGCTAAAAAGACAGGTTACTCGTGTCCTGCCATCAGTAACTTCTGATGTAGAAATGCTTTTTGAGTGTGACCTCCTAACAAATAGGAATTATGTGCAAACGTTAGAACCTCATGTTCAATATCTTTATGTGCCTTATCGCGATCAAAGTAATATTAATAATTATGATTCCTTTTTACTGCAGGCTGATTATAATGGTTTATTCCGTAACCGAATTTATAGCGGATTAGATCGTATCGCTTCAGCTAATCAATTAACAACCGGTATCACTACGCGTATTTATGATAAAGAATTGAATGAACGTTTTAATTTTTCTATCGGGCAAATATACTATTTTGAGCGCCCTAGAACTGAAGATTTTGATTTACCTATTGAGGGTAAAAGTAATACCGGCTCATTATTATGGGCCGGTGATGCTTATTTACGCTTAACCAATAACTGGGGACTAAAAGGTGAACTTCAGTATGATAAGCGACTTAGTGATATCACAATGGGAAATTTTGTAACAGAATACCGCTTGGATTCAGATCGTTTAATTCAGGTAAATTACCACTTTATCAATCGCGATTATATTCAAGCAACTGTTAGAAACTCATCAGCCTTTCAAAAAAGAATTTCTCAAATCGGGGCAGTAGTGAGTTGGCCTTTAAGTGATCGCTGGAATTTTGTTAGCTCTTACTATCATGATTTAAAAGAAAATAAACCCGCCAGTCGATTAATAGGTTTACAGTATAGTACTTGCTGCTGGTCAATTAATATTGGCTATGAGCGTAAAATTGTGGGTTGGCAACAACAAAATTTAAGTAGTGACTATGATAATCGATGGTTAATTAATGTGGAATTAAGAGGTCTAAATAAAAATCATAATTTTGGAAGTCAGGATATGCTTGCTAGTGCTATTATAGCTTATCAACAAGCCTTTTAATAAATTTGATATATTTCATCTATCAAATAAAAGAAATTTGAAATAAAATTAAGCTTTAATATAATTAAACAAAATGAGAATTTTATGAATTATTGGAGAAAATTTATTATTGGCTTATTATTTACAGTCAGTACTGCTACGCTAGCAGCCACAAAACAATTGGATAAAGTGAGTGCTATCGTTAACGATGGCGTTGTCCTACAAAGTGACGTAGATAATATGTTAGATACATTAAGAATAAATGCCAAAAATACAGGACAGAAAATTCCCTATGAAAATGCACTACATCACCAAATATTAGAACGCTTAATCATTGATAAAATTATTATGCAAATAGCCGAAAAAATGCAGATTCAGGTCCCTGATCAAGCAATTGATCTTACTATTTCTAATATTGCCGCACAAAATGGATTAACAGTTAGCCAACTACAAGAACGTTTGTCGATGAATGGCATCAATTTAGAAAATTATCGTAGCGATGTTCGTAGAGAAATGATGATCGCAGAAGTACGTAATAATGAGGTTACTCGGTTGATTACCATCCTTCCACAAGAAGTTAATTTACTGGCTGCTCAAATTAATTCACGAGCTAGCCAGGATGTTAATGTTAATTTAAGCCATATTGCAATCCAACTACAAGAAAATTCAACTAATGAACAAAATCAATTAGCAATAGATACGGTAAATAAAATTATCACCCAATTAAAGCAAGGTGCTGATTTTGATGAGCTGGCCATTACTTACTCTGCTAATCCTAATATCTTAAAAGGTGGACAAATGCGCTGGAGTAAGGTTAAAGAATTACCAACTATTTTTACTCAACAAATTCAGAATGCTAAAAAAGGTGATATCATTGGACCTATTCGTTCTAGTATTGGATTTCATGTATTAAAACTTAATGATATACAAAGTGGTAATATGCCGATTTTAGTTACTGAAGTGAAAGCTCGCCATATTCTTATTAAGATTTCACCTATTATAAGTAATGAACAGGCATATGAAAAAATACAACAAATTACTCAAAAAATTAAAACAGGGCAAATAACCTTTGCCGAAGCAGCTAAAAAATATTCACAAGATCCAGGCTCTGCATTACGTGGTGGTGCTCTTGGTTGGAATATGCCTAATTTTTATGATCCAGGATTTCGTGATGGTTTAATGCGTTTAAATAAAGGTGAAATAAGTCAACCAATTCACTCCTTTTTTGGTTGGCATCTTATTCAGCTAGAAGATATTCGCCAAGTTGATAAAACTAATGTAGCACAGAAAGAATATGCCTATCGTCTATTATTTAATCGTAAATTTAATGAAGAAGCGCAAATTTGGATGCAAGAACTGCGCGCATCTGCTTATGTAAAAATTCTTAATGAGAATGATGCATAGTAATCTTTATGGTAAAAAAAATAATACTATCGTTCTCACTGCTGGTGAGCCGTCAGGGGTGGGTCCTGATATTTTAATCCAACTAGCTCAACAAAATTGGCCGGTTAGATTAGTTGTTTGTGCTGATCCAGACCTGCTGATAACTAGAGCTGATCAACTTGGTTTAGAATTAGAATTAACTATTTATTCATCTAAAGCACAGAATAACAGCCAAGATGTAAAAACATTAACGGTATTACCGATAAAATTATCTGCACCGGTTAAAGCAGGTCAACTTAATAAACAAAATAGCACTTATGTAATAGAAACACTTAACCGTGCTTACAATGGTTGTATGATAGGTGAATTTTCAGCATTAGTTACCGGCCCTGTCCATAAAGGGATTATCAATGATGCAGGAATTCCCTTTACCGGGCATACTGAATTCTTTGCTGATAAAAGTAAAACAAAAAAAGTCGTCATGATGTTAATGACAGAAACGTTGCGTGTTGCATTGGCAACAACCCATTTACCTCTAAAAGAGGTTCCAGATGCAATTACTTTTCAGAATCTACAAGAAGTTATTTATATTTTAAATCACGAATTAAAATTTAAATTTGGCATTAAAACACCTGCTATTTATATCTGTGGATTAAATCCTCATGCCGGCGAAGGCGGGTATATTGGGTATGAAGAAGTTGACATTATCATTCCAGTTATTAAGAAATTACGTCATGAAGGATTGCAGCTTTATGGCCCTTTCTCAGCGGATACCTTATTTCAACCAAAATATCTAAACAAAGCTGATGTAATTTTAACTATGTATCATGATCAGGGTCTGCCTGTTCTAAAATATCAAGGTTTTGGCCACGCGGTAAACATTACTTTAGGTTTACCCTTTATCCGTACATCGGTTGACCATGGTACAGCGATCGAGTTAGCAGGAGGTGGACAGGCAGATGTTAATAGTTTTATAACCGCCTTAAAATTAGCTATTAGCTTAATACAAAATAACAATGAACAAACGAATCCATGAAGGGCACTTTGCCCGTAAGCGATTTGGGCAAAATTTTTTAACTGATCCATTTATTATTAACAATATGGTTACTGCTTTTAATCCAAAAGCTGATCAATCTATTGTTGAAATTGGTCCTGGTTTAGGTGCTCTAACATTACCTATCACTAAGCATATAGAAAATATAACGGTAATTGAGTTAGATCGTAATCTTTCTGGCCGTTTAGCTGTGCATCCTGCTCTGAGTGATAAACTAACAATTATATCAAATGATGCAATGACGATTGATTTTGGCGCAATAGCGAAAGAAAAAAATCAACCTCTTAGAGTGTTCGGTAACCTTCCTTATAATATTTCAACCCATTTAATGTTCCATCTTTTTACTTATATTAATGCTATTGCTGATATGAATTTTATGCTTCAGAAAGAGGTTGTGAATCGCTTAGTTGCAGAACCAAATACTAAAGCATATGGTCGTCTTAGCGTTATGGCACAATATTATTGTCAGATAATTTCTATTTTATCTGTACCACCATCAGCTTTTACGCCAGCGCCAAAAGTAGATTCAGCTGTCATACGTTTAATTCCTCATCAACAAAACTATTACCCTATTTGTGATGTCGACTTATTAAGTCGTATTACTACACAGGGGTTTAATCAACGACGTAAAACTATTCGTAATAGTTTAAGTAATTTGTTTAGTGAGCAGGATTTTGAACAATTAGGTATTGATTCAAATTGTCGCGCTGAAAATATTTCAGTAGAAAATTATTGTAAGTTAGCTAGTAGATTGGCTAAAATTATTCCCTAATAGTGACAAACTTTGGGGGGCACTATGATGCTAAATAAACCTAATATCTGTATACAAGTTCAAAGTGTCTATATTGAAAATCAATCTTTACCAGAAGAAGCCAGATTTGTTTTTTCCTATACAGTTTCTATTCGTAATCTTGGACGTACTCCGGTACAATTAATCAGTCGCTATTGGTTAATTACCAATAGTGATGGTAAACGTACTGAAGTGCAAGGCAAGGGCGTCGTAGGAGAACAACCTATCATTCAACAAACTTCTGAATTTTGTTATACTAGTGGTGCTATTATAGAAACACCAATGGGAACTATGGAAGGCCATTATGTGATGTTAGATAATGATGGTAAAAATTTTTATGTTGATATCCCAGTCTTCCGTCTTGCTATTCCAACTCTTATAAACTAAGTATTAAACTAATTTATGGCTACCTATCTTATAGGAGATATTCACGGTTGCTATCGTGAACTTAGAGCACTTCTTAAACAAGTAGAATTTGAGCCACAAAAAGATGTGTTATGGCTGACCGGTGATCTTGTATCCCGCGGTCCGCATTCTCTCGAAGTTTTACGTTACATTAAAAGATTAAGATTATCTGTTAGAATGGTACTAGGTAATCATGATCTTAATCTTATCGGTAAATATCTCAATATGATACATGATAAACCAAAAGATAAACTAAAAAAATTACTGACAGCGCCTGATGCTGATAAATTAGTTAATTGGTTACGGCACCAACCATTATTACAAGTTGATAATAAGAAAAAAATCATCATGGCACATGCAGGGATCATACCCCAATGGGATTTAGAAACAGCTCAGATGTGTGCTAAAGAAGTAGAGGTTATACTTAGTAGTGATATATATCCTTTATTTATCAAAGCCATGTATAGCGATATACCGAATAAATGGTCACCAAACCTAACAGGATTATCCCGTTTACGTTTTAATACTAATGTCTTAACTCGTATGCGTTATTGCTTTCCTGATGGTCAGTTAAATATGTTCTGGAAAAATAAACCTGAAAATACACCTCCACCTTTAAAGCCTTGGTTTGATCTACCAAGAAAAATACCACCAGAATATACTATTATTTTTGGTCATTGGGCTTCCCTTGAAGGAAAAGGGATACCTAGAGGTATTTATGGGCTTGATACCGGTTGTTGCTGGGGAGGAGAATTGACTTTATTGCATTGGGAAGAGAAAAAGTGTTTTCATCAGCCTGCATTTATAAAAGATACCTAACACTATGCTTATTCTATTATTTAATAGATAGTAGAATATAAGTATTTAGTTCTAGACTATTATATTCTTAATTAACTCTATTTATAGCAATAGAGTTAATTAAGGATATAATTGGAGGTAATATATTATAATAATATGATCCATGATCATACAACTAAAACACCTAAGATCACTATTTCTAACTATGTTAGAAATAGCCTGCGTCTACTTTTGCTAAGCGTTATAACATATCCGAAATTACTATTACTAAATGGTAAAACAAGATGATTTTGATAATTAGCTATGTTCTTAAAGGTTGTTGTTTTACTTGCAACATAATTTGTAGCTACATTTATATTTTAATTTTTATGGTTTTAAATGATCTTCTCCAACCTAGATAATTCTTTATATAAATAAATATATACCTTATAAGTTATTTAACTATCTTTTTAATCAGCTGATAAATAGTTGTTCATATTTTAAATATGAAATTTATTATCAATAATTTTCTGATTACCCAGCCTTATTAGGCGATGGTGACTAATTTCATGCTCCTTAGCAAAAAAGTTCCTTATCATTCACCTTTTTCTAAAAAAAGGTGAACTATTTATCAATAATCATCTTAAGAAAATAGATACACGGTCTGTATTAAAGTATTTAAGAATCTCATTGCTCGCATGATCCTGTCAATATTGGACGATTAAAACCGCGATTTATTTTTTTATCTCCTCCTTTCCCGCGTTTTCAGATTTCTTATGTGAGATAGGACGATTTCTTTTTTTCATAGATTCAGAGAAAATATTTCGTTATCATTAATAATGCCATTTAGTACATTTAAGTTAGCTATCATTGCTAAAGAAAGAAAACAGTGACCCCATCCTAAACGTTGTTTTTAAATAAATGCCTATTTGTTTTTTATTGACTCCTGTATAGTCAGCCTATTCGATATGCATCGAATATAATTAAACCATTTATTCTTGTGATGTAATTTAAGCAAAGGACTTCTAATAAGATTATTAAATCTTTTCCTACAATCAGGAATTTTATAACAATATTAGTATGTAACTCTAATTATGTCCAGAGAATATAATATTATGTTTACTATAATAATATGCTCAGGATAAAGTGGAATGAGTTATTTCAATACATAGATCAACTTCATCTGATAGATTGTCTCCGATCCAATTAACAAGATGCAGCTTTATGTTGGTAAGGAACAAGGAAATAATCTCTTTGATTTGTATGACTTTTAATTTTTTATGGTAACTACTGAAGCGAAAACTCTTCATATAGTATTAAGGATCTATCAATAACTTTTACAAATATAACCTGATGATCAGACCCCCTTATTCCCCATAGTTTGTCGATCATGCTGTTGCCCGCTTAGGGCGTATAGTTATTTCTTGCGAAAAAGAGTTTTTTCTTTTGCTAGCATTATGGCGATTGTACGCGAATTCCTGAATCCAGCGTTGTATCTCGACCTAGCTTGGATTGCTGTTTATGCAGACTCAGACAGGAAATTTTCATGAAATAAGGAAAAAGGCTCTAATTTAAAGCTATAAAGCGTTTAAAATCTACGAATTTGGTTATCTGCACGTAGATATGAAATATCTTTTTCGCAAATGTAAATTAAACTTAATGACATTATCTTTTTGTAGATATAGATTCTTAACGGATTTTTATTTATCTTTTATAAAGACCCAAGACTGCGGTCAATGCTAGACGCTTCTTACGTTATCTTAATCAGTATATCCTATGACTATTTATCGGGTACTTACAGACAATTGTAAGGAATTTATAGACAGCCTTCTAGTCTGTAAAAATGTTAAGGTACCGGAAAATAGGAATTCAATCGTTTCTATGCAGATATTAGTATATAGTACCGACTTATTCGCCGCAGGTGCATTTTTAAACGAATGATATAGGATCAAACAATTTAACTGGGATATAGAAGATGCTTTATAAATCTATTACTTCATTTTTAGTGAAGATCTTGAGATCATTCTATACAATATATTTGTCTGTGCAATCAGGAATTACCTTAATTAGTGTTTAGTAGTAAAACTCTATTGTAGTCTATGAAAGACTAGTTAAAGTTAAACTTAAATTATTTAAAAACTATACTATCTTCATGGATAGTGATATAAAGTTATGCTCATTTTTAGTATATGAGATTTTAGTGATTCTGACTGAATTTTGCTGATTAATTTCATGAATTATTTCAATATAATTGAGATTATTTTCCATGAAAAGTCTACCCTACAAGTATCCGAGAAACTAGGTATTGCCTCTGATTACTTTCATGAATGCATTCATAATGGTGTTATGTAGCTGATAGATACTGATGTTGATGTTGAGTTCAAATCTCATGCTGCAAGAATATACTTAACACCGCTTTATCGATGGGGGGACATTTTGTCGACTGTAATGGTTATTTTCTATAGTTAAACTATAAAACGGTATTGGCTATGTTTAAGTTAAGGTACTAATGTTTAGGTATCGCAGTGAAAACGGAATATCTGTCAAGACAGCTCGTTGCTACCACCTTATCTTAAGCGTATAAAAATATCGAAGAGTGATACCATATAGCTATGTAATTGTGAGGTATTATATCCAGCGATGATTTTCACTAAACTCTGGGGCAGTTCTCGATAAAAAGCAGATGATCTCTCTGTAGAAAAAATCCCATTAATAGAATGAAATACCGATACCTTAAAGAGCGCATGCATTGGTAACAGCGTAATTTAGCGATACCTGCACATTTATTACTTGGTCGATGACATATACCGTTCTGTCAGGCAAACTGATCACCTTTACCTTCTCTTTAATTATCAGTATCACTATGTATGTCCGTAATGAAACAGTCGCAGTTAAAAATGCTTATCAAGAGTCAGAAGCAAGCTTCTTCTAATTTTTTAATGGGCTAACAAGCGCGGAGCTTAACTGTATATCCAAAGATTTCTAGAGAAATCAATGTCTTTAATTTTTTTTGGAGTGAAATGGCAAAGAAATTCCAAAATACACAACGCTAATGCTATCCGAAGGGATGGACTAAAATTTAAGGCTGAATTGTGATATCTGTAACTATTAGAAAGTTGCGATGCCGCTAATAATTTTTTTTTGATGTTTTGTTACAAGATTTTCAGCGTATCCTGCAGAGATAAAGAAGCTGGAGAAAAATTTATAGAGAGGAGCTTACTTCTTCCATAACTTTTTGTCAGCGAACTGGATATCAATAAGAATGAAGAATTTGATTGAATTGTCTTTCGCGATAGTGAGCTTATGAAACTGATACACGAAGCACTGTGCTTTAGAAAATACCCTTTTCAATGCTATTTAGCTACTTCCCATCTACTCATACGGGTTAGAATTGGCTGAAGAGATTTGAAAGGATGAATTACAGATTTATAAAGCATAAAAGCAGAATGTAGCCTGCCGCCATATATTAGATTTGCTCATACTTTTAGTTTTTTATTACGCTAAGTGTCTTGCATAGCTTTTATGAGCGCTGTTCTAATATTTCAAAATAATAATTATGAGAATTTTTATCATCTTCTTGATGGGATTCAGTAAATACTGAGTTCCATTCATAAGCTTGATAAGAAGGGAAATAGGTATCACCAATTACTTTTGCATCTACATGTGTTAGGTAAAGGCGATTTGCCAGAGGCAAGAATAATTCATAAATTTTTCCTCCGCCTATAATTATTATCTCTTCTACTTCCCCTGCTTTAGCTAAGGCCTCATCAACTGAATTAACCAAAACAACGCTGTTGTCATTATTAAAATGAGTATGACTAAGAATGATATTTAAACGTTGAGGTAAAGGTTTTCCTATAGATTCGTAAGTTATACGCCCCATTATAACTGGCTTATTTAATGTATTACGCTTAAACCAGGCTAAATCACCGGATAATAACCATGGTATATTATTTTCTAAACCAATTACATGGTTCTCGGCCATTGCCGCAATTAAACTAATATTCATTGTGTTAACATGTTAATATAATAGAAAATTGAATTTTACATTTAATGAATTCAATCAGTTCTTAGATAAATATAAATTTTTATAAAATAATCAAATTATTAATTACTATTATATAGATAATTATTAGTTAATAACTATCGAAATAAAGTTATTAACAAATCTGGTGTATGGATTGTCAGGCTTCACTCTGACGCTTCATGAATCTGTTCTCTATTTCTTAAATTAGATGTTATTAACGCCAAGAGGTCACCTACTTAAATCTCATTAGTCCGCGCTTCCGGCTTTTTCATTAGACTATAGCAGCTTAAATAGCATTTGAAAGGGTTGTTTTCTTAAACTTACAACGCTTAGCAAGTCGGCTTTATAACCTCATTGTCACAAAATCCAAATCATTTAGATTCGTCGTTTTTATTGATACCAGTGCGCTGATGGGATGTTATGGAATGTTCAGCTATTCTTCTTTATCTTTCTTTAGTTTATTCATCGCTGCAGAATACTTCGCTAAAAACTTTACTAACAAAACATTAAGCTTTATTAGCGGGATCATAACTCTTTGTGCTACCCAGACCCTTCAGCAATTTAACTCTAATTTTCGGTGTTGTATGTCTTTAGGAAGTAAAAGAAGTGCATTGGCTATTTTGTGTACCCAATAAAATTTGTTCTACGCATCCAGAAATATCTTCATATTCATTCAAAAAATCAAAGAGCACCATCTCCCGTAACAACCATAGGAATATAGTTAATCCATCCTTTAGTATATCATTAAGAAGTTTAGCCCACAGTTCGCTTCTAACTCTTGATAGACATTTTCGAGCGCAATGAAATCCTTACATCCATGCCAAGTACTGTCGATAATGAGTAGCAGGCAAAGGCGATCAGCATGCCTGACATAACTGTATATCCCTTCAGCCAAGAAATAAATATAGCATATATCACTAAATCACACAGCTATCATTACCTTATGCTCTTCAAGCCATTGCTATTTTAGTCTGTTAATGGGTGCTGGCAAATATAGATCATGTACTTTTACCGTGAAGTGCGCTCAGGGCTTCATTAAAATCACGGGTGGAGATGATTCGTAGGTATACAGCTATGTTAGGAACTCTTCGCCGTTTTTTTTGCATACTTTAGATAAAACGGTAGCAATGAGCTATTGAAGAATATTTTGTCAATTACCTGCTGCAATCCCTTAATCTTAAGCACTTTAATCTCAATATCACCAATAGCAGTTTATATGGTTTATTATTGTAAATAACCATTACGGACGACGGATGAGATCCGTAGATAAGACGGTGTTGAGCAAGATGTCCTGAGTATATCTTCGAGCTCAGTTTCAACAACGCTGTTATCAACTATTTAGTACACCATTACGGATTAATTCATGGAAAGGATTAGAAGTAATATCTAATTTCGAGGATACCTATGGGGTAGAACTTTCATGGTACATCATTAATATATTATTGAAATTATTTATGAAATTAATTAACTAGATATATCAGTATCACTGAAATTCATATACCAAAATGAGTATCACTCGATAGCAATGCAGGTTACTGCTAAAATCTGGTCAATGCAGATTGTTATCTTTCTGGTACTCAAAATCAGTTTTAGGAACTGCTGAACATCCTCAACATTATTGGCTCGCTCATTAAGCGCGTGCAGTGTGTGGCCAGTCCTTGCTATGCTGAGACCTGTCATTATGTTCATCAAAGCGTTATTTCTTCACTTGTAACACCTTTCGGTTAGGTTACTGTCATGCTCGTTTCTCTATTGGTAGTTTTGTAGCGAAAACCGAGTAGTTTAAATTATTACAGTTAACTTAGAGCTTGCTATCATGATATAGTTTCCGAGTTATTAACGAAAGAGAACCGATCACAGTGCACTCACAACTGGTTAGTTAGTTGCTTTTATTCCGTTAGGTTTACTCATCGCAACAATATTTAGGCTCCATCTAGCAGCAGGATCTTACTTGCTAATTTATACAATAGCGTTTTGTGTCTAAATTAGTACAAATACCTGGATGGTCAGCGTCAATATCTGCATTTTACCTCGATAGTCATCACGTAATTTTTTAGTCATACTTGATGAAAGTCCCATTTCTATCAGTAAAATTCACTCGCTGTTTATCATAGTTTACCGCAGTCAGTCAGTTAGTCTCGAAATATGACGCGCCAAACACAACGCCTATCATCGACGTTGATATCTAAGTAACAGCACATCACCTGCCCACTTAAATTGGGTAGCCCGTAATTCTTATTATTCTGGTGTTTATAGAGAAATAATTTATTTAATACTTCTGAAAATGTTTAGAAATTATCGAAATCATGGGATTTCTTAAGATTATAAATAATTTTCTGATACAATACCAATTATTAAAAAACAAATAATTCTTCATTTAAAAGTAAAATATTTAATACCTCTACAAAGAGGTTTTAATATCTTGTAAATTGCATTTACAAAAAATTTTAACTAGTTAAGGCTTATTTTAGATTTTGGTTCGGATGTTAGAAATCAAAGCGCTATATTTCTGAAATAATTTTTCGGTACTGATTTTAATTTTGGATTAAATTTGTTTAAATTGCTCCTCTGATATGGAGCTACTTTTATAAAGCGATTCGTTTTTGTCTTCTATTAGTTCAAGTATGGGGTTGATTTTTAGGATCAAGCAACCCTAGAAGGTGCATAACCTATCCCTTTTCCCTACGGTCTAAGTAATTTAGTTAGGTTTTCTTATTTAATAGCTTTAGCGCACTTAAAATGGAATTAAAATCTTCTAATTCATTATCACGATAGTTAATCTTTATTAACTAGCTTTTTCTTTCCTAATCCTATTAGGAGTTATTCAAGAGATGCTGATTCTTTTTTGGTTGTTTTCTGACATATTTAAATCTAGGTTTAATCTTTTATATAAATACTTATTAAGTAGATTGGAATACTTCCCAATTTTCTGCTACCTGTTACTGTAAATCTTATTCTCTTTCCTAATAACTCCAATCTATTGGGGAATATTTTCCAGCATCAAAAAGAAACATAATAGTTCATGTATTTTATTTCTATGTTGATAACCTATTATAATTAATATTTGAAAAAATTAATTTTTTCAAAAAAATATAAAATATTGAAATATTTCTTTTTTTATTTCATCTTTAGCTGTAAAGCTAATTTGTTCTGTTTATTTTGATAAATAATATTTAGATAATTTAATTTTTATTAGAAATGAAGTTTTAAATCGCGATTGGCATCGTCAACATATTGTGATTGCGGTGCATGTAAAAGATGTTCATGTTAGTAAAGATTTTATACCATTTAACTCCATCGGAATAGAATGATGAACTCTTATCGATGATTAGTTCAAAAAACAGCTAATATACTCTCCATTAAACTCTTCAAGAATCTCATTGTTTATATGGCTATGGTAATCTTAGGGGTGATTAATGGTTAGGAAATTAAAATATTCTTTAAGTGAGATTAAGATCTATCTTTTTGCTAAAAGAGAATAGAATTAGTTTTTATTCTATTGTAAGTTAAAATATTATTGGAACGTGTATTATTTAACCTAATGCACTAATTTTAGAGTATTAACCATATGCTTAGCTTAGTAAGCTTCGGTTTTTCTATTTTTTATACATTTTTTTCTAATAACAATTCCGTTCTCTGTTTGCCAATCTGAGTATCGGTAAAAGTAGTCCGTCGCTAAACACAGAATAGATTTATACGAATTTGTTATGTAGAAATCCTTTCATCAGAAAATCGAATCTTTATTTTTCAAATTTTCTGCAAGCCGTCATCTTGGAGCTTTATATAATTTTGATAAAAATGTACCTCATTTATAACTCTACAAGAAACTATAATAACACATAATCTTAAAATATTTAGCCGAAATATATCTAATATAGGCCCCATTATCTCTTCTTCCGTTAAGTGTCTACTGCTAGCGCTGCTTAAGTTCAGTGGTAATAATTATATATACAAATATTCTTCCCCTCAGTAATGCCGAGATTTTAATGTGGTTACTGGTTTAATGTAGCACCCCAATAGGTGTATTCACGCTGCCACTGGCTCTATTTCGTCTTTTTAGCGGAGTGCACTTTCCAATAATGTCTATATTATGGCTTCAGGTAACGCCATCACTGCTTCCTGGTGCGGATACGCCAGAGACAAATAAATAAACCTGGGATTTATCAGATCATCACTGCGATGTATCAGCTAGATGATATCGCCTCGCTAGATTTTTCGACCGTCCTTTTTTAAGGAATAGCTCAGGTGATATAGTATATTCAATATCCATATTGCTACAAATGATGGAGAAATGAGCATGTTTATGTTGATTGAATTATTAACTATAAGTGTACAAGGCACAAAAATATCATCTTGATACTCTGTTTATGTACTTACTGCATCATAGTCTGTACGAGAGAGGGGGTACAGCGCAAAACAAAATGTTGAAAGCGCCAAGTTATTATTGAAAAAGGCTAAATAAGATGGGGATAGTGAAAGTAATATGCCTGCTAGTCGCAATCGGAAAAATATGAGCCTACTGTGCTAACTAGTGCTCATTAGCTTTGACGCCGCATGAACTGAAGCCTTTTAACTTATAGCTTTAATAAGAAAAAACGGCAGTGAGAACATTCAGAAGAGAAATAGCGGTAGCCACATACATATTTATTATGGCGCAAATGCTGCAGGTAAGTGCTCGCTCGATAGCATAAACACATTCATCAGTTGATATTTTGTCATACTTTCAAGTAAGGTATTTTACAGCCGTCATCAATGGTGAAAAGCAGTTTAGTTGGAGGGTATACATTTGGGTAAATTACCCATTATTCTTATTGTAAGAAAAATAGAAATCGTTATCCTGTCCGCATTTATGAGGACTATTTGGCCCAGTTATCTTGATGCTCATTCTAGTGGTGAATGAAGAGAAGAATTATCCCTAGCTCCTCTACACCTGATTAATTATCAGTAAGATATTTTTTATTATTCTCTCTCCAGGTGTAGTTGTATCTAGTATTATTGGCTAGATGAGCCTGAACCGTTGCTAAAAACCTCGAATAATTGTGACTAGAGGGCGAATAATATTTGCGAGTCGAAAAATTAGGAATTAAATCGGATACATTGCTATATTCCCTCTTTTTGAGTATTATGAAAATTTATTCTATCTTCCTTTTCATCATTAATTTTATGATAGAGATCATAAAGCGTTTTAGATAAACAGGGTGCAGGTGGTGTGTAAGTACGTGAAGTTGCATGTTGTCTTACTGATTTTACCTGGTTTTACGCTTTCTAAGAGATTTATTCCGAGTCATCTGGATAAATTCTTGAAAAGAATTAACATGTTGTAGAATATAAAAAAGTACTTAGATCATGAATATCTCCAAAGGAGATTAGCTAAGGTTGAGCTGATTGCAAAATATATGCTACGTTCATAGTTTAATTAGAGTGCGTTAGTTGTTTTCTTAAACCAATCATCGATAAGAGTCCATACACTTCCTTAATTATAGGAAGTATAAAGGTGCCAACTTTTTACTGGGAATCATGCAATTAGTTACCAACAGATTTAATAAGGTTAATAGCCATAATGTTATTAGTAAGGAATTCTAGATTCAAAATATAAACAGTTATATCATCTGATCAAAAGGATAGCTGAGCAGATTATCATAGTGTAATACTCCCCTATTTTATTTAACAAAATATCTAGCCTGAAGTAAATTGTTTAAAACTTCAATAATTAAAATACAGGCATGAATATAAATTGTTTTCTGAGAAAACAATTTTGCCAACATAGCCTTTTAATACCAATATCATTTTATAAATGAAGTCGGATTAACTAATCTAACGATTTTATCGGTGTATTTGAAGAAGCCAAGAAACAAAACATAATTGCTTATCTTAAAATAAGTTAATTAAATTTTCAGATCAGTCACAATATGCTAATAAATTGGTGTTAGAATTTAACTAACCTGATTAAGTTTTAACACTTCTTCAATTTATCTCTATTCAACACCCACCTAATATGTTTACCTAGTTTTCTATCGCTTTACCAAAATAAAACCATTTTTAGATTTCCCGTAATATCACTTGTTTCTATTTTTTCTGACTTAAATTAATCTAGATGTTTATTAAAGCTCCGACTATTGTCGATATTTAGATATACATCACCCAACAATAATTGTCTATTAACGATAATAGAGAAAATAATATTAGACATAAAACTCAAGTAAGAATTTTTTTAAACAATTTAATTAATCTTTGATTAAAGCTTATTTACTATTTTTATTCAATAATTTCACTTTGACACAAATTTGATAAACTCATCAAATTTAACGTTTCCAGTTCCACTTTATGGTTCTGGTTCTGAATTAGGTGTTTTTAGTTTTTGGAGCTAGTTTTATTTTCTAACTAGTTAACCTAATAGAAACGCATCACGAATTGCATTATTTTCAGTTGTTAACCGCTGATGTAATTCTTTGTTTTACCCAGTGTATAAGCAATCAATTTAGTTTCTTAATCGAACTACACAGATTAAGATTTCCTGCAGTAATACTGGCGCTTCTAAACGAACAACTGCTTCCATTTCTGTGTAATCTTTACAGCCAACTTGATTTTTCTTTTTCTGATTCGATTTCAGGCGGTTTTTAAATCTTTTATGAATCTTGCTTTATTGCTTTTGTTAGTAGAGTTTTTCCCGTTCAGAATAATTTTTCTCATACTAATCAATTAAGACTTTATTTTATATTTATTTATCATAATCAGAAGACTCAAGCGTAGGTGATTTTAGTTAACATGAAACCATTATGATTATTTTGTGATAGTTCTGATGCAACTGTTAACTGTTCATTTCTTAAGTTATCGTTTCATTTCTGAATTTTTTCTGTATTTTTTAAAATTTTTACGAAGATCTTTTATTCATTGTGGAAGTAATCTTTTTTAAAGAAATTATCATTTAACGCGATTTTTCATCATCAACTTATAAAGTATAATCCTGGTCTTAATTGGCTTTCTGATCTGAATGAAATTCACAGCTACCATTGACATTAAATTCTTGCGCTTGAGTAGCTTTTTACTTTTTAAATTATAATTCATGATATACTGCTTTTGTAGTTTTTGTTCTTAAATTTTAAGGCACAAAGACCGCCTAATCATCAATAATCAATTCATTTTTTATTTTTCTATCTCTTTTAACGATATCATAAGTTCACAGGAGATATTAATTATATTGAAATTGAATGTTTTCACTACATCAATAGGTTATTTATGTTGTTTATTATTGGTTTTTATCATCAACTCGATATCAGAGTTTAGAAGAATCGTCTTATTCTTTTTGAAACTAGTTTGGCATTTAAGGGCTTCTTGAATTTCTGTTCTTTCTTCTGTTAGTAGAGCTAAGAATTACCTGAACCACTATTTTCGCTTCTATAGTTTCCTACTTCCGTTTGTGCCTGAAAGGATTTTACTCGAACAACTAATTCTTTGTTATTTACTTTTTGAACTTCAGCTCATTATTGAATTAATAACTTTTAGAAGTAACTAATTCAGAATTAGATTTATTGGGATTCCTGCATCGTTTTCCTAACTATTTTTTCTTTATTCCATATTGCGTGGTTTAACTATTCTGTATTAGTAACTGTTTACAGTTTTTTATTAAACTCGTTGAGCCCTTCACTACTCATATTATCCAGAATGATATTTTTTAAAATTTTTGCATAGGTTTTTGTGGTAATCATGCTACGCAGTAGATCTATTAAGACTGAAACAGTAGTATCTCCTATAGCTATATAGGTTGGCCCTATACCGACAGTGATATTATAACGACTACTTGTCAGTAATTTTATTATCTTTGATGACAACCGACATTAACATGATTTCAGCAGTAACTACACTCATTAACAATATGCACTTCTCTGTCTGAGCCACACACTTCACAGGAATTAATAGCAAGTTCAATTGCGCGCTTAAGGATCTTGGGTATGTTATTAAGATAAGTAAATGAGGCATATCGTAATGATGCATTAGATCATTAACAGTTTCTTTTATTACATTGCTGGATTTCTTGCATCGTCTAGTTTAAATTAGTGTCATATCTTGGATGAATCAAGCCCTGTTTTCTGTAATAACACGACTATTATCTGATTAAGTGGGTGTGGTTGCGTGCATCTCACTAGCGTTGAGATACAATAGTACTCCTTGTTTATCAATAACCTCATTTAATAGCAGGAATCTAGGTCTATCTTTATTTCAATTAGCCTAGTATTTCTTCAATTTTTTTATCTAACTGTTACAAACAATAGTAATTAAATCTTCATCATGAGTGACCGAATCTACCAGCATCGACATCCATAAGTTACATATAGACGTTTGGAATCTATAGGTTTCGCTATGTAACCTTTGATCTCATTTATGTTATCAATAAACTATTACTTACTATATACGTAGGATTAACAGGGTATACTCATCGGGTATTCGTTACGTTTTTTAAGGGAATCCATCGCTATTAACGATAGGGATATAAACCCGCCGGCATTTAATAGTTCGCTGTGCCACCTCAATGAACCCAATGTCTGCAAATTTATCCTTAATAAATGCAAGCTGATCACTTTCATAGGTGATAATTTTACGTGTAAATGGGTTTTAAAAACTAACAACATCATCTACGACTCTTTTTTATTTCATAGTATCTTTCAATATAAGCCCAATAATAATCTTATAATTGTCTAATGCTGCTAACTTAACGTTGCCGGGTCTTTATTATATTCTACTTATGTTCTTTAGAAGAAAGTCAGTGTACATATAGAAAATCTACTGTGCATCTGACTTATCGTATTTCTTAAAATTAGGATTAAACCCTAGAAAGTAGGCCAGGCTATATATTGGATTCAGGTAAATACATTATTTTTCACTCATTGTATCAGGTCATTGATAAAATATATCGTTAGTACAAAACAAACAAAGATTCTAAGTTAAGGTGTCATAAAATTTTATCGCCAACTTCACCGAGATTTATTTTTTGTAGTCTACGCAGAAACAACAATTTAATTTATTGACTAACAATTAACTAGTGCCCTTTTATCGTGCGTCTAAACTTAACGTAATGTGAATATTATGATATTTGTTGATTAGGTGATTTAAGCTCCGTCTATATTTTATTAATTTCAAATTTAAGATACTTATAAAAACGTTTGCTTAATTCATAGCTCGCTATCCTTAATCCATTTCCCATTATCTACTAAGCCCCACCACCCCCACACGCACAAAATTCGTCTCCTCAACACATTTTTTCTTATATTTTCTTATGATGATTTGCGCTTAGTCAAACTTGAGCATTATTTGTTGATATCTTTTTATAATGTTTTAGCTTGGTTACAAACTTGACCATGGAGGGAGGAAGACAATGTGGGCAAATATTTCCATGTTTTCTTTTATTCGGAAAGGATTTTAAAATATAATCGAGAATACTACCCGATATTGGGCGATTTAATTTCTTTCAATCGCCTCTTATCTTTTCTAATCAATTAAATTAATATATTTTTTGACATGCATTTATGTTATTACTTAATGAATTTTAACTTGAGTTCTAAAAGTTTCAGTATTTTCAAAGATAAATTTATCAACTCATCTAGATTAAGATATTTTCCATTTTAAACTGCACACCACGTTTTATAAAACGGTATTCTAAATAAACCTAATATTGCATGGTTTATTTTTTAAAGTATCACGATTAGTTCTGTTGTTATTATTTGAAGAATGAAGGGGTTATTCACAATTATTACCTGGGACATATATTTAATTAGAATAATTAGGAGAAATTATCTGCATTAAAACCCGCAATGACTATTTTATTGTCGTCATTTTCTGTGTTTTAGATGAATTTCACTCTGCTTGCATTTTACTCAATGTTGTTATAGATAAAATAATCCGACTGATAGTTAAAAGATTCATAAAAAGCCATAATAGTTGCATCAGTAATATCAGTTTCTAACCAGCTCACGCAATCTTTAATAAGCACGCCATGTTATTTGGATAGTACTTTTTCGTCTTGAATGAAATCAGCAGGACTAGAGGTCACAAACACACATTTATTTTGGTTTAAAGCTTAATTTTATCTATGAATCGATAGCCGCATCCACTCATTCAATATGCGTTAATGCATTAACATAATTCGAATCATATTCTCTATTATAAACATGCAATTATTTTTTATAATTTATTATTTTATTTTCTCCGTATCATTTTTAAGTTATGCCGGTAACCAAGAATTATTCAGGTAGATCACTTTGCCGATATACACCTAATGGTCTTCATACTAAGTTTGCTTATCTATTTCGATTTATATGTCTTAATAAATCACAGATAAACGGCATATTTCTTATGAAGGATTAAAGGAAAAGCAAAGCTTAGAGCTTGATTTTGAATGTTTGTGGATATCATAAGGTATTCAGATTTTTTTTAGGAACCATTTTATCCTCTTTAATCCAGACAAAATTAAAATCATGTTTTGACTTGATATAAGAATATCACGTCAAATTAGGCATATTAAAAATAGATTTATTGATAAATTCAATGTGAGTATTAAGAGTACGAAACTTATTTTCTAATCTAAACCTATTTGTATCTAGTTTGTGATTCCATATGGAAGGAATTTCAATCGAATTTATAAACTCCCGCAAACATAAAAGACGTTTATTCATTAAGGCTGTGATTAAAAGTATATTAGTAAATAAAATGCTTTTATATTAGCCTCGCGTTTACCAAATAAATCTTTATACATTTTAGGTTAAACAAGAGTGGAAACTTTTCTCTAATTTTGCCATTCATCCTTAGGTATATCTATAAATTTAATCCTAATTTTATTATCTGTTTTAATCACGCCGCCATCTTTACCTGTAAAGGCAGTTTCTTGTTTTTCTATATAACTATGATTAGATAACGGTAACTTAATAATTATTGGATTAAATTACCCGTTAAGCCCTTTATTTATTAGGCTATTTACTGGATAGTTTTTATGATTACTAACGGTGCCTGAAAAATCTTAATTTTTTGTGATATAATTCCTGTGCAGTAGTAGACAGTTTAATCCATAAATAACAGGCTAATCTAGCTAGACTTGAAATAACATCCACCACGGTTTTTATTCCTCATTAAATGGTCTTCGATCTTTTAAGGCTGATAGCTAATTTAGCTGGACGCTCATTTTTTACTTACCATAATTTAATCAACAGATTTAGTGGAAAAGGCGTAAAGCCATGTTTTGATGTATTTCTATAAATATTTAGTCTACTCTTCATTATTAGCTATCATTTTTCTGTTCTTTAATTCGCCTTATAGCTGCTTTATCTTTATTACAGATTTCAAGAGCTAGAAGCAGTTTTTTTCATTCATTATTAGACTGTCGTCTTCTCCAGTCATGTATCCGATATAACGGTTAAAGAATAATTATTAAAGAGTGTTGCTGGAATAGACGTTTTTTTCGCCTTGCGCAGGGAGATATTTTATCTGTGTGTATCCGTAAATCTGATTAATAGCGGTAATAGAGATAGACAACTGAGCACACTTGTTAAGCAATATTGCTTCCTATGCTTTAATAGGTTGTTGATATTAAGATGCCTGTATGTCCTGTTGATGTATATTCTTGGTAGGTCTGACTATTTTGTTAAAAGTATTAATCGCCTGATAATAGCAGGTAATTGGGTACGATTCCCCTCACCCTTAGTATTCAGTGATTAGTTGGCCAGTTTTGAGGTTAACGTTCTCTATATACTGAAACTTGACCACTATATGGAAAATACGGTGATTGTAATAAGTAATGCAGCAGTAAAAGAGAGGGAGTTTAACGTGCATAATGTTAATCATGTAGACATAGTTCACGTTCTACCGCCCGGCGATTAACTAGTCCTTTTGATATTTTGCCTTCATTATATTTCCAACGCCGCATCTCGTTACACGCCCCTTTTTTATTACCTGCATTTAGTTTTTTCAGTAATGTTGAACGCGCAAAAGCCCTTTTCCCTACGTTATAGACGAATGAGGATAAAGCAGCTTTCTGAAAGTCACTTAGAGGTACGGTAACGTGAGTCTCGACTACTGCCATCGCTGTCTTTATGTCCTGCTCCAACAAATCCTGACATTCCTCATCTGTGTAGTATTTGCCTGGAATAACCTCCTTACCGGTATGACCGTAGCACACCGTTAACACATCATCACTATTTTTGTAGGGTTTGTGCTTCATTCCTTCGTGCCATTGCACTAATATCGCAACAATAGAAATGGCAGTGGCTGTCATGACGGTTAATAGTCCTCGTTTAAGGTAGTCAGAACTCATTATCTTTTCTCATACGGAAATGCTATTCCTTATTCTGATAGTACAAATTTACCATATAGATCAATAATGTCCAGATGATACTGGTAATCAGTGCTACTCTCTGATTAAGAGTACGCCTAAAAGCGTATGCAAAGCTCAAGTTGTAGGCAATGAGCAACTAGTAGTATATTTTCCCATGCAATTACTATCCTACTCATGCAAGTATTATATGGAAAAATTCCATTTTATTTTTAATTAGGAATTTCCAATCTACTTTCTTAAGTTAGAATTATCAGGTGTAATGTATACTATATTTAGTATTTCCTTATGAAATATTAAAGAATATGTTGATAGAACTAGGAGATAAAGAAATTTACATAACGTCTGTTCATTGCGACAAAAAACTATAACCACATGTACATGCTTATCAGCAATAATTATTTAGTATAAGTTTTTAACTGTAACTTCGAGGTATAGGTAGATTTTATAATGCTATTTCCTTTATCAAGAAACTTATTTTATAATAAAAAGAATCTTCAATAATATATTTAAGATGGAAAAACTACCGTTCCAGTTTAAATCTGTTTGTTTTTTCCATTTATTCCGGTCAATATAACTATATTTTTGATGAATTTTCCTTCTGTATATTATTTTATTTTTATATAATTTAATATAATATGGGTATTTTCTGGATCTGTGCCATAAATAATTTTTTCAAATCAAACTTTATAGTATTTTATTTTTCTAACTCTGAATTTATAGCTATAATAGTGTATTTACTGTTCAGTAGTGTTTGGTAAAATTTTAAATTTTACTCTGTTCATTTAGCTATTTACAGCACTCTTAAATAATTCTCAAAACTTTTTATTATTTGCAATCAGTACTTCGTGGCAAATGAAGCTAGGCTAAAGCATCCTGGAAAATGTGGGTCTTTCCTTCAGGATTCATATATTCTATCGTACTGCTTACTATCCCTGCAATATTCGAAGCAATACTTAAGCTCACTGATAATTAATAACGAACTTACAGTAAATTAAAGGCGCTATAATGCAACCGGAAACCGTAATTGATGAACCTGCGCTGATTACCCTTCAAGGTAATCTTATAGCGACCGCTACAATGCCAGTAATCGCCTATTATCTTAATGGTCTAAATATTAGTCTGATTAATAGAGTTGCCAGAACAGTAAGTGTAAAGATTGATATTACTTATTTTAAATGAATTTAGGATATTTGTGTAGTTAAAGCACATTAAGATTGAATTGTAGGTTCGGTACAGCTATTACCTAAATGATGTATGCCACCACTTATAGGCTAAAAAAACCACTTATCATTAAAACCAAGGAAAGCCTACCTCTTGGTTTATCACTATCATAAGGTGAGCAAAGGTGAAACTCACACTCTTTGCTATATATACTCATATCGTTAGATTACAGTAAATCATCCTTTTTTCTCTGAATCTATCAACATCAATTCTTTGTTGTTATTTATAATTAAATAGGATACTCAGTTTAATCAGGGAAGTTTCCTTGTTTTTGGAGTATTAATTTTACTAATCAGTTTAGGCACATAGTAATATAGTTCTTTGATATCATTGTTACTAGCGATACGGATAATTAGGCAGGTTAAGGCATCCGTAACTACAGGTGACGACGGAATATGGTTCTTAATCACTTATAGTAATTATAGGTGCCTAATAACACCCTATGTTAGGGTTTTACCTGCATTATCGCTGGTTATTGCTTTCAGTATTATGGCTTAAATTAACTGTCTTCGGATATTTATCGTGCGTATTAATAAGTGTTGTTAGTTATCTTAGGGTCGCTAGCGTTCTGATAAGTATAGATCGCCATGTTTGTGCTGCGAGCTAACCTTGGTCTTTACTGACATTAGATTATTTAATGCGTTATAGCAGTAAGTTTGCGCAGTCATCGCTGATAGCTATATGCGTCTCTACTTGGTAAGTTATAGCCAGATGCAGTATAACTCAGTAGCAAATTATGTTAATCATAACTACATTATTCTTCCCGTAGTTTAATACTATTTTCTATGTAATGTGTGTCACACAGTAGATCATTTTAAACTATGTTTATGACAACATTAGAGTTATGCTTTCTTTTTCCGTAACAGTACGAAAATTCATGCCAAAAACTATTATAATAGAATACAGTTGTTAAAGATGAGGTGAAAGATTTATCAGACGCTCCTTGGGTATTTAATTGATCTAACGCATCCTAAGGATGGGTTAACGATTAAGTTAACATCAGTAATTCTGATGACGTAGTTATGAAGATATCTATGTTGTTTCGTTTGCTTGTCAGGAATGACAGTATAGGAAACAGTCGCGCCTTTATGGTATAAGCATCCTTTCTTATCAATTATCTGAATGATGTAAAAATACTATTCTTTAACTGACCAATCTTTAAGAAAGTGTTTTCAAGTTTAGAACTTGTTTACTGATCGTTTAGTAATTATTGGTTTTTTTATAACAGTTAAATCATTGAGTTTATGCTAATTAGTTTTTATGCTAAAAACATTATTTAATTCTGGTATATAGCTTTATAATACCATTTACTACAAGTTAAAGCGCAGAAATAAAATTGTTATCATGGCACCGAGATCGGAGAGTCCTAATTAATTCTGTTTGACGGCAATTATCTGCCACATTGCATCGGACTTTCGTTCATCGATTAGTTTTTTATCAACGGAGGAGGCGCCTATAGCGAGCGAATAAAACTTACTAACTAGAATGACATTCTATTAACTTTCCTAATAACCGTTAAAATTTGATCTAAAGTGTCTTTAGAATAAATTTTTTACTAATAGCGTTAGTTTATCTTTAATTTTGTTGAGATCCTGGCGTTGGGTTTTGATCAGAAATTTCTACTCCAGTAAGTGGACATTAATTTTTCAGCTTTACAGGCATCATCAACTGGTGGATCAAACTAATATCCAGCTTTCAATCGTCATCGGTGATAAAGGCCCACTCCTTGGCAATCTAACTTTTCCAAATGTTATTCAGCATCAGTAACGCGCCCTGCATTCAGTAAGTGATTTGCTAGAAGTTATAGCCTAACATTGCATTGCGTTGTAACTGAGACACCAAAGACAAATTCGTTCTTAGTAAATGTGCACTCCTCATTAATGTTTCTCAGGCTGAGTAAGATTTGAAGTGGTGCTCTCTCCATCTAGAAGTTCTAGAAAATCAGCGGTTTAAGTGTGTATGAGCAGTATGTTAAATACCAGAGACAGTGCTGTTGTACTGTTTTTCTTACTCAAAAAACTAGTTTTTAACTAATTGGATAAAGACCTTTTTTTGTCGGTTTTAGTCTTCTCAATCTTGAGATAGAGTGAATGTTCGTTATCAAAAAATATTTGTCATCATAGTCAAGTTTCTAGTATTTTCCTTGCACAAGGCAAAAAACGCTAGCTCGTCCGATTTGTTCGCCATCCGTCAGCGCGTCTTATTTCCTGATATCTTGTACTTATATATACGCACATATTATTATCTTCAAATCATCACGGGTAATAGAAACTCTTTTTTTATAGGTGTTGTTGTTAATGGTTTAACTTTAGACTTTCATCTGCTGGATATTGTATGTACCGACCAACTCATAAAAAGTGAGGGACTTCTACAACGAGCCCGTAGATATTGAATATATACGTAGAAGGGATGCGCTCTTTACTATCTACTGATAATAGGGTGACTATCTCAACTCATTCTAAAACTTCTTGCAAAATCCGATCATCAGGGTGGTAATTTGTTATGGGTAATGAAGTGGAAATTATTGTGCGTTCTAGTGATCTTGATTTTTTGTAAGATCGCAAGCTAATTTAGCACACGTTACGTAGTCGAGAACTTTTCCATTGACAGGGCAAAAGCTTGCTGTTTTTCATGTTTTTTAGCAGTCAATGATTATGGCTTTGGTCTGAACGCATGTCAGATCAGGGAGTAGTACCGCTAGATCGGTTTCTAGTTCGGTGGTGATAATCTCATTACTTAGCTTAACGCTTCTCTTTCTGAAATCATTAGGTTTAGATTAGCCAGTAAGTGCTTTTAATTATTAATTCATTACAGGGGGACTTCCCTTAGGAAGGGTAAAGGTAACAGTTAATGTTTGGTGCAAGTCCTTGTGTTTATGGATATTAATCTAGGCGCATGTTCATTAGATCCGGATCGACGGATAATATCCTAACATCTTTATAATAATGGATTTATCGCTGAGCGCGTCATAGCAAATTACTTGCGAAAAATATGGAAACTTGCGGTTTTTTAGGCTTTCAAGCGTCTGCAGGTTTCAATCTGGATTTGATTCAGACCCGGTATTATTATCTCAGTGAAAATGTGCGCGGCTAGCTATAAAAAAGGCCCTATCCCCGATGCCGTTTTCTTTTTTAAACAGTTTATGCTGGTTATAATCAATTTTGATGAGTTGATTGAGTGCTATCCCCGTGTAGAGTCTTCCCCGCCCTGTGCCAACCCCATGCGATTTAACGGGCTTCGTTAAGCATTCAGCTTTAAGCTGGCATGTCAAGCACGACCGTCATGCGTTCGAACATGACTGGCTAGAATTAAGCTGACAATATCTGTCATGATAAAAAGGCAAGGACATCCCGATGTTGAGTACCACATAGACTATCATAGAAACTGGGGTTTATTGTCATGCAGCAGTATGAGAGAGCGAATCTGGGATTTTAGATTATCCTAAGTTAACATTAAAGGAGAGATAGGTTAGTTTTATAGTTAAGTGATTTAAAATGATTATAGCCTATTTTACTGCTAGCTTACTTCTACAAACCCACAATAATATCTTGTAAAGAAACATCGCTTACTGTTATTAAAATAATGTCGTTTGGATATACTTTGTCAGGGAGGGGCTGATCTCAATGTGGATTAACAATTTCGTGTGATAGGCTGAATAACTCTATTCAAAACCCTCTTCAAAAATACTGTAGTACGTTCAAAATATTTTTTAAATTTACCAATAAAATCGCATGAGTGTGGTGGTTCACTGACACAGACGTTTATAGATGCATGGCTTTAGATAGGTGTTCTGCTAGAGTACCCAGAATATCTTCCTTGCTATTGAGATTCAGTTCCATAAACGGGAGAAGTCGAGATGGGGCGCAGTCATGGACAGATTCCGATTTATTAACACTGATGAGTAACTAGTTGCGCTGCATTAACTTTGATATAGATTTATCTATTTCTTCAATCGATGCTCACCGAGTGCATCATATTGCCCTTACTGGTCACTCTTTGAGGCTTGTAACCGTGACGTTCATGTCAGTGATGATATGGGATTTACTAAATGGGGTCACGGGTATATCCCCACCATGCGTTTACATTCAAACGCTTATAGTAGAAAAAGGAGGTGGTTAGCTGCGATCAGATGATCGCCTGAGTATCTTCTTTAACTCGTTGCAGTTTAATAAATATGGTTTGTAGGCGCTTGGGATTAATCATTATGGTTAATTTAATCTGTGACATTTTTTCCTCCAGGACATTGTGATTAATGTATAGAGGTATATTTACTCTTAAGAGTAAAGCGATATATTTCTGTTAACAGGCGATAACATTTATGCAGGTTCAACTTCCGTCATTGATCTAATCAATACTTCCATCAATAACATCAATCCATATGCCGATAATATCTTCCTTGATTTTTCTTTATATTCTTAATAGACATTTATTACAACATTCAAGATATCGGAGCACCTGCTATGCAAAAGTGGTATTCACCTCAATTTCATGTTTCCGTAATTCGCTGTTTTCGAAATAAAAAATCAGGTTGTTTTGGTCTTTATTCTATAATATATATAGATTCTATCTTTGCCAGCAGAACAAAGAATACAGCCACATCCTAATAATAATGTTACTTCGGTTTTATGATGCTTTTTACTGTTAGCATGCAGTGGTTTTTCGATTATTGCCAGCAGAGGAGTTGTTGCGCTTGTTCAATACGTGAATATTGTTGTTGATACATGCTTTCCATAATACGCGTGCCTAATAGTAAAAACTCAACTGACGCCACATACTATTTTCACCTCTTTGAGCACTGTTTCACATAATAACCTTTCTTTAATTCAAGAAATTTTCGGATTATTCTTTGCTTAATACCGAATATCTCCATGCCGTGGCGATATGATCAGTCCATATCTGGCGTCATTTTCATCTTTTCATCATCAAAGGGGTGACTTAGTTTGTGATGATTTCTGCACTACATTTGTTTACACTAGCCTCTATTCATGGGTGTGTAGGTTATCCGGAGTTTTCTATAACATGCAGTCTCAACGCCATACAGCTGATGTTTTAACAAGGAGTAATACCCAATTACAAACAAGGGAAATTAAACCTCGTTTTGGCGAGTAATTGTCTTTATCAGAATGAGTGATCGTAACGAAAAACTTTGCTATGTAGCACTGTATGCGAGAGGAAGGCGTGTTTACCTATTACGAATACCATAATAGCAAGTAGGGATAAAGCCCTTACGGTGGTTACTAATTGTGCATAGCAGCCGGCATTGTAGGGCTCGCGTATTGGCGTTTTATATATCGTCAGCAAAACAGTATACGGCATGCCCTACATAAGTTGTATGACTTCAGCATTACCTTAGCTATTCAGCACCGCCTGTTTTTCACCATCAAAGCTTTTACAGGCGGGGAGGCGTTAGTGTGTCAATAAAGCCCCTCTTGGATATCCACTAAGAAATGCCCTGGTCTATCTTCTGCATCATGGATCGTAATAAAGATATTCAGTTATGTTGTCTTAGCGATAGTATAAATACCTGATGTGAACAGTCGCCTATTGCTTAAACTAGTTCCAGCTAATTTGATACTCTGCGCTGAAGTAGGAAATATCCTTTTTGGTGATAAGCGAAATGACATCCTTAAATCGATCAGTTATGGCATTGAGACTCCCTATATTTTCAGCCAAAGGTAGCACGGATCAGCAGTTCAATTAGCGTTTGATCGTCCATCTCGTGGTTAAATGGTTGCGATATTAGTAAGATCAGAACCCAATTATCATTGGGGTTCAAATTGTTTGGAGTTGAGTTTTCTCTCACTACATCTAGCATGGCATTTATCTGATTGACTTCTTTAAAACAACTGATAAGATAGTCGTTGACACTGCCGATGGTTACTTAAGACGGTAACCAGCATATCATCTCCATCCATTCTTCCAGCACTGGAATTCCTTCTTTATCCCAGATCTAGGAGCAGGGATAGTTATACTAGTCATCATTTTGAGAAATAGTTTCAGCAAAGCTCTTTCAATATCCTTGTATTCAATCCTATCAAATACCAGGTGGTACAGAAGCTCGGTTACCGGTTAAGCAGAAACAGGGAGGTTGTTCATCGCCAGGAGAGAACAAATGACATCCCTGTTAAAAGTCTGTAACAGTTAACGTAAATCGATGTTACGGATCTTCTTGTAGCAATGTATTATGCACTTTGCTCAGCGAGCAAGTACCTTTATCACTGATCTTCAAGGTCAGTGTGACCTACCGAAGATTACTTTAAATATCACTCTCCCATAAGACAATTATTGCCATAAAATAGTAAGAATACCATTAGCGGCTACCTTAAATTAGAAACTCATCCCGGCGCGGAAATAATCTCTTCAGTCAAACGGCTAATATCCATTATCGCGTGCATCACGACGTTTTTCTGTTGAACACTGCTGCTTATCAAACATTTCCCTACCAGGAGGAATGTAGCTATAAATTTTTAGAAATTTAGCAAAATTCCGCATGTTGTAATTATTAAAGATAAATAGTTAAATCTATAGTGTGCGTACAGCTCTGGCGCTAGGTTTTGGTAGTCGGTTTTAGCCTTTTTCCTCATAGTAAATCCAGTCAAACGGCTTTAACGTCATTTCTTGCATGCTTGTTATCGCAGAATTATAGTTTACGGTAGTAATTATAGGGTTGATATAGAGCACCGCTGGATACCATTAACTGGATGGCGATTAGGAGAATTCACCCTTGAACCAGGTCCCAGATAATTTTCCTGCATACATAGTCTTTAAGCGGAGCATCGGTGACCTCAAGTAGCACATTATTAAACCATGACGCATCAGGTGAGCCACTCTTTTAGCACAACTGCCTAGAATTTTTTTGGGCGCTGTGGTTAATCCTCCCGACTGAATATGTCATTAGACACTGCACATCGTCAGTCTGCGCTTCCTAAGTTCAGAAAACAAATGAATATCTTTTTCTTATAGATCAGCGGCTCTAATCTATTAGAGCCGATCCATGTCACCGACCTCTGGTGTCTGTAAACAGCGTGTAGCGCGATTATTTGGGTGATGCTGGACGCCGTTTTATGCTCGGGAACACAACTTTACTACCTGTTGGTATATCGGTATTTTTACCTGCCTGTCCAGTGACAAAATCAGCTGTACATGAATATCAACAAGCTATTTCATTCTTAGCGCCTCAATTAAATTCATGATCTTCGTTACTGTCAAAGTCGTCAATGTTCTTACTCTCACGCACTGGCAAAGATTTGACAAGCGTCATCTCCAATACGAAGCCTGTCTCCCCTTCTTCATAGCCATGTCGCGGTTAGTCACACAGAGCTAATACAACCGTATAGTCATCATGACACCCACTGAACGCTTAACTGCGTATCCTTATTATTGTGCAATCATTATCTATTTATAGAATACCGTTAGCCGCCTTGATATGCAGAAAATCATCCAGTATGAACTGATTAGCTAACCAAGTTTAGATTTTTGTGCCTCTAGTTTACTTTTAAGTCTGGGAATCTATTCGACATAGAATTTTTCCGAGAAGGTAAAACAATCCACCATGTCCAGAGCTGAAGTGCAGCCGACGTGTAGCCTCGCGAAATACTGTTCCGTTGCACGGTGGAGTTAAAGATTTAGCATAGCAAACGTAGGAACTAGATTAGGATGTAGAATATTATCTACTTTTCTTGTCATAGTTGACATTTCGCATGCCTTGCGCTTGGTTAAAGCTGGTGAGCGATGGTTAGTACTACAAACACCAATAGATCGCCATGGGACGAAAACTCTCGTCGAAACATTAACGATAGCCCGCTGAAAAGGCAGCTAGCGTCATCTTAAGATGCGATTAATACTAGGCAACTACTTTGGCTTTGCGTTATTCTGTCATCTACAGTTCCAGGCTACGATAGAGATTCAAGGCGTATTAGGTGTCCTCGTAGCCTCAATTATGGAGCAGGAACATATAAGTACCCCATTTAAATTTAGCAGAGCACGCATCCATATCGTCTTGAACGAACGCATTTGTTATTATGGGTATTTTATGGGTATGTTAAAATGTTTTTTCTTGCTTAAATAAAATTTATAGCACATTTGTATTTTAATTTTTTTTTTTTGCTTTTAAACAATCTTCTTCAGATCAGATACATTCAGTAAATAAAATGTTTGACCCGTATACAATGAAATCTACTCAGTCATCTTTTTAATCGGTTGATATAATTGTTTATATTTGAATATAGAGTTTTTTAGTAATAACTATCTGATTATTCAACGTTATTAGGCTATGATGATTAATTTTTTGCTTGCTAGCAAAGCATTTTTTAGGATTCAGTTTCATCTTTTTCTCTGATGAAATTCTTATCGATAATCGGCTTAAAAAGCCGAATAATACACTTTTCATTAAACTCTTCAAGAGTTTAATTGCTCGTATAACCCTGTCGATCTCGAGGTAATTTAATACCATATGTGATTCATTCTTTACTTTTACTCCTACTTTTCCAGGATTTTCATCTTTCTATATTGAATAGAACACTTCTATTTAAAAGATTAGTAAAAAAAGTTTCGTCGACTCAATAATACTATTTAGTGCATTTATATTGCCTGATCGCCGTTGGAGTAAAAAATAGTGACACCCCTCTAAACGATGTTTTAAGTTAATTCCTATTTTTTTTGCTGACTTCCGTAAAGTCAAGCTATTTAATATACATCGTAGATAACTAAACTATTTATTCTTGTGATTTAGTTTTATCAGAGAACTTCTAGTAAGCTTCTTAATTTTTTTTCTGCAATCAGAAATTTCTAACAATATCGCTGTAACTACAATTAATATCTTTAGAGAATAATATATTCATTGTGACAATGTGAGAAGTGATAAAGTGGAATGAGTTTCTTTAACTCATGAATCGATATCATCAGATTGTTGTCGAGCTAAGTAATGAGATGCACTTTTATATTAGCAAGGGAGTAAGGAAAGAGTTTCTTTATCTTTATGATCGTTTGCTTTTCATACTAATCGCTACAGCCAAAATCTTTCATACAGTATAAGGGATTTTTACCAACAACCTTTGGTAACATAGTTGTTTTACTCTTTATAACTACCTTCTTAAAGAGAAAAAATTGGCTCTCATTGACCCTTTGATTGGAGACTAAATGGTTTTTTACAACAGCGCTTAATCTGCTGCATTTTCTACTAATACTTAGACCTATTATAACGTTGCTTTCGTATCGCGAGATCGTTCTGTTCTTTAATATCAGTTTTGAATGCGGTATTCCCACTTATCGATAATATTGACTGGTAATCCAAAAGCATCTACTTTTTCCCGACAATATCAGGGTGTTTTCTGCTTCCATTAATGCCACTTTTTCATACCCTGCGCTTGTCATTGATTTAATAAATTGTTCCAAATTATGATATTCTGCTGTCACAGGAGGAAAGGGTTAGGTGTTTATTGGTATCTAACAGCGCTTACACAAATCAGTATCATTCATTCAGCACACGATAATTTTTCTAGCATTGTGAACGTTGTACTCATCACAAACTTTTCGACTGTATTCATTCGCTAGTTTATCAGTATAGTAAATATTGTTAAGGAAATAAATTTCCAACAGATAACGGTGCGTTCGGTTTGCGCATAAACAGGTTAATTAGCTCAAACTGTATTACTCATTTCAACTTGATACCATTATTTTCTAGTTTACAGTGGCAAAACTCAACCGGACTGTAGTGCTAATCATAATGTAGTTTAGAGCAACTCACTATTTGGACGGGTGTTGTAGCACTCGGTCTTATCCCCACAAGCTCTTAATTAATAAGTTTATCCAAGGAAAGATAGGTAAATTCGCAGCGTGCTCTGTTGACCTGGAATCAAACATAGCCCTTTGCCTCTTTGAGTATTTAAAGTCGATTTAATCGCCTTGCCAGTTTTACGTACAGTTTTCCCTATCATCACAAGTGCCATAATAGGTAATAAAGCGACACAGGAAATGTATAAGTTTATCTGTTCAATAATGTCTAATCTTTGCGGATTCCTTGTAATGTATCGGATGTTCAACATTCAAGCAAGTTAAAATACAGACAGTATCTTCATCTAGCATGTTATTGATTTCGTCACTATCGTTATCAGAATAATAGAGAAACGGGCTTTCTGTGTCTGGCAATGCTATACTGCAAGGGATCACTGATGAAAATTATATTTTAGAGAGCAATAAGCTATAGTGAGTGATATAACGGTGGTTGCGATAAATAATAAAGGTTATTTCCGGCGAAAATTGTTTGCGTGGTTAGGATGTTAACCTTTATCATCATACCATGATCGTTTCCAATATCTAGAGATATTTCACTGGTAAACTCGTTCAATCACAGTGGACAAACCTTTTCACCTAGGGATACTTATTGTCGATTTTTTCTTGCGCTGTTTAACAGTTTCAAGGAGTTTCTCCATCATATACAGTATCACATATAGAAAAGAAAAGAAGCTGACTCAGATAGCGTTATTCGCACTCATCACAAAAATTCACATTATATCCCCCTCTTTCATATTGCGCTTGTTTAGCTTATGATAATGTACTAGATAGTTATAATTTAAGATGATTTATTCTGGTTTAAAAACACTCATGGGGTTCTAATAGTATAACACTATCAGGCGCTCATCGAGTCTGATAGGCTTTTGTAATAGACCAGCCAGCGTTAACGGTAATTTTAGTGAGTTACTTTCGCCGATCTTTCTTAGTATTAGCCACTTGTGCGCTGTCGCTTAGGTGATGCCATAAGAAAACTGATCTGCTTTTTTTGCTTACTGGATGATAAACTAAAAAGACCTGGCGTAGCTATAACAAGTAGTTGGTTGATGGTGAGCGTATACTTCATCAGTAAGATATATGCGTCGATAATTTAGCACTGTTTATCTGTTAAATCGGCTAATTGATCCAATCAATGAAAGGAAACGATAGTAAACGTTCAGTTTGTCAAGTTTATCAGGATCTGTACTTGACGTTTGAAACGATGGCTTTTCTGTCTTAGAAAACTTCTCGTTAGAGAAAAGTTCTCATCATTTATTTTAGATGATGCTCACGGATTATGTTTTTTTTGGATTCAATAGATAAATAATCTATTTTACTCATACGCCTCTTGCTCCCTGAATGTTTGTGTTTTATCGAAACACAGAATCTCCGGTCCATTTATTAGGAATAAATCTAATCCTTGTGCAGTACTAGATAAACCATGGTATCTTAATTAATTTATTTACTGATATAAACATAAGACTACCTTACGGTAGTGATGAGGCTTACCTGCTCAGATTTATTTAGGTGAAAAACTGATCGCCTTAGTGAGGATGCATTTGGATTTTAACGCGATCAAATAGATTTCTTAAGAATGGTATTTTAACTAGAATTCAAAAGAGTTATCTTTATGTAAACTCCTTTAACACGGCTTCAGCAATCTTATTACCTGCGCTAATCACGGTTTATTTCTTTATTTCGAATCATCATTCGATTATCTTAAAAAGATAGTAATATAAATAACCACAATTATGTTATATGTATAGATATTGTTGTTGCATAAAAATAAAAAATTAAGCTTTCTTTTTTAGTTAAAAATATTAGTTAAATTAACTAATTAAAAAAGAAAATTGTTATATAAAAATAATGATTTTGATTTTGTGGTGCTAAATCAAAAGAAATATATAAGGCAGAATGAAGAATCTAATCTCTGAAAGAGAAATCTTAGTAAGGTTATTACTGAATCGGTTTTTTTACTTATTATTAAATAGTTACTTTGCAAGGAGATGACGCCTAGAGTTAATGTGATTATGAGAGTAGCTGAATATAAGATAAGTTTTATTTAATTGGTTAATTTTAGTAATAGTAATTATATATTAAGGCATAGCAGTAATTATATATCATCCTAGTTTAAACCAGGTATGCAAGCTATACTAGCTATTTTGATGACCCTAGAATAGGGAAAACACTATAAACTACCTAAATTACTAGGTGCAAAGAAGTTGAAGTACTACTAGTTTTTCTATTGGAATAAAGCGAAGTAAACTTACTTAGATCTTCAGGAAGAGGTCCAAAGGGAGGTAATATAAGTTTTCAGGAATTATTCAGCTAATCTCATCAGAGAGATTTTATGTAGAATTAAGCAATAAATTCCCTTGTGGTAGGAATAAACTATAAACATTAGGTTAGTACTTTAAGCGCTGGTTAAACTCTAATGTTTTGTATTTACTATTTACTGAACTTTCTTAAAAAGAGATTAAGGCTGTTGCGATAAAGTATCAAATAAATTATGGCTCTAAGCTAATTTTCATCCTTTTAATAGTAATCAACTACTATTTATACACTCTTTCTAAGATACTCAACTGATAAAAATTATTTTTATATCACTGAATCAGTTCTTAATGTTATCCATCCTATCTCAATAGGACAGTTAGATATTCTGTTTAGTCATTAGTCTAGTTTGATAAACAAGGACATTATGTATGGGCGGCAGAAATTTTATGATAGCTAGCTTGCTAATTGGCATAAACACTTTTATCGATTGGATTGACCCAAATTGCTATTTGGTTGTTAAAATCCTAATTCCATTATTGGATACCCTTATTACCGGAAATAATTTGGTATCTTAGTAAAAGTTATTTCTAGAAATCCTTCATACAGTATAAGGGTTTCTACTAATAATCTTTTCAAGATAGTTTGAATTTCTTTAGAAAATAATCCCTATAACTAGTAACAAAGACTTTTCGAAAATATAAAATTAGCAAATCAGGGTGACTACTCGTAACCTGCTGTGTTAAAATCGTCCATTTATCTGAAACGTTTTATGATTTCATTTCAACTTGAAAGTCATTTATGATAAGTACTATTTTTTTTCAAAAATCTAAAAAAAAACTATATACCGATGATGGCTTCTAATTCGGTCCCCCATTCTTTTCTTGACACCCAAGTATTATTTGTCTCTAGTCACGATTATCCTGGATTTTTGAGAACGCTCAAGGCTAAAGCCGATAATACTGGATATGACTCACTAAGTCGGACTTCAGCCTGAAAATATGCCTGTCAATTAATTTATCATCTATATGGAACTGGGAATTATTCCTGTTATTTTATTCTATGGGGTAAACAATATGGATGGACTAGGCTTGGCAGCCCTAACAAATGCGAATAGGCTAAACATTTCTTCTTCGCTAATAAAAGAGATCTATAGAATAATTTATTTCAATGTTACGACCCTGCTGAATTGTTTTTCACTATTGATAGCGGGTTGAATAAAATTCCTGAAAGACTGCAAAGTATTAACTTGTGGACCCGTTACTCTATCGAGCGAATACTTTCTGTGATAACTTGTGCTTGGATAGGTGTTAGGATCACTATACTACTGTATTTATCCTAAAGTTCCTATAATCGTTTTTCTGATAAAGTTATAAGTCAAAAGACTGCAGTTTATTTGATCTCAAAGGTAGCGAGGAGTACTTATTTAGCACAACAGGTTCATATTTTACCCAACTGCAATTTGTAATATATTACTTTCACTATGCCCATCTTCTTTAGTTTTTTTACAATAACTGATTCTACTAAACGCTCTGTTTTACGCTATCAGCCGCGTTATGCTACAGTAAGTATGGAACAGGGTATTAAATGGTATTTTTTGTGCATTTCGTACTTATAGTCGACAACCATCTCAATCAAGATTCGCTATTTATGTCTTCCATTTGTGGTGCTATAGATATTAAACATACTGTATGCGTGATTTATTTTTGAAAAAAAAGAGTGATTAAAAAATCTGGCGAGGTATTCTCATTCACCTTCTTAGTAACAAGCTATAATCTGATAATTCTACTAGTCTTTCTTGTTCTGGTGCCTATATATATCCCAGCGCTAGGAAGTAGTGTCATGGTTATCTGAAATCTATAGTACGACAATTACTAGAAATGAGACTTGCTAAAAAAGACAAAAAAAGGGCATGGCATACATAAATATTTGGTCTTTTACTTTAAATATCTGTCTGTATGCACATTAAAACTGTAGAATTACAAAGGGCGATTGCGCATTCATTAACGATGAGTATTATGTTCAATAACACGGCAGTAGATCTTTGCGCAAGAAGAGATGATCTAGCTAGTGCTAGATTAGTCATATTCCAGCGAAATGAGGTATTTTAAGATTGTGTGTTACTAAGGTTTTTGTCGAATTTTAAATGGAAAATACTGTTGACTAAGGTATATAAGGCGTTGGATATAAAGGTAAATAAAAACCTAAGAAATCGAGATTTCTCGTTCTGATGAAAGGAATTTCTTCACATAGATCCGTATAAATGTCGTCTATATGACGAAAAGCTTTTTTACATGTCCCCCTAAAGAGGATAAATCAGGCAATGAAATTGTTATCAATAAGAATGCATAAAATGGAGAAAACGAGGATTACTAAGATAAACCTAGGATTAATATCTCTAAAATTATGGTATTAAGTTAAAAAGATATTATTTGATAAATTATAACTTACAACAGACCAATAAACTGATTTTTATCTCTTTTTAGCAATAAGAGATGGTTTTTGATCTTCAATTAAAGAGTAATTTAATTTCCTAACACCAAGGTTAGTTGTTCTTTAGCAAACATATTCTTAGTAAATGCTGTTTCAAGAGCACATAAGATAACTACAGAACTCATATTGATTAATTCAGTCATAGTAGGAATTTAGCAAGCATTAACTAGCGGTAACTTATTTTCAATATCATAGAAATAAACGTTTATTCTAATATCTAGCTAAGATATCTAATTGAATAGTTATGTGACCATAATTAATGATATCTAATTTCTCATCTCTTGCTTTATAGCTTTCTTTACCTTGTTTATTCCGTATTCACAATAAGATTTCATACTCGCGTTTAAAAAAAACGACGTAAAAGTAATAATAATTTGACGAAATATTATTTCCCTTATAGGGTGTGTATTGAAAAATGGGCATTAAAATGGGAACATTTTGTTTAGCTGCAGCTTGCATATCAATTTGATTAATGTCAATGCAAAAGAAATTGACTGCAATCCGTTTTTAACTACAGCCATATCTTGTTCGCTAAGATAAATACGGGAATGAATATATATAAAATAAACATTAAAGATAGCAATAATTAATTCTTCTGTTAAAAAGACACATTCATGATATTTAATATCGTTATAATCTGCTACCCGCAAATTATTAATTGCACTTTAATCAATTCCCTCTAAAAGTAAAAATTTAATTTTTGCTTTTTTGTAAATATATATTAATAATTTATTCATATTATTAATATGAGTATGGTTATTATTTATTTGTTATTTAACTATAAAAAATTTTTTTCCAGTAGTACCCCTATCAGTTTATTCAAATAATAAAATAAATATCTAATAAAAGGTTATTTCGAATAAAAATTAAAGAGACATATAAAAGATTTTTATAATATAAAATTACTTATTATAAGTTAACTAATTAAATTTGATAGTAAAAAATCTAAATTTAATCGAGGCAAAAATACTGAGTTAATAACTCATCAACACTTTTAAAACCGCTAAGCTATTAGCTTTTAGGCGTCAATTTTTTTACTCCAATTGGAGTTGCCAGCAAAACAATATCTGCCGCGCGATTAGCAAATAACCCTACCGTAACAACACCGGCAATTGCATTAATTTTATTTTCAAGTTCTATCGGATCGATAATCTTTAGGTTATGAACATCTAAAATATCATTGCCATTTTCAGTAATCACATTTTCCCGATATTCTGGAATACCGCCTAACTTTACTAATTGATGAGCGACATAAGTACGTGCCATCGGAATTACTTCAATAGGTAATGGAAATTCACCTAAGATATCAACTTGCTTAGATTTATCAGCAATAGCGATAAATTGATTAGCCATTGCAGCGATGACTTTTTCAGCAGTTAAAGCAGCGCCGCCTCCTTTGATCATCATTAAATTTGGATTAAATTCATCAGCACCATCAATGTAAATATCAACACTATCCAGATTCTTGCTATCAATAATAGGAATAGCTAATGAGGTTAATTTATCTGTAGAAATAACTGAACTTGAGACTGCTCCTTTTATTAAATGCTTTTGTGTCGCTAAACTGTCAATAAAATGCACAACGGTAGAGCCTGTTCCAACACCAACCACCATATCTGGTTTGATATATTTCAAAGCAGCCCAGCCAACCATTTTTTTTAACTTATCCTGTATCATAATTAGTTTCCTTATTTTTTTTATAAAACATACTAATTAATTATTATAACAAAATTTATAACATTTATCGATTGGAAAAATATTGCATAGTAAGATATAGAATAACATCAGAATTGAATTTTAAAGAGATCTTTTTGTGATTAACGCCCTGATTATCGAGCACTACAAGCCATTGTATACTTTTATCTGTGAACGTGCTTTTAAGCGAGTAGCACAAATTATGTATTATTCAATCTGAAGTTTTTAAAGAATTAAGCAGTTTAAAACCCTACTTGATCAATCATTGCTACTACTAAGAACTGTACCTCCTTAACTGATTAATTAAGGACAAAACTACTCGTGTTTTTACATCAAGTTGAATTCCTAGAAGAGAAATGACTGGGTGATGAAAGTAACGGCATAACTCTGTTGTTATTAGTGGTAGTCAATACTGATAGGTTAGCAATTTGGTTCTTGCCTTCATTCAATCTAGTATTAAATGATAGTTCTGTTCGTCTTAATATTAAGTTAAAGGTGAAACCCGAACTTAAAAGCTTCTACAGTATAGAAGAGGTCGTTAGCACGATTAGTGTTAAACCAGAGTTTCTACCGGTTCCTTGGTAGATAAACTGGGTGCGCTGGATTATTTATTTGTTTTTTTAGTTATATTTTTTTGAATATTATTTCCCTGCTAGTAAGAGATAAATCTCTTTTAAGAGAACTTGCTGTCGTTTTTTGATCATTTAGATGATTGCATTAAGCTTGTTTGCAACAGGATTTCAACCTATCTTATAGTGTAGATTTTCCTATATTGTGAATTCATTCATAGTCTTTGTTCAACTTACTAAGTAAGGTTTGATCTCATTATATGATGAAAATTTGTAAATTATTAATAAATTTAAGTCAGGTGAATTAGTCGACCTTACACCCGAATATTCCAGCAATATGATACTATATTGGTAACGCTTTTCTACTGAAGGCAGAATAATAAGAAAGATGATTGATGCCTAGTAAAAACAGAGAGCCAGATATTAAAACAAGCAGATTAATGATAATATGGAAAATAAAATTACGTTTTAATTCAAAAATAACATAAACTTAATCTGTAAAATCAATAAGTTGCTATTTATAAGTTTAGTTATTATCTAGTAGCAGCGGCAAATTTATAATCTAAGTATTTTACTTAATTTTTGATAAATTGTATCGATATCTGATAATTAATACTATATGCTTTAGCTAATTTAATGTTAACTCTATCACTAACGCATCTTGTTGCCTTTTAGTTTTAGCAAAAGGCTTTTTATACTATAATAATACACTAGATATTAATATCTTTATTTTTTTCTTACTCCTTACTCCTTATTCCCTTACGGGTTATATTCATCTCTAGTGTATAGAAATTCAGTAATGTTGGGCATATCCTGGTGATTGATTTTATGGATAATTTCAATAATAGAGAGATGATATGAATGAAAAGTCTACCCTACAGGTATCTACGAAACCAGATATTACTTTTTATCTCCTTTCATGAACTTATTCGTAATACTGACAGGTAGCTGATAGACACCAATATTGAGGTTGGCTCAAAGCCCATACTGTAACAACATACTCAACACCGCCTTATCAATTGGCATCAACCCGTCATTTCTAACGGTTATTTGTTACAGAGAACTATATATACTGGTATTAGCGATGTTGAGATTAAAATCCTTAAGGTTAGGAGATCGCAGCGGCAACGAAATATCTTTTAACAGCTAATTATTTCTGCCCTATCTGAAGCGTGAAAAATGCTGAAGAGTTTCTACTATGCCTGTACTAGCGAGGCATATCCTATCGGTGATTTTCACGAAGCTCTGTGGCCGTTTCTCAGAAAAAATCACATGGTTTCTCTTACTAGCACCATTAGTAGATTGAAACAATAATGGCTTAAAGAGTGCAGGTAAGGTGGGTGTGTGCCCCGATTTAGCAATACATATTACCTTTATTTTTGTGACGATGGCATAACATCGTGTTAGGGACGCTGATCGCCTTAATCTGCTGGTAATTATTAGAATTACTGTGCATTGATATAAGGAGTTAGTTGGGGTTGAAAATGGTTATCGAGAGTCAGAAGCGCACTGTGCCAAAATTTTTAATAGCTGATAAACAACTAACTTAACTGCATATTCCCAAGGTTACTATGAAAGACGATGATCTTGGTTTTTAAAATTCAATCGTAAAGACATTGCAGAACAGGCACCAGAAATCCTCTTGTGGGTACACAAGATAGCTCATACGTTAGTTTCACTTCCAAAAGGCATTCAACCAAAAGTTTAGAGTGATCTATGGGAGGTTTGGCTAGCAAATAGCTGCAATATCGCTAACAAAATCTTTAATGCTTTATGGTAAATTTATCAGAGCATAAGTATCCCTGTAGCGATGAAGAAGCTGGAGAAAAATCAAGAAGAACTGTTGGTATTCTATGGACTTTTTATCAACAAATTGAGCAAATAAGAACGACGAATCTGGTTGAATTAGCTTTTGTGATAGTGTGAGGCTACGAAGCTGATACGCGAGTAATGTAGTTCAAAAAAACAACCATTCAAATGGTATTTAAATTATTATAGTCTTGTCAGAAAATTTGAAACCGTCTAAGGGGTTTAATCTGTTAATCCTGGTGCTAAACAAGATCTAATTAAAGATGGAGAACAAGATTTACAAAGCATAATGAAGAGTGAAGTATGCCTATTTATACTAGATTTTCTAATGACTCACTAAACAGTATTTAATGTAAATATTAGCAAATTATTATTAATCTGATACTAATCAGATAGGAGAAGAGTAGTCTGTTCCCGTTTAAAGCAGATGACTTTACCTGGATTGAATAATGAGTTGGTGTTTAATTTACTTTGTCATTTTGTTTATTAAAAATGGTTAATAATAACTTAATGGTTATTTCCATTTGGTTGAGCATAGTTTAGTTTTTGATCAATAAATCTAGTTATGGTAAAAATTAAAACCCTATTTTGTTGCTAAAAATAGTTTTAGCTTGGTGAGCCCGTACGAGAATTGGCAGTAAAATTAAATAATATGAAACAATGATTTCCCATTTTCTAAAAAGAATGGGTAAAATTAGTTTTAATTATCCTAATCATGCCAGATTTATGATGATCATAATCAACAAATTTAACATTTACTGTTTTTATCGACCTAAATAATTACCTAGATTGACCATTATAATTGTAAATTTCGTAATGAGTTAGTAATAGAGTAATAGAGTTAACAGTTAAGATTTTAGAATTTTTGATCGAAGCGATTTTATTTGATGTAAATTCTATACGTATATTTTAAGAGATAAGGAATTTTTTGAATAAATTATTTTTTAATTTTAAGTTAATGCTATTTTAGCAGGTATAAATTTATTAAAATAATGGGTAATTAGCATAATTTTATAGTCGCAATACGTTCACTTTTCTTTCCGTTAATTGAAATTTTTGCTTTATGAAGTTAGTCATAAAAGGAATTGTTTTTTACTGATCCTTGCCTACCCTCACTAATATTACATTTGCTTCATGAAATCGAATCAGTCAAGCTCAATAAGTATATTTGCATAATTTGTTGATTAAAATTACTTTTATTGCAATGAACTTAGTGATATAAAATTCGTCAACATGAAGCGTCTAAAACGCTATATATTTTGAGTTTTCATGTTTTAGTATACTGGAAACTGTTAAAAGTGAGACTACTTTATTTAAACCTAGTGATTTAGATTTATTATGCCAACTTTATTGATAGGCCTGGATGTTATTCGGAATATGGGTTGCTAGATGAGTGAATTATCAGGCATAAACCAAAAATCATTAACTGCTGTTAGACAACGGCTTTGCAATTTATCTCAATTATCGTTTGCTTGATCTACTATTTGATCGATTAATGCTAACGGAAGATAGCGTTTGTTGGTAAATCTATATTGATTATTAGTGCTACCGGTGGTGGTATGTTGCTTCGATACTGATCCAATTAGCATATAAACTAAGAAAGTTGGATATTTTAACTATTGCTTTACGCCCAGAAACACAGCAATAGGTCAGTAAATTAGATGCGCATGCTATTTTTGATCATAAAAAACTGTTTAGTTAACAGTTTGCTGCGTTAGAAATTTAAGATATCGAGTTATGGGCTTCATTAACTCAAAGTGATGACTATAATAGCAGGTATTGGATTTTTTTGTTCCACAAGAAAATTAGTATTAATCAATGATCTTAAAATCTTTAATATTACGGTAAGTAAAAATAAAGACCTTCCATTACATAGGAGTTTATATTACGCATCCTTTTTTAAACTAAAAATATGTTAAAGAACATTAATTATTGCAACAGGTAGTTAGATTTATTGATCAAGAGATATTAAAATTCTATCAGTAAAGAAATGAAAATCAGTACTAAAAATTTGTGGTTCGCCCATTAAATAATAGAAAGTGGTAAATTAAAGGTTAATCTAGTATTAATTGGTTTTTAATTTAATAATTAGGATTTTAATTTAACTTTTGTGATGCTTAATTTGCACTTCTTTTTATTATTGACTAATTGTATACGTTTGTGAAGAAAATTAAGTGTTAGATGCGTTTTTTGTATTACATAAAAATAGATATTTTATTTCTCTACAGAAATTAAGATAGCTATGCAATGTTTCATAATAGAATATGTTGATTTTATTGGATTTATGTTATATCCGCATTCATTATATTAAATGGTAATAATCTTATTAATTTATATGGTTTTAATCATTATTATATGATCTATGGGGGATTAAAACCTCGCTTTGTCGCGTTTAATAATTTTACGACGGGATATTATGAAGTGAGAAAAAGTAATTGAAGTGATTATCTTAGCTATATTAATATAGTGTGCATCTATCAGTAAAATGGATCTCCGTAATTCATTAAAGGATATTTTTGCTTATGCGAAAAGGAATTTATTTAGTTTTTTGTTGATATTGGAAGTTATTTTCATACACAAATCCTCTGATTTAATCTATCTCTATTTCAACTCAGTATAGAGTATTAATAATCAATTTTCTTGTTCTATCAATATGTCTATTAATCATATTGACTCCATTATATGCTGTTTAAAAATGGCTAATTAGGTAATGGTGTATGCTTATCCTTATCTGCATAAAGTTTCTAACTACTGATTAGCATTTACTGTTTATAGCTCTTTTGGAGACGGCTCTATATATGGCATTACTTAAATTCACTAAACCTATTTAGGAAATGAAACCGATTGATATACATTATAGGCTATAATGATAAAAGTTATTGATAGAAATTCCTTACCTATAAGAAAGATTTTTGCTACAGCGGTTACCATGAAAAAGCAAGTGATCATAAAGATTAAAGAGACTTTCTCCCACCCTATCCCAATATAAAGCTATATTTCATTAATTGGTTCGGCGATAATCTGTCGGATAATATTAATTCGTGGATTGAAGTAACTTATTCTATTTTGTTCTTGCCATATTGTCACAGTGAACATGTTATATATTAGGACATTTATTTAGGGTTATAGTGATATTGCTGCAAATCCTTGATTTCAGGAAAAGATTTAAGAATCTCACTGGAAGTTTGCTGACGAAAATACATCAGAAGGATAAATGCTTTAGTTATCTGTTATGTATGTTGAATATCTTTAATTTTAGGATAGTAAGCAAAATAAAGAAGAGTTCATTTGAAAAAAGAGTTTAGATGACGTAACCTCTCCTTGTTTTGTCGGCGGCAGTTAATATAAATACCTAAGTAGTATTGTTGAAATCGACGAATATTTCTCCATGAATTCTTTAAATAGAAACGTTTTTTCCACATAGGAAAAGTAGAAAATATGGGAGATAAGTAGATAAAAGAAAGAAAAGATCTCAATCTTAATCGCTTAAAATTGCTATGGGTCATACTAGTAACGAGATTCTTGAAAAATTTAATAAAAAATCTATTAGTCATTTTTTTTAAACCAATCATTGATAATAGACATTCTATTTTCTCAGATGATTAAAAGGATACCTGAGTAAATTACATAGTATAGGGTTGTTTTCTTTGTCGAATTATTTAGCTTGAATAAGATTGTTTGAAACACAACAATTGAAATACAGTTGTGGTTACAAATTTCTCTGTAAAAAAGCAACAACTTTTGCCATCAGATCCTGATGGATTAAATAGATATGTTCTTTATCATTTACCGACCATACTATCATCCGCTTAGAAAGCCGATGTTGTTTTCCTATAAAACCTTTTCTTCCTTCTCGTTAATATGGTAGTAATCGTATGCGGATTTCTGAATCCAATTGTATCTTGATTGATCTGAATCGTTTTTTATGCAAATACATAGGGGAAATTTGCATGAAATGAGGCAGAGGGAAGCAATGAAGCCGAAGCATAAAGTGTTTAAATTATAAGCCTAGCATATGCGTGTAAATGTAAAATATCTTCCGAATATTCTAAATAAAACTTCACGACGTTATCTTTTTGTAGGTGTAAGTCGTGTAACTAAATGGATTTTTACCTATCTTTATAAGTTTAAGATTGCGCTCAATTCTTGATGCTTCTTATGTTATCTTAATCAATCATCTCCCACAGTTATCCATTGTGTATTTACATATTGTCTTTTTTATTTAAAAAAACATTTATTCACCAGAAAGTATAAATTCACCGATTTACATACAGAGTTTAATATATAGCACCGACTTTATCCCATCGAGTATTCTTAAGCGAACGGTATGGTTGAGCGATTTAATCGTCGTATAAAAGGGATAGGCTGCAAAGCCTTGATTTTAATTCTGCTAAAGAGCTTCAGATCATTCTGTATTGATATATTTAGCTGTATAATTAGTAATTATCAAATCAGAATTGGATAGTAAACTCCATTGCAGTTTATTAAAGATTGGTTCAAAGTTAAACCTGAGTTATTCAAAAACTATACTTTTCCCAGAATTCGACACCTAAATATTTAGGAGGTTATTTTTGAAAATTGCTATTGCAGGAACAGGTTATGTTGGCCTGTCGAATGCGATGTTGTTAGCGCAACATCATGAGGTTGTTGCATTAGATATTATTATTGAAAAAGTAATGATGCTAAATAACCAGCAATCACCCATAGCGGATAAAGAAATTGAAGCGTTCTTAATAGAAAAAAAATTGAATTTTAGGGCAACAATGGATAAACAACAAGCTTACCGTGGAGCAGATTATGTGATTATTGCTACCCCGACCGATTATGATGCCAAAACTAATTATTTTAACACTTCTTCTGTTGAAGCGGTAATTGATGATGTAAACCATATTAATCCACCCACTACCATTGTTATTAAGTCCACCATTCCTGTGGGTTTTATTGTTCGCTTGCAACAAGAGAAAGGGTATAAAAATATCATTTTTTCACCAGAATTTTTACGTGAAGGTAGGGCTCTATATGATAATCTTTATCCTTCTCGTATTGTAGTAGGGGAATGTTCCGAACGCGCCAAGATTTTTGCTGATTTGTTATTAGAAGGAGCTCTAAAAAAAGATGTTTCGGTGCTATTTACTGATGCTACCGAAGCGGAAGCAATAAAATTATTTGCCAATACTTATCTAGCAATGCGAGTGGCTTATTTTAATGAATTAGATACTTACTCTCATAGTCGCGGATTGGATAGTCGCCAAATTATTGAAGCTGTTTCATTGGATCCGCGTATTGGCAGTTATTATAACAACCCCTCTTTTGGTTATGGCGGTTATTGCCTACCAAAGGATACCAAGCAGTTGCTAGCTAACTATGATAATGTACCAAACAATTTGATTAATGCGATTGTGGAATCGAATCGAACCCGTAAAGATTATATTTCTGAGACAGTTATTAGTCAAAATCCAAAAAAAGTAGGCGTTTATCGGTTAGTGATGAAGGCTGGTTCAGATAATTTCCGAGAATCAGCAGTACAAGGTGTGATGAAGCGGATTAAAGCAAAAGGAATTGAAGTGGTGGTTTATGAACCAGTTTTACAACAAAATGAGTTCTTTCATTCAAAAATGATTAATGATTTAGTTGATTTCAAAAGGCAGTGTGATATTATTTTGGCTAATCGATTGGTGCCGGAACTAGAAGATGTAAAACATAAAGTTTATACCCGCGATCTATTTGGTTACAATTGATAACTAGTTCTATTTAGGTAGAACTAGCAGGTTAAAATTGATTCCTTGATTATTCTGATTGTCACTTTCCGAAAAATAACATGGTTTTTATCTATGTTGATAACAGTTGTTAATAGAAATTCCATATATTATATGGAAGATTTTCGCTATAGCGGTTGCCATAAAAAAGTAACCAGTCATATAGATCAAAAAAACCATTTCTTCACTCTCTGTTAACATGAATCTTTATCTTACTAGATAGCTTGGTGATTATCCTGCTAGATGATATCAATTCACGGATTTAAACAACTCATTCTACTTTATCCTTCCCATGTTATCACAGTGAAAATAGTATGCACTGGGGATATTAATTAAGGTTATAGTTATATTATTATAAAATTTTTATTGCAGGAAAAGATTTAAGAATTTTACTGGATGTCTGCTGGCAAAACTACATCACAAAGATAAATGATTTAGTTATCTTCGATATATCTTGAATAGTTTTACTTTACGGAGAATTAGCGAAATATAAACAGATATTGATTTGAAAACAACGTTTAGATGCCCTCACTGTTCCTTGTTTTAGTAGGGGCAAGCTAACTTAAATGCGCTAAGTGATATTGTTTAATTCGATGAAATATTTTTTTCCTAAACTCTTTAAAGAAAAAATTATATTCCACATAGGAAAGGTAAAAACGCGCGGGAGAAGGAGGAAATAAAAGGAAAAAACGAATCTTGCTTTTAATTACCTAAGGTTGGCATGAACATGTGAGCAATAAGATTCTTGAAAAGTTTAATGAAAATAGGTTAGTTATTTTCTTGAGTTGATCATCTATAATAGTTCATCCTTAGTTCAAAGGGAGTTAAATAGTACGAAGAAACATTTTCTAATGAAAATGAAATTAGTTATCATCGCCTAATAAAATTAGGTAATCATATAATTCTTGTTAAGAAATTCTAGATTTAAAATTTGAACAATTATATCAGACGATTAAAAGATACTAAGTAAATTATATGATATATGGTTATTTTATTTACTGAATTATTTGACCTTGAGAAGATTGTTTGAAACCACAACAATTGAAATATAGATGTGGCTACAAATTGCTCTGTAAGCAGAAACAACAACTTTTGTTCTACGTCAATATGCTTTTTAATAATTCATATTTAGTTTTGAACAAAATCTATTTTTGAAATAAAGTAATTTTTACTACCTAATCCTGATTAGGAAAATTTTTAATTGTGTAGCCAATTATATTAATGCAGATAAATATCAAACTATTAACCAGAATTAATATGACACTGTGATTGTGGATTAAGTGCAATGTATAATTCTTTGATAAGCATATCTAGACCATTTGATGATGTATCATCTATCATGGTTCTAGAGCATAGAAAGCATTACTAGTTGCATTATCTAAGTCATAACGACTTCCTTTATTAGAAAAGAAAAGTTTAAACACTATACACCTTATTATGCTAATTTACTTTCATCTATTGAAAAAACTTTAGCGATATCAAGATAAAAGGATTTTCATATGATACAGGAATATGCTTTACCTTTACCTTGTAAAGGTGCTTGTATTTATAATTAATATAAAAAATCTTCGCTAAGATTTTTATCTAGGCCCTAGTTTTTCATATTGCAAATGATTTTAATAATAAATTAGGTAGCAGTATTTTACAAGTGGTTAAAAGGATTGGTCGTAAAACACGGCGATTTCATTAAAAATTTTTTAAATTAGCTAGTAATTAATTTACATACTCTATTTAGAGTATTTCTAATAATATCAATTATTAGAAAATCAGATATTATGAACTTGTGATTAGGCTAGTTACCATCTTGAATATTTCGTAAATCTACTTTTCACCTTTAAATTGATATTGTTTAGGATTATGGGTTAAGATTAAGTCTCTTTAACTGATTTAAGCTTTTTTGAATAGACGGAAACATTTCAATACCATTGAAATATTTGTTTTTCTTGAACCGCGCAGCGCTTCGCAAATCAGTTTCATATCTTTAGTATCGCAAAATCCGATTCAATTAAATTCAGTGTTGTTATGATACTTAGTGCTGGGCTGATGGAAAATCATAGAATGCCAGAAACTCTTCTCGCTCTTTCTTTACCTTCTTCATCGCCGCAGGATAGGCTGAAAACTTTACCAATAAAAACATCAAGGGCTTTATTTAGCGGCATTGCATTCTCTGGTAGTATAGCTTTTGCAGCTTCACTTTAACTTTCGGTGCATTCCTTTAAGGGTGAAGTTAGTATATTAGTTATTTGTGCATTTAATAGCACTTGTACTGCATGTCTGAAAATATCTTTACAATTGAATTGCAAAAACCAAGAGCACCATCTCCGTAGCAAGCATAGAATACGGTTAAATAATACCTTACCAGTCATTAAAAGTTATGCCAGTTTGCTTCTGACTTTCAATAATCTGCTTAGAGCGCAAGGATTTCCCCTTTATGTCCATGCACAGTGCGCCACTGGCTAATGAGCAGCAGGTAAAGGCGATCAACGTCAATGACAGGACGGTGTATGTTATCAGTATAAAAATAAAGTAGTGCATATCTCTTAAATCACGCAGCTACTACCATCGCCTATGGTCTTCAAGTCATTATTGTTTCAGTCTTCTGATTAGTTCTGGACATAGAGACTGTGTGCTTTTATCGAGAAGCGTGACAGAGCTTGATGAAAATTATTGCTAGATATGCTTCTCAGGTACAAAGCTATAGTAGCAACTTTTTCTAATTTTGCACGCTTCAGCTAAGGCAGATCAACGAGTTGTTAAAAATATTCCGTTACCGTTGAAAAATCTCTAGCCTTAAGCACCTTAATCTCAATATAGGTAATACCTATTTATATAGTTTTCTATAGTAAATAACCGTCAACGGACTACTGTTTTTCTGCCCATCGATAGGTGGTGTTTTAGAATTTTATCGCAGGATGTCTTCAAGTTCCGTCTCAACAGTGGCGCTATTAGCTACTTCCGGTACCATTACGAATTAGTTTATGCAAAGAATGAAAAGTAATATCTGATTTTTGAGGATATCTATATAGGGTAGATTTTATAGCATATTATCTCTCTGTTTTTGACATAATCCATGAAATTAATTAACAAAATACACCTCTATCTTTTAAAACTACATACATCAGAAACTAGCATAACTTAGATGAGCTGCACAGTCATCATTTTAATCTAGTTAAGATCTTAAGATTACTTAACATTAATATGTTTTACTGTATAATCAAAATTACTTTACTTATTAATATAGGTAATAAAATTCTATTACAGTCTATAAAAGATTGATTTAAAATTAAACCTGAATTATTTAAAACCATGCTATCCCATATCCTAGATATAGCACTTATTTTAAATACTTTTTTAGTAAATTTGTAAATAAATTTATTTATTCCTTTAATTAGATTTATTGTAGAATTTCTTCATAAAAACTAATTTTATTTACTTCAATAGTTGTAAATAGATGATTAATAGCAGCGATTCTAATTTTCACTTGGATCAACATCAATACTCCATTTTACTTTTCGACTTTCAGAGTATGTTGTAATTTTAGGTAAAATATGCGAAAGAAATTGTTGTAAATAGACGCGTGAAGGATGCTGGAGTAGTAATTGCCAACGAAATCGACCTGCCAGCTTAGCCCGGATTGCCGGTAAAGGACCTATTAATAAAAGTTGTGAATCTCGCATGTTATCTTGCTCTATACATTGGCGGAGCTTGTTTAAAAAATCAAGTGCAAATTGGTTATGATAATCTTCTGAACGAATCATAATATGACTACTATGTGGTGGTAAAAAAGCATCGCCTCGTTCCGCTAATGTTTCTATCGCAAATGCATTATATCCTTTTTTTAATAAAGTCCATAATAATGGATGTTCAGGGTAATATGTTTGTAGGATCACTTCGCCATGTTTATCGGCCCGTCCGGCCCGCCCAGATACTTGGATATAAAGTTGAGCAAATCTTTCTGTTGCCCGATAATCACTGGAAAAAAGTGCACCATCTACATTCAGCAAGGCAACTAAAGTAACATTAGGAAAATGGTGTCCTTTAGCTAGCATTTGGGTACCGATCAAAATCCGAGCACCACCTGTATAGACAGGTGCTAACTGTTTTTCTAATGCGTCTTTCCTCCGAGTGGAATCTTTATCAATGCGGGTAATCGGTATATTAGGAAAAATCTGGTTAATCACTTCTTCTAACTGTTCAGTTCCTAAACCAATAGGGAGCAGATTCGTTGAGCCACAGTATGAGCATTGTATTGGAATTGGTAGCTGACTATTACAGTGATGGCAACATAGCTGACTTTGGTGATGATGTAGTGTGTAATAATGATCACAACGTGAACATTCGGCAATCCAGCCACAATCATGACAAATTAATGTTGGTGAGTAGCCACGACGATTTAAAAATAGTATCACTTGATTATTTTCTGATAGATGATCTTCAATACGATTAATTAATGGTTTTGACATACCATATTTTAATGGCTGGCCTTTTAAATCAACTAAATGTTGACTTGCCAGTTTGGCATTTCCTGCTCGTTTGGTTAGATCTAGACGGTGATATTTTCCTTTCTCAACATTATAGAGACTTTCTAACGAAGGTGTTGCTGTACCCATAATAATTGGAATGTTCTCTTTTTTGGCGCGAAAAACAGCCAAATCACGGGCATGATAACGCCATCCGTCTTGTTGTTTATAAGAATTGTCGTGTTCTTCATCAATGATGATTAAGCCAAGATTAGCAAAGGCCGTAAATAATGCGGATCGTGTACCAATTACAATAGCACTGCATCCTTTTTGTGCACGTAACCAGACCGCTAGTCGTTTGCCATTATTTAATGCAGAATGTAGCACATCAACAGGTGCATTAAATCGCTCACTAAATCGTTGGGTAGTTTGAAGAGTAAGACTGATTTCAGGTACAAGAACTAATACTTGTTTACCTTTCGCTAAAACCTTTTCAATTACACTAAGATAGACTTCTGTTTTACCAGAACTTGTAATCCCTACTAACAACCAAGCCATAAAAGTTAGTTTAGAATTTATTATTTCTACCGCTATTGATTGTTCTAGGTTAAGTTTTGGTTTTTCAGCACAGAGGTGAAAATTAGAATGCCAGATTTCTATTTTTGGTTGGATAGGTAATAATTGAGCCAATGTTTTCTTTTTTAATGCTTGTAGCGCACTTTCACTTAATTCATATTCTTTTATTTGATGACGATAAAGGGGTTGTTGCTGTAGTAATGCTAGTGCTTGTTGCTGTTTTGGTGCTCCTTTAAGCTGATTTAGGGCAAAACTTTTACCTTCCTGAGTGATTTGCCATTGCCATACTGGAGTAAATGTTGCTGCTTTACCTTGTCGTAGTAAAACTGGTAGTGCATGAAATAGTACTTCACCAATCGGATGATGATAATACTTAGCTCCCCAAAGAAGTAATGACCATAAATTATCCGAAAATAGCGATTCTTGATCTAAGACTTGTTCAATGTTTTTTAATTGTTCACTACTGAGATTACTATTTTGATTATGTGATAATATAATACCTAAAGTAGTATGTTTTCTAAAAGGAAGTAATACCCGGCAACCTTTGATTGGTAAAGGAAGATTAGATTGGTATTCAAAAACGCGCATCAGTGGAACAGGAAGAGCCACTTGAATAATAGTCATTATTAAGTGTTTCCAATAATTGGAATACAGATTATTTTTAATACATAAAAATAGAATATCACATTATTTGAATGGATTTTATTGCGATATAAACAGATTTTCTGTATGATTTGTTATGCTAATCGTGGATAACAAGGTGTTTATCTAACCACGATTATTAATCGATTTAATGTATAGTATCTAGTCCTAGAGTTGCATAGTGATGTGGTCTAAGTAGAGGTTTTCTATGAAAAAAGAAATTCACCCTAAATATGAAGAAATTACTGCGACTTGTTCTTGCGGTAATGTAATGAAAATTAAATCAACTGTTAATCGTGATTTGAATTTGGATGTTTGTAGTAAATGTCATCCATTCTATACAGGTAAGCAGCGTGATGTAGCTTATGGCGGACGTGTTGATCGCTTTAAGCAGCGATTCAATATTCCAAGCATAAAAAATAATAATGCTAAAGTAATGTAAGTTAGAATTATGCTCCTATATTATAGGGAAAATACTCAATATCACGATAATATCGCTAAATGAAATCAAATTTATTAAATTAAAAAACAATTAAGATAAATAATGTATATTTCTATGTATATAGAAATATACATTAATCTTTTTATCATGTCTAGCATAAAGGTTAATATAATTACCATTCCATTTAGCCAGAGTGAAGGCTTTTATTTAAATTAATTAATAAAAGAATTTAGTTGTTAAATAAATATAGTCTTAATTAGAAAATTATGTTTAAAAAGTTTTTAAGATTCTATCGTTTATAGTTAGAGTTAATGTTGCTAAGTAACTCATTACTTAATTTAAACGTAAAATATTTTAGATTTCCAGATGCATTAATATTTTTGTTGTTATTTGATTATATTTTATTATTTTTTAATTTTTTAATGAATTAATATTATGTAATTGAATTAATAATATTAATTATATGTTAATGATTATTATTTATTTTTGGATCATTATATAGATCTTCGGCGCGCACCCCTTTTATCATTATCTAAAGTAGATAATGAGAGATATAGTTTGAAGTAAAATGTCATGATAATAAAGTTTCATCATCATGCAACTCCAACACATAAAAGCACGGATTCTATTCCGACCATAAATAGTCTGAATCTACTTTAGTTAAGCATTATGATATCTCTTAATTTACCATTGCTAAAGAGCAACACAGGATGATGTTGATGATCGCCTATCTTGGAAAATATATTGTTTTCCGGTAAACAAAAATGGAAGAGTTCAGTATGACTGAAATGCAAAAGATGGTAACCATTTATGGAATCAATAAAAACATTAATAAAAAATACAAACTTAGCAGGTAATAACGATTATACTGTTACTATCGGTATTCATAATTATATTGTTTCAAATAACACAACCGAAAAAGAGAGGAAGTAGGGTAGTTGGAAATTAACACAATAAATACTTTCATTACTCTAATGAAACGTATAGAATTAGTTAAGAAACAAAAAATGTTTAGAATTTTTAAAGATTATACACTTATACGAATGATACTTATGATTTACGTAGCCCTTGTGATGTTTATACTGATGAAACTCAGACATATTAACTTTTATACTGTGAAAATCGCTTGACAAAAGATAAGAATCGCAATTTTTAAAAAAATTACTATTTTACAATAGGTTGTTGTTTTTCTTGCAGATAAATTTATAACTACATTTACCATTACTCATGATGGTAATCCAGTTATTTTTTAATCAGTTAAAATAACTGTTTACATTTTAAATATGGAATTCCTATCAATAATTCTTCTGATTATCCAGCTTATTAAGCGATAGTAATTAATTTCATGCTTCTTAGCAAGCATTTCGTACTATTTAGCTCCATTCAAGCAAAAGATGGACTCTTTATCAATAATTAGTTCAAGAAAACAACTAACACACTTTTCATTAAACTCTTTAAGAATCTTATCGCTCATATGACCATTTTGATTTCTGGAAATTAAAACCACGATTCATTCTTTTCTTTTATTTTCTCCCTCCGCGTTTTCTACTTTTCCTATATGGAATATATCACTTCTCTTTAAAGGATTCAGAGAAAAATGTTTTATCGATTTAAAATATACTTAGTGCATTTAAGTTAGCTATGGCCGATGAAGTAAAAAGCGGTGACGTCATCTAAATGCTATTTTCAAATCAATACCTGTTTGTTTTGCTGAGTTTCATAAAATTAATTTATTCAACATATATCGCAGATCGATGTAACTCTAATGAATATCACCAGCGGATAAGATATTCACTGTGATAATATCTTAGTAGGATAAAATAAAATAAGTTAATTCAATATATGAATTAACATTATATAAGAGAAGATAGTTCTCGAGCCAACTAATGAGATACAGCTTTATGTTGGTTAAGGAGTGAAGAAAGAATCTCTTTATTTGCATGACTATTTTCTTTTCATGCTAACTTATATTTGTAGCAAAAATCTCTCATACAGTAGCATGATAGATTTCTATTAACAACCTTTACTAACATAGCCAAGAAAATTATGAATTGAATATCAAAAAAATCACTGAGGTTATTTTGTTGATATAAAATACTAGCAATCTGTGTTATCGTTGAATGATTAGGGAAAGTGCCAGTATATTTAATACCATTATTAGCAAAAAGAAGATTTAATATCTGGGATGTTGAAAATGAGTCAAGGATATTGAGACTAAATTTAGGAACTATTAGTAAATCTGCTGTAAGCTGATCAGCTACGACATCCGCTCTGGATGATTAAAAATTTGTTCTTCATCTTTAAATTAGATAGAGTTTACAGGGTTAAACAGGCTAATCCTATTAGTCGGTCCAGATTTTTGAGAAAACTGTAGAATCTCTTAAATTTCATTAAAAGAGTTGTTTTTCTCGAATTACAGTATAGGTGCGTTTAGCACGTTAGCTTCATAGTCTCATATTGTCACGCAAAAGCTAATTTATAATTCGAATTCGTTATTCTTATTGACGCCCAAGTGCACTGATGAGAAATTCTAGAATGCTAGCAGCTCTTCTCGATCTTTCCCGAGTTTTTTCATCACTGCAGGATACTTTGCTGAAAAGATTACTAATCAAGCATCAAAAGCTTTATTACTGGGATTACGACTATCTGGGCAGCCATACTCTTCCCATAGCTCATTTTAACTTTCGTTAATATTCCTTTAGAGAGTGAAGCTAGTAATACTATCTATTTTGTGTACCCAATAGTATTAAAGCTATGTTCATAGAACATTTTTACTATTGAATTCTAAAAAATAATGGTGCCTTAGTCTCTCCTTAAAAAGTTTAGAAGATACGGTTAAGTCCCGTGATAGTAGGTAATTGATAGATTAGACTAAGTTCCTTCTAACTATTGATAAACATCTTCAATGAGAATTGTTTTCTTACATCTATGGTCAGTGAAGCCGATAATGAACACCAGGTAAAGGCGATCAGGTTGCCTGACAGGACGGTATATACTATCGAAAAAGAAATAAACGTAGCGCATATCGCTTAAATCAGGCAACTTACCATTGCCAATGTTCTTCAAGTCATTGCTGTCTTAGTTTACTTACTGATGATACTATATAGAAATCATGTTCTTTTCAGCGAGAAGTGATCTAAGAGCTTTATGAAAATCACCAATGAATATGCCTCCTTCCTCATAGGGGAACATAGCCATGGTCGCAACTCTTAGATTCTTTATTACGCTTTAGATAAAGCGATAGCAACGAGCTTTAGAAGCATATTCTGTTACTGCTACGATTCTTGACATTAGGTACTGTAATTTCAACATTAGTAATCCCCCATCTATATGATTCGCGCTGATAAATAATCGTTACGGTTAAAGTTGTGCATAATGCCAGTCAAAAAGGCGGGAAGCATTATCATGGCTTGAGCTTCCCCTTCAACAACAAGAGCCTATTACCTGTTTAGTACTCCATTACACATGAGTTCATATCTAGGGGAAAGCCACAGGTAATATCTAATTTTGCAGATATCTGTAGGCTAGACTACTCATGGAATATCATCTCTCTGTTGTTGAAATTATTCATGAAATTAATCAGTAGGATATCATCAGTATTTCAAAAATCTTATCGTCAGAAATAAGTATAACTTAAATTTAATAAAAAGACACAAACTGAAAGATATCAATCATGATATGAGGTAACTTATTCGATTTTTTATTTCAAGAGGTTCTAAGTTTAGGTATAGCAACCGAAAAAGAAAAAACTAATAATGGCATTGAAAAATGTCGTTTATTAGTTATTTGATATAGAAATATAAATTATAAATAATATAATTTAGTTTTTTACATAAAAAATTTATTAATTACTTTTATTTAAATATTAAAAGAAATATATATCGTGAAAACTGAATTAGCAATATCACATTGTGCGTGTAGATTAATTTTTTAAAAACCAATTAGGATGATAGATTTATTCCTTATTATAAACTTTATCATATATTTTATCCCCATATTAATTGTGATTGATATGATTAATTTTAATTAAATTAAAATCAGCTTATTGTATACTTTTACTAAATATGTAATAAAACTTATATAAGTTATTTTTAAAATTAAAATATCTAATATTAAAAAGTATTTTGAAAAAAATATCTATTAGATATTAATCTAATAAAATTATTTATGAGGTTTTTATAAAAACAATAGTGAACTTATAAAGAAATAAGATAACTAAAAACCACGCTGTAATAATTAATTTTAATAAAAATTATTATTGCTAAATATATATAAATATATCTTTATTTTAAATTTACGGTATCAGTTAGAAAAGAATGCATGGATTAGAAAAATTAAATTATCAGTAATTTAATAATTAAAAGTGGATATTATTTTAATAATATTTATATATTATTGATAATACTAAATTAATTATTTAAATGTTAAACAATTAATAAAAAATTAAATGAAATTAAAGCATATACTTAATATTTCTTTTTTTTTAATTTTGAAGTAAATTTAATTTTTATAAGTTCATCAACAATAAATCTTCTAAAGGATTTTTATAAATAAACTTAAATTATGTTAAAATATTAATTTTTAATTTATAAAATATTGATAAGTTAAATATCATTAAAGATAGAATAATATATATAAATATATTTAATAAATTTTCTAAAAATATAGAATAAATAATAAATAAAAAGCAATATTGATATTATATATTTATATCTTCTTATATTATATGACATAAATCTATCAATTTAGAAAAAGATCATTAATCTATTACAATTATCTTTTGATAATGATTCGAATTATGATATCTAAGTTTTCATGCATTTTTGGTTTAATTTACTTAAAAGATATTTAATATAAAATAAATAACTTTCAAGATATTTATTTTGATATTTTAAATGCCTACTTTTTTTTAAAATTTCTTTATATGTTTTTGGCATAACTAACTTATGATTAACCCATGGTGAGTTCAATTTAGCTAATCTAAAGGTTTCATTTTCTATATAATCCGAAGTCCAATCATGCCAAGGCTTAGATAAACCAACAAAATGAATCAATACTGAGTTGTAAGGAATTGAATATTTATTTCTTGATTTTACTTTTAGTAAAGCATCAATAGAAAAAAAAGTATTATATTTTATATCTATTAAATGTACTTTTTTATTTAAACATATATTTAACGCATCTTGATCTGGGTAAATAAATTTGTTCTTTTTATTTAATTTGTTAAAAACTTTTGTTGTGATATTATTTTTTTTGTATTTGATTAGATCAATATATAGGAATCCTGAATTAAAATACTTATTAGTATTTATGTTTAGTTTAGATTTATTTTTAGCTTCTCTGTCATGAATAGCATATATAATTATGTCATTCTCAAAATTTAATTTTTTTAAATCATATATAGTTCCTTTACAAAATATATCTGAATCTAAATATAAAATATTTTTTATTTTACTATTCAAATAGTCTGCTATTATTAATCTAAAATATATAGCATAAGACCAACAATAATTAGTTGGTAACTTTTTTAAGTTTTCATCTTTAATAAGATATATAGTTATTTTAGCGTTAGTTAGATTTGCTAACTGTGAAAATAATCTTTTTTGTTCATTATCAAAGAAATCAGTAAAAACATGAAAATGAAAATTCATATCTTTGTTATGCATTAATATCGAGGTGATAGAAACTCCTGTTCCAAATAGGAAATTTTTATCTACTCCATAAGCTATGTTGAATAAATAATCTGAATACCTTAATTTTTCATCAGAAAGATGAAGAACTTTTGTTACTAATTTAGTAGCTTCAAACTCATTTTCTTTAATCATTATTACTCGTTAAATAATAACTATATCTAATACGTATCATATTAGCAGTATTGGATGATATTGTTAACTATTAACTATTAATTTCGTGTAAGTGAGTTTATATGAGATAGAATTTTGTTCTTAGAATTTTGCCGAAGATAACAAAAAGGATATGAAAAAATAATTCACCATAATTATAGTTATAAAGATAATTATTTTAAAATAAAAAACCATAAATTTTTTATAAAATTTTAAGCTTTTAAAGCCCTTAGTGTAATTTGTGGAGTTTAGAAAATTTGGTGTATGATGATTATATTACATTCTAATGTTTTATGAATTTATTCTTTATCCTTGAAATTGAACGTTGTTAACAGTAGAGTCAGCAGCTTAAATCTCCTTAGTTAGCTCCAATTATTTAAGCAGCCGGGAGAAACTTATATACCATTGAAAGGGTTGTTTTTTTAAACTATAGCGCTTCGCTAGTTAGCTTCATAACATTACTAGCACAAAATCCGATTTAATTAAATTCCTCATTTTTATTGACGTCCAATGTATTAACGGGAAATCGTAGAATGCCAGGCAGCTTTTTTCGATTTTTTCTAGCTTTTTTATATCTATTCAGTATAGTACTTCGCTAAAACTTTACTAATAAAACATTAGGATTTATTAACGGCATCACAGATCTGTGTTAGCTAAACATCCGGCAAGCTTACCTTAATTTTTAGTTAAATGCTTTTGTAGAGTGAAGTTAGTGCATTAATTATTTCGCATACACAACAGTATTTATGCTGCGTATCCGAGATATTTTGCCATTCCATTCTAAAAATTAAAGGCAGAGTCTTCTGTAGCACAACTCCGGGAGATATAATTAAGTCACGTAGTAGCGATTATCCAAAAGCTCGGCTCAGTTCGCTTCTAATTCTTAATAACCATTTTCGACTGCAATAAGCTCATTACGTCCATACTCAGTGCCCTCGATAATGATCAGTAGGTAAAGGAGATCAGCATGCTTTGGCAGACGACACATATGTCTTTAGCCAAAAAATAAACGTAGGTGTTCACTTAAATTACGTAGATATAATTTCTGTGGTTTTTTAAGGTGTTCCCATTTTTAGTCTATTGATGATGCTGGTAGAAAAGATCATGCGATTTTTACCTATAATTCATAGAGTTTCCTGAAAATCACCAGTAGATAATGCCCTGCATATATAGGCTATAGTAGCAATTCTTCGCCGTTTTGCACGTTTAGATAAGGCGATAATAACAGAAGATATTAAAGGATATTCTATTGCCGTTGCGATCCATTGACATTAGATGCTTTAATCTTAATATTACTAATACCTTATTTTGTTTGGTTTGCTAAACAAATAATTGTTATGAAAGACGTCATGAATGCCAATCAACAAGGCGGCGTTGAGCATGTTTATCGCAGAATGGCTTCGATCTCCGCTTTAATAATGGTGCCTATCAACTATCTGCCACTATCACGGATAAGTTTATGTAATGGATCAGGTTAATATCTGATTTTACGGATACTTATAGGTAGATTTTTTATGACACATCATCTATCTGTTGTTAAAATTATCCATGGAATTGATCAATAAGATATTCCATCTTCTCTGAACATATAAACTAGGAATGAGCATAATTTAATGAGGTAGATTAGTAATTAAAATAGAAAAGTTAAAAAATAAATAGATGCTAGGAAAGTAGAAATATACCAGCTAAATATCTAAAATTAGATATATACATCTAAATAATTATAGGAGCTTCCTTCCCATACCTTTATTCATGGCAAGATTCCTATTAAGGAATCTTGGGTTGAGGCAAAATATTATGACGATAAGGATCCATCATCAGGGAACTACAATATCTAAAATCAGAGCTGCTCTTCAGGTAAGAAAGAGTTTGCATCTATTTTATCTAACGTTATAACATCTTCGAATTTACCGTTCCTAAAGAGCAAAAATAAGATTATCTTTATGATAAAATTCATATTTTCCGATTGTTTGCCGACGACGTTAGCCGCTTATCAGGAAGCTATAGTTATTTTCTATAAAATATTTCTTTTTCTCTTGATGTTTTCCTGGCAGTCGTATGAGAGCTTCTGAACCTCGTAGTACTTGATCTAATCTGGATCTCTTTTTATGCAGGCATAAAGAGAAGGGGAATTTTTACATGAAATGAGATAGGGAAAACCTCTGACTAAAACATAAAGCGTTTAAAAGGCATAAGCCTAATTACTTTACGTAGATGTAAAATATATTCCGAAAATTCTAAACAAAATTTTACGATGTTATATTTTATAAGGATAATCTAAATCGTGTCACTTGTACTCGATGAGGTTTTGTTATCCTTGATAACATCAAGAACACAGTTAATGTTCGACGCTTCTTACGTAATCTTAATCAAGTGTAGCTATTCAATCGGTATTTATAAATAATAGTAAAAAATTTACAAACCGTCTTTTTGCTTTTCGAAAACATGGCTATCTTAGCAAAGATTATTACCTTTCTCTTAGAATAATTTATAGCCATATCTGTATTTCAATTGTTGTAGTTTTATATAATCTTCTCCAGACTAGATAATTCGGTAAATAAAAAACACTATACACAAAATCTATTTAGCTATCTTTTTAATGGGGCTGATATAACTGCTCATATTTTGAATATAAAATTACTTACCAATAATTCTCTAATTATTAAAGCTTATTTAAGCGATGGTGATTAATTTCATGTTTACTGGAAAAGATTTTGTACTATTTAGATCCATCCGAATAAATAATGGACTCTTTACCAATAATTATCTCAAGAAAACGGCTCTAATACACTCTACATTAAACTCTTCAAAATCTCATCGGTTACAATGGACCCCACTGTTGATCTCTGCCAATTAAGACTGTGCGATTCGTTCCCTTCTTTTATCTCTTATTCTTTCCCCTTTTCTAGCTTTCCTATGTGGAATAAAACGTATTCTTTTAATGAATTCATAGAAAAATATTTTTCGACGTCAACAGTACTACTTAATGGATTTATGTTAGTCATCCCCCGATGAAGTAAGAAAGCAATGATGTTAATCTAAACGCTATTTTAAATCAATGACTGTTTTATTTTTCTGATTCCAATAAAGTCAAGATTTCAATATACATCACAGATAACTAAATCATTTATCTTTCTGATCTAGTTTTTCTAGAAGACTTTCAATAAGGTTGTTAACATTTTCCTGAAATTCGTGGATTTTGCAATGATATCACTGTAACCCTAATGAATATTTCCAATGGATAATATGTTCACTGTGAGAATATGGATAGTATGAAATGGAGTGAGTTTCTTCAATATATGAACTGAGGTCATCTAATAAATTATTACCGAGTCAACCAATGAATACAGCTTTATCTTCTAGGAAGTAAGAAAAAAAATTCTTTGATTTGCATGACTATTTGTTTTTTCATGACAAGCTCTATAGTAAAAGTTTTTCTTACAGTATAGAGAATTTTTCTACCATTAACGATCTTTACCAACTAACTTATAAAAATCGTAAATGTAATAAATAGGAAGACAATATACGACTTTATATATTAACTTGGTAGGTTATCAAAACTGAAGCGGTTCATTATCTCGCTTTAAAAATTAATAATAACAGGATCGACTGAATTTTTTATGACATCAAAAAGAGACCGTACAATAATATGTTCAACTCCGGTCTTTAATTTCTTTCAATATAAGCATTATCCGCTTCTCGTTACGAATTTCGTGGTTTGAGTAAACACCTAGGCTCAAAGCTGTTAGATACACTTTTATTAAGGGGGTAATAACTGATAATATGCTTGCTGGTGAATTGATTACTTATAGAGAATTAGGAATAATCTCCGTCTCCTCTTCTACATTGGAAGTAATATAAAGATAACTAGATCGATAGACTTAACGAATGTGGATAGGATGATGATTTTTATTTCTCTGCTAAAGATAAATCCCAGAGAATAATTTACCTAGATATATATTCCTACCCCCCACTAGCCAAGCTAAACTGCTTTTCACTGTTAATGATGGCTTGCTGGAAAAAGTTTCTTGAAAAATGATAAAAAGTATAAACTTATGGATCTGTCGATCTATTATGCGAATGCTTATTTGCGAGTTGTCTGTTCAATGGAGATCCATTCGGCGTGCTATTGTTCTATCTATTCTGAATGTTCCTAACAGCCATTTTTGTTAAAGCTGTAAGTCAAAAGCCTAGAGTTCATGCAGCGTTAAAAGTAGCAAGTAGTAGTTAGGCAGTGCAGATTTTATATTCTGCTCGACTGTAACTTGCAACACATTATATTTACTATATCCATCTTCTTTGGATTTTTTAAAAATAACTAACTTTTGATACTCAATGTTCTATTTTATACCCTATCTGCACTTATGTTATACTTGGGACGTAAATAGGGTATCAAAATTGGTATCTTCTATGCCTTTTACGTTTATGATAAACAAATTAATTAAAATCTGCAGGTTCATCTCTCATCACTCTGTAGCAGTTTAGATATTAAAGATGTTGTATAGACTGAGTATGTTCTTCAAAAAAAGAGCGTTCGAAAAATCTACCAAGATGATGGGTTATTCGGTTACTTGCATCCACAGCTATAATCTGATAAAGTCAAGAGCTCTTTCTTTGCTCTGTGATATATCCGTACTAGGAAGTAGTGGCAGGGTTATCTGAAGCTACAGTACGGACGGTTACTGAAAAAGTTCACTTCGATAAAAATATGAAAGGGTGGTACACCATGCTGTAAAATAATTCGGAGTGCTATTTTAATTCTGGTGCTCAGGTTAAAACTGCGACATTACCAAAAGGAAATGGTTATATATCACTATTATAACCACTTAACTAAGGAGTATTAGCGGAGATCCTAATGTAGGAAGAGATGATTGGGTGCTATATTTATCTATATTTTGGCGAGACATTTTAAAATGATGCATTGTTATGATTTATTGATGAATCGTAAACAAAGCATACTATTACCGAAGCTGTATAAGGCGCTGAAGGTGAGATCTTGAAAAAACCGAAAATATAGGAGTTCGCTGTTCCGATAAAAGGATTACTCTACGCATAGATTCATAGAATTGCATTTTATGTAGCGACAGGCTATTTCTTGTCAACGTTAAACTTGACAAACAAGCAACGGATTTGTTGTCGGAAAGAATCCATACAATAAAAATAATGATTATTAAATCAAATCCCTAGGATTTGATACTTCTAAAGTTAGTGAATAAGGTCAAAAAATACATACTGCAATGAAATTCCAACTTAGAATAGGACTAAGTAAAAAAATTCTATTTTCTTTTAGAAAAAAATATAGTTTTTGCTCTTAATTTAAAGAAGAATTCAATTTCTTAATCATGAACGTTTTTAGAGTAAAAGGCAGTTTGTAAATACTTGATGGATACTTATGAGAGATACTTAGTTAAGATCACATAAGAAGCGTTAGGAGTTGATCGTAGTCTTGTTCTTGTATAGACGAAGAAAATCTATCGAGGGGGTAAGTTGATCCATGTCTAAGAAAAGATAATGTCGTGAAGTTTCATTTGCATTTATGGAAGATATTTCACACTAACTGCAGGTGTGCAGGTTTATAGTTTTTTTAAACGCTTTACCTATCAGTTTCAGAGATTCTTTTCTGCTTCATTTTATGGAAAAATTTCTATTGACTATATAAAAAGCGATATCCAGATCGTATCGAGATACGATAAATTTTAGAAACTTAAGTGCAACTTAACTGCCAGCAGTTCATTAAAAGAAAAAATATTTTCACAAGAAAACGACTACGGCTTTCTTGATCAGACGATTAGGTCATCCGAAAAGATAGGAAATATGACTGCGATCATTAATATCTTCTTCTTTTTACCATTTAGTAACGGAATAGTTTTGAGTATTCTATAATGCTTAACTAAAGTTGACGCAGGCTCTTTGCTGGACTGAAAAGCACTAATTTTATATATTGTAATTTATTTATGATGAAAGCTTATCATCATGATAGTTTCTTTAACTATATTTATTGCTATGAGTTTTTATCATAAAAAGGGTTGTGCGATGAAAGTTTATATAATAGTCCTGGATCAAACAAGTATCAACTCCTTAATCTTTAGGCCGAAACAATATTAACCTATCGTTTAAATTTAAGCGGTTATTGCCTGAGATAAAATTGCTTATTTATATGGAGTGATTATTTTTAAATGTTATTTCCCAATACAGAAGCTGGAAAAAATGCGATCTAATAAATCGTCTGAACTAAATTCCCCGGTAATTTCACTTAATGCCTGTTGCGTCAAACGAAGCTCTTCTGCTAATAATTCACCTGAATAAGAAAACACTAACTGTTGATAACCTTTCTGTAAATGCTTCGCTGCTATATTAAGCGCTTGAATATGACGTCGTCTGGCTAAGAACGCGCCTTCAACATGATAATTGAACCTAATAGTTTCTTTTAAATGTTGACGTAATAAATCAATACCTTCTTTTTGATAAACTGAAAGGCGAATAAGTGAGTAATTACTAACTTTTATTAGTTCTATTGGTTCATCAGTAATATCAATTTTATTTCTAATTAGCGTAATAGGTAAAGATTTCGGCAATCGCGCTATAAGTTCAGGCCAAATTTTCTCAGGTTCAGTTGCCTCTGTAGTGGTGCTATCCACCATAAATAATATATGATCCGCTTGTTCTATTTCTCGCCAGGCTCGCTCAATACCTATTTTTTCAACTTCATCTGTTGCTTCACGTAAACCAGCCGTATCAATAATATGTAAAGGCATACCATCAATATGAATATGTTCATGTAATATATCTCTGGTAGTGCCGGGAATATCTGTTACAATCGCTGTTTCATAGCCAGATAGTGCGTTTAATAAGCTAGATTTACCTGCATTCGGTTGTCCTGCAATCACAACTTTCATGCCTTCTCGTAATAAACTGCCTTGATAAGATTCTGAACGTACACTGTCTAAATGAGCTATCACCTCATTCAATTTTGTTTCTATCTTACTATCAAATAAAAAATTAATTTCTTCATCTATAAAATCAATTGCAGCTTCAACCTGAATACGTAAGTTAGTAAGCACTTCCATAATTTTATAGATCTGTTGTGAGAAAACACCTTGTAATGAATTTACCGCTGAACGAGCAGCCTGCTCAGTACTCGCATTGATTAGATCACTAATAGCTTCTGCTTGAGCTAAATCTATTTTATTATTAAGAAAAGCGCGCTCAGAAAATTCACCAGGATTAGCAATCCGGATCTCATCGATAACTAAAATCTGATTAAGTAATAAATCAATGATGACAGGCCCACCATGTCCTTGTAATTCAAGAACATCTTCACCTGTAAATGAGTTGGGCCCAGGAAAATATAGCGCAATCCCCTGATCTAATACTTTACCAGTGTTGTCATAGAAAGACAAGTAATCCGCATAACGTGGTTGAGGTAATTTACCTAAAACAATGCGGGCAATTTCAGTAACTTTGGGTCCTGATATTCGCAAAATACCAATACCACCATGTCCAGGAGGGGTTGCCTGCGCAATGATTGTATCATTAGTATATATGCTCATTTTACTTTCAATTCTTATAATTAAATATGCTTTAGGTGGTGTTTAATATAACCACCTTAATCTATTTTATTTTGTTATTTTTTTAATTGCAAATAAGAAAATGCTAAAACTTATCTTTTGTCGCGATTATGTAGGCCGCGCTTTTCTAAGCCACGATAAATAATTTGTTGTTGGATGATCGTTACCAGGTTACTAATTATATAGTATAAAACTAAACCAGAAGGAAACCACAAGAAAAATACTGTAAAAATAACTGGCATATAGGTCATAATTTTCTGTTGCATAGGATCAGTTACTGTTGTTGGTGAAATTTTTTGAATAATATACATCGTTAAACCCATTAACAATGGTAGAATGTAATATGGATCCTGGGCTGATAAATCTTGGATCCAACCAATAAATGGAACATGACGTAGCTCAACAGAGCCTATTAACATATAATATAAAGCAAGAAAAATAGGCATCTGAATTAATAAAGGTAAACAACCACCTAACGGATTAACTTTTTCTGCTTTATAGAGAGCCATCATTTCTTGACTCATACGTTGCTTATCATCACCAATACGTTCTTTCATCGCCGCAAGTTTTGGCTGCAACAAACGCATTTTTGCCATTGAAGTATATTGTGCTTTAGTTAAAGGATACATAATACCACGTACAATAAAAGTAATAACAATAATAGAAAATCCCCAGTTACCGATAAAACCATGAATAAATTTTAATAATTTAAATAATGGTTGAGAAATAAACCATAGCCAACCATAATCAACAGTTAAATCTAAATGTGGTGCAACTGCTGCCATTTCTGATTGTATTTCAGGCCCTACCCATAAAGTTGAAGTGTAATTTTCTTTACTATTAGCCGCTACTATTATCGGTGAACTCTTATAGCCAATAATAGCAATGTCTTTATTTAAATTGATTGTATAGAAGGTATTTTTGTTATTATAGCTTGGGATCCAAGCAGTAGCAAAATATTGCTGCAACATTGCAACCCAACCACCTTTAGTATTAACGTATAAATTATTATCAGTAATATCACTGAAACTATATTTTTTATAGTTTACTTCTTTGGAAGAGTATGCACTACCACGATAGGTATGTAAGGGGAAATTATTACTTCCTGTATCACGTTCTTTTGGTAACTCTGTAGTTTGTTTTAATTGACCAAAAAAAGCCAGCATCAATGGTTTTCCACTGTTATTATCAATATTATACTCAATAGAAATATTATATTTACCACGTTTTAATAGATAGATTTTCTGATAGATTAAGCCATCTTTACCCGTAAAAGTAAGAGGAACACGCAGTTCATCTTGCCCATCCTGCAACATGCAATTGGTTGAAGTTGAGAGGTATAAAGGACGTAATCTGTTATTGTAGGCAGGATTATCGGGACCATCCTGACCAATCAAGCCGCTCTGTGCTTGATAAATAAAATCTTTACTAGTTTCCAATAAACGAAATGGATCAGATGAGTGTAATTTTTTAGGATAATGTAATAACTCAGCCTGATCAATATCCCCTCCACGGGTATTAATACGTAATTTAAGCACATCAGTTTTTACTGTGATAAATTGAGCTTGCTCATGACCTAGGTTAGTTTGGTCATCATGACTTAGTGTATCCATTTGTTTTACAATTTCATCAGTCTTTATAAGTTGTGTTTTATCACTTTTCCATGTCTGCCAAATTAAAAACGAAATAAATAGCAAAGCGATGAATAAAAGATTACGTTGTGACTCCATCGTTAATATTCTCTATTGTAATCATTTTGTCTAGGTGGAACAGGATCATCGCCACCCTTATGTAAAGGATGGCATTTTAATACGCGTTTCATCATTAACCAACTACCTTTTATGAATCCAAATTGATATAATGCTTCGATCCCATATTGGGAACAGGTAGGATTGAAACGGCAACGCGGCCCTAATAATGGCCTTATTATCAATTGATAACCTCTTATTATTAAAATTAAGAGTCGCGAGCCAAACGGAAGTGACGAAGCCATAATTTGCTTAATATTTCAGTGATTTCTTGATTTTTTAAATCAGCAATTCCTTTTCTTAATATTATTACAAAATCCATTGAAGGCAATTCATGTTGATGTAAACGAAAATATTCTCTCATTAATCGCTTAATACGATTGCGTTCATGCGCTCGTTTAATATTTTTTTTTGCGATGGTAAGACCAATACGTGGGTATCCCAGCTCATTGAGGCGTCCAAGAATGGTAATTTCTGAAGAACTCGCCCGTTGTGGCTGCTGAAAGACGTAATCAAAATGTCCGGGAATTAATAATTTTAACTCCCTAGGAAAAGCAAACATAACCACTTTGCTAGGGTTATTTATTTGAAGAAACGGTTAGACTAGCACGGCCTTTAGCACGACGACGAGCCAAAACCTGACGACCATTTTTAGTAGCCATACGAGCACGGAAACCGTGAGAACGGTTACGTTTTAGTATGGACGGTTGAAAAGTGCGTTTCATAGTGGTTTCTACCTAACTTAATAAAATAGTTATTATTGATTTAGTAAATTCATCGTTCACCTAAAAGTGGAATAAGTAATATGATATATCTAATCATAACAACACCAATAATAGCAAATAAATAGAATTGTAATAAAATATCTAGGATTACACAATGCAGGAAATAAATTTCGACGATTTTATCCATTAAAAGCTATGATAAAACTTAAACAAATACCCTATTTCTTTTTTTCTTATAAAACACACTTCTAGAAAACTGAAAAAATGATGATATCACACACAAGATGCAAAATTATACGAATTTTCATGAAAATAGAAATATTAAGAATTATTAAAAGCTCAAAAATTATTTGATTCAAAAATAGAAGCTAATTTTTTAGTTGCAGATATTATATAAACTTTATCGCAGAACCTCTTTCATACAAAAGGAGCAGCTATTGAGGGGTATAGTTAAGATAAAATATTATGATGATGATAAGGTTTCATCTTCAGGTAGCTGCAACGCCTAAAATCAGAACTGCTCTTTAGGTCAAAAAAAAAGTTTAAATCTAATTTGATTAAGCGTTATTTGGCATATTTAAACTTACCGGTTGCTAAAGGACAAAATAAGATAATGTTGAATGATTACATCTATATTTTACATCGTTTGTAGGCGACGCTGTCGCGTGCTCAAGAGGCCATATAGTTAGGCCTCTGAAAAATCTTTTCTTCTTTTTTAACGACATTGCTAGTAGTTGTACGCGAATTTCTGAAGCTAGCTTGTATCTCGCTTGACCTTGACCGCTATTTACGCAGGCACGAGTAGCGAAAATTTGCGTGAAGTAAGTCATTAGCTTCAGCTATTTCCAGAAGCTCAAGCATAAAGTATTTAAAAGTTACGAGTTTGGTTATCTATATATAGATATACAATCTATTCTACAAATATAAAATGAAACTTTATGAGGTTATCTTTTCATAGTAAATATCGCGCCACTCAATGGGTTTTATCCTATCTTTAGAAATTTAAGATCGAAGCTAATGCTTTATGCTTCTTATGTGACCATAAGCAAGCATGTATCCATGGTTATCTATAGAGTATTTACATATAATGACAAAGAATTTACAGACCGTCTTTGGTCTGTAAAAATACTCAGCCACCGAAAACATGAATTTGATCATTTGTATATACAGATTAGTATAGAATATCGACTTAGCTCATCGAGGTTTCTTAAACGAATGATTGGTGCGATCAAATGATTTAATGAGCATAATAAGAAGATTGGCTGGAAATCTCATCATTTTAATTTTTATTAAGAGTTTAAGATTACTTAATACGATATGTTCGAGTGCACAATCAGGAATCACTCTAATCAGTATTAGATACTAAAACTCCATTGCAGTTTATAAAAATTGCTTAAAAGTTAAACCTAAATTATTTAAAAAACCATATTATCTTCTGAAGAAGATAATTAATCGTAAAATTTTATCTAAAGATATTTGTTACTAGGTGTTATGTATACACTAATATATGTGCTAGTATTCTTTTTTCTTACTTATTTATTTTATACATCTTAGTCCTAAATTTAACCCTGTTAATGAAAAGTGTTAAAACTGTCTAAAAGAGTAAGGATCTTATTCAAATTTTGCGTTATGATTTATTATATAGTACTGAGATCATATCTCATACATGAGATATGCTTTATCAAGTAAATATTCGATGAATCTTTTCTAGGGTATTAACAGTTTTATTACTATTAAGTTTTATACTTTTCCATTGGTCTTGTTTTAAGGGAGTCTCCGTCGTGTTATTTTCACTTTGGCAGCAATGTCTTGCTCGATTGCAGAATGAGTTACCTGCCACAGAATTCAGTATGTGGATACGCCCTCTCCAGGCAGAATTGAGTGATAATACATTAGCACTCTATGCCCCTAATCGCTTTGTATTAGATTGGGTAAGAGATAAATACATTAATAATATTAATCAATTATTGAGTGATTTTTGTGGTTCTGATGTACCTGCATTGAAATTTGAAGTTGGTAATAAACCACAAATAGCACAAAGTGGAGCTTTGACGAATATCGCAGCAAATAAAACTATTTCGATACCAATAAATTCAACAATACACTATAGTTGGGATAATATACAAGTTCAACCTAGAATTGCCTATCGTTCAAATGTGAATTCTAAGCATACTTTTAATAACTTTGTTGAAGGTAAATCAAATCAACTTGCTCGAGCCGCTGCTAGCCAAGTAGCAGATAATCCTGGTGGAGCTTATAATCCACTTTTTCTTTATGGTGGCACGGGATTAGGTAAAACTCACTTACTTCATGCAGTTGGTAATAACATCATGATCCATAAATCAAATGCAAAAGTAGTTTATATGCATTCTGAGCGTTTTGTTCAAGATATGGTAAAAGCATTACAAAATAATGCAATTGAAGATTTTAAACGTTATTATCGCTCGGTAGATGCATTATTAATTGATGACATTCAGTTTTTTGCTAATAAAGAGCGTTCTCAAGAAGAATTTTTTCATACCTTTAATGCGTTACTTGAAGGTAACCAGCAAATAATTTTGACTTCAGATCGCTATCCTAAAGAAATTAATGGAGTTGAAGATCGACTAAAATCTCGTTTTGGCTGGGGATTGACGGTTGCGATTGAACCACCAGAATTAGAAACACGTGTTGCTATTTTAATGAAAAAAGCAGATGAAAATCAGATACAATTACCTGATGAAGTTGCTTTCTTTATTGCTAAACGCTTACGATCAAATGTTCGAGAATTAGAAGGGGCATTGAATCGGGTTATTGCTAATGCTAATTTTACTGGTCGTGTGATTACCATTGATTTTGTTCGCGAAGCACTACGCGATCTACTAGCATTACAAGAGAAGCTTGTCACTATTGATAATATTCAAAAAACAGTTGCTGAATATTATAAAATTAAAGTTGCTGATTTATTATCTAAGCGCCGCTCCCGTTCTGTGGCACGTCCAAGACAAATGGCAATGGCATTATCAAAGGAGCTGACAAACCATAGTTTGCCAGAAATTGGGGATGCCTTTGGTGGACGAGATCATACAACCGTACTTCATGCTTGCAGAAAAATTGAGCAATTACGGGAAGAAAGTCATGACATTAAAGAAGATTTTTCTAATTTAATCAGAACATTAGCATCATAATGCTATGAAATTTACTATTGAACGTGAACAATTACTTAAACCACTGCAACAAGTCAGTAGCACACTTGGTATGCGGCCTACATTACCTATCTTAGGTAATTTATTACTGCAAGTCAGTGAAGATATACTTTCATTAACAGGTACCGATTTAGAAGTAGAAATGGTTGCAAAGGTGACACTAACACAACCGAATGAAAATGGTTCAATTACGGTACCTGCTCGTAAATTTTATGATATTTGTCGCGGATTAGCTGATAGCTCAGAAATCAAAGTTACTCTTGAAGGAGAGCGTCTACTAGTCTGTTCTGGCCGTAGCCGTTTTTCCCTTTTAACTCTCCCTGCTGCTCATTTTCCAAATTTAGACGATTGGCAAAGTGAAATTGAATTTGAACTCCCTCAAATAACGTTAAAACGTTTAATTGAGGCTACCCAGTTTTCAATGGCACATCAAGATGTACGTTATTATCTTAACGGCATGCTATTTGAAACTGAAGGTAAAGAATTACGCACCGTTGCTACCGATGGCCATCGATTAGCGATCTGTTCACTTAATATTAATAAGGATTTGCCAATTTATTCAGTAATTATTCCTCGAAAAGGAGTAGTAGAATTTATGCGATTACTAGATAGTAAGGAGAAATTACTTAAGTTACAGATTGGTAATAATAATATCCGAGCTCATGTTGGTGATTTTATTTTTACTTCAAAACTTGTTGATGGCCGTTTTCCTGATTATCGACGTGTTTTACCAAAAAATCCAGATAAGATATTGACTGCGGATTGTAATAAATTAAAAAAAGCATTTTTACGCGCAACTATTTTATCAAATGAAAAATTTCGCGGTGTACGTCTTTATATAAGCGAAAATCAACTTAAAATTACCGCAAATAATCAAGAACAGGAAGAATCAGAAGAGATTGTTGATGTTAATTATCAAAGCCAGATTATAGAAATTAGTTTTAACGTTAATTATATTATTGATATATTAAATACACTAAAATGTGAACAGGTTAATTTGTTGTTGACTGATTCAAGTTCAGGTGTACAAATCGAAAATGTAGCTAGTAATGTAGCAGTTTATGTTGTTATGCCAATACGTCTGTAATATACATGCTATAATATTTTTTGCGTTTAATTATTCGCGATTTTCGTAATTTTGTAAAATATAAAGTGCGGATTTACCATTAAAAACTGGTTTTAATTTTTTTAATGGAAAAATGGCAGAAAAAACAAGTATTTTGAAACGATCTATACATTATATACAGTAAGCTTTTTGTAACATTTAAGCAGTATGTATTATTTGTCATCAACAAGATAATTGTATTTTATATGGTCGTCTTGTTCCTTTAGAGTCAGAATTATGTCAACTGATTTTGAACTAAGTAAAAACCGTAACGATGAAAGTGAAGTTCACATTGATAATAGTGTGGCATAAAAATTTTGAATTAGCTAAATTATTGCCAATGCAACTAATAATTCTTGAGAATTTATCATAATTAAATAGTATGGCCCTAAAAATATTGCTAACCTTTTCTTAATTAGAAAATTTTCATACTGAAACTCAGTTTTTATTTCTGTTTTGATTAAAATCAGCTATGAAAGCAATGTAATCTAGTATTAGGCTAAGTAATGAGTTATAATAAGTTCATTGAGATTATGAACTTGGGTTTTTTGTCCAATAAATAAGTAAATAGTGTGCTAGTTATTGCAGATATTACGAAAGATATTGAAAACACTTGTAAACAGTGTTTTACATGAATTTTACTTACCATCTCATTTTAACGAGAAATGAAATAAAGAAACCAATTATTCAGATATACTAGTAAAACAATTTGAACATGATTGAGTAATTACTATATCTATAGAAACCACAAATTTGACTTTACGGATCTGTCTAGAAGAAATTTCTATTGAAGGCATGCTATCACAGCATGTAGTTAAAATTATTAATGCGTACATTAATAATTAGCAGAAGATGAATATTTTACTCGACAGAATGGACAGCGATGCTTATATCTGTTTAGATGATTTTGCCTCTGATTCTTGATAAACACCACCATTAATTATTAGTCAAACGTTTTAAAACAACGTAAGCTTAGGTCTTTGTTATCGGGAATTACCATAGCGCAAGTTAAAGCTATATTTAGATGGAAAATAGCAGGATTTTTTGTAAAACATGGCAAAATAAAAACTTAACCATAAGATTAAAAATTAGCGAGAAAAGTTAATGTCGAATACATATGATTCCTCAAGTATCAAGATATTAAAAGGACTAGACGCGGTGCGTAAGCGCCCAGGAATGTATATCGGTGATACTGATGATGGTACAGGGCTTCATCATATGGTCTTCGAGGTTGTCGACAACGCTATCGACGAAGGTTTAGCAGGATATTGTACTGATATTATCGTAACTATACATACCGATAACTCCATTTCTGTTCTCGACAATGGTCGAGGTATTCCAACCGATATTCATGAAGAAGAAGGAATATCTGCCGCAGAAGTTATAATGACAGTTCTTCATGCTGGCGGAAAATTTGACGATAATTCATATAAGGTATCCGGTGGATTGCATGGGGTAGGTATTTCTGTTGTTAATGCTTTATCAGAAAAATTAGAGTTAGCGATCCGTCGCGAGGGAAAAGTCCATCAACAGATTTACAAATTAGGTGTTCCACAAGCACCTTTAACGATTGTCAGAGAAACTGATGAGCGAGGAACATATATTCGTTTCTGGCCAAGTTTAGAAATATTTAAAACTATTACCGAATTTGAATATAATATTTTGGCAAAACGGCTACGCGAGCTCTCTTTTCTCAATTCCGGGATATCCATTCGTTTAATCGATAAACGTGATAATAAAGAAGATCATTTTCATTATAAAGGTGGAATTAAAGCTTTTCTAGAATACTTAAGCAGGAACAAAACCCTAATTCATCCAAGTGTTTTCTATTTTTCTGCGGAAAAAGAGGGTGTTAATGTAGAAATATCTATGCAATGGAATGATGGTTTCCAGGAAAATATTTATTGTTTCACCAATAATATTCCTCAGCGAGATGGAGGAGCTCATTTAGTTGGTTTTCGTACTGCTATGACACGTACATTGAATAATTATATGGATAAAGAAGGTTATCAAAAAAAAGCTAAAGTTAGTGCTACTGGTGATGATGCCCGTGAAGGTTTAATTGCTGTTCTTTCAGTTAAAATTCCCAATCCAAAATTTTCTTCACAAACAAAAGATAAGTTAGTTTCTTCCGAAGTAAAAACCATTGTTGAAACATTAATGAATGAGAAACTACTCGAATATTTATTAGAGAATCCTAATGATGCGAAAATCGTTGTTAGCAAAATCATTAACGCTGCCCGTGTTCGTGAGGCAGCTCGTAAAGCACGCGAAATTACTCGCCGTAAAGGCACCCTTGATTTATCAGGTCTACCCGGTAAATTAGCTGACTGCCAGGAGCGTGATCCGGCTTTATCTGAACTTTATTTAGTGGAAGGTGATTCCGCAGGCGGCTCTGCTAAACAGGGACGTAACCGAAAAAATCAGGCAATTTTACCTTTAAAAGGTAAAATTCTTAATGTTGAAAAAGCTCGTTTCGATAAAATGCTCTCTTCACAGGAAGTCATTACGTTAATAACGGCTTTAGGTTGTGGTATTGGTCGCGATGAATATGATCCTGATAAATTACGTTATCATAGCATTATTATCATGACCGATGCCGATGTTGATGGCTCCCATATTCGGACGTTATTGTTAACTTTCTTTTATCGTCAAATGCCAGAAATTATCGAACGAGACCATGTATACATCGCTCAACCACCTTTATATAAGGTGAAAAAAGGTAAGCAAGAACAATATATTAAAGATGATGAGGCCATGAACAAATATTTAATTTCAATTGCATTAGACAATGCCGCACTCTATACTAACCCTTATGCCCCACCATTAAAAGGTGAGCCATTGGAGAAGTTAATTATTGAATATAATTCTGCTCAGAAAATTATCAAACGTTTAAAGCGTGTCTATCCACTTACTTTATTAAATAATCTTATTTATCAGCCTACATTAGTAGGAGATGATTTAAAAGATAAATTAAAAGTAGAGAATTGGATCAGTATGCTAGTTAAGCGATTAAGTGATAGTGAAGAACATGCTAATACTTATAGTTATCATATTAATGAAAATCTTGAACGTCAATTATTTGAACCGGTTCTACATATTAGAACCCATGGTGTTGATATCGATTATAATCTAGATTTCGATTTTATTCATGGTATTGAATATACCAGTATTAATAAAATCGGCCTCCTAATAGGAGGTATGATTGAGGATGGTGCGTATGTGGAAAGAGGAGAGCGTCGCCAGACTATTTCTTCTCTTGAAGACGCATTGAGCTGGTTATCAAAAGAATCACGCCGGGGCATAATGGTGCAACGCTACAAAGGATTAGGCGAAATGAACCCAGATCAATTATGGGAAACAACAATGAACCCAGACACTCGATGTATGATGCGTATAACCATTAAAGATGCCATTGCAACTGATCAACTATTTACCATACTAATGGGTGATGCGGTTGAGCCACGTAGAGCTTTTATTGAAGAAAATGGATTAAAAGCAGAAAATATAGATATTTAATTTTAAATAGTAAAACAAAAACCCATAATTTAAATGGGTGATTTTTAGATAAAACTATTTAGTTTAATATTAAGTTTAATAAATGTCAGTAAAGGCCTGCTGATATATACAAGTTAATCTCTAACCATAAAACAGATAAATATTCTGTCCATCATATTTAAATTTACGTAACCCTATTATAGGGGTTACGGTATCCTGTCATTGTTGTACAGAGGTATTAATTTTTGAATAATTAATTTAACGTTTCATTAGGAATATTTCTGAACTCAATCATTATATGCAGCTAAATTTCGCTAATAACCTTTATTCCTTATGGCTTTGAGCATCAAGTAACTGTTTATTTATGGTTATGTTGGCAAAAAGTTTTTTTAGTAGAAAATCCTTTATACTATATAAAGAATTTCGCTGCAGAAGTTATCATGAAAAAACAAGTAGTCATATAGATCAAAGGAATTTTTCCTTACTCTCTATTAATATAGAGCTCTATCTCATTAATTTGCTTAGATAACAATCTATTGAGTGATATCAATTCATACATTGAAACAAGTTATTTCACTTTACCTTACCTATATTATCAAAGTAAATATGTTTATTCCCGCTGTGGCCATTTATTAAAGTTAAAGTGATATTCTTATAAAATCATCGATTACAGGAAAACATTTAATAATCTTAAGAAAAGTCTTCTAATGAAACTACATTAGAAGGATGAATACTTTAGTTATTTGCGATATATGTTGAATATCTTTACTTGACAATAGTCAGTAAAATAAACAGGCATTAATTTTTAAACTAGTGTTTAGATGGGCGTCCTTGCTTCTTTTCTTCATTGAAATCAATGAAATATTTTCCTCTGAATCTTTTAAAGTAAACATTATATCCTACATAGGAAAAGTAGAAAACGCGCCGGGATAGGAGAGAAGATAAAAGTTCATTATCAGTGACACTACACATGGACGTAAAGGAAGCAATGATCATCGAAGATGCTTATAGAGAATCATAAGCTCATTAGGAGGAACTTCTGAATAGATTTTGGAAGCACGTGGTTTAATCATATCTCTCATAGTTGTTACGGAAGACTCTGTTTTTAGTTTTTTGAATACAATGGCAAAGATATTCCTTGGTGCACAAAATCAACGCTGTTTGGTATACAAAATAGCTCTCATGCCTTCCTTTTGTTCTCTAAAGGGATTCCAGCATCGAGACTTAAAGTTAAGAGCTTGCTGGGGGGATAGAGTTTTGCTAGCAAAGAGTTCTGATTACGCTAATTAACCCCTTTGATATTTTTTTTTGGCAATGGTTTCAGCATAAGTATCTCTCCAGCTATGAGATATTGGAGAATAATCAAAAAAAATAACTACTACCATTCTATGCCTTCTTAGCAATGAATTACCTGGCGTCATAAGAGTAACAAATCCAATTTAAATATCAGCTTTTGCAACAGTGAGACTTAAGGCTACGAACTCGATGTGTAAAGTAATGTAGTTTAAGAAAAATAAACCTTTCAATACTATTGAAGCTACTATAATCTGATCAAAAAAGCTAGAATTGATTAAGGAAATTTTGGCCTACTTATAATCCAGTAGTAAAGAATGTTTCATTTATAAATGAAAGAAGAATAGATTTACGAAGCATTAGACCGGAAGCTAACTAGACTAGCATACACCAGATTTTCTAATAATTCGTTGCTATTTCTTTAACACTATTATTTGATGAATAAAAATTGTTAATAACTAATAAAAACAAAATACTCAGTATTAAGATGTTTTTTAAAATGCATAGTAAGTATTTTTACTGCACTTATCTATGCCAACGAGATTTAAGGTATTTTATTGCCTCTTCCGTCTGCGAAAGCTGAAGAAGTCCCTCTCTAAATAGGATTACGCCTTTTATTTCAGGTAATTGATCATTAAGATCAAGTTGTTTTGTTAACTCTGGGACACCGCCATTAAGAGACCAATCAGGCTCAACTTGAGATGGAACCCCAATTTTATATAATGCTACTCCAATATATAATTTAGTGTTAGTCGATCTCACTACATCAGCCCACCATTTTGCGATTATATCATATTTCGCAATTTCGCGGGCAAAAGGCCAATAAATCTGCGGGGCTATGTAATCTAAGAAACCTTCTTTTATCCATAATCGGGTATCGGCATAGGCTTTGTCATAAGTAGATCCATCAGCTTTAGTATTAGATCCTAGTGGATCATCTGAAATATTTCGCCAAACACCGCCAGGACTAATGCCAAATTCAATAGTAGATTTTAACGAACGGATTGTTGAAGAAACCTCTTGAATTAACAAAAATGTATTATTTCTTCTCCAACTCGCTTTATCTAAAAAGCCCTGACCGTATTGTTGAAATGTTGCATCATCATTGAGTTTAGATGAAGGGGTTTCATAATAAAAATAATCATCAAAATGTATTCCATCAATATTATAGTTTTTAATCAATTCAGTAACAATACTGATGATCCAGTTACGAACTTCTGGTAAGCCTGGATCAAGCACAAAACGGTCATAGGCAGTCCGTACCCAATCTTTATGTAAAACATAAATGCTTGAAAGTGTAGAAGAAATAGTTTTTTGTAGTGAGGCAATTGTTTCTGGCTTCGTATCCATTGAAACGCGATAGGGATTTAACCAAGCATGTATTTTTAAATTTCTTTTATGTGCTTCAGTAATAATAAACGTTAACGGATCATAACCTGGGTCTTTACCGATTACACTAGTAAGCACGTCAGACCAAGGAAGAATATGAGAACTATAAAGCGCTGTACAATCAGGTTTTACCTGAAAAAAAATAGTATTAATACCTACTTTTACCAAATTATCCAATTTATCTGTTAGCTCTTTTTTTTGTACTTCAATTCTAAGTTTTTCTGAATCAAGGTTAACTGATGAAAGAGAAGGCCAATCAAGCCGAGATACGGTCGATAACCATACACCACGTACTGGTATATCTGGTTTAATCGCAGTTTTTTGTTCATTTATATTTTTTTTATTATTGCAACTAATGATTAAAAGCAAACAAAATAACGAAGTAATAAACCATTTAATTACCCACTGTAATTGCAATAGCATTTTTTTAATTCCATGTTTTTAACAAATTAAGTCTTGTTAGACTGTAAGCATTATTTGATTGATAGGACTTATTTTCATAAATAAAGTTAAAATTTAAGATAATAAACTTATTTTAATATACTATATAATAGTAAGATACTAAAAGTATTCTTTAAAAATTTTTTATAAGAATTACATCTTTTAATAAAGATTTAAATAATTACTAATTTAGTGTATGGTGATCAGACTACGTTTTTCTCTGATACTTCATGAATCTCTTCTCCATCTTTAAATTGGACTTGTTTACCACTAGGGTTCAGTAAAGGTCATAAATCCCTTTAAGGAGCTTTAGATTTTTGAGTAGACGGTTGAGACCTAGCTCAAATAATATTGAAAGGGTTGTTTTCTTTAACAATAGAAGTTCGCGTATCAGCTTAATAGTCTCAGTGTCGCAAAAGCTGATTAAAATCGACTTTGTTCTTTTTATAACTTCCAGTTCACTGATAGGAATAGATAGAATTCCAACAGTTTTTCTCGTTTTTTCTTTAGTTTTTTAATATCTGTAGGGTTTGAGCCCCTTCGGAGTTATACTTATTTCTGGTATATGGAGTTTTTTGAATATTCTGCTGTATCCTACTAATTAATTTCATGAATGATTACAACAACATAGAGATAATATACCATGAAAAATCTACTCTACAGCTATCCGTAAAATCAGATATTATCTCTAATCCATTATATGAACTAATCCGTAATGACGTGCTAATAAGTTGATAGGCTATATGCTGTTAAGGCGGAGCTCTAACTCACGCTGCACAACATGTTCAACGCCGATTTTATTGATGGATGTGTTCATGCCTCGTCCATAATGGTATTTGCTATAGCAAAACAAACAATATAGGTATAGCAATATTGAGATTAAAGTGGCGAAGGTCAATCAGGTATCTCAGCGGCAACAGAATATGCTTCAATAGCTCCTTGTTTTTTATTTAAAGCGTACAAAAAAGTGCTTAAGAGTTGCTATCATGGCTGTTTGTACATTTTTAGGTATATCCACTGGGGTTATTTTACTAGACTCTCCGCCAGTATTATCAGCAGATTAAAATAGCAATCTCTTGAAGAGCATTGGCAACGCTGCCAGTATGATTTAAGGGATATACGTTGTCTTTATTTTTCTGGGATGATGATATATGCTGTTCTGTCAAACAAAAAAATTCCCTTACCTACTTACTCATTATCGACATAATTAGATGGACGTAAGGAGCTCGTTGCGCTTGAAGATGGTTATCTGGAGTCAGAAGCTTATTAGGAAGAACTTCTGAATGACCTTTAAGGACGTGGCTTAATTATATCTCCACAGGGTTTTGCTACGGAAGATGGTGCCCTTTGTTTTTGAATGCAATGGAAAGATGTTCCTGGATGCGCAGCATCAACGCTGTTTGGTATACAAAATAGCTTATGCGCTACCTTTATTCCTAAAAGCCATTCAATATTAAAAGTTAAAGTTGAGTTGTGTGAGAGGTTTAGCTACAAAAGAACGGTGATGGTACTAATAAAGTACTTGATATTTTATTTGCAAAGTTTTCAGAATGATTATCTCTATAATGATGAGAAATGTTAGAGAATAATCAAAAAGAGCTGCTGGTATTCTATGCCTTCCTGCCAACGAATTACGGGCGTCATAAGAACGGCAAATCCAATTTAAATATCAGCCTTTTGCAACACTGAGATTTAAGGCGACGAAGTCGATGCGTGAAGTGGGCTTTAGTTCAAGAAAAATAACCGTTCAAATGATATTTGAGCTCCTAGAGTCTGCTTAGAAAGGCTGTAACCGACTCAGTGGATTTGATCTTGTTTATGCTACTAGTAAACAAAATCTAATTTAAGGATGGAGAATAGATTTATGAAACATAAGAGTGGAATGTAGCTTGAGTGTCATATACCAAGGTTTGCTAATGACTCTGGTAAATCTTACACACTAAAAATATATTATTGAATATTGTATAGAATAAAGTAATAGGTTTTATTGGTCATTTAGGCTGAGGTAAATTTACAATTTTAAGTATTAATGCGATATTTGAACTTTATGTTGTGAGCAGCATGCTAAAGATTAGATTTTATTAAATGACATTAATATTTTGAGTTTTTAAGCGGTGAACAAGATATTGCGTTATTACGTCCTAAAATAAGTATTTTTTCTAAAAGTCAACCTTATTTCCGATATTAATCTATAATAATATTATTTTGAATGCATTTATTTAAGAAACTCTCTTTAGTTAAAAGATAGGAACATTTTAAATGGGTGTCAATTAAAGTTGATCTTTGAAATGAAATGAAAGATAAACCTTTGCATACTAGTTATATTAACAGATAGTCAGTAGCATCGGTTATGTATTTTTTGTTATATTTAATCAGAGTAGAATATTACTACTAGATAAGCCTTATTCAGCACTTGACCCTATTAAAATATGACATATTAAAAATTAATAAGTGAAATGAAATTAAAATATACCGTAGTAATATCATATATAATATGCAATAAGTCGCATGTTGTTCCAACTATCACGGTATTTATGTATTTAGCTAAATTTATTGAATCTAATGATATAGATACTATGTGATACCCCACCCCATGCATACATATAGTAAAACAGGCTGAAGATTACATTATTGGCTAGCCGATACGGTTAAATATAGGGAATGAGATAAACAGATTTCCTATTTAGTTTGATCATAAAAATAAAAGTATGATGGTTGTGGGGCCTCGCAGATTTTCGGCATGATTGTGATCAATATGAGATGCATTGTGCCCAATATTATTGGAAGTTCAAAAAAAAATAAAATATATACCGGTTGTGGTCTTTTTGATATTGCAAAACACTTAATTCAAATTTATTCATTTGATAAAAGTAGTGGTGAGGAAATAAATAAACAGGTTTGCTGTTAGTATTTTTTATTTTTTAGTAATCAATTACTGTGTTTGATTGGTATAAAAGTCTGCTTGAGTTATTAGAAAATCTGGTATATAGAAGTTAAGTTATGCTACACTTTAATACTTCGTAAATCTGTTCTTCCATTCTTAAATTGAATTTTGTTTACTACCATTGGTTAGTATGAGTAAATCCATTTAGTTGGATCTAATTTCTTTATAATTTATGATATCCTGAAAACTTTGCCAACAAAATATTAAGGGATTTATTATCGGGATCCTGAATCTTTGTGCTAGCCATACCTCTCCCGCGCCTCACTTTGAGTTTCGGTTAAATGCCTTTGTAGAGTGAAGGCAGGACACGAGCTACTTTGTATTATTAATAGGATTGATGTTGCGTATCCTGGAATATCTTTACCATTACATTATAAAAACTAAAGCACTGTCTCCCGTAGCAAGCCTGTAAGATATGATTAAACTCCACGCTCACTAGCGATTAAAAAGTTATACCAAGTTTGCTTCTGACTCTCAATAAGAATTTTTGACCGAAATTGCTCCCTTATGTTCATGCGTAGTGCTGTCAATAATGAGAAGTAGAAAAAAAGCGACTGATTTTGCTGGGTAAACAAACCTCTAATTTTAAGGATGGAGAACAAATTTATGAACCATTAAAGTGGAACGCACCTTTACTGTCATAGATCAGATTTTTTACTAATTCCTAGTAAAGGGGGCGGCAATGCTAATTAATAGTATTAATAATTTTATTAATACTATTAATTAGCATTGATTATTTTCTAATACGGGTAATATTCGACTTAGCTTATCAAAAATCTCTTGATACTCTTTTTCTGATGTACTATCTGCCACAATACCTCCACCTGCCCAACAATAAAGGTATTGCTTTTCAGTTAATAAAGTACGTATACTGATGTTTGTATCCATCGTACCACAGAAACTGATATAACCAATCGCTCCGCAGTAGCTATGGCGACGATGAGGTTCAAGTTCATCAATAATTTCCATTGAACGTATTTTAGGTGCACCAGTAATTGAGCCGCCCGGAAAGCAAGCTTTCAATAGATCAGTGGCATGATAATAAGATGGTAACTGTGCAATAATAGTGCTGACTAAATGATGGGTGGCTGGAAAAGATTCAACTACAAAAAGTTCCGGAACACTGACTGTTCCGGGTATTGCTATTTTCCCAATATCATTACGTAATAAATCAACTATCATTATATTTTCAGCACGATCTTTGATTGATGATTGTAAACGTGTTATCTGTTCTTTATCTTCTTTGGTATCAGTCAGTCTAGGTAATGTGCCTTTAATTGGACGGGTTTGAATTAAATCATCATAAAGCCAAAGAAAACGTTCAGGGGATACACTAAGTACGCAATGTTCTTCTAAACAAATAAAGGCAGAAAATGGAGCTTGATTATTTTGATTAAGTTTAAGAAATGCTTCCCATTCATTCCCCTGATATTTAGCTTTAAAACGTTTGGCTAAATTAATTTGGTAACAATCACCATCGCGTAAATATTTATGAATTTTGCTAATTTTATGGTGATATTGCTGTTTTGAGATATTACTTTGCCATGATTCACAAATTTTAAACTGTTTATCTGGTATTTTTGTTTGAGTTTCTAACCAGAACAAGCGTTGTTTAATATTTTGATAACTTAATAAAGTTACTATTTTTTTATGGTGATCAACGATTAATGCCCAAAGATAAATACCAATCGCCATATCTGGAATGCTTAATTCTTTCTCAGCTTGTTCGGGTAGAATTTCTATTCGTCGGGCTAAATCGTAGCCCCATATACCTAAAGCACCACCTTGGAAAGGAAGATCGTTATTCGATATGAAAGTAAAATTAAAATATTTTATTTCATTTTTTAATAGCTCAAAAGGATCAAGTTCTGAGTTAATTTTTTTATTTTCACGATGAATTTGCGTGATATTATCTCTTGTTTCTAATGTTGTTATTGGATCAGCAACCATAATATCAAAACGGTTATGTGGGTGATTTGCATTACCTGAATGCAATAACATCGCCCATGGTTGGTTGGATATGGTATTAAAATAATTTAAAGCAGCATCTAATGAATAAGGTAATTGAATTTTTTGTAGGCGCATATTTATTATGCAACGATAAGAATTATTAATAAATAATATTATCATAAAATAACATTTTTCATAGATAAAACTATACCAATATTATATTGATAATTATTTTTAAATAAAAATAAGTGAAAATAAATGTTTTCAGTTATTTTAACGATAAATTATCAAGAATAATATAAAGAAGCCGTTGAACATATTTATTAAATGATGATTATAAGAATGAATATTGGATAGAGTCGATTTTCCATAGTCGTTAAGGAGATAGAGTTTTATTAAATCTAGTGTATGGGTGATCAGAAAATCGCTTTGCGATGATGTTTTTAAATCTTGTTCTCTACCTAAATTGAACACTGTTTATGCCACCTAGAATCAGTAAATTAACTTCCTTGATCCGGTTCAGCTTTTCTGAGCAAACAGAAGTAAATTCAGTACCATTGAAAGGGTTATTTTTCTTAAGCAATAGTGCTTCTCGAATAAGCTTCATAACTTCATTACCGAAAAAATCGATTCAATCGGATTCATCGTTCTTATTGATAACTAGTTTGCTAAGGGGTAAGTCGTAGAATGCCAGTCGTTCTTCTTTATCTTTCTCCAATTCTTTCATCTCTTTAGGATACACTAAAAACCTTATTAACAAAATATTAAAGGTTTTATTAGCGGCATTCATAGTTCTCTGTTAGTCAGAGCTCTTTCGCAGCTAATCTTAACTTTTAATTACATGTCTTTTATGGGGAGAGGGAGTGAAACCAATACATTAGCTGTTTTATGTACCAATAGCATAATTCTATATGTTCAGGAACATTCTTTTCATTGCATTTTAAAAACCAAAGCATTGTCTTCCGTAGCAAACCTTGAAGATACGATACTGCTTAAGCAACGCGCTCGCAGGTCCTTTAAGAAAGTTTAGATCAGTTTGATTCTGACTTTTTTGATAATCACTTTCGAGCGCAACGAGCTTTTTACCATTCATGCACCGCAGTCGATAATAACTAATAGGAAAAAGGTGACTAGCTTGATTGAAAGAATGGCATATGCCTTCAGCTAAGAAACAAGCGTAGCGGTATCGCTTTAAATCATGTAGCTACCAAATGCCTATACTTCTTAAGCCATTGCTATTTGCTGTTTCAGTCTTCATAATGGTACTGGCAGATAGATCCCATATGCATTTTTAAAGAAAATATCTCTCCATAATTTAGTGGAATAACCGTGTGGATACCCGTAGAAAAGAAATGGTAGAACTCTTTGCTGCCTTTTATATGCTTCAGATAAGGCGATAGTAATAAGCTCTTGAGCTATATTTTGTTGTTGATGCGTGATACTCTTTGAACTTAAGCACTTTAATTTCAAAATCGCCATAGCAGTTTATATGGTTCGCTGCAGCAAGTAACCGTTACGGAACGTAGTCATGATCTGCTAACAAAGTGTCGTTTAGTCTGTTGTAGCAGTATATGCTAAACCTTAGCTTCAACGGTGCTATTTATCAGCTGTCTGAAATTCACTATTAGTGATAAGATCATGCAAGGGATCAGGATAATATTTAATTTTGTGTATACATATATATGGTAGGTTTTTTATGCTATACCATCTCTCTCTTTTTGTAAATTATCTACAAAATCAATCAAGCTTAAATAGGATACTTACTATACAATTTAGGATTGTAATTCGTTTTTCATAAAATAGCAATTTAATTGTAATTAGTTATGGTTGATTATCTCAAAAAATAAATACACTTATTTTTTATTAAAAACTTATTTAAAAATCAAAAATATTTGATATAAATATTTTTATATTATCATTTAATATATAAATCTATTTATTTTGGATAAATATGGAACTAAAATAAAAAACAGTAGTAAATAAATGATATTTAGCACTAACTAAAGCAATAAAGCTGGCCTTTAACGTTGATAAAAAAGCTATATAATATGATATTATCAGTTTATATATCCTTGTTTCTCTAACCATTTAGTATGAAAGATATCCTCTTTATCAATCCGTTTATAAGTATGAGAGCCAAAATAATCACGTTGTGCCTGAATTAAATTTGCTGGTAAAACAGCAGAGCGATAGCTATCATAATAAGAAATTGCTGCCGTAAGAGTGGGTAATGGAATACCATTTTGTATACCAAAGCAGATAATATCCCGTAATGATTGCTGATATTCATCAGCAATATTCTTAAAATAAGGCGCAAACATTAAGTTCCCTAAAGATAGATTTTGGTTATACGTATCGGTAATTTTTTGCAAAAATTGTGCCCGAATAATGCAACCAGCACGGAAAATTCTGGCAATTTCACTATAATTTAATTGCCATTGATATTTATCTGATGCCACTTTTAATTGCTGAAAACCCTGAGCATAGGAAACGATTTTACCTAAATAAAGTGCGCGGCGGACTTTTTCAATAAATTCTTGCTTATTATCTTTGAATGAATTAATAACGGGGCCAGTCAGAATTTTTGCTGCTGCTACTCGTTGCGTTTTTAAAAATGAGAGATAACGTGCAAATACCGATTCAGTAATAAGTGTAGCAGGTACTCCTAAGTCTAGAGCGCTTTGACTGGTCCATTTTCCAGTTTCTTTATTAGCGGCTTCATCTAATATTAGATCAATTAAATAATTACCTGTTTCTTCTTCTTTTTTATGAAAAATGTCCGCTGTAATTTCAATTAGATAACTATTTAACTCACCCTTATTCCATTCAGTAAAAATATTGGCTAATTCTTCATTATTTAATTTTAATACGTTTTTAAGTATTGAATAAACTTCAGCAATGAGCTGCATATCAGCATACTCGATCCCATTATGCACCATTTTTACATAATGACCTGCACCATCAGGCCCAATGTAGCTTACACAGGGTTCACCATCGACCTTAGCCGCAATTTGTTGCAAGATAGGTGCTACTAAGTTATAAGCCTGTTTTTGTCCACCAGGCATGATAGAGGGCCCTTTTAATGCTCCCTCTTCACCACCAGAAACACCGGTTCCAATAAAGTAAAATCCTTGCGCTGAAAGTTCCTGATTACGCCGGATAGTATCTTGGTAATAAGTATTACCACCATCAATTAGGATGTCACCCTTATTAAGGTAAGGTATTAAGGAGTCTATGGTTTTATCTGTCGCTTCACCCGCTTTTACCATTAAAAAAATACAACGAGGTTTTTCTAATGAATCAACAAATTCCTTAATAGTGTGGCAGGAAATTAATTTCCTACCTGGATTTTTTGCGATCACTTCGTTACTTTTTTCTTTAGAACGATTAAAAATTGAAACCGAATAACCTCGGCTTTCAATATTGAGTGCTAAATTACATCCCATAACAGCCATACCAACTACACCAATTTGTTGTTTTGACATGAATTACTCCTGTCTGATAATTAATTACCCACAGTTAACGAGAAAATATATTTTATATACTGGTATATTAACTTATTCTATAATTTGATGATAGTAATTTCATGCCTTCAAGAACACTATATTTCGACTAAAAACGATTAAAAATGTTTTTATATTGAAATTTTTGTTTAAAGTAACCACCATCTGAATGGTTCGGCATAAAACCGTCATATTAAAAGGTAAAATAAATTTTATGGAATGGATCGCTGATCCCACTATGTGGGCGGGTCTTCTTACTCTTATCGTACTCGAAATCGTGCTTGGCATTGATAATTTAGTCTTTATTGCTATCTTAGCTGATAAGTTACAGGTTAAATTACGTAATAAAGCAAGAATGACTGGTTTAACATGCGCACTATTTATGCGTATTATCTTATTGTTTAGTCTTACTTTACTTGTTTCTCTAACTAATCCTATCATTAACATTTTGGATCATGAATTTAGTACACGCGATATCCTGATGCTTGTTGGTGGTTTTTTTTTGCTTTTTAAAGCCACTATGGAGTTGAATGAACGATTAGAAGGCAAGGATAAGCAATCTGGTAAACAACGCAAAACAGCCAAATTTTGGGCTGTTGTAGCACAAATTATTGTATTAGACGCTATTTTTTCACTTGATTCGGTAATTACTGCTGTTGGCATGGTTGAACATATTGCTATTATGATCGCAGCGGTCACTATTGCTATGATATTAATGATCATCGCTAGTAGATTATTAACCATGTTTATTAATACCCATCCAACTATAGTTATTCTCTGTCTCAGTTTTTTACTTATGATTGGTTTTAGCTTAGTAGCTGAAGGATTTGGTTATTTAATACCGAAAGGCTATTTATACGCCGCTATTGGTTTCTCTATTATGATCGAATCGCTTAATCAGTTTGCATTATTTAATCGACGCCGTTTTTTAAAAGAAACTAAATCACTGCGAGAAAGAACTGCAGAAGCGGTATTGCGGGTTTTAGATGGTCAACATGAATGCGCTGAATTAGATCATCGCACCACTGATTTAATCAGTGATAGTAATGGTATTTTTGATCCACAAGAACGACAAATGATTGTTCGTTTATTAGGGTTTGCTCAACGAAATGTTAGTAGCATTATGACTTCGCGACATGACGTTGAGTATATTGATATCAACAAGCCTTCGGATAAGTTGCTTTCATTGCTAGAAAAAAAACCACATACACGCCTTGTTGTTACGGATGAATCAATAAGCGATGAACCTGTTGGGGTTATACACGTTATCGATATATTAAATCAACAATTAAAAAAGCAAAAACTTAACTTACATGTGCTTATTACTCAACCACTAATTTTTCCTGAAGGCTTATCACTACTTCAAGCATTAGAGCAATTTCGTAAAGCTCATACTCATTTTGCCTTTATTGTTGATGAATTTGGTTCTGTCGAAGGAATTGTTACGTTGACGGACATTATGGAAACTATTGCCGGTAATATGCCGATCAGTGAAGAAGAGGTGGATTCTCGTCATGATATTCAACAATTAGAGGATAGCCGTTGGGTTGCTAATGGCTTCATGCCTTTAGAAGATTTAATCCTTTACGTGTCAATTACGCTTGATGAAAAACGTGAATATCAGACGATTGCCGGATTATTAATGGAGCGTTTACAACGAATGCCTGTTGTGGGTGAACGTATAAAAATTGAAAATTGGATTTTTGAACCGTTGGAAGTCACCAGTCATCGTCTTAAAAAGGTATTAATATCACCTTCCCTACAAATTGGCTAAAAGTGATGTTAAACAAAATATTACCTTAATATAAATTATGAAGCGCTTGTGATGTGGCGCTTTAAATTTATAAAAATATTAATCTAAAATTAATTTTTAGATTTAACTTAATATCTTATATTAAGAATTTAGTATTTTTTTTATCTTTCTATGGAATCTCATCACGTAATAATTTTAAGATTTAATTGATACTATAAATTTCCCATTTACTATAAATATGTAAATGAATTACCAATTTTTTAATAAAATTAAAGAATTGGTAATTTCCATACTAGTCTTTATTGATGTTAACTAGTAATTCTACGTTTTGCAGATTTCTTTGCTAAATTTAACTAACCATTACCATCGATATTTATATCGCCAGCAGAAGAAAAAACTAAATTTTAGAACAGTAATATACCTGTTGTTAAGTTTTGTATCAACGTTCAAATTTTCAATTTTGAGTATTATCTTCAAAATTTTTAGGTTGTATTAATCTTGTCAGTTAGACGTAAAAAGGCGTGCTGAATAAGTGAAGTTATATTTAATTCTATTAATCATGTTTTAGATAACATCACAATAGCGTTACCAGATCAAAAAATTTAATAGCGTAATTTTATTATAACCCGCTTCCTGATGAATTTCTTTATAATATCAATGAACCATTTAGTTTAATTAATATGCAAATACTTTGCAGTAAAAGATCTAACTTAACATGATTAATTTTGGGTTACTAATAAAAATAACCGGATTATTTTTATAATTTAAACTCATAGGGAATTAAAATTTCCACCTAATAAACCAACTTCTAGTTGACTAACAGTTAATAACGCTTTATTATTTGTTATTTTAGATTAAAGATAATAAGAAATAAACTTTGATATATGAGGTTATCAACAGAGATTATTACTTGAAATAGAAATTGCTTCAAAATAACTTAAATTATAATTATCAGTTTTAGTCAACGCAAAAACAGAATTAGTACTTATTTCAGGTGTTATTATTGTCTCTGTCAAGTTATGTAATAAAGGTTATCAACCTAAAATCTGATCTAGATCAAGTTTACTGAAAGTAATGTTTAATTGATAATCTGAAAATTTACCTAAATGAGTAATAACTAGATTACCATTTAAATATTGCCATTGATGTTAATAGCTAAATTAGAAAGAGCTATTACAGCTAAATGATCATGTAAATAATTAAATAGTAAAGTTATATTGCCACTAATTCTATCTGTTAGTAGATTAATACCACTAATTTTATGTTTTTAATTAATTAAAATTACCTGCGATTTGATGTGGATAATTTGAAATATTAGTTTGTTTTTAAAGTAAAAGTGAGTTCTTAATGATATTTACTCGCATTACTACTAAAATTAACGCTAATAAAATGATCATATTCCCTTTTTAATAAGGGAAGAGGATTACGGATATTTAATTTGGTATGGTTACTTAACTGCCAAATTAACACTATTAGTTAGTTTAATTTTATTAAACTCAAGTAACTATTTACAATCATTATTGTTTTTCCTACTAATACGGTTAGGAGATTATAGAGCAATTAGGGTTTCTGGATTTAATTTTTTCACTGTTTGTATTGTTGCGTAAAACTGCATTATAGATTTCATTCTGTTGAATAGAATGTTGGTGGGAAATTAATGGCAGTAAGGAAGTATTAAGCCGCATATTATCTGCACTAATCGCTGAACTCACCCGCTGCTACTAGTCGCAGTGAGTGAAATAGGTCCAGAAATAACACTTAGATATTTGCCTATAAATGCCAACGCATTTCGCTTTAAAAAACTAAATAATAGCCATTTTGTTTAATTTTATTAATTAAATAGTGATGGAAATCACTGGGATTAATAAGTAATACTCTCGTAATTAACCATACTAAGATAACTAGTGTTAGGATAGTAATGTAGTTAGAAATAATTTCATCACTGTCTCCATAAAGAGTACTCAAACAACTTAATTAATGACTTCATATTTATGTATTTTTTCTGTAAACTAAAATAATATAATTATATTTAATGTAGCATGATTTCAGAAAACATACCGAGTTAATTAACTTAAAATATTATAACTTATCATTATTTTTATTATTTTCACTAATCGTATTTTCTCATTTCTATGAACATATTAATTTTTATATTTTGTGCTCTGACGACGATTATATGGGCGATCAGCTGAACCGGATAAGGTTTCAAAACTTAATGCGCCAATAACCATACCCGGCCGTAGTGCTAATGGCAATTTGCCTGAATTATAAAACTCTAACACGATTTGACCGCACCAACCGGGATCAATACGGTGAGCAGTAATGTGAACCATCAATCCTAAGCGAGCAAGAGAAGAGCGACCATCAAGCCAACCAAGAATATTATCAGGTAAAGTGACTGATTCTAAAGTGACCGCCAATACTAATTCACCCGGATGCAAAAAAAACGCATCATTATGGCTTAAAGTAATTTCATCACTTATTACTCGATCCAATGCAGCATTAATTTCATTTTTTAGCCCACTAAAATTAATGTAAGGTGAAGTATATCCATGAAATACTTGAAATTTATTGCCTAAACAAATATCAACTGTTGCTCCGTTGATTCGTTCAATTGATGGACGTGGTTCAATAATCAATTTTTCTTCATTAAGCCATTTAACTATATCACGGTCACAAAGTCGCATTTTTTATCTCCTTATAAGAATTGTTAATTTATTTATAGATAATTACTGTCAGAACAAAACTCCCCTATTTTAGCTTTTAGAATATCAATCGCTACCCGATTTTTTCCGCCACGAGGGACAATAATATCTGCATATTGTTTCGATGGTTCAATAAATTGGAGAAACATGGGGCGAACTGTTTTAGTATATTGTTCAATAACAGAATCTAATGTTCGCTCTCGTTCATTAACATCCCGTTTAATTCTTCTTACTAAGCAAATATCCAGTGGTGTATCAACATAAATGGAAAAATCCATATTTTTACGTAATCGCTTATCAGTTAATAATAAAATACCTTCAATAATAATAACTTTTTTAGGCTGAAAAAAAAATGTTACGCGCTTACGCGTATGCTGAGTGTAATCGTATTGTGGCAGATTAATACCTTTTCCTATCTTCAATAATTGAAGATGCTTAAAAAGCAGATCATGATCCATTGAGTTTGGATGGTCGTAGTTTACTTTCACCCGCTCTTCCATTGGAATATTATATTGATCTCGATAGTAACAATCCTCAGTAATAACACCAATATTATGGTCACCAACTTGACTACGTAGTTCATTATAAAGTGTTTTTGCAATAAGACTTTTACCCGATGCTGAAGCACCCGATATACCTACAATAGCGCAGTTATGTGCTGGATCAGCCATGTTAAATAACCTGAATTTGAATAAAAGGAATTAATATAATTAAATATTATAAGCGAAAGAATTATAAGGAGTTATTTTAGTATCTTCCAGCATTTAAAATTAAGTCTAACTAATTTTTATAATAAGACCTAAGTGTTTGCTTCAGAATCATTATATAGATTCTTTTGCACAGTCCTATTCATACCAAAGAGGCTACTGGGATATAGTTGAAGGCAAAATATCATATGTTCCTTATTCAGGCAAATACAACATCTAAAATTAGAGTTAATCTTAAGGTTAAGAAAAAACCCTTATCTTTAATTTGGTTAAGTGTTATGGTATCTCCAAAATTTATCTTCGTTAAAGGGTTAAGATAAGATGATATTGATGATCGGGCCATATTTTTTATTATTTGCTGATAATTCTGTTGCCCGATCAGGAAGTCCTACTGTTTTCCTGCAAAAACTTTTTCTCCCTTCCCAGGATCTGCTGTAAATCCTATACAAATTTCTGAACTCTATATTGATCTCTATTTAGCTTAAATTGTTGTTTATATAGCTACGGAAATGGAAATTTCTGTTAAATAAGGCAGAAAGTACATAAATCTAGAAGCTAGAAGCGTTTAAAAATTACGAATCTCTTTATCTACACTTAGATGTGAAATATCTTTTACAAATGTCAAATAAAACTTCACAACATTATTTTTTCGTAGGTATAAGATATCAACACTCTCTTCTATGGGTTTTTATCTATCTATAGAGCGTAGAGCAACTATTGGGTATGAGTAGGCGCAGCTACACTGCTTTTTGAGACGTTTATGATCTAAGTATTATTTATACTCTACGATATGTTAATTTTTTAGGAATTAATCCAGATTGATCAGAAGAAATTTTCTAGAAAGTATAAACTGGATAAATTAGGAAAATAATATGAGACGTACATGTTACGCCACCTGTTTTATCCAAAGTGTTTTATGAGCTCCTTCCTGAAATGAATGATGATAGACCAACTGATTTTTATGACATTAAAATAGGCTATTATAGTAATGCATCTAACTCGTCCTACAATTTTTTGACATGTAGTATTACTCACTGAGTTATGTTTATTTTTAGTGTATTAGATTTTGAGATGATAGCGTGTACCCTTTTTCCCTTGATTGATTTCATGAATGATTATAACAACAAAGAGATGATATGCTATAAAAGTCTACTCTATAGATATTCGCAAAATAAGATATTTTACCCTCTGATCCATTGAATAAATTCATCCGTAATGTTACTAGGCAGCTGATAGGTACCGTTGTTAAGATGGATCTCGAAATAATGGCTCTGACAAGATATTTAAACCAATTTATTAAGTGGCGGTATTCCGTTTTTCGTAACGGCTATTTACCACAAAAAACTGTATAAGCTGCTACTCTGGGGATGTTAAGATTAAAAGATTTAAGGTCAGGAATCTCAGCGGAAACAGAATATTTTCAACAGCTCGTTGTTACCATGTCTTTGTACCTGCGAGGCTATTGTCCTCCACCGCTGATTTTCACGAAGTCCTAGAGCGCTTCTCGGTTAAAAAGCATATGATCTCCTGCCGTGAAGATCATCAGCAGATTGAAACGGGAATATTTTGAAGAGCATAGGCATAATGGTAAGCTTGCATGATTTAAGCGATACGCGCTATTTTTCCTTCTTGGCTGATGATATGTGCTATCTACTATTAAGTAATATGATCGCCTTTACCTACTAGTAATTCAGCGGGACTATGCATGAACATAAAGTAGCTAGTTACTGCTCGAAAATGCTTATCGAGAGTTAGAAGCAAAACTTGGCATAATTTTTTCAATAGTTGGTAAGCGCTGGTCTTAACCGTATTTTCCAAGGTTGCTATGGGAGTCAACGCCTTTGTTTTTTTTGAATGCAAGTAGGAAAGATATTCCCGTATATTTAGCAACAACGCTGTTGGGTAAACACAATAGCTGATGTGCTAGGCTTCATCCCCTAAATGAGTAGACCAAAAGTTAAGGTGTAGCTTGTTGGGTGGGTGTCCATGGCTAGCAGAAAATCCCTTGATATCGCTTAATAAAGCCTTTGATTTTTTCAGAAAGATTTTCAGAAAAGTTCATCCTGCAGCGATGAAGAAGTTAGATAAAAATTGAGAAGAATGTCTACATTTTATGATTCTCGTCAATGTACTGGGCATCAATAAGATCGACGAATCTGATTGACTCGGGTTTTATGACAGTAAATCTATGAAGCTGACACTTGAAGCACTATGGTTCATAAAACAACCCAAATGGTATTTTAAGCTGCTTCTGTTTATTCAGAAAATCTGCAACCGGTTCAGGGGATTTGACCTGCTTTAACTCTGGTGATAAACAACATCCAATTAAGGATGAAGAAAGAATTTATAAAGCATCAGAGCAAGAAGTCTGATCGTCCATACACTAAAGTTCTTAACAACTCTAATTCTAGTTAAGAGCTTAAGATCATTATACATGATATATTTCCTGCATAATCAGGAAATATCCAAATAAGTATTAGATAGTAAAATTTAATTGCAGTTTATGAAAGATTAATTTTAAGTTAAACCTTAATTATTTAAAAAAGCTATACTTTATACTATCTTCTTGGATATAAGAATTCAGTTGTATCTAGTAAATAAATATGATCTAGATATTTAACAAGTTAAACAAGAAAAAAATACTGAATCCTCTACCTGATAGAGCAAGGTAGTATAAGTTGATATTAGGTTTTTTATTATTAGACAAAGATAAAATAAGTAAAAAACGCATAATATTACCAACTAATATAAAGTATTTTTTTTGAAAACAACATAAATACTAGCCATATAACAAAACATATTAACTAATAATTAGTTGCTTTAATCTGGTAGGATAATATTGGTCACTGGAATTAAAAATAGCAATAATTTGTTATTGCTATTTTTATTTAATGTTTTTTCATTATTAATGTATTTTACTTGCAATACTAGGATTTGGTTCCAGTATTTGAACTTAATAGAAAAATATCTTTGTTATCAGGGCCGATGGTTTAATATCATTCCTTTGTATACCAAAAATTGGTTTTTCTTGGTATTAAATTAGAGATCAAGCTCGTTAAGCGGACTTTAAGTACTTTTGGATCTGGATATACTGTGCTAATTTCGGAAAACTTGTCAATTCTTATTGAATTGGTTTTCAACGACAGTGATGATACGAAGACGAAGCACGAAGTGCTGTATTTCGAGAAAAACAACCATTTCAATAGTACTTAAGTTGCTTTCATCTGCTTAGAAATAGTTGGATTGGATAAGAGGATTTAATCTGCTTATCATGCTAGCAAAAACGTCCATTTACCTAAATCTAATTGTAGTTTTATCAGTTTATAGGAGCTTGGAGCCTTCGACTAGATAATTTTGTTTAATTAGATCAATTTGTAAGTTTGCTTTATAGAAAGCATTAAAACTGATTACACTTAGATATAATTCTTAATCTTGTTGTTTTAGTCATCGTATGTGCCCTTATATTTTTCTAGATGCTGCTAACATAGCGATTATATTGTTCATTTTAACTCGCTGAAATAAGGTTTTAAATGGCATAATCTCTTTATTTAATAAAGGTTTGCTAATATCATCCCAGTTAAGTGAAATATTTAAAAAAGTTTCTGTCCGGCTCGTAAGTCCTGGTAATATAGGTTTTAAATAAGTCATTAGCACGCGAAATAAATTGATACCCATAGAACAAATATCATGTAAATCTTGTTCTCGACCTTCCTGATTGGCAACTACCCATGGTGCTTGTTTATTGATATAGCGATTAGCTAGATCGGCAAGTAACATAATTTCACAAATCGCCTTGTTGTAATCACGATGACAAAATTGTTGAGCAATTTTGTCAGCTGCGGCAATAAATTGCTGGTAAAGCTCAGGAGCTGCAAGGCGTGATGATAACTTACCATGAAAGCGTTTATTGATAAATCCAGCATTGCGAGCCGCAATGTTGACGACTTTATTAACGATGTCGCTATTTACTCTTTGGACAAAGTCTTTTAAATTGAGATCAATATCATTAATGCGGGAAGAAAGTTTGGCGGCATAATAGTAACGTAAACAATCAGCATCCATCTGATCTAAATAGGCGCGCGCGGTAATAAAAGTACCTCGTGATTTGGACATTTTTGCGCCATTAACGGTTACATAACCATGAACAAAAATATTGGTAGGTTTACGATAACCACTACCTTCTAATATTGCTGGCCAAAATAGACTATGGAAGTAGATAATATCTTTTCCAATGAAATGGTAAAGATCAGCAGTAGAGTTTTTGTGCCAATAACTATCAAAATCAATATTAGGCTGTTTGTTACATAGATTTTTGAATGTTCCCATATAGCCAATTGGTGCGTCTAACCAGACATAAAAGTATTTGCCATTCTCATTAGGAATTTCAAAACCAAAGTAAGGAGAATCACGAGTGATATCCCATTGCTGTAAACCCACCTCAAACCACTCTTGCATTTTATTTGCCACTTGTGGTTCTAAAGCTCCTGAGTATATCCAAGTTTGGAGTATATTACTAAATGCGGGTAAATCAAAGAAAAAATGCTCTGTTTCACGCATTTCAGGCGTTGCGCCAGAAATCACCGAGTAAGGATTGATAAGTTCTGTTGGGTTATAAGTTGTGCTACAAACCTCACAATTATCACCGTATTGATCAGAAGTTTGGCATTTTGGGCAACTTCCTTTAACAAGGCGATCTGATAGAAACATACCCTGTTTAGGGTCATAAAGTTGCGAGATTGTTTTGTTTTTGATATAGCCACTCTTTTTTAGAGTTAAATAAATTTGTTCAGATAATATTTTATTTTCAATACTATGAGTTGAATGGTAATTATCGTAACTGGTAGCAAAGTCAGAAAGATCGTGTTGATGTTCTTGATTTACTTTATTAATAATCTCCTCAGGCGTTATACCTAATTGCTGAGCTTTTAGCATAATTGGTGTACCATGGGCATCATCAGCACAAATAAAGTAAACTTGTTTGCCGCGCATTCGTTGATAACGAACCCAAATATCGGCCTGAATATGCTCTAACATATGACCAAGATGTATTGAACCGTTAGCATAAGGTAACGCACAGGTTACTAAAAGTTTTTTTGCGACTTGAGGCATAAAAAAATTTTTTTCCTATAAAAATCGAACAATAATTTAACGTTAACTGATTGCAATTTTCCAGCTAACGCTGAAAATGATTGATATATTACTATTTTATCGTAATTTTATTTGATAAGTGTTAATTTATTAATTTTTAATTTTAATTTTAATTAAATTGTTATTTAGCATTATATAACTATTTATTATTAATAATTTAAAATTAAATAAAAGAAGCAGCTATGAATTTAGAATCCTTCAAACAAATAAAATCTGAATAATTAATTCAGCAAGTTGCTGAGGTTTTAACATATTTTATCATCCGAGATTACAAAATAATCTGAATACATTAAAGGTATTATATTATTATATATTTTTTAATGATTTTTTACATATTGAATTAGTACATTATTTTTGCTAGGTATGTAATCTTTAAGTTATTAATTGAACAGCAGACATCACAATTACGAAAATAGCTGACGCAAAAAGGTAATATACTGTAAATTACGTTATAATATCAATATATTATGTAGAGTATCTAATTTCCTAGTATTAATACGATCAGTAATGTTATTGCTGTAACTTCAGATAAAAGTGGGTTGTTAAATTAATCACGACAGTGAATTTAGCATTGGCATCAACGGAAGAAGGAATGAAGGTATGTATTCTAGATGCTGATATTTATCTTCTTTATATTCTCGACTATTTTAATAACTAAAAATCAGCTTACTACAGGTTCTACAGGTCCTGTATTACCTGTAAAATCTGTGGAACCCATAATAATCTTATGATTGGCAACTAATTCAATTAGTTATTTAGTTAATGATAATCATGCCATGATATGGCATAAATCAATGCTTAGCAAAGCTTTGGTAGAAATATTACAGGCTACCGAATGGCAAGATTTAGATTATTTAGTAGTTGACATGCATTTGGTACTGGTGATATTTAGTTAACACTATCACAGAATATACTTGTTACCGTAGTGATTATTGTGACTACAACATAAGATATTTTCTTTGCTTGATGCGATAAAATACATTGCGATGTTTGATAAAATAAAAGTATTGATATTGGATATTATTGAAAATATGAGTCTACATATTTGTAATAATTATGGACATTTAAAGCTTATTTTTGTTCTGGAGGCATAAAGATTTCTTAAAAAATACAAGTTGTAAACTGTTAGATAAGGATCTCCGTTACATATTTCTCTGCATAAGAAATTAGATCAAGCTCAACCGACAGTAATGCAGGATCCAAATGGTGAGTTCGCTAGTATTTATCGAAAAAAAGTAGTGACTATTCCTGTTAAAATGTATTGGACAGGAAAATCTCACTAAAATTGATTTCTGAGCTATTTAAACAATCTTATATAGATTGCAATAGAGTTTTACTACTCAATATTAATTGCCGTAATTTCTAATTGTATAGTCAAACATATCGATATTAAATGATCTCAAGATCTTGAATAGAATTGAATGATGACTTTGTAGCTACAAAGAGCTTGTATGATCATTAGATCGCTCGATCATGTCATTCGTTTAAAGATGCATCGGTATGCTAAGTTGTTGTTCTTTATCAAGATATCTACATATACACTTGAATTTATGTCTTCAAGTATTTGAACGTTTTTTGATCTAAAAAACGGTCTGTAAATTTTTTACAATTGTATGCAAGTATCCGATGTATAGTCATTAGACATATTCGGTTAAAGTTACATAAAAGTATCAATTATTAGCCATGTGGTATTGGTTTTTATGATTAAAAAATTAAAACTCTCTTTAAGAGAGGAGAGATAGTCATCTATTCTTCTTAAAAGAAAATAGAGTCGATTTACTGGGTCTATTTTGAGTTACAGTTTTATTAGAGTGTGCATTCTTTCATCTAATTCTCTAATATTAGAAATATTAACCTAGGTTTGACTTAATAAGTCTCGTTTTTTTTCATTTTATGCATTGTTTCTAACAATAATTCAATTGCCTGTTTGCCAAGATGCACGTTGATAAAAATAGTCTATTGCTACATAAATGTATTTATATAGAGCTGTTAGCATAAATCCTTTTATTAAAAAGGAAGAACTTTGATTTTTACGGCTTTTATCTCTAGCACTTTATATATCTTTACTAATAATACTTCCCATTTATGATTCAACAAGAATTCATAGTAATGGATCATTTAAATACTTGGCAAATATGCCTAATATATAGCGCCCAATCATCTCTTTTTACGTCAAAATTTATTTTTCTGGTACTGCTAGTGGTTATATAATGATGTGCAACTCCTCCCCCCTTCTTCGGCAATATCATATTTTAACGCAGATATCGGGGTGTTTTAGCGCCACAGAGGATATTTCACGGTATACTTCGTCATTTCATCTTTTTAGAAAAGTACATTTTCTCTACTAACATCTGTACTCTGCCTTTAAGTAACGCGCACTTCTTCCTGGTACGGATATGCTTCAAACCAGGATTATCTGGGATTTATCAGATCATCAATGCAAGGAGTCCAAGATAATAGAGCTTCGCCAGATTTCTTCGACCAATCTTTTTTGAAGAATAAATACCATAAACATCTTTAATATTCAAACCGATACGGGTGATGTAGATATGGGAATGCGGATGTTGATTGAGTTATTGACCATAAGTCTACAAGTCATACAAGATATTAATTTTTTGATACCTTGTTTGTTCGTGCATCACACTGCAATATAGCACAGTGTGTTCCAGGGAGAAACAGGGTATTAAGTAGCAATTTAGCAGGTAGTTATTGTTGAAAAGGCCAAAGAAGATGGACATGGTAAAAGTAATGTGTTGCGAGTTGCAGTCGGGTAAAATATGAACCTGCTCTGCTAACTACTGCTCGGTAGCTTTGACGGCCGCATGAACTTCATGCTTTTAATTACAGCTTTGACAGAAAAAACAACGATGGTAATATTCAAGAAAGATGCAGCAGTAGCACCAAGATATATCCATAATGGCACAAGTGCCGGAAGTAAGTATTCACTTAATAAATAGGACGGATCCAGAAGTTTTTACTTTTACTGTGTTTTTCAGGAAATTTATTCAATTCTCATTAATGCTGAAAAGCAGTTTAGTTTTAGGAATATACATTTTTATATATTATCCCTTTGAGTATTTTATTAGAAAAATAGAAATTATCATCATTCTCCATATTTGTTATGTCTATCGTATTAGTTAATCTTTGCATTTGTTCTAGGAGGCAAAGAAGAAAGGGATTATAATTATTCCTTATAGATGAATTCATCGATAAGTACATATTTCAGTTTTTATCTCTTAAATGCAGTTTTATTCACCGGAATTGACTTGACTTGGGGCGTTTTCAAAACTACGAATAATTGTAATTAGAGGCGAATAAAAGTTATACTCATTTTTGGTATATGGAGTTTCGGAAATGTTGCCATATCTATCCTGCTGATTAATTTCATGAATGATTACAACAATAGGGAGATGATATGCCTTAATAAGTCTATTATACAGCTATCAGTGGAATTAGATATATGATTTGCGATCTATTATATGAACTTATATCTGATAATCCCAGGTAACTCATAGTCACCGCTGTTGAGGATGAGCTAAAAGAAGGTGATGGCTGCAATAATATGCTCAACGTCACCTTATTCTCGTCTGTAACGGTTTTTACTACAATAAAATTATATAGACTGTTATTGATAATATTGAGATTAAAGTCCCTAACATCAGGGATTGTAGCAGCAACGGAATATGCTCAACAGCTAGTTGCTGCCTTATATAAAGCGCGCAAAAATAGGCGAAGAGTACTCTATAACCTTATTTAGAAAGACATATCTATCCATGATTTTCACGAAGCTCTGTAGGCGCTTTTCGATAAAAGTATATGAATCTCTTTGTACCAGTTCTATCCAGAAGACTTAAATAAAAATGATTTGAAGAGTACAAGCAAATGAATGATCCTTGCGTGATTTAAGTGATACACACTGCATTTATTTCTTGCCCGATGACATATAACTGCGCCTATCAAGCCAATAATCGCTTTATCTACTGGTCAAATCGGAGTCCACTGCATATGGACAAAGGAGCTAGTTATGGTCAAAGATGCTTATCAAGAATTAAAATCGAATTTGGTTAAACTTCTTAATAGCTAGCAGTATATTATTTAACCGTATTTCTAGGCTTACTACGGGGAATAGTTTTTGGTTTTTTTTGGAATCTAATGGTAAGTATCCTGGATACGCAACATCAATTCTGTTTGGTACACAAACAGCTCATGCGCATACCTTTATTCCCAAAAGGTACGCAACCGAAAGTTAAGGGTGAGCTGCGGGAAAAACTGCTTACCAAAGAATCACGATTTCTCTAACAAAGCCTTTGATATTTGTTAGCAAAAGTTTTAGCAATATAATCCAACAATTAAGAAGCTGAAAAAAGATCGAGAAGAACAATTAGGATTCTATACCTTCCCGTCAACGCACTGTGGTCTTAATAAGAACGACGAATCCAATTGAATCGATTTTTAATAATAGTGAAGCTATAAATCTGACGCACAAAGAATTATCAAAGCAATGTAGTTCGAAAAATAACCATTTCAAAGGTATTTAAGCTGCTTACTTCTGCTCAAAAAATTTGGGAACTATCTTAAGAGAATTTGACCTGCTTGACCTAGTATAATAACATCTATTTAAGGATGGAGAATAGATTAATAAAGCATTAGAGCCGATATGCAGCAGATTTGCTAATAATTCTCAGAAATATTTATTCAAATATCACGTGAAGGGCTAGTAAAGATATTTCAGTATACACTCACTAACTTGATTAATCACTTTATGAGTATTATTGGAAACAACACTGCAGCGTAATTATTCAGGGTTTCCAAATAATTTGGATATCGTGAATATTGGTTAAGTATGTTTTTAATGGTGTATGAGCATGGACACTCTTAACTCTGTATGAATTATTATACTGTTCATTCTTCTAATTTATCTTTACGCTATAAAATAGCGGAATTAAATTCATCTAATAATTCATGAACGGGAAGAAAATTTCTACTGCACAAATTCTAATATACTTGCTCTGTCATCAATGACATATTAATAAGTTATTCAATTAGCAGGTTTGAAACTGAAATGTGATATTTTTTAGTACTATCACTTCTATTGTTACAGATAATAGAAGTGAATTAATTTCGGTAATTTAACTAATTTATCTGTGCTCATTATTAATGCTTCTGCATTATAAATAATATATTCATACTTTATCTAAAAGTAACTTATTATTGGTTAATAATTTTATCATTTTATCCTTTAAATTGATAGATTATATTGATTTAAGTATTATTTAATTAGTTATAATTATATATATGGTATTAAAAATAAAAATGCAAGAAATAATCACTAACAGATTACAGTGTGAATGTATATAGACTTGAATTTATCCTGTAATGATGTTAAAAATGATTAATTGATTTCTATAGTTTCGCTTGTTGTTTTTATGATGGATGTTGAACTAATTGATGCACTAATAATGCAAAATAACGCGAACCACTGAGTTAACGTTAAGTGTTCATTAAGAAATATCATGCCCATAAAGGCCCCCATTGCTGGCTCTAGACTCATTAATGTACCAAATGTTTTTGCCGACATACGTGTTAGGGCAAACATTTCAAGCATGTAAGGGAAGGCAGTTGATAAAATAGAAACCGCAAGTGCAATTGGTAGAATTGACAAATTAAATAGCGGTTCAATGCCAACGGCAATAAGACCAACCGGAAAGAAAATCAATGTTGAGATAAACAAACCTAAAGCTACTGTTGCTGTACCATAACCAGCGCCTGCCTTCTGACCAAATATGATATATATTCCCCAGCAAATACCGGCAGCTAAAGCATAAATAATACCGATTAGATCTAAGTTATTAATACTATTTCCAATAGGAAGTAGAAAGGTTAAGCCAATAATAACCATTAATATCCAAACAAAATCAATCACGCGACGAGATGAGAACATTGCTACAGCTAAAGGACCGGTAAATTCTAATGCAACAGCAATTCCTAATGGGATCCTTTCTAGTGAAAGATAAAACAGGGAATTCATTGAGCCTAAGGCGATACCATATATAAGTAAATATTTTAATGAATGGATACGTAATTTTTTTCTCCAAGGCTTAAAAATTGCAAAAAGAATAATCGTTGCTAAAAATAATCTTAAAGCTGTTACGCCAAGTGCACCTATAGTTGGAAATAGACTTTTTGCTAATGAAGCACCACTTTGTATTGATATCATTGCAAAGAGTAACAACAATGCTAGCAACAGCATTTTATATTTTTGATTTAATACAAATAACATATGGAGATAACCTCAAAAAATATAGAAATAATATAAATATTAGAAAATTAAATAATAACTCAATAATAACAAGAGTTACTCAATGATATTGAGCAATTTTTACATAAAAGATAATTAAATAAATATTATTTTCAATGCCTATTGAAAATAGGATATTCACTATATTAGATATTAATCTTGAAAAAGAAATAACATGAAAAATATTTATCTATTTATTAGATTTGATCAATGCCCTGCTAGTGGGTTGACACTAGCAAATTTAAGTTAAGGAGGATAATCTGAAAAAAAGTGAATAGCGTAGCAGTTTATTGCGAATCGAGTAGTTTAAGGAGTCAGTAATATTTATCAAGAGCAGGCTATTGCATTGTCATCCGAGTTAGTTAATAAAAAATAACACTGTTTTATGGGGCCGCGTTGGTATTATGGAAATCTTGACTAATTCGGTACTGGAACAAGGTGGTCGAGTAGTTGATCTAATACCTAATATTAGTTAGGCGTGAGATTTTCTATACTGGCTTGACTGAAATGCATATTGTTGATACGTTAGATCAACGTAAGCAAAAAATGATTGATTTAGCTGATGGATTTATTTCGTTATCAAGGGATTTGGTATTCTAGAAGAATTTAGCAAAGTTTTTACTTTTGCTAAAATTAATTTACATATGAAAGCATCTGGCTTATTAAATATTAATAATTATTGAGCATTGTTAGTAGATATAATAGAAAAATGACTGATGAAAAGCTTTTACAAGAAAAATATAGACATATTGCGATTGTTATTAATAATCTAGCTATTTTACTTGAGAATGTTTATGCTAAACAGCACCTTCAGTAAAAACTGAAGATAATCATCTATAGTTGTGTTAAGTTTTTATTATTTGATTTACATTAATAAGATGGATGATTAAAAAAGTGATATGCTAATCTCTCTCATAACTATAGAGAGAGTCGCTAATTTTGGTTCTCTAGTCGACCTCTTAATTAGGATTAAGCATTAAATTAATTGTTCGAAACTTTGTTTACATAGCATCAAAATAGCACTTTTCTGCTGATAATTTTATAGCTATGTTGGTAAGGTCATTGCTTTTGCTAGCAGAGCAATTTATAATTATATCAGTATTTTAATTATTGTTGTTTTAAATAATCTTTTCTAAGCCGGAAAATTGGATAAATAAAATAAAACCCTAAACATCGTAGATCTTCTCAATCATTCTTTTAATCAGTTGATATAATTGTTCAGGTTTTTAAATCTGGAATTCTTTACAAATAATTCTCTGATTATCTAACTTTATTAGACTATACTGACTAATATCATGCTTGGCTAGCGCATATTTCGTACTATTTTATCTTTATTCTAGTTAAAGATAGACTCTGATTGATGATTAATTCAAAAAAATGACTAACACACTCTTTATTAAACTCTTTAATAGTCTCATAGCTCACATAATCCTGTCGATCTCTGGTTATTAAGAGCGAAATTTATTCTTTTCTTTTATCTTTCCCTCTCACATATTTTTAGTTTTTCTATCTGGAAAATAATGATCCCATTTAAAGGGTTAGGAAAAATTTTTTTGTTGATTTCAATAATAGTACTTACTGTATTTATGTTGGGTGGGGATTATTAGTATATCTGTTGTATGGTGGTCAAAAGATTACTTTCCACTCTTATACTTCATAAATCTGTTCTCTATCCTTAAATTAGACGTTGCTTATCGCAGGATTAAAGTTAACCTCCCTTAACTGGTTTAGGTTTTTAAGCAGACTGGAACAGATTAAGTGGCATGAAAGAGTTATTTTCTCAAATCAAAATTATTCATTCATTGGCTTTATAGCTTCATATTCTCACAAAACCCAATTTAATTAAATTCATTGTTTTTATTGACGACCCAGTGCGTTGAAGAGAAGCCATATAATTTTCAACCGTTCTTCTCAATCTTTCTCCATTTTCCTAATCTATTTAGGATGTGCTAAAATCTTACCAACAAATATCAAGAGCTTTATCAGCAGGCATCACAGATCTCTAATAGCAAAATCTCCTGCAGCTCACCTTAATTTCAATTGTATGCCTTTGTGTAGTGAAGTTAGCACATCAGCTATTTATATACCCAACAACATTTGTGTTGTGTAGCCAAAAATATCTTTATCATTACATTCCAAAAACTAATGCACCGTATTCCATAGCAAGCCTAGGAAATATAAGTTAAGACAACGCCTCCCCGGTAATCCAGAAGTTAACCCCAGCGCGCTTCTGATTATCGATAATCATTTTTTGGCGCAACAATTTACTCTATTTACGTTCATACGCAGTACCATCGAATTAGCAGCAGATAAAGCAATCATTTTGTTTGATAGGAGATAGCATATATCATAGGCTAAGAAATGATATAGCGCGTATTGATTAAATAAGCAAGGTATAATTCAGTTTCTTGTGCTCTTGAAGTTATTGCTATTTCAGTTTTCTACTTATACCGAATAAGAGAGAGAATGTTCTTCTTACTAAGAATCGCCCATAGAGCTTCATGAAAATTATGGGTAGATATATTCCTTGCTTAATGAGGTTAAGAAAAGCACTCTTCGCCGTTTTTGTATATTTCAGATAATACGACAGCAAGAAGATGTTGAGGTGTATTCCGTTACCGTTGTAACCCATTTTTCTATTTAACTTTAGGCGCTTTACTTTCAATCTCCATCTCAACATGGGTGCCTATCATAGCTAAATGGCAGAATTAGATCAGTTTATAAAAGGAATCAGTGGTAATATCTGATTTCGCAGATACCTTCCCCTAAGGAAGACTTTTTATGGCATATTATTTCTCTGTTTTTAAAATCATTAATAAAATTAATTAGTAGGATACCGCTACCATCTCTGAAACTCTATACACTAAAAATAAGCATAATTTAATATTTAGATTGTTATCTACAAAAACATAATGTTACTATTGTTATAGTTTAAAATATATAAATAACAGAAGAAATTCTCTTTTTTAAAATTTTTAGATTAAATTTTATTAAAAACTTGATTCAATCCATTCATTTAATGAAAAACATACAATTTCTAAGTTTTTTATAATACCTTTATGGTTATCGAAAATTCCATTTAAGTGCTAATGAAATCTGTAATGGTAAATAAAGAAAAACTATAGAATTAGTCGATAAAGATTCAGAAAAATTTAGCTTTAAGTACTAAACCCTACAGTTGTGCTTAATGTAATTGATGTCCAAGTATTAGGCTATAAATATTATTTTACCTACAATCCTAATTTCATCTCAACCGTATACTGTGAGCTAAAAATTACCTATATAGGGAATAAAGGTATTTCTTTTTATACCACAGAAATTCTATTGATTAATTATCTACTAATTTTATTTATTTAGAAGTTTGTTATATACTTTTGTACTGAAAAAAAACCTTCACAAACGACTATTAGAACTTTAAAAATTATTACTGAATATACAAAGTGAGATACAATTAAATTACTCAGTTTTTGCAAGTTTTCCCCGTCACGATTCTCATTAAATGGCAATTTTTATGTGATATAAATAATATATTGATGGTTTTTTTAGCAGGAGCATTGGATGTTAATAATCTAGATCATCGTAAAATAACAGCATTTAGCTTACTATAAAATGCCTACTGTTGCAGCAATATGTTATAAAAATTCTATTGGTTAACTTTTATATACCCGAAAAACTCTCTCGCTTATTCAAGAAATTCCTTTATGTAATATTCTTTTATCTTGTGAAAATATCAGGTTAATCTAATCATTGAACGGGCCATGTATCATGTTTTGTTCAGTATGTTGATATTAATAAATCTCTTAACTTTAACAGTAAGAATAGTTAACTCTTCTGTTGCTAATGCATTTGTTTATATTGCTACTGGAATTTCCTCTTATTGTGGGTGGGGAAGGAAACCCCCTTCAGCTCATTATGATGGTGTCACTGAAGCCTGTTTACGTATGCTAGAAGAAATTTAAATTGTAGAAAATATTTTTAAATTTATTAAACAAGAAAAATAAAGATGATAATTTCCATTTTTATTGGGTTTGCTATTGGGTTTATAAAAATTATAATCCTACGCAACAGTTAATGAAACAGATCTGCGACGAAGTGTTTAAAGAACTTAAATTAAATAATAATATATCAGAGAAGTTCCTAAGAAATTAGGATATTGATAGTCATCAATAATCATTCTTCATTAAGAAAAACTTTATCAAATGGAGATTTTTATTTTGGCATTTCTTTAAAAGCAATAGAGATACCAACACAATAACTATCTTAGAGTTAGCTTTCTATTGTTGGTGCAAATTGATTGGATTACTTATTGAAATGAAATGAATGATGAAGAATTAAAGATCACGCACCAGCCCGTCAATTCTATACCGATTATAAACAAAGAAATTTTATATTAATTTAATAAAATAGTCAGTTTATATTGATAAATAAACTATATCTTACAATTTTATTGTGCATAAACAACTATAATACTGTATACAAGATACAAGTTACTGATAACCTGCTATTTAATACTTTTAGATATCTTTGTATTCATCTTTAGATGAATTAAGCAGGATTAGGTATATCGATAAAAGTCACCTTAAATTCATAATCTTTTTGCAGCCACTCACCTAACACTTTAACGCCAAATCGTTCCGTTGCGTGATGACCTACAGCATAAAAATGGATTTTCATTTCTCTGGCAATATGGATAGTTTGTTCAGAAACTTCACCGGTAACAAAAGCATCAACATTAGCTTCTGCTGCTTGTTGAATAAAACTCTGTCCAGCCCCCGTACACCAGGCAATGGTACTGATTTCTTTTGGTCCATTATCACCACAATACAAAGGTTGACGGGATAATTTATTAGTTAAACACGACATTAAATCATCAGCGGTTATCGGTTTCGCAAACTTACCTTTTGGTAATAAAGGTGTAATGAACTCTTCAATATCAACCTTCATAATATTCCCCAACTGTGCGTTATTACCCATAATGGGATGAGCATCAAGGGGTAAATGATAAGCATAAAGATTAATATCATTACAAAGTAATGTCTTTAATCGCTTACGCTTCATATTAAGAATAATACTGGCTTCATTTTTCCAAAAATAACCATGATGAACAATAATTGCATCTGCAGCTAATTTTACCGCTTCATTAAGTAATGCTTGCGATGCAGTCACGCCCGTTACTATTTTTTTTACCTCTGACCGCCCTTCCACTTGAAGACCATTAGGCGAATAATCCTGATATTGATAAACATTCAAATGGGTATTGATTAGCTGTTCTAATTTAATATTATGCATTAGTTACTATGATCCTTTTTTTTAAAACTATTCTATTTTATTAAAAATTAAACTTGAGATTATTTCAGAGCGACTTAAAACAAAATACCCTATTACAACAAGTAATAGAACGTTTTTACTTTTTTTTAATTAATTATTTCATTAATTACTACATATCTTCAGCGCTGAACAAACAAATAAATTTATATCTAGTTTATAGCCGACTACGATGTAGGTAATTATAAAAAAGTGGAACTATGATCACGAGAAAAATTATAATAGGAAAAACTATTATCCCTAATAATAAAACACAAACACGATGCAAGAGAATTTGATGGTAATGATATTGACTATACCAGATATAAAGATCCTTCTTATAAAGTTATTAATTGATATATGTGTAATGTGGATAAAAATTTTTGTCTGATAAAATCGAGTATTACTCTCATCAGACCACTTTCATTTCAATAAATAAAAATAATATTACTTAATAATTGTTTATTTTAACAAAAAAATCGATAACAGTAATAAGTTACAAGCTATTATATTGGTATTTTCATTCTATGGTAGACTTTTTATTAGATTCTTTACATTGAAAGACTTAAGTTTTTTACATAAAATTACGAGGAAAGCAACTGTATTCATTTTTTACTATCATAGGGATCATTATAATTGGAATATTATTTCTCTATTTGATTTATGCGATTATTTATGCGGAATATTTTTAAATGGTAAGTAGCAATCTATTAATTATTAATTTTTACTTCTCCTTCTTCTTATCGCTAAATTTGTAGGAATTATATAGTTTCATTGATTAAAAATAATTTACCGATGTAATTTTTTAAAATGGAATCTAGTTTATGGAGTTGCTGTCAATTTCATAAATCCGCCGCTGAAATCTATGAAATAGATTGGCGACAATATCTTATATGCTGGCATTCAATGTTATTGGTAGCATCATATTTCTACTATTAATTAATCAAAAAAAATCTACTGCTTAATCTACAAAAATTTATTAATCTAAATTGAGATTTTCCATTTAATAGCATAATTAATTTATTGCAATCTTAACTGGTAAGACTATAGTGGATAAAATACTTTAAATTACTTTAGTTAAATTATCAGTTTAATTGTGCAAAAATTTTTATCTGTTGCTTATTAGTATTTCGATATCCTTCGTGTTGATAGACGCCTTTAGATCTAAAAAGGTAAAGGGCGAGGTAATGCTCTGAACAGATATCGCCTGTATTACACTCTATCTTTTTTACTACTACTACTGGTGATTATTTTTGGCTGATTTTTATCAGCTAAAACACACGTTACAAAATTTCACTATACCTAATGGTAGAAAGATTATAAAAATCAAAACCAAATTATTCTGCGATGAGGGAAATTTCGTCGCTTCGAAAGAAAGTATCAAATTATTGGGCACTATAATTGCGAAGGGTTTTTTCTAAAATTTTACTACGTTAATCATTTTTATATGATTGTCATTCTTTTAATTCACATTGCACTTTGTTTTATATTTTGCCGCGTAGTCGGTAATAGTTGGCAAGGTACAATATTAATTTTGATAATGAAGATTATTTTCACTTTTACTATTGCTATTTATGCAGAAATGAAAATAACTTATAATTGATGCCATAAGATGTTAACAGTGATATTTACCTGGAAGGTAAAGTAAATAAAGTTACTTTAGGATTTTTAATTTGGTACTTTAATCCTATTATTACGACTAAATCTTATGTGGTGCAGTAAACACCATACATGATTATTTTATTGTATTAGAAGAAGATGATACCAATGTGAATATGAAACTTGGTGAAGTGATATTTAATGGCATACATTCCAAGGATAATATGATAATTACTATTTTTATGACAACCCTTTCCTAGCTGGTTTAAGGATCGGTCTAACTCCTAAATATTTAGGGAAAAATTAAAATTCAGTAAATAAAGTTAACCGCTATCGCTATTTTAATTGCCCTCTACTTTAAGGTTACTAGATATTACCCTTTTCGAAAATAGTATGATTTTTGAATAATTCAGTTTTAGTTTGAAACTAATCTTTCATATTCTGAAATAGAATTTTATTACTCAATATTGATTCGGTAATTCCTTGATTGTACAATAAAAATAATTGATACAGAGTGATCTCAAGATCTTGATCAGGATAAGTTTACAGCCCATCTTCCATACGCCAATTACATCGCTAGACTATAACATTTATTTGAGAATGTATGGGCATGCTAAGTCGGTGTTCATAGTTAGTAAATTGAATTGCTCTTTAAGAGCAGAGAGAAAGGTGTCCATTATTGCTAAAAGGAGATAGAATTAGTTTACTTAAGTCTATCGTAAGTCCCAATTTCATTGGAGTGCATATTCTTTTACCTAATGCACTAATTTGAGATACATTAATTCTAGGTTAAGGTTAATAACCTTTGTTTTTCTATTTTTATGCATATTTTTTTGATAACAATTCCGTTCTCTGCTTTCCAAGTTTGGAAACGATAAAATATCTTATACTCAAAGAGTATGCATTTGTGTAGATCTATGCGTAGGAATTCCTTTCATTATAACAGCGAAACTCTAGTTTTTGTGAGCCGTTATCTCCAACGCCTTTACACCTTTAACTAAAGGTGCGCCTTATTTATGATTCAACAAGAAACCATAGTAATGTGCCGTCTTTAAAATGGCTCGCCAGGGAATATGGGTAATATAGCGTTAAATCATTTTTCCTGTGTTAAGATCTTCTGCTGATGATGGCTACTTAATTAAGTAGTTATAGTAATGATCTACAACCACTCTTTTCCGATAATGTCGTAGTATTAACATGAATCCCAGAGTTAAGGTAGCGCTAAAGCTATTTTACAGCATAGCAGCACGCCAATTTCATTTTTATCGAAGTGCACTTTTAAGCAATTCCTCTCCCTCCCAAACTTATGTGTTCAGATAACACTGCCACTCCTTCTCTGGTGCGAATATCCCATCAACCAAGGAAAATAACCCCATTGAAATTTATCAGATCATCACCTTAACGCAGTATCCAGATGACAGAGCTTCGCCAGATCATTTTTGACGCTCTTTTTTTTGAAGAACAGTTCACGCCATACAGCATACTTTAATATCCAGATCGACATAGTGACGAATACATAAGTATAGGTGGTGTTAATTGAGTTGTCTCTATAAGTATTCAAGGCGTAGAAGATATCAATTTTGACATTCTATTTGCGTGAACGCTGCAGTATAGTGAAAGGCGTTTCCGGCGAGAAACATGGTATTAAGTAGTGGATTAATGAGTAGTAGTCAGTTTTTATTGAAAAAGTCAAAAGAAGATAGGCATAGTGAAATTAATATATTATCAATCGCAGTCTGGTAAAATATGAACTTGCTATGCTAACCACTGCTCGGTAGGTTTAAAACCGCATAAACTGTAAGACTTTCTTACTTACAGCTTTATTAGAAAAACAGTACTAGTGGAGCATCCAGGAGAGGTACAGAAGTATAGTGTCCGGACACTAAAATAGCAGAAGTTATGCAGACAAGTGTTCATTTGACAGATATACGGATCCATGAGTTGACACTTTCACCGTATTTTCAAGAAATTTATTCCAACCATCATCAAATAGTGAAAAGTAGTTTAGTTTAGTGTATAGATCTGGCTAAATTAGCCTCTGGGTATTTTGGCAGAGAAATAGAAATAGTTATTCTTTATGCATTTCGTCACGTCTATCAGCACAGTTATTTTTTGTTTATTCTAGTAAGCGAAGGAGATGTGCATTATCCTTAGTTCCCTATGAGTGATGAATTTATTGGGAATCATAATGTCATTTATCACCCTTAATGCAGTTATATTTAGCATCATCGGCTTATTCTGAGCGTTCTTAAAAATCTTGGATAATCATTACTAGAAACGGAGATAATACTTTCGTGTTGAGAAAAAATTGGAAGTTGAATCGGATGCATTTCTGCATAGCCTATTTTGGGTATCATAAAAAACTTAATCGGCCTGCCTTACTAATTTTATATAAAAATCATAAAGCACTTTGGGTAAATAGGGAGTTTAGTATGTAAAGTTGTGTGCTGTCTTTTTAATTTACTCGGCTTTTACTTTCTAGGAAATTTATTTCAAATTATTTGGATAGATTCCTAAAAAATTAATATAAATCGCAGAGTATAAAACAGCACTCATATTGAGAAGATCATGAAGCAATGTAGTTACGCTGCTTATGTCGTAGGATTCTACGTTCTATACTAAAGTTTTGTACACAAATAGTTGAATTTCTATTTTTCAGTGACTGAACGTTTTCGTAGCCTAAAAGGCATCTGTAAATTCTTTGCCATTTTCATAGGTACCGAATAGATATGAAGCATACTTTGGGTTAAGATCACATAAGAAACGTTGAGTATTGGCTATGGGTTTCTTGGCCTTGTAAAGACGGATAAAAATCCATTCAGTGGCGCGATCTATGCCTATGAAAATAACATTATAAAGTTTCGTTTGTATTACGGCATATATTTAAGAACTAGGTACAGATAATTATGCTCGTAGCTTTTTGATGCTTTATGCTTCGAAATTTTTAGCTCCATCCAAGCCATAGGATAACTTTTTATCGATGATCGACTTAAAAAAACGGATAACATACTCTACATTAAACTATTCAAAATTTCATCTCTCACATGATCCTGTCAATTTCGAATGATTAAGATCACGATTCGTTCTTTTCTTTTATTCTTCATCTACCGCGTTTTCTAGTTTTCTTATGTGAGATATAACACTTCTTTTTTTAAAAAATTCAGAGAAATTTTTGGTTGACTTAAAAATGTTACTTAGTGCATTTTATGTTGCCTGTCGCGGCTAAAACAAAGAAACAGTGATGCCATTTAAACGCTATTTTAAAATTAATTCCTATTTGTTTTTACTGACTATCGTAAAGTTAAACTATTCAATATACATTACAGATAACTAAATCATTTTATCCTTTATAATCTTCTTTCACCAAAAAATTTCTAGTAAGATTGTTAAATGTTTCCTGTAATTAAGGATTTTATAACAATATCACTGTAACTCTAAATGAATGTCGCCAGCGAATAAAATGTTCAGTGTGATAATATGGGAAGGATAAAGTGATATGAGTTGTTTTAATGCATTAATCAACATTATCCGACAGATTGTTACCGAGTTAACTAATGAGATACAGCTTTATGTTAGCATGGAGTGAAGAAAAGTCATATAGTTGTATGACTGTTTGCTTTTTTATGAAAACCGCTATAGAAAAACCTTTTATACAGTATATGAGGTTTCCTAGAAATAACTTTTACTAGCATATCCGATCATCAACATTATCTTATTTTTCGCCATTTAGTAACAGTAAGTTCGGATATTCCATAACACTTACCTAAAGTAGCTGCAGGTTTTTCTCTCGTTAAGAGGAGCTCTAATTTTAGGTGTTGTAGTTATCTAACTAATGAAGCTTCATCATCATGATATTTTGTCCTCACTTATATCACTCAGTGGCCATATTGTATTAATACGGGGCATACGGCAACTCGAATCTATATAATGATTCGAAACTAAATAATTAGGAGTAGCACTGGCACTTCTTACTGAAGAATGATGAAGTGATATTTTAAATCCTAAAGTTCATAATTTTAGCAAAGTTCTTTATAAGTTTTACTTAACTGTAAATAATAATAGCAGCACTTTTGCAGGATTAAATAGGAATACTTATTCTATAAAGTTATGTTAAACATTGTAATGTTTCTTAGTCACTTTGCCTTAATCATCACAGTAATAGCTATTGCTGATATCATAGTAGTGAAAAGCGTCAGAATAAAAGATTTACTACATTACCTACTTATTGTTTACTTTTTATTGGCTTTTAAGTCTAACTGTTTTATTATTCCTGCACTTACTTTTGAGTCTGCCATAGCGCACTTAGGTTAATTTCTGAACATTTATAACTTTTGTATTTCGTCCACATAAGGGAATATAAATGAACAAAATATTAGCCTATTGTTTGATAGTAAATTGACCAAAGAGACTTATTGGTAAATCTGGTGTATGCCAATCATGCCCGATCTGATTCTTTAATAAATCTATTTCCATCTTTAAATTAGGTGTTGTTTATTCATCAGGGTCAGAAAGTTAAATCCCTGAGTCGGTTTCAACTTTCTTGAGTAGAGGGAAAAGTTTAAATTTCATTGAAAGGATTTCTTTCTTTGAACTGCAGCGCTTCATGCATCAACTTCATAACCTCAGTGTCGCAAAAATCGATTGAAAATCGGCTTCATCGTTCTTTATGATATTTAGTGCGCTGACAGGAAGATATAGAATATCATTGACTTTTTTTTGATCTTTTCTAGCTCTTCACTGTTGTAAGAGTGATACTTCGCTAAAACCTTACTAATAAAAACATTAAAGGCTTTATTATCGAGATCAGAGATCTCTACTAGCCAGACATCACACTTCATTTTAACTTTTAGTTATATGCTTTTATGAAAAAAAGTCGACACATGAGTTATTTTGTGTACCTAACAGTGTTGATGTTACATATCCGAAATATCTTTGCTATTTGCACTCAAAATTAATAGCATCCCGTCTCTCCCATAGCAAGTTTGTGAGATGCGATTAACCTACCTGCTTGTAGGGTGTTAGAAGTTATCCCCAGTTCGCTTCTGACTTTCGATAACCATCTTCGATGAGAATTGCTTTCTTGCATTTATGCTCAGTGATGCTAATAATGAGCAGTAGAAAAAGGTAATCATCATCCTTGACAAAACGGTTATGCTCTCACAGCCAAGAAATAAACATAACGTATATCGTTTAAATTACGTAGGACAGCCATCATTGACCCAGCTCTTCAAATCATCGCTATTTTAATCTGCTGATGATAACTCAGGAGAGAGATTGTGCTTTTTTACCAGAATCGCCCCAAAGCTTCGTGAAAATCACCGATGGATATACCTCGTAAGTAGAAAGCTAGAATAACAATTCTTGGCTACTTTTCATGTTTTAGATAAGGCGAAGGAAGAAGTTTTTAGAAACATATTCAATTGCTGCTATGATCCCTTATTTTAACCTTAGGCACTTTAATCTCAACATCTCCAATACCAGTCTGTATGGATTCGCTGTAGCAAAAACTTTACGGTCGACAGGATAGACGCCAACGCCGATAAGGCAGCATTGAGCATATTATTGCAGCATAGTTTCGAGTCTAGGTCCGCCTTCAACAGTGGTGCCATTATCTGCTTAGCAGCATTTCGGATGAATTCATGCAAGAGATTATAGGTATTGTTTGGTTTAGCGAATACCTGTAAGGTAAGCTTTTCATGATATATCATCTCTCTGTTGCTGAAATCATCCACGAAATCAATCAGCAGATACACTAGCATCTTCAAAATCCCATATACCAAAAATAAGTATAACTCTCTACCAAGAATTATTTGATGCTATTAAAAATATGCTCTGAAAGTTGCGTAGCGCAATCCAATTGTAGTTATCTTTATCGTTTATATCGTTAATTATAATAATACCATTAAGTTATTGGCTTTACGAATTGTTCACGTAATTAGTTGATAAAAATTTTTTATTTACCGACATAAATGCTGCTTGATTAGAGTTTACTGTTCTATTTGCTAATTTTGCAAAAATACTGGTTGAAAGGCGTAATAAAGTACAGAAGCACAACTACCTAAAGGTATTAAAATAAAATATTACTACTCGTTTAGTCAGTACAGATTATTAGGCAGAAAAAGAAAAAGTTAACTCTTATTAAATAAGAAAAAGAGATATCCTACTAGTTGAGGTGGATAAAGTTATTCCTTATCGAGCGTAAGGTGGTTGAAGGTATAGGTTAGGTTGATGAGAATAGCATTACTGTTAATCAGGCCCACTTATTTATATGTTTAGTCCCGGATCGTTATTAGCTCCTAGTCGGATAGCCTTATTGATAGCAAGATAGTTACTGATGGATATAATTGATGGAAAATATCATAATGATAAGTCTTCATTATTAAGCAACTACAACAGCTAAAATCAGTGCTACTTTTTAGATAAAAAAGAGCCTGTATCTACTTTGACTAAGTATTATGGCATCTCCGAACTTGCTGTTATTAAAGAGTAAAAAGGAGATGATGATGATCATAGTCATATCTCTCATTGTTTGCTGATAATACTGTTGCCCGCTCAAGAAGTCATAGTCGTTCTCTTGCGAAAACGCTTTTTCTTTCGCTGATCTGCTAGCAGTCGTATATGAATTCTTAAATTCCGTTGTATTTCGATCTGACCTGGATTGATGTTTACACAGGTAAACCTAGAGTGAAATTTGCATGAAATTAGACCTAGGACTATGAAGCGTCTCGATAGAAAGATGAAGTATAAAGCATTTAAAAGCTATAAGCCTGCTTATCTGAATGGTAGATATAAATTTTTTTCCGAAAATGCTAAAACGAAACTTCACGATCTTACATTTTCGTAAGTATAGATCGTGCAGATGAATGGGTTTTTATTTGCTATTACAATGGTATAATAATGCTTATTACGTGATCTTAACCAATCATCTTCCTATGGCTATTCATTAGGTACTTACAGACAATAAGAAAAAATTTATAGACCGTCATTTGTTTTTTCAAAACGTTCAGCTATCGAAAAACAGGAATTCAACAGTTTATCTACAGAACTTAGTATAGAACGGTGATTTAGTTCGTCTATATATTTTCAAATGAATGATATGTTCAAGCAATTTAATAGCCGAAAGGATATATGGGCTTCAAATCTACCATTTAAATTCTAATCAAGAACTTGAGATCAAGTTGCATCGATATGTTTAGCTCTATAATTAATAATTATTAAAGTCAGAATTAAAAAAGGTAGTAAAACTTTACTGTAGTCTATAAAAGATTAGTTAAAAGTTAAACCTTAAATTATTTAAAAAACTACATTATCTTCCGGAATACATGAAACTTGCTATAGAAGAGGAAATCGAAACGGAATTATCTGGCAGATTATTTGAATCATTGAAGATCAAAAGAGATAAGACAAGTTATAAAACTAGCATTATAAGGTGAAAATTTTTTGTGTATATGAAGCAGAAATCTCTCCCTCATAGAGGGATTATCGAATCAGTAAGCACCAAACTAAATCTATTGATTCTCGATCATTGTTTACTTTGATGGTAATCCATTAATTTGATCTATAATTTATGTTAATGGAGTCATATTTAGATATTAGTATTGTCAGCACGGTCAAATGAAACAGATAAAATCATGGACTTGATATAGGTACTGATGATTTTTTAACTAAAAATTTGGCATTAGTGAATTACTGGATAGAGCAAGAATTGCCCTATACTACTAGGGACATAAAAACCAACTAAATCCAATATTTCAAGCTTATTAGTACTATCATTGATTTAATTAATCGGCGAGTAACTAAAAAAACAGCAACAACTTCATCTTATTTTAATTAAGTTTCCTTACTCACTGAATTTATTTTAATAGCTGAAAAGTATTAACTCAACGTTATTTACTATAATAAATATAGTATTTTAACTATATTAAATATAATCATCATTTACGTATTTATATAGGATATTTAAGGAAAAAGTTAGAAGACAGTCCAACTAAGTCAGTAGGTGTACTGACTGAGATAGTAATTAGTCATCATTTTATGGATTAATGATGACTAATTTTAGTCTTATTAAAATAACATATTTAATTATTGAATTATTATTGTTCTTATTAATATATAACCTAATAAATTTATTAGGTTACCTTTATAGAATAACAAACGTTGAATCTGCAATAACTTGATTAACTAGTTGCATGGCTTCCTTTTTAATCAAATTAAGATGCTCCTTACCACAAAAACTTTCACAGTAAATTTTATAAGATTCTTCAGTGCCTGATGATCGCACAGTGAACCAACCATAATTCGTTATTACTTTTAAACCACCAATAGCTGCGCCATTACCTGGCGCTTTGGTTAAGCAAGCAATAATCGGATCACCGGCCAGCATCTCTGTGGATATCATTTTAGCGGATAATTTAGCTAAACGTTGTCTTTCTTTATGGTTAGCTTTAACTTGGATACGGCTATAGCAAGGTTCACCAAAACGATGAGCAAGCTCCTGATAGTGTTGCTGTGGGTTTTTACCTGTTATCGCTGTTATTTCAGCAGCTAACAAACATAGAATGATACCATCTTTATCAGTCGTCCATGGCGTTCCATCGAATCGTAAGAAAGCAGCACCAGCGCTTTCTTCACCAGCAAAACCATATTTACCCTGATATAAACCATTAACAAACCATTTGAAACCAACGGGTACTTCAACTAATTCGCGCCCTAAATCGGCAACTATATGATCGATCATAGCACTAGAAACTAATGTTTTGCCAACTGAAAGCTCTTTTTTCCATTGTGGTCGATGGCGAAATAGATAATTGATAGCAACAGCAAGATAATGATTTGAATTCATCAATCCCGATGGCGTTATAATTCCATGGCGATCATGATCAGGATCATTAGCAAAAACTAAATCAAATTTGTTGCGCAAATCTAATAAGTCTTTCATTGCCCAACACGAAGAACAATCCATCCGGATCACGCCATCGTGATCTAAAGGCATAAAGCTGAATGTTGGATCTATTTTTTCATTTAGTAACTCTAAATCAAGTTGATAATATTCAGAAATACGTTTCCAATAATTTATTCCGGCTCCCCCTAATGGATGAACACCTATTTTTAATTCAGCTTTTTTAATCGCAGCCATATCGATAACATCACCTAAAGTAACCACATAAGGCTCAATAAGATCTTGTTGTTGATAGAGAGGATTTTTGATAGCGATTTGATAATTGATGCGTCGGATAGCTAATAATTGATCAGCAATAAATTGATTTGCTAGGTGTTCAATTTTAATTGTAAGTGCTTCATCAGCCGGGCCCCCATTGGGTGGATTATATTTGATCCCACCATCTTCAGGAGGATTATGTGAAGGTGTGATCACAATACCATCTGTTTTTTCTTCATGCTTACGATTATAATCTAATATAGCGTGAGATATAGCAGGTGTTGGTGTAAAACCATCGTCTTGTTGCGTGATAACTTCAATTCCATTAGCGATCAATACTTCAATAACTGTCATAAAAGCAGGGGAGGATAAAGCATGAGTATCTTTTCCTACCAAGCAAGGGCCGGTAATGCCATCTAATCGACGGATTTCTATGATGGCTTGTGTAATTGCTAAAATATGTTCTTCATTAAAACTATTACGACAAGCACTACCACGATGACCTGATGTGCCAAATTTAACGCTATGATCAGAATTTTTTACTTGCGGCTGTAGTGAATAATATTGTGCAATTAACTGTTCAACATTTATTAAATCACTTTGTTGGGCAGATTGCCCTGCACGTTTATGCAATTCCACTTATTTCTCTCCACAGGAATAGCGGTATACTTATCACTAATAACTAAGTTACCAATAATATTTGTTTAAATCGTAATATATATCTTCTTAACCAATTCAACAGGAAACTTTATATCTAATATAATTATTTCAATCGTGTTACGTTTATAATTGACATTGGTGTTAGTGTTAGTAATTATCTAATAAGATATATTTGATATTAGACGAGGTTTTATCTGTTTACTGTTAGTCAATAAGATCTATTTATTATTAGTAAAATAAATACGCGTTCTTCCTATTGGTTTCTTCTATTGCTTCCACAAAAATTTGTTTATTTAAATTGCATTGAGTAGATAAAATAACTATTAAGTGATTAATAACTTCCCTTTTATTTGGATAAATATTGGAAAGGAATAAATCATGGTATTATATTTCCTGTACCATAGTAAGAAACTGATTTATTTTTCCATCTATCCCATATTTTACTTACGGTGACGAGAGTGGGATATGCGACTGATTAACCTCAAACCATAATAGGTGTCATAATATAATCAATGCATTTTCACTTATGTGCTGAGTATGACTCTAGCATATATAGTAGTAAAGTTTTTCGTTAATTTTAATCGTTTTCATGTTATTTCAATTTATTTTAATTGAAATTATCTTCTAATTATAAGATGTAAAGAGTAATTAAGAAATCTGGTGTATGATGGTAATATTATATTCTACTTTTATGCTTTGTGAATCTATTCTCCATCCTTAATTAGACGCTCTTTATACCGCTAGGGCCCGGCAGATTTAAACTCTCCGGATCCGGTCTCTTCTCTTCTGAGAAGAAGGAAGTAGCTAAATAGTATTGAAAAGGGTTATTTTTATTGAAACACGCTTCTTAACGCATAGAATTTATAACCTCACTATTACGAAAGCCAATTCAATCGGATTCGTAATTCTTATTGATACCTAATGTGTTGATAAGAAGTTGTAGAATACCAGTAGTTTTTCTCTATCTTCTTCAGCTTCTTCATAATTGCAAGGTATACTTTCACTAAAAATGTTGCTAATAAAATATTAAAAGTTTTATCAGTAGTAGTAATCGTGGTTATCTGGTAGCCAGATTTCCTGTAGCTTAACTTTAACTTTCAGTTATCTTCCCTTTGGGAAGTGAAAAAGATAGCATATTAGTTATCTTATGTACCTAACAGGTTAGCGACGTATCCATACAAAAATATCTTTGCTCATTGTATTTCAAAAAACCAAGGGCACCGCCTTCCTTGCCAAAAACCATGAGAGATATGGTTAAGTCCCGTGCTCCTGCGGTCATCCAGAAGTTCGGCTCACGATTCTAGCTATCGATAAGCATCTTCGACCGAAACGAGCTCCTTACGTTCATACTCAACGCCGTCGATAATGAGTAAAGCAGGTAAAGGTAATTATCTTGCTTCATAGTATAGTGTATATATCATCAGATAAGAAATAAACGAGCGATATCACTTAAATTACGCAGGTATCGCTATAGCCTATGTTCTTCAAGTCATTTCTATTTTAGTCTTCTGATAGAGTGTTTGTCAGAGAAGATCATCTAGTTTCACCGAGAGAAGCGCTTACAGAGTTTTATGAAAATCACTAGTGGATATGCTCTTCGCAGGTACAAATATAATAGCAACTATTTAAGATTTTTTCTACGTTTCAGATAAAGTGGTATAAGGAGTTTTAAAGTATATTCCGTTTCCGCTGCAATCCCTTTAATCTTAATCAGTTTAATCTCAACATCGCCAATAGTAATCTATATGATTTTCTATAGCAAATAACCATTAAGGACAACGGAATCTAATAGTCATTGATAAAGGTGACGTCCAGCATACTGTCGTAACATGCCTCGATCTCAATTTTAACAGCGGTGCTATCAGATCCATGACAGCATTACAGATAAGTTCATATAAGGGAATCGCAGGTAAAATCTGATTTCATAGATACTTGTGGGTAGATTTTTCATGGTATATCATCTCTCTGTTGATGTAATTATTATAAAATTAATCAGTAGGATTATACCACCTATATCCGAAATCAAATACATCAGAAATTAGTATAACTCCAGATGTCTTAAATTAATAATATGATTGAGTGATTTAATGGGTGAATAGAAGATTGGTTGCAAAGTCATCATTTTAATTTTACTCAAGAACTTGAGATCACATTGTATGATATGTTTAGGTGTACAATTAAGAATTACCTAATCAGTATTGATAGTAAAACTCTATTTTAGCTTATAAAAGATTGATTCAAAGTTAAATTGAATTATTTAAAAACCATACTATCTTCTGGATATCTAACAACCAAGCTTTAATCATCAAATAAACATCTGAGATAAAGATTTTATCTTTGCAAGAAAAAACTTAAAAATAGCAGGTTAATACATTTCAATTGAAATGCCATGAATGAAACAATAAACACTCAGAGATCCATCTATCGTTCCTAGAACAAGAGTATATAAAATTTGATGAATGATAATAGTTAGAATTTATATTCTTATCAGTTATTTATACCGTTTAACTGTTAATCATTCATACCTTTATAAGTAGTATAATAACTAGCAAAAAATTTGATAGTTATTCTGTTGATAACAATCGATAAACTGTCGAAGTTAAGATCTTAAGTAAGGATATTGGGTTTATTTTCTCTCGGCAAAGATCCCTTGCTAAAGCCGATGCCTTCTCTTATATACGTTATGGTAGCGATAAAAGCGAAGTATTTATTAATCTTCCATAATTACAACAAAAGGTGAGCGATTAGGATTTATTTTTCTCGCATAGATTAGTCTAAATTAAAATAATCTATTAATTAATAATCAATTGATTGATATCATCATAAGAATGTCTTCTGTAGTAGAAATTAAAACTGATAAACGATGTGCAATAGATTATCTATTAAGTTAAATTCGCGAGTACCTACACCTCTCTGAACCAATCTAGGATTGGTGAGTGATAGAAATTTCTACCGTAGCAATAAGCTAGCAATATCGTTAAATTAAGCCTTAGATGTAATAATTTAGAGAGATAAATAAATCAGTAAATCTATCACAATACAGGAATTAACTAATCCCTTAGGATTAGAATCTAAACATCTTACCGACTTGCAATTATGAAAGTGTGCGAATTATATGCAATTAAAAAGAAAATAACCTTTCTTACAACTACTGAACTGGAGTATGTTCCATTTTCGGATTAATTAAAATAGAAGTAATATTGTAGATATATAGCAATATAACGTAATAAATTATTAAAGGAATAAATTCGTGTTCAGAGAACATATTAATTTCCCTTATTATAACAAGATAAATAGCTTAATCAAATTTAAATTATTACTTCTAGCTGAAAATTAATTGTCAAAAAATTGAGTTTAGATTAAATTTATTTTTTTTGCTATTCTTCGTCAAAATAAATAACCAAGAGATATTTTTATCCTCGCACACGTGATAGAAACATTTGCCCTTAATTGACCCAATTCTTTTATCATATCATTGATAAAATCTTGGTAAGAAGACACGTAGGCTAAATACCTTATATATTTTAACATTTGTCATTGTCTTATGAGTTATCCTTATTTCTGATGTATGGAGTTTTGAGATAGTAGAGCATCCTATTGATTGATTTTTTAAATATTATCAAAATAATAGAGATGATATGCTAGGTAAAATTTACCCTACAAATATCCACGAAACTAGATATTATTGTGATCCATTACATAAACTCATCCGTAACACTGCTAGGTAGCTAATAGATACCCATGTTGGTTGAGTTTGAAGCCATCCTTTGTTAGCCTGCTCAACACCTACCTTGTCCCACGGATCTAATCCGTCATCTATAACGGTTATTTTCTATAGAGAATCATATAGATTGCTATTGGCGATATTGAGATTAAACTGATTAAGATTAAAAGGGGATCGTACCGGAAACGGAATATACTTTAAAACTCCTTAATACCAGCTTATCTGAAACGACAAAAAATGTCAAATAGTTGCTATTATGTCTGTACCTGCGAAGAGCATATTCACTAGTGATTTTCATGAAACTCTGTAGGCGCCTTTTCGCTGAAAAAGCATCTGATATCCTTGCAAAGTGCTATCAGAAGATTAAAACAGTAATATATTAAAAATCACAAGCAATGGTGGTTTCGTAATTTAAGTGATACACTTACGTTTATTTTTTGGCCGATGGCATATAGACGATTCTATCAAACAAGATGATAACGTTATCCTATTCCTTATTATTAAGATCACTGTATGAACGTAAGGGAGGTCATTGCGTTCGAAGATGCTTATCGAGAGTCAGAAGTAAGCTGTAGTTAATTCTTTAATTCCCTACAAGCACGTGACTTAACTCTATCTCTCATGGTTACTATGAAAGACTCTGCCCTTGATTTTTAGAAGGTAATGTCAAATATATCCCTGTAGATGTACCACCAAAGGTCCATTAGCTACACAAAATATCTGATGTGCTAGTTTTCACCCCACAAAGGTATGCAATTGAAAATTAAGCTGAGCTGAAGGAGTTATAACTAACAGAGAGTCGCGATGCGCTAATAAAGCTTAATATTTTTGTTGGTAAAATTTTAGCGAAGTACTATTCTGCAGCGATGAAAAATCTGTAGAAAGAGCGGAATAAGAACGGCTGATATTCTACAACTTCCTGTCAGTGCATTTGGCATCACAAGAACGAGGGATCTAATTTAAATATCGGCTTTTTTGACAGTAAGCATATGAATCCAACGGGTGAAGGATTGTGGTTCGAGAAAACAACCATTTCAATAGTATTAAAGCTGCTCTCGTCTCTTCAGAAAACTGAAAGTAGTTAGGAAGTTTTGATCTGCTTGACCTATTTTGGCAATCTGCTATTTAAGAATAGAGAGTAGTTTATGAAGCATCAGAGTGGAACGTAGCTTGATCATTATACACTAGGCTTTTCTAATAATTCTGAAATGTTAAAATCCTCCTGTGTTGTTCGTATATGCATTAATTATATTGCAATGTTAGCGTGAAAGCTAATTGTTGTGATAAATTAAAATAAAGATTTAAAGTATGTCAATCAAATTAGAAGATAATATATCTGGCACTCTGATTTTGTTTTGCCAAGCAGTAAACAAATTAGACAGAATTTTAGCATAACCGATAAAATTGGCACAATAACTACATAATAAATTTAAATCCGATACTTAGAAAGTTGAACATCTAGATGAAGATCTAGAGTCTCTCTTTGAGAAGAGAGTTTTTCTAGCTAAAGAAAAAAATAACGCAATCGAACAATAATAAAGATAAAGAAAAAATTAAATTTTGATGTCAGTATTTTTCAAATCAAAAATCATTAAGATTATGAATAATAAATGTCAGAATATTGGTTCAAGGATATAAATAGAAGAAGTAAAACGGATTTCTTATTGCAATCATTAAGGTAAGAGCAATTGGTTTTTATTCTCAAATTACCAAGAATAGCATTAAATAAATAGGAATAGTGAAAATTTACCATATATAAAAATCTTCCATAAGCAATCAAGAATTAAGTGGTTTACAAAAGAGCAAGCGCTTTTCTTAATTGATAAGATCGCTAATTACCTCTTAAGCCAGTAATAATATTTGTTCTGGTTTTACGGGTTTAAAAGATCTTATTTTTTATAATTAGAATGCTAATGGATTTATTTGATTTATAAAGTTGCTTGGATTAATCCTAGGTAGTTTAAAATTTTAGAGCGATTGGTGGTTTTACTCAAAAAGACAATCTATCAGATGATCCATAATTTATATAGATATAAAGAATAGAAAAATTATGTTTTATAATTGTCAGAGAATAAAAATAAACTCTATAATTGATATCATGCTAATGATATCGAAGGCTAATAACCCATTTAAGTCTACTATACACAAAGCAGGAATTGAAGGATTTCAATTTCACGATCTGAGATATTCTTTTTAGAAAGTTGGTTAATTCAGTTCAGTGTGCTGTTATTTGCGTTGCAATAGATGTTAGTTAGAAAAGTATATAATAAATAAAAGTATGCTTATTTATTCTCTTTATAAATACAAAAACATACTAAAACATTGCTATGAAACTCGGTTTCATATAACCAATATGGGATCTAAGAAATTATATAAGTGCCATTAACGATAGCTCCTTATTTAATTAGTGGGTCGTACAGGATTCGAACCTGTGACCAATTGATTAAAAGTCAACTGCTCTACCAACTGAGCTAACGACCCATTTGAAGTTATCTAAGGTGTGATGGCTGAGTATATTCCTTATTTTTTATATAAGTGCAATTTTACTAAAAAATTTTAATGCTTATGTAAGAACACAATTATCCCTGAAATAGATAACAATATATACTTTGTGGTTGTTCATTAGAGTGATGCTAATTTCTTCTCTGCTAATTATGCACTTTTATGGTGGGCTACCCCCAGATATGCTTTAATTTCTTTCTTAATAAAGAAAACTAACTTTATATTTTACGCTTTTACTTATATCAGTAGCCCTTTATTTTTATAAAGGGCTTTTGCTTTATTTTAGTAAATTATGGCATTGTTTTTAACAATGGTAGCAAAAAATCCGCATCATTTTTATTTTTTTTAATTATAATTTAATTATCCAAGCTAATAATTCATATTAGGCTAATAATTAGATTTATATTAAGTTTTTAATAAAAATGCTAAAAAGAAATAATTGCTTACGCAAAAATACTGTTAAGTTTTCTTTTTATAGAAAACTGTAATGGCTGTATCATGGTTAGTCATTTTATTTTCTAGTTTAGATGCGAACAATATAATTACTATTATTATCAATATTTTTCTAGACTTTATTTGAATTAGTCGTCAAATGAATATAACTGCCTATATAGATCTTTTTGCCGCTCAATAACTTGACTTAATTGATATTGAGTTTCCTGAAGTTGACCACGCAATGTATCGATGTCCCTCTGAGCATCCGATAACTGCTGTTGAATTTGATATAATAATTGACCTTGAGAATTGACCGCTGTCTCAATTTGCATTAACCGATTACTTGTAGAGTTTGAGCTGACATTAATGATTGGCGTCTGGACATTAGCGACTACTGGAGTCGCTATGCCAACCAATAACGATAGACTCAAATAAAGATATCTAAAGTTACTGTTCATATAGTACTCTTGTATATTGTTAATACACAAGTATCGCACGACGATTTTTAGCATACGCTGCTTCGTCATTACCCTGTATAGCTGGTTTTTCTTTACCATAAGATATGATAGTAATTTGCTTACCGTTTACGCCTTTACTTTGTAAGTAAAATTTTACAGTATTAGCACGGCGTTCACCAAGTGCAATATTATACTCTGGTGTACCTTTTTCATCAGTATGCCCTTCCACAGTGATTTTAATTGAAGGATTACTGCGTAGAAAAATTGCATGTTGATCTAACAGCTGTGTATATTCTAGTTTAACATCATACTTATCAAAATTAAAGTAAACAATCTTGTTACTTTGCAATTCTTGTGTTTGCTGATAATCCAGTTGCTTATTTGTCAAGCTAGTATTGCTAATTGTTACATTATTTTTAGCACCCATATTCCCATTATTTTTTTTTTGAGCTACACGCTGAAAAAGCTAGTATAGGTAACATTAATATTAACCCCTTAAGCATTTTATTCAATTGCATCTTATTTAATCCTTTAAATGTTATTAACATACTTATTTAGTATACATCATAAATAAGGCGACCAGGCAGGAAATTTAACTTTTCCATCAGTCGCCGGAAGACGCGCTTTGAAACGACCATCCGTTGATACCAGGTGTAATACAGTGCCTCCTCTTTGTGAGGCCGTATAAATTACCATAGTACCATTAGGTGCAATACTTGGCGTTTCATCCAGAAACGTATCCGTCAAATATTCAACATTTCCCGTTGCCAGATCCTGTTTAACAATCTGCTGTTTACCATTACTTGAGTTGACCATTACCATAAACTTGCCATCAGAGCTAACACTTGGATTCTGGTTTTGATTTCTTTCCCAAGTAATACGCTCTGGTACACCACCAGTATTAATATTTAGTTTATATATTTGTGGATACCCAGCTTGATCAGAAGTGTAAATAAGCGTCTGACTGTCTGGCATCCAACTAGGTTCAGTATTGTTACTGCGATCATTTGTTATTTGTTGAGTTTGACCACTGATTAAGTCCATTACATAAAGATTTAAACTGCCACTCTTTGAGAGGGCAAAAGCAAGCTTTCTACCATTAGGGGAAAAGGTAGGAGCACCATTATGACGTGGGAAAGCAGTAATCTGCCGGACTTCCCCTGTCGCTAAGGTTTGCATAACTAATGCTGAACTAGTACTTTTAAAGGTTACATAGGCTAATTTTTCGCCATCAGCCGACCAGGCTGGAGACATCAGTGGTTCAGTTGATCGGTGAACAGTAAATTGATTATAACCATCATAATCTGAGACCCTTAATTCATAAGGAAATTTTCCATCATTAGTTTTAACCACATAAGCGATACGGGTACGAAATGCACCTCGAATACCAGTTAATTTAGCAAAGACTTCATCGCTAATAGTATGTGCTGCATAACGCAACCATTTTTCTGCTACTTTTAATTGGTTTTGTGTCAATACTGCGCCAGGGGAATTCACCACATCAACCAGCTGATAATTAATAATATACTGACCATCAGCTGCCGGCTGTATCTGACCAACAACAATAGCATTAATACCTGATTCCGTCCAAAAATTAGCTATGACTTCCGATGCAGTGCTTGGTTGTTGAACCATATGATTGGGATCAATAGGATTAAATTTACCGCTATTGTGTAAATCAGCAGCAACTATTCGTCCTAGATCCTCAGATAAAGTAGCTGTTCCAGTCCATTTAAAAGGCACAATAGCGATAGGTGGTGCAGTGTTGACACCTTGGGTAATTTTAATTCGAATTTCTGCCTGAGCATATGCCGCCCATAATATTAGAAAACCTAATAATAATTTAAACGCCTGCTTCATTTTTTCTCCCTTATTACGTACTCAGGTCGTAATAATTAATTTGAATATTAACAAAGAGTGCATGCATAAAACTAGACAACTGAAAACTTTTGTTAATTTTTTTTAATATTATATTGTTCGTAACCTTACTTAACTAAGGTTTGAATACTAAAGTGCTTCTCTGTTCATTAAATGCATTATAAATATTACGACTAGGTGGTTTAGGCATTGTTGTTGTTTTGATTGCACGTATCGCGGCGTCGCAGAGTGATTGATCATTTTCTGTATTACTTTTAGGTGTAACGCTAATTAGCATGCCATCAGGAGCGAGTTTTATGTTTAATTCGCATGTTTTGCCCCGATAAATATCAGAATTATAAAATTTTCTCTCAATTGCAGATTTTATCTTACCAGCATAATTAGCCATATCTAAACTGGATACTCCACTTTTTTTATTTCCTACTTCAGTTGTTGTTGAAGTTCCAATTTGCTGAGATGGCTGTTTAGAAGTTAATCCATTAAGCAGAGAATAAACCGCAGTAGCCTGTTTTACTATATCTGTCTTTTTCTTATCTGACATCATCGCTTTAGCCGAATTTTCAGCTTTTTCTTTTGACTCTATTTGTGCTTCAGATTTGACTATTTCAGATTCTTTTTTGATTTCCTCTTTTACTCTTGCTTTTACCTCTTGCTCTTTTATTAGCCGCTCTTGTTTTGCTTTAGCTTTATCCGATGCCTCTTCAGCTCTTTTCTTTTGTTCTTTAGCTTGCTTTGCGGTTTCTTCTATTTGTCTATGTTGTTTTTCGGATTTTCGTTCTATTTTAATACGTTGCTCCTCCTCAATTATTTTAAAGCGTTTTTGTTCTTCTTTCTGTTGTTTTTGGAATTCTTCTTCCTGTTGAAGACGTTTTTTTTGCTCAGTATCAGTTTGTTTAGGACTATTTTGCTTCTGTTTCAAATGGGTATACTGTTCTATTATGGAACCTGGATCAACCATAATCGCATCAATATTAATTATTTCACCACTAGGTTTAATAACTTGCTCTAATGAACCCCAAATAATAAAACAAAATAGTAAAACGTGAAGTATAATAGAGAGTATGACAGAACGACTCAGTTTATTTTTTTTCTCTTTTATCTTTATCACAACATAATTCCAAACCAGTAATTATGCAATTAAATCAAATAGATTGAATCATAAAGCCAACTGATTTAATGCCAGCTTGATGAAGTATATTTAATATTTTAATAACTTCTTTATAAGGTACATCTTTAGCGCCGCCAATTAAAAAAATGGTCTGCGGGTTTTTTAGCAATGCGTCTTTTGTTATTTCTGTAATCTGTTCTGACGATAAAAACTCTTCTCGATGACCATCAATAATAACACTGTATTTCCCTATTCCAGATACTTCAAGAATAATAGGTAAATTATTACTACCTGACACAGTTTCTGATTGTGCCGAATCAGGTAATTTTACTTTTATACTTTGCGAAACAATCGACGCTGTTGCCATAAAAATCAATAATAGTACTAACAGTACGTCCAATAAAGGAACAATGTTAATTTCAAATTTCAGTTCACGTCTATGTCGAGTGTATGCCATCTTTCTGTTCTCCGCATTTATTGCTTTTCAGAAACAAAAACTTGACGATGTATAATAACTAAGAATTCCTCGATAAAATTATCATAACTTTGATTTAATTTATTGACTCGCTGATTCAGTCGGTTATAAGCCATCACAGCTGGAATGGCAGAAAACAAGCCAATTGCTGTTGCAATTAATGATTCAGCAATACCTGGGGCAACCATTTGCAATGTTGCCAGCTTAACTGAACCTAAAGCAATAAAAGCATGCATAATTCCCAAAACGGTACCGAATAATCCAATATAAGGACTTATTGATCCTACAGTACTTAAAAAAGGAATATGCGACTCTAATGATTCTAATTCACGATTCATTGATATTCGCATAGCTCTAGATGCTCCGTTCATCACTGCTTCTGGTGTATGAAAATTAGTTTGGCGTAAACGAGTAAATTCTTTAAATCCAGTATAAAAAATATGTTCTGATCCAGTTAATGTATCATGCCGAATCTGAGATTCTTTATAGAGACACGATAGCTTAATACCGGACCAAAAACGATCCTCAAAAGCTTCTGTTTCTCGGGTTGCGATATTTAAAATTTTACTTCTTTGAAGAATAATAGCCCAAGAAGCAATGGAAAACCCTATTAGAATCAATATGATAATTTGAACAAAAAAACTCGATTTTAGGAATAAATCTATGATATTCATGTTAGTTGCTGCTTAATCTCCTTAACAATAGGCTCAGAAAGCCATGTTGGCTTTATTTAGAAGTATCATTAGCAATAGAAATTTTTTCTGCTGTATAAATTTCTTTTCCTTGTTGATTAATTAACGTTAAAGAAAAGTCAATGGTATACGTTAAATCTGATCGATTTTTTGTTTTCAATAATCAATAAATCATTCAATTTAGCGGATATAAATATAGTTAATTATCATTTTATGTACGATAAAACCTAAATTTCTTCTCGTAATTTCTGCTATTTAATCCTTTTCTCGCAATATTTTTATTTTCATACGCGCAAAAAATTGACATAACAATCTAGATGAAAACTATATTTCTCATATCAGTATCCTCTTAATAAATACAAACAGGCAAGAGCAAGAGCAAAACAGCATATTTTATTTCTCTTGCTAACAATAAATTACTCGTCACTATACTTAACTGAATCATTTATTGGAATCATTTATAAATAAAGTTACAAAAAATAGTAAAAATATAAACTTATTTTAATTCATGAAACTAATAGAAATAAATAAAATACTCCACAATATAGGATCAAACTAGCAAGTAATGCATGAATAAAGATAATATCAAAACGCTTTTTAAGGTTTTAGTTCTGGATCATTATATAAACCTTTGCCGCACAACCTTATTCATGGAAAGATGGTTACTGATGGATATAAATTGAGGGAAAATATCATGATGATGGTGATGAGTTTCCATAATCAGGTAACTACAACACATAAAATCAAGCTGATCTTCAGACCGGCAAATAATCTATGTTTACTTTTGTTAAAAGTTATAGCATATCTGAACTTAGGATTGTTAAAAACTAAAACGAGATGATGTTGATGATTAGCTATGTTAGTAAAGATTATTTCTAAAAACCCCCTTATACTCTAAAAAGAATTTTCGCTATAGAGATTGCCATGAAAAAGGAAATAGTCATAAAGATCAAAGAGACCCCCTTTCCTTAATTCCTACAAACATAAGCTAAATTTCATTAGTTAGTTCGGTGATAATATCTGTTGAATGATATTAATTCATACATTGAATTAACTGTTCTACTTTATCTTGCTCATATTATTAGAGTAAACATATTATCCAATATGGGATAGAGACTCACTTATAGGGTTGCAGTGATATCATTGTAAAATCCCCGATTGCACGAAAAGATTTAATAGTATTGTTGAAAGTCCTCTAACGAAGCTTTATCATAAGTGTAGATAATTTAGTTATCTGCTATGTATATTGAATATGTTGACTTTACGAGAATCAGAGAAACAAGTAGGCATTAATTTGAAACAGGTTTAGAATTGCGTTACTGCTTCTTTTTTCAGTGGTGATAGTCAATTTAAATACACTAAGTGTTATTGTTTGAAGTTGATGAAATATTTTTCATAAATCCTTTAAAAGGAAAGCGTTATATTCAACATAGGAAAGTTAGAAACTTTGGAAGAGGAAAAAAAGAAAAGAACAAATTAGACTATTAATCACCAGAGATTAATAGGGTAATGTGAATAATGAGATTCTTGAAGAGTTTAATGCAGAGTAGAGTGATTAGCCGTTTTTTTTTGAGTCGATTATCGATCAGAATTCATCTTCAATTCGAATGGAACTAAATAATACGAAACTTTTGTTAGCGAGCATGAAATTAGCTATAATCACCTAATTAGGATAGGTGTAACTAGAAAGTTATTGGTAAGTAATTCCACATTCAAAATGTGAACAGTTATATCAGTCGATTAAAAATATAGTTGAGTAACTTCCATCATGGAGGTTTTTATTTATTGAATTATCTGTCCTAAAAATATGGTTTAAAATCATAATAATTGAAATGCATGCGTGGCTACAAATCTTTCTGTAAGAAAATCAATAATCTTTGTCAGCATAATGCCCTTTAAATAATAGTATTTTTAAATACTGCCGCGCAATATAATCAACCTACTTTAATTATTATTAACTGTTTAAGTTCCGGATTATTATAGAGACCCTCCTCCTTGCACAGACAGATTCCCTACCATTTTCCGATGACGGTGTCGCACGTTCAATAAGCCGTAGTCGTTTTCATGAAAAAATCTTCTATTTTTAATGATATTCCTAGCACTCGTGCACGAATTTCTGAACCCCCGTTGCACCTGTCTACTTTGGATCACTGTTTATGCAGACATTGGGGAAGGGATTTATATGTTAAATTAGGTAGATAGAGAAGCTACGAAGTTGAACCATAAAGTGTTTAAAAGCTACTAGCCTGATTATTTGCATCTAGATACGAAATATCTTTCGTAATTGCTAAACGAAATTTTACAACATTATCTTTTATATGTATAAATCTCGCCAGTCGATAGGTTTTTATCTGTCTTTACAAGTCTAAGACTACGTCAAATATTCGACGCTTCTTACGTGATCTTAACTAAACATCTCCCATGAATATCCATTGATTCTTACAGAATAGCAAAATTTTATAGATTACCTTTTAATCTGAAAAACGTTTAGCTTTCCTAAAATATGAACTCGCCCCGTTTGTTGTTTAGAGTTTGTTATAGAACACCGATTTTATTCGCCAGTATATCCTTAAACGAATGGTATGGTTGAATTATTTAATAGGCGCATAAGATGAGCTAAAAGTCTTCATTTTAATTCTTATGAAGAGTTTGAGGTCACTCTGCATTGATATTTTTGATTGTACAATCAGGAATACCTCAATCAGTATAATCAGTATTAAGTAACAAAATTTCATTCCAGTCTATGAAAGATTGATTCAAAGTTAAACTTAAATTATTAAATATATATCATTATACAGGATATAGTCAGTAATCATAAAATAGAAATTGAAAACCAGGGTACTATTTTCTGCATAAGTTTGTAATAATGGAATTCCTTTCATTGATTTAACTTGATGGACATAAAGATTAGATAACCGAATTATTCTTAATTCCTGTCTAAGCACAATAATTTGCTAGTAACTTTACTATATATAAGTAGGGTTATTATAATGTACAGAAATTTTTTATTTAGGTAACAGCTACATGAGAATTTTGTTTGCTACTATGGCATTTAAACTGGAAGAATTACTTAAAAGTGAATTTGAATATTAGGCGCAAAGCATTGTCTTGTTTCTCAAAGTGCTGTGTATTTTCAAATCAACGGACGTGACATTCATAAGAGTCTTTTATAGAGTCGTTTAGCATCGAGGATTTTATTATCATTAATTAGCTTTAAGGTTTTTAATGATATGAATCTTTACCTTGCAGCACAGGCAATTAATTAGCCGGATTTTTTACCGTTAATAAAACTTTTTTTGTTTATTTTAATAGAACGAACCAAGTTATTCGCAATAGCAAGTATGGAACTTTACGAGTTAAAGACGTTATAGTGGATAGTTTTTATAATAAAATGATATCATGACCTAGTGTTGATAAACATCAACTTGATATACGCATTAATGTTCATTTACATAAAAATAATGCTCCAATATCATTGGATTTAACTGGTGATCTGCTCTATATTTGTGGTTATCGTAGTTTGACAGGGTAGGCGCCTCTCAAAGAGGCGCTAGCGGCGGTAATGTTTTACGGCTCAGGTTTAGCGGCCTGGTTTGCCAATGGTTAATTCTATGTCTGGTTCCGATACATTATTAATTAAGCAGCAATGATAACTTGCGATTGTGCTCCCGATTTATCTTGTCAATTTTAGGGATTTCAATGCTGGTTAAGTTATAATTCAACGCTTTGTACTACAGTAATTACTGTAGAAGAAAAATATTTTCAGAAGGGTAAACAGCAAACTGCTTCGCTTTCTATGGCTTTGATATTGATCATCGTGTTTTAGAACTAGCCAAAAAGAATCCTAAATAATCTGGTATTCAATTCTTAATAAATTTTAATTTGGTGATGCAGCTAAGTTAATAAATCTAATTACTTTAGGCCAATATGGATTTATCACAAACAATGCACCCTATGGTAAACGTTTAAAAAGTAAATCTGCATTAATCAGGATCTATGGTCTGATAGATAGGGTACTAAAACTCAGTTTTTGATTGACATTTATCAGTATTTAGTGATTCACCAGAGCTATTAGCTTGTTTAGGATTGCGAGCTTAACGTGAGTTCAAAGTTAAAAATAGACCGTTAAATTGTGTTCAGAAAAATTATCTTTTATCTGCTAAAATAGTTGGCATCCATAGCATGGATTGTGAAGATGTTGTTAACAGGATGAAAATAAGAAAAAAAACTTAATTAATGAGGACAAACAATAAAAAGATTAATTATTATCGCATATATGATGATAATTTACCTGAATGTGCTATTACAGTTGATTGATTATTTAGATACAGGATTGTTTTTATATCATCGATTGATTCGTAAAATATCAGAACATATAAGCAAAGGAAAAATTCTTGAATCTGTATGCTTATAACACGCAGGTTTTCTTTGTAGTGATTGTTTAATCACCAGTGTTGAATTCCCATAACTACTTAGAATGGCTAGAAAATTACAGATAAATAAATTAATCGGTAAGCAGCATCAGTTTATTCTGACTGAATGTTTAGGTTTAGTTAGAACAGACGACAGAAAAATTTTATTTGATTTTCATTGATTCAGATACTTTTTTAGTTCGAAAGACATGAATGCCATCTTTAATATCCAACAGAATCATAATAACTTGATAATAAAGATTAAGCACTTGTTGAATTCTGGCGACGGTAACTCAATAGTAAAATTTTTTCTAATAAGCATATTTTTAAAGTGGATATTTAGGGATTATTTAATTATGATTAATGGTCAAGAAAATCACTTAGTAGAGCATTTACTTGATTTTATATGTAATTCTTAAATCTATAACTGCTGAGTAATTAATTATGTAGATAAGGAAAAGTAATTTATACTATTAATTATATATGTCAGATAGCTATCTGGCTTTTAATAATGCGCCATTATTAGATAATGTAGAGTTTCATATTGAAGATAATGAAAGGTATATTTGGTTGTCGTAATTCTGCCAATAAATTAACCTTAATTTGGGTTTTGTTAAAAACAACCGCTTTATGAAAGACAGGTAGGTTATTTATCAGTAATATCTGAAAATTACTCGTTTATAATAAAGATCTGCCGCGCGATATCAGTGGCGCTGACTTGGTTTTATCGCTGAATGTAATAAAAAATAGACAATTATATTAAATCTTTTAATAAAATAGTAAAAAGGGTCAATCAAGATCCAAGTGAAAAGAATTCTAATAGATTAGAATAATTAAAATAGGTATTAGATCGCGTTAATTTATAATTAACTCAATACACAAATTAATGATGTGATTAAGCAATCAGATTTACTAGATAATAGTCCGTTATCTCTATTATCTGGCCTGTTTATTACGCAAGATTAAATTGTCGCGAGCTTTAGTTTTATGAGGGTCGTTAGTTCTTATTAGTCCTTTTTATTGATGAACTAATTAATTATCTGCATATTAACTACTATCTTTCTGGTTAGAAGATTTTTTTAAAAAGATCTCCAGAGTAATATCGTATTTTGTCTCCTATGATTCTTTTATTTACCATACACCAACTCGTATTGGTGATCTTGATCTAGCTCAATTAACTTTCTGTCTGTTTTCTTATGACCACCATGTAGCTAACAATGAAGAATTATTACCGGGGTAGTACATTCTGACCGATACGAAAAAAATTGGTATGGCAAATGCAGGTTTTCGATAAAAGTTGTTTTAGCAAGCTAGAGTTTAAGGTTGATAATATCAATTGTTGCATTAGCAACAAAGTGTTAATTGATAATTTAGTGTTAAATACAACATGACGATAAAATAACTTTAATCAAGGTTTTATAGCTGAGGAAAGATAACATTGTTTAAGTTGATACTATGTGTCTCAGATCCCGAAAGATAGTATGGAGATTTTTGAAAATTCAGGTTTAACTTTAACCAATCTTTTATAGACTGCAATTGAGCTTTACTACCAAATATTGATTTGGGGTAATTATTCCTGATTAGTACAGCTATTATATTGATGCAGAGTGATCTTAAACCCTTCATAAGAATTAAAATGAAGGTTTTAGCTCATTCTTCTATACGCTGATTAAATCGCTTAATTATACTATTTCGTTTGAGGATGCATAAGCGATCTTTAAGTCCTTGTTCTATACTGAGCCCTGTATAGAAACGGTAGAATTCCTGGTTTTGGAGAGGGTGAATGTTTTTTCAGATCAAAAAGCGGTTTATAAATTCTTTACTATCATTATTTGTAAGTACCCGATGGATAGTCATGGCGTGCTTGGTTAAGATTAGGCTAGGTATTGTCAGTATCGGAGATAGTCTTAGTATTGTAAAGATAGATAAACCTATCGAAGGACGCAATTTATATTATACATACGAAAAGATAACGTTGTGAAGCTCCGTTTAGCATTTGTGGAAAATATTTTATATCTACGTTAAACTTATAACTCAGGCTTATGGCTTTTAAATGCTTTATGCTTCGATTTTAACCTTATTTTGCCTCATTTCACGAAAATTTTTGCCCTTTTAGGCCTGCATAAGCAACGATTAAGGCCAGATAGAGATTAACACGGGGTTCAGGAATTCGCATACGAATGTGAGCAGATCCGTTGAGAGCAATAAAACTCTTTTCACAGGAAAAGAGTTACGGGCTTTTTGAACGGGCGACAGTGTCATCAGTAAATGACAGGGATATAGCTGTAATTATTAGGATATATGCAAAGATTGTTAATAGAAAACCTTATATTGTATAAAGGATTTTTATTACAGAGGTTCCCATAAAAAGAAAACAGTAATACAGATTAAATGGATTACTTACTCTCTATAAATATAAAGTTGCCATCTTATTAGATGGCTTGACGACAATCTATCAGATGATGTAATTTATGATTGAAGTAACTAATTTTATTTTAATTTTGCCTATATTGTCACAGTGAACATGTGTAACCTCTGGAGAGATTTATTAGGATTATAGCGATATCATTGTAAATTCCCCGAATTTCAGGAAAATATTTAATAATTTTACTGTAAGTTCTTTGGTGAAACTATATTGCAAGGATAAATTCTAAGTTATACTCGTTTGGTATATGGAGCTCTTCGCAGATGCTAGGATATTCTGCTGATTATTTTTCGAATTATTTTAACACAAAGAAAATGATATGCCATGAAAAGTCTATTCTACAGATACCTGAAAAAAATAGATATTACCTGTGGAGAGAGAGATCCCTTCTCCCTCGTGCATAAAATCACCCGTAACGATTATTTGCCCAAGCGAATCATACAGAGCGGGTATTGTCGATGTTGAGATTAAAGTACCTTAATGTCCAGCAAAAAAAAAGGGGGGTACCCCACCACCGTATCGAAAACGGAATATACTTTAACAGATCATTATTACTGCCTTATTTAAAGCCTATAAAAATGTTAAAAAGTTACTATCGTAGCTTGTATATGCGAGGTATCTCCAGCGATGATTTTCGCGAAGCCCTGAGCGATTTTTAGTAAAAAGGACAAGGTCTCTTTGCCGTGCTCATTAGCAGACTGAAAAAGTAATAACTTAAGGAGTACAGGTAAGCTAGTATTACCCTCTTGCGTGATTTAAGCGATACATGCTACGTTTATTTCTTTTTTGATGGTATAAAGAGCCTATCCTGTCAGCTAAACTGATCACCTTTCCCTGCTGCTCATTATCAGCAACACTACGCATGGATGCAAGAAGCTGGTTGGGGTTGAAAATATTAGTTAAGAGTTAGAAATGAGCTTGCCTTAACTTCTCAATACTCTATGCGAGTGCACAGATTAATCGTATTTCCTAGATTTGCTACGCGAGAGATGGTGCTTGGTTTTTAGAATGAAATAGCAAAAATATTCCTGGACATGTAGCAGTAACGGCATTAGTTACATAAAATAGCTAAATATGCTGCTTTCACTCTTTAAAGGTATCTAACTGAAAATTAAGGTTGAGTTACGAGAGTTTATATTACTAGAGAGCTGTAATTCTGCTAATAAATTCCTTGATATTTTTTAACAAGGTTTTCACTGAAGTGTTATCCTGAAGTGATGAGGAAGTTGAAGAAAGATCGAGAAAAATGTCTGACATTCTATAGCTTCCCGTCAGTGTACTGTGGCCTCAATAAGAATGAGGAATCTAATTGAGTCGAATTTTCTACGATGAAAATGCAAAGTTGATGCGCGAAATTATGTAGTTAAAAATAACCCTTTAATAGTATTTAAAGATGCTATAGTCTGATTAGAAAATCTGGACAGGCTAATAGGATTAGCTCTACTAACCTGGTAGTAAGCAACATCAATTTAAGAATAGAAAACAAATTTATAAAGCATCAGAATGAAACTTAGCCTGGGTCATATAGCAGATTTGCTAATAGTTCGTAATTGTTTCCAGGGCAAATAATTCAGTAAATAAAAACCCTCCATCATGGAATTTGTTCACTCAGCCTTTCAATTGACTCATATAACTGTTTATATTTTAAATCTGAAATTCCTTATCAATAAATTTCTAATTATTTAATTTTATTAGACGTTAGTAACTAATTTCATTTTCACTGGAAAAATTGCATTATTTAGCTCAATCCGAGCAAGAGATGGATTTTTATCGATGATCAGGTCAAGAAAATAGCCAACACTCTCTGCATTAAATTTTCAAGAATCTTATTACTTACATGACCTGTCGATCTGGTGTAATTAAGATCGCATTTGTTTGTTCTTTTTATCTCCTTCTCTCCCGCATTTCTACCTTTCTTATTTAGAATAGTAGAATTTAAGACTTCCATTTAAAGAATTCAGAGAAAATATTTTGTTGACTAATACCACTTAGTATATTTATTTCGCTACTGTTGCCGCTATTGCCGATGAAGCAAGAAAGTAATGACACCCATCTAAACACTGTTTTAGATCAATATCTTTTTATTTTACTGGGGATTTCCATAAAGTTAAGTTATGCAATATACGTTATAGATAAGTAAATCATTTATCCTTGTGATGTAGTTTCGTTAAATATCTTTCAATAAGATTGTTACATATTTTCCTGTAATAAGGAGATTTTGCAACGATATCTCTGTAATATTATGAACGTCTCTACTGGATACCACCATGTTCACTATAATAATATGGGTAGAATAAACTAGAATGAGTTCTTTCAATGCATAAATCAATATTATCCGATAGATTATCACCTAGTTAACTAATGAAATGCAGCTTTATTTTGGCAGAAGAAATAAGGAAAAAATCTCTTTGATCTGTATAACTGTTTGTTTTTTATGACAACCTCTGTAGCGAAAGTTCCTCAGACAGTTAATGGTTTTTATTAATAATCTTTTCTAAAATAGTCAATAAAAATTAATATTATGACAGCGAAAATAGGGCTAAAGATTTTCTAAAAACAAAAAGTAATAAATAGCTCAATTTATTGAGGGAACTAGAATAATTCCGGACGGCTAGAGAGATAAGAAGCTGAAATTGCTATATTTGTAATCTCAAGTTAGTGCAACTGAGTTTTTAATTAGCCCCTGTTCTCATTAAATCAAGATTAAAAGGGTTAGCTAAGAAAGAAACGGAAATGGAAATTACATTTAAATATTGGAAAGAATTAGAATTACTTAAAGATATCCAATAATTTAGCATTATATCTGTGTAGAGGAAAAAAGGTGTGCTCTCATAATAATCTTAATAAAAGTTATAACAATAAGATACTTTGCCCAAAATGTGATTTATTGGTGGCATTACCGGTTTTGGAACAAGGTACTAAAGCCAGTTGTCCACGTTGTCATACTGTTTTATCTGCTAAGTGGAAGTATTTAGCTAATCAGCCAACTTCAACTACAATTGCGATTAGCGCATTAGTTATGTTATTTATTGCTGGTTTATTTCCTTACATAAAAATACGTATTATGGGTATTGAAAATCAGATTTCAATATTTAATATGGCTCATGCCATGTTTGAGATGAGTTATGCTAGCCTCGGCTTGTTTTTTATTTTTTTTGTCGTTGCAATACCTGCTTTTTGCATGGTTTCCATTATTTTATTATGTCAACGAGTTAATCTTCCGCTTTGGTTAAAAATAAATCTTGCTAGAATGTTATTTCAAATGAAAACCTGGTGTATGGTAGAAATTTTTCTAGCTGGTGTATTAGTTAGTTTTATTAAACTAATGGCTTATTGTGAAATTACTTTTGGTATTAGTTTTATTCCTTATTGTTTTTTTTGTTTGTTACAGGTTAGAGCATTTCAATGTTTAGATCGTTATTGGCTATGGCAGCAAATAGGTGAACTACCACAGCTTGATATTCAGCTGCAAGAAGGCGAAAGTGGTATTAGTCAAGACGTTAGGTCCTGTCATATCTGTATGGCTATTTTAGCAACTAAAAATAAATACTGTCCTCGTTGCCATACTAAAAGTTATGTTAGACGGCCTAATAGTTTACAGAATACAATGGCATTATTACTCTCCTCATTAATTCTTTATATTCCAGCAAATATTTTGCCTGTTATGATTACGAATACATTAAGTACTAGACTAGACTCTACTATTATGTCCGGTGTTATTTTATTATGGAGTGATGGCTCGTATCCGATATCCATTATAATTTTCATTACTAGCGTTATGGTACCCAGCTTAAAAATAGTGGCACTAGGATGGTTGTGTTTTAATGCTAAAGGTTATGGTAATCAGGATTCGATGCAGATGCACTTTATTTATGAAATTGTTGAATGGGTTGGACGTTGGTCAATGATTGATGTTTTTGTGATTTCTATATTATCATCAATGATACAAATGGGACGATTTATGAACATTTCACCAGCGATTGGGGTGATTTTATTTGCTGCTGTTGTGATTTTAACTATGTTTGCGGCAATGACTTTTGATCCGCGTTTAACTTGGGATCGTTGTAATCTTGTATTGCCGGGTAGAATTTGATTAAGAAAAAGGGTTGCAAGGTGTCTAATAAAGATAACACTGATGCGCAAGCAAAGATCAGCAAACTAAAAAGTTGCTCGCCGATTTGGATCATTCCAATTATCACTATATTTATTGGTGCCTGGATCTTAATTTATCATTTTAGTCATTTAGGACCTGAAGTGACATTAATTACTTATAATGCTGAAGGGGTTGAAGCAGTAAAAACTAAACTTAAAAGTCGTAGTGTTGATATCGGATTGGTGGAAAAAGTTTCCCTTGATAAAAACTTTAAGCATGTAATTATTAAAGCGCGTCTAAATGATGGGATGAGGGGTTTGTTAAAGAAAGATACTGCATTCTGGATTGTTAAACCAGCTATTGGCAAAGAGGGAATAACTGGATTAAGTACGCTATTTTCTGGAGTATTTATTGAAGTACAACCTGGTAATAGTGAACAGCATGTTGAGAAATTTGACTTATTAGATTCGCCGCCATTAGCTTTACCTGATGCTAAAGGTATTCGAGTGATTTTGACTAGCGCTCAGGCTGGTAGGTTAAATATTGGTTCTCCAGTGCTATTTCATGGCTATCGAGTCGGTTCGGTAGAAGCGAGTTCGTTTAATATTAAGAGCCGCAATATGCATTATCAGCTTTTTATCAATGCCCCTTATGATGATTTGGTAACAGAAAATGTTCGTTTTTGGAGAGATAACGGTATTGCTTTTAATTTATCGGCACAAGGTGTTCACTTAGAGATGGGCTCTTTAACTACATTATATAGTGGTGGGGTTAGTTTTGATGTTATGGAGGGCTGGCAACCAGGCAAACGGGTCGAAGATAAAAATCTATTCAGGCTTTATGAAGATCAAAAAAGTGTTCAAAATTCTTTATACACTGTGTATAAAGAGTTTATTTTGTTCTTTTCTGATTCAGTTCGTGGATTAGAACCTGGAGCGCCAGTTGAATTTAGAGGAATTCGCTTAGGAACAGTGATAGAAGTCCCATTTAATTCTGAAAAATTATGGCAAAAATTGGATAATGAATTCCGTATTCCGGTTTTAATCCATATTGAATCTGGTCGTATTAGTACTGATATTGATCTAGAAAAAGAGTTTGTGGCGGCATTAAAACAAGGATTAAGAGCAGCTTTAAAATCAGCTAGCTTAATTACCGGAGCATTATATATTGATTTAGATTTCTATCACGAAAAAGTCCAATGGAAAGGGTTATTAAAAATCTCTGATTACGATATTATTCCAACAGTTAGTGTTGGATTATCACAGATTCAACAAAAAGTAATTGAGGCATTAGATAAAATCAATCATATGCCGATTGAACCTATGATAAGTCAAGCCATAAATACGCTAGTAGAAAGTCAGAAAACTATGCGTGAAGTGCAACGTATCTTTTCTGAATTAAATAAACTGATGACGAACAAAGACTTTCAAAATATTCTTATTGATTTGCAACAAACCTTGCTTAAATTAAATCAAGTCATGCAAGGTTTGCAACCAGGATCTCCTGCTTATAATAGAATGATTGATAACATACAGCATCTTGATCAGGTGTTAAGAGATATTCAACCAGTAATTAAGACATTAAATAATAAGAGTAATGCATTTCTTTTTGAAGCAAAATTGATAAAGGATCCTGAACCGAAGAAGATGAGAAAATAATGAGATATTTGGCATGGATTTTTTATTTTTTACTTATCAGTTGTAGTAGTGGAATTGAAAAATTTTATTATCAATTACCAACAACGCTAAGCTTAGCGACTAAAAAAAGTGATTTATTAATCAAAAAACAGCTTTGGGTACAAACAGTGCAGTTGTCTGGAATATTAGCGGCTAATGGTATTGCTTATCAAATTAGCGATGTTAATTACATTAATGCTAACAATCATTTATGGGCAAGCCCCTTAGAACAACAGTTGATGCAAAATTTAGTCAATCAGTTATCTAGTAGTTTACCCAATAGATTGGTATCAGCTCAACCGCTAGAAAATAGACCTGATAGTCTTAATGTTATTTTAATTGCTTTTCATGGCCGCTATGATGGTAAAGTGATTATCCAAGGAAACTGGATTTATAAAAGTGATAAAGCCATTATCAAGCAAGATTTTAGTCTGTTGCTTGATCAAAATGAAAATGGCTATTCGGCATTAGTTAAGATATTAGCGAGAGGCTGGACTCAGATTGGGCAATCTATTGCGAGCCAACTATCATAAATGTATGAAATATTTATCCCCATTTTTAACAGTTAAAATAATAGAGGGGTTTTGACAAAAAATCTGGACTTAAAAGTTACTAGTATCTTGAAATAAACCAACCTTCAAATCATTTGCTGTGTAAATACACTTATCATTAATCAAAACTTCACCATCAGCGACACCCATAATTAATTTTCTGTTAATAACACGTTTTAAATGAATACGATAGGTTACTTTTTTTGCAGTTGGCAAAACTTGACCAGTAAATTTAACCTCATCTACGCCTAGTGCTCTGCCTTTACCTTTACCACCTAGCCATCCTAGGTAGAATCCAACAAGTTGCCACATTGCATCTAAACCTAAACAACCAGGCATAACGGGATCATTAGTGAAGTGACAGCTAAAAAACCATAAATCAGGTTTGATATCAAATTCGGCTTCAATAAAGCCTTTATCATATTTGCCGCCGCTTTCAGTTATTTTTATTATGCGATCCATCATCAGCATATTACCGGAAGGTAATGGTGGTCCATTTTTTTCAAAAAGTTCACCTCTTCCGGAAGCATTCAAATCTTCTTTACTATAATAGCTATTTTTATAAACCATTTTTACTAAATAACCTTATTAAAATAATAAGGTTAAAGAATAGCTTACACTTGTAAGCTGAACAACTCTGATAAACTATTTTTTTAATTTAACCACTTTAGAAGCCCCATAAATTTAGGTTTTTCTTGGTTATTGGCCTGAGAAATTCGTTCGTGTATTAAAGCTAATAGATGTAAGTTGTTTGTAGGAGATTGTTGCTTATAATAAGCATGTTTTGTCAAAATTGAAATTGCTTCAGAAACATGTTCAACAGGGTAAATATGAAATACGTTAGATTTGATTGCCGCAACAAGATCAGCTTTTAAACATAAATGACGAATATTAGCTGCAGGAATTATAACGCCTTGCTGACCAGTTAATTTACGTTGGAAACAGACATCAAAAAAGCTTTCAATTTTTTGGTTAATGCTACCTATAGGTTGTACATAACCAAATTGATCTACTGCACCTGTTACCGCAATTTGCTGATCAATAGGTTGAAGAGAAAGTGCACTAATTAATGCGCAAAGCTCAGCTAATGATGCACTATCACCATCAACTTCATTATAAGACTGTTCAAATACAATTGAAGCAGAAAAAGGTTGTGGTTGTTTAAGTTTTAATTCGTAATTGAGATAGGCTTGCATAATCATCATCCCTTTAGCGTGAATATTGCCCCCAAGCTCAACTTTACGTTCTACATCAGTAAATTCACCATTACCAAAGTGAGCAACACAAGTAATACGTGATGGTTCACCGATAAGTTCTGGATGCCCTAGATACTTCATAACAGATAACCCATTAATTTGGCCAATGATTTTACCTTCAGTTTTAATAAAAACTTGTTTTTGCAAAATATCATCTAAATTGCGTTTAGCAAGGTAACTGTGTTGCCATTGACGTTCCTGAAATGCTGTTTGGAATGATTTTGCAGTCAGCTGATTATCTTGTTGAAATTGATTTGCCTCAGCTAAACAACGAATTACCCAAATTTTATCTAACGGTAGAATAGATTTATCTTCAGTATATCGAATTGCTTGAGTAATGAAAGGTGGCCACGCATCAATTGTTAAATCAGGGAATTGGCAATCGGTAATAATTTGTTTAACAAATTTCATCCATAGTGATAATTGATCACTATGTTCAAAATCTAGCTCGAATTCATATTCACCGTACGTAGCTTGAGAAAAAATCTCTGGCTCTTTTGTTTCAAGTTCATCAAGACTAATATGGTCGCCGACTAAAATAAGTTTAATATCAAGGGGCATTGAATCAATTGGATTTGGTAAAAATTGATTTTCATTTACTGGAAGCCATTCAAACTGTTTTTGTATTATCATCTGTTTTAAACGTTGCCACATTAATGGCTGCGCTAATAATGTACTAACAGAAAGTAATAATACTCCACCATTGATTTTGTGTAATAGTCCTGGCTCTAAGTGAATAGTATTTTGATGTTGATGAACACTACCGAATAATTGCGGAATTTCTATCCAATTACAGAAATAGACTGAATAACAAGGAGTGAATGATCCTTTACTGCCTTTTTTCCAATAAAATCTTCCGTTTGATTGCTGATAATCTCCAATGATAGCCGTTGATGATGTATTAATATTTTTAATGTAATTTGCTAATTCAGATAAATAGCTTTGACATTCTGATGCTTTAACAATAGCAAAAGGAGAATAAGTTGATGTTAATAAAAACTTTTCTAAACTATTAGAAAGTCTCGGTTGAGTAATGGCTAAAGTAGCATTATCTAGCTTGTCAGCAGAAGCAAAAAGATTAAGATAAGGTTCATAATTAGGTGTTAAATTTTGCCATATTAATTCATTACTAATCACGCTATTTTCAACTTATAGTTTAAATATAAAGTTTAGAATTATTCTAATATCCTGATTATATCAGGTTAGGGTAAAAGATATTTTACCATACGCTATGTTTTAGAAAAACAGGGTTCATTTTAATTATGAAAACAAGATATTCATTTTTATAATTAAACTTTTTATTATAAATAGTTTTATTTTAACATTTGTTTAAATTTATGCCAATATTAATTTATATATTTAAATATAATTTAATTTATAAACTGTAGCAATAAGTGCAATAAGAAGTAATAAAAAGGCTAGTCATATGAAAATTTTGTATTGAAGTTAGTAACTAATATTTTATTGTTTGCTCACAGAGTATTATACAAATTCTTATAACACAGCCCTATTCATGGTAATATAACTACTGAAGGATAAAGTTAAGGACAAAATCTCATAATGATGAAACTACCTTGTCAGATAACTTAAACACCTAAAATCAATTCTACTTTTCAGGTTACTAAAGAAGCTACATTTAATTTTAGCTAAGCGTTACAATATCTCCTAACTTTCTGTTACTAAATAGTAAAGACAAAATGGTGCTGATGATTACAGTTGTATTCTCAATTATTTTAAGATGATGCTGTCCTCAGCTCAGGAAAATATCTTAGTGTTTTCTTGAGAAAAAATAATTTTCTCCTCTTTGAAAAATTTATATTTGTTTGTAGGTTTATTATACGCGAATTACTTAATCTGTTGTATCTCAATTTGCCCTGAATCTCTGTTTACGAAGACATGTGGCAGAACGCGAACTTAGGAATTTGCGTGAAATGAAATAAGAGCACAAAAGTTAAAGGATGAAGTGTTTAAAAGTTACGAGTCTACTTATTTGTAGATAGATGTGAAATTTCTTCCACAAATGTTAAACTAAACTTTACGAAGTTATCTTTTCGTAGCTATAGAAGTGGTGTACCGCCAGATGGGTTTTATCCATCTTTGCAAAGTCAAAGACGCGGTTAATGCTCAACCTTTTTTACGTGTTCTTAACTAAGTATTTCTATGGTTATTCATCAAATACTTATAGACAATAGCAAAGAATTTACAGCGACTTTTTGATCTGCAAAAACGTTTAGTTACCGGAAAATATGAATTTGCTAATTTTGTTATACAGAGCTTGATATAGAATGCAACTCATAAGCTCATCAATGCATCCTTAAACGAAAATAGCATAATCAAGCGATTTAATGGACGTATGGAAGATGGGCTACAAATCCAGAACTTCAATTCTAGTGAAGATCTTGAGATCATTCCGCACGATATATTTATCTGTACAATTAAGAATTATCTCAATCAGTATTGAGTGCTGAAATTCCATTTCAATCTATGAATATTGGTTCAGAGTTAAATCTGAATTATTTAAAAAGCTATACTATCTTCCGGGATTGGAAGTATGTTCATTTTGGTGAATGTAGTTTTAAAGATAGTGGCGTACCTGCTAATTAATTTAGTGCATGATTTCAACAACAGAGAGATGATATGCCATGAAAACTCTACCATACATGTAATCCGAAAAATCAGATATTATACCCCTGTAATCCCTTGCAGGAACTCATACGTAATGGCGATCTAAGTAGTTGTAGTCACTGTTGTTGAGGTGGAGTTCGAAAGCATCCTGTAATAATATGTGAACACTAACTTGTCGACGAGCGTTAATTGCCTAATTTTATTTAATAATGAAAATAGGTTTAAGAAGCATCAGAACAGAGCATTTGACCATTATACAGCAGATTTGCTAATAATTTTGTGAATATTTTTATCATTAATAAACCCTTTATATTAAAAGTTAACTTTGCTTGTTTTTAGTATAGAGATAAAATTAATTGTTTTTAGCCTGATGCGACCGACCAACGCCTTGCAGATTTGCAAGATCAACCGCAATTCTCACTGTTTCATCAAGGTAGGGATCTGGTAATTCATAATTTTTAGGTAAATCATCTATTTTTTTTAATGGTGGTTTACCTTGTTGAGCAAGGCGTTCATTAATACGATGTAATTTAATGGTGTTAGCTTCTTTATTTTCTTTTTCACGTTTAAGATAATTAAGGGAAATAATATTTTTACTCTTCTTCATAGAACGATAACGAGCAATATCTTCTTCAATATATTTAAATTCAGGATTTTTCGTTATGCGTTCATTATAGTTAGTAATAAGATTAGGAATATATTGGCTAATCTTATTACTAACTACACTATAGTTAGCTGGGATAATACTATCCCAAGGTAAAGCATTATCTTCAAAATTCTCGCCCGATTCAGTCGGATCTATACTCGTTGGCATAATAATATCCGGTATTACTCCTTTTCGTTGGGTACTACCGCCATTGATACGATAAAACTTCTGAATAGTATATTGGACAGAACCTAAAGGGGGCCAATCCGGACGTAATATATCATCATAAACACGACTTAAAGGATAGTATTGCTGAACGGTACCTTTACCAAAAGATGATTCCCCAACAATTAATGCACGACCATAATCCTGCATTGCAGCAGCAAAAATTTCTGATGCTGAAGCACTAAAACGATCGATTAATATCGTAAGTGGGCCTTTGTAATAAACTGCATCATCATCATCTATACCTTGACGAATTTTATTGTTGTTATTACGTACCTGAACAATTGGACCACTTGAAATAAATAAACCGGATAATGATATTGCTTCGGTTAAAGCACCGCCGCCATTGCCACGTAAATCAATAACGAGTGATGTGACATGATTTTTAGCTATTTTTTGTAATTGTCTTTTAACATCATCAGTCAATCCAACATAAAAACCTGGAATATCAAGTACGCCAACATTTTTAATCGTAAGTTTTACAGCCCTATCTTCTAGTCTAATATTCTCACGAATCAGTGTTAGTCTATGGGGCTTAGCGAGTTTTGAATTTGAAATAACTTCAAGACATACTTTACTCCCTTTTGGTCCTTTGATAAGGGCAACAACATCATCTAGTCGCCAGCCAACAACATCTATCATCGATTTGTTCGTTTGGCCTACAGCAATAATTTTGTCGCCGACCTTTAATAATTTACTTTTTGCGGCCGGGCTACCCGTCACTATTGAGTTGATAATAATATAATCTTCATCTTGGCGAAGTACTGCACCTATACCTTCCAATGATAAGCTCATTTCTGAGTTAAATTGTTCCGTATTACGAGGAGAAAGGTAGTTAGTATGCGGATCTATTTCTCTTGCAAAAGCATTCATAATTAACTTAAAAACATCTTCACTTTGCGTTTGCGCAAGACGTTTTAATGCAAAATTATAACGTTTTGTTAATATTGGCTTAATTTCTATGTCATTTTTACCTGATAACTTCAGATTCAACCAATCAAACTTAACTTTATCATCCCACAGATTATTTATCTCCTCAATAGTTTTAGGCCAAGGCACTTTACTTCTATCAGCTTCAATGACATCGTTTTTAGAAAAATCTAGCGGCATATTAAGTTGCGATAAAGCATATTGAAAACGCTGATAGCGCCGCTGTTGTACTAAATTAAATATCGCATATAGCTCATTTAATTGACCAATTTTAATTTTCTGTCCTATTTTAGTTTTCTCAGTAGCAAATTTATCAATGTCTGATTGCAAAAAAACATTATGACTATAATCTAACAGATTTAAATAACGAGCAAAAATCTTGCTAGAAAAGTTTTCATCCAAATTAAATTGACGATAGTGAAAACGTATAAAGCGTGAAACGATTCTATCGCTAATAATAGCATGCAGGCGTTCCTGTTGAAGTTGAGGAAGCTTCTGAGTTGTTAACAGTGTTGGAGGCACTACAGTATTTGCAAATGAAGTAGTCATTGCAGTTATACCAAATACAAAAGCCAGTTTAATAGAATTATTCATGTTGTAATTGGCCTCCGTATCAGAACTTTAAGTGCTCAGCGCGTACAATCATTCCTAATCCTGTCGGCAATTGTACCCGAACATCATCCTTAGCGATCTCAAGTACTGATGCATTTACAATACTTTGACCAAGTATAACCTTTAATATTTGACCAACTTTTAAGGTAGATAAATCCGTTACAGACTGTAATTTATTTAGGTTAGTCATTTTACTATTATGGACTTTTTTAGCTTGATTTTTAGAGTAAGCATGATATTTATTTTTTTTATTTATTTCCTTAGTCGTTGAGCGAGAAGCCTCACTTTTTTTACCAGAAGTTGCTGATAAGATTTTTTCATTATCTATCTTCTGAGCCTTATGTTGAAGTTCTCGTTTTCTTAATTTTTGTTCTGTTTGTTTCGCTTGAATACGAACCTTTGCATCCATTAGTTTTTGACGTGCATATTTTACATGTTCTAGCGCTAGAGCGCTACAATAATTGCCATCTAAATCAACACGTTTAGCACCTTCTTTAACACCATATAGATAACGCCAACTAGAAGTGTACATTCGTAAAGCAAATCGCAATTGGGTTTTACTAATGCCATCCTTTTCAGTCAATCTCGCTACAATATCTTGAAAGATTCCAATCTTCAGTGGACGAGTCTTGCCTTCAGTAATAAAACAATAAGGAAAACGATGGGCTAAAAAAACGATTATTTCTTTACTATTATTCAACTTAGGTTGATTTTCCATGAAATTTCCTGATTATAACGATTTTGCTAATCAACGCAGGCATGAACAGGCAGTATTATAATAGCGTTGCAGATAATTGCTACGTAAATCAACTGTTAAATTACATTAATTTATAGATATATTGGTATAATATACGCTTTCAAATGATTAAAAGTATTACAACTAAGACTTTTATCCCATTTTAATCCTCTTTATCAAATTTATCAAATATAAGGACTATCAATTCTAATACACTAATTTAACCATCTATATAACTGCTATCAGTAAAATTATCTCTGAATGATTCAGGCTATCACAAGGAATGTGCTTGGCAAAAGAATTGACATCTGCTACGTAATGCGTTATATTTTATTTTCATAAATGCAGTCTCCAATCCCAAAACACTTTGCCTTTGTAAAACGAAAGGCAGATAGACCTTGCCTTGAAAAGGTTTAATCATTAAGCGTATCATAATTTTTATATAAAACTCTAGGCAATTAATATCATCTACTTTTTTTTTCAAAAGTAGTGCGCTTGTTTTTGCAAAAGCGAGGCAATAAAATGATTCTCATAGCAATCAAGCTAGTTAAATTATATTAATAATTATAATAAAAGATTTTTTATAACATTCTTTTTGTAAAATTTTATATTTTTCTTATTTAACAAATAATTAAATCACTAATATGGCGAATTTTATCTATTAAAATTAATAATTTCTGTATTAATCATTAAATTTTTTAATGTATTGTAATTTAACTAATTAATTAAATAGTACAATTAATAAAAATTAATTTAAATTTTAGTTAATTATATTAAATATAAAAAAGTTTTAATAAAATTAAAAGTTATACTTATTTCTGGTATATGGGGGTTTCGTAGATCCTGATATATTCTGCAGGTTGGTTTAGTGAATGATTTCAACAACAGAGAAATGATAGACTACAAAAGTTCTACCCTACAGAGATATGTGAAATGAGATATTATTCTCATCCCTTGCATGAACTTATCCGTAATTGTGACAGGTAGTTGATAGGCATCACTGTTGAGACGGAGCTGGAGCCATACTGCTGAAACATTTTTAACGCCGCCTTGTTGGCAAGGCGTC
>JBQMRP010000074.1:0-854 GCA_052174455.1 Arsenophonus sp. NC-PE1-MAG3 | reverse complement strand
TATTACAACCAATTTTAGTATTACCATTGACAACCACATGCGATTTAAGTGTTGTATTTTCACCGATGTCAACCTGAGAACCAATATAGCAAAACGGGGTCTACAGTGAGGGACTGTCTGGAGGGAATGGTGAGTGGAAGAAGGAAAGTAGGAAGACGAAGGCGACAAATTATGGACAACATGAAAGAGGGGGACACAGAGCGCTGGAGAGACAGGGACTAAGAAAACATGCTACCTAGCTGATGGACTAGTGATGATGATGATTACTGGAATAAGTAATAATATAGAGTCAAACCTTTTATTGTGCGTGTACTATTTTTTAACGGATTCAAGGGGATATAATAGGATAATAAGGTGTCTGGCGAAGAATAAACCTCCTAGCCTCTCCACCCGGAAGACGTGGATACCTCTAAGTGTAGAGCCGTAGACAAGATTGGGATAACCAGTTCCTTTGAGAGCAGAGGTCGAAAACGAAAGTCAGGGGTTCTGAAAGTTAGAATGGTGTTTGCAGTTTATTAGAGTAACCTGAACAATCCGAGTACGGTATAATTAAAACCGGGTAGCAGGGGCGAAGTCTCTGAGCTGAGAGCGGCAGATACAGTGAAAACACGTTGCTAGTTGCTGATAACGTCTTTGGAGGAAATACATTTTATTCAAAATCCTCTTGGCTATAGCCGGTAAAATTATACATATATATGTATTAAATATATTATAAAAATTATTATAATATATAGAATATTGTAATATAATATAACGTAATATAAATAACTATAATTATAAATAATATATTATATTTATTTTATATATCTATTTTATTTATATTATATTATTTATTTATTTATATGATTTATTTT
>JBQMRP010000073.1:0-548 GCA_052174455.1 Arsenophonus sp. NC-PE1-MAG3 | reverse complement strand
GCTTTAGTTCTTCTGCCTTCAGACATTAGTTGCTCATTTGTCCTGGTCCGCCACACTTGTAGCAACTCCTTATGCTCCATCATCAATGTTAGTCTTATTTCTAGAAGTGTTATCTTCTTCTAGCTGCCTAATAATTTTTCTTAAGTCTTCAAATGTTTTTGGGCGAGACACTTTCACCAACAGTCTTATTTTATCATTTAGTAACTTGATTATGAAAGGTACAACCTCACCACAATTTTGGTCTGCGTGAACCAGTTTGAACAGCTGGAATTTTTGAATTACGAATGCCCCAGCACTCATTCCAGTGGGTTGATTCTCCCTTAGAAACTTCTTGTGTACCGATGCTTTCACTGCGTTTGAATCAGACCTGAGAAGAAATTCCTTCTGAAAATTCTCCCAATCGAGGTTTAGTCCTCTGATGTTTTGCCACCATGTAGCTGCAGAACTCCTCATCTGACTTGAGGTGAAAACCCATCTAGCAATACTTTAAAATATAGCATAGTCCCTCCAACAAGTAAGGGAGTACGGCCTGATGTGATAATTTTTTC
>JBQMRP010000072.1:0-487 GCA_052174455.1 Arsenophonus sp. NC-PE1-MAG3 | reverse complement strand
ACTGCTCTAAAATAGGTAACAAAGAAGGGTCTTGACTAATAACCTGAATGTCCTCTCCACGAGAGCCTGGGAATAACATTGCCCATGGGGCGTCTAATGTTACACGTCCCCAAAGTTCACTAATGGTGAACTTTGGGACAAAACAATGTGTAATGTGTCAAGCTGAGAGCTGAGAAAATTAATTTGGAGGATGCGCTGACGAATAAACTAAATTTATCTTCAACATTACAAGATAATTTCATCAATGTCGCTGCCCGTATCCCACATTTCACTTTCTCCCTTTCGTTCCACTATCTATTAGATTCATCATTTCAGCTTTCCCCATGACGAATTTCTTAAAATACATTTAAAAATTTCAGCGTGTCTTTTGTTTTGTAAGACGTACTACTGACGTTCACATTCATTCTCATAGTTCTGAACGTGAGATTTCAGCAATACTTTCTGCGTAAAGAGGATTTCAAGTTTATTTTCGTAGTATTTCATTAAG
>JBQMRP010000071.1:0-291148 GCA_052174455.1 Arsenophonus sp. NC-PE1-MAG3 | reverse complement strand
AGAGTTGAGCTGCTGATGACCGCTGGGGTAAATAACATTTAATTCAATGATAAAGAACAAGATTTACGAAATATTAGAGTGGAAGCTCCTGAAAACCATATACTAAACTTGCTAATAACTTAGATTTTATAAGCTTTTATTATAAATGGTAATAACTTATGGGCACTAATTTTCCAGATTATTTGGCTAATTCCACAAGCTATAATCGCTACTAAAAATGCGCCTGCCATATCTAAAGGCCAATGTACACCAAGAAAAATTCTCGCCCATCCAATTGTAAAAGGCAGCGTAAATAACAATAGCCCAATCCAATTTCTTAACCAAAATAAAAAGCTAAAAGAGAAGGTAAAAGCAATAGTAGCATGATTACTCGGAAATGATGGTGTCGGAGCATGAGCAAGAAAATGTTGGCCTATCCCCAACATAAAAGGTCGATATTGTGGGAAAATTACACCAATAGAACCGGAAATAACTAAACCTATAATAACTGCAAAAGCAGTTTTGCAGACAAACACTCTTTGACAAACTAAATTTTTCGATGATACAAAAAGCCAGAAGACAATAACAATTAAGGGAAATATGAGAATGAGTCGTTTAGCCAAAAAAATTGCTAATGTTAGCGTACTAATTGATGCAGTTGAAGTGGCATTAATAAAACTAAACAAACTTAAATTAATATCATTTAGCAAAGTAAACCCCCTCATTAAATATGCATTCTGAGTTATTAGCAAATATAGTTATAGCAGTTAGGCTACACTATATTCTGATGCTTCATGAATTTGTTCATAGTTTAGAAAATTTAATCGTTCTTTAAGAGCGGATCAAAGCTATCAATTTTTCCTAAAAAGAAATAGAATCAATTTACTGGCCTATTGTAGGTTCAAATTTTATTCAATTGTGTATTCTTTGAGGTAAAATACTAATATTAAACATTAATTCTAGGATTTAGCTTAATAAGCTTTGTTTTTATTATATGTATTCTTTATGACTCAATTTTATTGATTGTTTACCAATCCTGAGCGTCGGTAAAAATAGTCGTCACCACACAGAATATTTGTACAGATCTGTGATAAGAATCTTTTCATCAAAACGATGAAGTAAGTTTTTTTCGGATTATCATTTTCAATTCTTTATACAACTTCGGTAATAGTATACTTCGTTTACAATTCAACAAGAAACCATAGTAACGCACTATTTAAAATTTCTAGCCGGAATATGTCTAATGTAGTACCCAATTATCTCTTCCTACATTATCGAAGGAGATCGTGATCTGTTGCTACAGTTACTATTGAGTTTGATCATCTATAATTATATACAATTACTCTCAGTTGCTGTAATGCTGCAGTTTTAACGCAGGGGTGATTTACCAAAACATTTAAGGTATCATTAGAAGTATTTTACACTACGGCAAACTCATTTTGTTTTTTAGCGAAATGCACTTTCCAGTAATCTTCGTACAGTTCCTTCTTCAGGTGACATCACCACTTCTTCTAGCGTAGATATATAAAGACCAGAAAACTTATAATTTATCATCTCATCGCTGTAACGCAACAGTCGGATGACAGCGCCTCACTAGATTTCTTCGATCGCTTTTTTTTTAAGAAAAACTACCAACAATACAGGATGTTTAATATCCAGACTAACATGAATGACTGAGACATGAACATGCAGATATTAATTGAGTTGTGAACCATAAGCATGCAAGGCAAAAAAAATATTAATTTCAATACCATATTTGTATGCCTGCTTTAGGATAGTGCGAGTAGCGAGTGCAAAATAAAGTATTGAGTAGCGGTCAGTTATTGTTGAAAAAATCTAAAGAAGATGGACATAGTGAAAGCAATGTGTTACCACTTGTAGTTAAAAAATATAAATCTCTACGCTAAACACTGTTCAGTAGATTTGATTCCGTATGATCTGTAGGCTTTTTAACTTATAGCTTTGACAAAAATAGCGGTGGGAATACGCATTCAGGAGAGACATAGCAATAGAGTCGGTAAGCAAAGCCCATGATATAACTTTCGCAAGTAAATATTCACTCGATAGCATCGATTAATTTATAAGTTGATATTTTCACCGTGTTTTTTAAGAAAGTTATTCTACAGCCGTCCAAATGGTGAAAACCAGTTTAGTTTAGCGGAAGAGATATATATGTAAGTAAATTACTCTCTGAATATCTTTCTAGATAAATAGTAATCGTCATCCTGTCTGCATTTCTCAGGTCTATCTGTCAGGTTATCTTTATGTTTGCTCCAGTAGGCGAAAAGAGACAGGAATTATTCCTTCTTCTCTAGTAAGAGAAGAATTCATCGGAAAATATATTTTCCATTATCACTTCTCAATGCAATTTTATCAGCGTCATTAACTTGGCCTGAGCGTTGTTTAAAATATCAGATAATTGTAAGTAAAAGCAGGGAATACTTGCGTGTCAAACATTGTGGATAAAGAATTGTATGAATTGCTGCACAGTCTCTTTTTGACTGTCATAAAAATTCAATCGGCCTGTCTTTTTTTTAATTTGGAGAAAAGAAGATTACAAAATACTTTGTGTAAACAGGCATTTAACATATAAAGTTGTGTGTTATATTCCTGATTTATCCGGTTTATACTTTTTAGGAGATTTATTCCTATCCATATAGCTGAATTCCTAAAAAATTAATATATCGCAGAGTAAAAATAGTATTTAGATCATAAACATCCTCAAAACAGCATAGTTACGGCGTTCACACTATACTATTCTACGTTTTCTTCATCCTTAAATTGGATGCTGCTAACCCCTATTAGTAATAAACAACACCTAATTTAATTATGAAGAACAGATTCATGAAATATCAGAGTGTAACTTCAGCATCATGCACAAGATTCAGTAATAACTCATTTTAGTTTAAAATTCCCTATTAAAAAATTAATAGAAAATATTTAGATAAAAATTAACTAATCTGAAAACAGATGCTTAATTTTTGTAAATATATTTAGGGTATTATGTAGCATAATTATTACTTAATATAAAAAACTATTTATGTTTTATATAAGTAGATTTATTGATGTTTATCAAATAAAAATAATATTTTTTAGTAATCTGGGATTCTAATCAAAATATGATAATCGCACATCTCATTGATTCAATTTTTAAGATATTTGCGAGATGCATCATCTGACAGTAAACTATTATCACCATACTAAATAGCAATCTAATTTTGCAATTAATAATTAAAAAAACAAATACATAAATTCATTACTTTGATTTATATAAAATTAAACATTTTTGTTATTTAAACTTTTTTATTTCTGTAAGCACGACGGCGATCATTTTCTGTTAAATAGCGTTTCCTTAAACGAATTGATTGTGGTGTAATCTCCACTAATTCATCATCATCGATAAACTCTAATGCCTGTTCTAATGTTTTTTTAACCGGTGGAGATAAAGTTGTAGCTTCATCTGTTCCTGATACACGCACATTGGTTAATTTTTTACTAGTTAAACAGTTAACAGTTAAATCATTAGAGCGAGAATGGATACCAATAATTTGTCCTTCATATACTTCAGCACCATGACCAAGAAATAACTTACCGTGATCTTGTAAACTATAAAGCGCATAAGCTACCGCTTTACCTTGACAATTTGAAATTATAACGCCATTTTGTCGACGACCAATTTCACCAGGACGTATATCATTATAATGACTAAAAGTTGCATATAGCAAACCAGTCCCTGATGTCATCATCATAAATTCAGTTCGAAAACCAATTAGTCCACGACTTGGAATAATATAATCAAGACGCACGCGTCCTTTACTATCAGATAACATATCGCGCACTTCACCTTTACGTTTACCTAATGCGATCATAACATCGCCTTGATGTTGCTCTTCAACATTGAGTGTAACCTGTTCAAAAGGTTCCTGTTTACGACCTTCAAATTCACGGAAAATAACTTTAGGTCGAGAAACAGCTAATTCAAATCCTTCACGACGCATGTTTTCAATCAATACCGAAAGATGAAGTTCACCACGACCGGAAACACGGAAAGCATCTGGATCCTCAGTCTCTTCTACACGTAACGCAACATTATGTACTAACTCTTTTTCCAGGCGATCTAAAATTTGACGGGAAGTAACATATTTTCCTTCACGACTACAAAACGGTGAGGTATTAACACAGAAATACATACTTACCGTTGGCTCATCAACAGATAATGCTGGTAATGGTTCAATGTTATTCGGATCACATAAGGTATCTGAGATATTTAATTCCCCCAACCCTGTTAAGGCAATAATATCACCGGCTTCAGCAATCTGAGAATCGATACGCTTTAATCCTAAATGCGTTAATACCTTACCCACTTTACCACTGCATCTTTTACCTTTACTATTAACAATAGTGATTGTTTGATTTGGCTTTACTGCACCACGCTTAATGCGACCAATACCAATAACACCCAAATAATTATTGTAATCAAGCTGAGATATTTGCATTTGGAAAGCGCCTCCTATATCAACTTGCGGAGGAGTAACATACTTTATAATTGCTTCGTAGAGTGGTGTCATATCTGTAGCCATATCATTATAATCAGTTCCAGCAATACCATTTAAGGCTGAAGCGTAAATGATAGGGAAATCTAGTTGTTCATCAGTTGCTTCTAAGCTGACAAACAGATCAAAAACTTGATCAATAACCCAATCAGGTCTTACGCTTGGACGATCAATTTTATTGACTACCACGATCGGTTTTAAACCATGAGCAAAAGCTTTTTTAGTAACAAAGCAGGTTTGCGGCATCGGGCCTTCCATAGCATCAACCAATAGCAATACATTGTCAACCATTGACATAACCCGTTCAACTTCACCGCCAAAATCAGCATGCCCTGGCGTATCAACAATATTAATTTGATAATTATGCCATTTTATGGCGGTATTTTTTGCTAAGATCGTGATGCCACGTTCTTTTTCTAAATCATTGGAATCCATTACACGTTCATCAAGATTATTACGTTCACCAAAGGTGCCAGATTGTTGTAATAATTTATCAACCAATGTCGTTTTCCCATGATCGATGTGGGCTATGATGGCGATATTTCTTAAATCATTGATATTTAATAACATATAATCTTATTTCTACGGTTTTAAAAGAGTAATATGAATATGTCAGATGGAGAGAAATAAAAATTACTTAATTCTTAGCCAGTAACATTAACCTATTTTAATGAAACTAAAGTATAACCTAACAATACCTATTGACAAAAGAAGAAATTATGCATTATAGCTTAATTTAATTGTATCTGATAAATCAGGTGTTGGAATTATCTCTCTCTTAGAGAGATTAAGGTAGATATATACCACGAGTGTATTTTTAATGTCGTAATTTAACTACAACTTAATTGTGGACTGAGTGGATCGCTAAAAATCTGGCCGACGGTAACTCCAATATTGATAACTCTGTTCAGCTTATCTCTAATGATATTATTAACTCTATCTATAAATAATTTAAGTAACTCATAAGTGGTCATTATGACCTTTCGTTAGTTGTTACTTATTTTTCATTTGAAAATCATTAAATTTTTACTGTTGCCATTAATGGCAATTCTTTATTATATTACCTTTGACGTTTACTTAATTCTAAAAATTTTAATGTCAGCGTTACTCTTTACAGTATTAATGTTCATAAAAAATTGCATCTAAGTTTCACTTCTTGAAAAGAATATGATTTTTTTTGAAAATTCAAATTTAACTTTGAAGCAATTTTATATAGACTGCAATGGAGTTTTACTACTCAATACTGATTGAGTAATTCCTGATTGTACAGTTAAATATATCAACACACAATGATCTTAAGCTCTTGAGTAAAATTGAAAAGATGATTTTTACAGTATATCTTTAATGTATCTATTAAATCGCTAGATCATACAATTTATTTGAGGATGCATCGGAGTGATAAGTCGGTGTTCTATACCAAGCTCTGTACAGCAAAGGGGCGAAATTCATGTTTTTTGATAGTTTAACGTTTTGTAGGACAAAAAGTAATCTGTAATTATCTAATGGATAGATATAGTGGATATCGATTAAGATCATATAAGAACAGACAAGAATCAGCCGCGGTCTTAGTATTGCCAAGACAGATAAAAACCATAGAGTGTGTCAGTTGTTATGCCTACAAAAATGTAACGTCGTGAAGTTTAGTTTGACATTTTCGAAGAATATTTTATATTTACGTTCAGATAAGCGGACGCGTAACTTTTGAATGCTTTATACTTCAGGCTTCTGGAATTACCTGCCTCATTTCATGAAAATTCCCCACTAATAACACCCTATATAAATAGGGATCAAAGGCTCATTAAGATGTAATGAGTTCAAGAAATTTGCATAGAGAACTGCTAGTAAATTAACAAGAGGAAGATAATGTTTTTCACAAAAGCGGAACCGACTTCAGCTTTTTTAGAAAGTAACAGTGTCGGCAGCAAACGATAGGAAATATGGCTGTGATCATCAAGATGATCTCATCTTTCTTTTAGTAACAGTAAGTTTAGATATCCTACATAACGCTTATTCAAAGTAGATGCAGACTTTTGCTGACATAAATAGCAATTTTGATTTAGATGTGAAGTTGTCTGACTATTTGGAGCCCTAGTAATCATTATTATATTTTTACAATCAAACATATTAATCAATAGTCATCTTGCTATAAATAGGACTTGACGGAGAGAATCTATATAACGATCCAAGAGGACCAGACAGTTAATAAAAATACTCCAGATGATAAAAACACTTAATTGATAAAGATTTTGATAAACAGGTTGCAAAATTCTGTGAAGAACAAAATGCTAGATATTGTGACAGCACTAATAGACAAAAAACTGCGCCGTTATTGCCATTTAATCTAATAAAGCTTCATCAGTATATAAATAAGCACCACAAAATGACATGCGGTAAAACACTAGAAATCATACAATAATTATAAGAAAAATATAAGACGATTACCTGAGCACCGTTCATGCTGTTCTTATTTTCAGAAAAACAGTATACGCTAAGAAGTTAACAACTGATTGTGGCACTAAAAATATTTTTCTTTTTTTTTTGAGATAAACATGCAAAATAGGATTAATTAAAAGCCTTTAATAGCAGCAAGATCACTGCCAATATGGCTATGATCATACGATTAATATCTTAGCAGTTAAGCAATAATAAAAAACTGTTTATTTCTTATCGACAATTATTTCCTTACATAATTTTTTCTTAATAAAAGGTTATCAAGAAATGTCTGTTGTTAAACATTGATAACGAAAGATTTTACCGGACACGCGAAAAAGGAGTTATTGGTAAATCTGGTATATGTGATTAGGATATCTTCCACTCTCATACTTTATGAACTTGTTTTCCATTTTTAAATTAGATGTTGTTTACCAGTATAATCATAGTTAAATCCCCTGAGTCGGATCCAGATTTTCTTAGCAGATGGGAGCAACTTAAATAACATTGAAATAGTTGTTTTTCTAAAACTATAGTGCTTCGTACCTCAGCTTCGTAGTCTCACAATATCATAAAACTAATTCAATCAGATTGATAGTTCTTATTGACGCCCAGTGCATTTACGGCAAGACATAGAATGCCAAATATTCTTTTTTTTTGAATATTCTCCAGCTTCTTCATTCCTGGATGATACGCTGAAAACTTTGCAATAAAATATCAATGGGTTTGTTAGTGAAATCGCCACTCTCTGTCATCAAATTCTTCCGCACGCAGCTCACCTTAACTTTCGGTTGTATGCCTTTGTGGAGTAAAGTTAGCGCATCATCTATTTTATGTACCCAAGAACATTGATTCTACGTGTCTGAAAATATCTTTATCGTTGCATTCTAAAAGATAATAGCACCGGGTTCCACTACTCTAGCAAGCCAGGAATATGGTTAAAGCACAACCTTCACGGCTATCTAGAAGTTCAGGCCAATACGCTTTTTGACTATATAAGCATATTCGGACGCAATGAACTCCATAGGCTCATGTGGAGTAACGTGAATAATAAATAGCAGGCAAGGATGATTATACGCCATGAACTCAGAAATAAACGTTAGATATATCGCTTAAATTACGCAAAGATAACTACCTTGCCTGCACTTTTTAAGCTATTACTGTTTCAGTTTGCTTGATGATATTGATAGAGAAAATCATCTACTCTCTCATCGAGAAACCCTAGATTTTCATAAAAATCATTGGTGGTTAATGGCTCATAGATCACAAGTACAAGTGATGGGTAATAATTTTTTTTGATGATTTCGTACGCTTCAGATAAGGTAGCAGCAAGGAGCTGTTGAAGTATATTTCATTACCATTACGATCCTTGGCCTTAGGTATTTTATCTCAAAATCGCCAATACTAGTTCTGCATGGTTTGTTGGAGTAAATACCATTACAGAAAACTATGGCATAATCTTCGTTGACAATTCAGTATTCAGCATGTTCTTGCAGCATGAATTTGAGATCCGCCTTAACAGCGGTGCTATCAGCTTCCTAGTAGGATTAGGGATGGAGTTTATGCAAGAGACGAGAGGATAATATCTGGTTTCGCGTCTACCTCTATAAGAGAGGCTTTTTCGTTGCATATCATCTCTCTATTGTTGAAATTATCCATAAAATCAATCAGGCAGCATACGCCATCCATCTTAAATTTTCTATATACCAGAAATAAGTATACCTCCCAATAAAGACTACCGATAGCGGTTTACAAAATTTTTAAAAACTAAAAGAAAATAAAGAACCAAAGAGTAAAATAAGAGTCAGTTTACGACATTACCAAAACTTCGTACAGGTAAAAATAAATTATATTAAAATCAATGTAAACATAAAGAAAACTACCTCAGTTTTTACTGAAGGAAGTTTGCTCACGACCTTTGTGAAGCTAGAAAATTTTATCAGTAATACTAAAAATTAAAACTTTACTCAAAAAAAAAAACGAAAAAACAGAAATAAAAAGATAAACACAGTAGAATTTGTATACCTAAAACCCATTCTAATATAATAGAGAATTTAAGATTCATGAATTTTTTTTTGATAAAAAATCCTTTTTCTAGACAAAAAGGACTTAATTTTTCTAGGTATTACCGGATATTATTACTAATTCAGACATAAAACCGCACTTTCCGAAAAACCAGGAACAGACTAAGCAAGAAAATCTCAACTTTTGATGAATTTGTTTAATGATTGCATCATGACATTAATTATCTGATATTTGTTGATATCAGACAAACCTTAAAGATGGATATCCCAACAAATCATTAAACAAATACTGATATGTATTGCCTTAATTGCAATAAGGCAATACTAGATAAACTTAAACTTCTTGTCTATCAAATAAATATAACTTTAAAATAAAGAAATAATATATAAAAACCTTCACCACAAAATAGAGATTGAAACACTGGTAAAAAAGAAAATAGGTATTTTAAAAAATTTTAAAATAAAGCGGGAAAAACTTCAATGCAACGTTGCTACTAAATAATAAAGCCACAGGAGCAACCAAGTTTGAATTGAAAAAATAACAGGTAAATTAATATGAGTGAAACAACTAAAACTCTAAAAAAAAGAAGAATATTAAATTATCTCTAAGCATTTTAACAGCATTACCACTATACAAAAGCTTGAGCTAACGAAAGATTTCGAGTGGTTATAGGAAGTTAAAGAAAAGTTAGAAATAGTTATTGATGAAAACATAAAGCTCTTTGAATAGGTAAAAAAAAATCTAAAGAAAAAGAAAAACAACGCCTTGATCTGATTAAACTAATTAAAAACAGTAGATTTAACCTTGATGATTAGGAAATTAAATCGACCTTTAATTTAAAATCAAAAACTATCCATTATTTTTAATAGGAGATCGAATAGTTTTATTCGATCTGTTGTAAGTTACAACTATCATAGGATAGTATGTTTTTAACCTAATTATCTAATTTAGAGGTAATATAATACTATTGCTTTCCTTAGTAACTTCGTTTTTCTTCATTATATTCATTCTTTCTGATAACAATTTTATTATCAGTTTACTAAGCTGAGTGTCCCGGTAAAAATAGCATAGTATCATAACAGAAGCATTATACTGATCTGTGCGCAAGAATTTTTTCATCAGAATAATTAACACCTCAGTTTTTAGTTTTTTCCAACCTATCATCTTCAAACCCTTATACACCTTTAGTTATAATATGCCTCGTTTGCGATTAGACAAGAAAACAAGTAACGCGCGATTTTAATGCTTAGTTGGAATATAGGTAATATTATAGCTACCGATTATCTTTTCCTTAATTAGAGTTTTCTGCTAATACTGCATAATCCGGTTATACATAATGATGTATACTACTTCCACTTCGCTAATGCTGCAGTTTTGGACGCGGATATCGAGTCTGAAGAACTTAAGATAACGCGCAAAGTATTTCACGTTATGGCACACACGCCTCACTTTGGCTTTTTAATGAAGTCAACTTTCCGGTAATTGTCCCTACTCTAGTATCAGATAACGCTGCCAGTGCTTTCTGGCGCAGATGATATCCCACAGAACAAGAAGACTATTTGGATTTATCAGGTTATATTTGTAGCGAAGAAGCCTGATGATATAGTGCCTCGCTAGATTTCTTCAACGCTCTTTTTTTTGAAAAATAACTCATGATATAAAGTATATTTAGAACATACTGCACCATAGTATTCTAAATTCCTACCGACTTATCTAAAGCGTACAAAAGCGATGAAGAGTTGTTACCATGCCTGGTAACTGTTAAGTATATCCACCGTTGATTTTTACGAAGCTCTAGGGCAATTCTTGGTAAGAAGTATATAGTCTCTCTACCGTACCATCAAAAGATGGAAAACAATAATTCCATCAAGAGAATTAGTAATGCGGTATTTGCGTGATTTAGGAATACGCATTACGTTTATTTTCTGTTGATAGCATATCTAATTCTGTTAGGCAAGCTGATCGCCTTTGCCTCCTGATTAATATCCGCGCACTACGCCATTGACGTAAGGATAATGACCTCGTTGCGTTCGAAGAGAGTTATTGAAAATCATAAGCAAGCTAGCATAACTTTTCAATGACTGACAGAGCGCGTTGCTTAACCATATCTTCAGACTTGCTACAGGAAACAGTGATCTTGCTTTTTGGAATGAAATGGTAAAATATTCCCAGGCTCGCAGCAGCAATGTTGTTAGGCAAATAAAATAGTTTATGTGCTGGTTACATTCTATAAAGGTATCTAAGCTAAAGTTAAGATGAGCTGCAAGAAAGGTCTGGCTAATAGAGAGCCGAGATGCCGATCATCATAGCCATGGATGTTTTGTTGCAATGTTTTCAGCTTATTATCTAGCGATTAGAAATCTGGAGAATATTCGAAAAAAAATGGCTGGCATTCTATGTTTTCCCATTAGCGCACTTTGCGTCAGTAAGAATAACGAATCCAATTGAATTAGTTTTATTATAATGTGAGGCTACGAATTCAATGTACAAAATACTGCAGTTAAAACAACCATTTTCAATGAAATTTAAGCTATCTAATCTTCTTGGAAAAACTAGAGCTGACTAAAGGGATTTAACTTACTGACCCTGGTTATAACAAGATCTAATTTAATGATGGTGAATAGGTTCACGAAGCATCAGAGTGGAGCTTATACTAATCGCTACATACCAGATTTACTACTAACTCTTAAACTCCTTAGTATAATTAAATAGATTAATATATTAATACTAAAAAACACTTATTAAATAACTGTTAAAGTTAACAACTAGTGTTTATAGTTTTTACATAAAAATATCTAATATATTAATTATAAATAAATATTTTAGGTAGGTATATAAACAGTTAATAACTAATAAAAAAAATCGATAATTTGTCTATTAATATTGCTATGTTATATAACTTGATTATGTTTGTTTACATTTAATGCTTAAATACAATTAAGTTAATTGCAAAGTGATAGTATTCAATATTAATAATATTAAAGTAACCTAGTTAAATAATCCTGAAAGTTATATTTAGCATATTTCTTAAAAGAATAACTCATTCTGCTATACAGCTTAATTTAATCCTACAACAAATTTTTCTTATATTACTTAATGTAATTTTATTATTCTGTGTATTCTATCTCGTTAAATAAATACAGAGAACTTAACATTAATTTTATTTTCAATACAATGAATAGAATCTAACATTTTTACGTAAAGAACAGGTTATTATCTTTAGAAATACAATTTATTCTAGAATAACTGAAGAATATTATTACCAGGATTGAAGAAAAAAACTTTAAAGTTAAAAAGATATATTTCTTATCTATTTACTTGAGCGTGAAGATTCCAGTAATATCCTACTTTTGAAATTAGAATAATCCTTAAAGTAATTGGTGGTTGCACTAAAGATGTCTGAAATTACTCAATCTATTTACAGTAAAGCAATATATAAATTAATTCCAATAAGCTAAATGAAAACTACTAAAATGATTAAGTTATTAAAATATTCATCGTGCTGTTAATATTAATTTAGTAAAAAATAAAAATTATGGCAGATAAATAGTTATTGATATTTTTGAAGTTATTAAAACCTAAGCAACAAAATTATTTAGATTTATATGCTATTATCCTGATCTGGATGTAAGGTTCTACTGTATTTCTGTTCATCCTTTTTATATTAGTTTAAAAAATAACATGAATCTTACGTTAATATTTGATTTATAGAATTATCGGATGGAATTAACCTAGCTTATGCTTAATATGTTTTAATTAAATTGATTAATACTCTAAATAAATAGGATAAGGCTTTAAAAACAGCTGGGTATTGTTCTTAACATTACCTATAAGAAATAGGTTTATAACATGATAAAATATTTTAACAATAGAATTAGTAGATCTTATTAAATAAAAAAAATACAGTCGATCCTTATAATTATCTTCATAAGTCAAAATTATATAAAATGCGCGAACATTACTTTAATTTAACTAAAGAAGATCTTACAGCATAAGTATCGATTAATTTAATGCTCTTATCTTGATAACGGATCAAGATAAATTTCAGAATTCACTAATTAAAATTCATAAAAAATTACTTATTAATATACTCGTAGTATTTATCAAAAATAAATAAAAATATAATTAAAGTGTAATATTTCTATATTAATTTAAATTTAATAGATTCTTATGAAAAAATTATTTTAATTAGTGCATCAGGTTATATCGCGCTACGTCATATGAAAGGGATTGCAGAAAGAAATAATTAATCAACTATAGTTATAAGTAAATCTGACGTATGACGATCACAAGCTATGTTCCACTCTGATCCTTTATGAATCTTGTTTTTAATTCTTAAATTCAATATTGTTTACCACCATGGGTAAACAGATCAAAATTCCCTGAGCTGCTTTCAGTTTTCTGAGTAGACTGGATCAGATAAAACACTATTGAAATAGTTATTTTCTTAAATCACAGTTGTTCGCGTGTGTCAGCTTCATTGCCTCACTGTCGCAAAAGCTAATTCAATTGGATTCGTCGTTATTATTAACACTAGTACACTGACGGGAAGGCATAGAATGCCAGCGTTTTTGTCGATTTTTCTCTAGTTTTTTATACGTTGCAGGATGCTGTCCTGAAAACATTGCTAAGAAAACATTAAGAGGTTTATTAGCGGTATCGCAGCTCTCTTGCTAGCTAAAACACCCGTAATTCAACTTTAACTTTCGCTGTTAAATATCTTTGCTGAATCAAGTTAGCACATCAGCTATTTTATTTACCTAACAACATTGGTGCTGCGAGCTTGTGAATATTTTTACCATTTCATTCCAAAAAACCAAGAAAAGCGCCTTTTTCCTGTAACAAGCCTGAGAGATATAAGTTAAGCAATCATTAGTAGGTTATTGATAAATTCGGCTCACAATTTCACTTCTAATTCTTGATAACCATCCTTGACTGCAATGACCTCCTTATGTCCATGAAGTGATGTCGATAATGAGCAGCAGGTAAAAGTGATCCACCTTTCCTTGATAGGAAATAATATAACCATTGGCACAGAAATAAACATAGCACATATCGCGTAAATTACGTAGACATCATTACCGATTCTCTTCAAGGCATCGATGTTTTAATCTGTTAATGATAACACTAGTAGAAGACTATGTGCTTTTCAGCGAAAAGTGCTCCAGGAATTCATAAAAATCACCAGTGGAAACACCTTACATATAGAGACCATGGTAGAGCAACTATTAATATTTACACACTTCAGATAAGATGGTAGTAATCACCTTTATAAAGATATTCCATTGGCGATGGCGATCATCTGATCTTAGGTATTTTAATCTTAATATCGCCAATAGCAGTATGTATGGTTCGTTATGGCAAATAACTGTTTTATGATCGACGGGGCCATAAGACCACATTGATAATAGCTATTGAGCAGGTTATCGCAGCATGATTTTAAGTTGAGCTCCGTCTCAATTCAGCAGTACCTATCAGTTACCTTTCACAATTACAGATAAATTTATCCAAGGAACAAAGATGATAGCTGGTTTTTCGAATAATTTATAGGGTAAATTTTTATAGTATATCACCTCTCTGATGTTGATATTATTCACAAAATCAATATGCAGATACCATGCCATCTATCTCCAAAGTCCCATGCACCATAAATGAGAATAACTAATGGCTTAAAGAGCATTAGTAATATGATACTTGCGTGATTTATCGATACCACCTATATTTATTTCTTACTTGAAGGCATATGCAGGACTATCAAAGCAGATAATCGATTTTGCCTAATAATTATATAGTGGTAGCGTTGCTGCGCATGGGCATATAAGGAGATCATTGCACCCGAAGAGTTTATCAAGAATTAGAGGGAACTTAGCTGAACTTTTATGCCTTGCGAGCATATATCATTTAACTGCATCTCCAGACTTACTACGAGAGATGGTGCTATTAGTTTTTGAAATGCAATAACAAAGACATTCCCGGATACACAGTATCAATGCTGTTTGGTATATAAAATGAGTCATACGCTACATTCACTCCTAAAGGCATCCAATACCGAAAGTTAAGGGTGAGCTGCTGGAGGTCTGGCTAATAGAGAGCTCTAACAATACCACTAACAAAACCCTTGATGTTTTGTTAATAAGGTTTTCAATAAAGTATGATCCTGCAGCAATGAAGAAGCTGAAAAAGATCGAAAAGAACGCTAGCATTCTATGGCTTCCAGTGAACGTACTGGTGGGCGTAAATAAGAATGAGAAATATAATCAATCAGGTTTTATGATACTGAGGCTATACGAATCCAAGGTGCAAAGCACTGCGGATCAAGAAAAGCAACCCTTTCAATGCTATTTAAGTTGCTCCTATCTTTTCAGAAAACTTGGGCCAGGTAAAGATATTTGAGCTTCTGACCCTTGTGGTAAACAATGTCAAATTTAAAGATGGAAAAGAGATTTATGAAATATCAGAGTGGAATGTAGCTTGACCGTAATACACTAGATTTACTGATAGATCTTACTGACAGTTATCATTATAATATTTATTCGTTTTATGATTATTGATTAAATATTTAAAAAGTTGCGTTACGCGGAGTTCGTGGAAATGGAATGGTTTCACGGATATTTTGTACGCCAGTGACATAAGCACCCAAGCGTTCAAATCCGAGACCAAATCCTGCATGTGGAACGGTACCATATCGGCGCAGATCGCGATACCAGTTATAATTTTGTTGATTAAGCCCTATCTCTTTCATACGAGCATCCAATTGATTTAATCGCTCTTCACGCTGTGAGCCGCCAATAATTTCACCAACACCTGGCGCTAATATATCCATAGCAGCAACGGTTTTATCATCATCATTCAAACGCATATAAAAAGCTTTAATATCTTTTGGATAATTTTTGACAACTACGGCTGCTTTGAAATGTTCCTCAGATAAATAACGTTCATGCTCAGAAGAAAGATCGATACCCCAAACCACTGATTTTTTAAATAATTTCCCTGATTTCTTTAAAATTTTAATCGCATCGGTATAATTAATTTGAATAAAATCTGATATAACAAATTTTTCTAATCGGTTAATAACGTTTTTATTGATCCGATCGGCAAAGAAGGTTAGATCATCATAGCGTTCTTGTAAAACTGATTTGAAGAGATATTTTAACATTTTCTCGGCCAGAGTAGCGATATCATTTAAGTTAGCAAAAGCAACTTCGGGTTCAACCATCCAGAATTCAGCTAAATGGCGGCTAGTGTTAGAGTTTTCTGCGCGAAATGTTGGCCCAAAAGTATAAATTTTGCTTAATGCACAAGCATAAGCTTCCCCATTTAGTTGACCAGATACGGTTAGAAATGCTTCTTGACCAAAAAAATCTTTATCAAAATTAATATCACCTTTTTCTGTTCGCGGAATATTCTGCAAATCTAATGTTGAGACGCGAAACATTTCACCGGCACCCTCAGTATCGGAAGCAGTAATAATAGGCGTTGAAACCCAAAGATAGCCTTCTTTATAAAAGAAACGATGAATAGCTTGGAATAGCGTATTACGAATACGGGAAACGGCACCGATAAGATTAGTGCGTGGACGTAAATGTGCCACTTCACGTAAGTATTCAACGGTATGACGCTTAGCAGCCATTGGATAGCTATCAGGGTTTTCTATCATACCGACTATAACGATCTTGGTGGCTGATAATTCAAAATTTTGTTCTTGACCTTCCGATAACTTAACAATTCCAGTTACTTCAATCGAGCAGCCGATGGTTAGAAGTAAAACTTCGGTTTCATAATTATTCAGCTCATTATTTACAATAGCCTGTAATGGATTAAAGCAGGAACCGTCATAAACGGCGAGAAATGAGAAACCAGCTTTTGAGTCTCTCCTTGTACGTACCCAGCCACGAACAGTTACTTCTTCGCCTATAGCTACACGGCCTTGTAGTACTTCAACGACAGACACTATGTTCATAAATACTCTCTTTTAATATTTAGTTTTTTAAAGTTGTTTGATCCCAATTGTGAAACGTTTTGTATTACTTATTCTCGCTTAATAAGCAAATAAGACTAATAAGTTTAAAATAGGAATAATTAGATTAAAAGAATTTTCTAATAACAATTTAATTTACCATGATGCAGGAATCAATAAAATAACTTACTATAATAGTCAGTTAAATTTGCTATCAAACCGATCTGTTATATTGTAGATATCAAAGGCTTTTTTTAAGCGATCGATAAATGCATAATCATCACAGATCATTTTTCCTGGGCTATCAGATAACTTAGCAACTGGTTTACCATTACATTCAACTAATTTAATCACAATATTAAGCGGTTTTACCTGAGGAATATTGCAGGTTAAATGGGTACCAATACCAAAAATAAGGTTGATACGTTTATAAAAATATTTATAAAGGATCAATGCTTTTTGTAGGTCAAGGTTATCTGAAAAAACTAGCGTTTTACTCATAGGATCGATAGCTAGTTTTTTATAATGACTAATAGCTTTTTCACCCCATTCTAACGGATCTCCTGAGTCATGTCTTAATCCTTTGTAACGATTAGCAAAGGTAATATCAAAGTCACGCAGGAAAGCATCCATTGTAATACAATCCGTTAATGCGATACCTAATTGATCGGGATATTCATCTAGCCAACTTTGCAGCGCAACGCGCTGACTATTAGCAAGATCAACACTAATTTGCTGATGAGCTTGAAACCACTCATGAGCTTGAGTACCAACAGGTTTAATCTGTAATTGTTGCGCTAACTTATAATTACTTGTGCCAATAAAATAAGGAAAATGGTATTTGAGCTCATTGATAATAGCGTATTGAACTGCATGAGAAAAACGTCGGCGAGTGCCAAAATCAATTAATTTAAAGTTTGCTAAATCAATATTTAACCTTTTTGCGTCCTGGTAAAAATAATTAATTAATTTATGTAACTGTTCAATAGCATCTTCAGTTGTTACATCAGGAGAGCGATCACGGTGAACTAGTTTACTGATTAAAGCTAATAGAGGTACTTCCCAAAGAATGACTTCACACCATGGACCACTAATTCTTAGTGCTAACTGATTTTCTTGGGTAGTATAAACGTTAACCTGTGTAGGATTGAAGCGAAAATCCTTTAACCAATCGAGATAATCAGATTTAAAAAAAAGCAAATCACGCAGATAGCGATATTCAATTGGTGTTAATACAATATGTGCCATTAGATCTATTTGTTGTCGTACAGCTTGAGCATAGTTACCAAGTCGTTCATCACTACGGCAACGAAATTCTGCTACAACTGATACTTGGTTATATTGATGAAAGACGGCTTGTTGCATATGTAGTTTATAAGCATCAGTATCTAGCAGTGATGTAATGATAGGTGGAGCATCTAAATTCATAATGCGTTAGCTATTCCTCGCGGAAGCATTATTCTCAATTTAAAGATAAAATATGCAAAGTATACCTGCTGATGCTAGTAAGAGTGAAGGCGTTCCATTATATTTTGGCCTAATTATTTAATCCCAATCATTATATACATCTTCGTTGCACAGGCTATTCATAGCAATATGACTACTAAGAGATATAGTTGAAAGCATAAAATATCATGATAACGAGACTATTTCGTTAGAAGGTAAACTAAAAAACTTAAAATTATAACTATTCTTGAGCAAGCAAGGAACTTACATCTATTTTAACTAAGCATTATGTCATCTCCAAATTTACCGTTGCTAAATTACAAAATGAGATGATGTTGATAATCGGCTATATTAGAAAAGTTTGTTGCTTTGCTCACAGAGCATTTTGTATCCATATCTGCATTTCAATTCCTGTAGATCTAAGAATATTCTGCAGGCCAGACAATTTAGTAAATAAAGACTCTAGACCATGCAAGCTATTCAGCTATCTTTTAATTGGCTTATATAACTGTTCACATTTTAAATATAAAATTTATTACCAATAAATATCTGGTTATCTCGCCTTATTAGGCGATGGCGACTAATTTTGTGCTGTAATTGGGCAAAGGTTTCGTACTATTAGTTACATCCGAGCTAAAGATGGACTCTTTATCAATAATTAGCTCAAGAAAACGGCTAATATACTCTGCATTAAACTACTAAAGAGTTTTATCTCGCAGATGACCTATCGAGATCAAAGGATTAAGACCAAGATTTGTTCTTTCCTTTTATCTTCTCATCTTCCGCATTTTCTAGCTTTTCTTATGTGAGATATAATATTTTCCTTTAAAAGGTTTAGGGAAAAATATTTTGTCAACTTGAATAATATCAATTAAGAACTTATGTTGGCTGTCACTGTTTAAGAAAGAAAAGCAGTGATGCCATCTTAAAAGCTACTTTCAAATTAATGGCAATTTGTTTTTGCTGATTCTCACAAAGTTAAGTTATTCAACATACATATTGGATAACTAAATCATTTATCCTTATAATCTAATTTCGCTAAATGACTTTTAGTCAGATTGTTAAATATTTTCTGCAATCGGAGATTTTATAATAAAATTACTGTAACTCTAAAATAAATATCCCAGCGAATAACATGTTCATTAATGACAACATGAGCAGAATAAAGTGGAATGAGTTGATTCAACACTTGAATCGATATTATTCAAGATGTTGACGCCAAGCAAACTAATGAAACACAGTTTTATGCTGGTAGAGAGCGAGAAAAAGTCTCTAAACTATTAATAAATCTGATGTATCTCGGTCAGTAAATTTCATGCTGATTCTTCAAAAATCTGTTTTTTATTTTTAAATTGAATTTTGTTTACCAACATGATCAGGATCATATCAAATCCTCTTAGCCGGTTTCAGCTTTTCTGAGTAAAAGGGAATGAAAATTATTATTCTGTCCGCATTCATTAGGTCTATCGGTCTAGTTATCTTTCTGTTTGTTCTAATGGGCAAAGAAGATGTAGATTTATCCCTAAGTCCACATAAGTTATGAATTCATTGAGTAAACATACTGTCAGTTATCGATCTTCAATCCAGTTATATCAATGTCATCAGCCTTAGCCTGGACCGTTTACTCAAAAACCCGGATAATCATGACTAGAAAAGGATGATGCTTGTATGTCGAGAAAAAATTAAGGGCCAAGTTAAGCGTATTGCTATATGCCATTTTTTGGGGTATCATAAAATTTTAGTTGGTTTGTTATTATTCTTTTCAGGATAGAAATCATCGATCTCTTCGAATAAAAAACAGTCGGTGTAATAATGTAAAGTCGTGTATTGTCTTCCTGATTCATCTGATTTATACTTTTAGGAGATTCCTTAGAATCCTATCCTATTGATGAATTCTTAAAAATTAACGTATCGCATAGTATAAAAAGTATTAAGATCATGAACATCCTGAAAACACCATATCTATGACAATATAGAAAATAGTGTGCTATTCTCATCTTTTTCTATGAGAATCTCAAATTTAAAATTAACTAAACTGATTAAATTTCTATTCCTATATTAATTGCAATTTATCTAGATTAAATTGCATTTATTATAATAAATTTTACCTTAAAATAAAGGATATGTCCATCTAAGATTTATAATAGTTTATGTCAACTATATTGATTAGTCTAGTCTTTGGTTTATTAGGGACTATGAAATCTGCTGAGCTTTTCAAAGATTTATTCCTGATGTTGCGAATAAATTAAATTACTATTTAATGCTTATTATTTAAGCATGACTGGTACTCTCTACCTTCATAACTCTTTTAGTTATTTATTCATTTTATAAATGGCATTATTACTAAATAACTTTGATATAGTGGCAGATACTTAAAGAGTATAATTTAATTTTAATTAGTAATAAACCTTAGTTTCCAATCGGCTAAGTTTGTTTGTTTTTTCAATTAATGATGGTGCTTTTTGTTGTTCTAGTTTCGTAAAAGTGATGATTACTGGATAAAATTACAAAAAAAGCAAAAAAAAAAAATTCTGATTATGCAAAATAAAGTCATCAAAGAACCGATTAAATTAGTTAGTTTAGGACATCTTTGCGCCATACTGTTATTATAAGCTATATTGCTAAAGGTTGTTGGTTTACTCGCAGAATAATTTGTAACCACATCTACATTTCAATTGTTATGGTTTCAAACAATCTTCTCTATGCCAGATAATTCGGTAAATAAAAAACCCAATACCATGAAATCCACTCATACATCCTTAATAATCGGATAATATAACTGTTCACATTTGAATGTAGAATTTCTTAATCAAGAACTATCTATTTAGTCAACTTTTTATCCGATTATAATTAATCTCATTCTCAATAGTAATGAAGTTTCGTACTATTTACTTCCATTTAAACAAATGATGGACTCTTTATCGATGATTGGCTCAAGAAAATGACTAACATACTCTACATTAAACTCTTCAAGAATTTCATCAATCATATAACTCTATCGATATCAAGCGATTAATATCAATGATTTTTCTTTTCTTTTATCTCATAATTTCCTGTATTTTCTAATTTTTTATGTGAGGATATAATGTATCCCTTTAAAAGATTCAAGAAAAAATATTTCGTTAATTTCAACAAATAGCACTTAATATATTAAAGTTAACTGTCGCTGTTAAAACAAGGAGCAGTAATACCTATCTAAGCACTATTTTCAAATTAAATCCCTGTTTGTTTCGCTGACTCCTATAAAGTCAAGTCATTCAATATGCATCACAGATAACTAAACCATTTATATTTTATGATGCAGTTTCGTCAAAAGAACTTAAAGTAAGATTCTTAATGTTTTTCTGTAATTGGAATTTTTAAAAAAATTACTATAACCCTAATCAATGTCAACAGTGGATAAGATGTCCACTGTGATAATATGAGTAGGATAAAGTGGATTGAGTTGTTTTAATGCATAGATCGACATCATCTAACATATTGTCGCCGAAACAATTAATGAGATACGGTTTTATATTAGCAGAGAGTAAGGAAAGAGTATTTTTGATCTTTACTACTGTTTACTTTCATGCCAATCGCGCTGTAGCAAAAATTCTTCATACTAGTATAAAGAATTTCTACCAACAACTTTTACCAACATAGCCTAATATGTTCAGGTTCTGTATGTTGGATCAACCAGTTTTATGACTATAAATATTAACTTAATTTTTAAAAATTTTTTGAGATATAATATAAGTTCGGTTTAATTTTCTAGCAAAATTAATGAATAAACTTGAGTAGAATTTATTTTGTTTTTTTGATTTAATCCTAATATAAAATAAGAAAATAATTACAAATTAAATCAAGCATAATCACTGCGACTCGATGGTACACGGTGGTCGAAAAAAATTGCTTCGTATTAATCACCATGGTGTACTGATAGATGAATCATCTACCTGACTACACATTTTGGTCCTGATCACAACGTTTACTGAATACAAGCCATCAGGATCACTGTAAATAAAATTCGCCATTAAATTTCCTAATAAGGAACTTTGTACTCGTTGAGCTAAATATAAGCGTGTAAAAATCATAGTATTATTATGAGTGAATTTTTAGTTTTCATAATGCTTATTTTGTTGCACTGTTTTTATTGCTGAACTAGACTAATTCGTTTGTTTTAATTAAATAGTGTAAAAAATGCGGCTCTCTGATTTTTCTTTTAAATTACCTAATGAGTTAATAGCCCATTATCCTTTAGCTAAACGTAGTAACTGCCGGTTACTTTCTTTAAACGGTTCAACAGGTAAACTGGAACATGGTATATTTACTGATATTATTGATAAATTAGAATCAGGTGATTTACTTGTTTTCAATAATACCCAAGTGATACCGGCTCGTGTTTATGGCCGTAAAATCTCTGGTGGAAAAATTGAAGTATTGATTGAGCGTATCTTAGATCTCCATCGAGTTTTAGCACATATTCGTACTTCTAAAGTAGCAAAAATTGGAACTAAATTATTATTAGGTGATGATGAAAGTGTTAAAGCTATTATATTGAGAAGACACGATACGTTATTTGAAATTGATTTTCAGGATAATCGAGATGTATTAGTTATTTTAAATGATATTGGTCATATACCTTTACCTCCCTATATTACTCGCCATGATGAAGAGGTTGATCGAGTACTTTATCAAACGGTTTATAGCCAACGGCCTGGAGCTGTTGCTGCGCCCACAGCAGGATTACATTTTGATGAATCATTACTAGCGGCGCTACGACAAAAAGGAGTAGCAATGGCGTTTATAACACTACATATTAGTACGGGCACTTTTCAACCTGTTCGAGTGGAAAATATTGCTGAACATACCATGCATGCAGAATATGTTGAAGTATCGCAACAAGTTGTTGATGCAATTCTGGCGTGTAAAGCGAGAGGTAAACGTGTTATTGCGGTTGGCACAACTTCAATTAGATCATTAGAAAGTGCGGCTTGTGCATGTAAAGAAGGAATTATTTCCCCTTTTTTTGATGATACTCGAATTTTTATTTATCAAGGTTTTAATTTTCAAATCGTTGATGCATTAATTACCAATTTCCATTTAGCTAAATCTACTTTAATTATGTTGGTATCTGCTTTTGCTGGTTATCAGCATACGATGAATGCCTATCAAAAAGCAATCGCAGAGAAGTATCGTTTTTTTAGTTATGGTGACTCCATGTTTATTACGCATAACCCTAAGGCAGAGAGTAAAAAGTAGCTAACTATCTATTAACTATTAAATTAATATCATCAATGTATTTAACTAAATATGTAAATAACCTATCAGACTGCTTTATAATGCTAGAGAGGAAAAGTGAAATATGAATTACAAATCCAAGACGACCAAGCTCGTCGTGGTCGCTTAATTTTTGAGCGTGGGATTGTAGAAACACCTGCTTTTATGCCGGTTGGAACTTATGGCACAGTCAAAGGGATGACGCCAGAAGAAGTCCAACAAACTGGATCACAAATCTTGTTAGGCAATACTTTTCATTTATGGTTGCGTCCTGGACAGGAAATAATGAAATTACATGGCGATCTGCATGATTTTATGCAATGGCAAGGACCAATATTGACTGATTCCGGCGGATTTCAGGTTTTTAGCCTTGGTGCCATATGTAAAATTAAAGAAGAGGGGGTCTATTTTCGCCATCCAATTAATGGTGAAAGGATTTTTCTAAGCCCTGAAAAGTCGATGGAAATCCAATACGATCTAGGTTCAGATATTGTCATGATTTTTGATGAATGTACACCTTATCCAGTAGATTGGAATTACGCGAAAAAATCGATGGAGATGTCTCTTCGTCGGGCAAAACGTAGTCGTCAACGATTTGACGAGTTAGCTAATAAAAATGCGTTGTTTGGTATTATTCAGGGCAGTGTTTACCCAGATTTACGTGATATATCACTAAAAGGTTTAGTTGATATCGGTTTTGATGGTTACGCTGTTGGTGGCTTATCTGTTGGAGAACCTAAAGAAGATATGCATCGTATTTTAGAGCATATTTGCCCACAAATTCCGCAGAATAAACCACGTCATTTAATGGGAGTCGGTAAACCGGAAGATTTGGTTGAAGGGGTTCGGCGCGGTATTGATATGTTTGATTGCGTAATACCAACCCGTAACGCCAGAAATGGCCATCTCTTTGTCACAGAAGGTATAATTAAAATCCGTAATGCTAAATATAAGTCAGATACTTCACCGTTAGATGCTTACTGTAACTGCTATACTTGCTCTCACTATAGCCGTGCTTATTTACATCATCTTGACCGATGTACTGAAATTCTTGGTACCAGGCTTAATACCTTACATAATTTATATTATTATCAACAATTAATGACTGAAATTCGACAAGCGATTGAAAAAGGTGAATTTGAGGCTTTTGCAGTAGAGTTTTATCGACGGATCAATAAATCGATTTCATCAAACTAGAGTATAATTCTCTCTATGCTAATTAAATTAAATCAGTGTAGGATTTTTATTTACTTATATTAATTTTTACTTAAAACATTGTATTAATCATAATGAGGAAATTTTGATGAGTTTATTTATTTCTGAAACAATCGCTTCAACTGGTAGTCAGGCGCAAGAAAATCCATATTCTTTGATCATTATGGTAGTTGTTTTCGGACTGATTTTTTATTTCATGATCTTACGCCCACAGCAGCAGCGAGCTAAAGAGCATAAAAGATTAATTAATTCTATTTCTAAAGGTGATGAGATACTAACAACCAGTGGATTAATTGGCCGCGTCACTAAAGTATCTAAAGCAGATTATGTTGTTATTGCATTAAATGATACTAATGATGTAACTATTAAACGTGATTTCGTTGCTGCTATATTACCAAAAGGTACAATGAAGTCTATCTAATTTCTGATTTTCCAGAAGGGAATTGCTGTGCTAAATCATTATTCTTTATGGAAGTATTTAATGCTGATCGCTACGTTGCTCATCGGTCTACTATATGCACTTCCCAATATTTATGGAGAAGATCCGTCTATTCAGATTACTGGCATACGGGGAACTGCAGCTAATGAACAAACTTTAGATCAGGTTATCAACCTTTTAAAGAAAGAAAAAATTGAAAGTAAATCAATTGCACTGGAAAATGGTATAATTCTTGCTCGTTTTAATAATCCAGATATTCAGCTTCATGCACGCGAAACGTTATTTGCTGGTTTAGGAGAACAGTATATCGTGGCGTTAAATCTGGCACCTGCTACCCCTCATTGGTTAAGGGTATTGGGTAGTGAACCAATGAAATTGGGGTTAGATTTGCGTGGTGGTGTTCATTTTTTAATAGAAGTAGATATGGAAACAGCATTGAATAAATTGCAAGAACAGATTATGGATGACCTGCGTAATGATTTACGTGAAAAAATGATCCCCTATTCAACTATACATAAAATAGATAATTACGGTGTTAAAATCCGTTTTTATGATAATAATAGGCGTTCACAAGCGAAATCTTATTTAACACCCCGTTATCGCGATTTAATTTATACTGCTGGCAGTAATAATCTATTAATGACGGCAATAACAGATGAGCGAATCCGTGAAGCCCGTAATTATGCAGTATCACAAAATATTAATATTATCCGTAATCGTATTAACCAATTAGGCGTTACTGAATCATTGGTACAACGTCAGGGTGCTGATCGTATCGTCGTTGAGTTACCTGGTATTCAGGATACGGCGCGAGCAAAAGAAATCCTTGGTGCTACTGCAACTCTGGAATTTCGCTTAGTTAATGTCGACATAGACAACTCAGCTATTCAACAGGGTTATATTCCAGGTGATTCTGAGATAAAATATACTCGTAATGGTGAACCTGTAGTTCTTTATAAACATGTTATATTGACAGGAGATCATATTACTGATTCAAGATCAGATTTAGATGAAATGGGAAGACCACAGGTAAGCATTAGCTTGGATAGTTCAGGTGGCTCTATTATGTCTGATTTTACCCGTAATAATCAGGATAAACTGATGGCAACCTTGTTTGTTGAGTATAAAGATAGCAGGAGAAGGGATGCTAATGGTCGTATTATCTTAATAAAAGATGAAAGTGTTATTAATGTTGCCAGAATTTCCAGTCGTTTTGATAGCAAATTTCGTATAACTAATATTAGTAATGCAACCGAAGCTCATCAATTATCTTTATTATTACGAGCTGGCGCATTAATTGCACCTATTCAAATTGTTGAAGAACGGACAATTGGGCCAACATTAGGATTGCAAAATATTGAACAAGGAATGAAAGCATCATTAGCCGGTTTTCTAGCTTCAGTTCTATTCATGATCATTTATTATCGTAAATTTGGTCTGATTGCTAGTTCCGCATTGTTAGCAAACTTGATCCTTATTGTTGGAGTTATGTCGCTATTACCTGGAGCCACTTTAACTATGCCAGGAATTGCTGGTATTGTTTTAACGATTGCTATTGCTGTTGATGCTAATGTATTAATTAATGAACGCATTAAAGAAGAACTGAAGAATGGTCGTTCAATACAGCAAGCAATACATGAAGGTTATAAAGGGGCATTTTCCAGTATCTTAGATGCAAATTTAACAACTGTGATCACTGCAACCATTTTGTATGCGATAGGTACCGGCTCAATTAAAGGCTTTGCCATTACTACGGCGATTGGTATTGCCACCTCCATGTTTACTGCAATTGTAGGAACACGTGCTATCGTGAACTTATTGTATGGTGGTAAACCTATTAAAAATCTATCTATTTAAGGAGCGTGGTTTGTTGGTGCAATATTACACAATAGAACAATTAAATCATGGTCGTAAAGTTATTGATTTTATGCGTTGGGATTATTTAGCTTTTACTATTTCAATTGCTTTATTTATTATTTCCGTTATGCTTATTTCATTAAAAGGTTTTAACTGGGGATTAGATTTCACCGGTGGAACTGTTATTGAAATTAATCTCAGTCAACCTACGGATCTTGATAAAATTAGAGCGAGTTTATCGAATAATGGTCATAAAGAACCTTTAATCCAAAATTTTGGCAGTAGTCGAGATATTATAATCCGATTACCTCCTACTAAAGGAGTTGCAACTCAAGAAATCGGTAAGACTGTTATTTCACTCATTAATAGAAATGTTAATAATCAAGCAACGCTTAAGCGTATGGAATTTATTGGTCCGAGTGTAGGTAGTGAATTAGCTCAAACCGGAGCAATGGCATTATTATCTGCTTTGATCTGTATATTAATTTATCTAAGTTTCCGTTTTGAATGGCGTCTGGCTGTCGGTGCAGTAATATCATTAGCGCATGATGTGATTATTACATTAGGCATTGCATCCTTTTTTCAGATTGAAGTTGATATGACTATCGTTGCTTCATTAATGTCAGTTATAGGTTATTCATTAAATGACAGCATTGTTGTTTTTGATCGTATTCGTGAAAATTTCCGCAAGATCCGCCCTGGCACTTCTTATGAAATAGTGAATGTTTCATTAACGCAAACATTAAGTCGAACATTTATTACATTAGGAGCTTCCTTATTAGTGATTTTGATGCTCTACTTTTTCGGTGGTTTAATTTTGAAAGGATTTTCTCTAATTATGTTAATTGGTGTAACGATTGGAACCATTTCTTCAATTTATATTGCTTCTGCTCTAGCATTAAAAATGGGAATAAAACGAGAGCATTTAATCCTACCTAAGGTGATAAAAGATGGGGAAGATCAACAATCTCTACTACCTTAAAAGCGAATTTTGTTAATTAACACCCTATTAGATTATATTAGCAGCGTATTTTCATTAAAAGTTAAATTAAACTAAAAACTGGACCATAAAACCAGGAAATTTATGCATTCTCTACTTTACATAGCTGTAGCTAGTAAAGTAGCTGATTTACGTTGGTTAGCGATTGTTCGGAGATTTATTAAAAATAATATCTTGAATCTTATGAGCGTTTTACTACTTTTGAAGTAACTGAATTAATCATGAATCACATGCTAAAGTAATAATGTACATAAGTTATTTGACGAACACAAACTGAGATAAGGTTACAAAAAACATTAAAAACACCTGATAAGTTCTAATAATATTGAAAACAGCTATTAACAATATAGAATTGCAACTTTCCATAACTAAATAGCGAAAAATTCCGACAAAAATAATCTAAAAAATTCTTATGAATAAATCGAAAAGCTGGATCAAATTACTTATATAGTAATTTGATTCGATATATCATAGTTTTGAAGATATTCGTGAATTTGGTAAATAACTTGCTAAGCAATAGGATTAATAGCAAAAATGACCCCATTTGATAAGCAGTTTATGAGCCGTGCATTGTCATTAGCCAATCAAGGACGATTTACTACCTCACCTAACCCAAATGTAGGTTGTGTCATTGTAAGCAATGATGAAATTGTGGGTGAAGGATTTCATTGTAGAGCAGGTGACTCACATGCTGAGATTTATGCTTTACAAATGGCGGGTAAGAAAGCTAAGGGGGCAACCGCTTATATTACATTAGAGCCCTGTAGCCATTATGGTAAAACTCCACCTTGTGCAGATGCGTTAATTAATGCAGGTATTCTACGAGTTGTTGTAGCGATGCAAGATCCAAATCCACAGGTTGCAGGACGAGGTTTATTTAAATTACAGCAGGCTGGTATCGAAGTAATACATGGTTTACTAATAAATGAAGCTGAGCAATTAAATCGAGGCTTTCTAAAAAGAATGCGAACAGGTTTTCCCTATGTTCAGCTTAAGTTAGCAGCATCACTTGATGGACGAACAGCCCTTGAATCAGGTGAAAGTAAGTGGATCACTTCGCTAATAGCTCGCCAAGATGTACAAAATTTTAGAGCTCAGGCAAGCGCGATTTTGACTACTAGTGCCACTATTTTAACTGATAATCCAGCTTTAAATGTTCGTTGGATAGATTTTTCGCCTGAACTACAAAATCTTTATCCTAAAGAAAGCCTTCGACAGCCAATAAGAATTGTTTTAGATCGTCATAATCAAGTAAAACCAGAAAATATTGTAACAAAATCAGATGGTAAATGTTGGCTTATTCGCCCTAATCCTATATTACAAAATTGGTGTGGTGATGTTGAACAAATCGTAATTCCAACCTATGAAAAAGGTATTGATTTAGTTTTGCTAATAACGCAGTTGGCTAAACGTAATATTAATTCAATTTGGATTGAAAGCGGACCAACACTTGCCGGCGCTTTGTTAAGATTAGGATTAGTTGATGAATTAATTATTTATATTGCGCCTAAAATTTTAGGTGGTACCGCAAGAGAATTAATTAATATTCCAGCATTACAAAAATTGAAAGATGCACCTGCATTTGAATTTATTAATATTAAAGTTATTGGCCCTGATTTACGTTTAATACTTCACCCAATTTAATGTAATATTGTTATTAACTAGCTAATTAAATATAAAAAGTAGTATAGTTATAATAATGTAACATTATTTGATTTAATTTAGCATTCCTAGTAACTATTTTAAAGTTAGCTAAATTCAGCACAGGCACTGTTCAGTGCTGTACAGTAATAAAAAAGAATATAGTAAAATTGTCGTTTCTGTAGAGAATAATTAGTATTTAAGGAAGGCTATGAAAATAATAAAAGGTACGGTAGCAGCTCCTAAAGCTTCTATAGTAATCGTTGTTGCACGTTTTAATCATTTCATCAATAGTAATTTACTAGAAGGCGCTATTGATACCTTGGAACGTATTGGCCAAGTTGCAAAAGAAAATATAACAATAGTTTGGGTTCCTGGTGCCTATGAATTACCTTTAACGATTAAAACATTAGTAGAAACAAAAAAATATGACGCAGTCATTGCACTTGCTACCATTATACGTGGTGCAACTCCACATTTTGAATATGTTGCCGGTGAATGTAGTGCTGGACTTTCTAATATTGCGATGACAAATAGTATTCCTGTTGCCTTTGGTGTATTAACAACCAAGGATATTAAGCAGGCCATTGAACGCGCGGGTACAAAAGCAGGAAATAAAGGTGCAGATGCTGCATTAGGTGCACTAGAAATGGTTAATGTAATTCAAGCTATTAAAGGCTAAATATATTATTTAAGGGGAATTTTATGAAACCTGCTGCTCGTCATCGTGCGCGTGAGTGTGCTGTTCAGGCAATTTATTCGTGGCAATTATCTGGTAATAATATTGATGATGTTGAAGTGGAATTTTTATCTGAACAGGATACTTCAGATGTTGATGTGACATACTTCTGTGAGCTACTTAATGGTGTTTCAACTCATGTGTTAGAACTGGATAAAAAGATGGCTCCTCATCTTTCTCGTCATCTTTGGGAGGTTGGTCAAGTTGAAAAAGCGGTTTTACGTTTAGCGATATTTGAACTCTATTACCGTGATGATATACCTTATAAAGTTTCTATTAATGAAGCAATTGAATTAGCAAAAGTTTTTGGTGCCGAAGATAGTCACAAGTTTATCAATGGTGCGCTCGATAAAGTTGTTGCTACCGTCACTAAGAAGTAATAATATTCAGACTTTTCGAATAATCTGATATTTACCTTTAAAATAAAGTGGTAGAATAACCTTATAGCAATCAAAATATAGTATAGCAGAATATTATTATGGTTTGTGGTGAATTTGATATCATTGCGCGTTATTTTAATTGTCGACAGCAAAATCGTGATGACGTTAATATCGGTATTGGTGATGACTGTGCATTGATAACAATACCGGAAAGACAACAATTAGCCATTACTACTGATACACTAGTTGCAGGTATCCATTTTCTTGATAGTGTTTCACCAGAAGATTTAGCCTATAAATCTTTGGCGGTTAATTTAAGTGATTTAGCCGCTATGGGGGCAGATCCTGCTTGGATTTCTCTAGCATTGACATTGCCACAAATCAATGAAGATTGGTTGACAAGATTTAGTTCTAGCCTATTTGAACAGCTTAATTACTATGAAATGCAACTTATTGGTGGTGATACAACCAGAGGACCAATGAGTTTAACCTATACAGCCCATGGTTTGATTCCTATAGGAAAATCATTAACACGATCAGGAGCTTGTAATGGTGATTGGATTTATGTTACTGGAACGTTAGGAGATAGCGCTACTGGATTAGCAATTTTACAATCACAGTTAATGGTCGATGATGTAAAAGATCGTAATTGGTTTGTCCAGCGGCATTTAAGGCCAGAGCCTCGTATTTTTCAAGGAAAGGCTCTACGTCATATTGCTTCTTCAGCGATAGATATTTCTGATGGCTTAATTTCTGATCTTGGGCATATTCTCAAAATTAGTAACCATGGCGCTAAAATTAAATTAGATTCTTTACCACTATCAGATGCTTTGCGCAGACAAGTTACCTCAGAACAAGCATTAATCTGGGCATTAAGTGGTGGAGAAGATTATGAACTGTGTTTTACAGTTCCTGAGACAAATCGTGATGCATTAGAATTAGCGTTAGCATATACATTAGGGGCAAATTTTCATTGCATTGGTCAGATAATGCCAGAATCAGAAGGTATCCGATATTTTTATGATAATAAAGAGGTTTCACCTAATTTAACTGGTTTTGATCATTTTATTGTGGAAGCTTGCTATGACTGATATTAAATTTCGTTTAAAGTTATCAAATCCTTGGCATCTATTGGCAACCGGATTTGGTAGTGGTTTATCACCTATTACTCCTGGAACAACAGGATCCTTAGCTGCGATTCCATTCTGGCTATTAATGTATTGGCTGTTACCTGTTTTTGGTTATGTTGGTTTATTATTTTATTTGGTTTTGTTATTGGTATTGTTATTTGTCAACGGACATCGGATGATATGAAAGTTCACGACCACGGTAGTATTGTTTGGGATGAATTTATTGGTATGTGGATGACTCTAATGGGGATGCCATTAGTTAATTGGCAATGGATATTAATTGCGTTTGTGCTTTTTCGATTTTTTGATATGTTAAAACCTTGGCCTATTAGTTGGTTTGATCGCCAAATAGATGGTGGGTTAGGTATTATGTTAGATGATATCATCGCGGCTACTTTTGCTATAGTTATCGTGGCAGTGCTTCCACGCTGGTTACTAGTATTATAGTACTAGTAGTTACTGAAAATCAAAATCACTTATAATAAACCATTGCTTTTATTTTTTAGTATATTTATTAATTTAATTGGCGTAATAGTTATTAATTGATTTTACAATCCCTTTAGCATTAAGCCCTAATTCAGCTAAAATTTCTGTTTGATTTCCTTGTGAGATATAGTGATCAGGCAAGCCAAGATTAATGATAGGCATAATATGATGGGCTTTTAATAAAAATTCATTAACGCCGCTACCTGCTCCACCTATAATTACATTTTCTTCTAATGTTACTAATAACTTATGATTTTGAGCTATCTCCAGTATCAAGATTTCATCTAATGGTTTTACAAACCTCATATCTACTACGGTAGCATTAAGTAATTCTGCAGCTTTTATCGCTTCGCTAAGTAATGTTCCAAAATTTAGGATGGCAATTTTTTTTCCTTTTCGACGAATTAGCCCTTTACTAATTAAAATTTTTGCTAAAGGTTGTAGAGTAGCGCCAGAGCCGGTACCCCTTGGATACCGAACTGCAACCGGACCATCCTGATAGTGATGACCCGTATGCAGCATTTGACGGCATTCGTTTTCATCACTAGGCGACATAATTATCATATCAGGTAAACAACGTAAAAATGATAAATCGAAAGCACCTTGATGGGTTTGTCCATCGGCACCAACAACGCCTGCTCGATCTATTGCAAACAGAATAGGCAATTTTTGAATGGCTACATCATGAATCACTTGATCATAAGCGCGTTGTAAAAAAGTAGAATAAATAGCAACGACAGGTTTATACCCTCCAATAGCAAGACCAGCTCCAAAAGTCACAGCGTGTTGTTCTGCAATAGCAACATCAAAATATTGATTTGGATAGGTTTTAGAAAATTTAAGCATTCCCGATCCTTCTCTCATGGCTGGTGTGATAGCCATCAGTTTAGGATCATTAGCTGCTTCTTGACACAACCAATCGCCAAAAACTTGTGAAAACGTTAATTGATTATTATTATTTTTTGGTAGGGTAAAAGTTCTTGGATCAAATTTAGGCACAGCATGCCAACTGATAGGATCTTTTTCGGCGGGCTCATAACCTTTACCTTTTTTAGTGATGATATGCAAAAACTGTGGACCTTTTAATTCACGCATATTTTTTAATGTTTGTACTAATGTAAGTACATCATGGCCGTCAATGGGACCAATGTAATTAAAACCCAATTCTTCGAACATAGTACTAGGAATCACCATCCCTTTAAGATGCTCTTCAGTTTTTTTTAACAATTCTTTAATTAAAGGAATATTAGAAAATATTTTTTTTCCTCCTTCACGCAATCTAGTGTATAAATTACCCGATAACAGTTTCGCTAAATGATTATTTAACGCCCCAACATTTTTTGAAATTGACATTTCATTATCATTGAGGATTACTAACATATCTTTATGAATATCACCCGCATGATTCATTGCTTCAAAAGCAATACCTGCGGTAATGGCGCCGTCACCAATAACACAAACCGTTTTGCGATCCTTATTCTCATATTCAGCAGCTACTGCCATCCCAAGGCCAGCACTAATAGAGGTAGATGAATGACCGACACTAAAAACATCATATTCACTTTCTGCGCGCCATGGAAAAGGATGTAATCCATTTTTTTGTCGTATAGTATCAATACGATCGCGGCGACCAGTTAATATCTTATGTGGATATGCCTGATGGCCAACATCCCAGATAAGATTATCAAATGGGGTTTTATAAACATAGTGTAAAGCGACAGTGAGTTCAATGGCGCCTAATCCAGAAGCGAAATGCCCACTAGAACGGCTAACACTATTTAATAAAAATTCTCGTAATTCTTTACATAATTTACCAAGACTTTCTTTTGGTAAAAGTCGCAACTCTTCCGGCGTTTTTATTAATGCTAAAGTTGGATAGAAAGTAATATCAGTATTCATGTCTTCTCATTAAATAATTATTTTTGTTTATATCAATGACGCTATAGTGTAGCGTAAGCCCGTTAAAAGATTATTTTGAATTTTTATTACTGGTATATGTTCTGTTTTTAAATAAGGGAATTAGTTTTTTCGTTCGATAATAAAGTGTGTTAAATTTTGCAATGTTTCCGTATTAAGTCCATGCTGTTGTTCTATCATATAAAGCGCATCTAATGCTTGTTCATATAAACTGTTCGCTTTTTTTTTTGATTGTTCAATACCAATTAATGTTGGATAGGTACTTTTTTTATGTTTTTTATTAGATCCATGATTTTTACCTAAAGTATCTGTATCACCAATAATGTCAAGAATATCGTCATGAACTTGAAATAGTAGCCCAATTGCATTGGCATATCTATCTAATGATAGTAGTAATTTGTAGCTTTGATTGCCGGCCGTAAGTGCACTCATTCTGATAGCGGCACGAATTAATGCTCCGGTTTTATGTTGATGAATAAATTCTAATGTTGTTATATCAATTTGTTGTCCTTCTGATTCCATATCGAGCGCCTGGCCGCTACACATACCTGCCGCTCCACTAGCAGTAGCTAGCTCAGCTATCATTGCCAGGCGATTAGTGTCATTAACATCAGGCATAGCAGAACGAGACAAGATATCAAAGGCAAGTGTTTGCAAGGCGTCACCAGCCAAAATTGCATGAGCTTCACCAAAGCAAATATGACAAGTAGGTTGACCACGACGTAAATTATCGCTATCCATTGCGGGCAAATCATCATGAATTAATGAATAAGCATGAATGCATTCAATAACTGCAGCAGGTACATCCAGATTTTCCACGGCAACATTTAACATATCACCTATAGCATAAACTAAAAAAGGTCTTAGTCGTTTTCCACCAAGTAATGTGCTATATTTCATCGCCATGACTAGTTGACTTTGATTAAATGGAAGATGCTGAAATTGGTTTAATAGAATTTTATTGACACGATCTTGCACCCATTGGCGCTGATCCGTAAAAGAAAGAGTCACTATTTCAGACATGATTTATTTATCTTCCGGCCTAAAGTTATTTAGCGGTGCATTATCATCAGCTTGTAATAAAATTTTAACGCGTTGCTCTGCCTGTTGCAACGCTTTTTGGCCTTGTCTAGCTAATTGGATTCCATGCTCAAATTCACTTAATGCTTTTTCTAGCGGAAGTTCGCCTGACTCTAAGCGTGTGAGAATCTTCTCTAACTCTGTTAGAGAAGATTCAAAAGATAACGAATCTTGTCTATCAGATATTTTCTTTTTATCCATAATTGTTTACTTTCCTTAATATCTGGTGAATTATGCAGGTGCGCAGACAATTTATTTTACTATATCATCCATAGAATTTATTCTTTTTACGATTTTTAAGCGACTAACAGCAATATAGTGAGATATACTTTTCCTCCATTAAAATTAAATGCCTCTGCTTGCTAATAAATATGTATAATATATGTTTATTTATGAAATTAAAAATTGACTTTATATAAACTTATGAAGTTTATTATTAAACTATTTCCTGAAATTACCATTAAAAGCCAATCAGTGCGCTTACGCTTTATTAAAATTTTGGCTAGCAATATTCTTAATATATTAAAGGTGTTAGATTCAGAAATTATCGTTAATAGACATTGGGATAATATTGAAGTTCGTACCAAAAAAAACACATTTCATAATAAAATTTGTGATGCCTTAACAAGGATTCCTGGTATTCATCATATTTTGATAGTTGAAGAATATCAATTCCGTGATATAAATCATATTTTTGAGTTAACTTATGCAAGTTATGCTAAATTTCTAACAAATAAAACTTTTTGCGTACGAGTTAAGCGTCATGGGCAGCACGATTTTACTTCAACTGAAGTAGAACGTTATGTTGGTGGTAGATTAAATCAATATATTTCGTCAGCTAAAGTAAAACTTAACCAGCCTAATTTCACCATAAACCTTGAAATTAAAAACGATAAAGTCATTCTTGTTAAATCTCGTATTCAAGGAATTGGTGGCTTTCCTATCGGTACACAAGAAGATGTTTTATCTTTGATATCAGGTGGTTTTGATTCAAGTGTATCTAGTTACATGCTAATACGGCGTGGTTGTCGAGTTCATTACTGTTTTTTTAATCTGAGTGGTACAAATCATGAGATTGGCGTAAAGCAGATTGCTTATCATCTTTGGCATCGTTTTTCTCGTTCACATAAAGTGCGTTTTATTGCGATAGATTTTTCCCCAATTATAAGTGAAATCCTTGAAAAGATTGATAATGGTCAAATGGGAGTAGTATTAAAAAGAATGATGGTGCGAGCAGCATCCATGATAGCAGAACGTTATGGGGTTCAGGCATTAGTAACCGGAGAAGCATTAGGGCAAGTTTCTAGCCAGACATTAACCAATCTGCGTGTAATTGATAATGTTACCGATATATTGATTTTGCGGCCATTAATATCACATGATAAAGAAAGTATTATTAATGTTTCTCGTGAGATAGGGACTGAAGATTTTTCGCGTATAATACCCGAATTTTGCGGTATTATCTCTAAAAAGCCAACGGTGAAAGCAGTAAAAATAAAAATTGAAGAACAGGAAACTAATTTTAATTTTACTCTGCTTCATCATCTTGTTAGTAAAGCACAAAATATTGATATTCGTCAGATAATAAATGATAGGAAAAATGAAATACCAGAAGTAGAAATTGTCACTAGATTTTCAATGGATGATATTATTCTGGATATTCGTGCCCCTGATGAACAAAAAGCACATCCACTCAAGCTTAAAGGTGTTAAAGTAATGTTATTGCCATTTTATAAGCTGAATAACCAATTTGGTGAGTTACCACAAGAAAAATCCTATTTGCTTTATTGTGATCAGGGTATTATGAGTCACTTACAGGCGATTTATTTAAATGAACAAGGTTTTAAAAATGTAAAAGTATATCAACCTTAATGTGGCAATCAGTTAATTTAACTATATTTTAAGGATATAGATCAATTTAAGAGAATATATATAATTTACTGCTATATCATCATTAATTGGCATAGTGGTAAATATTAACCAGCAGGGAAAATTACAAAATAACTTCTGCTGCTTTTTTGCTAACTAATAGCTCTATAATTTCAATAAAAGTCAATAACTGTATCAGCAAGATCTTTTCCTAGGGAGTAATTTTATCGTTCGTCATATTAGACAAAAGAATCAACTAATTTCTGGATAACAAATTTTGTTTTGTAAACTAGAATAACTGGTAATATTACTGATCATAAATAAATATGATATTCGAATATCCATTCGTCCCTGCATAAATTGCAGCAAATAATTTACCCAAAATGATTGAACTAATAATTTTTTAATGATCAATAGATTATAACTAAACACTTCTTCAGCTTTTAATTCACTAGTAATTCAATGACAGCATAATCTTTTTTAAGAATCTTAACTAACTAAACGTCGGCAAGGATTTTTAGCTGTGAGCAAGGTTAATACTAATTAAATATTATCTGCGGTATTACAATTATTACTGGGATCTTCGGCTATAGTTAACAGAGCAATCGCTGTTACAAGCTTCTATTTCTTTGCTAGCATCACACCAAAAACGAGGATGGTGTTAGCGATATTAGAGCTTCTCTCTACCTAATTAATATATAAATAAGCTATGTTATTAAAGGTTGTTATTTATTTGCAAGGCAATTTCTAATCACTTCTGTATTTTAATTATTCTGGTTTTAAACAATCTTTTCCAGTATAGATAATTCGGTAAATAAAATGATCATCCATCATGGGAATCTATTTAGTCCATCTTTTTAATCAGCTGATATAAATGTTCATATTTTGAATATAGAATTCCTTACCAATAACTCCTCTGAGTATCCAGCCTTATTAAGCGATAGTGGCTAATTTCATGCTAGTTGACAAAGGTTTCTACAATTTTACTCCATCCAAGTAAAAGATAGATTCTTTATCAAAAATTAGCTCAAAAAAACGGATAACATATTCTGCATTAAACTCTTCAAGAGTTTCATCGCTCATTATGATACCTTGTCAATCTTTGGCGATTAAAAGCGCAATTTGTTCTTTTTACTTTTATTTTCTACTCTCCTGCATTTTTTACATTTTTATCTGGGATATAACATTCATATTTTAAAATATTCAGAGAAAAATGTTTCATTGATTTAAAAAAATACTTAGTGCACTTAAGTTATCTATTACCGATGAAAGTAAAGAAACAGTGATGTCATCTAAACGCTACTTTCAAATCAATGCCTCTTTGTTTTCTTGATTTCAGTAAGTTAAGGGATTTATTTTTATGATTAGCAAATTTGCTTAGATTATAATATATAATAATTTTGATAAGGATTTTACGGCACTAGATAACTATAATTTTCTTTTTATGGACTTTCGTTGATTTTTTGTATGGGTGAGATAATAACGTCAATGCTTATAATTGCGCCATATCTTTTTATCAACTTCTTATGTTTTTAATCAGAAAAAAAAGAGAAGAATGACTTTTACTATTAAAGTACTGCTAACAATGAATAAACAAGTAAAAGTAATCACACTAAATTTTTTTCACTTATTCTGACATTTGCATCCCCACTTTCAACTAATACAAGCACTCAAGATGTGGAAGTCGGTTTTTTACCAGGAAAGGGATGGTAAATCAGATAGTCCTGATGGTAATTAAAGAGGTGAAAACATCGATTAATATTGCGGCTTCTTTGTTTACAAATAGGTCTATATTTGAATTAATTCTTATTAATATTTACCAGTAAAGCGTTAATATGCGTATTGTTACCTATAAGAAACCAATAGTAGAGAAAAGAATACCGCCTGACCCTATATTAGTTAGTCACCGCGATACCAGGAAGACTTAATAAGAAATACGCGATTATATGTATTAAGTTTATAACTATGGATGGTCATTTAATTGAATGGGGAGTCATTTAACTATACATAGAGTATAGTTCATTCATAATACAAAAAATGTAATCTATCTACATGTAATCGTCAACATTGCGAAAATACACACGAGAATTTAATTAATTATGGAGCGAAGAAATAAATATAAAATCCATAAGATTAACACACGATGAGGGATAAGATGGTATTCTACCCCTCCACTTAAAATATGCAATTTTTACTGCCATAACACATCACGGCTAGCCATTCATAGGATTTTTAGTAAAAATGAAATACGAAAAATTCAGAATAACCAATGAGAAATATCAAAAATTAGAAATGATAAGGAATGAAAAAGTAGTAGCGTTAACGAACATAGCTCAGTATGATGTAAAAATCGCAGTTTGCTGATTTAGGGATCTTCATAATCTAAGTACTGTTTTATAATCTGCGATATATGAATTTTTAAGAATTCAGGCAGATGACTCGGAATAAATCTCATAAAAATCATAAACTATGGTAAATCAAAAAATAACACGCAACTTACGTATTACATCACCTGTTTATCTGAACTGCTTTATAATTTCTCTACTGAAATAAATGATGATAGAGATAGATTGAATTTTTCATAACACCCTAAAAAAAACTATACAGGAATACATCCGACTTGGTCACCAAATTTTATCAAAACGTAGATATTATTCCGCATCTAGTCATGATTATTTAGAGTTTTAAGTAAATATCCAAACCAAACCGATGATCTTGGATACAACTGCATTGAAGTGAAAATTACTGGAAAGTATGCTTCCCAATCAATTCATCACCTATAGGGAACGGGATAATTCCAATCTCCTTTACCCATTGGAGAAATACAAAAGATAATTGATGGCGTCTTGATAAATACGTATAAGAAAAAAATTTCTATTTCTCTGAAAAGATATCCAAAGATTAATTTAATCAGATAAAATACCTCCTCCGCTCAACTAAACTGCTTTTTATTATTGATTACGGCTAGGATAACTTTATTAAAAAATACGTTGAAAGTGTCAACTTGGAACGAATCTATTTGTAGAGAGAATTCTTATCTGAATCATTTGTATCATGGGGTTATTTGGATGACTACTGCTGTGATTTTCCTTTTAATGTTCCCACAGTTATTTTTCTGCTAAAATTGTAAGTTAACAGCCTGTAATTCGTGCGGTTTTAAAACTACCAAGTAGTGATTAGTACAGCAAGATTCATAGTTATACCCGACTGCGACTGGCAACAAATTACTTTTACTATACCTCATCTTCTTTGGCCTTTTTCAACAATAACTGGGCATTATTCACTACTCAATCCTCTATTTGCATCACTTCACAACTCGTACTATGCTTCAGTGAAGACATAAAACAAGATATAAAATTCATATCTTCTATGCTTTTTACATTTATGGTCAGCAATTCAATCAACATTTAGATGTTTATATCTCCGTTACTCCTAGTAGTCTATATATTAAGGTTTTATAAGGGAATCTGCTGTTCTTCAAAAAAAAAGAGCGGACAAAGAAATTTTGTGAAGCACTGTTATCTAGCTTCTGCATCACAACTATGATTTGATAAATCCCAGTGTCTTCCTGTTCTTGTTCACATATCTTTCCCAGAAAGAAGTGCAGCGTTACCCTGAAGGAATAAGTACGGAGGGTTACTTAGAAAGTTTACTTCTATAAAACACAAATGAGTCTAATATAGCGCAAAATACCTCTACCGCTACCTTAACTCTGGTATTTACATTAAAACTACGACATTACCAAATGGAGTGATTACACATCATCAGTATGACCGCCTCTCTCAACAAGAGAGATAGTAAATCCTGATTTAGGAATAAATATTTAGGCGCTATATTAATTATATTCCAACAAAGCATTTAAGATGCTATATTACTATGCTTTTTATTAAATTGTAAACAAGGTATACTTTTACTAAAAGTGCATAGATGATAAAGATGACGCCTTGCAAAAAATTAGAAAAATCGGAATTTGGCTTTTTAATAAAAGGATTCCTGCACACAATTTATATAAATTTATTCTAGTTTAGCAACAATCTACTTTTTATTGAAGCTCAGATTGGCAAACAAGGCAGCAGAATTATGGTCAGAAAGAATGCATAAAAAATTGAAAATAAGGATTATTAAGTTAAACTCAGAATTAACCTTTAAAATTAGTGCATTAGATCAAAGAATACACACTCAAATAAAATTTCACTTACAATAAACCAAAAACTGATTTTTATCTTTTTAGCAATAAAAGATGGCTTTTGTTCTTTTTTTTAAAAAGTAATTCAATTTACTAATCATCAAGATATTCAAAAATACATCATAGATAATTAAACAATTTATCCTTATGATCTAGTTTTTCTAAAGGAGTTACGGTAAGATTGTTAGATGTTTTTCTGCAATTTGGATTTTGTAATGATATCGAATCCTAATAAATATTCTCAGCGAATACTATATTCATGATGATAATATAGGTAGAATAAAGTAGATTGGGTTGCTTCAATGCATAAATTTACATTATCTGACAGATTATCACCGATCCAACTAATAAGATGCAACTTTATGTTGACAGAGATAAGGAAAGAGTCTCTTTGATCTGTATAATGACTTTTTGTTTTTTCATAGTAACTTCTGCAATAAAAATTCTTCATACAGTTAAGTGATTTTTACGAATAATTGTTACTAACATAGCTGTCTTATTACGCTATTTTTATAAAATGCGTTTCATGATTAACAATGTAAATTGGCTATCTAGGGCGCCCTGAAACAGGAAAACAAGTTATCAATATCCGCGAATTATTAACAAATCTGGTGCATGACGATCAGATTCCATTCAATTCTGATGCTTCCGTAAATCTATTCTCCACCTTTAAATTGAACGTTATTTACTTACCAAAAGGGGTCAAAAGTACATCAAATCCCCTTACTTATCTAGTTCTAGCTCTTCTGAACAGTCTGTAGCAGCTTAAATAACATTGAAAGGATTATTTTCTTGAGCTACAACGCTTCACGCTTCAGCTTAATAGCTTTACACTGTGTCACAAAAAAGCCAATTCAATTTAATTCATTGCTTTATTGACGAATCCAGTGCGCTGATAGGAAGCATAGAATGCCAACAATTCTTCTCGATCTTTTTCTACCTTCTTCATCGCTGCAGGATGCTTCGCTGAAATCCCTTACCAACAAAGCATTAAAGGTTTTATTAGCGACATCGCGACTCTCTGCTATTCAAAGATCCAGAAGCTTACCCTTAACTTCAGTTAAATACTTTTGGTAGGTAAAACCAATATAGGGGGTATTTTATGTACCAAACAGTGTTAATTCTGGGTCTCTATAAATATCTTTATCGTTACATTCTAAAAACCAAAGATACTGTTTTCAATAGCAATAAACATCAGGAATTTAATTAAACCACGTGCTCGCGGCCATCAAGAAATTCAGCCCAGTTTATTTCTAACTCTTGATAACCATCTTCAAGCACAACGAGCTCCTTACATCTATGCTAACTAACTCAATAATGAACAAGTAGGCAAAGACGATCACCTTGCCTAACAAAATGACATTTTACTTCAGTCAAGAAGTAAACGTTAGCCATATCGCTTAAATCATAGAGCTATCATTGCCTGCGGCTCTTTCAAGCTATTGCTATTTCAGTCTGTTGATTGTGGTGCTCTAGAGGGGGGTTTTATGTGCTTTCAGCGAGAATCGCTCTAGAGCTTCGTAAAAATCAGCGGTAAAGATGTTTCGTAGAGATAGACATGGCAACAATTTTTCGCTGCTTTTACACGTTTCAGATAGGGGATGTTAGCAATAAGCTGTTAAATATATTCTGTTGCCGCTTTTTATTTCCTAATCTTAGGCACTTTAATCTCAATATCGCAAATAGCAGTTTATATTATTCATTGTAGCAAATAATCGTTATAGACGACGGCAATTAAATCTCGTTGATAAGATGGTATTGAGCATATTATTGCCAACCGTAGTTTTCGAATTCAGCCTCCTCAACGACAAATGCTATTAGCTATCTGTCACCATTACAGATAAGTTTATGAAAGGGGAATCGCAGGTAATATCTAGTTTCGCGTCTATCTGTAGGGTAGATTTTATGGCATATCATCTTTCTGTTGTTGAAATCATCCACAAAATTAATCAACAAGGATACGCCGCCATCTCCGAAACCCATACACCAGAAATTAATATAACTATTTTCCGCCAAGGAAAATATGCTTATTTATTAATAATATTATCTAAACCAATATAGCATTGGTAATAATCGTGACGAGAACTTTTGCAATGCAAAAGGATTTCAAAAACTTTTTTCTATAAAAACCATAGCTTTAATTCTATTTTGTTCGTTAGCAGATCAGGAAGTATTACTATAATCACAATAGAAATAACTCTCGCAGTTTGCAAGTCACGAGCAGTTATACTAACTCAAAATAGTATTGTCATTGCTATGATCAGACTGTCAACAATAATTAATTACTTAATATCAAATTGGTCAAACATTAAATTAAATAGAATTTTATAGTTATCATAACTGATAACATGAATTTCAATAACTAGATTAAATAACCAATTTCCTAGGATCTTTCAGTGTTTACACTTAAAAAACACACTAAGATATGTAATACCATACATATGGCCAGCATATATAATCTAAATACGCTAAATAACTCCAATCTGTCTTTAATTCTTTTAATGTCATTTTGTTATCATTTCTGATTTAGCTCAAAAGCTTTTGAAAAGCTATTATAAAATGGTTTCATCAATTTGTTAATCTATTTATTGAAGAAACATTAATAAAAATGAATAAATTAATAGAGAATTTGTTCGCATTTTGTCTATTTTAACGATGAAACTAGCAGCAATTATCTGCTACTATTTAAGATAAATTATTATTTAAAATAGACAAAAGTCTGTTCAGTGACAACAGCTGGATCAATCGACATCATAACGCTAAGAGCGGTAATTACTACAATAGAAAATATAAACAGTTTCCTTGCCCAAAGACGATCATCATTCTGATTTTTGAAGCCAGAAATTGCCATACCAATCCAGTATAAACTCACTGTGGCGACTACAATAAGATATTTATAGCCGGTATATCCAGTAATAGCTAACATTATGGTTGCCACCATAAAAGCAAGTATATATAGAAAGATATGGGCTTTAGCGACCAAAATTCCTTTAATTACCGGTAATACTGGAATATTGGCAGCTTTATAATCTTTAAAGCGAAAGATAGCAATTGCATAAGTGTGTGGTATTTGCCATAAGCTAAAGATAAATAGCAGAATTAATGCTCCCAAATCAAATTGATCAGAAACAGTGCAGTAACCAATAAGTGGCGGTGCAGCACCTGATAAGCTGCCTATCAGAGTTCCATAAACTGATTTACGTTTCATATAGAGGCTATAAATACTAACATAAATAATAAAACCAATAATAGTAAGTAATACTGCTAAGATGTTTGTGGCAAAATATAGTAAAGTTATACCAGAAATTCCAAGTATACTGGCATAAATTAAGCAAATTTTTGGCGCAATAAGGCCTTTAACCAAAGGCCGATTTTTGGTTCTTTCCATCATTTGATCGATATCTCGATCAATATAATTATTAAAAACACAACCGGAAGCAACAACCAGAGATACACCGATTAATGTAGAAATGAATAAAGGGTAATCTATTATACCTTTAGCTGCGAGCAGAAAGCCGCCAATAATAGAAATTAAATTACCAAAAACAATCCCTGGTTTGGTTACTAGTAGATATTGTTTCATTAGATACATAACTCTTTAGTCAAGCATCATATTAATACTCAGGTTATACATTATCCACAGCGAACCAATAACAATAATGCCAATTATAAGCATTGTGAACAGGAAGGCAACCAGATTCCAACTGTTATCTGAAGAGATGTTCATATGTAAGAAGCAAATAAGATGTACCAGGATCTGGACAATTGCCGTACTGATAACTATCCATAAAATGATATTATGAGATGTAGCGTTATTTATTACCATCCAAAAAGGGATAACTGTTAAAATAATGGAAAGTATAAAGCCGATTAAATAGGTCTTCATACTACCATAACTAGCACCAGAGTTCGGTATATTTATATAATTCATACAAGTGCCCCCAACAAATAAACAACAGTAAATACGCAGATCCAAACAACATCTAAGAAGTGCCAAAAAAGACTTAAACAACTTAAACGGGTTTGATTAATAATAGTGAGCCCATGACGTGATACATGGATTATCATTATAATAATCCAAGCTAAACCAAAGCTTACATGGATACCGTGTGTACTAATTAGCGTAAAGAATGCAGATAGAAAAGCGCTGCGATCAGGCCCATATCCTTTAGAAATTAGTTCATGGAATTCATAAATTTCCATGATAATAAAGCTGAATCCAAGTAAAAAAGTAATTAATAACCATAACTTAACTAAGTTTATTTTCTGCTTATACATCGCAAGGATAACAAATCCATAAGCAATACTACTAAATAATAAAAGGAAAGTTTCTAGCAAGATAAATTTGAGATTAAAAATATCCTTTCCTATCGGGCCGTCAGCAGTACCATGAACTAGAACAACATAGGTAGCAAACAAGCAAGCAAACAGGATCAAATCGCTCATTAAGTAGATCCAAAAACCAAATATTTTTGTTGCACCTATATTATATTCCCTATGATTTTCATGAGAAATATTTTGATTAATTATTGAATTAGTTGACATAATGAATACCTGTTTTTTTTAGTTCATCGTAATAGTGATTTTCAATCTGTTTAATTTCTTTTACAGAAATATAATAATCAATGTTATCATCAAAACTTTTACCAATCCAGGTAACAATAATACCAACAAAACCAATAATCGCTAGCCACCAAATATGCCAGATCATAGCAAAGCCAAAGATCAAAGAAAATACTGAGATAATTATCCCAGCAGAAGTATTTTGTGGCATATGAATGGGTTCATATTTAGTTGGTTGTTGATATGTGATTTCTTTTTCTTTCATTTTCATATTCCACCAAGCATCGCGTGTATTAATTTTTGGCTCTTTAGCGAAGTTATAAAAAGGCGCTGGAGATGATGTTGACCATTCTAATGTACGACCACCCCATGGATCGCCGCTGAAATCGCGGTTTTTGTGGCGATCACGAACACTAACAATTATTTGAATAACTTGGCAGATGATTCCGATAGCGATAAGCGCAGCACCGAGTGAAGCGACCATTAGCATTGGATGATATTGTGGATCAATATTTTGACTTAAACGACGAGTCATACCCATAAAACCCAGTATATAAAGCGGCATAAACGCAATAAAGAAACCGCTAATCCAAAACCAGAAAGCACGAATACCCCATTTTTCATTTAATATGAAACCAAATGCTTTTGGAAACCAGTAGGTCATACCAGCAAAGCAACCAAAGACTACCCCACCAATAATGACATTATGAAAATGGGCAATTAAAAATAAACTATTGTGCAAAACAAAATTTGCACCGGGAATGGCCAGTAATACGCCAGTCATCCCGCCAATTGAGAACGTAATAATAAACCCAATAGTCCAGAGCATTGGTGTTTTAAATTCAATACGGCCATGGTACATAGTAAATAACCAATTAAATATTTTTACTCCAGTTGGAATAGCAATAATCATAGTAGCTATACCGAAGAAGGCATTAACATTTGCTCCACTTCCCATAGTAAAGAAGTGATGTAACCAGACGACAAATGACATTACGGTAATAACAATGGTTGCCCATACTAAAGACGTATAACCAAATAAACATTTCTTACAGAAAGTCGCTGTGACTTCCGAAAATATACCAAAAATAGGTAATACCAATATATAAACTTCAGGATGCCCCCAAGCCCAGACCAAATTAATATACATCATCATATTGCCACCCATTTCATTAGTAAAAAAATGGGTTCCTAAATATCTATCAAGTGTGAGTAGCGCAATAGTAACGGTTAGGATAGGAAAAGCTTCAATAATAAGTATATTAGTACAAATAGCTGTCCAGGTAAAAACAGGCATTTTCATCATTGACATGCCGGATGCCCGCATCCGAAGAATGGTAGTAAAAAAGTTTATACCAGTTAGGGTGGTGCCAATTCCTGAAATTTGTAAACTCCATATCCAATAATCTACCCCTACACCAGGGTTGTATTCCTTACCTGATAATGGTGGGTAAGCTAGCCAGCCAGTCTGAGCAAATTCACCAATACCTAATGACAAGTTAATTAAGATAACTCCAACTACAAATAACCAAAAACTGAGAGAATTTAGAAATGGAAACGCCACATCGCGAGCACCAATTTGTAATGGTACGATTAAATTCATTAAGCCAACCACGAAAGGTGTTGCCATGAAAAAAATCATAATTACACCATGAGCGGTAAAAATTTGATCATAATGATGAGGTGGTAAAAAACCGATTTCACCAGATGAAGCTAATGCTTGTTGACCTCGCATCATAATTGCATCGGCAAAACCTCGTAATAGCATTACCATGGCAACAATAATATACATAATACCAATTTTTTTATGATCTACACTAGTTAACCATTCACTCCACAGCCATTTCCATTTACCGAAATAGGTGATAACTCCTAAAATAGTGATACTAGCTAATAAAATACAAATTACAGTAATGAGAATAATTGGCTCATGAATAGGGATTGAATCTAACGTTAATTTACCCAACATAATATTTATTCCTTAGCATCGATATAAGCAGAGCGGTTCACATGCATTGATTGATTTTTAGATATTTCATGCTCGATTTTATTAGCATCATTACTATGATGTTCATGGCCAAATTTTAGTATTAATTCTTTATAAAGGTTTGGTTTTATGCTTGAAAAATAGGTAACTGGAACATTGTGGGTAGGTTTAGCTAATTGGTTAAATGTAGCCATGCTATCTAACGTTTTGCTGGATGCTTTTACTTTTTGTACCCATTTATCAAAAATTATTGAATCAGGCGTTGCAATCACATTAAATTTCATATCTGAAAAGCCATGACCGGTATAGGTTGATGAGAAGCCTTTATAGGTACCAGGTTTATTAGCAATTAAATGAAGCTTCGTTTGCATACCGGCCATTGCATAAATTTGACTACCAAGTGCGGGGATAAAAAGAGAATTCATCACTGACTCAGCTGTTACTTTAAAGTTAATTGGCACACCAACAGGAATAGCGATTTCATTAATGGTAGCGATATTCTCTTCTGGATAGATAAATACCCATTTCCAATCGGTAGAAATGACCTGAATAGTAATCGGTTTTTTATCGCTTTTTAATGGTTTATAAGGATCCAATTGATGTGTAGTTTTCCAGGTGATCACAGCAAGAATAATAATGATGATGATAGGAACTGTCCAACAAACTAACTCAATTTTATTTGAGTATGCCCAATCTGGCCGGTAGGTTGCTTGTTTGTTGCTTGCTCGATATTTTCTGGCAAAGATAATAGCCATAAAAATAACTGGAATAACAACAATTAACATTAAACTAAGCGCAGTCAGTATCAATTTTTTTTGTTCCATACCAATGGTACCTTTTGGATCCATTAACACCATATTGCAACCAGTTAGAAAGAAAAAAATAGCAAACAGTGAGATGATTCCAATGCTTCTTTTATATTTTATAAGTCTCATTTAGCGATCTCAAATGAAAAAATAATTATTGTCCTTTTGTTCAGTATTCATTTTACGCTAAGGTTAGATTAGTGTAAACAATTGTAAGGCGCATAAATATAATTGTTGTTACTTTCTGTTAAAGTGATCAGATATAAAATTAAATTAATTATATAATAGTGAGTTATATTCATTTTTAGTATATAGAGTTTCTGAGATAGTGGTGCATCCTGATAATTGATTTCATAAATGATTTTAACAACAGAGAAATGATATACCATGAAAAGGCTACCCTACAAGTATCTATGAAACTAAATATTATCTACAATCCCTTGCATGAAGGCGTCTGTAATAATGGCAGGCAACTGATAAGGCACCGCTGTTGAGGGTGTGCTTCGAAGCCATGCTGCGATAACTTGCTCAAAGTATCTTTTATCGACAATGTCATATCATCGTCCGTAATAGTTATTTGCTACAGAGAACTATACAGACTTTTGGGATGTATTAACGATGTTGAGATAAAATGCTTAAGGTCAGAGGGATTATAGCGACAACAGAATATGCTTCAACAGCTTATTGCTAACGGGTTATCTGAAATGCGCAAAACGTCAAAAACTACTACCATGGCTTATAATACCTACGAGGTATATCACCAGTGATTTTCACAAATCCATGGAGCGTTTTTCGATAAAAAGCACATGGTCTCTTACCAAATTCCATGAGCAAACTGAAATAAAAACGCCTTGAAGAGCATTGGCACTACTAGCTGCGCGTGATTGAGCAATATAGATACGTTTATTTCTTGGCTAAAGGCATATCCTGTTCTGTCAGACAAGATAATCACTTTTGCCTACTGCTCATTATCGACACAACTGGATGGCCGTAAGGATTTAGTTGCGATCAAAGAGGGTTATTGAAAGTTAGAGTCAACCCTAAGTATAACTTTTCAATGACTGGCAAGCGCGTAGCTTAATCGTATTCTCAGCTCACTACGAGAGACGGTACTTGGTTTTTTTTTTGGAATGTAATGGGAAAGATATTTCTGAGCTCGCAGCACCAATATTATTGGGTGCATAAAATAACTTAATGTACTAGATACATTCTCTAAAGGTATGTAATTAAAAGTTAATGGTGAGCTAAGGAATATATTATCGCTAGAAGCGAATCACGATACGTTAACAAAAGCCTTTTATGTTTTCTTGACAAGGTTTTCAGCGTATCCTGCAGCGGTGAAGAAACTGGAAAAGATCGAGAAGAGCTGCTAGCATTCTGCGATTTTTCATCAGCGGGTTGGGTATGCAATAAGAACGACGAATCCGATTGAGTAGGATTTTGCAACAATGAGGTTACAACATCGAAGTATAAAACTGTAGTGCTATAAAAGTAACTCTTTAATAATATTTAAGCTCCTCTATTTTTTGTAGAAAATTAGAATCAGTTAAAAAAAGTGGAAAGAGGGTTGACCTTACTGGTAAACAACGTCCAATTTAAAAATGAAAAATAGATTTATGAAGCATCAGAGTGGAATGTAGCTTTATCATCACCATGCAATAATTTTCTAATAACTCTCATCTTATTCATGAATATATGTTACTTTCAGCATAAAGTGATTTATTCTGCATATAGGAATTACTTAGGATGCCATTTAATTATGAATCGCATGAAACGTTTGAAGCAGCGACAAATAAGTTTCATAGCCACCCAATACGGTCATTGAAATCTACTTGGTGACTTTTTACCCCAATGTGAAAAAGTACCATTATACATTACATAAAATATTTGATAATTCTTATACCTACGAAATTAGTCATCTTTACTATTCTTTTCTCAAAGAGATACCATTCTATCGCAACCCCTTATTTTTATAGCTTACCTACCTACTGTTGATAGGATCTCTTTAAAAGCGAGAAAAAAAGATTAAAGAGGAATAGAAGTTATACAATCTTGATGATGAGGTATTGAGAGAGATGTTAGAAATCAAAGCATTATTCAATATCGCGATTTATCGTTATGGCACCCAAGCATTGGTTTTTTTTTGAAAATCAATCAGTTTTTTGTTATCAACTAGATTTTTATAAATACTTTTTAATACATGAATGGCGTAATGTTAAAATTACCCATCGTACTCTGGGTTATATAGAGATTGGATCGGAGGCGCTGTTTTTTAGTTGAATATAGGAATATTAACCATATATGAATACCAAGTATTATTTTCTCAGTTTAAAAGTCAAGGAGTTTTCAGAAAAAATAGCGACTAAGATCATGAATAACATTGTTTTATGCTCTCTATGATTAGATCATCACACAATCCTATAGTTGCATGTCCCAAGAATGAATCGCAAAAAAAAACCATTAAACGCAGGTTTATCATCTTCTGATAAGCGCCAATAATGTGCAGTATCACAACCTCTTAATCTTGATATGGCGGTTAATTTGTTGATCTCAAGGAAATCGTCTATGGTCGCTACTATTTTTCGTTGATAATTTATGCTAATTCTATGGAAAGAACTGGTGACTAATACTTAGGAAATCAGTAATTCTATGAATAATATTGGTATTACTCTAATTCCGAGAGAATTATTATATCAACGGCGTATATATTGCCAAGCATCCAAAAAACTATCTTTTCATCATCCTAAAAAAATTTTAGCAGTTAAATTTCATGGAAATAGCCGACGACGCATAATTTTATCCCGGTAAGTACAATAGAACACCTTAATTAGATATAATGCTGTTTTTACATAAACCTGCGCTTGAAAGCGGTATTACCTTAATGTGCATAACACGATTTAGATAATAATAGTTAATTTAATGAGAAAAATTCTGCGATTACAGCACATATTGAGGGCGAATAGCTCGATAAAAACTATGCTAATTACGTTCCTTAAAAAATACGAAATAAAAATATGTGTTGCCGGAAAGTTTTCGCCGGATACAAAAACTAAAACGACTGACGAGCGATTATCTAGATAAAGATCAGAGGAAAAATAAAAATCTAGATGCTTTAAGGTACTGTTATTAGCAGGTTTAGTAGTAAGTTTACGAGCTGAAATACCTTTTCTCTTAATCCAAGAAATATAATCTTAACTTCATTAAGTAACTAATAAAGCAATCTGCATCCGTAAACAGGGCAACTTTCATGGAGCTTCAGGAAGGGCTAATTGAGCTATCTGCTTAATATCGTATGAACGATGAAACAGTGATCGTTCTTTTGGTATTACCCGTCTCATAGAATAACTGACGGAACCGGCCCAACAGGAAAGAATAGAGAAAATGAGCCGAATATCCGGTTCTTACAGCGAGCAAAAGGCAGTGATTTTGAGTAGGCGTTCGATAACTATCCTAATATGTTTGATATATAAGCACTTTGATAACTTTAGTATCAAAGAGACGGATTTTTTGGATAATACCGATATATGCGCGGATATTGTTTTTACTTACTTACTGCTTAAATAACTTCAATTAAGAGCTGTCGTCTCTTTATTTTCATGAATAAATTCTGAAAATAAATTAGAAAACCTGTATTCAATAGTTTTACCTATATCAAGCTAAAGCTATCCGTAATTAATGGGGTGGTGGTTATCCTCTACCCAATTTTCATTTGAAATTATTAAGGATGAAATTGATCCTGTGGTTATCAGAACAGTGCATGATACACAAATTTTAATGGGTAATCCGATAGCAGATTAGAATACTTTTATCGATGATATAAAATTGAGCTAGAAATGTTTGACATTTTAAAAGACTTAAATTCACAATCTCGTCAATATGTTATAGTAAAATCCAAATCAAGCGCAATGATGGGAAATATTTTTCCGCACGGGGATTCCTCCTCCCAGCTTAATTTTCAAGAATAAGGAAATATATAAAAGTAGTGAGTGATAATCCAATAATCTTGAAATCTTTGTATCACTTTACAGATAAGCCAAGTAACATCATGAATGGCTGAACGACTTATTTTGTTAAAGCATTTTGATATAATTAATATGGTGATATATGAAATCTAAACAATTTAACATCGCAATGTTATCTTCCTGTTGTTCAGTTTACAAACAAAATTGAGTGGTATTTCTGTTTTTTTAACTCAATATTAAAATTAGGAAAATCTTAGCAGGAAACTAAGAAAGCTAAACAATGACTTATAAACGACACAAGAATTATAAAGACCAGGTAGCCGTTTACAAGCAGCAGCTGGCGACTGCAATAGGTATTTGTGATATTACCATTTTTATTGATCAGATCAAAAATCTCAGGGTTAACCTTGAAAATCTTCGCCAATTAGGAGAAGTCAGTGAATAAATTTCTGTTTTTTCTTCTCTCTAGTTGCTCTCTCCTGATCAATTTAATGCGTTGTATGAAAAGTATAAAAAATTTTAATACATTTAAATAATGAGGGCAATCTAAAAGATATGCAAATAACTACAAGCAGCAGGTTATAAATAAAGCGATTCAGTTGGAACAACCGGATAAAACACAGAAGCAGGTAAGTCTTTTATTTAATAAAAATTAACAAGATTTTACAATCTGTTGTGTTATCAACAGACTTGAAAGAATTACAGGATTTTACGAACAGTATTCAGTTAAAATCTATTATATTTAACTACTGATGATATAATGAAAAATGAATACTAAAGCTATAGATTAGCGCAAATATTGCTTGAAAATCAGCATATAAAACGTTGAAATCAGTAACAGCTTAAAACTAGAACAGAAAATTAAATAATTTATGATCTAATATCATTTATCAAAAATATTTTTATTGAGTATAATACTTTATACTTTATTTTATAGGATGTAAAGAAGAAGTTAAAATCATTAAATAGTGTAAATGAGATCATTCGTATGAATTAAAAATTCTTTATGAGATATATCAAAAAATCAAAAGATTAATAAGAAAACTATAAAAAATGCAAATGAAGATAATTATCAGTTAAATCAACTGAACTCGCTACTTCAGACTTAAATAAATTAAAGAAGTAATATATAAGTAGCCGTGTTTTTGTTGGTGTAAATTCTCTAATAAGAGAATTATTGATGTTTTTAAAAGATTAATGATGCAACATTCTACTTTATAATTATGGAATTTCAGTTACATCAACCACAATCTATACATGCAGTATAGGTTATGTGTTGTTTATTTCGACTTTCTTTAAGTTTTATACTTAAATTCCAGATTTATGATTAGTATCAAGCGTTTCCTCAATAATATATTCATTATCCTTATAATTAACCTAACAAGCCTATTGGCTTGTTAGGTGCTGTGATATCTTCTTATCAAAACCAGCTTTTTTTCTGAAAATGTCATTAAAAACTACTTTAAAATTAACAAATTCTATTTACATGCCACTCTGAGCATGTTTGGTATAGCTTAACTATAAGTAGATACCTCCTTGTTAAATAAATAACAACTTATTATTACTTAAGATTCTATATAAAAATAATATCGTATATATAAAATAGCTATAATTAACGTGAATATTAAAATAGAGTATTAATAAAGATATAAAAACATACTATCTGTACCCCCAGATTAATAACTAGCTCCATACATATTAACTATGATTGATAAAATTTGCATAAATTATAAATTTTATATGTTTAAATAACAATATTCTCGCGATAAGAGTATCGCTATAAAATATGTAATTATGACAAAAATAAAAGATATTTTATCTTATACAAATAAATTCAAATCTTATAAAGAGATAAAAAACAAAAAATTAGCATATCATTAAATAATTATATAAAAATACCTCTAAGTGTAAAATCTTATTAGTTGTAAACTAAACCATATCCATAAGGATAAAGGATACGATCTAAATCGGGTGTTTTAATATCAACCGGCAATTTACCTGTTGGTGAATTCATTAAACGCTTATTAGGGGTAAGAAAAAGGGTTCTTAATCCACTACGAATATTCGCTTCTAAGTTATTTCTATTATCAGTCAAATCAAAACCTGTAATGCCATAAATGGCAATATTAGCTTTTACGCCTTGTAAATAAGCAATATCATAAGGATTATTAGTAGATATAACGATTATTGGGATCGAATTACGATTTGCAATATTAAGTATGCGTTGAGCATTTATAGGTGATTTTTTTAGATTATAAGTAGCTAAAATAATAAGATCAGAATGTTGAATTTCAGTGATTAATTGATTTTCAGATCTATCATCCGCCATCATTGTAACCACATTATCTCGAGTAGTAATATTAATTTTTAATTCATTAGCAATAGCTAGTAAATGTTTTTTAATTAATTGATTACGTGCCTTTTCATCTGAAAAGATGACAATCTTATTATCATATTTTAACTGGAACGGTAATAGGTTATTATTTTTTATTAATGTGATTGCATGGTCTGCCAACATATTTTCAATATCTTTATCTATTTTTGCTGCAACAACTTCTTGTGCTTGCTCGGCAGGCTTATCTATCGCCGAAATTTTATTTTTTAGCTTGCTAAATACGACCCGATAAGCTGATTCGTTAATGCGACGATTTAATTCAGGATTCCTTTCCATTTCAGTTTTTAAATAATGATAGAGCTGTTTCAGCTTAGAAACATCCTCAATATTATTAATTTTTAATGGCATTAAAATAATATCATTGCCTGCCAATATTGCCTGTTTAACAGCCCAGTGACTATCAAAGTTATTAGCAATAGCTCCCATATCCAGTGCATCGGTGATCACTAAACCTTTATAATTCAGTCTATTTCGTAATATTCCTGTCAAGATTGGTTTAGAAAGCGTTGCTGGTATACCGACTACCCGATCATCAATAGTAGTCAGTTTATGATTATCTAATGCAGGCATCACGATATGCGCTGTCATAATTGCATCGGTATTTTGCATGGTATGCATGAATGGGATTAGTTCAAATTCACGCCATTGTTTTTGACTAATATTAATCGTTGGCAAAGATAAATGGCTATCAACAGTCGCATTACCATGACCAGGGAAATGTTTGATTGCTGTTAAAACAGCATATCGATGGATGCCTTTAATATAACTGTTGGCCATTTCAGCTACCAGCTGTGACCGATCGGAATAAGAACGGACACCAATAATAGGATTGTCTTGGTTATTATTAATATCAACCACTGGCGCAAAATTAAAATTAAAGCCTAAATGTGTAAGTTCATAAGCATGAATCATACCAACCAATTCACTTAGCTGTTTAGAACGGGTTGCACCTAATGCCATATTACCTGGCATCTCAGTACCATATCGTAATCGCGTAACATAACCACCCTCCTGGTCAACACTAATAAATAATGGTAAGTTGCTGCGTGCCTGTTGTAACGAATTAATTAGATTTACGGTTTGTAGCGAGTCGATTAAATTATCTCTAAATAAGATTACTGAACCTAAATGATACTGATGAATAACATTAGCGAGTTCTGGATTGAGTTTAGTCATCGCCATAGCATTTTTTTTCGCGTCAATCCCCCAATGACGAAAACTTAACATTAACATCTGCCCTAGTTTTTCTTCAAAACTCATGTGACTAACTAATTGTTTAGCTTCATTTTCTGCTGATTGCCATAATTCAGTTAATTGTTGATTAGTAATTACTTTCGCAGAACAAAAAAAACTTAACATACATAATAATAATAAAGCTATTTTATTCATTTTTGGTTCCTATATTAATCCGTCAGTCAATCGTTAAACTAGCCAATCTTAAGGTTTTGTATAAAATACACTGATTCTAATATACTTCTCTAAGAGAGTATATATCATAAAAAAAATTTCACTATTAATAATAAATAAAATTATTTATTCGCTAAAATCACTAATCTATTTAGTAGACTTAACTATATGCTTAATTAAACTCTTTTGAGTTATTGGCAAAATTTAGTATACGATATAGTCGGTCAAACTACTACCGCGACTCCCCCAGTTCAAATCCTTTATGAATCTATTCTGCATCCTTAATATTTTACGTTGTTACTACCAGAGTCAGCAGGTCAATTTCCCCCTCTTAAGCAGTTTCATATTTTAGCAGACGTAAAACAACTTAAACACCATTAAAATGATTGTTGCTCTTAAACTACAATTTTTCGCGCTTCAGTTTCGTATCCTCACTGCTGCAAAAGGCGATTTAATCGGATTCATCGCTCTTATTGACGCTACTGCACTTGACAAGAAGCATAGAATGCCAATCGTTATTCTCGATCTTTCTCAAACTTCCTTATCGCTAGATAATATTCGCTGAATATCTTATCAACAAAAAACATCAAGGACTTTATTAGCGGCATCACAGATCTCTGCTATCCAAATCTCCTTAAATTCAAGCTTTTAACTTTCGATTACTTAACTTTAACTAGTAAAAGTAGCGCATAAGCCATTTTATATACCAAACAGCATTGATGTTACATGTCAAAGGATATCTTTGCTATTACATTTTAAAAAACTAAGAACCACATCTCCGTCCCAATCTTCTCATAGGAGATATAATTAAGTCATGCGCTTTCAGTTCATTGAAAAATTCAGTCCAGTTTGATTCTAAACTTTCGATAAGCATTTTCGACTGCAGATAGCTTCTTTACGGCCATATGCAGTGCCGCTAATAATAACTAGTAGATAAAGGTTATTATCTTGCCTAACAGAATGACATATGATTTCATCTAAAAATAACCTAATACACGTATTCCATTAAATCACAGAGTTACCATTATCGATAGCTCTTCAGGCATCGATATTTCAATATACTGATGGGGCGCTTGCATGAAGGCATGTGCTTTTTCACTGAAAAGCGATCTTAGTATTTCATCAAATCACCGCCGGATGTGCCTCGTAGGTATAACCATTGGTAGCAACTCTTCAAAATTTTTGCACACTTCAGATAAGAAAGCGGAGTAATTAGCTGCTGAAGGATATTCCGTTGTTGCTACAATCCGTGATCTTAGGCACTTTAAATATAAACATCGCCAATATTAATCTGTATAGTTTCTGGAGAAGATAACCGTTATGAATAGATGGGGTGAATATACCGCTATATCGATAAGGCAGTGATTGAGTATCTTGTTGCAGTATGGCTTAGATTTCAGTATTAATGGCAGCGCTATCAGCTGCCTGGCACACCATTTTTGATCAGTTCATGCAAGGGATGAATAATATCTGTTTTTGTGGATACCTCTGCAAGCTAAATTTTTCATGGCATATCATTTCTCTGTTATTGAAATCATCCATAAAATCAATCGCATGATACACACCAATTTCTCTGAAACTCCATATACTAGAAATAAGGATAACTCACGTCTTCAGAACGAACTTACCATAATCGCACTTCATTGCGAGAATATCCCCCATTGTTAACTTTTTATTGACCGTATTATGTTTTCAAACCGAATTTTAGGATCAAGAGCGTCATACTATGGTGTGTACGGCGTAACTATCTCTACTTCAAAGATATTCATGATCTAAGCACTGCTTTATACTCTGCGATATGTTAATTTTTAGAAATTCAACTAAATAGATCAGCATAAGTCTCCTAAAAAGGAGAAAGCGAGTAAATCAGGATATAGCACGCGATTTTACGTATTACACCACTTATTTATCTGAAGCGCTTTGATCTCCCTCCTAAAATTAATAATGACAAACAGACTGAATTTTTCATTACACCACAAAAAGATCATGCAGCAATATACCAGACCTTGATTCTGAATTTTTTTTTCTCACACACAAATATTATTCGCCTCTAGTCACGATTATCCGAAGTTTTAAGTAAACTCTCAGACAAATCCGATGATGCTAATACAATTGCATATTAAGGAGGAAAATAACTGGAAAGTATGTGCTTGCCGATGAATTCATCACCATAGGAAACTATGGTGATAATCTCTGTCTATTTTCATTCACTGGGATAAATATAAAAATAACTTATCCAATAGACATGATGATCGCAGCATGATGATAATTTTTATTTTTCTGGCAAAGATAACCCAGAGAGTAATTTACCTAGATATTATAACCCCGCCAAACTAAACTAATTTTCACCATTGATGATGACTCGAATAAATTTCTTTAAGATACGGCGGAGCGTTAATTTGTAGTAGACCAATCAATACTATTGATAGAACATTTGATTGCAGAACTTGTTTCATTAGGTGTCTAGCGCTACTGCTGTAGCTATTCTGAATGTTTCCATCGTTATTTTTTCTGATAAAGCTGTAAATTAAAAACCTGCAGTTTATGCAAATTTAAAGATACTGAGCAGTGATTAGCACTGCAGTTCAAATTTTATCCGATTGCGATTGGAAATACATTACTTTCACTATGCCTCATCTTCTTTGGTCTTTTTTAATAATAACTTTCCGGCTTTCAACGCTCTATTTCGTGCCCTCATTCGCTCCATAAAGTAGTGACAGTTAGCATGTAAATAGAAATCGAAATTAGTATCTTCTGAGCCTTACTCACTTGTGGTTAACAACTCAATTAACATCGGCATTTTTATATCTCCGTCACTTATATGGCGGTCTGATGTTAAAGCTATATCTTATTAGATAATTCAGCAACAATCCGATGATATCGATTTATGCATTAAAGCAACTCATTCCACTTTATCCTGGCCATATTGTCACAGTGAACATTGTAACCGCTGGGAAATTTATTAGGGTTCAGCGATATTGTTATAAAATCCCCGATTGCAGGAAACATTTAAGAATCTTACTGGAAGTTTGCTGGTGAAAGTACATTACAAGGATAAATGCTTTAATTATCTACTATATATGTTAAATACCTTAACTTTACTGGAGTCAGCGAAAAAATATGTATTAATTTTAAAAACTGCGATTAGATAGTAGAGTTATCCTAATTTCTGGTGTATAGAATTTCTAAGAAAGTAACGTATCCTTCTAATTAATTTCGTAAATAATTTCAACAACAGAGAGATTAATATACAATAAAAGTTCCAGCCTACATATATCCGTAAAAATTAGATTTTACTGTGATCTCCTTGCATGAAGGCATCCATAATAGTACCACTGAGCTGATAGATAGCTACTTGTTGAGGCGGAGCTTAAAGCCGTGCTGCGGCAAACATCTAAACCATCACCTTGTCGATGGCCTGCAAACTGTCGCTCGTAATGGTTATTTAGTGCATCAAACTTTATACAGATGGGTATTGACGATGTTGAAATTAAAATTCCTAAAATCAGGGTGTAAGCGCAAGCCCAATGACAAAATATTCCTTTATGAGCTCGTTTCTGCTTATTTGAAGCGTACAAAAAATAGCTAAGAACCGTTATCATGCCTTTCTATCTGCGAGGCATATCCATCACCGATTTCCATGAAGCCCTGTGGCGTTTCTTAATGAAATACACTTAATCTCTCTACCAGTCTACTATCAGTAGACTAAAATAGCATTGGGGTAGAGGCCCGTGCGTGATTTAGTAATATGCCTAACGTTTATTTTGTGCTAATGGAATATCTCATTCTATTATACAATATAATGGCCTTTCCCTGCTAGTAAAATCAACGGTACAGTGTACATGGACGCAAGGAGCTCATTACAGTTAAAGATAATTATAGAGAGTCAGAAGTAAACTGAGCATAACTTTTATAAACTGCAAGGTATGGAATTTACCATATTCTCAGGCTTACTAGGGAGTCTGTCTCTTGGGTTTTGGACTGCAATGGAAAGATATTTCCAGGACACCCAGCACTACTGATTATTAGGTATATAAGACAGCTAATGTGCTAGCTTCATTCCCAAAAGGAATACACCGAAAGTTAAGGGTGAGCTTCGGTAGGTCTGGCTAGAATAGAGCCGAAATGCCACTAATAAATCTCTTGATCTTTTTTTGGTAAAGTTATCAGGATAAATATCTCTGCAGCGATAAATAAGTTTGAGAAAGATCAAGAAGAATTCCTGGTATTCTAAGATTTCCCTTCAACGCAGTGAGAATTAAAAAGAACGACGAATCCGATTGAGTTGGATTTTGCGACAGTGAGGATATAAAACCGATGTATTAAGCGCTGCAATTTAAGAAAATAACCCTGTCAATGCTATTGTATTACTACAGTCTGTTCAGAAAAACTAGAACCGAGGATAAAGGGATTTTTTCTTTTAGCATGGTCGTAAACAACATCTAATTTAAAGATGTAGAATAAGATTTATTAATAATCAGAAAAAATGGGATCCTGACTGCCATAACACTAGATTTACTAATAATTTCTTATAATTCTTATTATAAACTTATAACATGCCACCTTGATTAAGGAATTTAGCAATTTAACTTTATGTCATTTATTAAAATAATTAATACTAAATTAAATCATTTTTGTGCAGATCAAATAATACCACTTACTTCCCAAGTAGCAAAACGTTATTTGATGGCACTAAATTTTTAGGACCATTCCATTTTCCAGTAAAACAATAAGTAATATGAGTGGATTAAGGAGAAACACAATTAATGGTTAACCCATTAATTTGATTTAAATCAGAATGATAGGGCCTTGAACTGCATTTTAATAGATTTGTGAAAATAATGTTCCTATTTGCGTCTCCCATACTGTTTTAATATCTTCATCCATGATTTCAATTCGTTTAACTTTCCTCTTCTCAATACCATAGATAACTATCTTTTCTTGATCATTATTTATACCTTGGAAAAGAGACATTAACTGCTGTTGCTCGATTTGCATTCCTAAACGAAAATAAATCGATTATCTAATGCAGCTACAATAATCTGTTCTTTCATTGGAGTCATTTTATTAATCTAACCAACTCCGGCAGGAGAAATTTTAACTGAGCTGGAAAAGCAATTCATTGGATATAAACTTGACAATAAAATACTACTATATATTATTAGTGATAATAAACTTGTAACAAATGACACTTTTAACCAAAGTAATGGGTGGCTATTGCCAAAAAGTTTTGGCCATAAAACTCCTTGAAATCAATTTATAATAGAATAAAAAAGTAAAAAAATAGTAATTTAATTTAAAGTTTGTTCATAACATATGAAATTAATAACATAATAGATTACAATTTAATAATCTGCAAAATTACAAGTAAAATAAGATGTTTCAAAATATAGATATAAATTAACTTTTATTAATCTAACAATTTTAAAAACTCACTAATATCAATAGATTATAAAAATAAATTAATAAGATTAATTCTTAAAAAGATAAATATCGGTATCATAAAATTAATTGCATTAATTACTCAAACGCTTAAACATCAATTAATAGTTTAATATATAAAATATTTTCCGGATATAACTCTTAGTAAGTCATTTTCTTATACATATAAATAGTAACATTATTCTATTTTGCTACTAAACATAATTTATGAACAATCCTCTTCCTTTAGAAATTATTTATTGTAAACAACTAATTAACACATTAGCTAATGAGTTATTAGAAAATTTACTGTATGATGGTCTGGCTACGTTTCACTCTTATGCTTTGTGAATCTGCTCTTCATCCTTAAATTGGATGTTGTTTATCATCAGACTTCCAGTAGATTAAATCCCTGATCGGTTCCAGATTTTCTGAGTAAACAGAAGCAACTTAAATACCATTAGGGTTGTTTTTACAAACTATAGTGCTTTACGCATCAGCTTCATAGGTTTACTGTCATAAAGCTGATTCAATCTGATTCTTCATTTTCTTATGACACCCAGTGCGCTGACGGGAAGGCGCAGAATGTCAGGTATTCTTTTAATTTTTATCTAACCTCTATCATCGCTGGATGATATTCACTAAAAACCTTACTAAGAAAGCATAAAAACTTTATTAGCACCATTGCGACTCTCTGCTAGCAAAGTTCTAGCAGCTCACTTTTAACTTTCTCTTAGATACCTTTGGAAAATGAACTCAGCACATCAGTTATTTTATGCACCCACCAATATTGGCGGTGCGCATCTAGAAATATCTTTGCCATTGCATTCAAAATAAGGATATAGGCGTCCATAATAAGCTTGGGAATATACTTAAAGAATGCGATTGCTAGTCATTGAAAAGTTATTTCTAGTTTGCCTCTTATTCTCTATTAAGCATTTTCATCTGCAACCATCTCCTTACACGTCCAATGGCAGTGATGTCAATAAATGAAGCAGTAAACTATGGCGATCAGCGTCCCTAACAGGTCAGTTTCTATGCTATCAATTAAGAAATAAACATAAGTATATCAGTTAAATCACACAAATAGTATTATCTATGCTCTTATTGTCTTATACTCTTCAAGCTATTGCTGTTTTAATCTGCTGATTAGGTGCCTGAATGAAGAGAATGTGCTTTTTATTGATAAGTGCCTAGAGCTTTGTGAAAATAACGGGTTGCCCCATACCTTTGCAGGTACAAAGTCATGGTAGTAAAACGCTTTAAGGATTTTTTTTTCGTGCTTCAGATAAAGCGGCAACAATAAGATGCTAAAGGTATTCTGTTGTCACTGCGATTCCTAGATTTTAGGTACTTTTATTTTTAACATCGTCAATACCCATCCACATTAAGTTTTGCTGCGGCAAATAACCGTTAGGAATGACAGCACCTGACCTCATTGATAAGTCAGCGTCAAGTATGTTGTTATAGTATGGTTTTGAAATTAGTCTCAACAGCGATGTTGTCAGATTTCTGTCAGAATTATAAATGAATTCATGTAAAGAAATAACAGGTAATGTCTAGTTTCGTAGATAGCTGCTGTAGAGTAGAATTATTATGACATATCATCCTCTATTGTTAACATCATCCATGAAATCAATCAGCAGAGTAAGCATCTCTGAAATTTTATACACAAGAAATGAGTATAAATGCTTGAATTTACGAGAACTAACCTAACTAAACAAATAGGGATTGATTTGAAACAGCGTTTAATGGCGTCACTGCTTCCTTGTTTCAACAGAGACAGAGTCAATAAATGTCTAACTGATATTATTAAAGTTAATGAAACATTTTTCTCTGAATCTTTTAAAGGGAAGCGTATATTTCAGATAAGAAAGCTAGAAAACACGGGAAATTAGGAGATTATAGAGTATAAAGAACGAATCGCGGTCAATATCCCAAGATTAAGATAGTTATATAAGCAATGAAACTCTTGAAGAGCTTAATACAGAATATGTGTTAGCCATTTTCTTGAGCTAATTATTAATAAATAGTCTATCTTTTACTTGGATGGAGCTAAATAGCACCAAATTTTTGCCAGCAGATATGAAGTTACTCACCATCCCTTAATAAGGCTAGGTAATTTAAGAGAATTATTGATAGGAATTCTATATTTAAAACGTGAATAATTATATCAACCGATTAAAAAGATAGCTCTGAATAGCATACATCATAAATATGTATGGTCGTTTATTCATCTCTTTCTCTAGTCCAGAGAAAGATTATTTAAAAGTACAACAATTGAAACATAAAGGTGACTATACAAATTGCTCTATAAGTAAAGCAAGGAATCTTTACTAACATCACTAAAAATTAACATACGCAAAGTATAGAGCGGTACTTAGATCATGAACATTCCTGAAGTAGCGAACCTCATACCTTAAAGCGCACATCATAGTGCGCTATGTTTAATATTAATTACCAAAATCACTTTTCTTTGCAAAGAAAAATCACTCTGGCGTTAAACGTCTTAAGTGTTGATCTGTAGCCAACCAAGCCGCTAACCAGCCAATCATCGCGGCAACCAGTATAACTAATAAAACCTCATCCCATAAAAACCCTTGAATATGAAATGTAATACCAAATAAATCTACTACTTTTATAACTATATCAGTCAGTCGCCATACTAATAATGCAGAAAGTATTAACGAAAGCAAAGCGCCAAATAGTCCCAATATAATACCCCCATTTAAGAATGGACGCATAATAAAACCATCTGTCGCCCCAATCAATTTCATAACATTAATAGTATCTCTACGGGCAAAAATATTTAGCCTTATGCTATTAGCAATCACTAAAAACATCGCCATGACCATTAAAATACTAATTAGTATTACAATTTCTCCAATAAGGCCTGTTAATGCGGCTAAACGGATAAACCAACTATCGTCCATGCGAACATCTTCAATTCCAGATAACTGACCTACTTTATTACGTAAATTTATCAATGACTGTGAATTTTGAAAATTAATTTTAGGCGTGATAATTGCTACTGCTGGTAAAGGATTTTCTTCTAATAAGTCTAAGGCTCTATCAAATCCTGACCAATTACGGAACTCAATCATAGCTTCTTCCCGTGATAGGTAATTAATACTTTTAACATCATCTAATTCTCTAAGTTCAGCGACTACCTCTTTAGCACTTTTTTCATCCAATAATTTATCTAAATAAACGGTTAATTGGGGTGTAGGATACCATTGTTGTGCTGCTTGTGAAACATTTTTCCAAATAATATAACAAAGACTAGGCAGTGTTATCGTTATCGCGATAACAGCTACTGTCAAAAGCGTGGCCAAAGGCTGGCGCAACATATCTGATAATGTATTTAACCAAGCATAGCGCCATTGCTGTCGCCACCCCACTTTTAATCCCTTGACTTTGGCTGTTTTATAGATAGATTTTTAGCCATTCTGGCCTACTATAATTTTTCCTTCACTTAATGTAAAAATAGAATAATGACGACGCGTAATAAGCTCAAGATTATGAGTAGCTATCAAAACTGTTACACCAACTTGATTGAATTCTTCAAATAATTGAATGATTTCTTTAGATAATTCTTCATCTAAATTACCTGTTGGTTCATCTGCTAGCAATACACTAGGCTTATTAACAATTGCGCGAGCTATACCTACTCGCTGTTGCTCTCCACCTGATAATTGAATTGGGTAACTTTTTGCTCTATTAAATAAACCGACCTTATCTAAGGCAGCAGAAACACGGCGACGAATATCTTCAAAGCTGACACCCGCAATAATCAACGGCATAGAAACATTGTCATATACGTTTCTATCAAATAGTAAATTATGATTTTGAAAAATCATACCTATCTGTCGGCGTAAAAAAGGAACTTCTCGTTTTTTTAAGCGACTAATATGATGACCACCAAACCAAATATGACCAGTAGTTGGCCGTTCAATACCACAAATTAACTTTAATAAGGTACTTTTTCCCGCCCCAGAATAACCCGTAATAAATGCCATTTCTCCAGGATAAAGATAAAAATCAATGCCCTGAAGTGCTTGCTTGCCACCACGATAAGCTTTACTGACATGTTCAAAACGAATCATTGATTTTAATATTCTCGAATAAAAAGCGACTCAATGAAATCATTAGCTACAAATGGCTGAAGATCATCAACACCTTCACCAATCCCGATATAACGAATTGGGATCTTAAACTGATCAGCAATAGCAAAAATTACTCCACCTTTAGCTGTACCATCAAATTTAGTTAAAATAATACCAGTTAAACTCACTGCCTCATGAAAAATTTTAACTTGATTAATTGCATTTTGACCAGAACTTGCATCTAATATTAGCATCACCTCATGAGGTGCTTGTTGATCAAGTTTTTCCATAACTCTAACAATTTTTTTTAATTCTTTCATTAAATTCGCTTTGTTTTGCAATCGTCCAGCAGTATCTGCAATCAATACGTCAATTTCCTTCGCTTTTGCTGAGTGAATAGCATTAAAAATAACTGAAGCAGGATCTGCGCCAGTATGCTGAGCAAGAACGGGAATATTGTTATACTTTCCCCAAGCTTGTAATTGTTCAATCGCTGCTGCCCTAAATGTATCTCCAGCCGCTAACATTACCGATTTACCTTTTATCTGATATTGGTGAGCTAATTTTCCAATTGTAGTGGTTTTACCAACCCCATTAATGCCAACCATTAATATTACATAAGGTAGTTTGTTTTCTATAACCAATGGCTTATTAACATCATATAAGATTTTTGCCATCTCTTCGCGCAACTTGCTATAAAGTATAGCAGCATTATTCAACTCTTTACGATTAACTTGAACAGTTAGACTATCTATAATTTTTCTGGTTGTTTCTAGCCCTACATCAGCAACTAATAATTGTTCTTCTAGCTCATCAAATAGCTCATCATCAATTTTTTTACCACGAAAAAAGCTAATAAGACCTACACCCATATTTTGCTGAGTTTTTAATAATCCCTGTCTTAACCGTACAAAGAAATTCTCTTTTGCCAGTTTTTTTGTCTGTTGTATCAACTGTACTTTTTCCTATTATCTATTTTTGCAAAGTGGTTGTCTGTTTACTAATGAAATAATTTCTAAGACTTTAATATCTCCTGTTTGGCATTAAGCATTTTCTTTTTCTGCTACTTGAAGTTGCACATTTTCAGCTTTTCTAAACTAAAGCAATGTCTCTAATTACATCCGGTTAGCCTCTTCAGCATTGTCTTTTATTCTCGATTCAAATTGTTACTCTGTCTCTTTTTCGCTTCATTTTTAGAGCCTAATCTTAACCAGAAAAAAATCTTTTCTCTTTTTAGCCATTTACCATTAACACTCACTACCGGTAAAAACATAGTTTTACACTTAAATAATAAAAATATCTTGACAGAGTATCAATTCATTTTATTACAACACGTATCCTGAGAGCTATTTTATTTTAAATTAGTGATAATTTTCATGTTATAAATATTTATTTAGTTCCGAATTATTATATAAACACTCTGTCGTATATCCATGATTCATGGTCAGATGGCTACTGATGATATAGTTGAAAAAGTAATATATAATGATGATTAGGCTTAACCTTCATCATTAGGGAACTACAAAATCTAAAATTAGGTCCCACTTCTTCAGGCAATCAAAGAGACTACGTATATTTGACTAACCGTTATAATATATCAAAACTCACCATTATTAAGGGTGTAAACAAGATGTTGTTAATGATCAGAACCATATTTCCTATCATTTGCCAACGACGCGCTTTGTCCTCTCAGGAATTCCTAGTGTTTTCCTGCAAAAATTTTTTCTTCCTCTCCAAATTTTCTGATAGGGTGGGGCCATACAAATTCCTGAATTCTATACTTGATCTCTATCTAGCTTAAAATTACTGTTTATGTTTACATAAACTTAAAAGAAGAATTGAGTAATAATGAGAAAAAACACGAAATCGAAGAATAAAGCATTTAAAACCTACGAGTCACGCTTATCTACACGTAGATATGAATATCTTCAGACATGCAAAAGAAAACTTCATGACGTTATTTTTATAGGCATAGATTGGGATACTTGATGGATTTTATCTGTCTTTATAAGTCTAAGATTGCAGTCAATCCTCGACTCTTCTTACTTGATCTTAACCAAGCATGTCAATCTCTATCCATCGGGTACTTATAAATAATTACAAAGAACTTATAGATCACCTTTTTAATTTACAAAAATATTCAGACACTGAAAATAGAATTCGACTATTATATATATACAGAGCTTGATATAATAGAATACTGACTTAATCTGCCAAACCATCCTCAAGCAAATATCATGATTGAGCGATTTAATGAGTCCACTGAAGTGAGTTGCAAAGTCATTATTTCAATTCTAATCAAACGTTTTGATCACATCTTGCATCAATATGTTTTGTTATATAATTAGGCATTACCCCCAATCAATATTGGGTAGTAAAATTCCATTGCAGTTTATGAAAAATTAATTAAAAAAATTAAATTTTAATTATTAAAAACTCATATTGTATTCCGTAAGAATAGTTATTATAAAAATAACGTTCTAATAATATTTAATTTAAATTCGTTTATTCCAAATGTTAGCCGTTTAAAACCATCTACAAATCTTGTATTGTATCCCATTAAAAAAATAATTAAAGTTGACAAATAAAAGGACCATCTCGCTATAAATATTAGCAGAATGACAATCATCCTGTAAATTGAAGATAACGATACGGTTGTATAACAAACGTTTTTACTTCAACAATAAGCTCATCAATAACTAATAGAAAACTCCGCCCTTCCTTGGCTAGGAAGGAAAGAGTATTAGTTAAAATATTATTAGGAGTAATTAAATATTCATTAATTCCAATAGTTGGCAAAAAATCGTGCTGATACCAACTTATTCTATTTAATATATTTGTCCAATTAATCATCCTACTTATTCCAACTGTAATAAGTTATCAACATCATATTATTTTCCTCCAACAATCGGGAATATTGCGTACAAAAACTTCTGTATTCAATACAGTTTACGCGTCGAAAAATAAAGTAGCAAGAACTGATAACTTTGCTTCATATTAAAGACAAGATAAAATTATGTTCTTCTTGAATCTAAATCAAACTCTCTAACGCGCCTCTCGATTAAAATTTCACAATGTAATGTTTACACTGTTTATCTACAAACTGGTAAACAGCATTTATAACTATTTAACTCAATTATCCATGAATTATGGTAGAATCTAACTTCTATTAACGTATCAAGAATTAAAATCTGTGATAATCATTTTAAAATGAAAAACAGTTTACTATGTCACTTTATTATTTCTATCAAATTAATTTTTAATTATATCACGAACATGTAAAAGAGTTGTTTTAAAATCTTCTTCTAATCTTTTCAATGCAGATATCATGACTTCTGGTAGAGATCTACGCATTTTAAAATGATAGATTAAAGTATCGTCAGTCAAATCGTATGCCCCTCTTTAAAACCACCTTCATCATCTAATTTTTATAATAATTAAAATAAATTAATTCTGAATATTACTGCTCATAAGGGATGGAGTTATTAATAGATCTACCATATGATGATCGGGCTATGATTCACTCTTATGCTTCATGAATATATTTTGCATCCTTAAATTGAATATTGTTTAGCACCAGTATCAGTACAAGATCATAAATCCATTTAGTCAGTTTCAGTTTTTTAGTAGACAGTACAGTTTAAATGCCATTAAAATGTTTTTTCTCAAACCACAATGCTTAGGGTGTATCAGCTTCATAGCCTTATACTATTGCGTAAAAACCGATATTCAAATTAGATTCCTTGTTTTTATTTATGCCCAGTGCGCTGACGTAAGTCGTAGAATACTAACAATTATTCTTGATCTTTTTACAACTTCTTCAATTGCTGCAGGATACGTTAAAACCTTGCTAACAAACCATCAAAGGATTTATTAACCGCATCGTGATTCTTTCCTAACTTATAGCTTCCTCACGCAGATCAGCCTTCAACTTTCGACTCTATCTCTTTAGGAGTGAAGCTAGTATATTAGCTATTTTATGTAGTTAATGTCATTGGCGCTACATGCTCGGAAATTTGCTATTACATTCTAAAACTAAGGACACCCCATCTTCCGTAGCGAATCTTTGAGGCATGTTTAAGTAAACGTGCTCACAGGCTCATCAAGAATATTAGATCAGTTTGCTTCTGATTTTTAATAACCATTTTCTACTGTAACGATCTTCTTATATCCATACGGGAAGTTCCTCCCCCCGTTGCCACTTTAACCAGATGGTAAAAGCGATCAGCTTGCCTAACAGGCGGGGCATCATACCTTATCGTCACAAAGAATTAAAGATAGTATATATCGCTTAAATAGCAGAGTTACTATTTTCTATACTATTCAAGCTATTTCTGTTTCAGTCTACTGATAAGTGGTACTTCCAGAGAGTATGTGATTTTTTGTTGAGAAGCGGATCAAGGGGTTCGTAAAAATCACCGATGGATATACTTGGCCGGGTATACGACCCATAGTAGCAACTCTTTACTGCTTTTACACGCTTCAGATAAGACAGTAGCAATGAGCTGTAAGCATATTTCGTTGTTGTTACGATTTCTTTAATTTTCGATACTTTTAATCTCAATATTGCTAATACCAGCCTACATGGGTTCGCTGTGGCACATAATTGTTACAGATGACAGCCATGACGCTCGTTGATAAATAGTGTTTACATTTTATCTAGAATATGTCTTCGAGCTCCGCCTTAACAGTGGTGTCTATGAGCTTACTGACACTATTATCTATGCGTTCATGCAAAGGATTACAAGGTAATATTTTGTTTCGCATATACTTGTAGAGGGTAAGATTTTCATGGCATATCATCTCTCTATTATTGTAATAATTTATAAAATTAATCAACAGGATCTGTCAGTATCTTCGAAAATCTATACACTAAAATAAGTACAACTCCTTTATTGACAGTGAGGGATATGAAGTTGACGCGCGAAGCACTATAGTTCGAGAAGAACAATTCTTTTAATAGTATTTAAGCTGCTGCCGTCTGCTCAGAAAAGCTGAAACCGAATTGTCCAATGGAGTTAATCTGCTGACACTAGTGGTAAACAACGTTAAATTTTAAGGATGAAGAAGAGATTCATGAAGGATTAGATTGAAGAAGATCCTGACTGGTTATACAACAGATTTCCTAATAATTTCGAATCGATAACTATCTATCCTGCATTTATAAACAACAACAAAGAATTTACAGACCATATTTTGGTCTCTAAAATAATTAGCTACTGGAGAAGATACATTCGACTGTTTCTATACAAAGCTTGGTTAGCATACCAATTTTATCCTGAATATACATCCTCAAATAAATGGTATGGTTGAAAAATATAATGAGAATATTATAGAAAATAAGCTGAAAAATCATCATTTTAATGATGATCAAAAGCTTGAAAATTACTCTACATCTATATGCTTGCTGTATAATCAGAAATTACTTAAAATTAGTATTAGTAGTAAAAATTCATTGCGTCTATAAAAAATTAGTTCAAAGTTAAACCTGAATTATTCAAAAAAACCATACCTACTTTCGATAAGTAACAATTAAGCTTTTCTTATAATAAAAGTCTATCTAATAGTGAGTTTTCTTTTATTTGCGGCTATAATAACTCCACTCAATTTTTAGCTTTAAATAAAGGAGATTTTTATGAGTCTAAATAATGTACCGGCAGGAAAAAAACTGCCCGAAGATTTCTATGTCATCATAGAAATTCCTGCGAATGCAGATCCGATAAAATATGAAGTAGATAAAAATTCCGGCGCAATCTTTGTCGACCGTTTTATATCTACTACTATATTTTATCCCTGTAATTATGGTTACATCAATCATACTCTCGCTCTAGATGGCGATCCTGTTGATGTTTTAGTTCCAACACCTTATCCGTTACAGCCAGGTGTAGTAATCCGTTGTCGCCCAATTGGTGTATTAAAAATGACCGATGAATCTGGTGAAGATGCAAAATTGATTGCGGTTCCTCATTCTAAATTAACTAAAGAATATGATCACGTTAAAGACATTAACGATTTACCTGAATTATTACGTGCTCAAATTAAATATTTCTTTGAACATTATAAAAATTTAGAACAAGGAAGATGGGTAAAAATAGAAGGTTGGAAAAATATTAATGCGGCAAAATCTGAGATTCTTTCTTCTTTTGAACGTGCAGCTAAAAATAACCATCATCTAATTTTAGATTAGATTCTCTTTATCATGGACAAAATTGATCTAATTAGAAAATTTTATTTACTTTTTCCATCTCGTTTTATCAAAAAACTACTTTTAATTCCACAAAACCATCTACTGAACGTATTTAAAGATAAATCCAAACCTTACTACTAAAATAGTAGATATCAATTTTCTTTATAATCCTGAAAATTTTTTAATTCATTAAACACTATCAATAGTGATAGTGTAATACTATAAATTTTACATTTTATCGTTTCTTCACCACATATCACTTCAAGGTTATAACTTAAGTTATAAATCTCATAATCTTCTAACCTAAACTCTTTTAATATCTAAGCATATGTCATTCAATAATGATTTTCCTGTTTACGTCTTAAACTACCAGATACAATCTATACACATAATTAAAACTAAAATTAATAAAATGGATTAGAGTCCAATCAACGCTATAATACATCTTCTAAATACAATCTAGACATCAAACAATAGGCTAGGGTTAATGTAGAAAGAAAATTAAAAATTCCTAAGCCATATTAGAACTTAAAAATATAAATCATATTACCACTCACTACAACTTGAAATTAATCACCAATTCCGCCTGAATATTTCATGATTGATAATGAACTCTCTGCAAATTTAAATTACTCCAGTCACCGGAAATGGTGACACTTTTTAATCCTAATAAGCAATATATCACTATATTAAGTACAAATAAATTCACTAAGCTAATAAATAAGTATTTATTCATGAAAAACATTATCTAGCGGTAACTATAGTATTGTCTTAGCTTGATTACTGACTTTATCACAATCATGTACAGAATTTAGAATATGTAACAAAGATAGAAAACAAAATTAGCTTTGTTATTGCTTAAAAATAAAAATTACGCTTGCAGGAACGAGTATTCTACCTAGATAAAAATTTATTCTAATATTATCACTAGTCTAGATTAGGATTATTTCCTATACTTGTAACTTTTGAAGTTCGTTGCTACCTTTACAATCTAAAAGTAGCGCTTTTATTCTACTTTTTTATTTAAATGATCTCTTAGACAAAGAAAGTAAAGACAAAGATAGTAGAGCATAATAATTTAAGAAGCACTTTAAACCATACGGCTTATAAAAAATCTAAAGAAGCTAAAACCCCTATATTGGATGATAACGAGGCGTAAAATGAAAAAAATAGCTATCGTAGTGGCAATTTTCGCAACTGCAGCTCAGGCGGCACCCAAAGATAATACCTGGTATACTGGTGCTAAATTAGGTTGGTCACATTTTGAAGATACCGTCTTTCATCCTTATGGTGAAAGTGTTGGCAGTGTCAAAACTAAGCGGGATAAAATAAGCACTGGTCTTTATCTTGGTTATCAACATAACCAATATCTTGGTTTCGAATTAGGTTATGACTGGTTTGGTAGAATGAGATATTCTGGTCAATCAAATAATGGCAACCTGAAATCGATGGGTGTTCAATTAACCGCTCGCCTAAGCTATCCACTTACAGACGAATTAAATATTTATACTCGTCTCGGTAGTATGGTATGGCCTACTGAAGGAAAAGCAAATGTAGATAATCAAGCCTCTTTTAAAGAGCATGATTCTAGTGTTTCTCCAATTTATGCGCTAGGACTTGAATATGCTATTACCCAAGAATGGGTAACTCGTTTAGATTATCAATGGGTAAATTATATTGGTGATAAAGATTTACTGTCCATTTGCCCAGATAATGGAGTACTGAGCCTTGGTATTACCTATCGATTCAATCAAGACATAGCGCCTATGATTGTACCAGCATCTGTAGCAGTACCAATTAAAAACAAACATTTCACTTTACATTCTGACGTTTTATTTAAGTTTAATAATTATACCCTGAAACCAGCAGGTAAAGTTAAACTTGATAAGTTATATAGCGAACTAACTAATCTTGATCCAATTCAAGGTCATGTTATGGTTCTTGGTTATACCGACCGTATTGGTTCACCATCTTACAATAAACCTTTATCTCATAAACGCGCACATGAAGTTATGAGTTATTTAATTTTTAAAGGTATTCCAAGGAATGTAATTAGCTCACAAGGCCGCGGAGAAGAAAATTCAGTAACTGGCAGCACTTGTAATAATGTAAAATCTCGTCAAGTATTAATTAATTGCTTAGCACCAGATCGTCGAGTTGAAATCGAGATTCAAGGTAATTATACAGAGGTAACTTTGCAATCGTAGCATCTTTAAAAAATTATTTATTTATGAAATAACCCATTCTTCCGGGTTATTTCATTCTTAAAAGTTTTTGTGGAAAGTTGACTATAAAAATTAACATTTAAAATGTTATCTTTTACTCTAACTCACCAAGTATATTTGGTAAATTTTACTTAAAAGTAGACATTTAATTAGCAAACTTCTCTTTTTTCTCTGCATCTTTAATAAAATTTATAATAGTTATAGAAAAACAGTATGCATCCTTATTCTCTTACTATCTTAGTAAGACTTCCATATAACATACAGAAAAATTTAAATCAGTAGATTTTTATATAAGCGCTAACGCTATTAGCATTAAAATATCGCTTCCTGTGAGCTGTAATCGTTTGCTTCATTAGATTAAGTAATTTAAAAAGTGACATAGATTTATAACTACGTTGACAAGGTTGTTGCTTTGCTCATAGAGCAATTTATAGGTACACGTCTGTATTTCAATTATTACTGATTTCAAATAATCTTCTCTAGCCCAGATAACTTGGTAAACAAAAGACCTTACACCATGGATCTATTCAACTATCCTTTTAATTAACTGATATAACTTTTTACGTTTTTAACATGAAATTATTTACTAATAACTACCTGATTATCCAACATTATTAAGTTATTATTGATAATTTCATACTCACTAACAAAGACTTTGTACCATTTAACTCCATCCAAATAAAGGATGGACTCTTTATTAATTATCAACTAAAGAAAACGGCTAATATACTCTGCATTAAACTTTTTAAGAATCTCATCGCTCACGTGACCCTGTCGATATCGGCAATTAAGAGCGCGATTCGTTTTTTTCTTTTATCTCCTCCTCTCTCTTATTTTTAGATTTACTATATGTCACATACAACAATTCTATTTTAAAGGATTTAAGGAAATGTTTCATTAACTTCAACAAATACCTACTTAATACATTTAAGTTGGCTGTTATCACTGAACCAAGGAAACAAAGACACCATCTAAACGCTGTTTTAAAAATTAATGCCTATTTGTTTTTACTGATTTTCGTAAAGTTATGTTATTAAACATACATTAAGATAACTAAACTATTTATTCTTAAAATGTAGTTTCGCTAAAAGACATTTATTAAGAATATTAAATGTTTTCCTACAATTGGCAATTTTGCAATGATATCGCTGTAACCCTAAAACAAATGCAAACGGTTACCATATTCACTGTAACAATATTAGCAGGATGAAATTAAGTGAGTTATTTCAATACATAGATCGACATCATCTGATAGATTGTTACTGAACAAACTAATAAATACAACTTTATGTTAGGATGAAAAAAAGAAAAGAGTCGCTTTGATCTGTATGACTGTTTTCTTTTTGATAGCAACCTCTAGCTAAAATCCTTCCTAACAGGATAGGATATTTATACCAATAATATTTGCTAAAAATAATCTTATAACTACATTAAAAATAAAAACGTTTGATTTATTTAGCCAATTGATAAAATTTTACTAAGAAATTACTCTAATTGAAATATTCAAAAAAAATATAATTTTTCCTATTTATATAATTTAATAAATAGTATGGTATCTCTGATACATATAATTTTGGAGATATAGGGAACGTGTATACTGCCTAATTGATTTCATTGATCATTTCAATAACAGAGAGATTATATGCTATGAAAAATCTACCATAGAGATATTCATAAAAGCAGATATTACCATAATCCCTTTCATAAACTCATCTGTAATGCTGCCAGGTATCTGATACCACCTTTGTTGAGGAAGAAATCAAAGCCATGTTACGATAACGTGTTGAACGCCACCTTGTTGATGGGGTTATGCCGTCACCCGTAATGGTTTTTCTACAGCGAACTATACAGACTGATATTAGCATTTTGATATTAAAGCGCCTAAGATTAAAAGAGGATCGCACAGCGATAACAAAATATGTTTTAAGAGCTCATTTGATACTACTTTATTTGAATCCTGCTAAAGCGCCTAAGAGTTGCTACCATAGCTGTAACCTATAAGGTGCAGCTACTGGTGATTTTCAGAAATTTCTAGGTTTTTTGAGTGAAAAAGTACATGATCTTTCTGCTAGATACCATCAGCAGATTAAAACAGTAATAACTTGAAGAGAACAGGAAATAGTGCATGCGCGATTAAGCGATACCGCTATGTTTATTTCTCTGCTGATGGTATATAGCGTTCTGTCAGGCAAGCTGATCGATCGTTTTATCTACTGCTTCATTATATTGGCGACGCTGTATAAATTGTAAGGAGCTCATTGCAGTTGGGGATGCTTATCGAAAGTTAAAAATGAGCTGAACTGAACTTCTCAATGGAATGCAAGCGCGGAGATTAACCGCATTTCCTGGACTTGGTACGGGAAATGGTGTCATTAATTTTTAGAATGTCATAGGAAAAATCTTTCCAGAGACGCAACACTAACGATATTTAGTATATAAAATAGCTAATGTGTCATCTTCACTTCTAAAAGACGCGACAAAAAGTTAAGGCTTAAAATACGGGAGCTCTAGCTATCAGATAGGCCTGATATTAATAATAAAACTTTTGATATTTTGTTAGCGAAGATTTCAGCAAAGAAGTATTCCCTGAAGCAATTAAAGAAAATGGAGCTAGCCAAGAGTATTTGGCTTCTGATTGATCCTGGTGATAATAAACGCTCAATTTAAAGATGGAGATCAGATTTAGAAAGAATTATGTAGAACGTAACCTAATCGTTATACAGAAGATTTGTTGATAACTCATATTTTATGTTATTAATGGTTTCTCCATCTTGGTTAAAAACCAATAATATATTAAAAGTAAGATGTAAATTCATCAAATAATAGACATATAGAGTCATTGCCATTAAATGGCAATAATAAACTTTATATACTATAAAGCTATCTCTTATACAGCATATGACACTGTATATAAACCTTATAGCTTCCTTTTATTTTTATTAAAAAGTTATTTAATTTTAGCTTCTTTATAAAGAACATGCTTACGAACAACTGGATCAAATTTTTTCATTTCTAATTTTTCAGGCATAGAACGTTTATTTTTCGTTGTAGTATAGAAGTGACCTGTACCTTCAGAAGAAATTAGTTTAATTTTATCGCGAATACCTTTAGCCATTCTTTATCTCCTTAACATTTCTTACCACGAATGCGCAGTTCAGCAATAACTGTGTCAATCCCTTTTTTATCGATTATACGCATACCTTTTGCTGAGACACGAAGCTTTACAAAACGCTTCTCAGACTCAACCCAGAAACGATGATAGTGCAGGTTTGGCAAAAAACGGCGTCTAGTTGCATTCATTGCGTGTGAACGATTATTACCACTCATCGGATGCTTACCAGTAACTTGACATACTTGTGACATACCTATTTCTCCATAAATTTGATCAGATCAGGCTTTATATCAGGAATTACTGCTTCATTAAATTTAAGAACCTATTTTAGCAAATTTTCTTAAAATAAGAAATAAATTAACTTCAGTAATCTCACTGAGATAGTCTCTTCTTGTCAAACTCAACTTCTAGATCTTAAAATCTATGGGTAATACAGTCTCTACCTCTTTCATTCAAGACAAAAACTAATAAAGTTGCTATTTATTACTAAATATATCATATTAGAGTGTATAAGCCAAGTTTGATAAACAAAAGGCATTTCATAAATGCCCAAAATAATCAAACCATTTATATCTATTAAACACGGTAAGTATTAGCAATTTTCAGTAATAATTTCATCTCCTAAACTGGGATATCAATTACATAATTAATGATTATATATGCTAGAATAATTAGTTATGATAATTTCTGGTGTATTGGATTTTTGGAGATAATGACATACCTGTAGATTGATTTGATAAATAATGCCGACAATAGGAAGATTATATCTTATAAAAAATTCATCTATAAAAGGGAGATATCGCAAAATCAGATATTATTATGGGTCTTTTGTATGAACTCATTTGTAATTTCGCCAGGCCAAACTAGGTAGGCGCCATTGTTTAGGACGAGATTTAAACCATGCTGCGAAAAACATGTAAACACTACCTTGTTGACTAGCGATAAATACCCTAGACTGTAAGGGTTATTCATCACAGCAAATCTATAAAAAACAAATATTTGTGATGTTGAGATTAAAGTGCCTAAGGTAAAAAGATCACAGCAACAACAAAATATGTTTTATTGGCTCATTACTTCTACCCTGTCTAAAGCGTATATTAAAAGCAGAAAAGAATTACTACTATAAGCCATATACCTTAGTAAAGCACATATCTACCGATGATTTTCACAAATCTCTATGGTTTCTTGGTGAAAAAACACATGAGGCTCTTCTCCCTGCCGGAGATACATCAATAGACTAAAACAGCAATGGTTAAAGAACATAAACAAATGGTAGTTGTGTAACTTAAGCCATACGGGTTAATTTTTCTTGTCTGGCAGAATACCATATACCTTCAAGCAAGATGATCGTCTTTACTTCTACTGATTATTATCGGCGGAACTGAGGATAGACATAAAGGAAGAGCAATTGTCATTAAAGATACTTATCAAGAGTCAAAAAGAAACTTAGCTGAACTTTTTAATAGCCTGCAAACGGATGGAGCTTAACTGCATCTTTCATGGTTGCTAAGGAAGACAGTGCTGATTTTTTTTTAAAATACAATGGCAAAATATTCCTGCACATGTAGCACTAACACCATTAGATACACAAAATAGCTAATGTTCCGCTTTCAGTTGGCAAAAGCATGCAATCAAAAATTAAGGGGCAAGCTGCAGGAAGGAGATCTATTTAGCAGTTAGCCCTGATGCCGCTAACAAATCTCTTGATATTTTGTGGTAAGGGTTTTTCAGCGAAATTTTTGCAGAAATGAAGATACTGTGGAAATATCGAGAAGAATAGCTGTGATCCCTATACTATAGCTTCCCGTCAGAGTACTGTATGCAGCTCCTAATCAATAAAAACAATGAATCTGATTGAATCAGCTTTTGCGGAATTGAGATTACGAAGTTGAAGCATGAACTTCTGTAGTTCAAAAAAATAACTCTTTAATGCTATTTAAGCTACCCTGTCCCGCCTGCTTAAAAACCAGGAACCCGAGTAATAGGATTTACCTGCTGATCATAGTGGTAAACAAGGTCCAATTTAAGGATTGAGAACAGATTCATGAATAATCAAAATGAAATTTAACCTGACTGACTGCCGCACAGATTTACTAATAACTCGAACAATTAATGGCTATTGCATTTACTTTAATACTAATAACTTTCCTTAAAATTTCTCTTTTGATGTACTTTTACTCAATTTATGATGCCTTTAAACGTTTCTTTATAACTGATAATTCCATTTTTATTGCTTAAGAAAAAAACAATAAAGATTTATTTTTATCCAAAATAAAAATTGAATAGATATTTTAAATGCTAGAGCTTCTCTCTTCTTAGAATATTTTAATTAAAAGTTATTATATAAAAAATCGTTTAGAAACTTGATCAATCTTTTATTATTCTAAATAGTTAAAAACTATTAATCCACTTATGCGTTAAAATTGTTAATAATTAGCAATTGATAATTTGTGAAGAGAACTAACTTCCTTTAATAAAAGTTCTTCCAATATTATAATTGGAAACACAGGTAAACCTGTGCGTATACAATGACCAAAAGTTCTTTGTTCTTTATTACTTAAAGATAATAGCTTTTAAGCTAAAAGCTTTTTTTAGATTGAATGCATAATTTATTTTGTCTATATATTTTTCCTATTTCTACCACCTATATTTTATATATTATATTATACCAAAATATGAAATAAATTTCAATCATAATTACATAGAATTTTGCAAAAAAGTTTTTATAGATAAAAATTAATGATATTCTTTGGCTATACTAGGAAAGGTTGTTGTAGAAATTCATATACTATATAAAAGATTTTAGCTAGAGGTTAGCATAAAAAGCAAATATCCATATAAATAAGAGACTTTTCTTACTTCATTCTAACATAAAGCAGCATCTCATTAGTTTGGCTAAATGACAATCTATTAGATAATGTGAATTCATACATTGAGTAACTCATTCCATTTTATCCTACCCATATTGTTACAATAAACATATTATCCGTTGGAAACATATTTATTATAGTTAGGAGTATTGTTGAAAATTTGCAATTGCAAAAAAAATTAATAATTTTACTGAAAGTCTGTTGCTAACACTATATCACAATGATAAATAGTTTAGTTATCTGCAATGTATCTTAAATAGCTTGATTTTACGGAACTCAAGGAAATAAAGAGGTATTGATTTAAAAACAGTGTTTATATGGATGTCATTGCTTTCTTGTATTAGCGATGATAGCTAATAAATACCTAAATAAGTATCATTGAAGCCAACGAAATATTTTTTCTTATTTATTTAAAGAGAAGCGTTATATTCCACATAGAAAACTTAGAAAACGTAAAAAAGTAGAAGATAAAAAGAAAGAATAAATTGTGATCTTAATCGTCCGAGATTAAGAGAGTCATATGAGCGATGAGATTCTTAGAGAGTTTTATTCAGACTGTATTAGCTATTTTCTTAAACTGATCATCGATAAAGAGTCCATTCTTAGCTTGGATGAGGCTAAATGCTACGAACCTTTGCTAGCGAGCATAAAATTATGCACCATCGTCTAATAAGGTTTTTTAATTAAAGAATTATTGCTAAGAAATTCCACATTTAAAATATGAACAGTTATATCAGCCGATTAAAATGATGGCTAAGTAGATTCCATGATAAAGAGGTCGTTTTATTTACTAAATTGTATGGACTGAAGAAGATTGCTTAAAAGCACAACAATTAAAATATACAGACGTACTAAAAATTGCTTTACTAGAAAAAGCAAAAACTTTTAATAACATACCCTAATATTCTCATTTAAACTTCAACTTATAGTAATATTAGTAAACTCATCATTTGAATTTGGATATATATGATGGCATACCTTACAGGTAAACATATTCTACTTGGCGTTAGTGGTGGTATTGCTGCTTATAAAACACCAGAATTAGTTCGTCGTTTACGTGATCATGGTGCAATTGTACGTGTAGTAATGACGAATGCCGCTAAATCTTTCATTACACCGTTGACACTACAGGCTGTTTCTGACTATCCAGTTGCTAATGATTCATTGGATCCTAGCGCAGAGGCTGCAATGGGTCATATTGAATTAGCAAAGTGGGCAGATTTAATTATTTTAGCGCCAGCAACTGCAGATTTGCTTGCTCGTTTATCTGTTGGTATGGCTAATGATCTATTAACAACGGTCTGTTTAGCTTCAAAAGCAAAAATAGCTGCTGTGCCGGCAATGAATCAACAAATGTATCTCGCTAATATTACCCAGCAAAATATTGCAATACTTAAAAAGCGTCATATTTTAATTTGGGGGCCTAATGAAGGAAGTCAAGCTTGTGGGAGTGTTGGTCCTGGTCGAATGTCAGATCCGTTAGTTATTGTTGAGTTAGCTGAGAATAGTTTTCAGAATAAGCAAGATATGATAAACCTGCATTTAGTAATTACTTCGGGCCCAACACAAGAAGAAATTGATCCTGCTCGTTTTGTAACTAATCATAGTTCAGGGAAAATGGGTTTTGCGATAGCTCAAGCAGCTGCAGAGCGAGGTGCTAATGTAACACTTATTACTGGTCCAGTTAATTTATCAACACCAGCAGGAGTTAAACGTATTAACGTCGTTAGCGCCTTGGAGATGTATAGTCAAGTACATAATATAATTGATAAACAAGAAATTTTTATTGGATGTGCCGCAGTTACTGATTATCGACCAAAAGAGTTTACAAAAGAAAAAATTAAAAAACAGGCAGATGAAATTACCCTGACATTGGTAAAAAATCCCGATATTGTGGCAAGTGTTGGTAAATTAACTAAAAATCGTCCTTATGTCGTTGGGTTTGCAGCAGAAACACAAAATATAGAAGAATATGCTCGTAACAAGCGTATCAAAAAAAATCTGGATCTTATTTGTGCAAATAATGTTTCATTAGCTAATCATGGATTTAATTCAGAAAGCAATGCCCTGAATTTATTTTGGGAAGATAAAGAGATATATTTATCACATAGTCATAAATTAGTTCTTAGTTACCGTTTACTCGATGAGATACTTCAACATTATAAAGAAAAAAATAGACATTAAAGTTCTCGATTGTGTAATAAAAACAAATTCCTTTGCTAACTTCTAAAACAGAAGAATCTACTAACTTAGATTAACCCATTCAATAGGAACCAGATGAAACTATGCTATAACCTACGGGATTAGCAGTACATATTGCAGATCAATAATTTACTTACTTATTCTTCTTCGTTCAGATTTAGGCATATATATAGTGTTGTATTGAGAAATTTAATTGATTTTTATTATCAAAGTGAATTAAAGATTTCGATCTAGGACTCGTGTGATATAAGCTTTACTATTAAACCTAGTGAGTGTATAGAACAAATAGTTTTTATATCAATTGTTTAATCTAAATTAAAGATGGTATGAAATTTTTAAACAATAAATGTACTAGTGATGACCATTGATTATTATCAATGCAATAATAATCTTGTTATTTATAATCTACTATAAATTTATTAAATTCTTTGCCTTATAATAATAAAAAACAAAGATGCGTGTTCTGTTTTGTTGTTTTATCAGGATCTTATTTGGTATGACAGAAAAGAGATAAGAAAGAAAAAAACAAGCATGAAGAAATCTTGCAGGTAAGGTTACTTTTGAAAATATTGAAAACGAGTTATGGCAGCAGTCAGCGCATTAACATAACTAAGTTTATAACTTAGACTGATGTATCTGAAGCAACACTTTATCGACTTCTTCTCTAATAAAGAAGAGAAGTTTTATAGCTTTATTGAAGACTTTTTAATTTTACGTATTAAGCATTCTACAGGATTAGAAAGACCTAATTATGGGGATTTGGTTGATTTTAATCTTGATACTCAGTTTTCTGGAAAAAAATCCTGAATTAACACGAATAATATAGTATATACGTTGATATTTAATTAAACTCAGTTATAAGATTGGATTAGTCAGTTATTTAAATTCGTATTAAAGCGCAATTTCGATAAATCTTAAAGAAAAAAAAATATGTTATAAACAAAGTTTTTGTTATGATGGGCGTTTATTAGAATTTCAATTATTAGTATACCATGAAAGTATACTATCACGTTGTCATTTTAATCTTAATATCGTCAACACCCATCTGCATAGCTCGACGTGGCAAATAACCATTATGAACGATAGCATGGAGGTACGCGTGTCGATAAAAAGACGGCGTTGAATATCTTTATCCAACATGGCTTTTAGCTCCGCTTCAACAACAGTTCCTATCACAGCTACCTGGCACCATTACGAATGAGCTCATGCAGAGGATTAAAGGTTAATATCTAATTTTCGGATATCTGTGGTAGTTTTTTAAAGTATATCGTCTCTCTATTGTTGAAATTATTTACGAAATCAATCAGCAAGATAAACCGATACCATCTCCGAAATAACGTATACCAGAAATAAGGATAACTCCAAATTCCTATTTTCAGTCTATTTGTGGGTAAATTCATTAATTTAAACTGCTTTTATGGAGTAATATAATAAATTTAATAAAACGCTTTATCTTACCGAAGATAATAAAGACTTTGCAATTAATGCTCTTAACATCACGACTTGAATAGTAATTCAAGGCTGTGTTTGTTTTTAACTACTTTAAGATAAAAATTAATGAAAAGTCTGTAAAGACGCATATATCATCCTTCAATGAGTGAATTAAATATGCTTCTAACTAAGCTTCCAGAAGATATATTTATCAACTAATTTTTATTTAATTGATTTTATTTTTACCAAAAAACTAACCATCAAGCACCATTTATCCAGAACTTTTTATTTATTTTAAATAAAAATAATTAAGTTAATATTTAGTGATTAAACCTGAAACTTTTAATAAAAGTTATATTTTAAAAAAAATACTAATTTAATTATTATAATTTATAGTTATATTTATTTAGCAATGAAGTGATTTTTAAAAAATTTTCAGCAACCTATCTTTTGAATTTATTGAATATTCATTCTTGATGAATTAAGAATTCGTTAGGTGGTTTTTAATTAAACAAATTAACGGGTTTGACAAAATAGCTAATTGTTTGGTTCCTGATTATTACATAGAGATCCTCGTTGCACAGGTCTGTTTATAACAAAATAGCTAATTAAAGAGATGTAGTTTTTGGCGAAACCCAATAATGATGAAGCTCCATCCTTAGGTAACTCAACACCTAAAATTGTAGATATTCTTCAGGCCAGAAATAGCCTCGTATATTTTGTGGCTAAACGTTATGGTATATATAAACTTACTGTTGTTAAAGAGCAAATCAAATAATCTTGATGATTAAAGTCCATGTTCTCTATGGTTTACTGATGATGCTGTCTCCCATATAAGAAGTTATAGTTGTTTTCTTGCGAAAAACAGTTTTCTTTGTTTTGCTGATTTTCTGGCATGATTTTTCCCCGTATGCGAATTCCTGAACCCATTGCATTTTAATCTGGTTTGGATCGCTATTTCTGCAGACTATGGATGTGAAAAATTTACGTAAAATGAGGCAGTGGAAACCCATGAGCCGAAGCGTAAAGCGTTTAAAAAAACTACGAACTTATTTATTTGCACGTAGTGCAAAATATCTTTGCAAATACTAAACGAAATTTTATGACGTTATCTTTTTGTAGGTATAAATTTCGCCTCTCAATCGGTTTTTATCTGTCTTTACAAGTTAAGACATAGTGACTAATATTCGGTGATTCTTATGTGATTTTAAACGAGCATGTACCATGACTATCCATATAATATACTTACAGAAAATAGCAAAAATTTACAGGCAGCTTTTTAGTTTACAAAACATTCAGCTACCAGAAAATAAAAATTTTCCCGTTTCTTTTATGTATAAAGAACTTGGTATAGAATACCGATTTAGCCCACTGAAGTATTCTCAAAAGAATGGTATGATTGAGCCGATTTAATGGCATATGAGGGAAGATTGCAAAGTCATCATTTCAATTCCTCTCAAAAGCTTTTGATCAATCTGCATCAATATATTTAGCTAAATAATCAAAATTACCCCAATCAGGTATTGGATAGTAAAAATTCTATTTCAATATATAAAAGATTTACTTAAAGTCAAATCTGAATTATTCAAAAAAATCATACCACATATTCTGAGATATGGTAGTTAATCGCGCAATTTTAACTTTATTTAATTGATTATTCTAATTTTTAAAAAAATTTTGTCGTTTTCAACGCCAAAACAACCCCCTCTGCAAGCTCAGAAATATTTAAATAAATCGTTAAAATCTGCTTTTTAGATAAAAACTTTAATTAACAGCGCAAAACAGAATATACTTCAATACCTTTAGATTCAATTAGTTTTATCTATTATATAGCCAACTAAAGATTTTTCTTAACTTCTTAAATTAAGGTTGAAGCAAATTTGATTACTTTTCTAGCCAAATTTTTGTTGATAGAATTTCTATTTTCTAAAAATTAGACATCAAATGACTTGAGAAATTTTGCTATTATGCAACAATAATTGCAATTAATATGTGCGGTGAAATAACTTTGATCTTTATCCATATAGAACGGGAAGTATAAAAAATTTAATGATAACCAAAAGTTAATTTCTCTATAGATTTACTATTGGAAAAAAAACAGGCATAGTAGCAACTCTTCAACGTTTTTTACATACTTCATATAAAGTGATAGCAATAACCTGCTGTTAAAGGATATTCTGTTACCGATGCGATTCTTAATCTTAGGCTTTAATCTCAACATAGCTAATATCATTTTATATTGAGTTCGGTATGACATATAACCGTTATAGACGATGGCATAAGTAGTCCGTTAATAAGACAGTGTTAAGCATATTGGTACAGCATAGCTCGAGTTTATCCTAAATAGCCGTGTCTATCAGATAATGGTATCACTTATGAATGAGTTCATCTAATGGATCAAGGTAATATCTAGTTTTATAGATACATGTGGGGTAGATTTTATGGCATATCATCTCTATATTGTTGAAATCATTCATGAAATTAATTAGCTGGATAAATCAGCATCTATGAAATCCCATAAACTAGAAATGAGTAAATCCCCCGCTAATAAACCCTTGATTTTTTGTTAGCAAGATTTTTAGCAAAGTATCCTGTAGACATGAAGAAGCTGGAGAAATAGTGAAAAGATGTGTTGCATTATACGGACTTCCTATCAGAAAACTAGGCAAATAAGAACAGCGAACCCCAACCCCATTGAGTCAGGTTTGGTAACAGTAAGGATACGAAGTTGCCTCGCAAATCACTATGGCTTAAAAAAATCACTCTTTCATAGTATTTGAACTGGTCTCGTTTGTTCAAACAAACTAGAACTGATTAATAGGATTTAGCCTGCATAACTCTGTATGTTAAAGATATCTAATTTAAGGATGGAGAATAGATTCATGAAATATCATAACAAAATACATAGTCTGATCATCGTACAGAAAATTTATTAATAACTAACCTCAACTATCTTTTTAATTAACTGATATAACTATTCACATTTTAAATCTGGAATTCTCACCAATAAATCTCTAGTTACCTAACATTATTAGGCAACAATGATTAATTTGATGCTCGCTAGCAAATATTTCGTACTATTTAGTTTCATTCTAGCAAAGAATGGGTTCTTTATTTATGATAAGCTTAAGAAAACAGCTAACCACAACACTCTATATTAAACTCTTCAAGAATCTCATCGGTTACAATGAACCCCTTATCGATCTTTTCTGATTAAGACTGAGCAATTTATTCTTTCCTTTTTATCTCATTATCTCCCGTGTTTCTAGTTTTTTATGTGAAAAGAATACTTCCTTTTAAAGGATTTAGGAAAAAATATTTTTCAATGTCAATAATACCATTTAATACATTTATTTTAAGTGCCGCTGTTAAAGAAAAAGTAATTACGACAATCTAAATACTGTTTTAAAATTAACGCCTGCTTGTTTGCTGACTTCCGTAAAGTAACCTATTCAACATCTATCATAAGATAGATAAATTATTTATTTTGTGATGTAATTTTGCAAGAAAACTTCACCCCAGTAAGATTCTTAAATCTTTTCTTGTAATTAGGGATTTTGCAACGATATCGCTATAATCATAATAAATATCGCATCGGATAACATATTTATTGCAATAATATGAGTAGGATAAAATGGAATAAGTTGCTTCAATACGTGAATCGAAATCATCTAACAAATTATCACCAAGCTAACTAATAAGATACAGATTTATATTGGTAGGGAATAAGGAAAAAGTTTCTTTGATCTTTATGATTATTTGCTTTTTCATGGCAACTTCTATAGCGAAAATCCTTTATACAGTATAAAGGATTTCTACCAACAACCTTTACTAACATATCCGATCATCAACATAATCTTAATAGTACCCTTTAATAAAGGTAAATTCGAATATACACAATACTTAATTTAAAGTAGATAAAGGTTCTTTGACTAGATTTAAGAATAGCTCTGATTTTAGGTGTTATAATTGCATGATGACGGAGGATTATTATCATGATATTTTATTCTCAACTATACCTCTCATTAGAAATGCTATCATGAACAAGATTGTGCGACAATAGTTTATATAATGATTCGGACCAAAATAGCTACTATTATAATATGTTAATTTAAGCCACCCTAACTACTAAAAATGCTAAACCTTATATACTTGCTTATCAATAAGCAATTAATGTGATTTTGAATAGCTTATAGCACAGCAAAAAATGTTTATGCCAGCTCAGACATTTTAATTAAATTGCTAAGTTTAATGAAAGTGGTTTATATTTTAGCTTTACCTTCCTCTGCTAATATTAACTTCATAAGCACATCATTACGATATTAACATTAATATTAATATTGATATTGAAGAAGCGGATAAGCTAGAAATTTCTTTTGATCTACTGGAAAAACTATTCATCGAGTCGCAACTGACTGACTGAGAGGATGGGATTGGTTTTCTTAATTTAGGCCTATAAAATCATTGCTCCTATGTTATCAACAAAATTATCAATTTAGCGTACCATATAAGTTAACACGTTTGGTAACCCGACTAGTGAAAGGCACTTATTAGGATAATGAAATTAAAAGCATGCAAATAGAGAATCTTGAAAATTATCTGGTTAATAACAGAAAAATCTATATTTATATCAGTTATTTTGGTTATGTACAGTAAACTGCTGTTGGTACTTAATTTAATTTGCCACAATTTAGTACTTAATAATGCCATACCTTAGCCAGTATTTATTAGATGGCGGATAAAAATTATTATCCGGATTAATATGAATTTCAATATTCACATGGCATGAGTGAAAGGCCTCTATCAGAAAATTATTAATTCCATTTCCAATAGTAAATTTAACCCCTGTCACACATTTATACGCCAATTCTATTCATTAAACCTTGTTTGTTTATTCTGATACGTCACGCTTCCTAGCGGATATTGCAAAATACTTTATCTGTCAATAGGATTGCTGATCATAATATTTCATTGGATGAACTGGTGATTAATCCAGTGTAAGAAGTGCTTCTAAAACAGAAAGCTAACTGGATTTTCCTTACTCGCCGTAAATTCCACTGCCTCTCGTACTATATGGTAATAAAGCGCCTCAATGTTATTGATATTAATCTGACTAACGAGAATCAATTAGGAAAATACTAGCGCAAACTCTACTCACTACTATCTTTTTTATAAGGTTAAACTTTTAGTAATCAGAAAACCATATTTATAGTATGAAATTTCAGTCAGGAAACTAATAATAGCGATATATCCGTCGGCTATTTTCATGAAACAATTATGACTTAGGTAATGTATACATTTGAAGTTGTCATTAATGCTAATAATCACTGGACAGTTTTTCGCTTCCATTAAAATAACTACTATTTTGTAACAAACGATTACTCTGATAAAGGGCAACTCTCGTGTTTAATCTGCTATTGATCCATGAAGTTAGAAAAACTTTTAAAGTATTATTACTGAAGTGCACGAAGCGAACGATTTTTTGCATTACTACCCCAAATAGATCAGTAAAATTTCAATAATGAAACATATTCTTCACTGGAGATACTGGTTTACATTAACCTGCGGAATTTTTACTGGCAATTTTTACTGGTTATAAACCAATAAAATAAACATCGATTAATACCATGTGCTAGGTATTAAGTTACTGCAGTAAGCAGTATACCACCTTGATGTGTAGCAACTTACTACCCGGTAAAGACGAATAAGTTGGTAAAAACTGATTAGTAATCAACGAACGCACGGTGTGATGTTTAACAGTTCAACCTCCAGGTATCAAAACTAATCTACCGTAATTTTGCGGAGGAAGTCAATGCTCAACAACAGTGAATTCTACTAATACTCAAAAACAACCCATTAAACACTATGATTATTAATTCAACTCATCTGACTGAGCAAGTTATTTAATGATGTTATCATTTCAGGCTTCGATAGCACCAATCAATGATTTTCTGCTTTACGTATTCTTTATATCTAAGAAGAAGAGGTCGCTGAATGCACATGTTAATCATGTTAAAAGTTGCAATTCCCGAATACCGTGTCACTAATCCTAGCAAGCTGGCGACCAATATTATCCAGTTATTGATTACGAAACGCAATAGAACATTGAACAACACATTGCAGAAATACATATGCAGGTAAAGCTATTTATCATGTTGATAAATCTAGTCAAGATAATGATAATCAATGGCAACAAGGGAACCTTATCAAACACACCACCTTAATTAAAATTAACCATTTTAATAAATTAAAAAAAGAAAATTTTAGTCCAGTACTATTTACTGTATCTTTCCATGTTTTAAATAACATGAATTAGGTCAGCTAATCAAATAAATTAATAACTCAAGCTATGTGCTTAATTTAGGGGATAGGATACCTGTATTAATGAAACTATTTGCTTACTTTAGTCAGAAACGACCAAAATAGGTAATTTATATTAACCATAATATGGTCGGTGTAGTAATTGGTTTAGCGTACAATTATTTAGTGGTAAAAAGATTACCGGCATCAAGCTAAAAAACCGATTGGCTTATTTATTTCTATTTTAAATAATACGAAACCTTTGCTAACAAGCATGAAATTAGTCACCATCGCCTAATAAAGGGGGTAATTAGAAAATTAATTCCTAAAAAATTCTATATTCAAAATATAATAGTTACATCAGCTGATTAAAGGAATAGCTGAGTAGATTACTCATAGCGTAAGGTTATTTATTTATCGAATTTTTTCATCTGTAGAAAATTGTTTGAACCACAACAATTGAAATATAAAGATAACCACAAATTGCTCTGCAAGCAAAGCAAAAATCTTTACAACATAACCTAATGATCACAGCCATATTCCCCATTGTTTATCGACGATACACAATCGCCGTCTACTCAGAAAGCTTTAGTCATTTTTTCTGAAAAAACGGTTTTCTTTCTTTCACCGGTCTGGCTGGCAGTCACGTGAATTCCAAAACCTGTTGTATCTCGATCTTATCTGAAGTGGGAAATTTTCGTTATAAGGTAAGAAACGCCTAACATCCTAAGCATAAAGCGTTTAAAAGCTATAAGGCTGCTCATTTTGCACGTATATGTGAAATATTTTCTGAAAATGTTAAACGAAATTTTACGATGTTATCTTTTTTTTTAGGTGTATAGATGAGATGTAGCACTACACTCATATTCTGGGGAGCAAGCAACTAAGAGTGAATATTATAGGCAATACCGTTAATTTTATCGCTAATTGCCGCCAACTATATCGTCTATTTTTGGTTATCAACGCAATATCAGCAGGAAACTTTGAAGCCCAATAAAGCAAGGGCCATTCATTAAATATCGTTTATTTTACCATATTAATTCTAATTCATTTAATCCTATTAGTGCCAATAAATTTTAGGCCATTGACGAACTAATTGAGCCTGAAACAGAGTCAGAGTATCTAAACCGGGAACGGTTTTCTATATTAACCAACTTGCCATTCTTGCTAATTACGTTAAACCAAACTACTTTCAAGACTAGAACTAATTACGGCATCTAATCCGAAAACCCGAGCATCATCAATAAGTTGTTTACAACGATTTAATATACCTAGTAGGGTAGGATTAATAATGATAGCACTAATCCCTGGCTGTTTTTAAGTTGAAAACCTGACTCACGGACACATTCATCCCAAGCGATAGCGATCCCCGTCTGTTTAGTAAAAAACTAACGAGTCTTGCGTGATTTTACAAGGTTCTTTAATAAAATCAATTCTACTGCAATTGTCTGGATTAATGTACTTGACAAAATCGGTAGATTTTGATTAATTCCAACTTTGATTAGCATCTAAACGTAAACGCAAAGAAGGAACGGTATCAAGTAGGAAATTAATTGCTATCCCATTCCTCATTGACTCATAAAGACCAACCTTAACCTTGGTCACTTTTTCACTGCTATCAATGTTTGATTGTAAAATAAGCACATCCAGATCACCAGTATAAAGAGGAGATTTTGTATAATAGGTTATTTCAGGTAACTCATCCATTAATTCAGCTTGCGCACAACTAAGCCTAAAAGCCAGTGATGGAATATGGCACTCTTTAACTGTTGCAACCTGGAACCAGTCATATAAGTCTGCTTGCATTGATTCTCTAGCTATTTCCAATGTTTCAACACTAAATTCAGGTAAAGGTAAAATTTCACCCCAACCTTGGAAGTTATTTTCCTGTAAATAAATAAAAACCATCACGGATTTTTTATTTTTGTTGTCGTAATATGATTCCTGATTCAATAGGTATACTAAATTGATAGATTATCGCCTTACACATTATTGATTACGCTCAAAGGTAAAAAAATCAGGTTGCCGTTTTTCATTGAAAGCATTTCTACCTTTTTGACATACCTCGGTCATATAGAATAACAGAGTTGCATTACTGATTAACTTTTGTAAACCTGCTTGAGCATCACAATCCGCATTCAGAGCTGCTTTTAAACAACGTAGTCCTATTGGACACCTATTTTTTAGCATTTCTTGATACCAACCAACTGTTTCACGCTTAATTTCTCCATAAAGGATAACCTGATTTACTAACCCCCATCTCCAGTGTTGACTTAGCGCTATATTGACGAGATAAGAACAAAATTTCACGCGTTTTTGTCAAACGATGCGTTCCATGTAAGACGCTCCCCATCCACTATCAAACGAACTAATCTTTAGTTCTGTCTGACCAAATATGGCATTATTAGCAGCAATGGTTAAATCATACATCATATGTAATAGATGCTCGCCATCGATTACATAACCAGAAATCATAGCGATAATCGGTTTTGGACTGGTTCGAATTTGGTGTTGAAAATCTAAAATATTCAAGTGATGGACGCCATCATTATCTCGATAACTACGATAATCACCACGAATTTTTTGATCGCCGCCAGCACAAAAGACTTTTCCCTTAACCGGTTAATAATGATGCAACCTATCGCGTTATCGTAACAGGCATTAGATAATGCCTGGATCATCTCTTTAACGGTTTATGGCCGAAACGCATTACGGACATGAAGACGATTAATGGTAATTTAGCAATTCCATCTTTGATTTTATGATAGAGAATATCTCTAAATGGTATCTAATAATTTTACCATTGTAGCGTAGAACAAAGTTGTTCTTTATTTAGATATTACATATTTAATTCCTTTCATAAGAAAATATTAAAAAGTGCTCCATTGCTGTGGCATAAGCAACAAAATTATTACGATGAGGATTATCTCCAGACTTAGGTATCTGAATAAATAGTAAAAAGAATTACTATGAGATAGCGTAAAACCTTTCCTTATATTCAGAGGGGATAGGTGAAATAGTAATTTCGTTGTAATAATTTTTTGACTAAAAAGTTATTAATCTAATGAAGTCGATTTCAGTAAATAAGTAATATACTTATCTCAATTATTAGCACTCTCTGCAATTAATTGTCATCGTTACTGGCAGATAAATCTAAAAAAACAGCTTACTAACACTAATCAGATTAGATATGAATATAAATTCATATTGAAAGCCTTTTGTCAAAAATTAATCATGCTTTAAACGTATCAGCTGATTCGTTGACTATTTTAAACCAGGATTAACCTCTCAATAATCAATGCCTTTAATTTAGGGTGATTAAACTGACAATTATAATACATAACAATTCTGCCTACAAACAATTACCAAAATAAATAATAACTATCAATTTAATTATCTATAATTGCTTGTTTTATTAGTCGGTTACGTAAAAATTTTTGCTAACTAAATGTAAGATGAACGCCATCATGTCCAGTAAATCAATTGTCAGTGAAGGATGATTAGTGCATTATTCAATAATAGGTAGCTCTATCCACCTACCATTTCTAAGTAGGGAATGCAACTAAACTAACTATATTCAAGCATATTTTCTTGGTATCACCAAGTATATAGCATCATAATTTCATTGTTTGTTTAACAGATGATTGAGTGTTTTACGCCTTCATTACCGGGCACTAACAATTCAATTATCAATACTATACCGCTCTGTTGCCAATAATTGTTAATGGTATCTTTCAACTGATGCCAATTTAACGGTGAGGCGTAAGATAGACTAAACATTGTCCGCTGCATGCTTAAATTGTAGGTGATGAGGTATGCAATAAAAACGTTCTCTTTCCATTTCAGGAGTAGGTAGTAGCATAGAGAATATCTGACCACTATCATTATTCACCACAATCAACACCATAGGTGCCACGCTAGTACGTAATAAATTTAGACTATTTAAGTCATAAAGCATAGAAACATCGCCGATGATCCCTAACGTGGGTTTTACATTAGCAGCTTGCAGATCCACTAATGTGGCAATCAAACCATCAATCCCAGTAACTCCACGATTGCTATAAATTGGTAACTCAGTGGTAATTAAACAAGGACATCAATTAATCTGATAATCAAGCTATTACCAATAAAAACTTGCCCGTCTGTCAGTAATAATTGTATAAGTTGAGGAGCAATAGCGGCTTCTGAAAATTGTTGTACAAGCTGTTTACTGAGACTACTATAAACATTATAGATAATTTCTATTAATGAATTCGCCCATAGCAAGCCAGGTATAGCAGAATGAGCAATTAACTAATTAGACACTGAACTGACTAATCGCCTGCCACGATGTTTAGTCGAATCTAAACGATCAGGAATACGATCAATAATCTAATATTTCTCTGGTTGACATTGTGCTTGCCATTCCAATAAACATATACTGGTTAAAATTGAACTAAACTGAACGACTAACTGTACATTTTGCAAATTGTTTTTACTACTGTAACGGATAACCAGAGATCAGCGCATGGTAATGGTTTCTTAGTTTGTGATAAAACATTACTAATAATTGGCCAGCCTAGTATTTCTACCCACTTGGCAACTTTTTCTCCCTAATCAGGTCATATTTTCCCCGCGATTACAAAACCTTTTTGTCGACAAACATGCCAATCGTTGGCTAATGCTAACGAACAGGATCTAGATTCTATCAAATATGGTGTAGAAGATTGCCACCAATTATCCAATAAATCTTGCCAATCAATTTGTAATGACGTGCTACCATATAAAGGTTCAGCAAATTGACAATTGATATGCAAAACACCATGTAAAAAATTATTCATAGTGTATTAATGATACTCACTAAATATTACGCACTAACATCTTATGATGGACTAGGTAATACTAATGTTTGTGCTGGATGATCAAAAAAATACCAGTTTATCTGATCGGTTGATTAACACCATAATCAATTAATTCAGGCGGCCTATCAACGGTTAAAAAAATGATATTTTACCGGTTTTAAGCCTGCTTCTATTAAATCAGGATATAAATTAGCTATTGCATCTACCAGAAGTGACAATAACCGGTACCAGCTTGCTAACAATAACTTTCGCTAAACCTAAAGCAAAATAACCTAATTTACGTTCATCATATTGAGTATGATAAATTAATTTAGTATTCATTGCCTTCTGCTAACGTCAATAGGGTAGAACGAGAACCTAGTTCAATACAAACATGGCTCAATCCATGTCGTGTTAATGCTTCCAAAATTACTTCGGCCTATTGGCAGTTTAAAATAAACGACATATATTACTCAAAAAAATAAGAAATAAAATAATACCAATTTTAAGTGAAATTATGTTATTTTTCTTATCCCAATTTAATAAATTAATGGTAAAAATTATTTTTTATTAAAAACTTTTTACAACAAAATATTTCGGCATTCAGCAATGTTTGTAAACCTGCAACCTTATTTTCAACTTCAAGCCATTTGTTCTACGGATTTGAATTATTAACAATACCAGCACTAGCATAAAGTCGAAGATGATCACTATTAATGTGCGCAGAATATAACGAAACAATAAATTCACTTTGATTTAATGATAAATAGCCGGCACTACCTACGTACAAACCATAGCAAAATAAGTTCATTTTGCTGTAAAAAATGTTTAGCTATTTTCTCGGTACACCAGCAACTGCAGCGGTTGGCTGTAAACGATACAGACAATCCTTATCACTGACATGCCGTAACGTGATATGAATAAAACAACGCAAATGCTGGATTTTACGTAAAAAATAATATTAACTAGAGAAATATTAATTTTTTTCACAATTGTCTTGCCACCTTTGACAAATATCATCTACTATCAACAAATTTTCATGCTGATTTTTATCATCATTCATTAACCAATAAGAATTAACTTTTCTGAGTATTGGATTGATGAATTGACTACTGTGCTAGCTAATGTTTCTGTATAAAACTGTTGAATTTTACGATAATAAAATCCTTCAGGGATTGATAATAAAAAGATATATTAAAGATTAAAAGAGGTCATAAAAATGACAACATTGGAAATTAACTACTTTACTGGCTGACAGTAGACTTGCCCCATTTAACGGTTTTGTTAATTCAATATCTGTTTGGCGGGCAATCACTATTTTATCCATAACCCCGCTATTAATTAGTTGTACTGCCTTAGTGGTTAAATCTGCCATTGTTGATATTCAGGAAGATCTTGAATTCGCTTAATTACGGGTATTAAGAGGTGAAATAAGATTAACTGATTTCAATTTGGATAAAAATTGCAAAGCCTGTGGCAGATCTTATTGACCAATAATATTGTTAGCCAATATCCATTTTTCTGAAAATAATAAAACTCAATTTGCGGTAAAAATAAATAGCTATCATCACCAACAAAATCAGCATAATATTCATTGTTAGACAACAGTTGCCAGGCTGTCAATCCACAAATCCGCATGGTTGTTGTCTCTTGTTTATTATTATAAAATTGTTCCGCAGCGGCAATTTTACTAAAACGTTTTACCTCACCGAGTAAAACCGCTTATTCATGCCCATTGCGATGATAGCAATAAAATTGAGAATAAAATTGCTGACCAGCTAGTCAATCTAAAGCTGGAAATATGATATCATCGAGTAAAGTAAATTTATATTATTACAGACTTTTAGCATCGATTTGTCGCTCAGATAAAAATTCATGAACACTGCCATAAACTTGGTAATATTAATCATTATTACTATTCTCTTGACTTACCATCCAATAAATCGTCTTATTAAGCCAATTAGTTAATCTCGTATTTATTCTATTATTTGCATCTTTAACAAACCATTTATTAATTTTTTCACTGTTAATAACATTAATCTATAAAAACCCATGGATATTAGTGCTTGGGGTATATAATGTAATAAATCATTTCATAACCGAAAGACAAAATATTTGATATGCTCAAAAATATATAAAGACAAGTTATTTTATACTAATTGATATATCGAGGTAACTATCTTACTTCTTCTAAAGATATCATGAACTTAATTTTAAAACTGTTATCTTAGAATAGATAAGATTGCACTTTTAATAATTTTTGTATTGACGTTCTTCTTCATACGCTTCTCTAAAAAAACATATATATAAGAACTGCCGGAAGCAATGGATGGTTTCAGACGCTACATTAGTTATATCAGGTATTATCCTTTCTACCACCTTCCCTGATCGCGTTGCGTGTTATTTCGTGATATCACTTAGGATCAAAATTCATAAAATAATGAGTAATGCTTCCAGATATATTCAAATTACTAGCCTAATACACCACATCTTAACGTCCATAGCGCTTATCTGTAAAGAGTTGCACCCATTTGCAAACTAAGGGGATAAAGTAATCTTATTAATTTTCAGAGCATAACTGAATCGATCGTAACACTGAGTTTTTATGGATATCATCTACAACATAAGCGGTTAAGATTCATATACTCAGATCCCCGTGCCGATAACTACTTTTGCACTGTTGTTAAGATTAAGGACATATTTCACAGAGCATTACGCTAACCAGCGCCTAACCTTTTGGTATCTTTAAAAAAATCTAACCAGAGTTTAATTTTATATATAAAATTATTAAAAACTGATCTATTGACTTGACCACCATGAAGAAACGAAACGTCGTTAAGAACTATCTATTTACAGACCAATATCACATACAGACAATTAACAAGTTGTCAGACTCAATTTGGTAAACTTAAAACTGCATAGGCTTTGTACATTTATCAGTAAAAATCGACCATGTTGACAGTACATCCTATAGTCAGAAAAAATAGGACGTTCACTATTTCCAACTAAAATATGATTTGCATTTTAGTTTTAAGTCGTATTTACAACCTGCCTGATAATTAGATGCAATAATCAGTTTTCAAATAGAATTAACTTTAAGCAATTTTATAGACTATTTCATACCATTAATGTCCATTAAGACAGTGAAAAGTGTGTGGAAGTTCTAAATAGAATCGATTAAAGAACTTTAAAAACTATTTTTGATGGTGTAACTTCAAAACTTCTGAAGAAAAACTTTATAGCTTGTGGCATATAAGTCATCAATGCCACCCTTTCGTACATGCTCCGAAGTACTCCTTTTTAAAAAAAAGACTAAAAAGGAATAACTTAATCAGGGAAACGATATTTGCTCATTGGAAACTCAGCAAGTAATGATAAAAAGATTTATAGCCATGCAGACTAAAACACGATAATACTCGTTATGATAGCTTATAAGCTTTTGGTAAACATAGATAAAAAGTGTAAGTTCATTAGAAAATAGGGATCATTAATAAATCTGGTGTATGGTAGTCAGGCTACATTCCACTCTGATACTTTGTAAATCTGTTTTTTATCCTTAAATTTGGCCTTGTTTATCACTCATTATCAATGCTAAATTCCATTAGCTGATTCTCACTTTTTAAGCAAATAAAGAGCAGCTTAAACAACATTAAATGATTATTTTTTTGATTTTAAACCTCTTCACGTATCGGCTTCATATCTTTAGTATCGCAAAATCCAATTCAATCAGATTCAGCGTTATTATGATGTCTAGTGCGCTGATGGGATGTCATGGAATGCAAGCAGTTATTTTTGATTATTCTCTAACATCCTCATCGCTGAATGATACCATGAAAACCTTGCCAACAAAATATCAAGGAATTTATTAGGGTCATCACAATTTCTGCTAGCGAAACTTTCGCACTTTACTCTTAACTTTCGGTGCTGCATGCCTATATGAAGTAAAAGCAGTGAATTAGTTGTTTCGTATACCTAAAAGCATTTATTTACATATTCGAGAACATATTTATTATTGCATTTAAAACCAAGAGGACCTATTCTATCCTATAGCAAGCTTAGAATATAGGATTAAACTACCTGCTCGCATGGAATTAGAAAATAGGTCAAGTTTTCTTCTAACTTTTAATAAGCATCTTCTACCGTAATTTAGGTCCTTACATCCATTGCGCAGTGACACCGATAATTAAGCAACAAGCAAAGGTGATCAGCATGATTGGCAAGCCCGGTTTATACCATCAGAACAAAATAAACGTTAGGTGTATTGCTTAAATTATGTAAGCACCATTACCGATGCTCTTCAAAACATTGGTACTTCGATCTACTGATAATACCGTAAGAGAAACCATGTTATTTCATCGAAAAGCGGTTAAGGGTTTCGTGAAAATCACGGGTGGAGATGCCTAAAGAGATACACAGCTATGGTAGAAACTCTTCGTTCTTTTGTACGCTTCAGATAAGGTAGCAATAATGATCTATTAAAGGATATTCTGTTCCCACTGTGATCTCTAATCTTCGGCACTTTAATCTCAATATTGATAATATCAAACTACATAATTTGTTGTGGCAGGATAACCGTTATGAACGAGGATATGTAGATGGGGAGCCTCCTACATCAAGAAAGTGACGTTCAGAATTTTGTTGTAATCATGATTTTGAGTTGAGCTAAGCCTCAACAACGTTGCTTATCAGCTGTCTGCTACTATTAGGGATCCATTTATGCAAGGGATCACAGCTAATATCTAGTTTTTGCAGGATACCTTTAGAATGGAATTTTAATTTTATATCACTCCTGTTGTTGATTTCATTCATGAAATCAATCATAAGCAGAATACGCCACCATCCCTAAAAATTTTATACACAAGAAATGAGGATAATTAGAAAAATCATCACTGATAAGGACAATATACATGACAGCCAGGATTTCAAGAAAGGTCATTAACAATGCTAAGATAAATCATAATGTCTATGCGATCGAGGCTATCTATCTAAAAAAAACGAGAAGTTTAGAAATAGCAAACTATTATAGAGATATTTTCAGCGTAAAGTCCATAGAAATAAATCCTTACCAAAACTCAGCAAAGGGTACATACACCATCAGTTTACAAAAACTAGGAACCGGGTTAAACATGAATTTACGGAGATAGAAGAAATGAATAGAAATTAATCCGTATCATTGGTTTAGGTACACGGTAATTTTCTCTATGAGAATGATGGAGTATATTACAACCTAAAATCCGGTTGACATGCTTCCAGCATGCAGAGCATTATAGATTTTTAACCAAAGAATAAATAAAGTAATACTGTCCATAACAATGGACGGTAGGATTAAAGTATCGGGTCATCAAAAACATCTAATTATTTTAGAAAAAAGATCGAGATTTATTTAAGTTTTAAGTTTTTTGAGGTCTTCTTTTAGAAGACTATCAAGATGTAATCGGAAGGCTATTAATAAATCATCGACTATAATGCCGACTTGTTATAGTAACGTAGCCAAACAGGAAGAAATAGTTTCTGCCTTCATCTCGTATAAAATGTATCCGATAATTCAATTATTATTGAACATGGATTTTAGCGATATGAGGATACAGTATGTATTGATGTGCTTCATTACTGATCTTAGTTTAGTATTCAGAGACGATTAAATGAGGCAATGTTTATTTCATTTTATTAAATATTTTACAACACAGACACTTAATTTTAATGTAAATCGCATCTGCTTTTTCCAACAACCGAGTATAATAAAAAAACAATAAATCTCTTCTAACATCTTCTGATATCCCTATTTAATCAATGAATATTGTGTTATATGTTAAGTATCATAAATGTGATTAAGCTACTATAATTGATGTCTTACTATTTATAACAGTTTATTGATCGTCAATATCGCTGACGTTTTATATTATTCAAAAAGAGCTAAGTAGAACGATTTCACTGCATATAAGGACTATGTTGGTAAAGATTATTCATAGAAATCCTCTATAGTGTATAAAGAATTTTCTCTATAGCGGTTGCTATAAAAAAATCAAATAGGTATATAGATCAAGAGACTCTTTCTTTACTTCCTGCCAACATAGTCTTAACTTCGCAATCCTTTTGCAACGAAGTGTCGCATTCTGTTATCATCCTGAGTCCCAGTTTACCAAGTCCTATATCAGTGCGAACCTTTTCCTAGACTTACCATTACCTGCTGCGATAATTTCTGCCAAATGTCTCTGTTTTAACAGCAACCTTCTGGTTAATAGTCGTACGGATAAATCAGCGTTAGTTAGTTTAACTTATCTTTATACGGGAAGCGGCTTCCAGTAAGGCCACCTATTTAGTTTTTTGGATATTAAACCAATCTTTCCTCGACCAACTAATACTATTGTTATTATTACCTTCAATAAATCATAATGGTATGATGCTCTGATTTTCTTTTAGTGACGGCATATTGATAAATGACAATGCCGCTGTTGTTATCTAACAAATACATTAATTTTTCTCCTTTTTATTGGCATACACATAGAAAAAACCTTGATTCGATGGTTTATAGAAGTTTAACAGATATGCCAGAATCTATCCCGGCATAATAAATACGCAATAGCGTGATAATTGGGTTAAACACATGAATCGGGCAATAAGCCTACGTAGGCCTCAATCATTAGAATCGTACCACTAATTCTCCGGAAAAGTGCTCATACTCATCATAAAATCGTAAAACCGTGCTAATTTAATATAAAATTACCGGTTGAGGCTTAATTTTATGCATCATTTGTTAGCCACATACACGGCATTCATTGACGCCAACATCATAGCTGATATCATAAATCTGATAGCCAGAAGATTACTCTCTGTCAGCCAGTAATCAATTGACAGTAAGTAGAAAAGATTAAGTTCATAAATTGCTAAGCATGTTCGCTAACACGCACCCTGTTTACAGGCTAGAACAACAACAGAAGCAGTGTATATCCAAAGTTTTATTTTAGACTAATCTAACCACGTTAGATAGCAATTGCAATAGCGCGCCTTGATGTGCTTTTAATATCATGTGGTTATCTTTAACCAATATTTAAGTTTTTCTGCTACTAACCCCGGCATCAACAGACTTTTCATGGCGTAATCCTCCAACCCATTTATCTCCGACAATACACGCCGATAAAGCCAAGGTCAACAAAGTTTAACCCGGTTTTGCTTTTATATAAAAAGTTACTTAAATGCCTCTCTGGATGCGAGCTTGGTTATCAGGATACTGAAGGAGATGCGCAGAGTGCTATTAACTTTTTAACCTGGTAGAAATACCATCAACTGTTGGCTACTCCAGTTATCTAACCCACTCACCGGTGACAGAATCACAGCAGCATGCGAGATACTCTCAGTGATCTAATTAATCTCGGTCTCCTCAAACCAGATGTTTAGGCTATACTGCATCATGAAAATTATACATACCGCTATCGCGCTACCATTTCAGGTGGTAAACATTAGTTAATGATAACGTTTGATGCTTTACATGCCCAGCGTTCATAATCTCGGCACCGTGTCTAAGCCATTGCTAGACAACAACTGCACTAATATAAGAAAGCACGACAGTAACTCTTCCATGTACTCGCAATTAATACTTTACCTAGAATACTGGTAATTCGATCAGCGCCTAATTAACGGAGATGATCTCTGCGACAGGTGTTATAAAATTGAGTGCCTATTCCAACCCTGCAGTCCCATGTCAGCCTAGGTTGATCAGTCTCTATAATTAATAGTAAGATCCCCCTGCCTTGCCCTTTACGCTACTATTAGGCTCTCTAATACAGCTCCACCCGTCGGACCAAAGTTGCAAATAGGTTTCGAAGGCATACCCGACTGCATTATACAGTGATAAGACTGACCAGATATTGAGTGAGATTCGTATGTTTTATGAAAAATACTCTAAAAGATGTAATGTTTAAGCAGTTTACTCTCATTGGTTTCGCTTTGAATAATTTACTGGATACTATCTCAGACTTGGGGTCATAGTAATTGCCCCAACAGGCTTTCTGTATCAAGCAAGAGCGCCCCTTAACGGATAAATATCCTGCAATTATCCTGTGAGGTTGCTAAATAAGTTCGCTCAACATGAGTAATGGTATGACATTTAAATCCTCTTCTCTAGATGGGCTTTAAATATAAATAACTGGACTCTCCCATTCTTGGAGAGTCAGATGCACGGTCAACTCAACAGCTAGTCATGCAACTACCTAATGCGTATAACTTACTGCTCCACAATAAGTTGGATAACGCCTTTCTTGTGACAGTAGCTATAGTCGTGAGCCAAACCGAACTAACGTGGTAACTAGTCGTCACCCTATAAACTCTTGAAGATCTCAGCTAGCTTATTGATAAACATACACATAAGTGCCGTCGTCGCTGAATAAATTTTTCCCAATCCTGCAAGAATCTCCCTTCACCATCCATCCAGAGCACCGCTACGTCACTCATTATGACTCTTACTGTTAGACTTCCCATGTCCATTTTCTTTATGGCAATGGAAGCCTTTGTTTGGCACCGCTAATACCCCCTTCTATCCTGTGAGGATAAGTTTAGATTCAACGCTATTCTCAATTTCCATCCTCTGCTTCACGGTTCGCTCTTTATTATTTCTGCATCACCAGTAAAACGCATTGTCGTATGCTAAATACCGCCTTGTATTCATCAACAATTTCCAGGGTTTTACAGGTAATAATATAAACCAGGCTCGCCTTAGAGATAAGGCGCAAGCGATCCCTTTCATATGAGTGATATTAGCCGCTATCCCAGCTAAACCTGGTAGATTGATAACATCAATCTGCTAATAGCACAGTCACTTGGTTATGAATGCCACCAAAACATGACATATACATCTTCAGAGCTGGTAATGGCACGTTGATGCACAATATTTCTGTGAACGGTTAACTTCATTGAGGGTTTCACAATCCAGCACCATCACAACTGAATGTTTTACGCTTTCAGTCTATTATCCTCTTACTTAAGATTCCTCATCTAAACAGCAGTCTGGTTTTACGCCTCACCGAGGCAAACAAACATTGCAATAGAATATTATTCATCGAGTTTATTCTCCTAATTAACCCAGGCCGCACCAAGCATCCTCCTCTCTCTTACTGCTTACTTACCCCTCTCGCTAGTATGATAAATGCCCAGCACAGGATCACAATATCAATATTAGCGTTCTCTATTCTCTCTTGCTTTCTCCATATCAAACTGAACCTAGTTAATTAACATATCACGGGTGACCCATAAACAGATATACCCCAATAATACAGGTCAGATGTTTAATCTTCTCACAGTTTGCTGCTTTCGCATCGCACCTCTTTACTACAGCAGTAAAGCGTCTGGATTGCATCAACGCCCGGCGGCTTTCCTAGATATCGCACAGCCGTGCTGTCGTTGGAATGAGTCTTCTATCAGCTAGAAGACTTTGAAACGATAACGCACAATCGCGGAATCGTCACTTTTCTCCTTGTTGACATCGATCACATGATTTCCGTAATGATATTTAATTAAATAACGCTATAATAGTCTATACAGCTCTAGCCGTAATTAGCAAACAACCAATTATTATTCAACTGCAAGGTCTCCCAGTCGGCGTTATTGATTACCAGAAACCCACGGTGATGCGGCACCCAGTTTAGTATATCACCACACTTTCAGAGAATCAAAGTGTAAAGAAAAAAAGAGTTTATTGATCTCGTGGTTAGATATCTCTTAACACACTGTGATGCCAAAAGGAGCCCACACAGGTCTTATGCAATCTATTGCAGGGTACGTTGATAGAATTAACTGTCAGGATAGACTATCGAGCAGCTACAGGCAATACTGATCAAGAGTCAGTGAGTAAAATCTAATTATCGATATCGCAACACCATCATCAGCTACCGATCATCTGCACTTGTTCACCATTGACATAAACAATGGATAACACAACTGCTTGTTGATAGATAAAGCGTACCGTGTTGCATCACCCTCTCGGTGATGCGGTACAGGATGACCAACGTTAGCTGGGTTCTCTTCACTACTGACTGGATCAGGCTCAGTAACATTCTTCCGTGTCCTGATAAATACGCTCTAAAGATAGAGATTAATAACTGCACTTATAAAGGCAAAATCTGATAACTCAGCATTTAGATAATTAGAGTACATACCTTTTGGCAGCGACATTTGCTTACTGATGTGAACCACATCCAAGAAACCTTCTAGACAAATAGTTCCACTGTCACTTAGCAAAGCATGGAGGTGAAATCATCATGGGCAATGCCCATGCGATAAGGTGTTTAAGCTAATCTCCACTAGACTAACTATCAGTAAGGACGAAAACATCTATATCTGTGAACCACACACGGTGGGTGGTCGCCGCTATGGGCAGCATATTTTGCAGCTATCTGCTTATTATGAAGACGGTCTTGATGGAGCAAAACGTTGTCAAACCTGACGAGCAAGTGAATAATCTAATACTAGAGTACACCAGGCTGCTTGTTTAGATCTTTTACTAACGATTCATGCAATGCTATCTCTTTATTTTAATAAATTACGGTATTTATCTAGTCAATACTGAATATCATCATACCTGAATATTAGAACTAATCCACATTGGACATCATTTTCATCTTGTCATCATTAAAGATTGGTAACAGATGACGATTTTCTCTCTATATTTATCTATGATAAGTTCTATTTTATGGATGTTTAGGGTGGAGGATCGGCATCTTTCGCAACATACAGCTCAAAACTATCCATCTAGTGTTTTAAAAAGACATGTACTGGGGAATAGTAGTTAAACTAATTTAGCGGTAATAGATTTTTTAATAAAGGTGATCGTAACGAAAAACTTTACTATACAGGGCTTGTATTACGAGGGTTGGAGTTAGCCTTTTCCTAAACGGCCCACACATAACCTGGCAGTAGAGATAAAGATCTGCGAAAATGTAAGTAAGCTGTGCATATTGGGTAGCATTATAAGCTAACCAGGTATTGGTGTTATATATTATCGCCAAACGGCGAGCGATGTTCAGTTTTACGGTTCCAGTATTACCCTATCTGTCTATCAGCATCTATTTTCTATCATCCAAGCTTTGCAGCCTAAGCGTCAGCATATCAATAAAGTCCTGCTAGAATATTCCCTGGCAACAGCTAAGCCTACCTCATCAAAAATCACATTCAAAAGATCTAGTTGCACTACCTTGGCAACACTAAACATTCAGATATAAACTCGCCCCCTGTTGCTCAAAGCAGTTCCAGGTAATCTGATACCCTGGCTCCGGAAGGTAAGGTAATAACCTCTTTCGGCGGCAGAGAGAGGGAGGACCCCCAACGCCAAAATCAATCGATTATAACATTGAAACGTTTCATCTTTTCAGGGAAAAGATAACGTGAGTCAACAGTTTAATTAGTGCGCAGTCGTTCATTTTCTGGGTAAAGAATTTCTCCACCTCCACTATCTTGCTCACAAGATAGTCGCTATCACCGAGACATAAGTAGGTAGGCACTGACGTTCAACTTACGGAGAAAGTTAGTTTCTATCTCTACTACATACAGTGCAGCGTTTATCTAATTGACTTGTATGAAGCTCGAAATAACATAATCTGCGCTACTGCCAGTAGCGTCTAAATGGTAAGCACTATCTCATTTCTATCTGACATTAGAATATACAATTTATCTTAGATCTAGGAGAAGGGATCAAGATGCTGGTTGGCAGTTTAGGAATAGCTTCGCAAATATGATCATATTCTTGTATTTAAGCATATCAAAACCCAGGTCTAGCCCATCCTCTGCAAGTTAAGCGGGACAGAGCTTTTAAGTGCTAGTATCGGTAAGTGAGATCATGATTAAAGGTCCGGGTAACAGCTGACGTAAATCAGCGTTATAGATCTTCTTATACATTACATTATCCATATCTCGCCCAGCGAACGAGTGCCTTTATGTAGAGTCTCTAAGTTTAGTGTCCTACTAAAGATAGATTTTAGATATCGCGTGCTCCAGATAATCATTGCCATAAAAATAGTAGATCGACCATTATCGATAGCATCAAATAACAGGCTCATTCAGATGCAGCCAATGTCAATCACAGTCTTCATTATGGCACTTTCTGCTCGACACTAGGAATTTCCTCGCCCCACAAACCAGCAGTTCATAAATCTCTAGAAACTTTGCGAAATATCCCGTACGCTGTAATTCTTTAAAATAAATAGCCAAATCAGAGTATATACCAGACAATAAGTGTCGGGATAGCTAGTCTCATCCTTATCCGCATGGCAAAAATCCAGACAAACAACTGCAATGACTTGCCTGGCAAGGCTACCATCACGCAATCCTAAATTAGGATAGGTCTAAGGATTAATTCAGAACAACGTTAAATTCTAGAATTGGACGACGATAGAAAAACTCATTTTTGAGACACGATCCCAGATAATTTCCTTTATCGCATATACTTTGAGTAGGAGATAGGTAGCCTTAAACAGTGCATTATTAAACCATGACATATCAATGAGCCAGTCTTTATTACCATCCCTAGACTTTTCTTTGGTGCTGGGGTTATCACTGCTGGCTAAATACGCTATTTCAGACTATAGATAACTTGGCATCGCTTGCTAAATTCAAAAAAAATAGATGGGTGTATTTTCTTTCAGATTGGCGGCCAAATACCACCAGGACAGTTACGTCACTGCGCTATACTGTCTGCAAACAACACGTAATGCGTTAGTGTTTGAATACCCCGACGCCGAAAATACTCAGAATCATAACTCACCACTTCTAGAATATTGGTCTTTTCCGTTTAGTTATCCGATGAAAACACAAGCAGTTAAACATAAATATCAATAAGCTGCTTTATTACATCACTCGAATTAAATTCGCAATTGTCATCATTATCAATCTCATCGAGGTTCTCAAGTGTATACTCATGCGTCGACAGTGCCTAAACAGATGTATAATCAATTCACCACGAAATTGTCTCCAATATATCGCGACGCGGTTAACCATACAGAGTATTACCAAATAGTCACCGTAACGGAGTGCCCCTTTGAATATCTGACTGCCGTATTCCTTACCTTGAGACTCTTATCTATTTGTGAAATACCGTTCACTATTTTGATATGCAGAAATAATCCAGCATGGACTTTATTTGGGATGGGGTTAGATTTTTTTAGCTTCAGTCTACCTTTTAGTTTTAGCATCCACTCGGGATACCATTTCCCAAATGGCGTAATATAATCCAGCATGTTCGGGCAGAAATATAGCTTGGTCAGAATGTAAGGTATCATCTATTTTCCTAGTTATAGATGACATTGTGTTACTGGACGTACAACTCTCGGACTTACTTAAAGCAAGCGCAATAGCCAGTAGTATAAACACCGATAGATTATCATTTTATGTGAAGTTCTCGCTGAAATAGTAACACCGATTCGATACAAAGTCAGCTAGCACCCTCTCAAGATGGGCCTTATAGCAAGTTGCATCTTGGTTTTATGTTGTCTTTCCTATCCAAAACTCAAATTTAGGTAAATTCAAAGTTCAGTAGTGGGAAGACAAGCCTAACAGAGGCATCGCTTATCTCAATCAGCAGAAGGAACAACACAGGAATAAGCATCCGTCTAACTTGCGAAGAGCGCCGCCTCATATTCTTCCTCATTACATTCGCTATTGGAAGAGTTTTACACAGATTATGGCGCCAAGATTTTTCGGAATCAGACGACACATACTGCTCAGTAACATAACAGAGTATGATAATACAATCTTTTCTTAATCACCTCATTCACCTTGATGTGCTCAAGAATGTAATATTTTCGCCCCTCGCAAGCACATTCTTAATTCAAGCATTAAATGGGTTATCTATCTCCCTTGTAGATAGAAATTAATCGTACCCGTGGACCCTAACATCTTAAGTGTCAGTGCAACCTGAGTAGTTTTCAAGGGATTCGTGAAAAGCGACCTTGTTCAATCAGCACATAGTCCTACAAATCGCAAAGATTAGAAAGACGAGAATTTAACACCTAAATTTTAAAGCCACTGCCTGGAAAATAGATCATGTACTGCAGGATTTTCTCATACTTCTTGCTGTTTTAAAAGGTGGACTCATAGACATTTCATTGAACTAGTTGGTTAAAGGCACAAAATAGCGTGTAAACAACAATATATTCCAACACCATCTCCTTCTTGTTACCAATATAAAACGCATTATCCTCACCATTAAATTCCAGCTTGCTAGCAGTGATAACTGCTATACTCGGACTCGGCTTAAGTCAAGTCCAATACAGCTAAATTTTTAGCAATGCACACACAGCTTGTTATCTAGAAATCAACGTTATTGATAAGGTAAAATAGCATCATATTTTCGAGTAATTTCAATAATTCTAGCACATCTACTTGGCCGTAGACATGGGTGTGACCTTGAGCAGGTCAAATTTATGAGAAGGTGTTAGATAATAAAGTGTTTTCATTACTACGTTTATTAACATCATGGAAATATTGTTTATAACATCTTTTCTTTAAATCAATTTCTGCAGCAGGAATTGTAAAATTCTAAAAAATAAACATCATCCTACTTTAAACGTTTTATAAAAAACACTAAACAAGCCTTTGAAAATTTTTGCTCTGATAAGTTATAGTTCTGATGACGTGTAGAATTTCTCTACTTTTTAAACAAATTATTTTGCTAAATTTTATTAAATTAAAACAATTAACTAATAAAAAGATTATGAAAGAACAGTAGATAGTGGTATTAAAAGTTTTGTTTCAATATTAAGTTCATGGATAACTTGTTTCATGTAATCTAGTATCTTCTGTTGCAGCAACAGAAATAGATTTTAGCAGTTCTCCATAGTCAACCTAGAGGTTGGAATATCTGTTATAATGTATATCTAAAAAAATTATTGCACCTTCTTGAAAAAAATTTTCAGTTGCTTTCTTATATCATACAATGAAAGCACGTATAAATTGCACGATTAAGCACCACTCGATATTGAATCACCGTTTATTCATCTATCTAGAAAGATAGATTGAAACAATTATCATAAGTATATAAATTAGCGTTTGATAATCGCAGATTTGTTGTTTTGGTATTATTTGTTCTGAACATGTTAAATTATTAAACCTTAGACAGTAAAATATTGCGGATTTATTTTTTCATCTGGTATAACTCACGCCATCCTCTCATGGAGTACTTCACTAATGGTGTTAGCCAATTCCTTAGCATAGAAAAGCCCCTAGCGAGAATTTCCGTCTTCGTGCCTGTTTCCTCATTTCTATCATCCCTTTAAGACGCTTCCTGCCAGCAGGACTTCTTTGACAAAATTAATATCAATCTCTTCGTTATCCTAACTAACAATCCGGGTGCTTACTGGATACTATTCAACAATCGAGAGGGAAGCGTGGAATTTTCATAATCAGTTGCGAGGAAAAATTTCACCGGTCAATTTTTTCACTTGACTCAGCAATAAACCTGCGAACTACCTCACGCAGCTCACATAAACTCCATGCCACTCGTTTGTTTTACATTGCCAGCTGGGTTAACTTCTAAACAGAAGAGTTAATACTCGGTAGACAGATCGCTAAATAAATTAATCAGTTAATCTTGTCTACAATTTGTAATGGATAATGCGTTTCTTGAAGCATTTCAACAGGCATTGATAAATGTTCTCCAGTAATAAATCAACCTTATTGTGGGACTCACGCGTGTGGCTATTTCGCAAAGTAGTACCGGGTTGTGATACTTTCGGTAATCTCCTGTTCACATCTACTCAAATGAACCACCAGATAGCTACCATGCAATGTGAAGCGACAAACAGGTCATTTTGCTTGCTAGCCTAGGAAAGATGATCGCGCATACGGTTACACAATAACTTTATGCCAGTCAACTACGAAATAGCCATACAACGCTGATTCATTTAATTCGCTATGATAATCATTCAATGAATATTCTCTATATACTAGACGCTGGTTTTGTGTTAAAATAACATCAATCATTCGTCTCTTTAGTAGAGAACCTTTTCCACTAATAACTCCAGCTAATGCAGGTCCCTTTTAAATCATCTCTCAACTTGATAATTTCCACTTAGTGTGGGGCTACACCTTCCTTGCGGGGGAGGATGGAAGGGGAGCCATTAAGGTTAACTCCAGGCGGAGTTCTACAGTCAGAGAAGGAGTTTTTAATGCGCTAGGATCTGGATCTGCTCACGTTTATAAAAGTAGAGGCGCATCAGCCATATAAAAACAGCAAGTCGCCGTTTGGACACTTTATCCCTCACAGGATAAAGCCGACGCGATATAATATTTTAGCGCAAAATCCAATAAGTAGCGCACTTCTTACCGAACCTGTAGTTATCACGGTTAGCCAAGCCCGGAGTCTGCCTGGACACCCTAAAAGTATGTCGCATAATAATTCGCTGTGTGGGTTTAGGTCTATCCGTTGTTCGTTATCGAGATTATCCTTTTCATCGCTTACTCATCATACGTTAAATTTAACGGTAATATTTTTCCTAGCATAATGGGGTTTTATCGATATTACACTGCTTAATCATGGTCACCAGTTAAAGTAAATACTCTACACTGGGCTAAAGGTTAATGACTCTAGCTCTTAACAGCCGGAGTCAAACAGCTCACCAATAAACCAGTCAAGAAAGGATGGGGTGGGTAATGTTAGAATTTTACGAAGAAGGAGGGAGTGTGTGGCTGTATACGATCAGCCACAAGACCACAGGCGTAGACTGATTGTATAATTACCCAAAATAATCCCCTGATGCACCTGTTAACTATTTTTTCATTTTCTTCGCAATACTGTTGTTTTCATCTATTAGTGTTTGCTTCAAGTAATGAAACAATTGTTGTATTTGCGTTTCTCCGTCAGTTACCTACGTTAGCTTTGTCCCGCTTCTGATACAAATCTGTACAGTGCAGTTTCCTGCTAGCTGTTGCGCTACTAGAGAAAATCAACGTAGTGAGCAATAATGCCACAAGCAGGCAACAGCAGTAGTACTGTTTTATTAGCTTGTTCACGATCTCGCCGACTCAGGGGTTCAGGTGCTCAATGTCAAACAGTTATTTAGCTCGGCGATGTGGGTATTATTTTCAGGCTAATCATAATTACGCTATTTACCTTAATACAGTGACAAAACTCATTATAGTCTTCTGGAATATCACCGACTATTCAACCGTTTTAGCAACTTCACAAATGCGTAAATGCCCTGCGGTAAGATTGCGAACAAAGATGACAAACACTACATGCTACCATCTGATAGCAATACGGTTACCTTCACAGTTAATCACGGTGAAAATCTGTCGCATATCTCCCGCCACAGAAGAGACCCATCCCCTTTAAGATTATACTGATATTTTTTATGTATCAGTGGTGAGGTTGCCATCTGGATGACTTTAGTATACAGTAACTACGCCGCTGCTATCGAGCGATATGGACGAATTATCCATCCATCAAACAGGTATAGCACAGACGGATAACATTAGGAGATCAGCGCTGGGAGACGGGCTGGAAGTTTTTACGTAACGAGTCTGGAAAATATAACGAGATAACTTTAATACAGGGGATTCTGGTAATAAAATAAGTATTAGGTTAATAAAGGAGGGATTGTACTCCATTAACAACCCGGGCACCCCCTAGGGGTAGTCAATTATTTAGATAAAGCTCAGTGTTATTTAGTGGATAAACATGATAGATTGGGTGCGTTTTAAATAGAGCTAACATTTAGTCGCAATTACTTTATAAATCTATATCTATCCAAATCGATATTCCTTTCAAGCGCCTCAATCTGGAGCTACTATTGCTGTTAATGATAGTATATTTCATCGTTGCATAATGGGTTCAGTAGAGTATTGCCTTTGGATAAATAATAGTTATGCTCGCTGCTGTCATACGCTGTCATTTTATTGGATAAGCGACGTGTGTTTATAGGTAAAATAAAATCATGATGTTGAGCTTATTATCCATAATATCCAGTAGCGCTGCAACAATTGTGGATACTGAATGTAAGGTATTTTCTGTCACGCTATTCATTCACTCAATTAATTCATGTAGCTAAGCATTCAGCCGAGAGTAAATCTGATTAGCATGTGTTTATCTCTACTTCATTAGGTGAGTTAGATAATAATGTTGTTGTACAACACTTACTCCATAAACAGAACTATTACGTCAGACCTGGGTGATGATAATACCCGTACTGTCAGTACCAACATCAATCTGATCTATTATAACGATGAACAGCCCGTCGTGTTATAATTCTGAAAAGCTCGGTATAACTTTCAGTCGGTGGATGCATACCTCTAGATGCATTACCAGCATTCAGCGCAAATACCAGCGATTGAGGCTTTCGAGTATTTTGACGGCCTGATACATTATCCTGATTAATCCAGATCAGGAGGTCAATGTCACACTAGACCCCCCACTTTTATTTTCATTATAAAACGCCTTATCTAGAAATTATACGCACTTCATCATCCGAGTTAGCAAACTCCAGGCAATGAAGAAGAATCCTTGATAGCCAAGGATTTTAGCAATCGGTTAAATCGGTTTAACGCCACGTAAATTAGATTTGAATGCACATTAAAACCTTTTTGCTGAAAATGTGTAATAACTCTAACCAGCTCCAGTGCCGTCATACCTAGGTAACCAGTTTTACCAGCATATACCTTCATCAAAACGACGCGATAGATTTATTCATCAAGTTATAACTTTGTGGCGACTACATAGATAAGTTTGATTAATATTGCCAATTCAAGGTTATCCCTTACGTTTTTATAGTTACCGGCTAGCTGTTCAATAAGTGCCATAAGAATACATCAAGTTTTCGCGTCTTTTCATCGTCAATTATTGTTGCCAGCCCCGTTCAGTCAAAGCTGAGTGATCATGATTTTCAATGTCTGCTACGGTTTTGGTATACTTATTGAAGATTCTGAGCATAGTAAAGAAATAGGCAGATCGCCACTATAGCTTTTAATGGATTTTAACATCTGTTTATCATGACCATAACGTACCATTTAAGCCTCATAAATTAAATTTTAATTTACTGACATAAATACTTCCTTTACTGAATTAGTCCTGATATCCTAATCAGCGCACTGGATTTAAAGTATTAGGTTAAATAGATTACAATTTGAGATGTTAAGTAACAGTTTGTTTATAGACTTTTTCGCTTCCTGTTAATAAAAACAAAGAGAGCCACTGTTACCTATTCTGACCTTAATCGAATCACTAACTACTCTCATTACTTTTTCTCATTCTTCATTGTTAATATCTAAACCAAAATAGCGCCAAGACTTTATTTATATCAATCTGGCCTTGTTTACTCACCTTAAAAGAAGGATTCACGATAGCGATTAATTTACATCCACGCTTTACAATCTGACCAATTAGTAATGCACGCCTTAATTTTTCTTTCGCCGCCTGAATACGTTCATCAAAATGCGGTATTTTCTTACAACACGATAAAGAGGATATTGTTATCAAAAGTCGGTTACAGGGTTACATTGCCTATAGTCACACCATAATTCATGGCATATTCTGTGGCCGATAAATCAATAAAATTCTGAATAAGTTACAGAATATTTAATTTAAATTTAACCAATTATTACTAGAGTAGGATGAGAGGCTACCCGTGCTTCAATAAACAGGCTGTCAATCAATTCATCACGTAACAGATCAATTGACTTAACATACGCGATGAGGAACACTTCCTACTATAATATAATACATTAACATAATAGCCATTAGGAGCTAGAGACAATTTTTCGGATTGATAATTTATTCATAGTTTTCTTAATAAGAAAAAGGATAGCAGCAGAACGTTTAGTCCTGCACGTCCCAATAACTTAATTAGGTGGATAACAGTTTGGCGTAAAAAGACCTACCACCGCTAGCCTCGGTAACACAACCTAATAGTAGTAACGTGGTCGGAATATGCCGACTGAACTGCTGTCAGGATAATTTTATAAACGCTGGCGATACCGATAACGCAAGGTGTGGATTGGTAAACTATTACTAGTGACAGTATCTAACTGATAACACACAGTATTCATAGAATTAAATATTTTCATGGTAGCCACTCCTTTCCTAGGCAGCAAGGGGTTGCTGCGCATCACAAAATAACGGAGTCAATAAAATCTGCCCCTCACTGAAACAGCAACTGTATCCAAGATAGCAATACCGTAAGATGATATCCCGAGGAGCATGTCATCCCTGAAAACGTGCACCATAATTTTGCAGTACCTCTCACATCTATCCACATTAAAATTCCTAGCACTTCAAATAATCTTGTTGCGCTTAAGCAATATCGTCATTAGTATTTCATACTACTTGTTTTATATAGAAGTATAAAATGCGCTGCGTAATAAGGTAAACATTCTAATATATTATATTATCAACATAGTTATCTTTTACATAATGGCCATGGGGCGTAGGGTGTGCGGAGTTGATAATATAAAGATTTATTTATCATTTCCTATTCTTATTAATTGATTCATGTTATGGTATAAGTACATCATTATCTTTTCTGTATTCGGCAGAAAATAAAGAGGGGGCAGGAGCGTGATTATTAAACAATACCAGCAGGTTGTAACCGATTATAATAAAGAATACCAACCATCAGGTATTAAGCGCTGATACCCTTCTCTGTCGATAAAGGAGTACACCGTACATATTTATTCTATTGCCAGAAACAAGTCGGTTTTTATATTCATTTCTCTGAAGCCAGCCTTTATATATTTTTACCAGTTTAAGCCAAGCGCATAGCCGTCAGTCATCAGATACCTTGCCTTAGAGCGCAAGGTATCCAATAACACTTACAATACAGCGGCTTTTAGCTGATGGCGAAGGATAGTATCACTTCACTCTCGCTAGTAATACTAGACAACAACAATCACATTAACATCATCGCTTTTTTCTTTTAATAATTATTTAGAGTGTGAGCGGAACAAACACAGTTGTAATAAAACCGGGATAAATTATCCGGCTTCTAGGGTTGAGCTGCTAATTTAAATAATCCTTGCGTGTTACCTATCAGCACCATTCCGATCTCAGTTGCACCATAAATCGCCTTCAGTTGTTTTAGATCGTTAATACCAGATTTGACGACCTCATCGACAATTACTAGCCTATAAAATCTGGTCAGCCACCTACTAATCGCGTACAGCAGTTGTGCTTCTACAGCAAAAGTCCCAAGGACCATGGCTTTTAGGACTCCAACAGATATTCGGTAATACTACTACCCACTGGAAAAATCATCACCATCTAGGTATGAATATTCTAAAAATACTGATAAGCAGCCGGTAAAGTTTCGGCACCACCTTACACATCTCCAAACAATTACGTTCATACATTGGGGTAACTGGACAAATTAAAATATCACTAATATCTTCTTGATCCCTGCTTATTTTCATAAACTGCGACAGCGTAGACAAGGTCTTTTCTAGTAATAATTAATTAACTAACAAGTTAACAGTTGCCAGACTTATTATTCTTTCCATTATAACTGCCATTGATAAAACTAGATATCACTTTCTCTCAATTGACTGATCTCTCGCCTGCAATCTACGCCAGCATTATCTAAACTAGATAGATTAACTGCTTTAAGTAATTGATAATCAATATGATTTAAGTCATAATAACTACCTACCTTAAAGAGAAAATAGTTATCTTTCGTTGATTTATTTGGTTAGTTAACAAAATGGCTTCTTTAGAATATCAGGTCAATCCACTGATCTTCCAGGAATGCTAAAGTTAGCTGTAACTCTACTTCTGTATCGATGTCGTTCTGTTTTTCAACCTAGGTATTTAATGGCATTCCACACTTACCGGTAAATATTGTTGGGTAATCTCCTGAGGTCATATATATTTTGCCCTCCAATATTATTGGGTTTTATTCCTCAGCGAAAGCTACTTTTCTTTACTTCGTTTGCGTATCCCTTTAATATGCTGTTGCTGTTTGAGATATTCCGGTGTTATTAAGAAATCTAGATATTTATTACAATTACACAGCGCTTCATACAGATAAATACTTGTCCATTTGGTGCACGATAATCTTTCTGACATCATAAATGTCATAACTTAACAGTAGCACCTTACGGCCATATTCATTCACCAGTTGTTGAATATATAAATATTCTCAAGGAAGCAGATTTTATAGCGAGTGACAGCGCGTTTAATCTGCAGCATAAACAGATTGCATAGTTCAAACTACATCAACCATTTCATCTCGATACTATTGTTTTCTAATTTTCAGCAGAGAAATTTAACTTGACTGTAATGTTGCTTGTCTGGTTATTTAGAGAGATCACTACGTGGATGTATGTTGTGTAACATACTCCACTCCATTCTTAATTTCATCAATCAGCCTGTTCTAGGAGGGAATTGCATAGTGCGCATTTCTGAGCGAGGATTTATTATAGCCCTTTGACTTAAGCGCTCAACGCTGATTCAATCGCTTTCCCGGTCTTGCGCACAGTTTTCCGATAAGTACGTACTAGTGCCATAATAGTTGCCAAAACAAATGGTAATATACATAGCAAGATACGATTCAGGCGTTCAAATAATACTGCGTCCTTACGGATCAGCAGAAATACCGGTTTCATATTTAATATTCAGTCGGATTAAAATACCAGTAATATATGGATAGAGCATGTTATTAGTTTTGTCACTACCATTATCCGAATAGTAGAAAAACAGTTTAACATAGGTGCATTACTATACCTAATTGGCACAGGTAACGATAATCTCGTTCTCAGAATGAGACAAACTCCAAGTACTAATATATCGATAGCTGCCATTGATAATTAAGGTCACTTCTGGCAAAAACGGTTAATCGTGGTCAGGATGAGCTACTTTCATCTTCATGTCATGACCATTCATAATCTAGACGTAGTTAATTGGCAGATTTGTCCAGTCACAGAAAATAAACCTTTCCAAAGCTGTCGATATTTTTTACTGACTTTGCGTCCCTGCGTTTAAATGTTTCGTAGAGTTCTTGTATTGGATACAGCACAGAATCATAAGAAAGAAAATCAGACTAGCATTAGAAGTTTATCCGCACAGCGTTCTTGACAGTCAGTGAAAAAAATCCGCATATACCTCTTTCATGCTGCACCTATTTGGTTTGCGACAGTGCATCAAACAGTCATGCAATCAAGCAATTTTCTCCGATTTTTACCATCTTACGCTTTCCAGGTACCAACACTATTAAGGCGTTTGGTTGTGTGTATGCTGATTTTGTAATCAGCCTAACAATGCTTAAGAGTCATTTTACTAAGTTTGACAACCCTAACCTTTCTTGGCATTGGCCAGTTGTGCTGCCTGGGGTGATGTCTCGGATAACTAGCCTTTTCCCGGCTACTGTATGATAAATTATATAGCCTGCGTACAGCTAATTAACACAATTTTTAGCTAACAGTGAGGATATATACTGCACTTAGTAATATACACACACATCGCTAATCTAGCGGTACTTATCGGTCAGGTTAGCTAATTTATTATCAACCACAATGTCCAGGATAACGACAGTAAATATCTACCTTATCAAGCTTCTCAGTATTCTGTGCTGACCTTTGATACGGTAACTTGTTTGACGACATCTTATACAGATTAAGCAATCATTAGTTATTTAAAATAATGCCTATAGATAACGCTGAGGTTTAACTGACAAACAATCAATCTGGTATTCTGATAAGTCTTGGTGTCTTGATTCTTGGGTTTCATTAATTTAGAGAGATCTATTTACTAACTTATTCAGTGCTAGCATAACCCCCTGTACTATAAGAGTTAATTTTAAGATTCTAATAATTAGTTCAGTTTCTGATACAAAGCAATCTTGATAAAGATTATTAGTAGAAATTTCTTGTACTGTATGAAGAATTTTGCTACAGAGCAGAAGTTACTATGAAAAAAAGTCATACAAACTAAAGAAACTCTCTTATCACTCTATGGTAACATAAAGATGTATCTTTATAGTTGACTTGGCGACAATTTATTGGATATTGTCGATTTATGTATTGAAAACTTATTCCACTTTATCATACCTATATTATTATACTGAATATCTTATCCGCTGGTAATATTCATTAGGGTTAAAACGATATCGTTGCAAAATTTCCGATTGCAGAAAACCATTTAGCAATCTTATTGAAAATATCCTTCTCTCCGAGACTAAACTACAAGGATAAATAATTTAGTTATCTGCGATGTATGTTAAATATCTTGACTTTATGAGAGTCAGCAAAACAAGCAGAGTTAATTTTAAAATAGCGTTTAGATTTCGTCATTGCGTCATTGCGTCATTGCTTCCTTTTTTCAGCGCAACAGCTAACATAAGCACCTAAATGATATTATTGAAGTTGACGAAACATTTTCCTAAATCCTTTAAATAGAAGCATTATTTCTAAGATAGGGAAAAATATAAAATGCGAGGAAGGAAGTAGACAAAAAATTTCGGTTTAATCGCTAGAAATTAACAGAGTTACGCAAGCAATGAGATTCTTGAAGACTTTAATGCAGAGTGTGTTCGCCGTTTTCTTGAGCTAATTATTGATAAAGAGTACATATTTTACTTGGATGGAGAAAAATCGTACGAAACATTTGTCAACAAGCATAAAATTAGCTATCATTAACTAATAAGTTATTATGACCAGAGATTTGTTGGTAATTAATTTCACATTTAAAATATGAATAGTTATATCAGAAAATTAAAAAATAGCTTAGTAGATTTCATGATGTAGGGGTCTTTATTTATCGAATTATTTGGCACAGATAAGATTGTTTTTAAACCACAGCAATTAAAATGCAGATGTAATTATAAATTACTCTACGAGCAAAGCAATAATCTTTACCAACGCACCTGATACAAACATAATCAATCTGCTTCCATATGGAATTTAAGGATACCAACTTAGCTAAATTTCTTCAAGAGTAACACTGATCATTTCAGCAATACTGTATTCGTATTTTTTATAAGGACGATCAATTATATTTTAGTAAATCAGGTTTCAGGTTAGCTTAAGATTGATAATTGATACAGCGTGAATATTTTTACATGGACTGTAGTCACAATATATTTGTGGGCTAATTAAACTTAATTTCTAATTATAATTAAATTATTCTAAAAAATTATCTGTCTGAGCTGGGACGGATAATTTATCTCTATCTGGTAAAGGTAGAGTCAAAAAATATTTTGAATATTTTCATGTTTCTTTTTTTTAAAAGAAATTTATCTTATTTAATTATTAAACTCAATAGATTATTAGAATAGAAATAAAAAATACATTAATATCATGTTTCTTTTTTCAATGGCGGGAAAGAAAGATTTTTACATAAATTTCAGTTCTTTATGAAAGAAAATAACTATACATCAGGAAGCAGAAGATTAGAAAATACACAATTCTACGTTTAATAATTATATTTATAACAATTGTTAAGTCCACGTTTAAATGTACTAGAAAATACCTAAAAAATCAATATCTCTTGAGTAGCTCAATTAATGAGCTTAGAAAAGAACCAGAAGTTACCCAATAACAATAATCTATTATATAATAAGTTAGAAGCTTTCAATTCCATTAAGAGTGCGTTATAAACTATTATAATGAGAAAACTAACTAAATTCTTTAGACACATAATAGATCATATACTTTCTAGTATAACTTGATCCTAATAACCAAACTCCACTTGAACTAAAGGAGGACCAGAAACAAATTTCTTTGTAACTTAACCTTGATATCAGAGGAAAATTTAAAGAAATTCAATTTAAAATTGAAATCAGTTCTAGAAAAATCATTTCAGAAGTAGAGTAGTCTTGATGCTAACATCCAGATCAAAAAACTAAGATAAGCCTTAACTCAATTAAAATTTTTTAAATGCAATTAAAATAGTATTAAATCCTATTTGTAGGGGTACTAAATATTTTATTTCTAAACAAAGAATTGTTTATTTTTATATATTAGTATTAAATTATGGAATCAATTTCAATCTCAAGAATACAATGAGTAGTTCTCAGTAATTCCCATAAGTATTAAATAAATTATCTCTCTAAAAAATTTTAGTATTATTGAAGATGAATTGAAAAACTTTATCATCATCACACTCTTATAAAAAAGTTATGCTCATTTCTGATATATATAGTTTTTGAGATGCTAGTGTATCCTGATGATTAATTTTATAGATGATATCTATATCAAGAGATGATATGCTATTTAAAGTCTACCATACAGGTATCTGTGAAACTAGATATAACTCCTTGAATGAACGCACCTGTAATGCTGATAGACAACACCGTTTAGGGTGAGATCTGAAGCATGCTGCAATAATGTGCTGAACGTTGTCTTATCCGACCCGGAAGTCTCAAAATCATCTCGTCCGTAACAGTTATTTAATTCACCATAGCGAACCATACAAATTGATGTTGGCGATCTTAAAATTAAAATAACTAAAGTTAAGGGAATGGCAACAGCAACGAAATATGATTCAACAGCTCCTTTCTGGCTTATCTGAAGTTTGCAAAAGCAAACAAAAGTTGCTAATCATGCCTGAGTAGTTGCGAAGCATAGTCACCTGTGATTTTTACAAAGTCCTGAGTCGCTTTTCGGTTAAAAGCACATCATATATCTTGCCAAGTACTATACAGCAGACTGAAACAGCAATATCTTGAAAAGCACAGGCAATGATGCTTGTGTGATTTAAGCGATATGCGCTATGTTTATTTTTTTCCTAATGATGGTGGGAATATTCCGTCCTGATCAGAGAAAAGCTGATCGCCTTTACCCTGCTGGTTAAAGCGAAGGGGGAGACTCCCGCATGGATATAATGAGCTCGTTATAGTCGAAACTGATTATCAAAAGTCAGAAGTTTAACTTGACTGGAATCTCTGAATAACCTGTAAACGTGAGCTTAACCGCATCCCAGAGCTTACTACGGAAGACGGTGCCATTAAATTTTTAGAATGCAATGATAAAATATTCTCGGACATGTAGCATCAATGTTGTTGGATACATAAAATAGCTGATGTTCTATTTTTACTCCCCAAAAGCATGTAACCGAAAATTAAAGTGAGCTGCTGAAGATTTGGCTAGCAAAGAACCGTGATTCTGGTAATAAAGCCCTTAATATTCTGTTGACAAGGTTATCTCAGTAAAGTTTCATCCTGCAGCGATGAAAGAAGTTAGAAAAAGATCGAAGACCTTGCTGGTATTCTATAGCTTCTTATTAACGAGTTAGGTGTCATAAAAACGACGAATTTAATTAAATAAGATTTTGTGACAGTTGAGGCTATGAGGCTGACGCAAAAGCACTGTGGTTCGAAAAAAATAACTTTTCAATACTATTTTAAGCTACTTCCATCTACTCAGAAAAACTAAACGCTGCTAAGGGCATTAGATCTATTTAACCTTTAGTAGTAAACAAGATTCAATTTAAGGATGGAGAATAGATTTATGAAGTATCAGAGTGGAGGCGTAGCCTGAGCATTACACAACAGATTTGTTAATATCTTTAGTTTCTATAAAAACTAGCTGTATAAGCAGTTTTAAAATATCAATAACAATAAATTAACGACTAATATCATTAACTTGTTGTAATAAAGTATTACTTTCTTGCATAAATCGTTTAGCATCCTGACCAAACCATCGACTAATTTTCTTAAATTGAGCAATAAAATTTTTTTTATCATAAGCTTTAAGCAATGCTATTGCATGACCGAAACTTTGGTAATATTTAACTATTAAATCAATGTTTTCATCAGATGCCATAATAATATCTGCATAAAGCTGTGGATCCTGAGCAAACAGACGCCCAACCATCACTAACTCTAATTGATAAATAGGTGATGAAAACCTTAATAACTGTTGTAGATCTATTTTTTGTTCAGATAAATATTCCCCATAAGCAAAAGTAGTAAAATGACGAAGTGCCTGAATAAACCCCATATACTTATCATGCTCTGTCGCATTAATTTTATATAATTTAGCCCCCCAAACACTCAATTGTTCTAATAACCATTGGTATGCTTCTGGATTTCTCCCTTCACAATAAATAATCACTTGCTTAGCAATATTATTCACATCTGAATCAAACATGGGATGTAACCCAACAACAGCTCCATTATGTACTGATAACATAGCTTTAAGTGGCGATTGCTTAATCGAGCAGATATCCATCAATAACGTATCTTCAGACAATTTCGGTAATCTATTAATAACTTCTAGTGTTAAATGAATTGGCACACTTACTATTACTACAGCGGCATTAGCCAATAATTCATCAGCTCTATTCCAATCTTCTTCGCTCAAACTATAAACTTCATAGCCAGATAGTCGAAATAATCGACTGAATAATTTTCCCATCTGACCTTGACCACCTAGAATAATAATAGGTCCTAGATCAGCATTTAATTTTTTAAACCCTTGATTATTTTCATGTAAGTAGGATTCATGCATAATGCGGCGTAAGATATCTTTAATTAGATCAGATGCAATACCTATTTTTTTTGCTTCTTTGCATCGCGCTTTTAATATTGAAGCCTCACGATCTGGCATATAGATAGGTAATCCTTGTTGGCTTTTCACTTCAGCAACTGCCGTCACTAATTGCATTCTTTTTGCTAGTAATCCTAGTAATGATTTATCGATTTCATCAATCTGTTGACGTAATTGTAATAATTTTGCAGACATTAATTTACCTTATAGTAGCTTACTTTTTTAGGATCTTAATGCGCTCTTTAAGAGTTGAGCGAATTTTACTATATAATTTCTTAATACTGTATTCGTTATTTTCTAACTAATAGGATGCAGTTAACTATTGGTCTGTGAATGTTCTAGCTATCTTGCTTTATCAATATTCATGATTTGAGTACTGTTTATACTATACGATATATGAATTTTTCAGGAATTCATTCAGATGATTCAGGACAAATCCCCATCCTAGAAAGCTCAAACCTTTAAATCTAATTAGGAAGACAATAGGCGACTTCACATATTATACTATCTTTTTATCCAAAGCGTTTTATGATCCCCCACTGAAATGAATGAGGATTAGAACAACTAAATTTTTATGATATCAAAAAAAACTATAGACCGATACGTCATAAATCTATCTCCGCTTTTTATCGACACGCAAATATTATTCACCTCTAGTTACGATTATCCAGAGTTTTTATTAACTCATAGAGTCAAGTCAATTACCTGGATACAATTACATTGAGGTTGCAATGACTGATAACATGCTTATCAACGAATTGATTACCTAATAGGGAGTTGCTAGAAATAATATCCCATCTTCTTTCTCTTTTACGAAGAAAGAGAAAGATAACTGTGTAGATAGACCTGATTAATGGAACAATATAACATTTCCATTTCTCTAGTAAGATACCCAGAGGGTAATTTATTTACATCTACTATATACCACCCAACTAAATTACTTTTCACCATTAATGATAGCTGGAATAAATTTCTTAAAAATACTGTGAATGCATAATCTCGTAGATCAGTCTATCTATCGAGGGAATGCTTGCCTGTAATACTTATTGCATTGCTGTATCCGGATAGCTACTACTGCACCTCTCATGAATAGAGGTTCCTCCACACAGTCATTTTCTGCTAAAGTTATAAGTTAAAATTCTGCAACTCATGTAGCTTCATAGCTACCAAGCAGTAATTATCACAACAGATTCATATCTTAATCAGACTATAGCTAGCAATATATTACTTTCACTATATCTCATCTTCTTTATGCTTTCTCAAAATAACTAGCCGTTACTCAATACTCTGTCTCATTCCAAGTGACACACCCTCGTTCTATGTTACAGTGAACACAAAAAATAGAGTATTAAAATTGATATTCTGTACCTTGCACACTTATGATCGATAACTCAATTAACATTCACATGCTCATCTCTCCGTTATTCATGATGGGCTGGTTGTTAATAATACTATATGGAATAAGCTATTCTTTTAAAATAATGGTAGAAGAAATCTAGTGAGGCGTTGTCATTCGACTAATACGTCATAACTATGATCTAATGAATCCTATCTTCCTGGTCTGATGCATATTTGCGCCAGAAAGAAGTGACTGGTTATCTAAGACACAGTAGGGACGGTTACTAGAGAAAAGCGTACTTTGTTAAAAAGATGAAAAGGAGTGGCATAGCCTGAAATATCTCATACCCTACTTTAAATGACCACTAGTATCTGTGTAAAAACTGAAGAATTAATGAGGGGGGAGAATACTTGTGCATAATTATTACGACCACCGGACTAGCAAGTACCAGCAACAAATTTTGAGACAGAAAAATGATTATGCGCTATATATATTAGATATACCTAGACGAGGTATTTAAGATGATAGGTTACTATGATTTTTTGTTAAATTCTAAACGAGACATACTATATACCAAAGATATATAATGTATTGAAGGTGATAAGGAGTTACAAAAAATCAGTAACTAGATCAGGGTTCATTATTCTGATAAAATGATTCCTGCTAACAGAGAGAAGGTCCCCCGTACAAATGCATCCTATGTGGCGACAAACCACTTTATTACCGATACTCAGGGACCTAAAAAAAGGGAACAGGATTATTCTCAGAAAAAATGCATAAAATGGAAAAAACGATGATTACTAATCTAAATCTAGAGTTAATATTATTAATATAATAGATTATTGAGTACAATAATCCGATTAAATATTCAATTATTTTTCACAATAGTAAGTCGATTCTATTTTTAGTAAAAAATAACTTTACTCTTCATTTAAAAAGCAATTCAATTTCCTAACCATCAAGCATCAGTAACAGAAACAAAAACAGCATATTTAATTTTATAATTTAATTATCTAAAGATTAATTTCCTTTCATGAACATTATTTTTAAGTATCATACTTGTAGTTAACAGATTACCATTGGTAATTTATTCTATAAAAGTTAATAATCTCTACGGTTAACAAGAAAATCTTTTTTAAATTACCATGACTACAATACAATCATTAAAAATGGTAATAAATTAACATTTTCGCATCTGTATTTTATAATTTCCAGTATCTCGCGCACTATATATTTGCATTTCGCTCTCTTTAAAATGATAAGACCATCATAGTTATCTTGGATTTTTAATAAGAAAATTTAACCTGATTAATTAATCCAATAAAGGTATCTGGCATTACTGCAGTTCTCATTTCATTAATTTCCGTTATTAAATTATCTTAAATTACTATTTTAAATCAACCACCATAAAGAGTAGAGAAGCTATTTCACTATGAATTTGCGATCATTCAGTTATTCTGGCAACTATAGCAAATAAATTAAATAAATCACCTAAATATTAAGAACTATTTAGATTAATTACCTCTGTCGCCAATGACAATTCTATATGATAAGAAATGATAGTAGTAATTATATGCGATATATAATCATTTTCTATATTAGTCATTTTTATATTAAAAGAATTATCAATTATCAGATCGGTAATCAGAGATTTCCAGCCAATATATAAGTAGTGCGAAGTTTTTTAAAAAAACTAGCATTATAATACATAAACTATTATTAAATTCTATTGCTAACACTTTAAGGTATGAACATATTTTAGTATGCATGCATATCACGAATAAAATAAAATAGAACTACAAATAATTAATAGTCATAGGTAACGATACTGAATATTATCAGAAATAATTCTGCGAGAATAAGTGATTATTAAAAGTTATTCTCATCTCTGATGTATAGGATTTTTAAAATGGTGATAGATATTTTTGCTAATTAATTTCATGAATGATTTCAACAACAGAGAGATTATATGTTATAAAATTCTACTCTACAGATATCAGCGAAACCAGATATTACCTGTCTTTTCTTATATGAACTTGTCCGTAACAGTTCCAGTTAGTTGATAGCACTGTTGTTAAGGGCAGAGCTCGAACCTATGCTTTCAACAACATTCTGAACACTTCCTTGTTTTACGTATGGTCATCCGTCGTCCATAACCCTTATTTGCCATATGGAACCAATATAAACAGGTATGGGTAATGTTGAGATTGAAGTGGCTAAGATCAGGAAATAAGATTACAGCAGTAATGATGGAATATTCTTCAATAGCTCATTGCTACTGTCTTAGCTAAATCGTGCAAAATATTAAAGAATTCTAGTCATGACTGTAACTTCGAGGCATCTATACCGATGATTTTTACAAAACCATAATGGCATTTATCAGTAAAAATTGCATAATCTCTTTCTGTTAGTACCATTAGCATACTGAAACAGCAATGAGTTAAAAAACGCAAATAATGATAGCTGCGTGATTTAGCGATATGCATTACGTTTATTTGTGCTGATGGCATATATCCTGTCAGGGACGGTGATTACCTTTACCTGCTTTTCATTATCAACATCACTGCATAATGGGTATAAGGAACTCATTTTGCTCAAAGATGGTTATTGAGAATTAGAAATAAACTGAACGAACTTCTTAATTACCTACAAGCGCATGTTTAACTGGATCTCTCAGACTTGGTAGGGACGCCGGCGCTTGGTTTTTTGGAATGTAATAGCGGAAAAAGGATATTCCAGGATATCTAGCAGGAATACTCTTAGGTACACAAAATAATATTGTTGCTAAATTACTCCCAAAAAGCATATAATTAAAATTTAAGGTTAAGCGGAGCTACTAGGAGTTATACTACCAGAGAGTTGCGGTATCCCTAATAAAGCTTAATGTTTTGTTGGTAAGGTTTTCAGTATATCCTGCAGCGATGAAAAAACTGAAGAAACAGCAAGAAAAATACTGGAATTTACTGCTTTCCCGTCTGCGAAGTTGGCCCCCATCAATAAGAGTGACGAATCCAATTAAATTAGCTTTGCGACGTTTAGGCTACAAATCCGATGCATGAAGCATTTATGGTTCGAAGAAAACAATGCTTTATGCTATTTAAGCTACTTTCATCTACTCATAGAAAATTGCAACCAGAAAAATAAGAGATTTTACTTTTAACCTTCTGGTGGTAAACAACGTTCAATTTAAGGATAGAGAATAGATTTATGAAGCATCAGAGCAAAGGATGACACCTGATCATTATGCACTAAATTTTTTAATAACTCATGATTATTTACTGATTATTGATCCAATAGATCATATTTTTAAGCTATTTCGATTTAATTAATTTCTCTTGATAAGAAATACCAATATTATTAAGCTCACCTTTTGTATGATCATTACCTTTACCTTTACCGCTTAATTTTTTATTCTGCATGTATTATATAAATTTTAAGTTTAGGTATACGAGAATCTGAACTGTAAATATTATAATCAATTGATGACAAAATATAGGAATATTTGCTATTCCAATACAGAATAGAACAGAAGGGAACAAAAGAGAACTATATAATTAAATCAAATTAAAAAATCATATTATGATAAAAAAAAATATTTCTCCGTTTGCAACAAATTATAAAAAGATTTTATAAAAACAATTACTAATAATAATCTATTAAACTGAAAATAAGTAATAAAAATCTTTAAAGCTTGCAATTTTTGCGAGCTTTAAAGATTTTTAGGATGCAATGAAGCAAATTATTTAGTATTTAAGCGTTCTTTAATACGAGCTGCTTTACCAGAACGCTCCCTCAGGTAATACAATTTAGCTCTACGAACATCACCATAACGCTTAACTATAATACTCTCGATAACTGGTGAATGCATCTGAAATACCCGCTCAACACCTTCACCATTAGAAATTTTACGAACAGTAAATGCTGAATGTAAACCGCGATTACGAATAGCGATAACCACACCCTCGAATGATTGTAAACGTCTTTTAGAACCCTCTACCACCCATACCGTAACTTCTACTGTATCTCCTGATCGAAATGAAGGGATGTTTTGCTTCATTTGCTCTTGTTCAAGCTGTTTAATAATATTGTTCATAATCACTCTTTTATATTAGATAAACTGATATATACAAGACAACGTGATATATTGTCTTAGTTAATATGTTCTTGTTCTTTATATTCCTGTTGGAATTCTGCCAACAACATTTTTTGCTCATCAGTCAGAGCTAGGTTTTTTAGAAGTTCGGGTCTTCTAAGCCAAGTTCGGCCTAGTGAGTGTTTTTTTCTCCAATGCTCTATTTCAGCATGGTTCCCCGACAATAAGACACTCGGAACTTCCATACCTTCTAACACCTCAGGACGGGTATAGTGAGGATAATCAAGTAATCCAGTCATAAAAGAGTCTTCTTCTGCTGATGCCTGATGACCTAATACACCAGGAATAAATCTAGAAATTGAATCGATCATCACCATTGCTGGTAATTCTCCTCCGCTAAGAACATAATCACCAATTGACCATTCTTCATCGATTTCAGCTTCATTAATCCGTTCGTCGATACCTTCATATCGACCACAAACTAAAATAAGCTTTTTGTTCGCTCTCAATTGACAAACAGCTTGTTGATTAAGTTTGCGTCCTTGCGGTGAAAGATAAATTACCTTAGAATTTTCACCGATCTTAGATTTTACTACATGAATAGTGTCTCTAAGAGGCTGTACCATCATCAACATACCTGGACCGCCGCCATAAAGACGACCATCTACAGTGCGATGCTTGTCGTGAGTATAATCTCGCGGATCCCAGCACTGTATATTCAATAGACCATTTTTTACTGCACGACCTATCACTCCATATTCAGTTATTGCGCGAAACATTTCTGGAAACAAGCTAATAATCCCAATCCACATCATCTTACGCTCCACCCATAAACCTTTAATTAACATTTAAAAATCAAGATCCCAATCTACTTTAATTATCTTAGTAAGAAGATCAACATTCTTGATTACTTGTTCATCAAGAAAAGGTATTAATCGTTCTTTAATACCAAATGCATCTTTCAGATTTATTTTAATTATCAGTATGTCATTTGAGCCTGTTTCCATTAAATTTTGAACATAACCCAAACTATAACCTTTAGTAGTTATGACCTGGCAACCAATCAGATCTTTCCAATAATACTCATTACCTTCAAGTAGAGGTAGTTGTACTGAATCAGCGATAATTTCGCAATTAGTTATTAACTTAGCAGAAATTCTATCATCAATATGCTTTATTTTTATGATAATATCTTGATTATGATATTTCCAACCTTCTAATTCCAGTTGTTGCCATTGACTTGAATGATAAATAAACCAAGGCTGATACTTGAATATATCTTCAGTATATTCGGTGAATGAAAAAACTCTGAGCCAACCGCGAATTCCATGCACAGAGCCTACTTTTCCTAATACTATAGGATTATAAGGGATTTTAAAGCAAAACTCTTTACTCATTATCATCGTAGCAAATTAAGCTACTCTTTTTGCTTGTTTGATCAATGTAGAAACACGATCAGAAACCGTTGCACCTAAACCAACCCAATATTCAACACGATCTAAATCTAAACGCAACTCTTCTGCGTTACCTGATGCAATAGGATTAAAAAAGCCTATACGCTCAATAAATCTACCATCACGTGCATTACGATTATCTGTAACAACGATTTGATAAAACGGACGCTTCTTTGCGCAACCACGAGCTAAACGAATTATTACCATAAGTCCCTCATTAATTAACAAGACAACTAGACTCTATCGAGAATAGAGTCTAGTTGTCTATATTATTTCATTTTTATACTTTTTTAATATAAAAGCAATTAAAAATACAAATTATTTATTTAATAATTAATTATTAATCGCTAGAGAAACCTGCTGACATCATACCTTTCATCCCGTGCATTATCTTAGCTAATCCGCCTTTTTTTATTTTTTTCATCATGCGTTGCATATCATGAAATTGTTTAAGTATCCGGTTAACATCCTGCACCTGCGTGCCGGAACCAGTTGCAATGCGTCTTTTGCGTGATCCTTTAATAATTTCTGGTTTTAGTCGTTCTTTACTGCTCATTGAATTAATAATCGCTTCCATTCTAATCAACACTTTATCATCCATTTGTGATTTAACTGCATCAGGAACTTGGGATATGACCGGCATTTTACTTAACATGCTTGCCATACCACCCATATTACGCATCTGTTTAAGTTGTTCAAGAAAATCATTTAGATCAAAACTATTCCCTTTTTTAAGTTTATGAGCAAGCTTCTCTACTTTTTTACGGTCAACTTTTCTTTCTATCTCTTCAATTAGCGATAAGACATCTCCCATACCAAGGATGCGAGAGGCAATTCTGTCAGGATAAAAAGGCTCTAAACCATCAATTTTTTCCCCTATGCCCAAAAATTTAATAGGTATTCCTGTGATATAACGAATTGATAATGCAGCACCACCACGAGCATCACCATCAATTTTTGTTAAAATAACACCGGTTAATGGTAACGTTTTATTAAACGACTTAGCGGCATTAGCCGCATCTTGCCCAGTCATTGCATCAACAATAAATAAGGTTTCAATTGGATTAATGGCGAAATTGATTGCATGAATTTCTTTCATCATACTTGCATTAACATGCAGACGCCCAGCAGTATCGATAATTAGGACATCATAAAATTTTAATTTTGCATGTTGTAAGGCATTAGTTGCAATCTCAACGGGCTTCTCGCTTGAAGTTGATGGAAAAAAATCAATGCCTATCGTTTGAGTCAATATTTCTAATTGCTTGATAGCAGCAGGACGATAAATATCAGCAGAAACCACTAAAACTTTTTTCTTCTGTTTTTCTTTTAATAATTTTCCTAATTTAGCCACAGTGGTGGTTTTACCCACCCCTTGTAATCCGACTATAAGAATAACGGCGGGAGGTTGTACTGATAAATTTAAAACACTATTCTCCTTACCCATCGCTCTAATAAGCTCATTTTGCACAATTTTAACGAATTCTTGGCCTGGTGTTAGGCTTTTATTGACATTTTGACCTACTGCATTTTCTTTTACTGATTGAATAAAGTCACGTACAACTACCAAAGCAACGTCAGCTTCTAATAACGCCATGCGAACTTCACGTAATGTTTCTTTAATATTATTTTCAGTCAATCTTCCACGGCCACTAATATTTTGCAATGTACGTGAAAGTCTATCAGTTAAATTATCAAACATGTTCTTAACTCAATTCTATTAAAGGGGATCTATTGTCAGTTAATTTTTAATATAAAATAATGATAATTTAATCTTTACATTGAGCTTCATAAGAATAATTATCATTTCCTGGAAAATAGTATGATTTAATAATTCAGGTTTAATTTTAAACTAGTCTTTCATAGACTGCAATGAAGTTTTATTACCTAATACTAATTAGGTAATTCCTTATTGTACAGAAAAGCATATTGATTCAAAGTGATCTGAAACTCTTCATTAGAATTGAAATGATAATTATACATCTTTAATTATGCTTATTTCTAGTATCTGATCATCTAACATAAAATCGTATCCTGCCTAATTAATTTCATGAATGAAATCAATAACATAGGTATGATATAGCATAAAATATATCCTAAAAGGTATCTATGAAACTAGATATTACTTATATCCATTGCATGAACTCATCCGTAATGTTGCCAGAAAGCTCATAGACACCGCTGTTGAGAATAAGCTTTAAAGCTATACTGTAATAATGTACTGAACGCTGCTTTATTGATTGGCGTTCATAGCGTCGTTCGTAACGATTATTTGTCGTGGCGAGCATGCAAACTGTATGGTGATGTTGAGATTAAAATGCCTAAAGTTAGGCTCGGCTATGGCAACGAATATACCTCAAAACTCCTTGCTTCCGTCTTATCTGAAGCATGCAAAAATCTCGAAGAAACACTCTTATTCCCGTTCTACGAATACACTGGTAGTTTTCATGAAGCCATGATCCGCTTTTCGATAAAAAGCACATAGTCTCTTTAACAAGCACTATAAGTAGACTGAAACAGTAATGGATTAAAGAGCATAGAGAATGGTAGGTTGTATAATTTATCTATACGCCTAACCTTTATTTCTTGTCTGAAGGTATATGTCATTCTGTTAGTTAAGTTGATCGCTTTTTCCTAGTAGTATTATTAGCATCACTGCTCATAAAACGTAAGGAGCTCATTGCGGTTAAAGATGGTTATTAAAATTAAAATTGAACTGGGCCGAACTTCTGGATGGTCGCAAGTGCGCGTGACTTAACTGTATTTTCAGGATTTCTACGAAAGATGGTTCTTTAGTTTTTAAAATATAATGATAAAACATTCCCTGACATGTAGCATAAATACTGTTTGGTTGTATATAAAATAACTAAGTGATAGCTTCACTCTCTAAAAGCATATAACTAAAAATTAAGGATGAACTGCATGATATTTATCTAATAGAGAGTTATGATTCCAATAATAAAGTCTTTGATGATTTATTGTAAAAAGTTTCATCGTATCATTCAGCAATGGAGAATGTTGGAGAATAATCAAAAAAGAACTGCTGCCATTCTATATCTTCTCGTCAGAGCGGACTTGGCGTCATAGGAACAACAAATCCAATTGAATTGATTTTTTTCAACAGTGACTGAGGCTATGAAGGCGATGTATGAAAAAATGTGGTTCGAATAAAATAATCCTTTTTATGGTATTTAAGCTACTTCCGTCTGCTAAAAATTAGCACTGGCTAATAGGATACTGCTTATCCTGTAATAAATAAAACAGTATCCTATTTAATTGTGGAGAGCAGATTTAGGAAGAATCAAGGTGGATTGTACCCTGACTGGCATACAATAAATTCACTAATAATTCAACGGATTTTAAAAAACTAATCATCTTGTAATTCAGCGGATAAAAAATTCATTACCTATTGCGGAATGCATTGGGGTAAAAACTAGTTTCAACTACTCATAATTTTATTCAAGATGATCTTGATTATCTTATTATATAAAGTTTATGGTTAGGAAATTAAATTGCTTTTTAAGCAGAGATAAAAGCCACCCCATATCTGCTAAAATCAGATAAAATCAGTTTAGATCTATTGTAAGTTAAACTTTTATTGGAGTGTGTATTCTTTCTAACAATAATTCTATTATCTATTTTTCAAGGTAAGCACGGCAAAAAATAACCTGTCGCCAAATAGAACGTATTTGTACGAGATCTTTTTCAGAAATCCTTTCATGAGAACCACGAATCCCGCGACCACTGGTTTTTTCCGGTATTTTTACAAGCCCCGTCATCTTCAACGCCTTATATATCTTCATTAAGAATGCGCCTCGTTGAGATTATAACAAGAAAGTATAATAATTAACCATCTTAACATGATACAGTGAATATGGCTAATATAGTGCCAAATTATTTCTTCCTATCTCAGGATCTGCTGGTGATACTGCTTAATTAGATTGTCATAGTAATAATTTACAATCACCCCCTTTTTTTCGGTAATGGCATAGCTTTAATATGAATACGTGACATTTAAGATGGAACTTAAGGTATTTCATCTATACCGTCCTATTTGTTTTTTTAGCGAACTGCACTTTTCAGTAACATATTTATTGTGTCTTCAGGTAACTCTGTCACTACTTCCTAACATGGATACTCCACAGACCAGGAAACACTAGGATTTATCATGTCATGACTGTGATCTAGCAGCCGGATGAGAAGGCTTAGTCAAATTTTTTGCCACTATTTTTAAAAATAGCTCATGCCAATAAAGCATATTTAATATTCAGACCGCAACAAGTGACGAAGACATAAACATGGAGATGTTGATTGAATTCTCAACCATAAGTCTGCAAGGCATATAAAAGATATAATTTAATATCCTATTTACATATCCACTGCAGCATAGCGTAAAAGTGAGAATGCGAAACAAAACGTTAAGTAGCAACGAGTTATTGTTAAAAAAACCAAAAAATATGGGCATTGTAAATATAATATTTTCAAGTCGCAGTTCAGTAAAATATGAACCTGCTACCCTATCTACATTGCTCGGTAGATTTGACGCGCATGAACTGCAGGCTTTTTTTTAATTTACAGCTTTGGAAAAAAATACCAATGGAAATACTCAGCAGAGGTATAGAAAGTATCCATCTGGATACACTAATAACCTTACTATTGCAATTAACCATTCGCTTGATAGATAGATGGGTCTACGAGTTGATACTTTAACGTGTTTTTAAGAAAATTATTTCAGCTATCATCAATGGTAAAAATAGTTTAGTTAGGTGATATATAGTAGATCTAAATAAATTATTCTCTGGTCATCTTACCAGAGAAATAGAAATTTCATACTGTTATCCATTCGTCAGATCTATCGGCCAAATTATCTTTGTGCTTATCCCAAGATGGGACAAGAAGGAGACGAAGAATTATCCCTAGTTCCCTTATAAAGGGTATGAATTTATTGCCAAGTATACTTTTAGTTATTGCCATTCAATCCAAATTATATGCACGTTATCAGCTTGATTCTGTAAGTTAATAAAAAACTTCGGATTATCGTTACTAAAGGCTAATAATATTCTATGTCGAAAAATTATAGACCAAGTCGTACACATTACTGTATGACTTTTTGTGTCATAAAAATAAAGTCGGTCTACCCTCATTCATTTCTAGAGGGAGATCATAATCGCTTGGTATAAATAGGTGGTGTAAAATGTAAAGTTGCGTCTTGTCTTCCTAATTTTACTCGGTTTATGCTTTCTAGGAGAATTCATCCTGAGCTATCTAAAATGAATTCTTGAAAAAATTCATATATCGCAGAGTATAAAACAGTATTCAAATCATGAATACCCTTAAGCAAGATAGTTACGCTGCTTACAGACTATAGTGTATTATATTTTAAAAGCTTTACTTAAAAAATTAGCTATTTTCGTAAAAAGTATAATGATTAGCTACCATTAATACCAAACCTTTTAATAACTAATAATATATCCAACAATTACAGAGATTATATAATAAATCTATTTGGTGTTCCGGTCGGTGAAATAGATGCAAATCCAACTATTCTGATTGCTAATTAGACCTCTAAAAAACGTATGGTAGTATTAGTTAGAATATCTAGTTTAATTTTTAGTTGTATTTATCTTTTGTTAAATCATATTGTAAATAGTCTCAAACAAAAAGTCTGATAAAATAATTTTATATAAGCGCCATGTAATTTTCCTGCTGCTCAACACTGTTAGTTATGTTAAACTTACTCTTTTTATTATTACTAATCTACCTATTATGAAATTCCCTGGTCAACGCAAATCCAAGCACTACTTTCCTGTTAGTCTCCGAGATCCATTATTATTCAGCCAAGAGTTAATCAATAGTGAAAGTGATCATGCATATATAGTTGGTATAGATCAAACCTTGGTTGATATTGAAGCGAAGGTTGGTGATGATTTTATTCAACGTTATCAACTCAGTCATGGGCACTCACTAGTTATTGATGAGACTACTGCTGAAAAACTTTATCGTGAGTTAACAGAGTTCAATCTTATTAGTCATGAATTTGCTGGTGGCACGATAGGGAACACTTTACATAATTATTCGTTATTAGCTGATGACAGATCTGTATTATTGGGTACGATGTGTAACAATATTCAAATTGGTAGCTATGCATACCGTTATTTATGCCATACTTCGAGCCGAATGGACTTAAATTATTTACAAGGTGTTAATGGTCCTATTGGCCGCTGTTTTACCTTAATTACGGAAAATAGTGAACGAACATTTGCAATTAGTCCTGGTTTAATGAATCAATTGCGTCCTGATAGCATCCCAGAGCAAATTATTGCAAAAGCATCAGCATTGGTTATTACTGCTTATCTTATCCGCTGTCAACCTGGCGAACCGATGCCAGCTGCAACGATACAAGCAATAGAATATGCTAAAAAACATGATGTACCAGTGGTACTAACATTAGGCACTAAATTTGTTATTGCCGATGACCCCTACTTTTGGCAAAATTTTCTTGCTAAATATGTTTCTGTTGTGGCAATGAACGAAGATGAAGCATTAGAATTAACGGGCATTAACGATCCACTATTAGCTGCCGATAAAGTACTTGATTTAGTTGATTTAGTACTTTGCACTGCCGGTTCTGACGGACTTTACATGGCTGGTTATACTGAATCAACTTATAAAAGAGAAACTCAACATCCTCTATTATTTGGTGCCATTAAACAATTTAATCATTATGAATTTAGCCGGGCGATAAGGAAAAAAGATTGTCAGCTTCCTTTTAGGATCTATTCCCATATTGAGCCTTATATGGGTGGACCAGAAAAAATTATGAATACCAATGGAGCTGGTGATGGTGCACTTTCTGCTTTATTACACGATATTACTGCCAATCATTTTCATCGTTTAAATATTCCTAATTCAACAAAACATTTTCTACCTTATTTAACATACTCTTCCTTAGCACAGGTATGTAAATATGCTAATAGAGTTAGTTATCAGGTACTTATACAACATTCACCACGTTTAACACGAAGTTTGCCTGAAAAAGAAGATAGTTTAGAAGAATCTTACTGGGAACGGTAATTTAAAAAAAAAAATCAAAAGAAAGCCAATATTAATATTCCTCTGATTTATTTTTATTGGCTAGTTAGGAGCCATATCAGGTTTTAAGTATTTATCTAAATCTTTAGTATTTAATAATAAATTGTTGTCATTGATTATTAATAGCACAACAGGGTGCTTTCTTTTTAGCCAGAAAATGCGCCATGGTTTTAGCGATTTCATATTCACCAACAACGATATGATTTGCGCCACGTTCACGAATATATCTAACTTCATCATCATAGTGAGCACGAACAATAATAGTGATATCAGGGTTTAATGACCTAGCTTTTTCAATAATTTGCCCTGCTTCATACCCATTTAAAATGGTGACTAATAGTGTTTGAGCGCAATCTATTCTAGCCAACTTCATCAGTGCTTTATTTACCGCATTGCCAATTAGTGAGCAAAAGCCATTTTTAGCTAACTCTTCAAATCGAGAGCGTGTATTTTCGATAACGACAATCGGGATATCTTTTTGACGCAATTTTTTAGCCAGGATAGTACCAACACGACCATAACCAACAATAATTGCATGACCACAAATATCGATAGGAATTTGTGCGACTTCTTCCTGTGTTTCTTCTAATAATTCTTTCTCTGTTGTTTCAGTTTTTTTTAGATAACGGTCAAGTAAGCTAAACAGCAATGGATTAATCATAATAGATACAATCGCACCAGCTAAAACCAGATTTAGCGCTTGACTATTAAATATATTGAGTGTTATTCCAATTCCAGCCAGAATGAAGGAGAATTCACCGATTTGTGCTAAACTTATCGCGATAGTTAAAGCAGTACAACGATTATAACCAAATAGTCTAACTAATAATAATGCAGAAAATGATTTACCAATAGTAATGATTGCTAAAACCGCCAATACAGCAAGCGGATGTTCTATTAATATGGTAGGATCTAAAAGCATACCAACTGACACAAAAAACAGAACCGCAAATGCATCTCGCAAAGGCAGTGTATCTTGTGCAGCTCGATGACTTAATTCAGATTCATTTAGGATCATACCAGCAAAAAATGCACCAAGAGCAAAAGAAGCATTGAATAGAGTTACCGCGGCATAGGCAATACCAAGTGCTAGCACTAAAACTGCTAATGTAAATAATTCACGAGAACCACTTGCCGCAGTAAGGGCTAGTATCCATGGAATAAGTTGGCGACCGATAAAAAGTGTAATAATAATAAAAATAGCTACCTTACCAACGGTAACGATTAACTTAATTGCGAGTTCATTAAAACTAGCATTATTACTATCGATAATACTAGCAATTCCTGGTAGCAATACTAGTGTCAAGACCATGACTAAATCTTCGACAATCAGCCAGCCAATGGCAATTTGGCCTTGTTTACTATCAATAAGTTGACGTTCTTCTAGTGCTCTTAATAGCACTACAGTACTAGCTGTTGAGAGACAAAGGCCAAAAACAATTCCAGCAAATATTCCCCAACCAAATAGCATGGCTAAACCAAGACCTAATAAGGTGGCGGTAATTATTTGAGTGATAGCGCTAGGAATAGCAATCGATTTTACGGCTAAAAGGTCTTTTAATGAAAAATGTAAGCCAACACCAAACATCAATAATATAACACCAATTTCAGCAAGTTCACTGGCTAAATTTGTATTTGCAACAAATCCTGGTGTAAATGGACCAATAAGAACGCCAGCTAATAAATAGCCGACTAACGGTGATACTCTTAGTCGTTGTGCAATCATACCAAATAGATAAGAAAGAGCTAAACCACCAACAATTGTTGGTATGAGAGATGATTCTGAATTATCCATTAAATCCCCTCTTTTTGGGATGATAAAATAAATACGTCATGTGGAATTCAAGCTTATTTAATCCGCTATAAACTAAAAAAGCGATAAAATTAGGTTATAAATAAGCATATTAACTATTATAACTATAATGTATTATTGTATTATATATTATAATATAAACTATTATTTTTTTATTCATATTTAGTAATGGGATATGTGCAAAAAAAAATAATGATAAAAAATATTCAGATTGAATTAATTAATTTAATACATTTATATATAAAGATATTTTAAGTGTCGAAACGATGTTAATCGTCTAAAACAGACTGATGCAAAAGAGAATTAGTCAATCATTTTTGCAATAATAATCATCAATTGATACTTTAAATTTCGTATATAAATAGCAAAATAGAATTTGCTTATTTATAGTGTATGTAGTTTTATAGATGGGTGGCGTATTCTGCTTATGATTGATTTCATTAATAATGTTAACAAGAAAGAGATGATATATCATGAAAAGCTTATCTTACAGGTATTTGTAAACCAGATATTATCTGTGATATTCCTTCTATGAGTTTATTCGTAATGGTGTGTCAAATGGCTTATAGCAGAACTGTTGAAACTGAGCTCGAAGTTATGCTGCGATATTGTTCTCATTACCGCCTTGTCTCTACGAATCTCATCCATAACGGTTTTTTTTACCTAGAGAACTATATAGACTGGTATTTAGCAATATTGAGATAAAAGTACTTAAAGTTATGAAATTGCAACGGAAAACGGAATATTTTTCTAAAACTTCTTATTCCCCACACTTTATCTGAAGCATGCAAAAATTGGCGAAGAGTTGAAACCATGGCTGTGTAGCTGTTGAGGTATATTCATCGGTGATTTTTACGAAGCTCTGAGGGCATTATCTTGATCAAGAAGCACATAGTCCTTTTGGCAAAAATTATCAGCAGACTAAAGTAGTAATGCCTTAAATAACATTAGCAATGGGGTATTGTGTGATTTAGCAATACGCACTATATTTATTTCTTGGCTAGATAGGTAATACTGAGATCTGTCAGACAAGATAATCGACTTTGTGTGTTTTCTCATTATCGACATCACTGTGCATGGACGCAAGGAGCTCATTGCGGTCGAAGATGCTTATCGATAGTTAGGAGCGCACTGAGCCGATCTTCTAGATAAGCGTACGAGCGTGGCTTAAATATATCTCTCAGATTTGCTAATGGAAAAGTTCCCTTTATTTTGAATGCAATAAAAAATACATATCTATACATGCCAAAGGTTATTGGGTACAAAATAGCTAATTACTAGCTTCACTCCAGAAATACATATAATCAAAATTAAGGTGAACTACGGGAGGTTTGGATAGCAGAAAACCGTGATTCCGATAATAAAGCCTAATGTTTTGTTGGTAAAATTTTTACCGAAGCAACTATCCTTCAACAATGAAGATGTTAGAAAAATCTAGAAGAGCTGCTGGCATTCTACGATTTCCTATTAGTGCACTGACGTCAATAAGAATGACGAATTCAATTAAATTGGCTTTTTAGCAACAATTAAGCTACGGGAAACAACGTAGAAAGAAATATGGTTCGAAAAAAAACAAGCATTTCAATAGCATTTGAGTTACCAGAATCTGTTTAAAAAAGATGAAACTGTCTAAGGGGATTTGAGCTACTAATCATGGTGGTAACCAATGTTAAATATAAAATACAGAACAGATTCATGAAATATCAGAACGGATCTTGATTGCCATACACCAGTTTTTCTAATAACTCGGAATTACTTCAATCAATACTTGGTAGTAAAACTCCATTGCAATCTATAAAAGATTAGTTCAAAGTTAAAGATAAATTATTCAATAAAACTATACTATCTTACTGGAACTAAAACTAAATAAAGTAATTTAACAAAATAACCGAATATTATTATAATAGATTTATTTTATAAATACATTTTGAAAAATGTAATGAACATACCCTAACCTTTAACCATGCCAAATGGTTTAGTAAGTAAAGTGGAATCCCGCAAACTTTCGGGATTATAGTGATGAGATATGTAATTCTCCTTTAATAACTGGAGAATTCATGATGTAAAATATCACCCATATTGAAGTTGATATTGTAAACATTTAATGCAGGTCTATTTTATTAATGAATATACAAATGATATTTTCAATAAACGAATCAAGAAAGATTCTTTATTAGAATATTTCAGTAATCATGAACTGAGAAAACTGTAACATAAAGTTTGATTACTTCAATATAAATTCATAAAAATGTTTATGATTGGCAACATAAATAACATTATGGATGCTCACGCTATCTCGATGGAAGTTCATCAACCTAGTAAAGTAATAACTGTCTAAAGCGAAGAATGACAAGCTATTTTATCTCTAGATAAAAAGCAGCCGTGTCAGTTGGCAAAGTTTCGTATGCCACAGATCAACGGGGTACATTGATTATTATTAGAGTTTAAAAAACAGTATATAAGGATTTATATTTAGCTGCCGTCATTGAATATAATTATACCAAAAGTGCTTAATTGATTAAAGGTAAATCTGCCGCCATTTCTAATTTACCAGATTGAAGAGCAGTATCAACTCTCGTAATCTTGATATTTAAATAGTTGACATAAAAAGTATCTGATTAGATTGGCAAAGCATGAACAAAGAAATTGTCAGAGAATTATGGAAATCCCCGATGTCGAGCTACTTATTACACCGCCAAAAGTTACTATAATGGAGAATGGTAATGTATATTTTCAGATCAGAGCGATAGTTCTCTCTTATTATATCGGGCTAGAATTAAAACAAACTAGCACTAACAGAAAAATACGACTACTGGATTATCAAAAATATAATAACATCTATTCTGCGAAGGTTGTTTATCGATAACTCAAAGGAAAACCATACCCAGGCTGGATAGCTAAAAAACTATCCAGCCATACTTGTGTTTTAACAATAATGAAAAGGCCGGCCAATCAGATTTATCGGTGACCAAGATCACTAACAAGATAGCGCCATATAGCGTTATCTCTAATGACCAATAATCAAAATTACTATAAAAACACGTCAGCCTCAAATCATCTTTAGTAAAATGCGTTTTATAATGTTATGTTAACAATGCTTGTTAGTAAAAATTCCTTATACTATAAGAAGATTTTACTATAACGGTTATCATGAAAAATCAAACCGTCATACAAATAAAAGAAAATCTTTCTCATTTCCTGCAACATAAATCTACATTTAATTAGTTAGCTCGGCGATAATCTATCGGATGATATCAATTTATATATTAAAAAAACTCTTCTACATTTATCCTGATCATATTATTACAGTGAATATATTATCCACTAGAAAGATTCATTATGATTACAGCGATATTATTGCAAAATCCATGATTTCAGAAAAACGTTTAACAAAACTTACTAGAAGTCCTATGGAAAAACTAGATCAAAAGGATAAATGCTTTAGTTATTTTCGATGCACGTTGACTAACTTGACTATATAGGAATAAACGAAACAAACAGGCATTGATTTGAGATAGGTTTAGATTGCGATAGTACTTTCTTGATTCAGCGATGACAGCCAATATAAATGCACTAAGTGGTATTTGTTAAAATCGACGAAATATTTTCCCTGAATCCTTTAAAGGAAATAATTATATTCCACATAGAAAATTTAGAAGAAGTAAAAGAGTAGAAAATAAAAAAAGAAGGAATTGCGCGATCTTAATCAGTAAAGATAGACATACATCATTATAATCGATGAGATCTTGAAGAGTTTAATACATAATATGTTAGCTATTTTCTTGAGCTAATTATTAATAAAAAGTCAATCTTTTACTTGGATGGAGAAAAATTGTACAAAACATTTATTAGCAAAAATGAAATTAGTCATTATCGCCTAATAAGGTTAGGTAACTATAAAGTTATTGGTAAGGAGATTCACATTTAAAATATGGATAATTATATTAACCGATTAAAAGGATGGGTGAATAGATTTCATCATACAGGGTCATTTTATTTACTGAATTATTTGGCTGGAGAAAATTGTTTGAAAGTATAACAATTAAAATACAGATATAGTTATAAATTGCTTTGTAAGAAAAATAATAACCTTTGCTAATATAGCTGTTAATAAATATTAACTATTTTAATACTAAAGGTGAATAAAAAGGATTGTGTAAGGCAGTAGTAGTAGTGATGACAAAAATTAGTGAATTCTGGACTTGCTAAACCTAGATTTTTTTTAGCTTAAAGATCCTTAGATAATTAAAGTGTGAGTTAACAGATTACATAGAAGACAGGCTGCAACGGTTGTAATAAGGCTAGATATTAACCTGCAATTCTAGCCATAAATATCTGAATTCTTCATCCTTGTAAAGAAGGATGGTGTTTATACAGCGGAATAAAGAAGCAAAAAGTATTGGAATGACTCCTTACAAAGGAGGTCGATATTTCTTTCTGGCAACCAGTAAGAAATTACCACAATCACAAAGTCAAATAATGAATAAATTTATATTATCGGTAATCTCTTCTCCTTTATTAAAATTTTTCTAGTGAAATGGCAGTTCTTTTCAAGCAAATTGGCACAATTATTGAACAATTAAGCTTTTTTGATAAAAATGAATAAAAAAATACTTTTTAGATATGAAGTTAGAGTTTAATAGCAAAAATTCTTTTTTATTTATTAATAAAAATAAAAACCTATTTTAAACTTAGTATTAATGATAAACTGATTCCTTTCCGTATCCAGAAAGGAAGTCGAACAGAAAATAATTTAAATTATATTAAGACAAGTAAAGGCAGATAAAAAGTGCGGAGTGAATAAAACTATATCACCGCCGTAACTTTATTTAAATAGTATATAAGTATATTTACTGTAAGCGATATCGATTTAAAATCGGATATTATTCAACTGATATTGAATCGAATAGATCCTCCTTATTCTGAAGTTAAGGACTAAGATACTATTCATCTATTAATGAATGATGGATTCTTTGATGCAATATTGATTGAATCCAGACCGAACGATTAAATTTAATAAAATTCGTACCTGTCAGTCTGACTGACTATCAGAAAAATAAGATTCTGAGCTATTTTTAGCTGAACTTTTATCATTAATAATCATCCTTAGTTAAGCTTTTTTTTTAGAAAATCAACTATCTCAGTAATATCAATAAATTCTTTTTCATTATTGCGTCGCTGTTTATATTCAACCTTGTTGTTATCTAAATTACGATCACCGATCACAATGGTATGAGGTATGCCAATAAGCTCCATATCTGCAAACATCACACTAGGTCGTTCTTTGCGATCATCAAAAATGACATCAATACCATTGGATTTCAAATCACAGTAAAGTTTTTCAGCAACTTTTTTAACACGATATGATTTATGCAAATTCATTGGTAAAATAACAACTTGAAAAGGCGCAATTGCATCAGGCCAAATAATTCCTTTATCATCATGGCTTTGTTCAATTGTAGCTGCTACAATCCGCGTGATACCAATACCATAACATCCCATCATTACCGTTTGATTATGACCCTCTGCATCTTGGACGCTGGCCTTCATTACTTCAGAATACCTAGTTCCTAGTTGAAAAATATGACCAACTTCAATCCCACGTTTAATTTGTATAGTTCCTTTACCATCTGGACTGGGATCACCTTCAACCACATTACGTAGATCATAAACTTCGGGTAAAGGTAAATCCCGGTACCAATTAATACCAAAATAGTGTTTATGATCAATATTGGCAGCAGCACTAAAATCACTTATCACAGAAACGCTGCGGTCGATAATTGCTGGTATTGGTAAGTTAACAGGGCCTAATGAATCTCTACCTACTTTCAAGATTGCTCGTATTTCTTCTTCTGTTGAGAATCTTAGTGGGCTCGCAACTAGAGGATGTTTTTCTGCTTTGATCTTATTTAATTCATGATCACCACGGATCAATAAGGCAACGAGCTGATGACCACTCTCTTTTGCTGCACTGACAATTAAGGTTTTAACTGTTTTTTCAATAGGTAAATTATATTGATCAACTAACTCAGCAATGGTTTTTATATCAGGTGTATCAATAAGACGCATATCTTCAGTTGGTAAAGCACGCTCTTCCGTAAGACAAATCGCTTCTGCTAATTCAATATTAGCGGCATAATCTGAAATGGTAGAAAAAACAATATTATCTTCACCACTATCAGCTAAAACTTGAAACTCATGGGAGGCATTTCCACCGATAGAACTAGCGTCTGCTTTGACTGCCCTAAAATTAAAGCCAATACGGCTAAAGATTATACTATATGCCTTATACATTGCATCGTAAGTTTGTTGCAGCGAGTTTTGGTCAGTATGAAAAGAATAAGCATCTTTCATAAGAAATTCACGGGAGCGAATCGCACCAAAACGTGGTCTTATTTCGTCACGAAATTTTGTTTGAATTTGATAAAGATTCAACGGCAGCTGCTTATAAGAACTCACTTCGTTACGAATAAGATCGGTAATTACTTCTTCATGAGTAGGACCCAACACAAAAGATCGCTCGCCACGATCAACAAAACGAAGTAATTCTGGGCCATATTCTTTCCAACGCCCACTTTCTTGCCATAGATCTGCTGGCTGAACTATCGGCAGAGAAATCTCAATTACACCAGCTCGATTCATTTCTTCACGAATAATATTTTCAATTTTGCGTAGTACACGGACACCGGTTGGTAACCAGTCATATAGTCCTGAAGCAAGTTTACGGATCATACCTGCGCAAAGCATCAACTTATGACTGATAATTTCAGCATCGGCGGGAGTCTCTTTTAAAGTAAAGAGAAGATATTGTCTTGTACGCATTATTAGCTTCCATCAACAACGATTACTTCCAAGTTAATATTAACGAATTATTAAAATTATTTTCTAGTTTATCAACCTTTAGATAATATCTAAAGACATAACTTTAATTTATTAACGTATATAAAGCGAGAAAACGATAGTGATATTTACTGAAAATTTTCATTAAAGGTTAAAATTAAGCAGATGGATAGCAAATCTATTGCTCAATTACCTGGTTTTAACAGTAGCAAAAAAAATTATTTTCATCTTATTAGGTGACAGGTAGAGCTTGAACAAAGCCAGCAACCGCTTTTGGTAAAATTCATTAAACATGTAGATAGGGTATCGCATAAATAACAGGCCTGCCCTTGACTAAATTAATACTACCTAAAACCAAAATTACTTCGTTATCATTGATAATTAAATTTTTAGTTTAATTAATGATACATCCATTTGGATTAAGACGGAATGGAGAACAAATGGCAAAATGCCTATTTTAGTATTACCAGTTAAACAAAAGGCAGGACACCTTTTCAATAGGAACAAACTTTCTTGCATGATTTAATAAAAATCAAATAACCTAAATAGGCTAAATTATTCCAATCCGCGAAAACAACATTAAGATAATTATCTAACTAAAAGAAGAGAAATAATCCCTATTAATTTTCAATTAATACTGGTTGTCTCGAAATAGCAAATTTTTCTTTAAATGATAATTTAAGGTTATCTTAGAAAAGATTGTTAGTAGAAATCTCTTGTATAGTAGAAGGGTTTTCCTACAGAGGTTTCCATGAAAAGTAAACATTTATACGATCAAAGAAATTCTTTCCTTTATTTCTGGCAAAATAAAACTATATTTCATTAGTTATTTCAACGAAAATCTATCAAATTATCTCGATTCATGTATTAAATCAACTCATTCCACTTTATTATCCATCATATTATCATAATGAAAAATGTTATCCGCTGGAAAGGTTTATTAGAGTTATGCACCAATATTGTTGCGAAATCCTCGATTACAAGAAAAGATGCAATAATCTTATTGCAAAGCTCTAGCAAAATATATCACAAAGATAAATGGTTTAGTTATCTTCAATATATCCTGAATAGCTTGACTTTACGAGAGTCAGAAAAAAAACAAAAAGATATTAATTTTTAACCACCGTTTAGGTTGCGTTACTACTTCTTTCTTTCAACAGAAACAGTTAACTTAAATGCATTAAGTAAATTTTAAAATCGACAAAACATTTTTCTTAATTTATTTAAATGGAAACATTATATTAAATATAGGAAATCTAGAAACGCGGGAGAAAAAGAAGATAAAAGGAAAGAATAAATTGGGGTCTTTATTTGATTGAAATTGACAGAATTATACGAGCAATGAGATTCTTTAGGAGTTTAATGCACAGTGTGTTAGATATATCTTAATCCCGATCATTGATAAAGAGTTTATCTCTTTATCAGATGAAGTTAAAATGATATCAAACCTTTGCTAGCGAGCATTAAATTATTCACTATCGCCTAATATGACTAAGGCAACCAGGGAATTGTTAGTAATGAATTCTATATTTGAAATGTGAATAGTTATATTATCAGATTAAAAAAGATGACTGAGTAGATTTTATCATGTAGAGTCGTTTTATTTACCGAATTATCTGTCTAGAGAAAATTATTTAAAAGCACAACAATTGAAATGCATATATGGATACAAACTACTCTGCAAGCAAACAATAATCTTTTCTCAACATAGTTTGATTCTATCATCTCAATCACGTTTAACTAAAATTATTCATTAATAATATATTAAGCGCAAAACCTTCACAAATAACAGCTTTATAATAATCTGCATATTTTAGAATGATGAATAAATACCATATTGGCGCCGAGAAAAGAAGTCTTTTTAGTATGTTTTGTTATTGAAATACTCTTACGGTTGCATCTTATCAATTTGATTGACATGAATTACCGGAAATTAATATCCAGATCCTTAAATAGATTGCCCAGTAACGCTTTCGCTTCTGTTTATCAAAAATCTTTATTAGAGTTATACATATTTATTATTATGAAGTTTAGGAGATGCTGGCATGTATCCTGCTGATTAATTTCATAAATGATTTCAAGAACATAGATATTATATTTTATGAAAAGTCTACCTAGATGTAACCTACTAAACCAGATATTACCTATGATTCCCTTGCGTGAACTCATTCATAATGATGACAGACAGACGATAAGCAGCTTGTTAAGACTACGATCGAAACCATACTTCTCAAACATGCTCAACGCCGCCTTGTCAACAAACAGACATATAGCGATCATCCGTAATGCTTATTTATTACTATAAAAATCATACAGATTACTATTGGCGATGTTGAAATTAAAGTGATGAAGGTCAGGAGATCGCAGCAGCAATGAAATATGCTTTAAGAGCTTGTTGCTAACACGTTTATTTTAAGTGTACAAAAGCAGCAAAGATTTTCTAACCACGGATTATATACCTATGAGGCATATATTCACCGGTGATTTCATGAAACTTTGTGAGCTCCTCTTGATGAAACGTGCATGATCTCTCTATAGTTAGGTACCATAGCAGATTGAAACAACAATGCTTAAAAGCACAGCCATTGTCGGCTGCGTGATTTAAGCAATAATCCTAATATTTATTTCTGGGCTGATGATGGCATGCGCTATCCCTGTCAAGCAAGCTATTACCTTTACCTGATAGATTATTATTGACGGAATTGCGCATTGACGTAAGGAGATTGTTGTGGTCAAAATACTTATTAAGATTAAAAATAAATTGGTCCGAACTTCTCAATAGCTAGTGAGCTCTGGATTTAACTGTATCTTCCAAGTTTGCTACGAGAGACCGATGCCCTTAGTTTTAGAATGTAATCTTAAAGATATTTCAAAACATGCAACACCAACCCTTTTAGGTATACAAAACAAACAGCTGATTTATTGCATTCACTCTCTAAAGACATACAACCAAAAGTTGAGATGAGTTACAAGAACTCTGGATACTAGAGAACTATGACCCCAATCATCAAGGCCTAGATGTTTTATTTCAATGTTTTCAGAAAAGCATTCTAAAAGATAAGAAATCTGGAAATAATTAAAAAATAACAGCTAGCATTCTGTGTCTTTCCATCAGCGTACTAGGCGTCATAAGACGGACTAATCCGATTGAATTGGGTTTTTTAACAGTGAGTAAGACTATGAAAGTGATATGTGAAGAAGTTTATTCAAAGAAAACAATTATTTTATGATTTTTAAGCTATTTCCTTCTGCTCAGAGAAACCTGGAACCGACAGCAAGGCATTTTATTTTTTTTGATATTCTTGTAGAAAACAATGCCAAATTTAAGGATGGAGAAGAAAATCACAAAAAATCAGAGTGGAACATAACCCTAACAGTTATACGTTAGATTTAATAATAATTCAGTTGATAAAATCAATAGTCGATTTTATTTTATTAGTTTTTTCATAATATTTTTCTGTAACAAAATTATGGTCAGAGAAAACAATACCACAATGATAGCTAAGGGAAAATATTTTTTACCACAATTGATATCAGTAAGTATCCAGGCCACTTAGAGTGCTAATATCGAGGATAGTGTAACTAAAAGCATAATAGTAGCATTATAACCGCTTTAGGCATATTAGCCTTAGTATATGTCTTGTAAAAATGGATAAAACCCATCGAGTGCCGCAATCTATGCGCCTACGAAAAGATAACGTCGTGAAGCTCCCGTTTAGTATTTGTAGAAGATATTTTATATCTACGTACAGGTTAACACCCAGGCTCGTGGCTTTTAAATGCTTTATTCTTTAGCTTCGAGACTTTCACCTTATTTCACGCAAATTCCATAATTCTAGTCTGCGTAATAGCGATTCAGTCCAATTTTAAATAAAACTAAGCTCAAGAACTCGAGTACGAGTGCTAGCAGATCATCAAGAATGGGAATATGTTTTTCACAAAAAAACGACTATAGTTTCCTGAACGAGCAACAGTCTCTCGTCGGTAAAGAATGGAGGAATATGGATATAATCATCAATATCATCTTATTCTTACCCTTTAGCAAAGATAAGCTTAAAATGTGCCATAACCTTTAATCAAAGTGGAAAGAGGCTTCCTTCCGGTCTAAAGGAAGCTCTGATTTTATATGTTGTAGTTGCCTTACGATGGAACTTCATCATCATGATATTTTCCATCATCTTATATCTTTCAATAGCAATTTTGCTATAAATAGAGCGGTGCGCAAGAAGGATTTTTGATAAAACAGCTTGATTATAAAAATTTCTGATCCGTCTCCAATTCTTTTACTATTATTTAATAATTATTATTATTGATCTATTAAAATAGATAATTAAGTCATTAGTAAACTGATCATTCTCTTTGATTTCTGGTAAATACAAAAATATTAATTAATCTTTCCATGAACAGATAATATATAATAGCTTTTATTGTTTCATGATGTTATGACATTTAATAATTTTTTATTAGTATAATTTATGAAAAATAGTAAAGTAGCGAGATAAAATTATAGATACCAATTTTAAATATTGGTTTATGTACTGCGATTGTTGTTGCATTATTAATAATCGTATTCTTTTTTTATTTTCTGAATATTATATTAGCTTAACCGTCTGTTTTTATTGTTGCAACGATTATATTTAAACAAAATGATGCATAAGCAGGCTTGGAGAAACTCATCCTGCTTGTATCCTATATGCTAAGTAGGAATTACATTTTTTCTACCGTTTCAATCCCTAATGTGTCTAAACCAATTTTTAAGGTTTTTTGCGTCAATAATGCCAATTTTAATCGGCTTTCTTTTAAGTCATTATTTTTTACACCCAAAACTGGGCAATGTTCATAAAAACTAGAAAATAATCTAGCTAAATCATATAAATAAGCACACATAATATGTGGAAAACCTTCACGAGCAACGATTAGTATCGTCTCTTCAAATTGTAATAAACGTATCGCTAGAGCTTGTTCATACTTATTTATTAAAATGATCGGGGCGCTTAGTGCGGTTGGGTCAATATTAGCCCGTTTAAAAATAGAAGTAACACGAGCATAGGCATATTGCATATAAGGCGCAGTATTACCATCAAAAGCTAACATATTGTTCCAGTCAAAAATATAATCAGTTGTACGATTTTTTGATAGATCAGCATATTTTACTGCACCAATACCAACTACCTGACTAATTGATTGCAACTCCTTTTCTAGAATAGCTGGATTTTTTTTTCGGATAAGATCACTCGCCCGATCAATTGCTTCATCAAGTAATTCGATGAGCCTGATCGTTCCGCCGGCTCGAGTTTTAAACGGTTTACCATCTTTACCTAGCATCATACCAGACATGTGGTGCTCTAATGACATTGTATCGGGAATATAGCCAGCTTTACGTACAATAGCCCACGCTTGCATGAGATGTTGATGTTGGCGTGAATCTATATAGTATAATACTCGGTCAGCATGTAATATTTCATGACGATATTTTGCACAGGCAATATCTGTTGTCATATAAAGAAAGCCACCATCTTTTTTCTTGATGATAACCCCCATGGCATCACCATCCTTATTCTTAAATTCATCCAAATAAACTACCATCGCACCATTATTTTCAACAGCTAAACCTTTACCAGTTAAATCAGAAACAATATCAGGTAGCATATTATTATATAAACTTTCACCCATCACATCGTCTTCTGTTAGAGTAACATTCAAACGATGATAAATTTGTTGATTTTTCTCCATGGTAATATCAATTAATTTACGCCAAATTTTACGACAATATTCATCACCAGATTGTAGTTTAAGCACATAATTACGCGCAATTTCAGCAAAGTTTTCATCTTCATCATAATGTTTTTTAGCTTCACGATAAAAAGTTTCTAGATCAGCTAAAGCTATATTGCTAGCATTTTCTTGTTGAATTTTTTCTAGATACGCAATCAGCATACCAAACTGGGTGCCCCAATCGCCTATATGATTAGCACGTATTACTTTATGACCTAAAAACTCTAATGTACGAGCAACAGCATCACCAATGATAGTGGAACGTAAATGACCAACATGCATCTGTTTTGCTACATTTGGAGCTGAATAGTCAATAATTACAGTTTGTGGTTTAACAGTCCTAATTGCCAATTTTTCATGTTGCAAAGTAAGTTCAATTTGTTCAGCTATCCATTGCTTATTAAGAAAAATATTAATAAAACCTAATTCTGCTATTTCAACTTTGCTAGCAATTTTTTCCAAGTTTAGTAGTGGCAGAATTTTTTCAGCTAACTGACGTGGAGGAATGCCGATTTTTTTAGCTGCAGATATGACACCATTAGCTTGATAATCACCAAATTTAGATTTTGTTGAAGGGCGGATATATGCCTCACTACCTTTAGGAGCCCCTACGGCGATTAATGCATTCCTAATTTTTTCTGAAAGAATAGCCTGAATATTCATGTGATTACCTTAATGATGAAATAGCTGTCATGTTGAATTTAGTAAGATATATAGCTATAAGTATTATGATAAAATATCTGGCTTTATACTAAATTAGCTATTCTCTTGCCAGTATCAAGAGTTATTACCAAATCTAGTTTTTAGCAATCAGGCTACATTTCACTTTGATGCTTTGTGAATCTGCTCTGTATTCTAAAATTTAATATTGTTTAGCACTAGGATCAGTAAGATTAACTCTCCTAAATGGTTACAGCTTTTCTGATCAGACGGAAGCAGTTTCAATACCTTCAATACTCTTGAAAAGGTTACTTTCCTCGAACTACAGTGCTTTTAAGATTAGCTTTATAGCCTCACACTGTTACGTAAAATCTAATTCAATTAAATCCGGCGTTCTTATAATGCCCAGTGCGCTTACGGGAAGATATAGAATGCTCAGCCGTTCTTCTCAATCTTTCTCCAGGTTCTTTATCGATTAAGGATACGCTAAAAAGCTTGCAACAAAATATCAAAAAATCTTTATTAATGATATTGCGGTTCTCTGCTATCCAGAGAACCATGCAATTCAACCTTAACTTTCGGTTACCATGCTTTTGAGAAATGAAGGCGGCGTATTACCTATTTTGTGTAACTAATGGCATTAGTGCTATATGTCTGATAATATTTTTGCTGTTGCATTCTAAAAACTAATGAAACCGGGATATGGTGCCCCAGTATAAGCCTAAAAATACAATTAAGTCACGTGCTCGCGGTCTACTGATAAATTTGACCAAACTCGATTCTGAGTCTAGATAACCATCTTCGAGCGCAACGAGCTCCTTACTTTTATGCGCGGTGACGCCAGTAATGAGCGGTAGATAAAGGAAATCAGTTTAACTAATAGAATCATACATATCTTCAAGTAATAAATAAACGTTAGGCGTATTGTTTAAATCACGTAGATACCATTCTCTATGCTTTTTAAGGCATTCCCATTTTAGTATACTGATATAATTTAGAGAGAAACCATGTACTTTTCCATCGTAAAGCGCCCACAGAGCTTCATGAAAATCACCGATGGATATATCCGTAGAAAAGCCATGGTAAAAAATTTTCGACGTTTTATACGCTTTAGATAAATAAACGGTAGAAATAAGCTATTAAAGTATATTCTGTTGCTGCTGTAATCCTATCCATTAACCTTAGGCACTTTAATCTAAACATAGCTAATAGCAGTTTGTTTGCTTCGCTGTAGCAAATAACCGTTATGGTCGATGACATGAGACTTGGTTAATAAGATGCTATTGTGAAGTATGTTATTTGCAGTATGATGGCTTCGAGTACCACCTTAACAGCGGTTCTATCAGTTTTCTGTAACACAATTACGGATGAATTCATGGAATAGATAAGGTAATATCTGGCTTCTCCAGTATTTGTAGGAATAGACTTTTTTATAAGATATTATTTCTATTGTTGTTGAAATTATCTATGAAATTAATCAGCAGGAATACCCTCGCTATCATTTCCAAAAGCTCATATATCAAAATGAATATAATTCATCACTATCTTTTATTATTTTGTTAAATAATAAAAGAAGATTTTGATTCATCTAACTTTTAAAATTGCACTTCTACAAAATTGCAATTTTTATTAGAAATTTTAATTTTTAAAATAAGCTGTATTAAGTTTCTTTAGTTTCTAAATAAAATTTTTTATAGAAATCTCAAAATATATTGAAATTTGTTAGCAGCAGTTAATAGTTTTTAATAAAAAATTTTTCTATTAAAATTAATTAATTAATCGTCTCAATTTCTTTTTGAAAAAGTCTATATTGATAAAAGTTATTAGTAAGAATCTCTTATACTGTAAGAAAGATTTTCGCTACATCATTCCTAAAAAGTAAAAGTCATACAGATTAAATAGATTTTCCTCACTCTCTGCTAACATAAAGGTGCATATAATTAATTTAGCTCGGAGATAATCTGTCAGATTATCTCGATTCATGCATCAAAAACTTATTTCACTTTATCATGCTCATATTGTCACAGTGAACATGTTATTCGTTCTGGCATTCATTAGTGTTACAGCGATATCGTTTTAAAATTCGCAATTGTAGAAAAATATTTAATAATCTTACTGGAAGTTCTCTGGTGAAATTAGATCACAAGGATAAATAGTTTAGTTATTTACAATGTATGTTAAATAGATTGATTTTACAGGGGAGTTCGTCATAATAAAACAAACAAGTATTAATTTGAAACAGGGTTTAAATGGCGGAACTGCTTCCTTAACTTCAATGATGACAACCAACTATGGAGTTTCGGAGATAGTGGCACTATCCTGCTAATTAATTTCGTAGTTGATTTCAATCATATTGATATAATTAACTATGATATTACCCTACAGAGCTTCCATAAAACTAGATATTATCTACAAATTCCCTTGCATAAACTTTATCCGTATTCTAATACTGGTAGTTGTGATAGGCACGCACAGCTCTATTAAGGTGGAGATCGAAGCTACCCTGAAAACCAAGATGCTGAACACTAATTTTAACAACGGGGCGGGTCTATGCCATCGTTTATAACTATTATTGCCATAGCGTATTATACGGATTGGTATTGACCATGTTTATATTAAAGTGACTAAGGTCAAAGATCACAACGGCAACGAAATATCCTTTAATAGCTCGTTACTCTATCGTTTTATCTGAAATATGTAAAAAGCAGCGAAGAGTTGCTACTATGACTTTATATATGCAAGGGATACCATCGAAAACTTCATGAACCCACTGAGGCGCTTCTCGATGAGAAGTACATAATCCTTCTCGTCAGTAACATCAGAAGATTGAACAGAGATAACTTAAAGAGTACAGGTAATGGTGCCTGTGTGATTTAAGTGATAACGCGTTACGTTTATTTGTGTGCTAATGCTATAACCGTCCTGTCAGCCAAGCTGATCACTTTTGCTTGTTGGTCATCATTAGCAGCGCTGCATGAATGTAAGGAGCTCTCATTGCATTCGAAGATGCTTATCGAGAATCAGCGGCGAACTTTAACGTAACTTTTCAATGGCTAGTAATCGCGTTGTTTAAGTGTATTTCAGACTTGCTCTACGAAAGACTCTGCCCTTGGTTTAGAATGCAATCCAAAAGATATTCCTAGACATATAGCATCATAGCTATTATGTACATAAAAGAACTAATGTTCCGCCTTCACTTCTAAACGCATCTATCAAAAGTTTAAGAGTGAGCTGCGGGAGGTTTAAGCTAGCAAAGAGCTGTGATGCCGTTAATAAAGTCTTTGATATTTTCTTGGCAAGGTTTTTAACGTACTTTGCAACGATGAAGAAATTGGAAAAAGAACGAAAAGAGCTGCTGGCATCCTACAACTTCCCGTTACCTTACTGATATCAGTAAGAACGAGAAATCCGATTAAATTAGGTTTTCTGATAGCGAGTGAGACTATGAAGGCGATACGTGAAGAAGTTTGATTAGAAGAAAGCAATCCTTTTAGGGTATTCAAGCTGTTCCCATCTGCTCAAAAACTAGAACTAGCTAAAGAAATTTTAATCTATGACCATTTTATAAAACAACGTCAAATTTAAGGATGGACAATAGATTCACGAAGTTTTAAAGTGCAATTAGCCTGATCATAAGCGCCAAATTTGCTAATAATTCAAGGATAGCTTAGTAGATTACATTGTGGATGGGTCTTTATTTATTGAAATATCTGATCTAGAAAAGATTTTTTGAAACTATAACAATTAAAATACAGAAGTCACTACAAATTGCATTTCGAGCAAAGCAATATCCTTTGCCAACCTAAATTTGAAATAAGTATTCTATTTGCAATATAATATGCTTATTAATTAATAATTAAAAATAGAAATAACAATAATTAATTGGAGGTTGTAGTATTATGATAACCTTAGAAATTTGTTGCTATGGACCTGAATGCGCGTTAATTGCGCAAGAATTTGGTGCAGATCGTATTGAACTTTGTTCTAGTTCAACTGAAGGTGGATTAACTCCTAGTTATGGTTGTTTAAAGCAGGCTTTAGATACATTAAATATTTCCGTTCATCCAATTGTACGCCCAAGAGGAGGGGATTTTTGTTACAGTAATAGTGAGTTTGAAACCATTAAACAGGATATTAAATTTATCAGACAATTAGGATTTCTTGGTGTAGCATATGGAATATTAAATCAAGATGGGCATATTAATATACCACGCATGCGTATTTTAAAGGCATTATCTGGTGATATGGCCGTTACGTTTCATCGTGCTTTTGATATGTGTATTAACCCAAAACAAGCCTATATACAGCTAACAGAGCTAGGTGTTGCACGTATATTAACTTCAGGCCAGCAGCAGAATGCAGAATTAGGTTTACCGTTATTAAAAGAATTAAATATATTATCTGAAAAAATCCCAAATGGCCCTCTAATCATGGCCGGCGGTGGGGTGAAATTATCAAATATACAGAAATTTATTGATGCAGGTTTACCGGAAGTACATTCATCTGCTGGAAAAATAATGTTATCAACTATGAACTACCGCAAATCAGAAGTAACAATAAGATCCAATATGGAGATGGATGAATCTACCCACTATTGCGTAGATAGTGATGTTGTAAAAGCTATGAAAAAACTTATTAGCTATTGCCAATAATGACTAATAATAACCTTATAGTAAGGATGGTATTGAATATCGTTCTGTTTAGCTTTTTTTGGCAATTAAAGTAACTCGTAAGGGAGCGGGATAACCTTCAACTGTCCAATGTATATTATTTGGATCAAGAAAATTTGCTAATGATTCAGTTTGCATCCAGGCAGTTTTTCGCTGTTCCTGAATGGTTGTTATAGTTTGATCAACAATATGCACATTATAAAAGCCACATCTTTCTAGCCAGATTTTAAGCATTTTTGCTGAGGGAATAAAATAGATATTACGCATTTTCGCATAACGCTTATTAGGTATTAAACATTTGTTTTCATCACCCTTAACAACTAAACTTTCAAGTACTAATTCACCGCCGGAAACTAATTGATTTTTTAGTTGATAAAGATGATTTAACGGTGAACGTCGATGATAAATCACACCCATTGAAAATACAGTATCAAAGGCCGCTAGTGTTGATAGTTGCTCGATACTTAGAGGCAATAGGTGCGCTCGTTGATTATTACCAATTAATTTACGTATGGCTTCAAATTGGCATAAAAAGAGTTGGGTGGGATCAATACCGATAACAATTTTTGCGCCTTCACCAACCATTCTCCACATGTAATAACCATTACCGCAGCCGACATCAAGTACCCGTTTATCTATTAATGGTGAAAGATGAGGCAAAATACGTTGCCACTTCCAGTCCGAGCGCCATTCAGAATCAATATTAATATTGTATAAGGAAAATGGGCCTTTACGCCAGGGCATCAAGCTTTTTAGCAAAAAAGTAATCCGTTTTTTATCTTTTAAACAAAGCAAAAACTCATTTTTAGCTGTCACTGCAGTTTTTAAATCCAAGTGAGTTGGGGTCATCTTGGGAAGATTTTGCACTATTTTTTGCCAACTGTTAAATTGCCCATGTTGAGTGGTTTTTTTCCATTTTTCAATTTGGCATGGTAGTATTTCTAACCACTGGTTAAACGGTTCGATTGCGATTTGTTGATAAAAATGACCAAAATCTATCACCAAACTTATTCCTTAATAGCTAGTAATGAACCAAAATTAAAGCATTGAAACCATAAGTAACAATGATTAAACCTTGCTGCGAAGAGACGTGATTTATGTTTGCTAATAGAATCTGTTAACATGCTATTTTCTAATATATTACGTTTTTGACTTATTTCTAGTTCACTATAGCCATTGGCGCGCTTGAAATCATAATGCATATTATGCAGTAAATTGCTAATTTTTTCATCGCTAAAATGAAATTTTTCTGATAACACTAAAACACCACCAGGATTTAGTCCTTGATATATCCGATTGATTAATTCTTGTCGAAGGGTTGGTGCAATAAATTGCAGGGTAAAATTTAATACCACCATTGAAGCATTTTGTATATTAATATCAAGAATATCACCTTTAATAATTTTAACCGATGTGTTCCCTTTGTAAGTATGAACATATCGTTGACAGCGCTCGATCATTGCAGCTGAATTATCAATAGCAATTATTTTACAATTTTTATCCTTAATATTACGATGAATCGATAATGTTACTGCACCTAAAGAACATCCGAGATCATAAATAGTGCTATTAGGTGTAACAAAACGTGTCGCAAGCATACCAATCATAGTAATGATATTTGAATACCCAGGAACAGAGCGTTTAATCATATCAGGAAAGACTTCGGTAACTTTTTTATCAAATTGCCAATCACTTAAATTTGCAATAGGAGTTGCAAATAAAGTGTCTTTCTGTTTATCTAAAATTTGATTGGACATATTTCATGTGAATTAATTCAGAATTAGCAAATAATAATTGATTCTAACAGATTTTATGTTAGTTATCACTTCCTGGAACAATAATATGATTTTTTAAATAATTTATGTTTAACTTTAAACTAATCTTTTATAGATTGTAATGGAATTTTACTACCCAATACTGATTGAGGTAATTTCTGCTTATATAGCATCATATTGATGCAGGGTGATCTCAAGCTCTTGAGTAGAATTGAAATGATGTCTTTGAAGCTCATCTTTCATGGTTCATTAAATTACTAGGCCATACTATTTTTTTTGAAAATAGATAGGCAAGATAAGTCGATGTTCTATATTAATCTCTACACACAAACAATCGAATTCATATTTTTCAGTGGTTGAACGCTTTCACAGATTAAAAGTCAGTCTGTAAATTCTTTATTATCTGTAAATACCTGATATATAGCCATGAGATACACTCGATTAAGATTACATAATAAGAGTTGAGCATTGATTACGGTCCATTTAACCTTATAAATACGGATAAAAACCCATTGAGTGGCTCGATCTATACTTATAAAAAGATAGCATCGTAAAGTTTTGCGTGCCATTTACGAAAGATATTCAAAGACTACGTATAGATAATCATACTTCTAGCTTTTAAACGCTTTATAGTTTCGAGTTCGGTGTTTCCCCTCATTTCAAGCAAATTCTCCGTATAATCCTGCGTAAATAACAGTCCAGGTCGGATAGAAATACTACTGAGTTCAGGAAATTCGCATACAACGCTTCCAACAGATCAGCGAGTGAAAAATATTTTTGGAAGAAAAACGACTGCTGTTTTCCTAGCCAGAAAACAGCGTTATCAAAAATATGCAACATAGCTACGATCATCAACGTCATCTCGTTTTTACCCTTTAGTAACGGGTAAATTTAAATATACTATAACGATTAACTAAAGTAGATTTAACGTTTTTGCTAGCCTCTGAATAGCAGCTCTAATTTTAGATGTTGTAGTTACTGATTATGAAGTCTCATCATGATGATACTTTTCTATAAACTATACCTATAATTAGCTATATTGCAATGAATATGGCAGTGCGATAAGTTATCAGACAATCTGATATATGATAAGTTAGGTTACTATACTCTAATGCTTCGTAAATTTGTTTTCTATTTTAAAATTAAATGTATTTACTAGGATCGTTAGTAAGTCAACCATTTAAGGCGATTTTCAGTTTTTCTGAATAGATTGGATCAGCTTTCAATACCATTGAAAGAGTTGTTTTTCTTGAGCTACACTGCTTCATGCATTACCTTTGTAGCCTCACTGTCACAAAACTAAATTCAATTGAATTCATTATTCTTATTGATACCTAATACACTGACAGAAAACCATAGAATGGTAGCTGTTTTCTCTTGATCTTTTCCAGTTTCTTTATCGCTGCAGAATACGTTAAAACCTTACCAACAAAGCATTAAAGATTTATTAGCACCATTACGACTCTTTCTGCTAACCAGAATTCCTGACAAGAGCTTAGCTTTAACTTTCGCTTAGATGCCTTTTGAGATTAAAACTAGCATATCAGCTATCTTATATAATCAACACATTAGTGCTTCGCGTTCAGAAATATTTTTGCTATTGCATTACAAAAAATTAAAAATATCGTCTTTTATACCAAGCATGGAGATATGGTTAAACTCCACGCTCACAGAGAGTTAAAATTTAAGTCCAGTTCATTTCTGACTCCTGATAATCATCTTTTAGCAAATCCATATCTTTACGTCCATGGATAGTAAGGCTAATTTAGCTAGCAAGTAAAATGGATTAGCTTTCCTGACAGGCAATTATAGTCATCGGCACAAAAATAAACATAGCGCATATTGCTTAAATAACACAGCCGCTATTTCCTGTGCTATTCAAGATATTACTGTTTTAAGTCTGCTGATGGTACTTGGAAAAATACCATATAATTTTTACCGAAAATCTCTACAAGGGTTCATGAAAATCACTGGTGGAATGGCCTTGCAGAGGCTTGGGTTATTGCAATCATGGCTGGCAAAATTCTTTGACTCTTTTTAGATACTTTAAATAACGGGTAGTAAGGAGTTATTGATTATATATTCCGTTGTCATTGGAGAACTTCCCTTTGACTTTAGCTACTTTAATCTTAATATCGCCAATAGCAGTTTATATAGTTCGTTATCGCAAATAACCGTTACGAATGACAGCATTTGATACTCATTGATAAAGGCGACGCCCCAGCAAATTGCTGTAGCATAGCTTCGTGGTTCAGTCTCAACAACTGTGCCTATCAACTGGCTGTCAGCATTATGGATAAATTCATGCAATAGATCACAGATAATATCTAGTTTCACAAATATCTGTAAGGTAGATTTTTATGGCATATCATTTCTCTTGTTATTAAAATCATTCAATAAATTAATTAGCAGGATACATGCCAGTATCTCCAAAACCACATACACCAGAAATGAGCATAGCTACTGTGCAACGAGAGCCTATATTAATGCCGGGACCATGCAGTTAGTAGGTAAAATAAATCTTATTAATACAGCAAAGAGTATAAGTATAACTATGTTAATGAAATTAATCTTGACTTAAAGATCAAATGAAAAAATTTGTATCCAAGGCAAATAATAAATATTAACTAAGATCATTAAAATCATAGAACTAAAAGTAGTTATTTGGCTAAAATAACGCCAAGTACGTTCTCTATGTTTTAAACCAAAATAATGAAAAATTCTAGCGATGATAAAAATTAACCCACAAAAATGAATAGCCCAAACAGGTGCACCATTCATCTCCATCATTAATAATGACAGCATAGAAATAGGAATACACTCAATCGCATTACCCTGAACACGTATTGCTGTTTGTAATTCATAAAAGCCACCATCACCGTAAGTAACTTGATACTGAGTTCTAAGTTTAATGACTTCCAAAGATAACTTAAACAATATTAAAGCACTAAATACAATATACAGAGCACTAACCATTTTCCCTCCAATTTTTTGAACTAAAATAATAAAATAATAATACATCTAAAAACTTTTACAGTTACTATAAATATAGTATTTAAATCAATAAAAAGCTTTAAGATTATGAACATGATAAAGTTATCTAGCCATATGGATAAAGCGTGCTTATTTTTTAATAGAAATTTCTGTAAAATAACGGTATTTTGATGATATTTAAATTAATAACACTAAAACAACTAGTGTAAGCAACTCTGCAAGTTGAGTATAATAAGTAAAAGGTTATCGTATGCGAACAAATTATTGTGGGCAATTAGGTATTGCTCACATTGGACAAAAAGTTACTCTCTGTGGGTGGGTTAACTGCCAACGTAATTTAGGTAAATTAATTTTTGTCGATATGAGAGATCGCGAAGGTTTAGTTCAAATTATTTTTATACAGGAAAATGATGCCGAACTTTTTATCCAAGCGTCACAGTTACGGAACGAATTTTGTATCCAGATCACAGGCATAGTACGAAAACGTAAACAAATCAATAAAAAAATACCAACCGGTTATATTGAAATTATTGCACAAGCATTGACGATTATTAGTCGCTCTGAACCTTTACCGATAGATAGCAATAAACAAAATTCCGAGGAAATTAGATTAAAATATCGTTATCTTGATTTACGACAACCGAAAATGGCGATGCATTTGAGAGAGCGAGCCAAAATTACCAGTTTTGTGCGTCGTTTTATGGATGCGGAAGGTTTTGTTGATATTGAAACACCTATTCTGACCAAAGCAACACCAGAGGGTGCGCGTGATTATCTTGTTCCAAGCCGTGTTCATAAAGGTGAGTTTTATGCTTTGCCGCAATCACCGCAACTTTTTAAACAATTATTAATGATGTCTGGCTTTGATCGCTACTATCAAATAGTAAGATGTTTTCGTGATGAAGATTTGCGTGCTGATCGCCAACCTGAATTTACTCAGATCGACGTAGAAACCTCTTTTATGACTGCTAAGCAAGTTCGTGAAGTGATGGAGCGTTTGATCCGTCAATTATGGGAAGAAAACAAAAGTATTGAGTTAGGCACTTTTCCGGTAATGACTTTTACTGAAGCCATGCAACGTTATGGTTCAGATAAACCAGACTTACGGAATCCTTTAGAATTGGTTGATATCACTGATTTAATTAATTCAGTTGAATTTAAAGTATTTGCTGACGCTGCCAATGATCCAAAAGGTCGTGTAGTTGCACTTTGCGTTCCAGGTGGAGCATTTTTAACACGTAAACAACTTGATAATTATACTAAATTTGTTGCTATTTATGGCGTTAAAGAATTAGTCTGGATGAAGATTAATTCATTAGCTGAAGATCAGGTAGATATTCAAAGTCCGATAACTAAGTTTTTATCACAATCAGTGATTAATAATCTATTAGCACGCACTCAAGCTAAAGAAAATGATATTTTGTTATTTGGCGCGGATAAAAAAAATATTATCAATAATGTGATGGGAGAATTACGGTTGAAAGTAGGACGTGATTTGGCGATCACACAAAATAATAGCTGGAAACCGTTATGGATTATTGATTTTCCAATGTTTAAAGAAGATGAAAACAATGAGATTAATGCTATGCATCATCCTTTTACTGCACCAAAAGATTTTACACCAGAACAATTGCAAGCCAATCCATTAGCAGCTGTTGCTAATGCCTATGATATGGTTATTAATGGTTATGAAGTTGGTAGCGGCTCAGTGCGTATTCACGATAATAAAATGCAACAAGCTGTTTTTGAAATTCTTAATATTAAGAAATCAGATCAGCAAGATAAATTTGGTTTCTTGCTTGAGGCATTAAAATACGGAACTCCGCCGCATGCCGGTTTAGCATTTGGTTTAGATAGACTGGTTATGTTATTAACGGGAACAGAAAATATTCGTGATGTCATTGCATTTCCAAAAACAACCGCAGCAGCTTGTTTAATGACCAATGCGCCAAGCGTAGCTAATCCAGCCGCATTAACGGAATTAGCAATAACAGTTATCCCACATACTAAATAAATATTTATGTTAATAAACAGCAGGAATTAGTATTAGTTGTAGTTTTATGTCTAAGCAAATTACTAAATACTGATGCTACAGTAGTGTAATGATGTTTATTTTTAATAATAAGTTACCGATAGTTTTGAGAATGATAAAATCTCAAATGAGAAATGGGGTGGGTACATGAAGTTAAAGAAGAAATAAGCATTGATATTAACAAACAGAATTTAGCCTTAATTAATCTGCATTATATTATCTATTATAATATTTCTTCATAATTATACACCGAATTTAATTAAATGTAAAGAGCATTAGTTTGCTTTAAGCCTTACCGTAAGAGCAGGATAGTTTATTGAAATAATATTTAGCTTTTATTGATTCTCTGCTACTCAGGCAGAAACCATTGATCAAATCATGGAATAATTGTCAAGCGATTGAAGAATTTATTCTAAAATGATTTTTATTAAAGTATTTTTGAAGATATTTCATGGCAGGTCATAGTAAATGGGCTAAATACCAAACACCGTAAAATAGCGCAAGATATTAAACGAGGTAAAATTTTTACTAAAATTATTCGTGAACTAGTAACAGCGGCTCATTTAGGTAGCAGTAATAGTACGTCAAATCCACGATTACGGACGGCGATTGATTAAGGCGTTATCTAATAATATGATGCGAGATACGTTAAATCGAGCAATTACACGTGCTGTAGGTAGTAATAAAATGATAATATGGAAACAATCATTTATGAAGGCTATGGCCCAGGCGGTACAGCTATTATGGTTGAATGCTTAAGTGATAATCGTAATCATACAGTTTCTGATTTACGCTATGCCTTTACTAAATGCGGTGGTAATTTAGGTACCGATGGTTCTGTTGCTTATTTATTTACTAAACGTGGCGTGATTTCATATTCGGCAGACATTGATGAAGATAATTTAATGAAAGCGGCATTAGAAACAGGTGCAGATGATCTCGAATCTTATAATAATGGGGAAATCGATGTTTATACTACCCTGGAGAATTTTAGTGATGTAAAAGATACTTTAGATAAGGCCGGTTTTAAGGCTAAAATCGCCGAAGTAACAATGATCTCGTCAACTAAAACAACTTTAGATACTTACATTACACCTAAATCTTTACGTTTAATTGACATGATGGAAGATCTTAATGATGTACAAGAAGTGTATCACAATAGGAAATTTTAGCTGAAACTTCAGATCATCTATAATTAAATCATCTTTTATATTAAAAAATAACAATGTTAATTATTAGTATGATTTTTCTTTGCATATTAAACCATATTCAATGAATCGTGAATATAGCAATTATTCTTAGAATTAATCCTGATTCTCAGATTACCAGTTATGGTGTTATTCGTCAACAAGGTTGATAGTTGATCATTTAGATAGAGTTATATATTACTTAGGCAGAGAATCCACCAACACACTTACAACATATTTATGCAGATGTCATTAAAATGACTGCTAAACGTTAACCGAATAGTCTTACTGTTGAGCAGATATTTATGGTAAATAATTCCGATTCTGCTCTAAAATTAAGTCAAGCAAGAGGGATTTATTGATTTTAACTATAATTAATAATCAATTAACGATGTTTAAATATGCAGCGCAAGAAATAAAACAATCCGTTATTGGAATTGGAAGCAGTGAAAAAAATAAGTTCAGCATATAGCTATAGTCTCTCACTATTAAAACTAATATAGCATATTCAAGCTAATACTAATTTAGTCATTACGATCACGCATTATCATTTTAATTAAAATTTAATTCGAATAGAGGTTTGGGAGAGCCACTGAATTTTTTAATTAAAAGATGCTTACATTAATAACTGGATATAAATGGCTATATTAGCAGAAGTTATTACTCTGCGAGAAAACCAATAGCCTTTACTAACACAGCCTTTTCTCATAAAATTAGGTTAAAAATCGTACCATTTGCTTGAATACGAGATTTCTTTTCGATTTCGATTTTAATTAGACCGTGCATGGCTCACCGTCACACGACTAATGATTACCGGTAGTGCTACCAATGGTGATATTAAAAATAATCTTACCCATCACTATTCTAATATTTTTATTACGTAATGTTTAGCTATATATTGATTAATAAAATTTAAATGCAAAAGTTAAATAATCTATTCATTAATTAGTAAAACTAATTAAACATATTTATTTATTATCAAGTAATCATTACATTATCAACAAAATACATTTCACTTAAGTGAAAAAACATATTTAATAAAGTTAATAAGGATTATTATATATTTTAATATCAATGCTTTTATTTTACAAATAAATAATAATACATTTAAGATTTATATTTTTATAAAAATCATATTATTCATATTTTAACAAAAATATTATTTATTATTACACATAAATCATATAATTTAAGCAAAAATCTTTATAATAACTTTATTTTTATTTTGACGAGAATCAATAAAATTTATTTTAAGTAGTAAATATTCTTTCAGCTCTTTTATTGTTGTTAATACAAAAAGAGAAAATAATTATTTAGTAATTTTTTTTAGAATAGCATAATTGTTTTTACAAAAAATTAAATTTTATAAAAATTAATGATATTAATATTCATTAATATTTTATTATTAAAAAATAAAAATAGAAAAAGAATTTTCTTAAAAATTTAGTGTGCAAATTCTAGTAATTTATATTATAGAGAGTTAAGAGATAGAAGATATGCAAACCCCACGTATTTGATTATTGAAGACGAGATTATTACACGCAATAACTTAAAATGTTTTCAAGCAAAAGGCTATTTCTGTACATAAAACTATTGATGGGTGTCGAAATGTACAATGTTTCATTTAACAATGATATTAACCTGATCATAATGGATATTAATTTTTCAAGAAAAAATGATCTGTTTCTTGCATACGAATTACCTAATCAAGATCATATTGCGCTGATGTTTCTTACCGGGAAGTTAATAAGATATTATGATTATAAATTAGGGATAATAATTATACAACTAAGACTTTCAACCCTCATGAATTAATAATTGGTGCAGAAATTTAATTTCACTCATAATAAATCTTTAGCAAACCAGCGAGGAATGCTGGTAGGTTAAAAGTGATAATTTTATGGTTGGAAACTGAATATTAATAATACTATTTAACCAATCCTACTGATAATCAAATACAAATTACCACGTAATAAATTTAAAACCATGTTATATTTTTTTGAAAATCTAGTTAAAAACTCAAACACATGCAAAATTATTGAAAAAATGATTAGCATAAAACTAAAGTCATAGGATAGAACTGTTGATATAACTATCCGCCGTACTCGTAAATATTTTAATTGATGATCAATATACCAGAAATTATTAGCACCATCCATAGTAAAATTTACCCATTCTGTACTAATATTGAAAATAAATATAAAATTAAAACAACTTTTATTTAGTTGCAATGGAGTACATTAACTATATCAATTAATTCTACAACATAATTTGTACGATCCCAATAGCATTTTTAAGCTATACATCAATTATTTTATCTAAATAAGTTAAATAACAAGTGCATTCACTTATTTATTATAAAAACATACTAATTATAGATTTTTAAAAAAAATCAATAAAATAGTTTTTTAAAACTAACTTACCATTTTTATTATTTAATTTTCTTGTTTATAATTGTTACGTCAATCTCTATTAACAACAATTACCAAATCAGTAATATCTTCTACTATACAGAGACCTCTTCAATACCATTTTTTTTTGACTCAGATAACAAGTTATATTATTAATATTTAAATCATCAATACTTAAATAACAATTTTATTATAAAATTAAAAAGTTTAAATATCGTATCAACTGAACTAATTTTTTAACCAGATTTCATCTGGTATAAATTATTATTTTCTATAAAAATTAAAATAAATTTCGTATAATATTAATTTCCCTTAAAAATATTAATTTAATAAAAAATTATTTTGCATTTTTTAACATCTATAAAATAATAAAATAACTATATAAAGGAATTATTAGAAAATCTGATGTATGATGATCAGGCTACAGTCTGTTTTTATGCTTTATAAATCTGCTCTCTATCCTTGAATTTGATTTTTTATCAGCAGAGTCACAGCAGGTTAAATTCCCTCAGTCGATTCCAGCTTTTCTGAGCAGACGTAAGCAGCTTAAAATAGCATTAAAAGATTTTTTCTCGAAGCACAGTGCTTTTCCCGCTTCGGCTTCATAGCCTCACTGTCACAAAAGCTGATTCAATCGGATTCATCGTTCTTATTGAGAGCCAAGTTCGGTGATGGGAAGGTATAGAATACCAGACCGTTCTTATCACTCTTTATCCAACTTCTTTAATTATTGTATGGATATTTATGCTGATAATTTTTCAACAAAAATATCAAGTACTTTATTTAACGTATTACAGTTCTCTGTTAGATAAAAAGGGGGGGAACCCCCGCAAGTCACCATTAATTTTCGGCTGTATGTCCTTTGGGAGTAAAGAAAAGAGATTAACTATTTTGTATAACTAATAGCCTTAGTACTGCATATTCGAGAATATCTTACCATTACATTCCTAAAAATCAAGGGTGCCGTCTCTTCCCATAGGAAATTTGGAGATACAGTTAAACTACGCGCTTTCAGCCATCCAGAAGTTAGCTCAAGTTTGCTTTTGACTTTCGATAACTATTTTCAACTGTAATAAATTCTCCTTACGTCCATGTGCAGTGATGTCGATAATGAGCAGCAGTAAATACGATCAGTCTACCTGACAACAAGACGATAATATATCAAATATATCATTGGTCAAGAAATAAACGTAGTGTCGTATATTGCTTAAGTCACACAACTAGCCATTGCCTATATTATTCAGGCATTAATATTTCAATCTGCTAATGGTTCTGGCAGAGAAACCGTGTGTTTTTATCAAAAAATCCCTAGGGCTTTCCTCAAATCACCGGTGGATAATGCCTTATTTTCTTATAGGTACAGGCCATGGTGAAAACTCTTCGATCTTTTTATACGCTTCAGATAAGGCGGTAGCAATGAGTTATTGAAGTATATTTCATTATCGCTGTAACCCATCTGATCTTAGGTCCTTTAAATATAAACATCGTCAATAGCATCTATATAGTTCGCGATGATAAATAACCGTTACATACCGTAGACAAGAAGGCATTTAATATCTTCTAGCAATATTGACGTTAAATTCTGCTTAAATAAAAGTGACTATCAGCTACTTAGCTCGCTATTATGGATGCGTTCATGCAAGGGAGGGATAAAGGTAAAATCTAATTTTTTCAGATACCTGTAAGGGTAGACTTTTCATGGAATATTATCTCTCTGTTGTTATAATTATTCGCGAAATCAATCACAGAGGACACGCTACTATTTACGAAACTCCAATTACACTAGAATAAGTATAACTCTCATCAGAGACATATTAGTATTTTGTTTATTTTGAGAAATACAGCCAGTTACAATCGGTATTGTAATACTAAGTATAAAGCCAGTGATAACAACACATTACAGTCATCGTAGTTATAAACTTTTTGATAGAAATTTTCGGTGAGTATGGATTGACATAATAATACCAAATCCAGCCATTAAAACAATCAATGCCGATCCGCCATAACTAAGTAATGGTAAAGGAATACCCACTATCGGTAAAATACCGCTAACCATACCAATGTTAATAAATAGATAGACAAAAAAAATTAACATTAGTCCACCAACCATAACTCTACCAAAGGTGTTTTGTGCATTAGTTGCAATTATTAACCCACGCATAATTAGTAGTAGATATAATATTAGCAAAATAAGCACCCCAATTAACCCGAACTCTTCAGCTAATACGGCAAAAATAAAATCAGTATGGCGTTCTGGTAGAAATTCTAATTGTGATTGCGTGCCATGTAGCCAGCCTTTGCCAAATAATCCTCCTGATCCAATAGCAATTTTAGACTGGATAATATGATAACCAGCACCGAGTGGATCTGTTTCTGGATCAAGTAACATCATAACACGATCTCGTTGATAATTATGCATTAACATGAACCATAAAATAGGAATAAAGGAAGCGATACCCATAGTTGCAATAAGAATCAATTTCCAATTCATACCTACTAAGAAAAGAATAAACAAACCGGAGGTAGCAACTAAAATAGATGTTCCAAGATCAGGTTGAACGGCAACTAATAGCGTGGGAAGAAATATAAGTATTAATGCCAGTAAGGTATTTTTTAATGAGGGCGGACAAAGATCGCGATTAACAAAACGTGCAACCATCAATGGAACTGCAATTTTAGCAATTTCAGATGGTTGAAAACGAATGAAACCAATATCTAACCATCGTTGTGCACCTTTACTGATTTGCCCAAATGCATCGACAAAAAATAAGAGTATTAGGCAAACTATATACAGATAAGGAGCCCAATTTTCATAGATACGCGGTGAAATTTGTGCCATCATAATCATGACAATAAATCCAATTGCAATTTGTATCAGCTTTCGATTCATCATATCAACATCTTGTCCACTAGCACTCCACATAATCATAACACTGTATATTGTTAATAGAAAAATAATCAGCAACATTGGAATATCAATATGTAAATGTGTCCAAATAGGTGATTTATCGGTCATATATTACTGATCTTCTTCTGAAGATATATTGATGTCTATGCTTATGATCTTATTTTTTACCAAGCAATATATAATCAAAAATATTGCGAACAAGATCACCAATTTCTGGTCCAAGACCACCATTTTCAAGAATAATAGCTACGGAAATGGATGGGTTTTGATAAGGCGCAAATCCGATCATTAATTTATGATCACGTAAGTGCTCAACCAATTTACTAGCATTGTAGGTTTCATAGCTGAATACCTGTGCTGTACCTGATTTAACCGCAGCTTTATAATGCGTATTGACAAAACTTCTACGTGCTGTACCGTTTAATGCATTAGCGACACCATACATACCCTCTTTAGCTAATTCCCAAAAGCCTGAATTAATATCGCCGATTTGGATATGATCTTTCTGTTCATAGGGTAGCATGGCATTACCTAATTTAGTGCCGTAAAGCAAATGAGGAATTTTAACGGTTCCGTCATTAATTAATGTCACTAATGCTTTTGCCATTTGAATTGGAGTTGCAGTCCAATAACCTTGCCCAATACCTACCGGAATAGTATCTCCTTGATACCAAGGTTTTTTGTAACGTTTTTCTTTCCATTTCCGTGTTGGCATAATACCTAAACGTTCTTCAGCAAGATCAATACCAGTATACTGGCCATAGCCAAATTTCTGCATCCAATAAGAGATACGATCTATACCCATATCATAAGCAACCTGGTAAAAAAAGCTGTCAGCTGATTCAATAATAGCTCTAACAACATTTAATCTACCATGTCCCAATTTTTTCCAATCTCGATAACGTTTTTCTGAGTTTGGTAATTGCCACCATCCTGGATCAAAAATAGTTGAATTGGCAGTGATAATATTTTCACTTAACGCTGCGACGGCCATAAATGGTTTAACGGTTGAGGCAGGCGGATATAATCCCTGTGTAGTTCTATTAATTAGTGGGCGATTAGGGTTATCTAATAAAGCTTGATAATCTTTATTAGATATACCATTAATAAAGAGATTAGGATCATAGCTTGGGGTAGATACCAATGCTAGCACTTCTCCATTACGTGGGTCAGTTACAACTACGGCAGATCGGCTATTTGTTAGTAATTTTTCAATCTCAATTTGTAAATTGAGATCAATAGTAAGGTAAATATCATTACCTGCTTGCAATGGTTCTTCATGAAGTTGACGTATAACTTTCCCTTGACTATTAACTTCAACTTCTTCATAGCCTGTTTTTCCATGTAAAACATTTTCGTAATACCGCTCTATACCTAATTTACCGATATCATGAGTGGCAGTGTAATTTTTTATTAAACCATCATTTTCTAAACGTTCTATATCTTTATTATTAATTTTAGCTACATAACCGATAACATGTGTTAACGTTGAACCATACGGATAATAACGGCGTTGGTAACTTTTGATTTCAATTCCGGGAAACCGGTATTGATTAACGGCAAAACGTGCAATTTCTAGTTCATCGAGAGAGGTTTTTAACGGTATAGAAGTAAAACATCCTGAACGTTTACGCTCTTTTTTAAAGTTTAAAATATCATCATCAGTAAGATCAATTACATCATGCAATTGTGTCAATAGCTCTGTTAAATTAACTATTTTTTCAGGAATAATTTCTAATTGATAAAATGTTCGGTTTAACGCGAGAGGAATACCATTCCTATCATAAATAATACCTCTATTTGGTGGAACAGGAACCAATTTTATTCGATTATCATTGGAGCGAGTTTGGTAATCTTCATAGCGAACTATTTGTAAATGATAAAGATTGCCAATTAAGATACTTACTAAGATCACAATGATAATGAAAGCTATCAAAGTCCGACGAATGAATATAGCAGATTCTGCTGTATAATCGCGAAAATATGTACGTTTCTTCTTTTTTATTTCTTTTTTTAAATTCACACTAATAACCTGCATTAATATCTTCCGATATTAAGGATAATTTGTTGTAATGTTTCATACTCGGTAAAGGCTTCTTACAACAAATCTTCGAGCTAGAAGCTAAAACATTATTAATCCTAACATTAATCAACTTTGTTCTACTGCTATTTTATAGGCAAAGTAGGTAGATCTTCTGGATCACCAATTAGAAAGCTAATATTACTTCTATTCTGTTTTCATTGATTTACTTGTTTATCAAGTTATTGAGTTATCCAGCTTGTACCGGTATATTTAGGGTAATTATGCGGTTATCTTTACTAACTTCAACCAGTATCTATTCTCCTTCTTTCTCGATAATACAATTGAGATCAGTATTTTTCCCACATTTTCATATCAGAATCTCAATGAGCTCAAAAGCCATGTCTTTTGGAAAAGCAATCGAGATAATCTTGAAAACTAATTTGGATCCAATCAACTATTTTACTAGCAACAGCAATCTGATTGTAATTTCAAATTAAATTCCATAGTTTTTCAAATTCATATACCCGGTAACCATCTTTTTTTGCATGATATGAAGAAATGCATCGACTAAATCAAAAACGATCCGATCAGAAACATCTTCCCCTTCAACTATAAAGGGGATTATTCTTATTTTACAACATCCTTCAGTTAATTTATTCGAAATTGATGTTAGGGTGGCAATTAGAGGTTTCGGTATAAATTATCATGCAATCACTAACTCTAAATTTTCCACGTAAACCAATAGTAATAATATCTTGCGCTCTTATATAGACAAGACAATCTAATCAATAATAAATTATTATTTAGTTTATTTTTTTTTTGCAAATGTTTACCTTTAATTTTAAATCAAATAAAAAATAGTTATTAGTAAATCTGGTGCATGATGATCAAGCTATATTCTACTCTGATACTTCGTGATTCTATTCTTCACCCTTAACTTAGATCTTTTTACCAACAGAGTTAGCAGGTTAAATTCCCTCAGTCGGTTTCAACTTTTCTGAGTAGACGGGAGTAGCTTAAATACCATTTAAAGGATTTTTTTACGAACTACAATTCTTTCGCGCATCGGCTTTATAACTTTACTATCAAAAAATCTAATTCAATCAGATTCATCGTTTTTATTAATAACCAGGTGTTAATACGGAAAGGCATAAATATTAGCTGTTCTTTTAAATCTATTCCAGCTTCTTCATCGTTGGAGGATACGCTAAAGATCTTTTCAAAAAAGCACAAAAGGTTTTATTAGCAACGTCGCGACTCTCTGCTAGCTATACCTTCTTCACTTCACCCCTAATTTTCGGTGCTGAATACCTTGAAGAGTGAAGCTAGCACATTAGTTATTTTACGTACTCAACAATATTAATGATGCGCGCCCAGGAATATTTTCCCATTATATTTTAAAAACCAAGATCACCGTTCCCCGTAAGGGGGAAGCTTGAAAATACGGTTAAGGTCTTCCACGCTGCTTACAGGACATTAGAAGTTAAGTCCAGTTCGATTCCTAATTCTTAAATAACCATTTTTAATAATAATTACTTTCTTACATCTATACTTAGTGATCTTAATAAGGAGTAACAGACAATGGCGACGACCGTTTGACAGACGGTCATATTATAATCGGCACAAAATAAAGGTTAGACGTACACTTAAATCATACAACTACCATTGCATATGCTCTTCAAGGCATTTCTGTTTCAATCTGCTGATGGTATTTGGCAAAGAGATTATGTGCTTTTTATAGAGAAATGGTCATTAGGACTTCGTGAAATCACCGATGATTTACCTCTTGCTTTGCAGATACAGGCAATATGGTAGAACTCTTTACTGCTTTTGTATACCAAGATAGGGCAAGGAACAATAAGCTATTGAGTATATTCTTTTACCACTAAAGTCCACCTGACCTTAAGCACTTTAATCTCAACATCGCTAATATTCATCTCTATAGTTGACTGTGACAAAGAGCCGTTACAGATGATGGGTTAAAACCCATCGATAAGGCGGCGTTAAGTATGTTGTTGTAGCATAACTTTTAGCTACGTCTTAATAGTGGCGCCTATCAGTTCCTTGTCACCATTACAAATGAGTTCATGAAAGAGATGACAGGTAATATCTAGTTTCACGCCTACCTATAGAGTAGAGTTCTTCATGTGTTTCATCTCTATTTTGTTGAAATCATCAATAAAATCAATCAGAAGAATAATTCGCCTAGCATCAGCGAATCCCATGCATCAGAAATAAGCATAACTCATAAGAGTATTAAATTATATTTTATTCAATTAAAAACTTTTTTTAAAAAAAATAGCATAAGCTAATCTAGCTTCAGAACTAATTTTAATAAAACTAATTGAATATTTATAATTAGTTTTAGAATAATTTATCAGAAATTATCCTTTATTTCATCAGTAATGCATGCAAGAATCGCCAAAATAGGTATCAATCACCTTATATACTCACAATAGTTTATGTATGTTTTATCAATTTTTTATATTTGTTAGTTAGCTATGAACAATTTTGATAAAGATGATGTTTATCAATATAATGCAAAACTGCAGGTGGCAATATATTTTTGCAACTTTTTCTATCATGTTTTCGTTTACGAATTTCAGTTGCGGAAATATTTAATAAGGGAGTGTTAGCGAGATATATAGCACCACTTGGTTTATGGCTAAATATTTCCGGCTTGTGCACTTGATGATGGTTTAACCATTCTTGCATTGAAGAGGTTAAAAAATAGGCGGTATAACCTGGACGAGCGCAAACTAATAAATGACAAAGATCTAAAATTTTCTCCCAATTAAACCATGTATCGATCGATAGTAGCGAATCTTGTCCGATAATAAAGGCTAATGGCTTTTGCCAACTAATTTGTTTCCGAAAAGAGAGTAGTGTTTCAACGGTATAGGAGGGAGTTTTACGTTTAAGTTCACGGGTATCAATACTAAATAACGGATTATTTTTGATAGCTAATTTTATCATTGCTAGTCTTTGTTGAACAGTTGCTTCAGGTTGTGGGCGGTTAGGTGCCACATAATTTGGAACTAAAACAACCTGTTGTAAGCCGACTAGCTTAGCTAGCACTTTAACGGGAAGTAAGTGACCATAGTGAATGGGATCAAAGGTACCACCAAATAGTGCTTGAATAGATGGAAAAATAGCTGTTTGCTTAGTTTGTTTACTCATTAATAAAACTCTCTGGAAGTGATTTACCGCACAATAGCATAGATAAAGTTTCTAACTTTGGCCAAATTAAATGCCCATAATCTTGTTTTAAATGTAATTCAGCATGAGTAAGCAATTGTATTGCTAGATGTAGTTCTCGAAGTGATAAGCGTTGTAGTGCAGCGCTAATGAGCGGCCGGCGAGTTTTCCAAATTTTATACTGATCGAATATTTTTTTTAAATCTTCATCGTTATTTTGTTGTGCTAATGTCAAAAGAAATATGAGTTCACGTTGAATTATACGTAATAGAATCACTACTTCATAATCTTCGCGTTGTAATTGCTGTAGAATATGCCAGACGCGTTTAATTTTACCTACAAGTAATGCATCAACCCAATGATAAGGTGTAAAATTAACGGCATTATTTATCACCTCTTTGACACAAGGTAATGTAAGATTACCATCAGGATACAATAGTAATAATCTTTGAAGAGCTTGGTTAAGAGCTAGTAAATTACCTTCATAAAAGTAACAAAGAAGCTGATTAGCTTCCTTATCTAAGGTAATAGACATTGCTTTTGCTCGTTGAGTTAGCCATTGAGGCAATCTGGATTTTTCTGGTGTCAGGCAATTTATATAGACCCCATCTTGTCCTATTTTTTTGCACCAGTCACTATTCTCTTGTGCTTTAGTTAATTTTCCCCCGCATAATATGAGCAATAAATCAGGATGTAATAATTCAGCCAACTTGAGTAGTTTTTCTCCTATGACAGTTGTAGGGCCACTTTTAGGAAAAATTAAAATAAGAATTTGTTGGCTAGCAAATAGATTAAGTGATTGACTAATATGATAAATAGTGTCCCAGTCTAAGACTGTATCTAGCGAATAAGTATAACATTCAGAAAAACCTTGCTGTTGAGCAACTTGACAAATTTTATCCATACTTTCTTGTAATAAAAGGGGGTCATTACCAAAAATCAGGTAACAGGTTCGCAATTTATCAACAAGCTGCGAAATTAACTGCTCTGGGTAAATACGAATCATTTTGAGTCTTAAAGCGCTTTCTCAGCAACCACTGATCCTTTAGGCTCATTATGAATAGTGATGTATATGATTAGTAATTTCCGAATTAACTGACGAGCCACTTGTTCATGCATTTCTTGCTTAATAAGTTCGTTTTCGGCGTCTTTAGATAATATTTCTAACGGATTTTCAAAGAAAACGCGATTGACATGAATTTTAATAGGATAAACTGTGCCGTTAGAGAGGATAATTTGCGCGTTAACCAAGAAATTTAATTGTTTTTCTATACTTTTTCCGTCTTGATAGATGGAGACGGTTTTGGTATTTTCATATGAATCCCCTATTTTTAATATAGGCACATTCTGAAGATTTTCATCAATTAAGTTGATATTATTTAAGCGTAATTGCTGTCTAATTTCACGTGCTAATGGGCCGTAGGGATCAGCGCTACTTAATTTTAATGTTTTTAATTCTTCAGTTATCTGTGGCATACCTTGTAAGCAAAATCTACAACTAGCCGTAATTAACACGGCTAAATATAGAAAAAATATAATTAAATAACGCACATCATCTCCTTATTAAGTTAGTCGACAACAAGGTTTAACAGCTTACCTGAGACATAAATTACCTTACGAATAATCATACCTTCAAGATATTTTGCTACACCATATTCTTGCATTGCCATAGCTAAAACAGTATTTTCTGATGCATTTATATCGACAGTAATACGCCCACGAACTTTACCATTAACTTGAATAACAACTAATCTAGTATTGTCTATTTTTACTTGTTCGTCAGCAATTGGCCAAGGCGCATTATCAATATCTTCCTGGTGACCAAGTGCTTTCCACATGATAAAGCAAGCATGAGGGATAATGGGCGACAACATCCGCACAATAACCTCTAAAGATTCTTGTATTAACGCCCGATCTTGTTCACTATAATGAGAGGCTCGCGTCAGTTTATTCATGAATTCCATAATAGTAGCAATTGCAGTATTAAATGCATAATGACGACCGATATCATCGGTTACTTTAGGGATAATTTTATGCAGATCACGCCGTAGGTTTTTCTGCTCTAGCGTAAGGTTTCTGCTATTTAATAGCAATGTTTTACCTTTTTGCGTATGTTCAAAAACAGTGCGCCAAAGACGACGAACAAAACGATTTGCACCTTCTATACTTGATTCTTGCCATTCCAAAGTAATCTCTGGTGGAGCAGCAAACATCATAAACAAACGAACTGTATCTGCCCCATACTTTTTTACCATTAATTCTGGATCGATGCCGTTATTTTTCGATTTAGACATTTTATTTTTACCAGAATAAAAGAGTTCATGTCCATTCTGGTCAGTTGCTTTAGCAATTTTACCTTTTTTATCTCGTTCAATCGTTACATCAACAGGTGACACCCAAACTCGTTGTCCATTTTCATCTAAGTAATAAAAAGAATCAGCTAATACCATTCCTTGACATAACAAGCGTTTAACTGGCTCATCAGAATTTACTAAGCCTGCATCACGCATTAATTTGTGAAAAAAACGGAAATACAATAAATGCATAATGGCATGTTCAATACCACCAATATATTGGTCAACCGGCAACCAATAATTGGCCGCGTTCGAATCTAGCATTCCTTGCTCATAATTAGGACAGGTATAACGAGCATAATACCAGGATGACTCCATAAAGGTATCAAAGGTATCTGTTTCACGTAACGCTACATGACCATTAATATTAGTTTTGGCCCATTCTGGATTGGCTTTAATAGGACTAGTGATCCCATTCATTACTACATTTTCAGGTAAGATGACGGGTAGTTGTTCTTCTGGTACTGGCCTGACAGAACCATCTTCCATGGTTAACATTGGAATAGGTGCTCCCCAATAACGTTGGCGAGAAACACCCCAATCACGTAAACGATAATTAACTTTACGTTGAGCTGAACCTTGTAAAACTAGTTTATCGGTAATTGCATTAGCTCCTGTTTTGTTATCCATACCAGTAAATTCGCTTGAATTAATTAACGCATTTTTATCAGTCAACGAACCGGTTTTTAGATCGGGGATTTGCCCTTCATTATCAGTAATGATCACTTTGATAGGTAAATGATATTTGCTTGCGAATTCCCAGTCACGCTGATCATGCCCTGGAACCGCCATTACTGCCTCTGTACCATATTCCATTAATACAAAATTAGCTATCCAGATCGGGATTTTTTTATTAGTTAGCGGGTGAATTGCAAATAAATTGGTAGCGATGCCTTTTTTCTCCATAGTTGCCATTTCTGCTTCAGAAACTTTGCTATTATAGCTTTCATTAATAAAATCTCTAAGTTTAGTATTTTTTTCTGCCGCGCTTTTTGCTAACGGATGAGTTGGTGCAATAGCTAGATAAGTCACTCCCATAAAAGTATCAAGTCGAGTAGTATAAACGGTTAGTTTATCATCTTTATCTGCTAGTTTAAAGGTAACTTCAACCCCTTCTGAGCGGCCGATCCAGTTACGCTGCATGGTTTTAATTTTTTCTGGCCAGCCATCAAGTTTATCTAAATCATTAAGTAGCTCTTCAGCATAAGCGGTAATTTTTATAAACCATTGAGGAATTTCTTTACGCACGATTGGAGCATCACAACGCCAACAACAACCATCAATAACTTGCTCGTTAGCTAAAACCGTTAAATCATTTGGGCACCAGTTAACAGCAGAGATTTTTTTATAAACCAAACCTTTTTCATAAAGCTTAGTAAAAAACCATTGCTCCCAACGATAATACTCCGGTGTACAAGTTATGACTTCTCGACTCCAGTCATAACTAAATCCGAGCATTTTTAATTGATTTTTCATATAATTAATATTTGTATAAGTCCAAGGAGCTGGAGCGGTATTGTTTTTTACTGCTACACCTTCAGCCGGTAAACCAAAAGCATCCCAACCAATAGGTTGCAGTACATTTTTCCCTATCATGCGTTGATAACGTGAGATAACATCACCAATAGTATAGTTTCGAACATGCCCCATATGTAGCTTACCAGATGGATAAGGTAACATTGACAGACAATAGTATTTTTCTTTTTTATTATCTTCTATTGCTTTAAATGTTTGTTTTTCTTCCCAATGATCTTGTACGTATTTCTCTATCTCTTCTGGTCGATATTGTTCTTGCATAACACCAATGCTCCTCCTTATTCTGACAATGCTGCGTAAATTGAAAAATGATATAGCAGATTTAGATCTGTATAGAATAGCGAATAAATACCTCTAACAACAACTATTGATAACTATTTAACCGTCTAATTAAATTAACTTTATTAATGCAAATAATATCTAGATTTAGATGGTAGAATTTTAGATAGTAGTTTATTCCGCTTTAGGCGATATTTTAATATTATTATTTAGTTGATTGGTAATAACTTTTATCATCCAATGATATAGATAGTTATTAGCATATGATCTTAGCAAGAAATTTTTAGTACGTTTTAATTACTGACGCCGTAAATAAATCATATTTATTGGTATTTTAATAATTTCTTTTATCCATAAAAATCATTGAATGAGAAATTTTTTAATAAATCCTATTTCGTGGGGTGAACTATTATCATGGTCATTCCTTTATTAACAAGATCACTCATCAGATTAACGTAGTAGATTACGATATGAACGACTCAGCTACGCTACTTCTGGAGTGTTCATGAACTGAGTAGTGTTGTATACTCTGGGATATGTTGATTTTTTAGGAATTCAGCTAGATGGTTCGAAATAAATCTTCTAGAAAGCGCAACCCGGTAAATCAGGAAGACAATATGCGATAACTTTACGTGTTACATCTGCTATTTATTTGGAGCCTTTTATGATCCCTTTAACTAAATTGATTATAACAGACCAGCTTAATTTTTTATTACACTAAAAAAATGGAATGCAGAAATGCAGTGGCCATGAATCAACGGTCCTTAATTATTTCTTAATATACAGCATTATCTTCCTCTATAGTCACGATTATTCTGGCTTTTTATAAATAACTCAAGTCATCATTGTGACGCTGAAGAAACTACATTGATGGTAGACTAAAATTTATTTGTTAATAAATTTATCACCTATAGAGAATAGTGATAATCCCTGTCTCATTCACCCTCTGAGACAAAACACAAAGATAGTTGGATCGGTAGACATAATAAATGTAGAACAGGATGTCGATTACTATTTTTTGTCAAAATATCCAAATGCATATCTATCTCACAATTAAACTATTTCCCTATTTGATGATGGCTGGAATAACTTTCTTGAAAAATACGGTAAAATCTCAATTCGGAGACATGTTTATCTGTTAAGCGAAACTTGCCTGCAGCACTTGCACTAAGGTATTCGACGCTACTATTTGTGCCTCCTCCTGAATCTTCCCAACTATATTGGCAAAGGTTGTTTATAGAAACCCCCTTTATACTGTAAGAAGAATTTTCGCTACATAGCATAGGGTGCCATGAAAAAGCAAACAGTCATACAGATTAAAAAAGACTATTCTTCACTCCATAGTAATATAAATGGCATCTTATTAATTGTATTCAGTGATATTATATCGAATTATATTTAATAATACATTAAAGCAAGTTATTCTACTTCATCCTGCCAATATTGGCATAGTAACATATTATCCGTTCAGGATATTCATTATAGTTACGATATCTTTTTTAAAATTCCTGATTGCAGGAAAATATTTAACAAAATTACTGGATGTCCTATGGGAAAACTACATCATAAGGATAAATCTTTAGTTATATTCAATGCATACTAAATAACTTGACTATAGAGGAGCCAGCGAAATAAATAGACATTGATTTGAAAACAGCGCTTAGATTGGCATCATTCCTTTTTGTTTCAGCGACGACAAGTAATATAAGTCTATCAAATAGGATTGTTGAAGTCGAAAAATATTTTCCATAAACCCTTTAAAAGGAAGCGTTATATTCCACATAAGAAAGATAGAAAATGCCGAAAATAAGGAGATAAAGAAGGAAATAAATTCCATACTTAATTACCAGAAATTAAGAGTGTCATCATGAGTGATAAGATTATTGAATAGTTTAATGAGGAGTGTATTAGCTACTCTCTTGAGCCAATTATCAATAAAGAATCCATCCATTGATTAGATGGAGTTAAATATTATAAAACATTTGTTAGGGAGCACGAAAATTAATCACCATTATCTAATAAGATTATATAACTAGATAGTCCTTGATAAGGAATTCCACATTCAAAATATAAACAGTTATATCAGTCGATTATAAAGATGGGTAAGTATATTACACAGTGAAGAGTCATTTTATTTACTGAATTATCTGATCTTAAGAGGATTGATTGAATCACAACAATTGAAATATAAATGTAGCTACAAATTTCTCTACGAGTAAAGCAATAATCTTTACAAACATAGACAAATTCCCGCCACCGTTTTTCTATTAATACTCTAAAAATTAAAATCCTATAGCTCATGTACTGTTTCAAAACTACCAAGTAATTAGTTAGCAGCACAGGCTTATATTTTGCCCGACTGCAACTAGCAACATTTTATTTAACTCTTATCTCATTTTTTAGCCTTTTCAACAATAATTAACTGCTACTCAATCTTCTGTTTCGCAGTACTGCTACTTTAGCCTACACCAGTAAGCATGCAAACAAAATATTGAAATTGGTATCCTCTATACCTTTTATATTTATGGTTAACAATTCAATCAATATCTGGATGTTCATCTCTCCGTTATTCTGTAAAAGTCTGAATATTGAGCATGCTGTATAACATAAGATATTTTTAAAAAAAGAGGGCAAACAAATCTGGCGAGGGGCTATCTCCCATCCAGCTAATGACGTCATAGTAATAACTTGATAAATCCTAGTGTCTCCTAGTCTTGGGAATATCCGCGTTAGAAAATAACGATAGAGTTATACCTGAAGTTATAATGCGGATTTTACTGGAAAGTACACACTTTATAAAAAGATGAAATGGGCGGGCATAGTATAAATACTTCAGACACTACTTTTAAATTACGCTTAGTTTATCCGCGTCAAAACTGCGGCATTACTGATTGGGGACGGGTTGTACATCATTACTATGAGCATATCGGACTATAAAGTAGTACTAACAAGAAGCCCCTAACGCAAGAAAAAATGATCTGGTGCTATATTAGCTATATTCCGCAAAGCATGTTAAGATACTATATTAGTATGGTTTATAATTGAATAGTGTAAACAAGGTTATACTATTACGCGAAAGCGTATAAAACGTTAAAAACGTGACAATAGTTTTCAAAAAATAAAAAACTGAGCTTTGTCGCTCTGATGAGAGGATTTTCTGCGAACAAATTCGTATAAATATATTCTTTGTAGCGATAACCTACTTTCATCAACTCATCAATTCATTGAAACTCAGCCTATCAAATAGGCAGCAAAACATTATCTTAAAAAAGAATGCATAAATAAAAAACAATTCTTATTAAAAAAACCTAGTTAATTTCTCTAAAATTAATGCATAAGGTCAAAAGATAGACTATTCGATAAAATTTTAACTTACAATAGACCCAAGTAAACAGATTTTATCTCCTTTTATAAAAATGAACAACTTTGGTCTTCTCTTAAAGATAAATTTAACTTCCTAATCATCTACTTCGTTTATTATTTCTGAATCTAATGCAGAGAAGTCAGTTCGTCAAAAAGCATTGCATTCAAATCCATACAGAGCGCTCTGATAATACAGCGCGTTGTTGTCCATCAGGCAATTAAACTAGAAATTTATTGGTATAGTTAATAACTTAACTTGCTCTAATAATTTTAATCCAGTAATTTCATCGATTTTTATCTCTATTTAAAACTTTTATTTGTGCTAGCATTAAATTTCAATAATTGTAAGTTATGCTAATTTGATGTATGGATTTTCGAAAATTAATAACGTATCCTGCTTATTGATTTCGTGGATGATTTTAACAACAGAAAAATAATATCCCATAAAAAGTTTATCTAAGGAGGTATCTGCAAAATTAGATATTACCTCTGATCCCTTGTATAAACTCACCCGTAATAGTAGCAGGTAGCTGATAGCGCTGCTGTTAAGGCCATACAGCTCTAAATCATGCTGGACAAGATGTTCAACACCGCCTTGTCGGCACGTGTCATGTCATTACCTGTAATAATTTTTACACAACAAACCACACAGATTGCTATTGCAATGTTAAGATTAAAGTGACTAAGTGGCTAAAAGATTGCAATAGCAACGAAAATATGTTTCAAGAGCTAATTATTACTACCTTATCTAAGGCTTGCAAAAGCAGCAAAAAATGGTAGCGCATGGGCTTGCATCTGAAAAGCAGATCATTGGTTATTTTCATGAAGCTTTGTGGGCGATTCTTCTCGGTGAAAAGCACGTAGTTTATCTGCAAGTGCCATATCAGCAGACTGAAATAGCAATAGCTTAAAAGAGTATAGGTAATAGCGGTTACGTGATTTAAGCGATATGCATTATGTTTATTGTACTAATGGCATATACCATTCTACCAAACAAGCTGATTACCTTTTGCTTTCTGTTCATTATTGGCGTCACTGCGGATAGATGTAAAGGAAACTCATTGCAGTCGAAGATGGTTATTAAAAATTAAAAGGAACTAAGCCAACTTCTGGATAACTGCACGAGCGGTATTCCTCTTAAACCATATTTCCTGACTTGCTATGGAAGACGGTGATTTTGGTTTTTTTGAAATGCAATGGTAAAGATATTTTTAGGCATCCAGCACCAATGTTGGTGGGTAGATAAAATAGCTAATATGCTGATTTCATTTCCTAAAGGCATCTAATCAAAAGTTAATGATGAGCTATTGGATCTTTAGCTAACAAGAGAGCTATAATTCCGATAATAAAACCTTTGATGTTTTGTTAATAATGGATTTCAGCGAAAATTCCTGCAAACTATCAAGAAGTTAGAGGAAAATTAAGAAAAATAGCTGTCATCTTATGACATCCTGTCGGCCCACTGTATCATCAATAAGAACAATTAATCCGATTGAAGCAGCTTTTGTGATAGTGAGGTTATGAGGATGACGTGCGAAGTACTTGCTCTTGGAGAAAAAACAACCCCTTCAATGATACTTGAACTGATTCCTGTCTGCTCAAAAAAAGCGGGAACTGGCTAAAGGGAATTTAAATTCCTGAACATGATGGTAACAACGTTAAATTTTAAGAATGGAGAACATGCTCATAAAGCATCAGAGTATAACATACCTGAACACTATACATCAAGTTTACTAATAACTATAAAACTAAGGACAAACCAAGTATTTATTTTTCTGTTATAACTGAAAAAAATAAACTTAAATATAACTTATTTTTATTATTTAATTTTCTGTAACATTCTTTTCGCTATTAGTTCTGGTAAAAAAGATGAAACATCACCGCCATGGCGAGCAACCTCTTTAATTAAAGAAGAGGAAAGAAACGATAACTTTAGAGAAGGTAATAAAAAAATGGTTTCTAAATCAACCATTAGTTGGCTATTCATATTAGCCAACTGACATTCATATTCAAAATCTGATACAGATCGTATACATCTAATCAAAATATTTGCTTGATGTTTTTGCGCAAAATTTGCCGTAAGCTCACAAAAGCTAGTTACTTCAACATTAGTTAGATGTTTTGTTTGTTCTTTAGCAAAAAAAATACGTTCATCTATAGTAAACATAAAATTTTTATGCGAGCTATCAGTAATAGCTAATATTATCTGTTCAAATATTAAGGCAGCACGTTCTATAATATCCAAATGACCATTAGTTATGGGATCAAAAGTACCAGGGTAAATTGCTTTTTTTTTCATAAAGTTATTTTTACTAAAAAACGAATAACTATACACATTTTATCCTATTATTTAAGAATATTAAAGAATAATCCTAACAAACTAAATATTTATCATTGATAATTACTATCGTATTTTTAGTTAATCGTTAGTTTAATTTTAATTAAAAATAAAATATCAAAATTTTTATATTTAATAATAGTTATTAACTTATGCTCATTTTTGTATATGGGTTTTCGGAAATGCTGATATCCTTCTGATTGATTTTATTCATGAAATCAATCAGAAGAAAGATGAGATGATATGCTATGAAAGTCTATCTTACAGAGATCTGTAAATGAGATATTATTCTGATCCTTTGCATGAACTCATCCGTAATATTAGTAGCCAACTGATAGTACCGCTATTGAAAATGAGCTTGAAATTATGATACTGCAAGAAGATGAGTTATTAATAAATAGTGTATGGATGGTCAGGGCAAAACCTCCACTTTAAAATTTTATAAATCTACTCTTCATCCTTAAATTGAATATTGTTTAGCACCATGGTCAGTAAGTCAATTACTTTAGTCTGTTTCAGTTTTTCTGAGCAGACAGAAGGAGCTTAAATACCATTGAAAAGATTATTTTTCTTAAATTACAGTCGGCTTCACAGATTTATTATCACAAAAGCCGATTTAATCAGATTTGTCGTTCTTATTAACGCTACAGTATTCTGACAGGAAGTATAGAATGCCAGCCATTCTTCTCGATCTTTCTTCCAACTTCATTCATCGCTGAATGATACGCTAAAAACTTTTCTAACAAAACATCAAGAGCTTTATTAAAAGAATCGGAACCTCTTTGTTAGTATAACTCCTGCAATTATCCTTAATTTCTGTGTTGAATATCTTTGCGTAGTGAAGATAGCACATTAGCTATTTTGTGTAGCTAATGGACATTGGTATCACATATCCGTGAACATCTTTATTATTGGATTCCAAAAATCAAGGGCTCTCCATCTCTCCATAGCAAACTTAGAGATGTGATTAAGTCCACTGCGCCCCCTTACAGGGAATTAGAAGTTAGGTTCAGTGCGCTTTAACTTCTGATAAGAATCTTCGACCAAAAGGAGATTCTTACATCTATGCAGTGATCTTGATAAATAAAGTAGTAGGCAAAGACGATCTACTTGCCTGGCAACGCAGCACTATTGACCATGAGATAAACGTAACACGTATCACTTAAATCAAGCAAAACAACATTCCCTGTGTCCTTAATAAGCCATTCCAATTTTACTCTGCTGATTAAATCTCTCCTAGATAGGAGAAACCCTATGTGATTTTCACAAAGAAACGCTCATAAAGCTTCGTGAAAATTATTGGTGGAAATCCTTCACATCTAGTACTATCTAAGGGCAAAAACTCTTTAATGTTTTTGTACGCTTCAGATAAGGTAGCGGTAAAAGTTTTATAAACGTACGCAATTACCGTTGCGATCCTAATCTAGGCACTATGATCTCAACATCACTAATACCAGTTTATACAGTTTGTTGTGACAAATAACTCTTATGAATAAATTCATTCAAAGGAACAGGATAATATCTGATTTTTTCGGATACCTATAGTAGGGTAGACTTTTTATGGTTATTATCTCTCTGTTATTAAAATTATTCACGAAATCAATCAGCTGGTTTTCATAGCATCTCCAAAACCCATACATCAAAATTAAGCATAATTCCTTTTATTATTCGCTACTAATAATATTAAACAAAAAAACCAGTAAAATAGATTCTATTTTCATTAAAGTAATCGCTCAGTTAAACCGCTACGACGTTCCGTAGATTTCATTAACATTTTAGTAAACATATAACAATCAGCATAAATCGTCAGTTGACTTTTTGCTCTGGTAATTGCGGTATAAATAAGTTCTCTATTAATAACAGGGGTAAAAATCGGTGCTAAAATCAATGCGACATGTTTAAATTCTGACCCTTGAGATTTATGTACCGTCATAACAAAAGCAGTTTCATGCTGAGGTAAACGACTGGGTTGTATTTTTTTTATTACTCCATTAGGTAACTGAAAATAAGCTTTTAAACCTTGCTGATCATCCTGTAACAGGATACCAATATCACCATTAAATAAACCAAGCGAACGATTATTTTTTGTAATCATAATTGGGCGACCTTCATAGTTTTTACTCCAACTATAAGCTGGTCGTCGAATACTTCCTTGAGTATATAAAAGCTGTTCTAATTTATCATTTAATTCTATAACTCCGTATGGTCCTTCCCTTAAAGCAGCTAATAAGCGATAATTATTAAAACTATTCAGGATCTCTTCAGGATCTCGACCAGTTTTTATCATATCCAAATAGCAATGGTAGCATTCAGCAGTATCAAAAAGCAATTGAGTATATTTTTCAGGCGAATTAATTGAATGAAAAGTAATATCTGCGTTTTGTTGTGTTAATAATTGCTCAATATTTCTAATGTTACCTTGATTACTTGCAGTAGCAAGTAGCCCAATTTCTGATTTGGAATCAAAACGGTAACTCTTTCGTAATAAGCAAATACTATCTTTTATCTTTGGCCCATCATTCGAGATAAAATCAGATAAGTTACAGCCTGTGATTTTAGTCAATTGCGCCGCTCTTTCTCGACTGTATCCTAATTCTGAAAAACGACAAAGATCGCCGAGGACAGCACCCGGTTCAAGAGAAGCTAATTGATCTTTATCACCTAGTAAAATAACACGTGCGTGCCCAGGTAGAGCTTCAATTAATCTTGCCATCATTGGCAGATCAATCATCGATGCTTCATCAATTATTAAAACATCTAATAAGAGTAAATTGTCTTTATGATAACCTAATAACTGACTATTGGATTTAGCGCCTAATAACCGATGCACAGTCTGCGCTTGTTTTGGCATAATCGCATACTCATCAGCAGATAAATTTAGTTTTAATAATGCATTACTTAACGATTCTGTTAATCTAGCCGCCGCTTTTCCTGTCGGTGCAGCTAGCTGAATGATTAGCTTTTTATCACTTAATTGGGCTAAAGTAGCTAATAAATATGTTACCGTTGTAGTTTTACCTGTACCCGGCCCACCAGAAATAACAGAAATCCGACTGGTTACTGCAACTGCAACAGCTATTTTTTGCCAATTTTGTTTTTTCGAGGACGTAAAGAAACGTGTTAAAATAGTCGCTAAACGCTTTTCATCAACAGTCTTTAATAAATAACGAGAAAAAAAATCAGCCACTAACCCTTCATCAGCCCACATTCGTTGAAAATAAAGTTTATTATCTGATAACACTAATGGTTTTGCTGCTGTTTGCGATGCATCACAAACAGCATTACATTGTTTAAGTTCAATATAAATCCTGCTATTATCCGGTTCTCCCGCTTTTTTCCAAAGCATAAAAGCTATTTCAGCCTGTTTACCTTCAAATAAATATCCTAGTTTAAGTTCATCAATAAATAAGCAAACATGCCCTGCTTGAGTTTCAGCACTCAATATTGCAAATATTAATAATAATAATGGATTTTTATCATCAGCTAACCGAATAGCAAGCTGTATATCTAAATAACTAAACAAATTAAGCTTAACAGCTCGTTTTAGTAAACTTATCATTATCCATTACCTTGATTAGTTACATTAAATAATTCATCTATCTTATTTACTAAACCTATAAGTTGTAATAGTATATAATTAATATTATAATTAAGATTTTTAATATCCAACCAGAAGTAAAAAATATAGATAATATAGATAATACCATTAAAATATTTCTGTAATCATTATTAGGTAAATAATTTTGTAAAATGATGAATAGCTAGTATATAAATTTAATACTGTAAATCATATCCATTATCAATCATGGTAATCCGTATTACCTTTCTACTTATATACATATACCAAACCATTTTCCCATAATTAACTTGATTTATAATTAAGCAAATATTTTTTCTTGGTAGAAAAAAACCAATCAATATAATTTTTTAAAATACCTATTACTGTATCAAAACTAAGTGATTGGCAACGTTTGAGATAAAATCTCATATATTGATTGGCTGCATTGTCTAATGCAGATTGCGATAATATTTTTCTATTAAAAATTTTTATTTAATTGATATTAGATCTGATCTTTGATCAGTAAAATTATCAATAAGTAAATAGGTATAAAAATATTTGTTAGCCACATTTTAAGCACCGGGATCTAATCATCAGAAAAATCAAATTATTTTAATTTTAGCTATATAAGACTCTTATAGATGTTGATTAAATACGAGTAATCCTAACAGGAAATATAACAAAAAGATTCTACTGCGCCACCTTAAGAAACAATATGAACACCTCCTTATATTGATCTTTCACCTTAAACCAATAAGCTGTTTAATTGCACATCAGCATCTATTTTAGGTACCAAAGATTCTATCGCAATATCAATATTTATATCACTAGCATTGAACACTTATCAACTAATGAGTTCATATCATGAATATGATAATCCTGAATAACTAATAACCCTCCAGGTATTTTAGATCTACCTGTAAATTTCAAGTCAATAATTTCACAAATTTATTCTCCTTAATGTACCAAAGAGATAAATTAATATTATTAATAGGTATGATAGTAATACTTTTACTTACTAACGTCCTTAAAGAATTACCTAATAAATCTGCATTATCTGAGTACTTATTTCACATAAGCAATCTAATCCGCTTTGATGCAAACCAGTATCGCACACTTTTTGCACTAGACCAACATTTTTAATAGGGTTAAGGAAGACTATAATAATAAACTAAATGCATTAGTGTAAGATATAGTAAAGTCAAATATTCAAATAAACGCTCTTCATTAACTATTTTGCTATTCTCTTTTTGTTGAATTAGATCAAGACATTTTTAAAAAATGTCACAATTATGAAAAGTTGAGCAATTTTACTGCAAAAATTAACAGAAAAAAGTAATCAAATAATCAGATATTCTAAAGCTTTAGATTTAAAGATCATAATAATACAAATCAAGAGACTATTACTTTCTAAATATATTTTCTAATTTTCTACTAAAGGATCTGATTGATCAATCTACTGATCTAACCAGAGAACTAGAGCGTACTCACTTTTTAATTTATAATTCAGATTTTTACAATAATTCATTCAAATGCATCAGATCCATCAAGCAATTTCATCATCTATATGATCTATTAGTATATTTTCAGCAATCCATCAGTTAAGCTTAATAACTAGTAATACATATTACCTACTATTATTGTTATCAAAATCAATAAATAACTAGGAAACTCTTCATCTATATTTTCCTACTTATTTTCATCTTGATTTAATTACTTAATATCTTCTGCACTTGGCCCAATTAAATAAACAGGTAACGCACAACTCAGCATGCTCAGCTTTTCTGATAAAACACGGCTTTTAATAACCACTACATATCGCGCGCTTCATCAGTAAAAAAACTCTTTCTTGATTAAAAAAACTGACGAAATATTAAATTTAATTAATGCTTTTCTTATCATTATTGCTTCATGACGGACTTTTGATTAACACTATAATATCCACAGTCATTACCAATTATTTAACATCACCTTGATATAACCAGGTTATTCCATTCTCGACCTCTTTAAGGCAATTAAAAATCTGAGTAAGACTCTGTAAATTATCGTTTGTTGGATAACTCAAGATTGAAACAGTTTCTTTGTCTAAATAACAAAAATTTAAATCTGATAATTTTACTGTTTTATGAATAAATGTTAAATTCTGATTTGAAGAGGCTAAATTAGCTATTTCAAACAGCATTTGCTCAAATAAAACAGTTTTCTTCCCGACTAAATAATTGATTAACAGACACCAACCATTCTTGGTGAATAAGTTGAATTAATATAAAAATATTAATATAATTCGATCTTATCTTTAACTTAAGATAAGTAAAAATATTCGCTTCATAAAAAATATAAATAGTTTATTAACTCACAAATAAATAACAAGCTAAAATTTTTTTCGTTGATAAATAGTTAAAAACATTGATATTGCTGCAGAGCAGCATCTTGAAAACTCACCAACTATAACACATCCTAGTAACCGATTGCAGATCATGTTAGCTAATCGCTTTTCACTTTCTGCATGCAACACCTAATCTAAATGATTTAATAAATCATCAAATCTAATCTCTACACATTATTTTCTTCCTTAATGATTGTTTAGTGAAAATTAATAATCAGTTTCAAAATAATAAGATCGCCTAATACGCATGATTATTGAAAAAATTATCGCTAGAAGAAAAATCTTATGTTATAGGGGTACATTACCGACGATGTTTTATCTATCAATTAGAATTGTTAAAATGTGCTAGTTCTTTAGATATTTTATAATTTACTGTTTAGTGATCGCGCCATAACTAATTAGCACTTTTAACAAACTCACTAAATTACAGCGACTATAACTATGTTTATTAATAACAGAATCAATAATTAAATTAATGAAGCTTGCTAAATTTAAATAGAACAAAACTCTTATTTTTATCGTGTTAATTAGGGTTTAATGATGCTTTATTGATTGAATTTCAATGAGTTGATTAATAAAATTGAAATATCGCCTTGTAAATAAGTCTTTATTTCAGTTAAAAGTGATTCTAGATTACTCCAATTCTCAACTATAATATTCGATATAGAATAATTCAATGGTTATCAGTTCTAGCGCTAAAAATCAGAACAATTCTATTTCTGTAAAGTATTCTTATCTTATTATTAATACTCAAACAGGATAAATGCTTCAAAAGCATTCTACATCAAGATATCTTAACAAAAACCATGGATGGTATAAATCCTCACCTAATCCATTTGATGTTCAACAGCAAGTAACTATTGAATAACTATCTTTTTATCTAATTTATCTAAAAGATAAGATTATAAAATTCAAAATATTGAATTTCATCAAAACTAATACACCATCTCTAATACAAACCATTCTCATCTAATAAACGTTAGAGTGAATACCTGATCGTAGTTCATCGGTTATCACTTCAATAAAAATGACCAGTTAAATCTCTTTAACACTTAAATTGACGAGAAGATGCATTTTTTTTCAATACCTAATAGCAATCACAAATAGAGTAAAGCTATTATATAGGTTTTTTGTTCCTGCTAAAAGCTCTATTAATCTCTAATTATAGAGAGGTAAATAATTAAAGATAGAACTTGTAAACTTGTATTCGCTTATTACTGATTTACTATTTATTCAATTGAAAAATCTTTTATAATTCAGATACAGTCTAATACAGTGATTCATTCTTTCAACTGATCATAATCCTTTTTATTAACATCTTTGGGAATAATTTCTGGAATAGAAACTAAACAGTTTATTCAAGGCAACATTTTTATAAAAAGTTAATAAATCTTCCTATTTAACTGCTTTTCAACACTTTAATAAATTTTCTATTATCAAAAGCAAATTTTTATGTGAGAAATCAGCTAATAAAAGCTCTACCTCTTCGTAAAAAGTTTGTAAAAAAATAGGGAGGCTGTTTCATTTCCGTTAAAAGTGCTTTTTTTATAGAGTTATTAGTAAATAGGTATATAGCCGGTCAGGTTACATTTCACTCTGATACTTCGTAATTCTATTCTCCATCCTTAAGTTGTACATTGCTCATCATCAAGGTCAAACAGGCAAATCCCTTTAGTAACTTTCAGCTTTTATTAGCAAACGGGAACAAGTTAAATAGTATTGAAAGGGTTGTTTTTTCGAATTATACTGCTTCACACATCAACTTCGTAGCCTCACTATTGCAAAATCCAATTCAATTGGATTCATTGTTCTTATTTGATTCCTACTGCTGCATCGACGGGACGTCATAGAATCCGAATCATTCTTTCCATTTTTTCTCCAACTTCTTGATCGTTACAGGATACTTCACTGATAACTTTGCCAACAAAATATCAAGGGCTTTATCAGCAGCATCGCGGCTCTTTGCTAGCCAGACACCCTTCCCGCAACTCACCTTAACTTTTGGTATTAACTACCTTTTGGAAGCAAAGGTAGAACATTAGTTATTTGTGTACCCAACAGTATTAGTGCTACATGTCCTGGAATATTTTTTTACCATTGTATTCAAAACCAAGTAGACCGCCCCTCTTCCAGAAGGAAGAGAATGGAGATACAATTAAGTCACGTGCTAATAGGTCATTGAGAAGTTAGATCCAAGCTTGTTGGCTGACTCTCGATAAACATTTTAGATTACAGGTAGCTCCTTACGTTTAATCACAGTAACATCAATTATAATCAGAAGAGAAAGGTGATTAGCTTGCCTGACAGGACGGCATATGTTTTCCGCCAAGTAATAAACGTAGATCGTATCGCTTAAATCATGCTGGCACCAATGGCTGCGTTCTTAAAATCATTACTGTTTCAATATGCTGATGGTACACTAGAACAGGATAGGAGAATATGTGCTTTTTATCAAGAATTATCTTTAATGGCTTTGTGAAAATTATCGGTGGATATCTGTAAAAAAACCATGCTAAACTCTTCGATACTTTTTCATATTTCAGATAAGGCGATAACAATTAGCTCTTGAAGCATATTCTGTTGCTGCTGCAATTCCTGACCTTAAACACTTTAATCTCAACATCACCAATAATAGTTTATATGGTTCGCTTCGGCAAATAACCGTTACGGTTGACAGAATAAGACCTCGTTAAGTAAGGCGGTGATGATCAAGGTCATCGCAGCATGGGATTTGATATCAGCCGCAAATAGAGGTGTCTATCATCTACCCTATCAGCATTACGGATAAATTCCTGCAATGGATTGCAGTTAACATCTAGTTTCACGGATACCTTATGGTAGACTTTTCATAGCATATAATATCTCTGTTGTTGAAATCATCTAGAAAATCAACTAGCAAGGATACAAACACCAGTACCAACCAAAAAAAACTCAATAGACTAGAGATAAGTATAATTCTTCGTTACATCAGCACTAAGCAATATACTAATCATAACAACCCAGAAATTATTCTATGCGCTGAACACATTCGTAAATAATTTATGTTAATTAGTCGACTATGTATTAATATTTTTATAAGTTTATAATATCCAATTTAATGATATTAATAAACTTAAATAACATTCAAATGTTATGAGATTATATCTCATTCAATAAACAAAATAGTGATGCCTAATTTAAGCATCACTATTTTGTTTATTGAATGTCTCTGACATATCTATATAAGTTTTAATGATATCCAGTAAAACAAACCAGAAAGTATAATAGAAATAGGCAATGTAAATAACCAAGCTAGTAATATACTTTTAATTGTTTTAACTTGTACACCACCACCATCAACAACCATTGTTCCTGCTACAGCGGAAGATAAAACTTGCATTGTTGATACAGGCATACCAGTATAACTTGCAATACCAATGGAAACTGCAGCAGTAACTTGAGCAGAAACACCTTGTGCATAAGTCATACATTTTTTACCAATCTTTTCACCTATTGTTATGGAAATACGTTTCCAACCAATCATAGTCCCTACAGAAAGCGCTAAAGCAACGGCAATAATAATCCACAGTGGTGCATACTCCACTGTATTAAGTAAATCATCACTCAAGTTACGCAGAAAACGTGCATCCGAAGAGGATGTTTCTGATAGTTTAGCTACATTTAATGCTGTATCGGATAAACACATTAATAATCGACGCATTTGATTACGCTGCTCAGGTTTTAATACGGAATAACTTTGAATATCCGCTAAAATCAGTGATGTCTGTTTTAATACAATAATAGGACGTGAATTATCACAATGAAATTTCTCATCTGAAATTTTCAATTCTGACTTATATCGTGACGACATATTAACAATATATTTTACCACTGACTGATGCTCTTCATAATAATGTTGTAGATGCACCATCGCGTCATAGGTACGCGTTATATTATAACCATTAGCATTCATATTAAGCACAAATCTGGCAGGTGTTACTCCGATTAACACCAGCATAATAAGACCAATACCCTTCTGACCATCATTAGCACCATGGGAAAAACTAACGCCAACGGCAGATAAAATCAATGCAGTACGTGTCCAGAAAGGGGGTTTCTTTTTACCATTTTTCTTCTCTCGCTCAGCTGGTGTTAAATGAACACGACGACGTTTTTTCGTACCGCTCCAATAACGGCGTAAAAAGAAAATCAACAATCCAGCTACAATAAAACCAATAGCAGGAGAGAGAATGAGAGAAAGAAAAATTTCAATAACTTTTGGAATGTTTAATGCCTCCACTATAGAGGAGTCGGTCACTAATGCATTGGTTAAACCAACACCAATAATGGCGCCTATTAATGTATGTGAACTAGAAGCCGGTAACCCTAAATACCAGGTACCCAAATTCCAAATAATAGCCGCTAACAGCATAGAAAAAACCATTGCCAGTCCATGAGCAGAACTTACATTAAGCAGAAGATCTGTTGGCAACAAATGCACAATAGCATAAGCAACACTCAAGCCACCTAAAATAACACCAAAAAAATTAAAACCGCCAGCCATAACAACTGCAAATTGAGCTCGCATCGCTCGAGTATAAATAACCGTTACTACTGCATTTGCGGTATCATGAAAACCATTAATTGCTTCGTAAAATAGCACAAATAATAGCGCTAGTGTTAATAAGAGACCAGTGTAAAAATCCAATCCAGTAAATAAATGTAGCATAAACCTTAAGCCAATTTGTTGAATATGAATTCAATACATTATCAGTGATAAACGTTAGCGGTGGAAGCAAAATCTACATCTTTTTTGACTTTAATTGACAAAAAAATAAATAAAAAATATTCTTTACTTTCATTAAGTTAATAAAATTAAAATATATGGATTTCTGGGTTATGATAGCAAAAATTGTTACTTTGTTCGCAGAGAGATTTATAGGCACGTCTACATTTCAATTGTTGTGGTTTTAAATAACCTATTTCAGGGCAGATATTTCAATAAATAAAAAACCCTACACCATAGATCAAATTAACTATCCTTTTAATTGTTTGATATAACTGTTCATATTTTAAATGTAGAATTCATACCAATACTATCTAATTATTAAGGCTTATTATTCAATAGTGACTAATTTCATACTCGCTAAAAAAGGTGAAATTATATTAATTCTAATCTATAGGTTTTTATAAATGGTGGTAGCGTATCCTGCTAATTGATTTCGTGGATGATTTTAACAACAGAGAAATGATAATGTCATGAAAAATCTAGCCTACAGGAATTTGTGAAATGATACATTTTTCTAATCCCTTCCATGAACGTATCCATAATAGTGAGTTCTAGACAATTGATAGACAGCACCGTTAAAGGTGAACTCTAAAGCATGCCGCAACAACATCCTGAACGATACTTTATCGGCAGATCATACCGTCTTACCCGTAACGGTTATTTGTTACAGCAAATCATATAAACAGCTATTGCCGATATTGAGATTAAAATACCTAAAGTCAAAGGAATTACCTATTGATAGAAATATGGTTCAACAGCTTGCTGCTAGCATGACTATACTTGTAAGGAAATTTACCGGTCTACTGGTGATTTTCAGGAACCCCTAAGCCGATCCTCAATGAAAAACACATGATATCTCTGTCAGAACCATTAGCAGACTGAGACACCAATAGATTAAAAAACATAGGAAATGAGTTTCTGCGTGATTTAAGCGATACGAATTATATTTTTCTTGGCTGATTAGCATAACCGTTCTGTTAGGTAAGCTGATCACCTTTCTCTTCTCCTTATTATCGTCAGGATTGCGCATGGACATAAGGGAGTTCGTTGCGCTCGAAGATGTCTATTAAGAGTCAAAAAAGTAAATTTCGCTTAACTTTTCAATGGCTGGTAAGCGCGTCACTTAACCGCATCTCCCAATCTTTCTACAGAAATGGTGCTCTTAGTTTTTGGAATGCAATAGCAAAAATATTCTAGGATATGTAACGCCAACGTTGTTGGATATATAAAATAGGTAATGCACTAGCTTTACTCCCAAAAGGTAGTCAATTAAAAGTTAAAGTTAAGCTACAGAAGAGGGATGCTTAGCAGAGAGTCGCGATGCCAGTAATAAAGGCTTGATCCTTTATTGGTAAGTTTTTCAGTGAAACATCCTGCAGAAATTAAGAAGCTAGAGAAAAAATGAGAGGAATAGCTGTCACTCTAAAACCCTATTCAGCACACTTAGGCCCGTCAATAAGAACGACGAATTTAATTGAATCGACTTTTGCGACAATAATTTTATTAATCTGATACGCGAAGCACTATGGCTGAAGAAAATAACCATTTTAATGGTCTTTAAGCTACTTCCGTCTGCTCAAAAAAAGAACTGGAAGTAAAGGGATTTAAGTTGTTTACCCTTTTGATAAATAACCTTAAATTTAAGGATGGAAAACAGATTTACGAAGTATCAATATGGAATGTTAGTCTGACTATCTACACTAAATTTATCAATAACTTGTCATAAATTTTTGTTTAACATTTGCAGAAGATATTTCACATATCTACGTGAAGATAGAGCCAGGCTTATAGCTGATTTTAAATGTTTTGCACTTCAGTTTCTGTATTTCGCCTCATTTTATAAAAATTGCTCACTCTGGAACCCTACGTAAACGCGATCAAGCCAGATCAAGATACAACGGGATTCAGGAATCTGTGTACGAGACTGCTAACAAATCGGCGAGAGTGTGAAACGTTTTTTAAAAACTATATTTTTCCTGAGCGGGCGAGGAATGGTCGAAAAACGATGGAAATATAAGTATTGATATCAACATCATTTATTTTTACTCTTTAGCAATGGTAATTTGAATATACCATAGCGCTTATATATTATATAAAGTAAACGCAAACTGTTTGTTAGTCTACAAAGTACCCATTGATTTTAGGTGTTGTAGTTACCTAATGATCGAGCTTCATTGTCATAATATTTGCTATCAACTATGATCTATTAGTAGCCATTATGCCATAAATAGAGTTATACGACAAGAATCTCTATAATAATTAAAACTAAACAGATAGATAAATAATCAGTCTCAATATGTATAAATTTAGTTCCGGACTAGTGAGACAATTAATACGCTAATTTATCTTTCAAATAGCTAAATATATTTTTATTACGTTTACCCTCGTTCGTCATGAACGTAATCACATATCAAGAAAGGGAAAACCCCTTTTCACATATTATAATTTCACACAAATTTACTAGGCTTAATCAATTTTTTATTAGCTAAATTAGAGATAAAATATGAACAATGATAAATTAAGAAAAATTCTTGACGAACATAAAGTGTACATTTGCTCGCTTTGAGCAAAAAGAATTTAAAGTCAATCTATCAGGTCATAAATTTTTAATTATTATTGAAACTTATCTAATAACAAATTACAAACGAAAAACACTTTCATGTAGGACATAAAAATCATTAAGTAGAAAATATCAACAATTAAAGTAGAGAAGAAATTGCATATATGGATGGCAAAAAGCACTTAAATTTTATCCTCATTTTCTTAAAATTTATATATTTATATAGGGAAGGTAAGCGTCATGAGAGTTATTAGAAAATATAGTATATCCTGCAGTCAGGGTTATGTTCCACTATAATTCTTCATAAATCTGTTCTCCATCCTTAAATTTAAGGTTATTTATTAAAAAGTAACAATTTAAGCCCCCTTTATTTTCAGTTCCTTTTCTAAGCAAACTGTACCAGCTTAAATACTATTGAAAGGATTGTTTTCTTGAATCACAGAGTTTCATGCATCAACTTAATAACTTCACTATCATAAAAGCTAATTCAATTGGATTTGTCGTTTTTATTGACGGCCTAGTGCGCTGACGGGAAATATAGGGTGCCAACCATTCTTCTCAATCTTTATCTAATTTCTTTATCGCTTCAGGGAGATACTCGTTTAAACTTCTTATTAATAAAATATTAAAGTTTTATTAACGTCATTAGGCTCCTCTGCTGGCAAACCTACAGCAGCTACCTTAACTTTCGGTGCTACATGCCTTTTTGGAGTGAAACCACTGCATTAGTTATTTTCTGTAACTAACAGGCTTAATATTACGTGTCCGGGAATATCTTTACCATTGCATTCTAAAACTAATAACGCTCGTCTTTTTCGTAGGAATTCTAGGAGATCCGGTTAAGATCGATGACTTACAAATCATTAAGAAGTTTTACTCAGCTTAATTCTGATTCTTGATAACCATATTTACCGCAACCATTTCTCTTAGATCAATATTCAGTGACGTCGATAAATGAATCAGCAGACAAAGGAAATCAGGATACCTGACAGGACGATATATGTCATCAAAACAGAAATAAACGTTAGGAGAATTGCTTAAATTAGGCAGCTTACTAGCCTTGCTGATGCTCTTCAAGGAATTGCTATTTCAGTCTGCTGATGATTTTCTGTCAAAAAAGATTATGTACTTTTCATCGAGAGGAGGGTTGCCCACAGAGCTTCATTAAAATCAGAGGTGGCTGTTGTGTGCCTCAGCAGGTACAACTATCACAGCAATTCCTCTCTTCTTTTTTACGGTTCAGATGAGACGGTAGCAAGGAGCTGTTGAAATATATTTTGTTGTCGCTATAATTTCCTAATCTTAGGCACTTTAATCTTAAAATCACCATAGCAGTTTATATGATTAATTATGGCAAATAACCGTTACAGTCGATAGCATGCCACCCGTTGATAAAAAGGCGGTTGAATATATTTAGCAGCATAGCTTCAAACCTTACCTCAACAGCGATGACTATCAGCTGCCTGTCATCATTACGGATAAGTTCATGAAAAAGATCAGAATAATATTTCATCTACAGATTCCTGTAGAGTAGATCTTCATAAGATATCATATCTCTATTGTTGAAATTATTTTACGAAATCAATTAGTAGAATACTACCTGCATCTCTGAAGTCCCGTATACTAGAAATAATCATAGTTCCATTTATATTAATTGTCGCCGCTGAAGTAAATAAGAAGTAAATTATCTAAACACTATTTTCAAATTGATGTCTGCTTGCTTTACTGACTCCCGTAAAATCAAGCTATTCAACATACATCGCAGATAACTAAACCATTATTCTTGTGATACAGTTTCTCCAGCAATCTTCTAGTAAAATTATTAAATGTTTTTCTTTAATTGGGGATTTTTAATGATATCGCTATAACCCTAATTAATATCCCCTCCCAGGTAGGTAGCATATTCACTGTGATAATATAAGTGGGATAAAGTAGAATGAATTGATTGAATATATTAATCGAGATCATCTAACAGATTATCACCAAGATAACTAATGAAATGCAGCTTATCCTAACAAGAAGTTAGAAAAAAATCTTTTTTATCTTTACGACTGTTTTCTTTTTCATGGCAATTCCACTACTGTAATGAAATTCCTTATACTAGTATAAGGAATTTATAGAATAATCTTTACAAAGATAGTTATCAGGACATTTTACTATATCTATAGTTCTGCTATAGATCGCGTTTCTAGTTGAGAAAATAACTTAAAGAAATTGCTTCATTTCATTATTCCAGGAAAGAAATGTTAGTAAGAAGAAAGATGGGCTACTTTTTTTAATTTGTTTGATACAGGAAAAGTAATTCTTTCTACCGATCCTAAACATAAATTAATTGATGATGATAATCATTCATAGTATGATGATGTATTTAATTTTGAAAGTGGTTGTTATGCCAACACAATAAATTTGACTGAAATAGCCACGAGCCTAATATTTACCATGCGATTAAGCGTGATGCATTATTAAAAAATGTCACTGCTTGACTGATTGGTCTGTTTATTTAAACATGGGCAAAAAAACAGAAAATACTCGCATTTCTTATCCTGTTTACCATATTAATGGTATTATTAAACCAATTTCAAAAGCAGGGTTATGTGACAAAAATTATTTTTTTGACAACCGATCCCCTTTACCGATCCCCTTTTTGGTGTTTTATCGTTTTTATCTTGTTTAATACTAGAACAAACGGAGTGTCATTTTTTATTCGGTTTTACTAATAAATTAGCGAAAAAAAACTAAACGTAATATTATTGAATTAACGCCAAACTTTCAGCCTATTTTGAAATGATTTTCTTTCTGATATTATATCCTACTTAATATGTTAAATATTAGATAAGCAGATACAAGAGACTACTGCAAAAGTATATCTGTTTCATTCCGGTTGAAATGAAACTGCTAAACATCTTTCAATAAAGATACTCAAGTTATTATTGATTTGATCTTAAATGGATGATATAAATAAAATGAAAATAATAAATTTACCAGTTTTTAATTTAGCTATACATACCAATTTTCTGAAGTTAAAAATAATATTCTTGATTCTATTTATACTTATTTAGGTAAAAAGTAATGAGAAAAAACTAAAGCTAAAAATTTTAATAAGCACGACCATTAGTAATTTTAAAAAAATACTGATACCAAAGTTGGATCACACTTATAGAAATTTACCATGAACTATAATTTTTATAGTTTCCACTATTAAAATAAAAGCATATAGAAAATAATAAAATGTATGATTTTCATTTAATTGTGAATATAAATTACTGTTTTCATGAACTGAAAGTGACGACAAAAATTTTTTCTTAAAATTTTTCTATAATCTTATTGTTTTTATTATTATAACCGATAGTACATAAGTTATAAGATGTAATTTATTAAAACATTTAACCTTAAAATAAATTTTTATTCATTACTGCAATAATAAATTAAACAAAATATTAAAAAATCGACAAAAGCTAAAAAAATATAAGCACAAGAAGAGTGACATAAATAAACACTTAAATCAATCTGAGTAATCTCGTATTTCATCTGATCCTACAAAAGTTGAATTATAATCATTTTCGATATAAGAGTTTCGAATATGCTGACTAATTTTACTGATTGGTTTTGTAAACGATTTCAACAACAAGGAGATAAGTATACCATGAAAAGTCTACCCTACAGATATCGCGAAATAAAATTATTTTGTTCCCTTCTATAAACTCATCTGTAATGCTACTAGAAAGCTGATAGTACGCTATTTAGCGCTAAACTAGAGTTATCCTAGTAGCAATATGCTGAACGATATCTTGTCGGCTGGCCCGGTACACTATACCAACGTCTATAACAGTTATTTACCATAGCGAACCCCCATATATAATGGTATTGGCATGTTGAGATTAAAGTGTCTAAGGTTAAGGGATCCTTAGTAGTAACAGAATATGCCTCAACAACTCGGTTGCTACTATCTTAACTAAAGCGTGTAAAAAGCGACAAAGAGTTGCTCTCTATAGCTGCATATGCGAAACATTATCTACTGGTAATTTTCATGAATCCATGATGTCGCGCTTATCGGTGATAGTACATAATCTCTCTGCAGTGCTATCAGAAGATTGAAAACATTAATGCCTTGAAAAGCATTGAAAATGTGGTACTTTCGTGATTTAGCGATACACTAACGTTTATTTTTTAGCTGAAGGCATGCGTCATTCTGACAGACAAGATGATTGCCTTTTCCTACTAGTTGTATTGTCAATACTGCACATGAATATAAGGAACTCCTTACGGTTGAAGATGGTTATTGAGAATCAAAAGCAAACTGGGGATAACTTTTCAATAGCTAATGAGTGCAGATCTTAATCATATTCTCTAGATTTGCTACGGGAGAAGTACCCTTGATTTTGGAATCCAATGACAAAGATGTTCCCGGGCTGCGCATATAGCACTAACGCTTTTGGGTGCATAAAAATAGCTAATGTGCTGCCTTCACTCCTAAAAAGTATTTAATCGAAAGTTAAAGTGGTGAGCTTCGAGAAACTCTAGCTACCAGAAGAGAGTTTCGATTCCTGTAATAAAGCCTTTAATGGTTTACTGAGAAGGTTTTAAGCGTATTCTGCAGCGATGAAGAATCTAGAGAAAGATTAAAAAGAGCTGTTAATATTCCTATGACTTCCGTCAGCTCTGGCATCAATAAGAATTAAAAAATCTGATTGAATCAATTTTTTGCGACAGTGAGGCAATGAAGCTGAAGCGCGAAGCGTGAAGCTCTTTGGCTCAAGAAAAACAACCATTTTAATAATATTTAAGTTTCTCCTATCTGCTCAGAAAATCTGGAAGGCGGGATAAAGGAGTTTGATTTGCTAACACTGATAGTAAAGAAGATCCAATTTAAGGATAGAGAATAGATTTATGAAGCATTAACGTGGAATGTACCTTGACCGTCATACATTAGATTTACCAATCATCTCTAATTGAGAGATGAGGTAGTAGTTCGAAAAATTGAAATTTTTTACTACTTTTAAGCGCAATATTTCCTAAAATTATAATTTTTATTAATATAATATTATTCATATATATTCACCAATTTGAATTGATTCAAAAACATTAATATTTTTTATTAATGTTTATTTACTTGAATTTCAGAATAACCATAAATAGTGACAACTTACCCTCTTTGAGATTCATCGAACAATTAGCAAGCACCTGAAACTATTTCATATTATTTATAAACTTTTAAAAAAATCATTAATAATCCTTTTTTTTCATATAGGCTAACCACATAATCTATATAAATTAATATAAGTTAATTTTTAATAAATAATAAATTTTATAATAAAACATTATTAACTAAATTTAATGATAAATATCAATAAACAAGATAAAACCGTATCATCAGCGGTTAAGAACATGATGATAATTAATTTATGCTAAATTAATTGGTTTTATTTTTTCTTAAAAAAAATGCTAATATGATAAATAGAGTAACTAATCCCCACATAGGCCAATTACTCCAACGTGCATAAGGTGTAAGACCAGATGTCGGTATTACCTCAGCGCTTAATACTGAGCGAGTAAATTGAGGAAGCTCCGCCTGAATATCTCCATTAGGTGTAATCACTGCGGTAATACCATTATTAGTAGCACGCAATAATGGCCGACCAAGCTCAAGTGCACGCATGCGTGCCATTTGAAAGTGTTGCCATGGGCCGATCGAATGCCCAAACCATGCATCATTTGAAACTGTCAATAAAAAATCGGTATCTGATTTAAAGTTATCTCTAACTTGGGTTCCTAAAATAATTTCATAGCAGATAGCGGCAGTCAGATGAATATTACCGGCAGTTAACTGTTGTTGCTTATAATTACCACGACTAAAACCTGACATTGGTAAATTAAATAAAGGAGAAATTTGCCGAAGAATATTTTTTAATGGCACAAATTCACCAAAAGGCACCAAGTGATGCTTCTGATAACGATTGCTGGTTGGATATTGATAAGGTTTATTTTCTCCTAACACAATAATACTATTAAAAAATTTTCTTACTCCCCGTGTACTTAATTTAGTATCAACAATGCCAGTAATTAAACGAGTATTTTGTAAGCGCAGGAGTTTATCTAATGAGGTCAACCAAACGTTATTATCTGATTCGATTGAGGGAATAGCGGATTCAGGCCAGATAACAATCTTAGCGTTACCAAAATAAGGTTTAGAGAGATTGAGATAGGTAGTTATAGTTTGTTCGAGAAATCCTAGTTGCCATTTTAAGTTTTGCAAAATGTTACCTTGAACTAAAACAATTTGTGATTTTTTTTCTATAACTGGGATAAACCAATGATAATTTTTAATTATTAAAGGTAAAAATAATAAAATAACTGCTGTAACTAGAGGAATAACTCGGCGTTTTAGGCAAGCAAAAACCAAACAGCTACTAATAATCATCAGTAGCAATGTTATCATCTCAACACCAAATATCGGTGCAATAGCTTTTAGTGGCCCATCGATTTGACTATAACCAAATTGCAACCAAGGAAAACCAGTTAGTATATGACCACGTAAATATTCAGTTATTTGCCATATTACTGGCGAGGCAAAAATAAAGCGAACAATATTAAGTCGTAGAAAGAATTTATTGAGTAGATAAGCAAATAGCGTAGGATAAAGTGATAAATACCCTGCTAGTAAGATGACTAAAAAGACATTAACCACCAATGGCATACCACCAAAATCAGCAATACTAACATAAACCCAGTTAATATCACTACCAAATAAACTAATTCCCCAACAAAATCCTATTAAACTTGCTTGTTTGCTTGAACGATTAACAATTAGCAACTGTAAGCCAAAAAGAGAGAAAAGAGCGGCTAACCAAATATCAAAAGGTGAAAAAGCCAATGTTCCACAGAGCCCGAAGATTAAGGCAAACAAGACTCTTAACCTCTGACATTTATAGAGTGACATTTTATTCATTAAAACTATTCTTCTACAAGATTTGGGATGGGTCCTTCATCAGGAATTTTTACCTGAACTTGAATAATTTTACGACTATCAGCAATGCTAATTTTAAAAATATAACCATTAATGGTTATGATTTCTCCTCTAGCAGGCAAATGTCCGAATGCTTGCATCACTAAACCACCAATGGTATCAATTTCTTCATCATTAAAGTGCGTCCCAAATGCTTTGTTGAAATAATCGATTTGGGTTAGTGCACGAACAGAGTAAGCATGTTTACTTAGTTGACGAATATCAATATCTTCATCATCATCATACTCGTCTTCAATCTCACCAACAATTAATTCAAGAATATCTTCGATTGTCACTAAGCCGGAGACGCCACCAAATTCATCTATGACAATTGCCATATGATAACGTTTTGAACGAAATTCTTTTAATAACAGATCAACTCGTTTGCTTTCAGGAACAACAACAGCGGGACGTAATACTTTATCGATATTGAAAGGTTCAGCATCAGTACGCATAAATGGTAGCAAATCTTTAGCCATCAATAGACCTTCAATATGATCCTTATCTTCACTAATTACTGGAAAACGAGAATGTGCTGAGTCGATAATTACATCAAGGCAATCATCTAATAATTGATTTCGTTTTAAGGTTACTATCTGGGAGCGTGGGATCATAATATCTCGAACACGCTCATCGGAAATATTCATTACCCCTTCAAGCATTTCTCTAGTATCAGGATCAATAACATCTTTTTGCTCTGAATCACGAATAAGTTCAACTAAGTCATCACGATTTTTAAGTTCACCGTGAAATAACTGATTGAGGCGCTCGAAAAAACTCTTTTTCAAGTGATTATTATCATTGTTTACAGGATGCTCGTCGCTCATGGCGTTTTATTAAAATTTCTCTAAGTAGTTTATTATATCAATTGTTTAACATAAAAGTACCATTATAGTTACGCCTTTTCATGCTAATAAGGATTAGGATAACCTAATTTTTGCATAATTTCAGTTTCTATTATTTCCATTTCTTCTGCCTCAAAGTTATTTTTATGCTCATAACCCAATAGATGAAGACAACCATGTATTACCATATGCGCCCAGTAAGCATCAGGTTTTTTTTGTTGTTCAATCGCTTCTTTTTCAATGACTTTACGACAAATAATCAAATCACCAAGTAAGGGTAATTTAATATTGTCTGGCGCTTTAAATGGAAAGGATAACACATTTGTTGGTTTATCTTTTCCTCGATATATTCGATTTAAATATTGGCTTTCTGCTATATCAACAATACGAATTGTAATTTCACTTTCAGATTGAAATTTTGGCAGAAAAACTTCAAGCCAATATTGAAATGTTGCTTTACTGGGTAATCCATTATGATTGCTACAGGCCAACTGGAGATCAAGAATAACTGATTGCAAGTAAATATTTCCTTTTCTATAGGGCGTCTGTGATGAATCTTTTTATTGACAAAGTAACTATTTTATTTTTATTTTTTCCTAGTTTTAGTAAACAATAACCACTTTTGCCACTACACATGTAGTTTTTCATCACTATGAAGAAATTAAAACTAAGTTCTTTAAATTCAGAAAGCATTTCAATTACCTAACATAAACCTGATTTATAGCCACTAGGCAGATCAATTTAAGTTACATCGCCTAGTGTTATGATCACAATTTTAGAATTAAAATCAATACATGGATCAGAGATATTTCATCTATTCAATTGTGGTACTCTGTTTTTCATCAAGAATGAAAAATCTGATTAAGAATGAAACTTCTCATATATGGGTAATGGTACTACTTCAACTACATTGCGCGCTCAACCAATTTTTTACTTTTTTAAAATTAAGCATTTCAAATAAGGCATCATAAAGATGACATAAATAAAGATTAACTTTTTTGATTGAGATCATCTGGCAAAAAACTGAGCTTTTCGCCGGCCTTGAGAGCGGACGGGGGTTAGTGAATAGAATACGGCGTATTTCTTTACGTTCTAAAACATAAATCACAACAACCACGAAATAGGTTTTACTTAGTTTTTCAGAACAAATTCCGAAAGTAATGTCATGCTATATATTAGTAATATATTAATCCTGATTCACCGCACATAATTTGATAATGCACCTCTTTGATCTTAATGTTTGAAATTTGTCATAACTACCAATGTTTTTTAACAGATTACTAAAGAAATTAATTTTCTATTATAAATAAGTGGATTTGTTTAAGGATAATGCTACATACAGGAGCTATATGAACATATAGGCAACATAAAATGTTGCTAACTGCGTTGATATTAAGTGGTTTATAAATCAATTTATATAGATTATTTTGAGATTGATTTCAATACCTAGGTAGTCTGCACTTAAACTACTTTATATTAATATTGAACAGTCTATAAAGACTAATTAACTGTTTATTATCGGCTATCTATAAAAATATTTCGCTGCTGAGAATTTGTAGATTATCTTTTAGAATCACTGAATCTCTCTATTTAATATTAAGGTTAGTAATTTATTACACCAAGATTATCTTATTTACGTATCAAAGAGATAACTAATTCAAGTGATTCTTGGCTTCTTAACGCCATGCTATCTTGCATTTTAATTACTATATCGCGTAAATAATTAGTATAGAGATAGATAATTTCAACATCAACAACCTTTCCAATCATATTTTGCGTATCTTCGAAATTTACTAACAATTATTTCGACTCAGCCGAAAAGTTACGTAATATTTTTATGTGAAGATTCTTCTTAACCAAGATACGTTGAATACTAGTTAACGAATTATTCTCATTTATGTTGTATGGAGTTTTAGAGATAATGTCGTATCCTGATGAGTAATTTCGTTAATAATTTCAACAATATAGAGTAAATATGCCATGAAAAGCCACCATCTATAGAGTATCCACGATACTAGATATTACTATAATACCTTGTATGAACTTATTCGTAATACTACTGAGAACTTATAGCACCGCTGTTAAGCGGTAAGTTCTAAGGCAATGCTGCGATAACATTCTGAATACAGTTTGTTTAAGGGTATTTATGCTGTCATCCGTAACGGTTATTTGCCACCGCGAATCTACAAGACTGATATTGGCAATGTTGAGATTAAAGTGCCTATTGTTAAATAAGATATCAGCGGCAACAAAATATACCTCAACATCTCCTTGTTACCGCGTTATCTGAAGCGTATAAAAGCAGCGAAGAGTTTTTACTCTAACTTATACCTGCTAAAAATCCATTCCTTCATCGATGATTTTACGAAGCTTTATGAGGACTTCTTGGTAAAAAATCACATGATCTCTCTGCTTAATAGTATCAGTAGAATTAAATAGTAATAACTTAAAGAGCATCGGTAAAGATAGCTGCGTGATTTAAGTGATACACCTACATTTATTTTTGTCCTAGTGATAATATACAAGTCTGTCAGTAAATATGATTTCCTTTAGCTGCCTGGTTATGTCGTCAGTATTGCGCATAGACGTAATGAGCTAGATTTTGGTAGAAAATGCTTATCGAGAGTTAAAAGTGAACTAGCTAAACTTCTTAATAACTTGTAAGCACCAGTGGTTTAATTGTATCTCCCATGGTGGCTTAGTACGGGGGACGCGGCACTTGATTTCTTGGAATCCAATGGCAAAGATGCTCCCGGATATTCAGTAGAAAAATACTGCTGAGATACAAAAATAGCTAATGAACTGGTTTTACTTCTCAAAAGCATACAACACTGAAAGTTAAGAGTGAGCTACGGGAATCTGGTTAGCAAAGAGCCGTGTGACACCCCCTAATAAAGGCTAATCTTTTGTTGGTAAAGTTTTTAGAGAAATACTATACTGAATCAATGAAGAAGCTGGAGAAAGATTGAGAAGAATACCTAGCATTCTATCCCTTTCCGTCAATGAAGTGGACGTCAATAAGAACGCCGAATCCGATTGAATCTAGTTTTGTGACAGTGAGACTACGAAGTCATAGTGCGAAAAATTTTAGTTTTAAGAAAAAATCCTTTTAATTATATTTAAGCTACTCCTGTATGCTCATAAAAACTGAAACTAGTTAAATAGGAATTTAACCTGTCGCCTATGATGCTAACTAATATCCAATTTAAGAATGGAGAATAGATTCATAAAGGATTAGAGTAAAATGTAGTCTGATCACTATACACCAAAGTTACTAATAACTCCTACTCAATATTATTCACCTATAATTCATTGATTGCTGATTAATAGGTTGTTGAAGTAAAATAAAGATTTAATTTTTTCATCTTCGATGACATCATCAGGTAAATCAACAGTAAGGAGTAGTAATGGCATGGTAGTAGATAAAACTTAAACTTATATAAAAATTAACATCTGTAATAAACTGTCTACTTTTTTAAAAATAATCTTATTTTTTTATAAAGAAAACTAATAGTAAAATCTGAGATAATTAGGATATCAGATCGTGCTTTACGAAATTTATGAAAAATGGTTTTATAATCAAAGACTTTATATGATCGTTTAATCATTCTCAAATTTGATCTTTAGCTAATTTAAGCAGGAAAATATAAGAATTTAACAAGTTCAGAAGTGTCTTTATAGACAGCAATAATATCGTTGATAAATTTAATTAAATGACTGATTGTAAACCAGACGCAATTAATCAACGCCGTCAATGGCTTGTGACCCAATGTAATAATTTGATAAATGAATAAATTACACCGTCAAAGTTGACCTAGGATAGGGATTGATATTTTTATATAATTAGTGAATTTCATGCACTCCTTTTCTATTTAATTATGCGATTTTCAAATAAAACGTCATCACATACGTTTAGCTTACTTCCTCACCGCAAGTGTAAGGAACGATATAAAATAAACAATATTTATTACACACCCTTCTATAAGGGAAAATAGAAACTAAAGAACCTTCTATTCTGTTAATGATTTCAGTAATCGATAAAATTTTCAATTTCTGGAAAACTAATACCAACGATTGGAGTACGCTTATCTTTAACTTTATATTATCTCTAATAGATAATATAAAGTTAAAGATCAAAAATAATGCCTATAACTGTGGGGTCGGGCGAAGGCCCGCCCATAACGTTGATAAATTAAATTCCCCTCCTGTAAATCGACACAACCACCAACACCAATAATAATATTAATTAATATCTTTTATCTTTTTCAATCCCCTAATTAATAAAATATTTTTCTTACGCTTTTTTACGAATTTAGCAGGCATCTAGCAGTAGAATATCAGAATCTTTAGGAATCTCTATTAATTGATATCCATGAGCCTTATTTAGCAGAATAATCTTTTTGATAAATCATATTCATTCATCTGGCGCTAGAGAGCCGCCCCATAGATTTTAATCTATAGTTTTATTCCTAAATATTTTGTATATCCAAACTTTCGGTAACAAAATCTGTTATACTTAGACTATTTTCTATTAAATTATAAATTTTGATATCTATTCTATTCGTTTGGAGCTCTTGCTAACTAACGAGATGAATAGATTATTAGTAAATGACATAAGAAAAACTAGACCTACTATTAGATTAGTGACTATAGATAATTAAGTTTATATGAATAAAATAGATGAAAATTATAATATTGTAGTCGTTGGTGCAGGTATGATAGGTGCAGCAATGGCAATAGGGTTGGCAAAAGAAGGTTGGCGGATCCTATTACTTGAACATATTAAACCCGCACCTTTTAATTCGTTAGAACAACCTGATTTACGCGTTTCAGCATTAACCTGTACTTCAGTGGATCTACTTAAACAACTTGGTGTCTGGGATAGTGTTTTAAATATGCGCGTTACTCCTTATCGAAGATTAGAAATTTGGGAAGGAGAAAACTCACACCTAATGTTAGAAGCAAGCAGCCTTGATTTACCTGAACTAGGTTATATAGTTGAAAACCGTATTTTGCAATTGGGGTTATGGCAACAATTTTTTCAATATCCAAATCTTACCTTGCTATGCCCAGCTAAATTAGTAGCAATGCAACGTCAAAATCAACAATGGAAAATAACTTTAAGCAATAGTCAGAAACTATCGGCAAAGTTAATTATTGCTGCTGATGGCGCCTATTCACAGCTTCGATCTTTAGCTGGAATTGGTAGCAATGGTTGGCAATATACTCAATCATGTCTGCTTATTACGGTTAAGATGAACCAATCACAAGAGGATATTGTTTGGCAACAATTTTTTCCTTCTGGTCCACGAGCATTTTTACCCTTATTTGATTATTGGGCTTGTTTGGTTTGGTATGATAAACCTGCGCGAATTAGACAACTACAAGCCATGTCCTTGGAGAAGCTCAGGCAAGAAATTATTCTTGCTTTTCCTATTCGCCTTGGCTCATTGAAGATTATTGCTAAAGGAAGCTTTCCACTGAACCGTCATCACGCTAATTGTTATGTTAAAGAGGGACTAGCGTTGATTGGCGATGCTGCTCATACCATTAATCCACTAGGTGGTCAGGGCGTTAATCTTGGTTATCGTGATGTGGATAGTTTACTAAAAGTACTGGTTGATTCCAATACACATTTATTACCTTTTTATACACGACAGACTTTACTAAGTTATCAATACGATAGAATGCCAGATAATAAATTAATGCAGGCATGTATGGATGCTATTTATACACTGTTTAGTTCCCAGTTCTTGGGTATAAAATCTAGTCGAAATTTAGCATTAATATTAGTACAACGACTAAATATAGTTAAAAAAAAGATACTTAAATATACTTTAGGTTTATAAAATAAAGTTAGTTATGATATTCTGTTTATTGTATTGAAAACTTTATTCTTCAGATTGAAGATCTATTAAAATAATTGAATTGTGAAATAGATTAAAAATCTATTTTTTATTATTTTTAATATTACGTTTTATATCATATATAAATATTTATATTTATTAATAAAATAAAGTTTTATCGTTCTTATTACTTGTTAGATAGGCTACTTAGCATATTTTGCCTATTTCTATCATGTTACTGTAAAATTAATAGCTATATTTTGATATTTCGTATTTTACGCACTTGAAATTAAAGTTAGATCGCTACCGTTTTTAACGGCGTTGTTAATTACTTATCTACCATCTATCTTTTTTATTATTCTCATATCGTTTAATATTATTTATTTCACCTCCAAGCTGACTGGTTGTGAAAATAATTTTCTAACAAAATATAGGCTTGTTACGATCAATAATTAAAATAATAATGATTTTCTTGCAAAGAAAATCATTATTTAAATAAATTAACAAATAATTCTAATCTAGATTTCTAGATTTTTCGGCTTATCATCCAAAACTTTAAACTTTCAAGAATTTTTTCTCTTAGTTATCTTTTACTAAGATGCTAAAGATATTCTAGTTATTACATCTCAGGAGATAGTTTTTAAAATTCAAGTTTAGTTTTGAGTTAATCTTTCATAGACCGCAATGAAGTTTACTACCTAATACTGATTAGGTAATTCTGATTGTACAGCCAAACATATTAATGTTGAATCATCTCAAACTCTTCATCAGAATTAAATGATGACTTTGCAGCTCATCTTTTATACGTCTATTAAATTATTTAATCATATCATTTGTTTGAAGATAGCTCAACAAGCTAAATCGATGCATTCTATATCAAGCTCTGTACACAAATGATTGAATTCTTATTTTCCGGTTTCTGAACGTTTTGCAGAGGAAACAGCGATCTGTAAATTCTTTCTCATTATTTGTAAGTACTTAATGAGATGAGGTATGGGGCATGCTTGATTAAGATGACGTTAAGAAGCATCTGCATTAGACGCAGTCTTAAGAATTGTAAAAATGAGTAAAAACCAATTAATAAAAAAGAGCCAATCTATCTTTATTAAAAGATAATGTCGTGAAGTTTTATTTTGCTATTCTTGCAAAATATATCTATATCTACATGCAAACAACCAGGATAGTAGCATTTTGAACGATTTATGTTTCGAGTTTGGTGGTTTTTCTACCTTATTTCACGAAAATTCCACATTATTGTCTGTATAAAAAGCAATTTAAGCAAGATTTAGATACTACAAGGTTCAATAATTTACGTACTGTTACTAACAGATCGCGAGAGGGAGAAAATATTTTTGCAGAAAAAGACTATGGTTTCTTAAACGGGCACCAGGGTTCTCCGTCAACAAACAATTAAAGAACATGCCTATAATCATCAATATCATCTTGTTTTTATCATACCAAAAGGAATATAATTTAGATTAATTATAATAGTTAACCAAAGTAGACGCAAGCTCTTTGTTAATTTGAAGAGCAGCTATGATTTTAGCTTCTATAATTTCCTAACAATTGAGATTAATCATCACAATACTTACCATTAACTATATTCCTCATAATTCTGTTGCCAATGAATAGAATTGTGCAATAATTATCATTTGTATAATGATACGAGATCAAAGAGCTACTGAAATAACTATTAACAAAAAATAGTTTTTACATGTAACTTATTATTTTTAATTCCGCTCATGATTTTTAATTTATGTGATTATTGAAATCATTGGCTGGGGTACCAGGATTCGAACCTGGGAATGCCAGGATCAAAACCTGGTGCCTTACCGCTTGGCAATACCCCAAAGAGAATATAAATAATCATTATAAATAATGGTGCGGGAGGCGAGACTTGAACTCGCACACCTTAAAGTACCAGAGCCTAAATCTGGTGCGTCTACCAATTTCGCCACTCCCGCAAAATTATGGTGGCTACGACGGGAATTGAACCTGTGACTCCAGCATTATGAGTGCTGTGCTCTAACCATCTGAGCTACGTAGCCATCTTTTCCTCAATCTTTATCTGTATTGAGAAATTCAATTATCCGTACAGGGAACTGAGTCGTCAACTTATTTTTATGATTTTTGCAGAAAAGTATCTTTTTTCATTGTTTATTATTTTATCAAAAAAATCAACAAAAAATAATAGCGTATTATAAAATAATAATAACTTTACAGTTAAATATAAAGTTAATTAAGTTAAGATATTATTACTAATAAAACGAGTGATGCTTTCTATTTCAATGATTGTGTTAATTTCCATTGTTAATGAAATTAACACAATCATTGAAATAAAATATTGATAACAATCAAAAAATTTTCTATTGAGCGAAAGTAAAATTAACATATAATATTGCGTATCTATACTAATAGATATACATAAAAATAAATGTTAATGGCGATAGAAATTTTTATGCTTAAGCTAGTAAAAAGCATAGATTAATATATTACAACGCTATTTTGATTCAATCAAATAGTACAAAACCTCACAATTTAACATAGGTCGTTTAATTAATAAAAAGTAGCAATAACTGAATTATGCACTAACTGTAAAATAACAATTGATAAATTGTTACAAAAATCTTCTAACACTTTTATTTTTTAATATAGTTTTACACGTGGGTAAGAAAAACTTTTTCTGTTACTGTGATTTCTTTCCGCGATGAGTACTTTTATGGATTAAATAGGTTATTGATAATGGTAATTGCATTACTAATGCATAGCTCTGCGTATTTAATCACTTCAATTGCTAACGATTATTTTTATTTACTATCTGACAAATTAGCTTTAATAGATATTATTTAATTTTAATTGCCTTTGGTAATTTTATTCAAGTTGTTGCCTAATTCTATTTTCAATAGCCCTGTAGCTGTAGAGTTTCCTAATTTCTAGTGAATGAGATTTCAGAGATGGTAGTGATACTCTACTAATTAATTTTATATATTATTTTAACATCAAAGAGATGATATATCATGAAACAATCTACCATATAATTATCTACAAATCAGATAATTACCATGATCCATTACATGAACTCATCCATAATTATGCTAGAAAGCTGATAGGCATTGCTGTTGAGGTAGGAGCTCGAGCCATACTGCGACAAACATGTAAAATACTTACCTTGTCGATGAGCGACAAACTGTCGCCAGTAATGGTTATTTGCTGCAGGAAACTATACCAATAAATATTGGCGATGTGAGATTAAAGTGCCTAAAGTCAGAAATCTTAGCGGTATCGGAATATCCTTCAATAGCTCCTTGCTGCCGCTTTATCTGAAACGTGCAAAATGTAGAAAAGTTACTCTTATGACTCTTGTACGAATATACTAGTAATCCTTATGAATTCATGAGGGAGCTTCTCAGTACAAACTCACAATCTCTCTTCTAGTACTATCAGCAAACTGAAATAGCGATGGCTTGAAGAAAATTGAGAATGTGATACTTGCTTAATTTAAAGATACACGATACGTTTATTTTTGTTCTGATGATATATATTATTCTGTTAGGTAAAATGATCACCTTTGTCTACTAGTTATTATTAACAACAGTGTGCATGGATGTAGGAGGCTCATTGCAATCAAGAATGGTTATAAGAGTCAGAAATCGCACTGGGCTGAACTTTTGGATGACCGCTGCGAGCGTATGACTTAAGCGTATCTTCTAGATTTATATGGGAGAAGGTGCCTTTGATTTTTAATGCAATGTCAAAAATGTTCCTAGATATTCATTACCAATCCTTTTTTGGTACATAAAATAATTAATGTGCTGGTTACATATCTCTAAAAATATATGAACAAAAAATTAATGATGATCTGCCTGAGCTCTACCTACCAGAGAGTCGCAATACCGATCATAAAAATTTTAATGTTTATTAGCAAGTTATAGCTATACTTACCCTATTGCAGCGATAAATAAGGTGAAGAAAGAACGAGAAAAACACTAGAATTCTATAAACTTCTCGTCAGTCAGGTCGCACCTGGCATCATAAGAACGACAAATGCGATTACATCGCCTTTTGTGATAGTGAAGCTATGAAGCTGATATGAGAAGAAATCAGTTTAAAAAACAAGGATTTTAATGGTATTTAAGCTGCTATCGTCTGTTAAAAATCTATAACTGCGGCTAAAAGGATTTGATCTGCTGACTCTTGATGGTAATAATGTTAAATTTAAGAATAAAGAATAAATCCTCTGAAGTATCAGAGTGGAATGTAGCCTGATTATCATGCATCAAATCTTCTAATAACTCTTAGCTATAATTATTTCTAGACAACTAAATTTATCACAATGATGACATCATATTAATAAATCTATTTGTAGATGACCGGTTTCACTCAGATTAGAACGGTTATTCAATAAAATTTTATCGTCTATAATCACACCCGCTCCAGCGTCGTCGTGATGAATACGCACAAAAATTGAATTTACGCAATTTTATGTAACACCAAATAATGCTTACTAATCCAAAAACGATAAATTTCATGACTGATAAAAAACTTGGACAACTATTGTATGAGCTGCGCAACTATGCTATTTTGAGGATTTTAATGATCTAAGTACTATTTAGTACTCTGCGAGATACTAATTTCAGAAATAAGCTATATTAGTAAAGGTTATTGTTTTGCTCGCAGAGCAATTTGTAGCTACGTATCTGTATTTTAATTGTTATTGTTTTAAACAAGTTTCTCTAGGCCAGATTATTCAGTAAATAAAGACCCTGCTCTCTATAACATAGAATCTACTCAGTCATCCTTTTAATTAGCTGATATAATTGTTCACATTTTAAATGTAGAATTCCTCATCAATAACTCTCTAATTATTCAATCTTATTAGGCGATGGTGACTAATTTCATGCTTACTAGAAAAGATTTGTATCTTTTTCTCTTATCTGAGAAAAAGATGTATTCTTAATCCATAATCAGATCAAGAAAAAGGATAACATCCTCGCATTAAACTCTTCAAGAATCTCATTGCTCACAAGACCCTCTTAATTTTGGGCGATTAAGAGCGCAATTCTTTCTTATATCTCCTCCTTTCCCACGTTTTCTAGCTTTCTTATGTAAGAAGATAACACTTCCTTTTAAGGGATTCAGAGAAAATTTTTGTCGACTTCAATAAATAATCACTTAGTACATTTATATTGTCTGTCGATACTGAAAAAGCATTAATGCCTATTTAAACGCTATTTTTAAATCAATGTTTGTTTGTTTTTCTGACTTCCGTAAATTTAAACTACTTAACTACATCGAAAATAACTAAACCATTTTTCTTTCTGATGTAATTTCGCCTGTAGACTTACAATAAGATTGTTAAACTTTTTCCTGTAATAGGGGATTTTGCAACAATATCGCTGTAACCCTAATAAATGTCCTCAGCAGATAAACATGTTCACTGTGATAATACAGGTAGGATAGAGTGGAATTAGTTACTTCAATGCATGAATTAATGTCATCCACAAATTATTATCTAGGTAACTTAATAAGATGTAGATTTATGTTGGTATAAAACAAGAAAAAATCTCTTTGATTTATATGACTGCTTGTTTTCCATGGCAACTTCTTTAGCTAAAAATCTTTTATACTGTATAAAAGATTTCTACCAATAACTTTTACCAACATAGCCAGAATTTAACATATCACAGAGTATAAATATACTTTGTTTATGAATATTTACGAAGCAACATAGCTCTTGTTGCTGCTCATGCGTATAACGTTGCTACGCTCTGGATTAATTAAGCTCGATAAAATAATAAAATAGAAATCAAACTTACAATTAAGTATGTTGATGTTATTAAAAAAAATTTAATGGTTGTAATTAAATAATTTTCTATTTCTTGTTAAGTAATTTCTAGTGAGTTATTAGAAAATATAGTGTATGTTTGTCAGGTTATGTTATACTCTGATTTTTCGTTAATCTATTCTCAATCCTTAAATTTAACTCTGTTTACCATCAAGTAAACGAATCAAATCTCTTTAGTTGGTTCAGATTTTCTGAGGAAACTGTAGCAGCTTAAATACCATTTGAGAGGGTTGTTTTCTCGAAGCGTAATTACTTTAGCACACATCAGCTTCATAGGTTCATTTTGCAAAAGTTGATTCAATTGAATTCGTTGCACTTATTGATGCTATTGCGTTGATGGGAAAGAATAGAATGCCAGCCTTTTTAATCCCCTCCTTCTCCAACTTTTCATCGCTACAAGGATACTTATGCTGAAAACCTTGCTAACAAAATATAAAAAAGTGGTTATTAGCTGCATCACAGCTCTCTGCTAACCAAACTTCCGGCAGTTCAACTTTAACTTTCGGTGCTGCGTGACTTTGTGAAGTGAAGACAACACATCATCTATTTTATGTACAAAATAGCATTGCTGGTGTATGTCCTGGAATATCTTTGCCATTGCCATTCCAAAATCAAGAATACCATCTCCGTAGGAATCCTGGGAGATGCGGTTAAGTCCTCCGCTTGTAATGGTGGCCATTCAGAAATTATGCCAGCTTATTTCTGACTTTCAATAATCCTCTTCAATCGGAACGAGCTCCTTATGTTCATGCCGCAATGACGATAATAATAACAACTAGGCAAAGGCGATCAGCTTGCTTGACAGCACACACAGCATTTGGCTTCTGCCAAAAAATAAACGTAGCGGTATCGATTAAATCACACAGGTATCATCAATGTCCATGCTCTTCAAGATATTACTGTTTTACTCTGCTAATAGTACTACAAGAGAGAGATCGTGTATTTCTCATCGAGAATCTATCTCATGAATTCATGAATATCACTGGTATATCCATAGAGCAGCCATAGTAAAATTTTATGATGCTTTTCACATTTTAAATAGGTGGCCAGCAACGAGCTATTGAAATATATTCCGCTTCTGTTGCGATCCACTTTAATCTTAAGCAGTTTAATCTCAACATCTTCAATACCAGTCTGTATGATTTGTTGTGATAAATAACTGTTACGGATGGAGTGCTTCGCTCCCTCCGACAAGGAGCGTTCAGGATTTTGTTGCAGTTATGACCTTAAACAACTGTCTCAACAACGGTGCTATCAACTTCCTAGTAGCATTATGAATGAGATCATGCAAGGTATTAAAATAATATCTAGTTTCATGAATACCTCTAGGGTAGGCTTTTTAATGGCATATTATTCCTCTGTTGTTAAGATCATCTACAAAATCAATCACAAGATACGCCACTCATCTCCGAAACTCCATAAACCAGAAATAATCATAACTAGATTTATCAATCTATATGTTCGTTAAGCTCTATTTAACGACCATTAACAATGGTTTTTTGAATAATAAAGTCGTGATTAAATACAATAAGATTTGCAACTTTATCTTTTTCTATGCTCCCAAGATTTTTATCGACACCAATAGCACGAGCGGGATAAAGCGTGGCCATTCGTAATGCTTCATCTAATGGAATACCTGCATGTTCAACGATGTTTTTAACAGCATTTATCATCGTTAAGGAGGAACCACTTAATATACCATTTTTATCAATGCATAATTCATCACAATGATATATAGTTTTACCTGCAAAGGTAAAATAATCCATTTCATTATCATTAGGATCAAGTCCAGCAGGTGCTGTAGCATCTGTTACTAGAACTAGTTTATCGCCTTTTAATTTTTTACTATTACGAATATTAGCCCAATGAACATGTAATCCATCAGCAATAATTCCTGCATATACACTAGGAGTATTATAAATAGCACCAACTAATCCAGGAGCACGACTTGAAATAACAGGCATAGCATTGAAAAGATGGGTTGAAAATTGAATACCTGCCCTGAAACCATTCTGTGCTTCTTCATAAGTTGCATTGGAATGACCTGCTGAAACAACAATACCAGCATCAACTAATTGATGAATATATTTTTCTGTAACTACTTCTGGTGCTAAGGTAATTTTAGCAATTATATCAGCATTTTGGCATAAATATTTGATCATTTCGGCAGAAGGCTGACGAATATACTCATCATTATGGACACCTGTTTTAATTGGGTTAATGTATGGTCCTTCAATATGTAGTCCTAATGCCTGATTTTTATATTTAACCAGATAATCACGCATCGTTTCTATTGCTATTTTTATCAGAGGATCAGGGCTAGTGATCAATGTAGGTAGGAAACTGGTACAGCCATTTCGTTCATTTGCTTTTTGCATAATTTCCAGCGTCTTAATTGAGATATCTTCTGGATTATCATTGAATTGCACACCACCGCAACCATTAACTTGTAAATCAATAAATCCTGGCGCTAGGATAGCATTTTGTAAATCATGAATTTCAATGTTATGAGGTAACTCTGCAATTAGACAAACTTTTTTTATTTGTTCTTTTTCAATAATAACTGCATGATCGTCCAATCGTTCATAACCTGTATAAATAATGCAATTTGTTAATGCATACATAATATTTTACTCTTATTTTAATAAAAAATAATTTTCTATAGAATTTTCTATTTGATAATATTAAATTTTAATATATTAATTTAACTAGCAAATCGATTAATGATGTCAGATTCTAATTGACAAAAATATTTTAAGGTCTTTACTTTTAGCTCAAGAGTTGCTAATTCATCACAAACTAAAGCTGATTTTTCATGCATTTGTAGACAGCTAATTGTCCACATATGATTAATCGAACCTTCTACCGCAGCTTCAACAGCTAATGTTTTATTTATACCGGTTGCCAGAACTAAAATTTCTTCCGCATCAAGTAGAGTTCCTACGCCAACAGTAATAGCATATTTAGGTACTTGATCAATATTATCATCAAAAAAACGAGAGTTTGCCCGTCGGGTTTCTAGTGTTAGCGTTTTGATCCTGGTACGAGAAGAAAGGGATGAAGCAGGTTCGTTGAAGGCAATGTGGCCATCACTGCCAACTCCACCCATAAATAAATGTATTTTACCATAAGACTTAATTTTATCTTCGTAACGTTTACATTCAGCGTCAATATCTTTTGCATTACCATCAAGTAAATTAATATTATTTTTCGTAATATCAATATGGTTAAAAAAATTATCATACATAAAAGTATGATAGCTTTGTGGATGATTTTTCGGGATACCGACATATTCATCCATATTAAAACTAACGACATGTTTAAAGCTAATTTTTCCTTCTTTAAATAGATTAATTAGCTCATGATAGGTAGCTAGTGACGTTCCGCCTGTTGGTAGTCCTAATAAGAATGGATGTGCAGCCGTTGGATTAAATTGATTAATTTTATTTGCAATGTAATTGGCGGAAAAAAGACTGACATCTTTTGCTGTTGTTAGAGGAATAAGCCTCATTATTTTACCTCACTTAATTTTATTTCATATCAGCTATATTTTAATAATTTTGTATCATTCTACTATTCTTTGTTATTAATTGAGTTTTATAACTAAAATTGTCTATTTCTTAATGTCTTATCCCAAAAGAATAGTATGGTTTTTTAATAATTTATGTTTAGTTTTGAATTAATCTTTTATTGACTATAGACTAAAATGGAAATTTACTACCCAATACTGATTGGGGTAATTTGATTTTGATTATTATATAAGCCCTCTCGTTGAACAGCGATATTTATAGCAAGATGGCTACTGAAGGGATTTAATTAAGGGTAAATATTACGATGATGAAATTTTATCGGCAGGCAACTATAATACCTAAAATTAGAGTATTCTTCAGCTTCAAGCCAGCAAAAAACCTACGTCTATTTAGCTAAAACGTTATATGATGCTCCGAATTTACCGTTAATAAAGAACAAAAATAAGATGATGCTAATGATTGGCTATATTAGCAAAGGTTATTGCTTATCTCAGAGAGCAATTTGTATCCATGCTGTATTTCAATTGTTATTGTTTCAAATAATCTTTTCCAGACCAGATAATTTTGTATATAAATAAATCTAGACCTTAGAGAATCTACTAAGGCATCCTTTAAATCAGCTGATATAATTGTCCATATTTTAAATGTGGAATTCCTTATCAATAACTTTCTAATTATCTTGTCTTATTAGATAATGGTGACTAATTTCATGCTAGTTGCAAAGTTTCATATCATTACCTCTATCTGAGAAAAAGATAAACTCTTTATCCATAATCAGATCTAGAAAAGGGATAACATACTTTGAATTAAACTATTCAAGAGAATTTTATTGTTTACATAACTATCCTAATTTTAGGAAATTAAGAGCTCAATTCGTTCTTTTCTTTTTATTTTCATTTCCCGCGTTCTTTAGCTTTCCTATGTTGCATATAACGCTTCCTTTTAAAGGAATTCAGGGAAAAATGTTTAGTCGACTTTAATAAATAACCCTTATTCCATTTATATTAGTTATTACTAATGAAACAAGAAAGCAATGATGCAATATAAACGCTATTTTCAAATCAATGCCTGTTTATTTTTTTTAACTTCCATAAAGTAAATTTATTTAAAATATATCATAATAACTAAATCATTTATTCTTGTGATATAGTCTTGCCAGCAGACACTTCCAGTAAGATTGTTAAATGTTTTCTGCAATTGGAGATTTTGCAATGATATCGCTGTAACCATAATGAATCTCTCCAGTAGATAACTATTCACTGTGACAATATGGGCAAAATTAAAGTGGATTAAGTTACTTTAATGAATGAATTGATATCATTCAATAGATTGTTATCTAGGCAACTAATGAGATCTAGATTTATATTTCTAGAGAGTAATAAAAAGTCTCTTTGATTTATATAACTACTTACTTTTTCATAGCAACTTATGTAGAAAAATCCTTCATACAGTATAATGAATATTTAGCAATAATTTTTACAAATATAGCCTGATTATCACACTATATTCCCCATCATTTACTGACGAATATGCCTATCGTCAGCTTATTGGAGCGTAATTATTTTCTTGCAAAAACGGTTTTCTTTCTTTTGCTGATCTGTTGAAGTCGTATACTAATTTCTGAACCCCACACGTTACATCTTGATCTGGTATGGATCGCTGTTTTCGCAGACTCATACACGGGTAATTTATCTGAAATGAAATAGAAAAAATCCTAAAGCTGAAGAATAAAGCGTTTAAAAGCTACGAATCTAATTATCTATACATAGATGTGAAATTTCTTCGCAAATATTAAATAAAACTTCACGACGTTATCTTTTTGTAGGCATAGATCGCACACTTGATGGGTTTTATCCATCTTTAAAAACTCAGACCCTTATCAATATTTTACGCTTCTTACGTGATCTTAATCCGGGTATTTCCATAGCTATCCATCGAATACTTATAGATAATGGTAAAGAATTTACAGCGACTTTTTGGTCTACAAAAACGTTTAGCTACCGGAAAATAGGAATTAAACTGTTTGTGCGCAGAGCTTGGTATAGGATATTGACTTAGCCTAATAATTCATCCTCCAAATGAATGATATGATCGAGCGATTTAATGGGCGTATTGGGGAGATGGGCTGCAAAGCCATTATTTTCAATTCTAATGAAGAGGTTGAGATTACTTCTGCATCAACATGTTTAGCTGTACAATCACTCTTAGGGTATATAGCCTTTATTTGAGGCTATAATCTATAAAATATTGATTTAAAGTTAAACTTGAATTATTCAAAATAATCTATACTATCTTTAGGGGGGAAGTTAATACTTAATGATAATTTGTTCAAAAAATAGATTATAAATAATATTTAACAATTAAAATCTCAGCAATGAGGTTATTCAAGGAAGGAGAAATATAGTGAATCTGTTAAGTTATTTACAGCGAATAGGTCGCGCTTTAATGGTGCCTGTTGCTGTATTGCCCGCCGCTGCAATTTTAATGGGAATTGGTTATTGGATTGATCCTAACGGCTGGGGAGCTAATAGCACTATTTCCGCTTTATTGATTAAATCAGGTTCAGCAATTATAGATAATATGTCAATATTATTTGCAATTGGCCTCGCATATGGTTTATCAAAAGATAAAGATGGTTCTGCAGCATTAACCGGTTTTGTAGGTTTTTTAGTGGTAACAACCCTATGTTCACCAGCAGCTTATTCGATGATCATGGCTGTTGCTATCGAGCAAGTTCCTGCAGCATTTGGTAAAATTAATAATCAGTTTATTGGAATATTGGTTGGTGTATTGGCTTCTGAACTTTATAATCGCTATAGCAGTGTCGAGTTACCGAAAGCATTCTCGTTCTTTAATGGCCGACGTTTAGTACCTATATTAACATCATTTTTGATGATTCTGTTATCTTTTGTTCTAATGTATATTTGGCCATTTATCTATAATGCATTAGTGCTGTTTGGTGAAAATATTAAAGATTTGGGTTCATTAGGCGCTGGTATTTATGCTTTTTTTAATCGTCTATTAATTTCGGTTGGATTACATCATGCATTAAACTCAGTATTTTGGTTTGATGTAGCGGGTATTAATGATATTCCAAATTTTTTGGCTGGTGCTAAATCATTAGCTTCAGGTTTAGCCGAAAAAGGTATTACTGGGCGTTATCAAGCTGGATTTTTCCCCATTATGATGTTTGGTTTACCTGCTGCGGCATTGGCCATTTATCATTCTGCTCATCATGAAAATAAAGAAAAAGTTGCTGGTATCATGATGGCAGGTGCTTTTTCCGCCTTTTTTACTGGCATCACTGAACCGCTTGAATTTTCATTCATGTTTGTGGCACCGGTTCTTTATGTCATTCATGCTCTTTTAACTGGATTTTCTGTTTATATTGCGGCTGCAATGCACTGGATCTCGGGTTTTGGTTTTAGTGCTGGTTTAGTTGATATGTTACTGCAGAGCCATAACCCATTAGCAGTTAATTGGTACATGTTAATTTTCCTTGGGATAATTTTCTTTTGTTTATACTATGTCATATTTCGTTTTGTGATTAATAAATTCAATTTAATGACACCAGGTCGTGAAATAACTAACGACTATCAGTCCGTAGATAATTACGACAAAAATATCACCACTAGTGATAAAGAAAATATTACACATGAAGCATATCAATATCTTACTGCAGTAGGTGGAACAGATAATTTAACAGTAATCGATGCTTGTATTACTCGTTTACGCTTAGGTCTAAAAGACATTAATATTATTAATGATGACTTAATAAAAAAATTAGGTGCATCAGGCATTATTCGTTTAAATAAAAATAATGTGCAAATTATTGTTGGAACACGAGCAGAAATAATTGCGGAAGCAATGAAAAAGATTACTGAAAGAGAAGTTGCTGCATCAGCAAATATTGTTCAGAACAAATAATTAACAGTTGACAGTAAATAAGTAATAAACATAAATAAGCATTTATTGGGTATAAGAATAAAAGGGGAAAACCCCGCCGCAGTTGAGTTTAATGATAAATTTACCCATTTTAATAAGTGGTTGGGTATTAACAGCGCACCTCTGTCTCGGGTAATATTATAAAAACCTTGGTACCAATTCATTCTTCTTTCTCTATCTAAACGAAAAAAGATGTTGAAATAATCGGTTCATATTGGTATTGATACTGTAGTGTTAAAGGGACAGAGATGTGAGCATTTAGTTGAAGAAAATACTGATGTAAAGAGGATAGATCACAGTTTATTTTGAAAATAGATCTCGATCATTTAATAGTTAGAAGTTAAATCGCCCTTTAATTGAAGGGAAGAGCTTTTTCTTTTACTAAAAATAGGTAGAATTGGTTATTAGGTCTGCTGTAATTTACAGCTACTATTCAATAGTATGTTTTTAACATAACTCTTTAATTTTAAAGATATTAAGTATATTTGTTTTGTACAGAATAATTACATATTACTCATTTTTAGGACAACCATATTCATAGAATTATAACTACTGAAGGATAAGATAAAATATGATGATGAGAAGGGCGCCCTCTCCTCAAAAAACTGTAATACCTAAAACAAAGTTGCTCTTTAGAGAGCAAAGACCCTGCGTTTACTTTAGGTAAACGATATAACATCTCCGAAATTATTATTACTAAAGGGAAAAACGAGATGATATTGATCCGGAGATCGCCCTATGTTAGAAAATATTTTTGGTACAAACCTCTTATAATTAAGAGAAATGTCCACTACAGAGTGGAACATGAAAAAAGCAAAAAGTCATGAAAAATCAAAGAAATTATCTCTAACTTCCTGCAAAATAAATCTATTCATCTCATTAATTGACTCAATGATAATAATCTATTAGATGATCTCGGTTCATGTATTGAAGCAATTCACTCCATTTTATTCTGTATATATTGTTACAGTAAACATGTTATCCATTAGAAACATTCATTATGGCTACAGCGATATCATTGCAAAACTCCTGAATTTCAGAAAAATATTAACAATATTACTGGAAGTCTGCTATCGAAACTAGATAACAAAAATAAATAATTTAGTTATTTCCGATATATGTTGAATAGCTTGATTTTTCGCGGAGTCAGCGAAAGAAACAGGCATTTATTTTAAAACAACCTTTATGATGATGTTCATTTCTTTTTTGCTTCAGCGATACGATATCAACATAAACATGCTAAATATTATTTGAAGTCGATGAAACATTTTTTCTTACTTCCTTTAAATGGAATCGTTATTTCTACATAGGAAAGGTAAAAATTCGGGAGAAGAAGAAAAAAAAAAATAAAAAAGAAATTACGGCCTTAATCGCCCGAGAATTAACAGAAGCTATGTTAACGATGAGATTCTTAAAGAGTTTAATGCAGAGAGTGTATATTAGCTGTTTTCTTGAAATAATCATCAATAAATAGTCAATCCTTTGATCTGGTCGAGCTAAATATAGTACGAAAACTTTACCATTAAGCATGAAATTAGTCATCATCACCAACTAATAAGTGTGATAACCAAAAAATTATTGCTAATAAATTCCATATTTAAAATATAAAAGCACACTACGGTGTGCACTACCGTTCATCTTTCTCTAGCGATGAAGAAGCTGCAGAATACTTCGCTAAAATCTTACAACAAAATATAAAAGGCTTTATTAGTAGCATCAGGGCTCTCTGCTAGCCATAGCATCCTACAACTCACCATTAACTTTCGGTTTCCTACCTTTTTGGGAGTAAAGGTAGAATCTTAGATGTTTTATGTACCATCAAACAACGTTGGTAATACATATCTAGAAATATCTTTGCTATTCATTACAAAAATAATAGCAACCGTTTTCCATAATCAACCTTGGGAAATAAGATCAAGAATGTGCTCACAAGAAATTAAGAAGTGTTATACCCAGTTTACTTCTAACTCTCGATAAGCAATTTCAACTGCAACTAGTTTCTTTTATAGCCATACGCAGTGCTATCAAGAATGAATAGCAGGGAAAGACGATCAGCTTACCTAAGAAATGATATATATCTTCATCCAAGTAATAAAACACAGGTATATCACTTAAATCAGAAAGCCGCTAATGCCTGCGCTTTTCAAGGCATTGTGGTCTTAGTTTACTTACTGATAGTGCTGTAGAGAAATCATCTTCTTTTTTACTGAGAATTACCCTTAGGGCTTTATGAAAATTAGAGGTGGAAATATCTTACAGGTACAAGTGATGGAGTAGTAACTTTTTTTTGAGGATTTTGCACGCTTCAGATAAGCTGTAGAAAGGAGCTACTTAAGGGTATTCTGTTGCTACTGCGATCCACTTTTAACCTTAAGTAGTTTAATCTCAACATCGCCAATACTAGTCTGCATGATTCTCTGTGATAACTAACTGTTACGAATGACGAATGTATCCATAAACAAGACCAGCGTTGATAAGGTTATCGCAGGATGGCCTTGGCACAGAACAAATAACGGTAACCCTGTTATCTACAAAACCTAGCAGTGTTACTGATGCGTTCATACAAAGGATCAGAGGTAATATCTAATTTCGTAGATATATATGGTACATTTTCATGGTTTATCATCTCTCCGATGTTAAAATCATTCACGAAATTAATTAGCAGAATTCACCACACCATCTCAGAAACCTCCATAATATCAAATAATGAGCATAACTCAACCACCCTTAGGTAGTAAAACAACGTCTAATTTAAGGAGGGAGAATAGATTAATGAAGAATAAGAGTAGAACATATCCTGACCGTCATACAATAGATATGCTAATAACTCCTTTATCTATTTGCAATTAAATCAAATATTTGCAAATAAATAAATTTTTATTCATTATTTACTAGTGGAAATAATGACTGGATTAAACTTATCAGCATCTGTATGTAGATGCTACAATACGATATTTCCCACGTAAAATACGTGAATATTTCGGCATCATTATGTTTCATTTTCTTATTTTTCTTTTCTATTTATAGAATAAATAATATTTAGTTTCTCTTGATTATATGCTAAAACACACTGTAACATTATGTTACAAACATGACATGATAAGCATTAATTCATAAATTTCAGTACCATCGAATATAATCACATTCACTTAAAATTACTACAATAAATAGGTTTCCATATCTAACTCTATTTGCAGTATAGATTGTTACTAATTTATTTAATATAATTAAATAAAACTTGATCATAAATTTTAATGAATTTTGTAACAAAAATGATTGTATCTGTTATGTTGATTGGCTTATAAAAATAAAGATTTCTATCTTACTAACCATCTACAACCAATCATATCATGATTGGTGAGTCTCAAAACGATTTCTTTGATGTTGGCGAAATATTTGCACATCCAACTTCGGTTTTGCTTATTTTTGAATCTCGCTAACCATCATTTCAAAATTTTAATATCTTTTGCCAACCTACTTTTAATTCATCAAACAATTTTTTAGTATTATCCAACCAGACAGGTAAATTTTGTGATTTGTAGGTGTTGAGCTAACTGCTAAAAATAATACAAACCAATTGCATACCAGCTACACCTTTAATTGTTATTGGCTTCAACAACAATTCTATTTTGATCTTTAGACAGAAAATTATAGTCCAGTAAATATGAATATTCTGAAATCACTTTTTAAAGATTTTCATGCCCTCTTCAATTAATTTAATCTAACTAATTGAAATATTAATTGAATGTATTACTATCTAATACGTCATCATAGCTAGTAAATTGCTTTAACAGAGCACTGATGAATATATTTTTATAATTAAGTTAAATATTCCAATAATCTTTATTAATACTCTTACCAAGAGTAGTGTACTCAATACATCATCCATACTTGCATCAATATATTTTTTTGTTTTTAAATGCATTAGCTGTTAATACAATTAAAGCTTTATGCTTATCTATTAGGATAGATTTAACGAAACTAACGCTCAATAATCAAGGCCGATCTACCATATAGTTTTATATCCAAATAAAAATCAACCATAACTACCAATTTTAAATATTTCTAATCCTATCTTCCCATTGATAGGAATATTAACGGTATAGCTTAATTTCTAATATGATTGCACGACGATAATATTTAATTCAAAATATCCCACAAAAGAATATGCAATTTAAATCGCAAAGCAGTTTTATATGTTTCTATCTCAATTATTTTTGCAACAATTATCGCTATAAAGGGCACAATAAAACAAGAATCTACCAAAAGATTAAATAGTATCGACTTCTATATCTCCCTATGCTTTTGCTAACCGTTTAGAAACAGAAAGTTTAATCCCAGTACCAATTTCTGGCTTGCCAGTAACACTATCATCTATCTGATAGTAGATGATTAATCTTTTTTACGTTTTTTTTTAGATACTAATGCGACTTATCAATAACTTGAGTAAAAAGTTGCTCATATATTTTATAGTAAATATAAACTTTAATCTCACCTTATTGAGTAAATCTTGCGGTATTAGCAATTAAATTCCATAGTATTTCTTGTAGCCACTTAATCTTGAATCAGTAATGATCTTGTTCGGTAAATTTTCTTTTACTTTCAGTTAAAATTTCAATATTTAGGCTTTACTAAAAACTTGGTAAGTTTTTAAGATCGGAAATAAATTACTTAAAATCAATTTATTGACTATCTAAATTAACTTTGCGTGATTCAATTTTATCCATTTCAATAATGTCATTAACATATTAGGTAAAGTAATATCGCTGACGTGAATAATTTTCAACTAATTTTTATTTATTAGTTAATTTTATATTAAGTAATATACGACTCAATTTGATATTCCTATTAAGCGGAATACGAAGCTCATACCTGATTGGTTGAATAAATGTTATCTTATTTTTCTAACACTTTCTAATACTTACTGTTAGAATTTAAGATTGGTAACATCATATCTAAATACTCCTAACCTATGGCGGGTCTCAACTCGATCATAAAAGGCGTTTTACATATATCAAATCATACATTTCGCCCATTACGCTATACCAACCATTATTTATAGATCAATAATAAATTATAAAAAATACTTTTTAATCAGTTTCAAGCTCTTTTTCTACAACTTTCCACCATAAATTTCACGATAAGTTAGTTCAATTAAGCTATTTTGATTAAGACCTGTCAAAAATTCCACTACTCGATTACAACAAAAATTATTATGTTTATTACGGTAATAAACAAGATCAGGTGACGTATCTAAAAATATCTGTAATGATATAAACTGCTGTTCGAACTCAAATTAAACCATTCTCTCGATGCTTTATCTCTTTTTACAATTTTTCTAATAATTATAAATGTGTATTTTGTATTTTTTATTCTCTGCAATTTCCAAATAACAATAACAAAACTCTTCAAATTGTTCAACAATAAACAGAAAGTAGACCGCCAAAGACCATAATAATCAATCCAAAAAATAGAGAAAACCAAATCAACATTTTTAAAATTGCCGTATGATAAAACATCAATCACTATTTTTAATGCGATGATTAATCCAATAAGTACTGCAATTAGCAGTAAAGAAAATTTAATCAATCCAAAAAGCTTTATCATTAAATTAACATAATACTGAGTAAACCATTAAGCAGCTTCATACACAAACTCACCACCCCACGATACAGAAAATCAAATTAAACAATAACTTAATATAAATAAAAATACAGGGATCTAACATAGATTGTTGTTGGATAATTTACATTTAGGTTTTCATAAACAATAAATTAACTTATAAAAATTTTTTATTAGATAAATACAAATTTTTAACTAAAATTTTTGGTTTAAAAAAATAGTATTAATAATTTCCTCAATCATGACATACCTTATTTAATAACACGTAGCATTGGGCGTCTTTTTGGTGGCATTGGCGGCTCATCATCAGAAGATGAGATCGATGTTATTTCTTGTGATTCCTTTGATAATTTAAAATCGCTAACAAGCACTAAATTTTTACTTTTAGTGATAGAATTATCTATATCACTCTCATATTTTGGCTCAGGTTCAAATATCATTCCTACTCCATTTTCGCGCCCATAAATAGCAATAATAGCACTCATAGGTACCTCAACATAGCGAGAAAAACCACTAAAACGGGCATTGAAGCTAACAATTTCATTAGTTAGCCCTAAATTTCCAACGGAAGAAGGTGTAATATTTAAAATAATCTGTCCTTTATAGGCATACTCCATCGGAACATTTACACCAAAAATATTAACATCCACAACTAAATGAGGTGTCATATTATTATCGAGAAGCCATTCATAATGAGCCCTAAGAAGGTAAGGACGACGTGGCGACATTTCTAACAATTCCATAATAAATTAACCTATAGTAAACAAACGCATATCACGCTCAGCTTCAGTTAATGAAGCAAGAAAAGAATCTCGCTCAAATACACGTTTCATATAAGAACGAATACCCTCTGTTTCTTTCCTTTTGGGGAAATCAATATTCCAGAAAGGTAATCGCCACAAAAGAGGAGCTAAATAACAATCAACCAGACTAAATTCTTCACTCATAAAAAAGGGTATCTCTTTAAAAATTGGTGAAATTGATATCAGCTCCTCTCTTAACCGCTTACGAGCAACATCAGATTGAGGATCTTTGTTTTCAATCTTATTGATCAAAGAATACCAATCTTTGTCTATCCGATGCATCATCAAACGAGTACCACCACGAGCAACTGGATAAACAGGCATCAACGGTGGATACGGAAAGCGTTCATCAAGATATTCCATAACAACGCGAGAATTATATAATGTTAATTCTCTATCAACCAGAGTTGGTACTGTTTGGTAAGGATTTAGATCAATTAAATCTTGAGGCAAATTATCTGCTTCAACATTTTCAATCTCAACGCTCACGTCCTTTTCTGCCAATACGATCCTCACTTGATGGCTAAATATGTCGGTCTGGCCAGAAAACAGTGTCATTACCGAACGTTTGTTGGCGGCGACAGCCATGAAAACCTCCAAGTTTTATTAAAAAATAATAAACAGCCCTGATAATCAATCAGGCTATTCTCATTGTTTAAAACACTAGTAAACTAATCAAATATATTATTAGACATTTGATATTTATTCATTGGACTACAATTAATACATATTATTTCCATCAAATCTGTTAAGAACAAATAAGAAATTAAGGATCTATTAGTCTATCAAATTTTGCTCAATATGGTGGGGGAAGTTTGATATGATTTTATGATTAAAATGTAAAATTACAGCGTTTTTTATTGAAAAAATTAATAATAAAAAATTAAATTATTAATCACAAGAAAATATAAGTTTCTAACATACATAAAGTCCGCCTAAAGGCGGACTTTATGTTAATAATTTATTGAAAAACCAAAAAATTAACGTTTAGAGTATTGTGGACGGCGACGCGCTTTACGTAATCCCACTTTTTTACGCTCAACAGAACGCGCATCGCGAGTAACAAACCCAGCTTTTCGTAATTCTAAACGTAGTGTTTCGTCATATCCCATCAATGCACGTGTAATACCATGACGAATGGCACCTGCTTGACCAGAAATGCCACCACCTTTAACGGTAATATATAAATCTAGTTTCTGCAACATATCAACCAATTCTAATGGCTGGCGAACAACCATTTGCGCTGTTTTTCGTCCAAAATATTCCTCTAGGCTACGTTGATTGATAGTAATATTACCACTACCTATCTTAATGAAGACACGTGCGGAAGAGCTTTTACGTCGACCAGTGCCGTAATATTGATTTTCTGCCATTGTCTAATCCATCTTCATTAAATATCAAGAACTTGCGGCTGCTGTGCCGCGTGCTTATGATTACTACCCGCATAAACTTTCATCTTACTGTACATTGCACGACCAAGAGGTCCTTTTGGTAACATACCTTTAACCGCAATCTCAATCACCCGTTCAGGGTGTCTGGCAATCATTTCTTCAAAGGTTGCTTGTTTGATACCACCGATATAACCAGTATGCCGATAGTAAATTTTATCTTCACGCTTATTACCAGTAATAGCAACATTTTTTGCATTAACAATAATAATGTAATCGCCAGTATCGACATGCGGAGTATATTCCGCTTTATGTTTTCCGCGCAAACGATGAGCAACTTCAGTTGCAAGACGACCTAAAATTTTTCCATCTGCGTCAATAACATACCAGTTGCGTTTTACGGTTTCTGGTTTAGCTGTAAAAGTTTTCATTAAAGCTTACCATATATAAGTTATATGTTGGCGAATACTCATATTTTATAAAAAATACTTCAGTATATTCACGCTAAGTTATGTCTAGTGAATCTTTGCCCCTTCAAATAGTTAAAGCTGATATTAATGCAAGATTTTTTAGGAAATAAAAAACTTATTTTAACGTAGGGTTGTTAAAGATTATAGAGAAATTTTTGTCAAAAATCGACCCAAAAATAAATTTTTTAACTAGTTAAATTATATGAAGTAATTTTAGGTATTATTCACTCTGTATTTCTTAGAATCTTGATAAATAACGTTCATATTAAAAACATAACAAATACTCTTAATAAAGTTTATTCATCACTAACTTCAGTATTAATAATCAACTTAAATTTTGCTCCTAAAGTTCATGAATCAGAGCGAGAAAAAACATCTAATACATCTTCATGGATCTCTTATACAGTCAGTAATTATACAGTAAATACTGTATGATAATCTATCGTTAGAATAATATAGTCATTTAACTACGAATATCTTCACATGATGCTTTGAATTTAATCTATAAGATACTTTTTGTGGCATGAATAAATTACTCGAATAGTACAAGAGTCACTAGTAAATCTTACTGTATAACGATCAAGCTATCTTCCACTCTAATGCTTCCTAAATCTGTTTTTATCCTTAAATTTGATGCTGGTTTACCCACCAAGGGTAGCAGATCAACTCCCATTAGTCAGTTACAGTTTTTTTGATTAGATAACTGTAGCAGCTCAAATACCATTAAAAAGATTGTTTTTCTCGAACAACAGCGCTTCGCGTATCAATTTCATAGCTATATTATCTCAAAAGCCAATTCAATTGGATTAGTTATTTTTATTTATTCCAGTGCTACTGACGGAAAGTCGTAGGATGTCAGCCATTCTTCTCGATCTTTCTGCAGCTTCTTTATCGCTACAGGAATCTCGCTGAAACCCATTAGTAATAAAGTAATATTTCTAAGCACAACAAACCACTACCATTTTATGGTAGTGCACAAAACAGCTAATGTATTGACGATTCACTTACAAAAAGTATCCAACCGAAAGTTAAAGTTAAATGCGATAGGTCTACCTAGTAGAAGGCTACTATGCGCTAAGAAATTCTTTAATGCTCTATTCAATTCCAAAACCAATGGAAACCCTTCTTCTTCTCCCATAGCAAGCTTTGGAGATATTGTTAAGTCACGACACTCAAAGGGAATTAAAAGTTAACCCCATTCGCTGCTGACTATCGATAAGAATCTTCGATCGAAATAAGTTCCTTACATTCATGATTAGTGCCTATATTATAAACAAAGTAGGCAAAAGCGGTCAGCTTGCCTGACAGGATAGCATATGCTTTCATCAAAGAAATAAAGATAACGCATACCGCTTAAATAACGCAGCTACTATTATCTGTATTCTTTAAACCATTGTTATTTCAGTCTGCTGATAGGAATTTCAGAGAGATCATGTGTTTTTTATTAAGAAACGCTAAAGGTAAGGCTTCATGAAAAGAATCAGTTAACGATGCTTCCTTCCTGCAGGTACAAACCATGGTAGAACTCTTCACGTTTTTTCATGCTTCAGGTAAGACAGCAAGCAATGAGCTGTTGAAGATTATTCTATTGCCGTTGCGATCCCCTTTTAACCTTAGTCACTTTAATCTCAACATCAAACTATACCCAGTGCATAATTTTACTATAGCAAAACCGTTATGGTCAGCGGGTATCGCCCCGCCTGTCGGTAAAACAGGGGCTCAGCATCATCTTGTTGCAGGCATGGCTTTGAGCTCCGGTTCCACAATAGTGCCTATCGCTTACTGGCTTATAATTACGGATTAGTTCCTGTAATGAATCAGGTAATATCTTCTAATTTCCTGAATACCTCTCTGTAGAGATATTCTTTTAATGGCAAATTATCTCTTTGATGTTAAAATCATCCAGAAAAACAATCAAGCAGAATACAAGTCAGTATTTTAAAATCCCATACATCAAAATAAGCATAACTTATAGTACGATAATCAATCTCAAGTAGAAATTTATTAGTTATCTTATCAAAAGTTTCTGCTTTGCTCGTAAAGGAATTTATAGCCACGTCTGTATTTCAATTATTGCGATTTTAAACAATCTTCTTCAGAACAAATCATTCGGTAAATAAGACAATTCCCATACCATGGAATCTACTTAACCATCCTTTTAATTAGCTGATATAATTGTTTGTATTTTAAATATGGATTTCTTTACGAATAATGCTCTGATTAGCAATCTTATTAGGCGATACTAATTAATTTTATGATCCCTGATAAACGATTTCATCCCATTACCACTTATCCAAACAAAGGATAGACTTTCATCGATGATCGACTCAAGAAAACGGTTAATACACTCTGCATTAAAGTCTTCAAGAATCTTATCATCACATGAATACTCCCCCTTATTAATCTGCGACAATTAATACCGCAATTCATTTTTTCTTTTATCTCCTCCTATACCGTATTTTCTAGATTTTCTATATAAGATAGAATACTTTCCTTTAAAGGATCAAGGGGAATGTTTCGTCGATTTCAATAATAGCACTTAGTTTATTTATGTTAGCTATCGCCATTTAAAATAAGAAAACAGTAACTTAATTTAAACACTGCTTTAAATCAATATCTATTTATTTCGCTGACTACTATAAAATCAAGCTATTCAACATATATCGCAGATAACTAAACCATTTATTCTTGTGATGTAGTTTCGCCAGAAGACTTCCCAGTAAGTTATTAAATATTTCCTGTAATCGGGGATTTTATAACAATATCGCTGAACTCTAATGAATTTCCCCATTGAGGGAATGTGTTCATTGTAATAATATGGCCAAGATAAAGTGGAATGAGTTACTTCAATATATGAATCGAGATTATCTAATAGATTATCACTGAACTAAACTAAATAAGATACCGTTTTATGTTGATAGGGAAGTGAGCAAAAATTTCTTTGATCTGTATAACTATTCGCTTTTCATGTTAACCGCTGTAGTAGAAATCTTTCTACAGTAGAATGAATTTCTACTAACAAGCTTTATTAATATATCCTAATTTTTAGGATATGCAGAATATAAAACAGAACTCAGATTATGAACATCCTCGAAGCAGCGTAGTTGTTGCGACGATTACCACCATAGTTATGTGCTACGCTCTTAAAATAATCGCGGCTTGAAGAGAGAGACTTTTCCCCTGGCGAAGCGCTGTTGTCCGGTTGACCCATTACAGGGATGATCTGATAAATGCCAGTGTCCTTTTTCCTGCTCTTTGGCATATATCTTCTATAGGAAATAGTGACGGCGTTACCTGAAGCTACAGTATGGACAATTACTGGATAAGTCTACTTTGCTAAAAATATAAAAGGGCGGCGTGCATAATATGAAATATTTCAGCTACCCTTACCTTAAACACCCAATGATATCTGCATCAAGATTGCGGAATTATCAATAGAAGGGTTGTGCATAAATTACTATGACACTGCACTATAAGCAGTACTGGTAGTAGGTCCTGACGCAAGAAAGAGATGATTTAACACTATATCAACCAAATTCCAGCTAGATATTTTAAGATGAAGCGTTACTATAGTTTCTTGTTGAATCATAAACAAGGTACACTATTATCGAAAGTGCATAAGGAACTGTAGATAATAACATACAAAAACTAGAAAAACCAGGATTTGCCGTTCTGATGAAAAGATTCCTAATTACAACTCTATACAAATGTATTCTGTATAACGACAGAATATTTTTATCGATGCTTACCTTACTATAGCAAGGTAGCGGAATTGTTATCAGAAAGAATTTATAAAAATAGAAAAATAATAATTATTAAGGCAAATATAGGATTAATATCGCTAAAATTAGCACTTTAAGTTTAAAAAATATTCACTACAATGAATTTTTCACTTACAAATAAATCTAGTAGATCGATTATATCTTTTTTTAGCAAAAAAAGACTACTCTTTATTCTTTACTTAAAGAATAATTCATTTTCATAATCATCAAAAAACTAAATCGCGACCAATGCTCGATGCTTCTTTGTTACATAATTTTAACCTAACATATCCATAATCATTTATTATATTTTACAGATAATAGCAAAAAATTTACAAATAGTCTTTTTGATCTGCAAAAAAATTCAGCTCCAGAAAACATAAATTCGATTATTTGTCTAAAAATCTTGTTATAAAAACTGACTAATCCACTGATGTGTGGATACTCAAACGAATCCTATACGATCAAGCGATTTTAATGGGCAGATGGAAGATAGATTGTAAAGCAATCATTTTAATTTTAGTCAAGAGCTTGAGATTACTCTGCGTCAATATGTTTGGCTGCACAATCAGAAATTACCTCAATCAGTATTGATTAGTAAAACTTCATTTTAGTCTATGAAAGATTCATTTAAAAGTTAAATATGTCTGAATTATTTAAAAAAACACTCTATTCCCTGGAATATTGTGATACCTAAAATCAATATTAAAAAGTACCCCTACCCCTTTTCCCTTAGTATAAGAATTTTATTTAAAATAAAAGAAAAAATTTATAAATTTAATTCTAACAAGAATTAATCGTAATTAATAAACTGTATTATGAATAACGTATAATAATACATTAGAAGTTTTTAAAGTATTTCGAAGTGTTATAGATTAAAGGAGTATTAATATGAAATTAGTTATTCTCGGGGCAGCAGGTGGTATTGGACAAGCACTTGCACTCCTTCTTAAAAACCAACTTCCATCAGGCTCAGACCTTTCTCTTTACGATATTGCTCCTGTGACCCCTGGTGTTGCTAAAGATTTAAGTCATATTCCAACGGATGTAAAAGTAATTGGTTTTACTGGTAAAAATCCAACACCTGCACTTGACGGTGCTGATGTAGTATTAATTTCGGCAGGTGTTGCCAGAAAACTGGGTATGGATCGCTCAGATTTGTTTAATGTCAACGCCGGTATCGTTTGTAATCTGATTGAAAAAGTTGCTCAGACCTGTCCTAAAGCGTTAATTGGTATTATAACTAATCCGATTAATAGCATCGTTCCGATAGCAGCAGAAGTATTAAAAAAGGCTGGAGTGTATGATAGAAATCGACTATTTGGGATAACAACTTTAGATATCATTCGCTCAAATACTTTTGTTGCTGAATTAAAAGGTAAAAAACCTCAAGAAATTGAAGTAATGGTTATTGGGGGTCATTCTAGCATAACAATCCTACCGTTACTTTTTCAAATTCCAAATGTTAACTTTACCGAGACGGAAGCCGATAAATTAACTAAGCGTATTCAAAATGCTGGCACTGAAGTTCTTGAAGAAAAAGCTTCTGGCGGGTCGGCGACACTTTCTGTTGCCCAAGCCGCTACACGATTTGGTTTATCATTAATTAGTGCTCTAAATGGTAAAAAAAATATAATCGAGTGTGCATATGTGGAAAGTGATGGTGAATATGCTCCTTTTTTTTCTCAGCCAATACGTTTAAGTAAATGCGGAATTGAAGAAAGATTACCTATTAATATCATTAATAAATTTGAAAAAAATAAATTAAGAAGTATGTTAGAGATACTCAATAAAGATATTAAATTAGGCGAAGATTTTATTAAAAAAAAATATTTTTAACTTCATTAAATAATAAACGCAGATATGCTTTTACAGTTTATTTGTAATTTATTCATCATTTTTAGTAGGCCGATAAATATATTATTCTAATAATTTTGAGTTATCCTGATTTCTCATGTATAGAGTTTTCGAAGATAGTGGTGGTATCTTGACATTATTAATTTTTTAAATGATTTCAATAAAATATTGATAACATGCCATTAAAAAGTATACCCTAGATATATTTGCAAATTAGATATTACCCTGATCCATTATATGAACAAATTCGTAATGATTGCAGAAGTTTATAGGCCGTTGTTAACGGTTTAACTCAACTCGAAGCCACAATTGCAGTAATATCCTCAACGCCGCTTATTGATTATCAGAACCAGTCGACCATAATGGTTACTTGCCACAGCAAACTATGGAGACAGATATTAACGATGTTGAAATTAAAGTACCTAAAGTTAAAAATCACAGCAGAAACAGAATATCTTTCAAGAGCTCGTTGCTGCCTTATCTAAGGAGTGTAAAAAAAGGCGAAAAGTTGCTACACATGGTTGTGTACCTATGAAGCATCTCCACCGATGATTTTCACGAAGCCATGATACTCTTTCTAAATAAAAACTACATGATCTCTCTCTGATAGGTTTTTACCCCCTATCAGCATATTGAATAGCAATGGCTTGAAAAGTAACAGGTAATAGTAGCTGGGTGATTTAAGCAATATCGCTATGTTTATTTCTGTTCTGAAAGCATATGCCTTCCTGTTAAGCAAGCTGATCGCTTTTGTGCCTGCTTCTCATTATCTACGGGGACTTCGCGTGGACGTAAGGAGCTAAGTTACGATAGAAGATGCTTATCAAGACCAGAAGCGTAACTGGGTTTGAACATTATGGAATACCAGCTAGCATAGGATTTAACCGCATCTCTGTCCTTGCTACAGAAGTAAACTGAATGTCATTTGTTTTTAGAATGCAATGGCAAAGATATTCCTAAACTCATTGAATATCAATATTGTTAGGTACATAAATAGCTAATATACTAGTTTTACTCCTAATAGGCATCCAATCAAAAGTTAAGGATGAAGCTGCCTGAGCTTTGATTAACAAGAGACCCGCGATACTTGCTCATAAATCTCTTGATATTTTATTGACAAGATTTTTAGCGTATCTTGAAGGGATTAAGAAGCTGGAGAAAAAAACGAGAAGAACGGCTGGTATTCTTACCTTCCCATGATGGCAGTGGTCCCCATAAGAACAACAAATCTAATTGAATCGACTTTTGTAACAGTGTGAGACTATTATGTCAATGCGAGAGGCACTGTAGTTCGAAGAAAGCAATAATTTCAATGGTATTAAAGCTGTTCTCGTATCTCTTCAGAAACCTGGAAACAGCTCAGTGGATTTTGATCTGCTTGATACTACTAGTGGTAAGTAACGTTCAATCTAAAGATGAAGAACAGATTTATGAAGCATTAAAGTGGAATCTAGTCTGACTGAAATACATGCAGTTTATTAATAACTCTATTTTAAAAAAAAGTGAAGTTCTCTCTAATTTATTAGAAATACAAATAATTCTAGTTGTATTTATTCAATATCATTTGATATTAAAAATAAAAAAAGAAATATTCATACGACTTTATTCAAAAATTTTATGTTTAGGAGCTTATGAGCGTTTTAAACGAAAAAATATAGATAATATCACACTGTTTTTAAAAATTAAATTTTCAGAATTAGATTCTGAATTAATACTAAAAATGATGCAAGAAATTATAAAATAGTATATTACGAAATAACTCGCTGGGTTGATTTATGTTCTTTCATTATTACAAGACATCAATCTTGATGGATTGTAGAGAGAATAAGAATAACGTCAAAAACGTGAGCTTTAAGGTAAAGCTATTGAATACTATATTAGTAATATACCTGAAGATGTATTTAATATCTTATCGTTAAATGATAAATTGATTGATTATCAAAAAAAAAGTAGGAGTGACAAAATACTTTTTTTATTTTAGTTTAAATTTATAAGAAATTAATAAAAAGAGCGTGAAAAGATTATTAAATTTATCTTATAGGAAGAATTAAAAAATTTAATTAAGTTATATAACTTGTTGTGAAATAATATTCCTGAAAACAGATAGTTCTAAAACTGGATGAGCTCTTTCAGATAAGTTTTTATTACGAGTGGCGTTGAACGGAAAGGCGAGCTAAGCTTATTAGGGCCTCCTTATAAGGGGTATCAGGTAAGATACCGACAGCTTTAATTGCTTTATTAGCTTCCTCTCTAGCTCGGTTTCGAGTATATTTAAGAGAACTACAGCGTTTCATGATAATTAGTATAATGCTGAGTAAATGGCGCCCATTACCTTTTTCTATTGATTTACGAATAAGCGCAGATTCTTCTGCGGTGCCTTTTTTCATTGCATGAAGTAGAGGTAGTGTTAATTTTCCTTCATCTAAATCATCACCAATATTTTTGCCAAAAGTGGTAATATTTGTATCATAATCAAGAAGATCATCAATCAGTTGAAAGGCAGTACCAAGATAACGACCATAATCTTTTAAGGCTTGCTGTTGAATCTCATTGGCATCTGATACGATTGCTGATGCATGTGTCGCTGCTTCAAATAGGCGTGCAGTTTTACTATATATTATTTGCATATAAGTACTTTCGGTGATGTCTGCATTATTACAATTGATTAATTGTGAAACTTCACCTTCTGCAATAATATTTGTTGCATCAGACATCAGCTTTAAAACAGGCATAGAATTAAGCTCGATCATCATTTGAAATGATCGGGTATAAATGAAGTCTCCTACTAATACGCTGGCTGCATTACCAAAAACAACATTAGCTGTTTTTTTACCACGTCGCAGGGAGGATTCATCTACTACATCATCATGTAGTAGTGATGCAGTATGAATAAATTCAACCAATGCCGCTATATTAATGTGCCTTTCTCTTTGATATCCTAAAGCTCTTCCGGTCAGGATAGCAATAATGGGACGAATTTTTTTTCCGCCACCACTAATAATATAGTGGCCTAGTTGGTTAATGAGGTAAACATCTGAATTTAATTGATTCAAGATTACTTTATTAACCGCTTCCATGTCTTTTGCAGTTAGGTTGATAATTGATTCTAAATTCATTATATACTTTTTATTATACCTAAAAATAATATTTAGTCAAGTGATATTATTCTGTTAATCTGTCGCTAATTGTACTGTAAAATTAATTATAAATGAACGGATATGGGAATAAATTCACTTTAGAAAAAGTAAATTTTTTATTTTTTATTACTAGATTGAATTCTAGGCTTGTCTTATAATGATTTTTCGCATACAGTTTATAACTTATTGTAAATATTTATAAAAATAGCACTCTGAAATTCAATATATTAAAGAGGAGTGTGTTAAGTGGAGTTTATATGTACGCGGTTTTTCAATGTGGTGGCAAACAACACCGAGTCAGTGAAGGCCAAACAGTTCGCCTGGAAAAGTTAAATATTGCGACAGGTGAAACTGTTGAATTCAATCAAATATTGATGATCGCCAACGGTGACGATATTAAAATCGGTACCCCTGTCATTGAAGGCATCAAAGTTAAAGCTGAAGTTATTGTACATGGTCGTGGTGAAAAAATTAAAATTATTAAATTTCGACGCCGCAAACATAGCCGTAAACAACAAGGACACCGTCAGTGGTTTACTGATATTAAAATTATTGGTATTGCCTAAGAATTAGGAGAATAGATTAATGGCACATAAAAAGGCTGGCGGCTCAACACGTAACGGTCGCGATTCTGAAGCAAAACGCCTAGGTGTAAAACGTTTTAGTGGTGAATCCGTGTTGGCAGGTAGTATTATTGTTCGTCAGCGTGGTACTAAATTCCATGCTAGTAATAATGTTGGTTGTGGTCGCGACCATACTCTATTTGCATTGACTAATGGAAAAGTTAAATTTGAAATTAAAGGACCAAAAAATCGTAAATATGTCAGTATCGAAGCTGAATAAATTTTTTTTGATCTTTAAAATAGTGTTTTAAAAGCCCTGCAATTTTGCGGGGCTTTTAATATTATATTATGGACATCATCTCTGAATAAAATTACCATCTAGCGTATAATTTCTAGCATATGCGGAGAAAAAAACAATGAAATTTGTTGATGAAGCAAAAATATTAGTTATAGCTGGCGATGGCGGCAATGGCTGCGTTAGCTTCCGCCGTGAAAAATATATTCCTAAGGGTGGGGCTGATGGTGGGGATGGTGGAGATGGTGGAGATGTTTATCTGTTGGCTGATGAAAATTTTAATACGTTAATTGATTATCGATTTAAAACAACCTTCAAGGCTGAACGTGGACAAGATGGTCAAAGTCGTGATTGTACTGGCAAACGTGGTCAAGATAATATCATTAAAGTCCCGATTGGCACACGAATATGTGATTTTTTAACTAAAGAAATCATTGGTGATATGACACGTCACGGGCAACGTTTAATAGTTGCAAAAGGTGGATATCATGGTTTAGGTAATACCCGATTTAAATCATCAATCAACCGTGCTCCACGTCAAAAAACAATGGGAACAAAAGGGGAAACAAGAGAATTGCTACTTGAATTGATGTTACTTGCTGATGTAGGCATGCTAGGCATGCCGAATGCAGGTAAATCAACTTTCATTCGCTCAGTCTCAGCGGCAAAACCTAAAGTTGCTGATTATCCATTTACTACTTTAATTCCAAGTTTAGCCGTAGTACGCATAGATAGTGAGCAAAGCTTTGTTATTGCTGATATTCCTGGTTTAATTGAAGGAGCGGCAGAAGGAATAGGTCTTGGCGTTCATTTTTTAAAACACTTAGAACGTTGTACAATACTTTTACATCTTATTGATATTTATCCTATTGATGGTTCTAATCCTGTTCAAAATGCTAAAATAATTGATGTTGAACTGGAAAAATATAGTAAAAAATTACCCAAAAAACCGCGATGGTTAGTTTTTAATAAAGTTGATCTTTTGACCTCTGAAGAAGCAAATAATCGTGCAAAATCCATTATTGGAGAATTAGGATGGCAAAACAAATATTATCAAATTTCTGCAGTAAATCAGATAGGTGTTAAAAAACTTTGTTTGGACATTATGACCTTTATGGAAGTTCATCTTCAAAATATACCCATAGATAGCACTAGATTAGATAAAGCTGAATTTATGTATAATGATTATTATTAAAAAATAACAATTTGATAATAAAAAAGATTTAGATTAAAATTATGTAGAGAAAACAGATTCATTTATAAACATTAATTAATACGAATTATTTTAGTGGGTCTTGAGTAGATACCCTTTATCTATTAGAAATTAAGATAAAGATCTTTTAAAAATGGACGTCTAAAATGCCCAGAAGAAATACAGCAACTATTATATAATTCTGACAGCAAGATATAAACCTAAAATAAATTGTACGAAATAAATATATTGACCATATCGCACGCTAATAAAATCGATAAGTGCTTACCTCCTTGCAAGGCACTGTGTTTATCTAAAACATTACCATTAACGCTTTCGTTATCCAATGCTAGCACGATAACATAAAGTGCCATCATGACTAACTAATGGTCACATTAGTGATAAAATTAATTGACTGTTATGTTTAACATTATATTTCTATATAGAAATCATAGCCGTTGGCGTGATTAAATTATTACGAGATTCTCCAGATTAAACAATCTACTATAATTGTGTTGTGTAAATTAATATTGATTTTTTATTTTAAAATCTAGCGAATAGCATCGGAGACAGAAGATTAAATACTGGGGCATCATAATATTCATCACGACCTATGGATCTAAAGATCGCATCAACTATCATATTATTATACTTTTAAATTACCCTGGAAAAAGTTATTGTTTTTCTCGTAGAGCAGTTAGTAGCTATGTTCGTATTTCAATTGTTATGGTTTCAACTAATTTTCTCCACGCAGATAATTCGGTATATAAAACAACCATATATGATGGAATCTACTCAGCGACTCCTTAATCATCTGATATAACTTTTCGTATTTTAAATATAGAATTTTTACTAATAACACTATCATTATCTAATCTTATTAGATAATGATTAATTTTATACTCCTTGGCAAAGATTTTGTATCATTATTTAACTTGATCTGAGCAAAGGATGGATTTTTATCAATAATTAGCTCAAAAAAATGGATAAAATACTTTGCATTAAACTATTTAAGAGTTTCATTGATGATATGACCTCTCTTGATCTCTAGCGATTAAGTTTGAAATTCATTCTTTCTTTTATCTATTCCCTCGCATATTTTCTAGGTTTCCTATGTAAGAAACAATGCTTCTCTTTAAAATATCAGGTAAAAATATTTAGTTGACTTTAACAATAGCACTTAATGCATTTATGTTGACTGTCGTCATTAAAGCAAAAAAAAAAGCAACGATGCCAATCTAAATACTAGTTTAGAATTAACACCTGTTTATTTTACTGATTCTTTAAAATTAAGATATTCAACATACATAACAGATAACTAAAGCATTTATCCTTATGATGTATTTTCGCCAGAAGCCTCTTCCAATAAGATTATTAAATCTTTTTCATACAATCAGGGATTTTACAATGATATCACTATAACCCTAATTAACGTCTCAAGTGAATATTATGTTCAGTGTGATAATATCGGCAAGATAAAATCAAATAAGTTCCTTTAATGGATTAATCAATATCACCCGATAGATTGTTACCAAGCTAACTAATTAAATATAGGTTTATGTTAGCATGAAATGAGAAAAAATCTCTTTGATCTGTATAACTGTTTGCTTTTTAATTCCAATTTCTACTCTTTAGTAAAATCCTTTATACAGTATAACAGATTTCTACCAATAATCCTTACTTTAACCATAGCCCTTTTAACAAGTTATACTCATTTTGATGTATGAAGTTTCGAAAATAACAATGGTGTACCATCCTGCTTAACTGGTTTCGTAAATAATTTCACTAACAGTAAAATATTTCACGAAAAAGTGTACTCTACAGGTATCCGATTAAAGCAGAGTTACTTATGATCTCTTACATAAACCTATTCGTAATTGGTATACAAGGAAGCTGATAGCACCGCTGTTGAGGCTGTGTTCGAAGGTATGCTGCGAGAAAAGATACTGAATGATGCCTTTATCGACAGGCGTAACCATAATCTTATCCACAATGATTATTTACCATAGTAAACCATATAGATTAGTATGGTCGCGATATTGAGACTAAAAAAGGCCTAAGGTTAAAATGGGGATCGAAAACGGTAACAGAATATTCTTCAATACCTCCTTGCTACCTTAGCTAGAGCGTACAAAAGAAGCAAAGAGTTGTACTATTGCTTATATATGCGAGATATCTTCACTGGTGATTTTCACGAATCTCTAGGGTTTTTCTCTATGAGATTACATCGTTTCTCTACCAGCTACGCTATCAGCAGACTGAAATATTAATGCTTTGAAGAAGATTGGCAATGCTGACAACATGATTCAACTCATACATGCTACCTTATTTCTTTGTTAAATCCACATGTTACTCTGCTAGGTAAACTGATCGCCTTTTCCTGCTGCTCATTATTGGCGATACTGCGCATTAACGTAATAAGCTCGTCGCGCCCGAAGAGAGTTATTGAAAGTCAGAAGGAAGATTAAGCATAACTTTTCAATCCCTGGTGAGCGCGTTGCTTAACCTTATCCTTCCAGGCTTCCTGCGGAGATAGTACTTTTTTGTTTTTAGAATGCAATGGCAAAACATTTCTAGCCGAGCAGGCAGCATCAATATTATTGATATATAAAATAGCTAATACACTAGCTTTACTCCCAAGGCATATAACTAAATTAAGGATAAACTGCTGAAGCTTTGGTTAGTAGAGATCTGTGATACCGCTAATATAAATCCCTTGATATTTTGTTAACAAGATTTTTAGCATATCCTATACAGAGCGATAAAGAAGCTAGATAACAATCAAAAACTACTAGCATTCTACAATTTTCCATCAGTATACTCCTTTGTATAGGAGTAGATTTCTTCCATCAATGAGAACAAAGAATCTAATTTAAATCAGCTTTTGCGACACTGAGGATACGAAATTGATATACGCAAAATACTGCGATTCAAAAAAAATAACCCTTTTCAATAGTATTTATAATACTATTACAGTCTGCTTAAAAAATTGAAACCGGCTCAGGGGATTTGAGCTGCTGATTTTGGTGGTAACAACGTTTAATTTAAGAATGAAGAACAGTTTTATGAAACATCAAAGTAGAATGCAACTTGACCACCATATACCAGATTTACTAATAATTATTTTTTTAAATTAATATAGAAAATAATGTAGCAATTTAGAATTTATTGTAGATAGAATATTTCTATCTATGGCAAGCAATAGATATCCTGTTTATTACGGCCGGTAATCGTGATTTTACCATCTATATCAGGCTCATTTTAATAAATGCTCCTTAATATTAAATTAACCTGTTTTAAATAACAAACGATAATAGTAACGGCTTAAAGCCTTAAGTTAAACAACCCATTAAGTATATAACAATTTAGTTCGCCTGCTATAACATCTAATACGGAATAACATGCATCAGTTTAACATTTTGCTAGCGTAATAACTTGACTGAATATTTTAATATAGTAAAAAGAATGGTATAAAAATATGCGATATACGATATCGCCAGGTTTTTGGTTACTATGTAAAATGACTGAGAAATAGTTATTATCTATAATAACAACACTTAGTAAAGAAGCTAAAGATTGTATCTTATCATTTCATACCATCATTAGCCTATCTTAGCCAAAGAAAGTTGATATATATTGATATTAAATCGCCTTCAATTTGTTCAATAGCAAATTCCTTTAATTCAGCTACCATATTCCGAGTTTATTGGCGCATTAAAATTGAATTGCTAATTAAGTGTACAACTTAAATTACCTTTCAAGGAAAGGTCAATAATTTTTACTTCAGTTTTTAAATGGGTAAAAATTAATAATCAATACCTAATTGAAGCAATGTGATAGTACTGTAATAATTTGTTGAGTACTTGCAGGTAAAGTGACATTTGTTGACGATCTAATCGGATTAATGAATGTATTACATTCCACACTTTTTAAAATAAGTAATAAGTGCTGATATAAAATACACATACATAGAGATACTAAAGTGTAATACAGAAAAAAGTAAACGGTGATCTAGCATCAAGTATGCGTTAGTATAATTAATTAAATATAAAATGATAAAGTTGCAAATTAATAGTTAACAAAATTTGCCCTTTTTTGTTTAACAAAAATATTGTTTTATTAGAAGTATTCATTTTTCTTTAAAAACAGAAAAATCAGGAAGAGATTTAATTTTTATTTAAAAAAGAATCAGAGGCATTTATTAATGAAACAGATTCCAATGACAGTACGTGGTGTAGAAAAGCTACGTAAAGAGTTAGAATTTTTAAAGAATATTCACCGTCCTAAAATTATTACTGCTATTGCAGAAGCCCGTGAACATGGTGATTTAAAAGAAAATTCGGAATACCTTGCAGCACGTGAGCAGCAAGGATTTTGCGAAGGACGTATTCAAGATATTGAAGCTAAATTATCTAATGCACAAATTATTGATGTAACAAAAATGAAACATGAGGGTCGTGTAATATTTGGCGCGACAGTTACTGTATTTAATATAACGACAAATGAAGATCAGATTTACCGTATTGTAGGTGATGATGAAGCTAATATCAAAGAAAATCTTATTTCTATTAATTCACCAATAGCTCAAGGCTTGATTGGTAAAGCTATAGATGATATGGCAATTATCACCACTCCTGGTGGGGAAGTTGAATATAAAATTTTACAAGTGGAATATATTTAACTTTTATATTGATATGATCAGTTTTTTGAATAATAGCGTAACTATCAATTTTTTCTACTACGATCTCTTAACTGGCTATTTTGATTTATATGTTCATTATATGACAAGAGTTTTTAGATTTCAGCTAAAACATATTCAGTTAAACTGTTACTAACTATCATTACAATAGAGTTTAGATGATGAGTAAGGCTTTTTTGATATTATATTTGCTTTTTATTAAACTATTATTATTTTTTTCTTTTAGTGGGTTGAAAGAATATATTCTACCGCCATCTTTCTATGTAGAACCATAAATTCTATAATTTTGCTATATCAAAAATGCAAAAGATAGGTGTTATTTTATAAGTATAGTTGGAAACAATGGCTAATAAAAAACGCTCACCAAACTCTAGTCGTTGGTTGCAGGAACATTTTAGTGATAAATATGTTCTTCAAGCACAAAAAAAAAGGTTTTGCTCACGTGCATGGTTTAAATTAGATGAGATCCAGAAAAGTGATAAAATATTTAAACCTGGTATAACCGTCATTGATTTAGGTGCAGCGCCTGGAGGTTGGTCTCAATATGTAGCAAGGAAAATTAGTCAAACAGGACGGGTTATTGCATGTGACTTATTATTAATGAATCCCATTGTTGGGGTTGATTTCTTACAAGGAGATCTTAGGAATAAGAAGATATTAAAGGCATTACTTGAACGAGTTGGTGATAAAAAAGTCCAGGTTGTTATGTCGGATATGGCTCCTAATATGAGTGGGATACATGCGATCGATATTCCTCGATCCATGTATTTGGTTGAACTAGCATTGAATATGTGTCGCAACGTGCTAGCTACTGAAGGAAGTTTTATTGTTAAAGTGTTTCATGGAGAAGGCTTTGATGAATATCTGAGAGAAATTTACTCTCTTTTTTTAAAAGTTAAAATTCGTAAACCAAATGCTTCACGATCACGGTCACGTGAAGTATATATTGTAGCAACAGGACGCAAAATATAGTACCCTGTACGTTATTATTTAATATAGTTGTAATGAAGAGGTTCATTCCTTGAGTGACATGGCGAAAAACCTGATTCTCTGGGTAGTCATTGCAGTAGTTCTAATGTCTTTATTCCAGAGTTTTGGTCCTAGCGATTCGAATAGTCGCAGGGTGGATTATTCTACCTTTATGAATGAGTTAACTCAAGATCAGATACGTGAAGTGCGAATTTCTGATCGTGAAATTAGTGTTAAGAAAACAGATAACAGTCGCTATACGACTTATATTCCAGTGAGAGAAGATCCAAGATTATTGGATACTTTGCTTGAAAGACATGTCACCATTATTGGTGAACCACCTCAAGAGCAAAGTTTCTTAGCAACTATTTTCATTTCCTGGTTTCCAATGTTATTACTGATTGGGGTTTGGATCTTTTTTATGCGTCAGATGCAAGGAGGAGGTAGCAAAGGAGCTATGTCCTTTGGTAAAAGTAAGGCGCGTATGCTGACAGAAGATCAAGTTAAAACGACTTTTGCTGATGTTGCCGGTTGTGATGAAGCAAAAGAAGAGGTTGCTGAACTAGTTGAATATTTACGTGAACCGGGACGTTTTCAAAAATTAGGTGGTAAAATTCCTAAGGGAATTTTGATGGTAGGGCCACCGGGAACTGGTAAAACTTTATTGGCAAAAGCAATTGCGGGTGAAGCAAAAGTTCCTTTTTTTACCATCTCCGGTTCAGATTTTGTAGAAATGTTCGTTGGGATTGGTGCTTCTCGAGTTCGTGATATGTTTGAACAAGCAAAAAAAGCAGCACCTTGTATTATCTTTATTGACGAAATAGATGCTGTTGGCCGCCAACGGGGCGCAGGTTTGGGAGGAGGTCACGATGAACGTGAACAAACTCTTAACCAAATGTTGGTAGAGATGGATGGATTTGAAGGTAATGAAGGTATTATTGTTATTGCAGCCACCAATCGCCCCGATGTGTTAGATCCAGCATTATTGCGTCCTGGACGTTTTGATCGACAAGTTGTTGTGGGTTTACCTGATGTACGTGGTCGTGAGCAGATTTTGAAAGTTCATATGCGCCGCGTTCCTTTGGATCCTGGTGTTGATACTTCAGTATTGGCACGAGGTACACCCGGTTTTTCTGGTGCTGATTTAGCTAATTTAGTTAATGAAGCAGCCCTTTTTGCGGCGCGTGGAAATAAGCGTGTTGTCAGCATGGTGGAATTCGAAAAAGCAAAAGACAAGATTATGATGGGTGCTGAACGTCGCTCTATGGTTATGACAGAAGAACAAAAAGAATCTACTGCTTATCATGAGGCTGGTCATGCGATTATAGGACGTATTGTTCCAGAACATGATCCTGTTCATAAAGTGACAATTATCCCGCGTGGTCGTGCGTTAGGTGTCACATTCTTCTTGCCAAAAGGTGATCAAATTAGTGCCAGTCGTCAAAAGCTAGAAAGTCAAATTTCTACGCTTTATGGTGGCAGATTAGCAGAAGAAATTATTTATGGTTCAGAAAAGGTATCTACAGGCGCATCAAACGATATTAAAATAGCAACTAATCTTGCTCGTAATATGGTGACACAATGGGGTTTTTCTGAGAAATTAGGGCCATTACTTTATGCTGAAGAAGAAGGTGAGATCTTCTTGGGTCGTTCGGTTGCAAAAGCTAATCATATGTCAGACGACACCGCGCGAGCAATTGATGAAGAAATCAAAGCAATTATTGATTCTAATTATAAACGTGCTCGTCAGATTTTGAATGATAACATGGATATTCTGCATGCAATGAAAGATGCATTAATGAAATATGAAACTATTGATGCACCTCAAATTGATGATTTAATGAATCGCCGACCAATTAGAACACCAGCTGGATGGGATGATAATGATAGTAATCCTACTTCAACTCTCTCATCAGAAGTAGAGTCAGAAAAGAACATCTCTCCCACTACTCATAGTTCAGGATAAAGATAGTGTGCATAAAAATAATAATGCTAGTAACACAGAAAATAGTTAATGATAATTAGTTCTCTAATAAAATAAATAAATAATTAAAAACCCTAAGAAGCTATTCTCTTGGGTTTATTTAGTTGAGTATAAGTTGATTATGAAAATTACTACCCGAAAAATAGAGCTTAATCTTAATCGTCCTATCGTTATGGGAATATTAAATGTTACTCCAGATTCTTTTTTTGATGGTGGTATATACAGTCATTATGACTATGCTATAAAACATGCAGCTACCATGGTTAACCATGGTGCAGAAATTATCGATATTGGTGGTGAATCAACCCGTCCAGGCGCTAATGAAGTTAGCCTACAACAAGAACTTGATCGGGTTATCCCCGTAATTGAAGCAGTAATTAATCGTTTTGATGTTTGGGTTTCTGTTGATACATCTAAAGCTGTTATTATGACAGAAGCTGCTAGAGCAGGTGCTCATATTATTAATGATATTAGGTCGTTACATGAACCTGGTGCATTAGAAGCTGCAGCTGAAACAGAGTTATTGATCTGTATCATGCATATGATAGATCAACCTAAGACAATGCAACAAGCACCTGATTATAAAAATGTGGTTACAGAAGTAAAACAGTATTTATCGGATGAAATTGAACGCTGTGAAGCAGCTGGGATTACAAAAAATTCTCTAATTATTGACCCAGGTTTTGGTTTTGGTAAAAACTTGTCGCATAATTATCAATTATTAGCGAAATTGAATGAATTTCATGTTCTAGGAGTTCCGCTACTAGTTGGTATGTCACGTAAATCTATGATTGGTGAATTATTGGATGATGCACCACTAGAGGAACGGCTTATTGGCAGTATTACATGCGCAGTTATCGCAGCTATACAGGGAGCACAGATTATTCGCGCTCATGATGTGAAAGAAACTGTACAGGCTATGAAGATTATTCAAGAAACCTTTTTAATAAAGGAAACAGATAACTATGAATAAGCGAAAATATTTTCGCACCGATGGTATTCGTGGTAAAGTAGGAGAAAATCCAATTACCCCTGATTTTGTTTTGAAATTGGGTTGGGCAGCTGGTAAGGTTTTATCGAGGCATGGTTCTCGTAAAATAATCATAGGTAAAGATACACGTATTTCAGGTTATATGTTGGAATCTTCTTTAGAAGCAGGTCTTGCTGCAGCTGGATTATCCGCTGCATTTACAGGACCTATGCCTACGCCAGCGATTGCTTATTTAACACGTACATACCGTGCAGAGGCGGGTATTGTTATTTCTGCTTCCCATAATCCATATTATGATAATGGAATTAAATTCTTTTCGATTAATGGAACTAAGTTACCTAATGACGTAGAAGAAGCAATAGAATCTGAAATGGAAAAACCACTTACTTGTGTTGAGTCTGCCGGATTAGGACGAGCGAGTCGTATTGTTGATGCTGCTGGACGTTATATAGAGTATTGCAAAGGGACATTTCCCAGTGACCAAAATTTAAATGGATTAAAAATAGTTTTAGATTGTGCTAATGGCGCAACATATCATATTGCACCGAATGTTTTAACTGAGCTTGGTGCAGAAGTTATCGCAATTAGCTGTGAACCAAATGGACTAAATATTAATCAGGATTGTGGAGCGACTGACGTTTTACTGTTGCAAAAACGTGTAGTAATAGAGAAAGCGGATATTGGTCTTGCTTTTGATGGTGATGGTGATCGGGTAATAATGGTTGATCATCTCGGTAATAAAATAGATGGTGATCAAATTCTTTATATTATTGCACGTGATGCACTTCGACAAGGTCAATTGCACGGTGGTGTTGTTGGCACCTTAATGAGTAATACAGGGTTAAAATTAGCCCTGCAACAGTTGGATATACCTTTTATCCAGGCAAAAGTCGGTGATCGTTATATTCTCGAAAAATTACAAGAGCAAGGATGGCGATTAGGTGCTGAAAATTCAGGCCACATTATTTTATTAGATAAAACTACAACAGGTGATGGTATCATTGCTGGTTTACAAGTTCTAAGTGCGATGATCCGTAATCATATGAGCCTTTATGATCTCTGCAGAGAGATTAAGTTAATGCCTCAGGCATTGGTAAATGTGAGTTTTTCCGGTGACTATAATCCATTGGATAAAAAAGATGTTTTAAATGTAGTAAACCAAATAAAAAATAAACTAGGAGATAGAGGACGGGTTTTATTACGTAAATCAGGTACTGAGCCTTTAATTCGAGTCATGGTGGAAGGTGAGAATGAAAACCAAGTTATGGCAATGGCTAATTGCATTGCCAATGCAATTAAATAACTAAAATAAACCATAATTTTTACAAAAATACTTATATTTATATAAGTATTTAATTACTTTAGCATCTGTATTCGAAAAACAATGTTTATTATTTTTTATAAAAAGTGTACAATAAAATAAAATTAATCTTGCTTGTCAACTAAGGTTTAGTTAAAATTTAAAATTGCTTTTTTAAAAGCAACGACTCATAGAACAGATTTTCAGTAAATAGGTTATTCAAAAATTTTTCTCCAACAGGTAGTTAACTATGTACATAATCCTTTTATTTATCTTTTTATTAGTTTCAATTGCGCTGATTGGTATGGTCATGCTGCAACAAGGAAAAGGTGCTGATATAGGAGCTTCATTCGGTGCAGGTGCTTCTACAACATTATTTGGTTCATCAGGATCAGGTAATTTTATAACACAGATGACGGCTATTTTTGCAACATTATTCTTTGTTATCAGTTTAATTTTAGCTAATTTAAGCATCAATAAAAGTGTGACTAGAAGCGAATGGGAAAACATTGGTGAACCTGTTAAAGCTGAAAAATCAGCAGGAATAGAAGTCCATACAACACCTATAGAAGCAACAAACGATATTCCTCATTAATTAAACAAACAGATTGTGTAGTGAAGGGATTATTAAAAAATTTCCTTATGGGTGTTATGCCGAGGTGGTGAAATTGGTATACACGCTACCTTGAGGTGGTAGTGCCTATTATAACAGGCATACGGGTTCAAGTCCCGTTCTCGGCACCATATATCAAAGATAACTTGCATTTCGTATATTATCAGCGTAAAATTTGCGAAAATTCTAAACGCGGGATGGAGCAGCTTGGTAGCTCATCGGGCTCATAACCCGAAGGTCGTCGGTTCAAATCCGGCTCCCGCAACCACTTCTTAGATTATAAAGTATTTCATCCGTTTTTATTGAATTATCTTCGTTTAGAAGAGTACTGAGTCAGGGAAGGGTTAACACCTAAACCTACTAGCAGTATTATAGGGTCCAGTTGCATAAAAACCCCGGTTTTCGGGGTTTTCTGTTATTTAAAATAGAATTACTGGCCTCTTAAGCTTTTTTATATCTGAGAATGGGATTTTGTCCACGTTAGAAAAAAAATTAATATCGATGACTTCATTGCCAGTAGGAAGCTTTAGGTTTTGAATTTGTTGATGTGAAGTTTATTTCATCACGATTTTCAACATTACGCATTTATATTTGATAATAAAAATGGTATTACTGTTGATAATTATGCTGATGTTAGCCACCAGATTAATGCAGTACTAAATGTTAAAATCCGATCTCAGAGCTATATAATCTGGAAATATCTTCACTAAAACTTTGTGCATTCGCTCTTTATTATTACATACTATCAGCGTTTTATTTGTAAATAAGTGAATTTAACATTAAGAATGGAAATACAAAATCGTTGCAAATGGCAAATATAATTAAAGCTGTTGATGATAACATAATTATGGTTACTGTGGATGAGCAAGGATAAAGTGTTTGCACTAAAAACATCCAGAAAGCTAACCTGGGTACCCCACTTTAAATAAAATTAATGAGGCAACTAGGATGAATAAAGAAATTCTGGCTGTTGTAGAAGCGGTTTCTAATGAAAAATCGCTTCCTCGCGAAAAAATCTTTGAGGCACTTGAAACCGCATTAGCAACAGCTACTAAGAAAAAATATGAACAAGAAATTGATGTTCGCGTTAATGTTGATCGTAAAACAGGAGATTTTGATACATTTCGGCGTTGGTTAGTAGTTGAAGAAGTCACGAAGCCAACACGTGAAATTACTTTAGATGCAGCAAAATTTGAAGATTCAGCGATTAAATCAGGCGATTATGTAGAGGATCAAATAGAGTCTGTTACGTTTGATCGCATTACCACTCAAACTGCAAAACAGGTTATTGTTCAAAAGGTACGTGAAGCTGAAAGAGCAATGGTTGTTGAACAATTTCGTGAACAGCAAGGTGCAATTATTACCGGGGTAGTAAAAAAAGTTAATCGTGAAAATATTACCTTGGATTTAAGTAATAATGCCGAAGCGATAATTTTGCGAGAAGATATGTTACCACGTGAAAACTTTAGACTAGGCGACCGTGTGCGTGGTCTATTGTATAGTGTGCGTCCAGAAGCGCGTGGGGCTCAACTGTTTGTTAGCCGTTCTTGTCCTGAAATGTTAGTAGAATTATTTCGAATAGAAGTTCCTGAAATCGGTGAAGAAATTATTGAAATTAAAGCCGCTGTTCGTGACCCAGGATCGCGGGCAAAAATTGCTGTAAAAACAAATGATAAACGTATTGATCCAGTAGGTGCTTGTGTTGGAATGCGTGGCGCAAGAGTACAAGCAGTATCAAACGAACTTAGTGGTGAGCGTATTGATATTGTTCTATGGGATGATAATCCTGCACAATTTGTAATTAATGCGATGGCACCAGCTGATGTTGCTTCTATTGTCGTTGATGAAGATAAATGTACGATGGATGTTGCCGTTGAAAGTAGTAATTTGGCTCAAGCAATTGGCCGCAATGGACAAAATATTCGCTTAGCTTCTCAGTTACTGAAAAAGCATCGTGGAGATAACAGATGGGAATTAAATACAATAACAGCAGAAGAACTTGAAGCTAAACATCAAGCAGAAGCAGATGCATCTATTAATACTTTTGTTAAGTATCTTGATCTTGATGAAGAATTCGCTACTTCTCTAGTTGAAGAAGGTTTTTATACATTAGAAGAATTAGCTTATGTACCAATCAATGAACTATTAGAAATTAAAGGTATTGATGAGACAACGATTGAAATTTTGCGTAAAAGAGCGAAAGCGGCGCTGACGACATTAAAATTAGCTCAAAAAGAAAGTATGGCTAATAATAACCCAACTGAGGATCTATTAAATCTACTAGATATGAATCATATTTTAGGAAAGAACCTAGCTTCTCATGGTATTTGTACATTGGAAGATCTTGCTGAGCAGGGAATCGACGATCTGAGAGATATTGAAGAAAGGCTAAATTATGAACAGGCTGGTGAAATTATTATGGCTGCACGCAATATTTGCTGGTTTGGCAACGATTCAAAATAATTTGTAGCAGGAAGGAACAGAATGGCAGATGAAACTGTAAAATCATTGGCAGCAGAGGTTCAAACTTCAGTTGAACGCTTGGTACAGCAGTTTGCTGATGCTGGAATAAAAAAAACTGAAAATGACCCTGTTACTCAAAATGAGAAAGAAACTTTACTTGCATACTTAAATCGTGAGGATGGAACGACAGGTAATCAAACTGGCAAATTAACACTACAGCGAAAAACTCGTAGCACACTAAGTGTGCCGAGTACTGGTGGAAAAAGTAAATCAATCAATATTGAAGTCCGTAAAAAGCACACATATATTGACCGTGATTCCTTAGAAAAGATGAAAGCTAAAGAGCAAGTTAAAAATGAAACAGAAAAAAAAGAAAACTGTGAAACAGCTGAAAAAGAGAAAATAAAACAAAGTAAAAATAAGCAAAAAATAGCTAAAGATAATCAAGATTTAGCTGCTTATACTAAAAAACAGTATCGTGAAGCTGAGGTAGCAGAATTTAAACGTAAAGCTGAAAAAGAAATGCAACGTAAGGTCGAAGCTGAAGTTAAACGGATTGCTGAAGAATCTCGTCGTATGGCAGAGGAAAACTCCAAGAGTTGGAGTAGTGATGATGAAGTAGAAGATAATATAGATTATCATACCACAACTTCTCGTCATGCTCGTGAAGCAGAAGATGAAAATGATGCTCAAGAAGAAGGCCGTCGAGCCCGAAATCGAGGAGGGAAGGCTACTCGGCAGAAAAAAAATAATAAACATTCTGAAAAAGCTGATCGTGAAGAAGAGCGAGCAGTTGGCCGTACTAATAAAACCAAAGGTAAACAGAAAAAACCCAGTTCATTACATCAAAGTTTTACAAAGCCAGTTACGGTTATTAACCGTGATGTTATTATTGGCGAAACTATCTCGATAGCTGAATTAGCAAATAAAATGGCAGTCAAAGGTTCCCAAGTTATCAAGACCATGATGAAAATGGGCGCGATGGTGACTATTAATCGGGTTGTTGATCAAGAAACAGCACAACTTGTAGCAGAAGAGATGGGGCATAAAGTTATTTTGCGGCGTGAAAATGAGCTGGAAGAAGCAATTTTAAATGATCGTGATAGAGGTAAAGCAATTGCAGAACCTCGAGCGCCAGTTGTTACGATCATGGGGCATGTTGACCATGGTAAAACTTCATTGCTTGACTATATTCGTTCAACTAAAGTTGCATCAAATGAAGCCGGTGGCATCACACAGCACATAGGTGCTTATCATGTTGAAACAGATAAAGGTATGATTACCTTTTTAGATACACCAGGACATGCTGCATTTACTTCAATGCGTGCGCGTGGTGCTAAAGCAACGGATATTGTTGTTTTGGTCGTTGCGGCAGATGACGGTGTGATGCCTCAAACGATAGAAGCAATTCAACATGCCAAAGCTGCTAATGTGCCCGTTGTTGTTGCAATTAATAAAATTGATAAGCATGAAGCTGATCCTGATCGCGTCAAAAACGAATTATCGCAATATGGTATTTTGGCTGAGGAGTGGGGTGGTGAAAATCAATTTATCAATGTATCTGCTAAAAAAGGGACAGGTATTGATAAATTATTAGAAGCGATCTTGTTGCAAGCTGAGGTATTAGAACTAAAAGCAGTTCGTACGGGTATGGCAAGTGGTGTTATTATCGAGTCTTATTTAGATAAAGGCCGTGGTTCAGTTGCCACGATTTTAGTTCAAGAAGGCACTCTTAATAAAGGTGACATTGTACTGTGTGGTTTTGAGTATGGCCGTATTCGTGCAATGCGTAATGAATTAGGTGAAGATATTGAGTTTGCTGGTCCATCGATTCCGCTTGAAATTCTGGGGTTATCAAATATACCTTCAGCAGGAGATGAAGCAACAGTTGTCCGTGATGAAAAGAAAGCGCGAGAGGTTGCACTTTATCGTCAAGGTAAATTTCGAGAAGTAAAATTAGCACGCCAGCAAAAGTTAAAACTAGAAAACATGTTTTCTAATATAGAAGATGATAAGATTTCTGAGTTAAATATTGTATTAAAAACCGATGTACAAGGTAGCTGTGAAGCCATTATTCATTCCTTGCAAACATTATCAACTGATGAAGTAAAAGTAAAAATTATTGGTTCTGGTGTCGGTAGTATTACCGAAACAGATGTTACATTGGCTGCTGCTTCTAATGCAATTATCATTGGCTTTAATGTCAGAGCAGATACTGCGGCAAGACGTATTATCGAAAGTGAAAATTTAGATCTACGCTATTATTCGGTTATTTATAGTCTTATCGATGAGATTAAACAGGCAATGAGTGGTATGTTAGCGCCTGAATATAAACAGCAAATTATTGGATTAGCAGAAGTACGTTATATATTTAAATCAGTTAAATTTGGAGCCATTGCTGGTTGTATGGTTACTGAAGGCATAATCAAACGTAATAACTCTATCCATGTATTGCGGGATAATGTAGTCATTTATGAAGGTGAATTAGAATCATTACGTCGATTTAAAGATGATATTAACGAAGTACGTAATGGTATGGAGTGTGGTATTGGTGTGAAGAATTACAATGATGTACGTGTTGGTGATATTATAGAAGTATTTAAAATCATTGAAGTAAAGCGTTCTATTGATAATTAATATCTACTTTATTAATACTTACTAAAAGGCCATAACATCTAGTTATGGCCTTTTAGCTAAAGAGTTATAATAATCATTTAGATCGAGTATATTGGTTATCGATTGTTGCGATGACACTAATTCAAACATTAATAAATAATATTTAATAGTTATTATTAATTTTATATTAAAATTAAATAGATATAAATATTAAATTTTAATTTTCTAAAAAATAGAATAATAATTAATGGTCATTATATTTAGTTTTATCCCGTGAGGAGGATATCATAATGGCAAGAGAGTTTAGTCGTGCTAAGCGTGTTGCTAAGGAAATACAAAAAGAGATTGCCATTATTCTTCATCAAGAAATTAAAGATCCACGTGTTAAAATGGCTACTGTTTCAGGAGTAGAAGTTTCTCGTGATCTGGGTTATGCCAAAATATTCATAACTTTTTTAAACATATCCGCAAAAGAACATGAAAGAGATATACTTAAAAATGCTATTAAAGTTTTGAATGGTGATATGACAAAATATATTCGTTCTTTACTGGGTAAAGCGATGCGTTTATCTATCGTTCCTGAATTAACTTTTTTTTATGATAACTCTTTAACGGAAGGTATGCGTATGTCTAATTTAATTAGCAACGTGATCCGTGATGATGAAAGGCGTCACCATAAAGCTAAAAATGATAAAGAGAAAAAATGATGAGGCTTGCTCGTGAAGTTCATGGAGTATTCTTATTAGATAAACCGGCAAAACTTTCATCTAATGATGCTTTACAAAAAGTACGTCGTTTATTTAATGCTAAAAAAGCTGGTCACACAGGAGCATTAGATCCTTTAGCAACCGGCATGTTGCCTATTTGTTTGGGTGAGGCTACGAAATTTTCACAATTTTTACTTGATTCAAATAAATGCTATCATGTTATCGCTCGCTTAGGACAGCGCACTGATACTTCAGATGCGGATGGCAAAATAATTTGCCAACGTCCGATTGAAATAACTCAGCGACAACTTGATAAAGCATTAGATAAATTTCGTGGTAATTTAATCCAAATACCATCTATGTATTCTGCGCTTAAATATCAGGGTAAGCCACTTTATGAATATGCTCGTCAAGGGATTATTATTGAACGTGAAGGTCGGCCGATTACTATTTATGATTTGCAATTTGAGCGTTGGCATAAGAATGAATTAGAATTAACAATTCATTGTTCTAAAGGAACTTATATACGAACTATTATTGATGATTTAGGTGAATTACTAGGTTGTGGTGCTCATGTAGTTCATCTAAGGCGCTTACAAGTGGCTAATTATTCTAGTGAACATATGGTAACAATAGAGCAATTATACTTGCTTAAGCAACAAGTGGAATTAGGGAGAACTTCCTTGGAAGCCCAATTAGATCTTTTGTTATTACCAATAGATGCAACTGTTAATCATTTTCCTGAAGTTAATATTTCATCAATTATTGCAACTTGTTTTAAACAAGGGCAAGCGATTCTTGTTGCTAATTATCACCTTTCTAAAGGAAATAAAGTTCGAGTAACAGAAGGTGATATGCATAAATTTATTGGCATTGCTGAAATTGATAAACAAAACAGGATAACTCCTTGTCGTTTAAGTGCCGGAAGTAAAATGTTTAATAAAATTTAGATCTTATCTTGCATAAATGATAATTTAAAGCGTATAATAAATAATTCTTTATTAGAAGGTTGAATTAGAGATCGGTTTTTCTTGTGTTTAATGAAAAATTTGGAGTTATTTATGTCTCTAAGTATTGAAACAAAAGCGCAAATTATTGCGGACTATAGTCGTGATAAAAATCATACAGGTTCTAGTGAAGTTCAAATTGCTCTTTTGACTGCGGAAATTAATTATTTACAAGGTCACTTTACAGTACACAAGAAAGATCACCACAACCGCCGAGGGCTATTGCATATGGTTGCTCAGCGTCGTAAACTATTAAATTATCTAAAGTGTAAAAATGTTGCTCGTTATACTACACTTATTGAGCGCTTAGGGTTACGTCGTTGATTAGTTAGTTTCAAAAGAAAAATGGGGGCTTCTAGCCCCTTTTCTGCTAAAAAACAGAAAATATTTAGAATTAAGTTTACACTTACAAAGTAATTTTAAAAAAAATTTTGTCAATTTATTTCTAAATAATGTGAACTTTTTTAACTACAACCGGGGACGCGCCCAGCTAATAAGCTTACTGATATTCACAATATAAGTAAAAATATTCGGTTTGTTATTAGTCATGAGGAGAATATGTAGCAAAAAAAGAAATATTGGTATTGTTATATAAACAAACAGCTATTAAAAGGGTATTATTTTGCTTAATCCTATTATTCATAAATTTCAATATGGCCAAAATTTCGTCACTATCGAAACGGGCATGATTGCACGTCAAGCAACTGCTGCAGTTATGGTTAATATAGATGATACAGCCGTATTTGTCACTGTTGTTGGACAAAAAAAAGTAAAAGAAGGACAGGATTTCTTTCCACTGACAGTTAATTATCAAGAACGATCATATGCTGCAGGTCGAATCCCAGGTAGTTTTTTTCGTCGTGAAGGTCGTCCTGGTGAAAGTGAAACACTAATTGCCAGACTCATTGATCGTCCACTTCGCCCTTTATTTCCAGATGGATTTATTAATGAAATACAAATTATTACTACCGTTGTATCTATTAATCCACAAGTAAATCCAGATATTGTTGCTATGATCGGCTCATCTGCTGCATTAACCATATCGGGTATTCCATTTAATGGTCCAATTGGTGCAGCGCGCGTTGGTTATATTGATGACCAGTATGTTTTAAATCCTACTGTTAATGAATTAAAAAGTAGTCGCTTAGATTTAGTTGTCGCAGGTACATCGAGTGCGATATTAATGGTAGAGTCTGAAGCTGATTTATTAACGGAAGAGCAGATGCTTGATGCAGTTATTTTTGGTTATGAGCAGCAACAAATTGTGATTGAGAATATTAATGCCTTGGCAGCTAAAACAGGCAAAGAAAAATGGAATTGGCAACCTGAAGCAATTAATCAAGAATTGCATAAGCATATCGCTGAATTAGCTGAACAGCGGTTAGGTTATGCTTACCGTATTACTGAAAAACAAGAACGTTATACTAATGTTAATGCAATTAAAGAAGATGTCACTAATACCCTTTTAACGAAAAATGAATCTTTAGATCCTGTTAAAATAAATGAAATTTTTTCCAGTTTAGAGAAAAAGGTTGTTCGTACTCGGGTATTAAAAGGTGAACCACGGATTGATGGACGAGAAAAAGACATGGTACGTTCACTTGATGTCCGTACTGGTGTATTACCTCGTACCCATGGTTCAGCATTATTTACTCGCGGAGAAACTCAGGCGTTGGTCACAGTAACTCTTGGTACTGAACGTGATGCGCAAATTATTGATGAGCTTATGGGTGAATATACTGATCGTTTTCTATTCCATTATAATTTCCCTCCTTATTCAGTAGGTGAAACAGGCCTTGTTGGTTCACCAAAACGTCGTGAAATTGGCCATGGACGTTTAGCTAAGCGTGGAGTATTAGCGGTGATGCCAAACCAGTCAGAATTTCCCTATACTATACGTATAGTGTCTGAAATTACCGAATCTAATGGCTCTTCTTCTATGGCTTCCGTCTGTGGGGCATCACTAGCATTAATGGATGCCGGCGTTCCAACTAAGGCAGCGGTAGCAGGTATTGCAATGGGGTTAGTAAAAGAAAACGATAATTTTGTTGTGCTTTCTGATATTTTGAGTGATGAAGATTATTTAGGCGATATGGATTTTAAAGTTGCAGGCAGTCGTGAAGGTATTAGTGCTCTACAAATGGATATTAAGATTGAGGGTATTACGCGTGAAATTATGCAAGTTGCCTTAAATCAGGCAAAAGGGGCTCGTTTACACATTTTAAGTGTTATGGAAGAGGCTATTAATGGTCCTCGTGAAGAGATTTCTGAATTTGCACCACGTATTCATACTATCCACATCAATCCTGAAAAGATCAAAGATCTGATAGGTAAAGGTGGTTCTGTTATTAGAGCATTAACTGAAGAAACTGGTACTACGATTGAAATCGATGATGATGGTACCGTAAAAATTGCTGCAACTGATAACTCTAAAGCAGAAGCGGCTATTAGTCGTATTGAAGATATTACCGCAGAAGTTGAAGTTGGTCGCATTTATCCTGGCAAAGTCACACGTATTGTTGACTTTGGCGCTTTTGTTGCCGTCGGTGGTGCCAAAGAAGGATTGGTCCATATCTCTCAGATAGCAGAAAAACGCGTTGAAAAAGTGATTGATTATTTACAGTTAGGTCAGGAAGTGCCAGTTAAAGTGTTGGAAATTGATCGACAAGGTCGTATTCGCCTTAGTATAAAAGAGGCAGTTTCTACAGAAAGTTAGCTGAAATAGAAACACAGATTTCTGCAGAATAATCGATGTAATGCTTAATATCCTGTAAAAAAGAGCACTTACTCAGTTTTTTAATAACTGAGTCTCTGGTAATTATGGATATTCACGGGATATATTGTTTATCTCCCTTTCCTTAAGAAAGGGAGATAAACCATTTTCTACTCTGAAACATTATACTTCTGCTATTATTTTATTCTCAGTTGCAGCAGTGAAAACCGGCATAAAAGTGAAATTTTACTATTCCATTGCAACAAGAAGTAATGTTTACTTATATTGAACAGATCTTTGGAAGATTATCATCTCTGATGATGAATTCGTATAATTTTTATATGAATGCCGTGTTGTTGTATGATAGTCTTGGATTAAGGGAGGTAGTAGGTAATTTTTACTTATGCCGCTAATTATATCTCCTGATATTCCGGAAATTTTTATTTTTTTTTAGAATATATTTTCACAAGCAGACAATTTTGTTATTTTATCTATCGAGCGTTTAATTCTATTTTAAAGCTTGATCAAACTTACAGCTTCGTGTGCCTGAATCGGGATATTCTGCTGTATTATAATGATAAATATCAATTAACTAATGATGGTGATCTGCTGATCTAGGGTATTATCGACAAGATCAAAATTTTTTTTCCGCAGCTTATAGTTTTATTTATCAGAGAAAGAAATGCAGGAAAAACAGCACAAACTAGTTTATTATCTCGTTATGATCAAGTGGAAAATGGCAATGGGGGGCCCTGTAATATAGTTGAATTCTATATAAGTAAAATCAATGAAAAAACATTGGTGATTGATTCGTCTGAAAAGAACTTAACAGATAATACTTCTCTCGCTAAGCATCTTAGTAAAACTAACTTCTATTTAGGTAATAACCTAAGTTTTAGGGATAATAATAACTCTATAGTGTTATTCAAGCTAATAGTAGCTAAAACGCACATATAACTTTGTTGAGCATCATTATGATCTGTTAGAACTGTCTTTGTTAGTCAGGCGCAAGACAACACCTTTCAATATCATGCTAGCAGTATCGACGAATATATCTCATCACTACTTTTTAAGTCTTTATCGATTATGATAAGAGCTTATTGTTCGTTTAATAAAATTAATTGAGCTAGTTCATATTTTAAGTGAAAATAATCGAATTTTTTTCGCAGAGTTATATAAACTGGTCACTATAATAAGTGAGGCACTTTTGAATGACTAATGAGACTGAAATCTCTTTTGTTGATTTAGGTTTATCAACACCAATTCTTTCTGCACTAAACGACCTTGGTTATCAAAAACCATCACCAATACAACAGAAATGTATCCCTTATTTATTAGATGGATATGACGTATTAGGTATGGCACAAACCGGTAGTGGTAAAACTGCTGCTTTTAGCTTACCACTATTACATAATATAGATATCACATTGAAAGCTCCTCAAATCTTAATGTTGGCACCAACGCGTGAGTTAGCCGTACAAGTTGCAGAAGCTATAGCTGAATTTTCAAAACACATGCATTCAGTAAATGTGATTGCACTCTATGGTGGACAACGTTATGATTCGCAGTTACACGCACTAAGGCAAGGTCCGCAAATTGTAGTAGGAACACCAGGTCGCTTATTAGACCACTTGAAAAGAGGGAAGTTAAATTTATCTCATTTACGTGGGTTAGTTCTTGATGAAGCGGATGAAATGTTACGTATGGGGTTTATTGAAGACGTTGAAAATATCATTAGTCAGATCCCTACAGAGCATCAAACAGCACTATTTTCTGCCACAATGCCAGAAGCGATCCGTCGTATTACGCGGCGCTTTATGAAATCACCAAAAGAAATTAACATTCAATGCAGTTTGACAACACGTCCAGATATTACCCAAAGTTATTGGTCTGTCTATGGCATGCGTAAAAATGAGGCATTAGTTCGTTTTTTAGAGGCTGAAGATTTTGATGCGGCAATTATTTTTGTACGCACTAAAAATGCCACATTAGAGATTGCTGAAGCGCTTGAACGTAGTGGGTATAATAGTTCAGCTCTAAATGGCGATATGAATCAAGCTCTACGTGAACAAACATTAGAGCGTTTAAAAGATGGTCGCCTTGATATATTAATTGCCACTGATGTTGCAGCACGTGGTCTAGATGTTGAACGTGTTAGTTTAGTTGTTAACTATGACATACCAATGGATGCAGAATCTTATGTGCATCGAATTGGCCGTACCGGTCGGGCAGGCCGAGCTGGACGTGCTCTTTTATTTGTCGATAACCATGAACGTCGACTATTACGGAATATTGAACGTACCATGAAGCAGTTAATTATGGAAGTTGAATTACCCAGTTCTGCGCTTTTAAGTAAACGTCGACAAGCTATATTTTCTGAAAATATTCAAAAGCAATTAGAAAGCGGTGATTTAGAAAAATATCGTACATTACTGACTAAATTAGTTTCAGATGATGATCTGGATATGGAAACCTTAGCTTCAGCACTATTAAAAATGGCGCAAGGAGATCGACCGCTAATATTGCCAGCTGATCCTGTTCGTCGTGCAAAACGTGAGTTTAATTCACGTGATAGGCGTTGTCGAAATAATGGCACTTCTGAGCGTGAACGTACTCTGCATAGAGAGCGTTCTAATGTTGATGATATGGAATTGTACCGCATTGAAGTTGGTCGTGATGATGGCGTTGAAGTTCGCCACATTGTCGGGGCAATTGCTAACGAAGCAGATATTAATAGTCGTTATATTGGTAACATTAAGTTGTATGCCTCGCATTCAATAATAGAATTACCAAAAAGTATGCCAAAAGAATTACTTAATCATTTGACACGTACTCGTATTTTGAATAAACCAATGCAATTGCAATTGCTAGGTGAATCGAAACCGTTTCAACGTCATAGTAATAATAGACATCGTAATGATGCTGAATTACGCAAACGGGGCCGTCATTTTAGTAATGAACGTCACGTTGAGTCTAAACAATTCCGTGGTCGTAATAACAGACATGATAACGCTGAATTACATACTCGCAGTAATCATAACATATAATTAATAGAATATTAATTTATTTAATTTTTATTTATTAAAACGTTATCCACCAAATTAGTATTACTCTAATGCCTCTTTAAAAGCTTTTAGATACCGACAATTGGTCGACGAAATATGTTAATAATTATTTAATACTAATTTTTCCTGATTACTTTCAGTTTAGTTGAGTCATATTAAGTAAATAATAATGGTGGATACCAACTAAATATAGTACACATTTCAATAATTACGTACTGTCAGCTCAGTAAACTCTTCTTAATGCCTTGTTATTGAAAAATATAACTTATTGTTAAAGGTTCCTGCTTTGCTTGCAGAGCAATATGGAACCATATCTATATTTTAATTGTTGTAAGTTCAATTAACCCTCTCTAGGCTAGATAATTTAGTAAACAAACATCCTGCACCAGGGAATCTACTCATCTAGCCTTATAATAAACTGATATAACTGTTTATATTTTAAATGTAGATTCCTTACCAATAGCTCTTATATTTATTAAGACTTATTAAGCGATGGTAAACAATTTCATGCTTTCTGATAAAGATTTTATCTATTTCAGTTCATCAGAGTAAAAGATATACTCTTATCGATCGATTATCAGATCAAGAAAATAATTAACACACTCCACACTGTGTTAAACTCTTTAAGAATCTCATCATTACACACCCTGTTAATCTCTAGCGATTAAGACTACGATTAATTCTTTCTATCTCCTCTACTCTCCCACGTTTTCTAACTTTCTTATCTAGAATATAACGCTTCCCTTTAAAGAATTTAGGGAAAAATGTTTTGTCGATTTCATTAATACCACTTAGTGTATTTATATTACCTTGTTACGCTGAAGGAAGGGTAAGGCAGTGATACCATCTAAACACTATTTTCAAATCAATATCTATTTATTTTGCTAACTCCAAGTAAAGTCATGCTATTCAACATACATCGCAGATAACTAAACCATTTATTCTTAAAATGTAGTTTTATTAAAGAACTTACAATAAGATTATTAAATATTTTGTGCAATATAGGATTTTATAACGATATCATTATAACTCTAATTAATGTTATCTGCTATTGCCCCAATAGCAGATAACATTTTTTTCTGTGATATATAAACAAAATAAAGTGGAATGAGTTACTTTAATGGATGATTTGATATCATCAAATAGATTGTCGCCGAGCTAACTAATAAAATACAGATTTATTTTTGGGTGAAGTAAGTAAAAAATTGTTTTGATCTGTATGACTATTTTCTTTTCCATGGTAACCGCTATAGCGAAAATCCTTCACGGCAATATAAGGGATTTCTACCAACAAATTTTTCTAAAATAAACAAAATTAACATATAGCAGAGCATAAATAATACTCAGATCATGAACACATCCAAGAAGTAGAGTAGCCACGCTTCTTATATTATTTGAGTTACGTTCTAAAAATATATACACTGTACTACAATTTTCTGAAATTTTATAAAAGAAAATGGTTAGAGTTATAATCCTCTTCTAATAGTTCTTTCTTTTATTCTTTCTGCTTTAATATTAGCGTTTGATATCAATTTTTGTTCATTATTAAGAATATTTTTTAAACTGTCAGAAAAATAAATTTGCATAAAACGAAAAACATCTCGGTGGCTTAAACCAATATTTAGCGATGAAAAATATAATCCAATTAAATCTTTTTCTTTCCAACGTTTTGGTACATGTTGACGTATCTGTGCGCGATGTAAGTCAATGACTGAAATCTTTAATTTTTTTTCATCCCCATCAAATGGTAAATATAATAAAAAATGACAAATATAGCAATCGCGATGATTAATACCACACCTATGCATTTTACGCACTATTTCAGCCATTCGAAAAATTAATATTTTTTTAGTATTAAATTTTGGGGCTGAATTTTTCCAATTTGCGCAGTACTTTTCTAAGCTAATAGTCGGAATAAGCGCTTCGGTAATAATAAATGACTTACGGCATAAAGGGTTAATTCCTTTTTGACCGAAAGCTTTACCTTGCATTGTGTCAATGCCTGCCTCATATAGGCAATGAATTGCTTTCCATTCTCTATCTACACCTAACACTGGTAAGCGTAAAGAAAATAGATTTTTTAAAATCTCTTTTAAAGAAGTACCATAATGAATTTTAAGAAAATATTTTTTTGCTTTAAACTTAAAGCATAATGTTTTACGTGTCTCTAATTGACGAAAAATTTTACCATCTAATTTTTCTATTTCTATAAAAGGATCTTTATTTTTCCATAAATTTTTAAAAGGTTGCTTAAGTTGAAGCATGCTGGTGGCACCCCAAAATAATATCTGCAGCCTTTTCAGGCAAACTGTATAAATCTTGAGTATCAGAAAAGCGGCATGCAGATTTAAACCATTGATTTAATATAGATTTATTAGTTAAAGTTGTTATCAAAGCATTATTAAGATTTTTTTGTTTATAAGGCTCATTTATTATGATGCCACAATTTGCATGTTTGATATAGGGTGAATAGCCACAAATCTCTGTTGTAATTACAGGTAAGCCCGCTGCAATAGCCTCGATTAATACTATGCCGGCAGCTTCTTGATATGCTGGATGGATTAAGATATCAGCAGCAGCCATCAATTCAGATATATCATTACGTCCATAAAAAAATAAAACTTGTTTATCTATTCTTAATTTTTTTGCTAGTCGTTGATAACTGGTAGGTGAGTCTTGTCCTACCACCATTAAGATAGTTTTATTTTTTATAAAATCAGGCAATGAAGCTATTGATTTAAGTGTTCTATCTACTCCTTTACGTTTAAAATCTGAACCGACTTGTAATAAAAGAAATTGATCTTTAGAAATAGCATTTTTTTTACGATAAATTAGTTTTGCATCGATAATTTGCTGATCATATTTTTTACTAGGATCAATACCAGGAGGTAATAAATAAAAACGTTCATCAGATGTATTATAATGTTTTTTAAAATCATTAATTTGATGTTGGGTGAGCATTAATAATTTAGTGTAACTATTTGCGTCAAAAACAGCTTTTTCATAAGCGACATAATGTTTATATCGTTTGGTCAGTTTATAAAAAAAACCTTTTTCTTTTTCTGCATAACAAATATCTGCTGCATAATAAATATCTAATCCTGGCATTTTATTAAAACCAACAATAATATCAGTAAGATTTTTTGTTAAATGTATTTTGACCTGATTATAAAATGCTTCATTACGTCCATGATTTGTATATGATTTAACTGGGATTATAATAACGTTAATATGAGCAGGGATTTCACCATCCCATACCATTGTATAAACACGTATTCTATGCCCCCATTTTTGGCAAGCAGATAGAATCTGGATAAAATCTCTTTGTAGTCCACCAAAAGGAAAATATTTATATAAACAAAATGCGATTTCCATGGAATCATATCCTTATCTTAGATTTAATGGTTTATAAATGACCATGTTGGTAGAAATCTCTTATAGTAAAAAAGAATTTTTAATACAGAGGTTGTCATAAAAAAGCAAACACTGATATAGATCAAAGAGATTCTTTCCTTACTCCATTTAACATAAAGATTTATCTTATTAGATGGATTGGCGATAATTCTGTTAGATGATGTCAATTCACAGATTTAAACACTCATTTAACTTTATCCTGCCTATATTATCACAGTGAACATAATATCCACTGGATGAGATTCATTAATATTACATCGATATCGTTGTAAAATTCTCGATGCACGAAAAGATTTAACAATTTTATTGAAAGTCTTCTAATAAAATTACATCAGAAGGATAAATAATTTAGTTATCTGCGATGTATATTGAATATGTTGACTTTACGAGAATCAGCGAAATAAATAGATATTTATTTTAAAATAATATTTAAATGGCACTACTATTTCCTTGCTTTAGCGAAACAGTCAAGATAAATGTACTAAGTGATATGATTAAAATCAATGAAATATTTTCCTAATTCTTTAAAGGAAAGCATTATATTCACATAGGAAATCCAGAAAACGCAAGGAAGAAAAGAAGTAAAAAGAAAGAACGAATCGCGATTTTAATCGCTTGAAATTAAGATGGTCATGGTGACCAATAAAATTTTAAAAAGTTTAATGCAGAGTGTATTAGCTTTTTAAGCCGATCATCGATAAGAATCAATCCTTTTCTCAGATAGAACTAAATGATATGAAATCTTTACCAGCAAGTATGAAATTACTCACCATCACCTAATAAAGCTCAATAACTATCAAGTTATTGGTAAGGAATTTTACATTTAAAATATTAACAGTTATATCAGACGATTATAAGGATATCTAAGTAGATTCCAGAGTTATTAGCAGATTTTAGTGTATGGTGGGATCAGGCTTAACTTTTATACTTCGTAAATCTCTTCTCCATATTTAAATTAGATGTTATTTACCACCATGGGTCAGTAAATAAATTCTCTGAACTGGTTCATAGTTAAAAAACTGAGCGATCTTTAAGAGAGGATCAAAAGTCATCTCCTTATTGTTAATAAGGAGATAAAATCAGTTTACCAGATTTAGTATCTAAGTTAAAACTTCATCGAAGTATCTATTTTTTTACCTAATGAACTTATTTTAGACATATTAATCCTAAATTTGACTTAATAACTATTATTTTTGCATTTTTTATGTGTTTTTTGATAAAAATTCTATTTTCTGTTACCAATTTGAGCGGCAATAAAAATAGCCTGTTACTATATAGTATGAATTTATATAGGATTTGTGCGCAAGAATCATTTCATCAAAACAGCGAACTTCGATTTTTCCGGTTTTTTTTTGCTAATCCTCATCTCCAGTGCTTTATACACATATACCTTAAATAAGAATTTATCTCATTTATGATGAGATAAAAAACAATAGAGTAACGCATCAGCTTAATAGACCATACCGGAATATGGTTAATATAGCGACAGATTATCTCTTCTTGCATCAGAGTCTGGTACTGATACTACTTTAGTTCGATTGTTATAGTAATAACATATAACTACTCCTACATTGGTAATGCCGCAGTTTTAAAGTGTATACTGTGGCATTTAAGATAAGAAGCACCAAGGTATTTTAGACTATGTAACGCGGCCCATTTTTTCATCTTTTTATGAAGCGTGCACTTTACAGTAACATCCGCATTACGCCTTCAGGCAACCCTACCGTTGCTTACTGTCGCAGGTTTTCCTCCAATATCAGAAAAACACTAGGATTTATTAGGTCGTTACTGTAACGTATCAGTTGCATGATAGAAGCTTAGAAGATCTTTACCCTCTCTTTTTTTTTGAAGAATAACTTATTTTATACAGAATGTTTAATATCCAGACTACCATGAATGATGGAGATATTAATAGATGAATATTGATTAAGTTGTCAACTATAAGCATGAAAGGCACAAAAGATACCAATTTAATACCTTGTTTGCGTGCTCACTGTAGTATAAAGCAACACTGGCGTGAAATAGAGGATTGAGAGTAGTAATTATTATTGAAAAGGCAAAAAATATGGTAAGAATTAAATAATGTGTTGCTAGTTACAGTCTGGCAAAATATAAACCTTCGTTGCTAACTACTGTTCGATAGTTTTGACGCCGCATAAGCTATAGGATTTTAATTTAGATCATTAACAAAAACATCGATGGAAACATTTAGGAAAAACACAACAGTATCGTCGTTATCCAGCATAACAGAAATGCTACAGTTAAGTATTCGCTTAAAATCGAGATTAATTAATACTTTTATCGTCTTTTTAAGAAAGTTATTTCACAACCGTCATCAATAGTAAAAATAGTTTAATTGTGCGAGAGATGTACCTCTAAGTATTTTACCAGAGGTATAGAAATTATAATCCTGTTCATATTAATCAAGTTTATCGACAAACTCATCTTTATGTTTCTCCTAGATGGTAGGGAAATAAGGGATTACTCCTAGTTCCCCTATAGGGGATAAATTCATCGGAAAGCATACTGTTAATTATTACCTATCAATACAGTTTTATCCAGCGTCATCAACTTGAGCCTATGGATCTCGCGTTTACTCAAAACCACGAATAATCGTGATTAGAGGTGGATAATACTTGCATATTGAAAAAAGAATGGGGAATGGGGTGGTTTTTTGACACATTTCTATATAACTTCTTTTTGTGTGTGATAAAAAATCAGTCAATCTGACATAATTCATTTCTAGAGGGAGATCATAAATCTCTTTGATAAACAGGGTATAACATATAAAATCTAGTGTTATCTTCCTAATTTATCTAGTTTACTATTTCTAGGAGACTTATTTTGAGTCATCTGGATAAATTTCTAAAAATTAATATTTTACAGAGTATAAAATAGTACTCAGATTATGAACATCCCTAAAGTATGGCAAGTTGCGCTATTTATACTATTGTGTGCTACGCTCTTCTCTTTCCTAAGAAGACTAGATGGAACAGTTTCAATACTCATTTAAAATGGTTGCTTTTCTCAAATCACAGTGCTTCTCGCATCGGCTTCGTATCTTTAACTGTTTTGAAAGCCGATTAATCCTATTCGTTGTTCTTAGTAACGTCAAGTGCACTAACAGGACGTTATAGAATTCCAGATGTTCTTCTTGATTATTCTCCAGTTTCTTCATTACTCTAGGATAATATTTCGCTAAAAATCTTGCTAACAAAATATCAATGGCTTTATCAGTAGAATCGCGACTCTCTGCTAGCTAGAATCTCCAGCAGATCAACCTTAACTTTCACTTACATGAACTTTCTGAAGTTAAAGCCACTGCGTTAGCTATTTTGTATAGCTAATAGCATTTGTCATACATGTATAAAAAATATCTTTTCCATTACATCATAAAAACTAAAAGCGCCATCTACTCTAGCAAGCCCAGAGATACGGTTAAGATCAGTGCTTACAAGTCATAATAGAATAATGTTGATAATGAGCAGTAGGCAAAGGCGACCAGCTTTTCTGACAAAATGTCATATCTCCCATGGGCTAAGAAATGAATGTAACGGAATCGCTTGAAGCGCACAGGCACCATTATCTTTACTCTTAAAACCATTATTACTTTAATCTATTAATAGAGTTCTACCGTAGAAAAAAATAAGTTTTTGGTTATGTTGGCAAAGGTTATTATCTTCTTTGTAGAATAATTTGTAGCACATCTGTATTTCAATTACTGTAGTTTTACAGAATTTTTTCCATGCTAAATAATTTAGCAATAAAACCCTACATTATGAAATCCATTTAAGCATCTTTTTAATCAACTGACATAACTGCTCAGATTTTTAATCTGAAATTCCTTATAAATAACTCTCTGATTACTCAACCTTATTTAGGCGATGGTGATTAATCTTATGTTAGACAGAAAAGGTTTCGTACCATTTAGCCCTATCCAAGATAAAGATGGACTCTTTATCGATAATAGCCAAGAAAACGAATAATATACTCTACATTAAACTCTTCAAAAATATCATTACTCACATAACGCTCTTAATCTTGGGCAATTAAGAGCGCAATTCGTTCTTTTTTTCTTTTCTTCTCTTGCGTTTTCTAACTTTTCTATGTAAAATAGAACGGTTCCTTTAAAAAATTCAGGGAAAATATTTTGTCGACTTCAACAATAGCACTTAGTGCATTTATATTAGCTGTCTCCGTTGAAGCAATGTAAAAGTGACAACATCTAAACGCTGCTTTCAAATAAATACCTGTTTGTTTATTCACTCTCCGTAAAGTTAAGCTACTCAAGTTACATCATAGATAATTAAGTCATCTATCCTTATGATCTAGTTTCACCAGAGGATTTTCAATAAGATTATTAAATGTTTTCTGCAATCGTGGATTTCGCAACGATATTACTGTGTAACTTGTCCCAAGTAAATATTATTTTTAGCGTGATAACATTGGCAAGACAAAGTCAAATAAGTTACTTTAATATGTGAATCACATCATCTAATAGCTTATAACCAAGCTATCTAATTAGATGCAGCTTTATGTTAACAGGAAGTAAGGAAGAGTCTCTTTGATCTATAACTGTTTACTTTTATAGCAACTTCTATAGCAAAATTTTTATACAGTATAAGAAATTTCTCTACCAATAACATTTTAAAAAATTATTGAAAAATATACTCTTTCTTCAGTGCTCATTAGCAGATTGAAATAATAATGGCTTAAGAGTAACAGGCAATAGTAGCTGTGTAATTTAAGCATATGCGTTACGTTTATTTTTTGGCTGAAAACATACGTCATCCTGTCAGGCAAGTTGATTGCCTTTACCTACTAGTTATATTAGCGTAGTGAAGATGGATGTAAAGAGTTTTTTTCGATCAAAGATCATACTAAAATCGAAAGTAAACTAAACCGAACTTATTAATGAACTTGCTAACGCATCACTTAACTACATCTTTCAGGGCTGCTACGGAAGACGATGTCCTTAGTTTTTAGAATGAAATAACAAAGATATTCCTGGGCATGCAGCACTAATGTTGTTGGGTATACAAAATAACTAATGTGCCGCCTTCACTCCATTAAGTCCATACAATCGAAATTAAGACTAAGTTGAAGAAAAAAAGGTCCTTATAACTAGCAAGAGAGCTGTGATACCGCTAATAAAGCCTTTAATGCTTTATTAGCAAGGTTTTCAGCGTATCCTACAGCGATTTAAAGAAGTTGAAAAAAAGATTCAGAAGAATGGCTGGTATTCTACAATTTTTCATCAATCAGCCGCATTTGGCGTCAACAATAACGACAAATCCAATTAAATTAAATTTTGTGACAGTGAGTGGTATGAAACTGATGCGCGAAGCGCTGTGGTTCGAGGAAAGTAATCTTTTAATCCTATTTAAACTGACTCCTATCTGCTCAAAATAGCTGGAACCGCTGCTATAAGGGGTTTAATCTGCTGTAACTCTAGTGGTAAACAATGTCTAATTAAGAATAAAAACAGATTTATAAAATATCAGAGTAGAGCGTAGCCTTGCGCCCCCATTCATAATATCAGATCTGCTAATAATTCTAGATAACCCATATAGTAGGCAACTATTCGCCGCTTTTTGTACGCTTCAGATAAAGCGATAGCAACGAGCTCTTGAAGGATATTCTGTCGCCACTGCGATCCAAACTAATCTTAGGTACTTTAATCTCAATATTGTCAATACTCGTCTTGTAGTTTGGCTGCGGTAAATAACCGTTACAGATAACGGATCACACCTATAGATAAAGCAGCGAGGTGGGAAAGTTATCGCAGAATAGATTCGAACACTGCCTTAATAACAGTATCTATCAGCTTACCTCCTAGCACGCTATTACTAATGAGTTCATTCAAGGATCAGAGGTAATATTTAATTTTATAAATACCTCTGTAAGGTACACTTTATATGATATATCTCTTTATTATTGACTTCATTAATTAAATCAATCAGCAGGATATACCATCATCCTTAAAACCCCATACACTAGAAATAAGAATAATCTTAAAATTAATCTATTTTTAGAAAAAAAATAGATTAATTTTAAATAAAAAACCTTTGAAGATTAATTCAATAGATTTTTATTCGCTGAATAAGTTATTGTAATAAAGAAATATCTGCTACCTGTAAAAATAAATCACGCAACTGATTTAGTAGGGTTAAACGATTAATCCTTATTATTTGATCGTCATCCATAACCATTACATTATCAAAAAAAGCATCGATAGCTTCACGCAGTGAAGCCAATTCGATTAATACACTCTGGTATTTCCCGTCAGCAAATAACGGTATCAGCTTATGTTGTAAACCAATTAGATGAGCCGCTAATGTGATCTCTTCGGGTGACTTTAATACTCTCATGAAAACATTCTTATTTAGTTTTTCATTTGATATATTTAGAATATTAGAAATTCGTTTATTAGCCGCTGCCAGCGCTTTTGCCGCTTCTAAAGTCTGAAAATGAGTAACCGCTTTTATACGAGCATCAAAATCTACCGGTTTAGTTGGCCAGCAAGCTAAAACAGCTTGGATAGTATCAATACGATACCCTTGCTTTTGATACCAAGCACGAAAACGTCCTAACATAAACTTAACAACATCATCAACAACATTTTTGTTGGTTAGCTTATTACTATACAACTCAACCGCCTGCTGCGTTAACTCTAATAAATCTAAATCATAACCTTTTTCAACAATAATACGCAACACACCAAGCGCAGCACGACGTAAGGCAAAGGGATCTTTACCACCTTTAGGTGGTTGGCCAATACCAAAAATACCTACCAGAGTATCTATTTTATCAGCTAGTGCTAATGCAACAGCGACATGATTAGATGGTAATTGGTCACCAGCAAAACGGGGTTGATATTGCTCTTTTATTGCTACTGCTACATCTTCAGCTTCACCGTCCCGACGGGCGTAATACATTCCCATAATAGCTTGTATGTCAGTAAATTCAAATACCATATTGGTCATTAAATCACATTTGGACAACAGACCCGCACGAGTAGCATGATTAACATCTGCACCAATTTTATCTGCAATCCAACCAGATAAAACTTCTAAACGATTGGTTTTATCACGCAATGTACCAAGCTGTTTTTGGAATAAAACTGTTTCTAGTTGGGGTAAATATTCTTCTAAACGTTTTTTACAATCTGTTTTAAAAAAAAATTCAGCATCTGCTAAACGTGGACGGATCACTTTTTCATTACCAGCAATGATTTTCTGTGGTTCAGAAGATTCAATATTAGCGACAAAAATAAAATTAGCCATCAAATTCCCAAATTTATCATAAACTGGAAAGTATTTTTGATCGCCTTTCATGGTTTGAACTAAAGCTTCTGCTGGTACTGATAAAAATTTCTGTTCAAATTTTGCAGTTAATACCACTGGCCATTCAACCAATGATGTTACTTCTTCTAGTAAATTATCTGACAATTCAATAATACCGCCTAGTTGCTGCGCTATCTTATTTACTTCGTGCTTGATTAAGGCTTTACGTTCTTCATAATCAGCAATAACTTTAGCACGCTCACGTAAGATCGCAGGATACTGTTCAGCTGAATCAATAGTTAGTTCAGCCTCCCCCATGAATCGATGACCACGAATCACGCGACTGCTCTGAACACCCAATACTTCACCTTCGAGCAGCTGATCACCCAATAACATGATTAAAGTATGAACAGGTCGGATAAACTGTGTTGACTTATTTCCCCAGCGAATCAGTTTTGGTGTCGATAATTGATTTAATGAATTCGTTACCATATCAACAAGCAACTCTTTTGCTTCTCGGCCTTTACTGGTCTCTCGATAAAATAACCATGCACCCTTATCTGTGATTAAACGTTCTGCCTGCTCCACAGTGATACCACAGTTATGAGCCCAACCTTCAGCAGCCTTAGTTGGTTTACCTGTAACATAAAAAGCTTGACTAATTTCTGGACCACGCTTCTCAACTGCACGATCAGCTTGATGTGCAGCTAAATCTGTTACTTTTAATGCTAAACGACGGGGAGAGGCATACCAAATCACTTCACTATACTGCAATTCTGCCTGTTTTAATTGATATTTAAAATTTTCTGCAAATGATTCAGCTAATAAACGAAGAGTCTTCGGCGGCAACTCTTCTGTACCGATTTCCACCAGGAAAGTTTCTTGCATATAATAAGATCCTCTTAGTTTTTATTTTTACAAATTGGAAAACCTAATGCTTCACGAGTAGCATAATAGGCTGATGCAACTCCCTTGGTTAAGTTACAAATATGTAAAATATAACGTTGCCGTTCAGTGACGGAAATCGCTTTACGTGCATTTAATAAATTAAATGTATGAACGGATTTTAAAATACGCTCATAAGCAGGTAAAGGAAGTGGTGTTTCCAGTGACAATAAATATTGTGCTTCTTTTTGATATTCTTCAAAACATTTGAATAGAAAATCAACATTGGCATATTCAAAATTATAAGCCGACTGCTCAACTTCATTTTGATGATAAATATCACCATAAGTTGTTTTTCCTAAAGGACCATCAGACCAAATCAGATCATATACACTATCAACAGCTTGAATATGCATAGCCAAACGCTCAAGACCGTAAGTAATCTCACCGGTAATTGGTTTACACTCTAAACCACCTACTTGCTGAAAATAGGTAAACTGAGTGACTTCCATCCCATTTATCCAAATTTCCCAACCAAGTCCCCAAGCACCTAAAGTTGGATTTTCCCAATTATCTTCAACAAAACGAATATCATGAATAGTGAGATCTAACCCCAATACTTTTAATGAATCAAGATATAACTCTTGAATATTATCTGGTGAGGGTTTAATAATGACTTGAAATTGATAATAATGCTGAAGACGATTAGGATTTTCACCATAACGCCCATCAGTTGGTCGCCGAGATGGTTGCACATAAGCGGCAGCGATTGGTTCTGGACCTAGTGCCCGTAAATAAGTTATTGGATGCGACGTTCCTGCACCAACTTCCATATCCAATGGTTGAAGAATAGTGCAACCTTGATTCGCCCAGTAATCCTGTAATATTAGAATCAATCCCTGAAAGGTTTTAGTATCAAACTTATGCATGTTGGATTTGTGCGATAGAAAATAGTGATTAAAAAGTGATTTAGTATACTCTTTAGCGAACAAATATGCACAGCATTGATTATACATTGATATTGCCTTACCTAAAAAACAGGCTGATAAATTTTTAGTAATTTTAAGTCAGTTAATTAACTAATTTATCACTAATTAATTATTAATATTAAAAATAAATACAAACGTTATTAAAATAAATATATTTTATTTTAGCTTATAACAATTTTCTTGTTTTACCATGTTCATATGACCGACCGAACAAGGCGATTTATAAAAAATCATTATCAGTTATAATTTTACCTGTAACTTTAACAATAAAATCTTCATTAAAAACATTATCAGCATTGATACTAATATAATAAAATAGTCTTTATGATTATAAGTTATGATGATTTCGGCAGAATTGCCGCGCAATTAAATCATAAAAAACAAAATGAATAAAATTTTTACCATTGTTCAAATTATTTTTTGACTAACATTAATCGGAATTATTAGTAAAGCTGGTATATGACGATCAGGCTATGTTCTATTCTAATGCTTCGAGAATCTATTCTTCATCCTTAAATTAGACCTTATTTACCCAGCAGGATCGACATGGGGGTCAAAATCCTCCTAAGTCGGTTCTAGTTTTCTGAACAGATGGGAGCAGGTTAAATACAATTGAAAGAGTTGTTTCCTTTAAGCGTAATGCTTTCTCGCATTGGCTTCATAGCCTCACATTATCATAAAAGTTGATTCAATTAAATTCATCACTCTTATTATTGGACCAGTGCGCTAACGCGGGATGTAATAAATATTAATAGTTCTTGTCGATCTTTCTTTACTTTCTTCATCGCTAAATGAACTACTGAAACCCTTGCCAACAAAATATCAAAGAATTTATTAGCGGCATCGCGGCTCTCTAGTAATGTAGCTTTCCTAGCTCACCATTACTTCGATTAGATACCTTTATGGAGGTGAAACTGGTGCATTAGCTATTTTGTATAGCTAATAATGTTAGTTCCACATGTCCGGCAATATCTTTACTATTAAATTTGAAAAAAATAAATATACACCTCTCCCATAGTAAATCTAAATACAGCTAAGCTACGAACTCGCACGGTTATCCAGAAGTTCAGCGCAGTATATTTCTGGCTCTTGATAACTATCTTTAAGTGCAAGGAGATCCCTTATGTATTCAGTACCGACGATTTTAACAGCAGGAAAAGGTGATTAACTTGCCTAACAGAATGGCATATTCCATTAGCAAAGTAATAAATGTAGCAGGTATCGCTAAATCACGCAGATAGCATTACCAATGCTCTTCAAGCATTCCTATATCAGTCTCCTGATAAGGATGGCCCCTGGTGTGTAGAGAATATTATGTGCTTTTCATCGAGAAGTGTGCTAAGGGCTTCATGAAAATCACGGGTGGAAATGATTCGTAGCTATACAGGCATGGTAGTAATTCTTTGCCAATTTTTTCATACTTCAGATAAGGTGGTAAACAAGGATTTTTAAAACATATTCAGTTTCGAGTGTGATCTCCTATTTTAATCTTAGTTAGTTTAATCTAAACATCGCCAATACCAGTCCGTATGATTCGCTGTACTAAATAATCGTTACAGACGAGTGGCATTTAAATCCGCCCATCAATAAATCGGCATTTCAGCATGTTGTTCAGCATGAGTTAGAGCTCCCCTTAAGAGCGATGTCTATTAACAGCTATTACGCATCATTACAGATGCGTTCATGCAAAAAATTAGATGTAATATCTGGTTTTGGAGATATTTGTAGAGTAGAGTTTTCTAGAATATAATTTCTTTGATATTGAGATCATTTATCAAATCAATTAGCAGAACACACATCAGCATCTCAGAAACTCCATATACCAAAATTAAGCATAATTCTTGAACTTTACTTAAATTATAATTCAAGTTCCTCACTATAAACAGATTTACGAAGCATTATAGTAGAATCTAACCATCACACACTAAATTTACTAATAACTAAATAGAATACTATTACTATTACTATTTAGTTATTAGTAAATAAGATAAATATTATGGTTTTAGCGTGATAATTTGCTATTTAAGGTATAAAATATACTGAATTTACTATTGGTTATAGTCTACTAATAAATGCAGTTTTTATTAACTTAATGATATTAATCATATTTTATATAAAGTTTAAAATGTCACTATTAATTACTCATCGCTGCATCAACTGTGATATGTGTGAACCAGAATGTCCTAATGAAGCTATCTCAATGGGAGAAGAGTTTTACCAAATTAATCCCAATCTTTGCACTGAATGCATTGGCCACTATGATAAACCAACTTGCCAATCCGTTTGCCCAATTAGCAATACCATTCTTAAAGATCCTAATAACCCCGAAACAGAAGAACAATTATGGAATAAATTTATCTTATTACATCATGTTGATAAAATTTAACTTTCCATAATCACAGCAGCACAAGCATAATTTTGTTCATCAGATAATGATACATGAATATGTTGCACACCCAATGAATCAGCTAATATTTTTGCTTGTCCTAATAAATTAAGTCCAGGCTTACCTAATTCATCATTAAAAACTTCAAATTGATTAAACGCTAATCCATTTCTGATCCCTGTTCCTAAAGCTTTTGCTGCCGCTTCTTTAACCGCAAAACGCTTAGCCAAAAAATGTACTGGATGAGAATGATTTTTATACTGCCGCCATTCTTGAACAGATAATATACGCTTTGCTAGACGCTCCTCTAAATATTCTATTATCTGCTCAATACGCACAATTTCAACCAGATCGGTACCTAATCCAATAATCGCCATTAACAACGCGCCTTAAGAAGAATTTTTTTCATATCACTCACTGCTCTGACCATGCCACTAAAAAGTGCTCGCCCAATAATCGCATGGCCAATATTAAGTTCATATATATCAGGTAATTGAGCAATAGGTAGAACATTATGATAAGTTAAACCATGACCCGCATTTACCTTAAGATTTTTTTTAGTTGCATAACTTACCGCTTGCTTGATACGTTTAAACTCTTCTTGTTGCTTTAACTCATTCTTAGCGTCAGCATAAGCACCGGTATGAATTTCAATAAAAGGAGCATTAATTTTTACTGCCGCATCAATCTGATGTTCATTAGGATCAATAAACAAAGAAACTGTTATACCTACTTTAGTTAATCGTTTGAGAGCTGTTGCAACTAATTCTTGCTGCCCAATAACGTCAAGCCCACCCTCCGTTGTAACTTCTTCACGCCGTTCTGGTACCAGACAGCAAAATTGAGGCTTAATTTGGCAGGCAAAATTTATCATCTCATCAGTTATTGACATTTCTAAATTCATTCGAGTTTGTAACATCTGGCGAAGAAACTTAACATCACGATCAGTAATATGACGACGATCTTCACGCAAATGAACTGTGATTCCATCTGCGCCAGCCTGTTCAGCAAGAAATGCAGCATGCACCGGATCAGGATATTTTGTTTCACGTGCATTACGCACTGTTGCAACATGATCAATATTAACGCCTAATAATAACACTTCCATGCTTAACTCCTGTTATCCATTTCATAGTTTTAATTTTGTTTATCTATGGAATTAAAAAAAAATTAAATAGATCTTAATAACCATCCTTCAACGCGTTTTAAGCAAAATAAATTAATAAAAATCTCGTGCGTTTTTGAATGGAATTCACATAATAAAGCTTTAACACAATACGGTTAAAACATATTAACTGCTCTTAATGTATCACAAATTTAGAAAACTAACGATAAACAACTCACTTAGGCTATTTGCTAGTAAAACTCAAATGATCAATAACTAAACTGATAATAAAATCTTTTTCTTCTCGATAACGGTAAGTCATGCTATCTATATCACTGATTCCTGACTACTTAATCAGTATAAAAATGAATACTATAACCTAAATCAGATAATAATGATAATTCAAAACAGTGTAATAGATGTTCAAGCCTATATTCACTACCAGTTAATATCCAAAAACAGGTAAAATATTCAAAATAGTGTTTAATAACGAATATTTATCTTACAAAACTTGCACAAGCAATTCATTAACATATAAACTACTGTACATTATCGCTACACTGGTAAAATGGTAGCGATAAAGAAATCGGTTTTACACCACACCAACGTTTTATTTCTCTCTTTCTCCAGAACAAAATCAGAAACAGAATAAAGATATAAGCAGCCCTTTAAATTAAATTAAATTAATAGATATGAACACCTTCAGTAATAGCCGAATACGACCCTCTTTTTTTTAAAAAAAATCTAATAATAAACTCGCTTCACTATAAAGTCGATTATGAAGAACAAATGCACGTTATTAACCGTATACGGAAAACCCGCCTAAATAAAGATCATCAATATAGCCTAAACTACGGAGTGTATATTCATCATCGGCCCATCCAGCTTTAACTTTCACCCAAAGTTCAAGATGAACTTTAGTAGAAAAAAATTTTTCCATATCTATCCTAGCTCCGATGCCAATTTTCTTAATTTTGCTACCTTTATTACCAATAACTATTTTTTTCTGCCCACCTCTTTCAACTAAAATTATGGCATGAATATTATAACCACCGCGTTCATTTACTACAAATCTCTCAATTTCAACTGTGACAGAATAGGGTAATTCATCGCCGAGAAAACGCATTAACTTCTCACGAATAATTTCAGCAGCCATAAAGCGTTGTGAGCGATCGGTAATATAATCCGATGGAAAATGATGTACCGCTTCTGGGATATTATGACGAAGAATTTTAGTAATAAAATCGATACCGGTACCTTTTTTCGTACTAATCGGCACAATATCTAGAAAATTCATCTGTTTACTAAGAAATTCTATATGGGGAAGTAACAGGGTTTTATCCACCAGATTATCAATTTTATTTATCACTAATAATACTGGACAAAGCAAGTGACTCAGTTTATTTATCACCATTTCATCATCGATTGTCCAATATATGCCTTCAACAACAAAAATAATTAATTCTACATCAGTAATTGAATTACTTGCTGCCCGATTCATTAAACGATTTATTGCGCGCTTTTCTTTTACATGCAATCCTGGTGTATCAATATAAATTATTTGATAATTACCTTCTGTTTCAATTCCCATAATACGATGACGGGTTGTTTGAGGTTTACGTGAAGTAATAGAAACCTTTTGCCCCAATAATTGGTTCAATAATGTTGATTTACCCACATTTGGGCGCCCTATAATGGCTACAAATCCACAATAGGTTTTTTGTTTACTCATTCAAGCTCCAATATTTTTAATGCATGCTCTGCAGCTGCTTGCTCGGCTTTACGACGACTTGAACCTACTCCTTTAACCGATTCTTTTATATCACTAACTTGGCAATGAATAGTAAACTCCTGATCGTGCGCTTCACCTCTAACTTGAAATATTAAATAACTCGGTAAAGGTAAATGACGTCCTTGCAAATACTCTTGTAAACGTGTTTTAGGATCCTTTTGCTTATAACCAGGGCTAATTTCTATTAATCGAGTGTTATACCAAGATAAAACAATTCGTTCAGTCATTTGAATATTGCTATCTAAAAAAATACTGCCAATTAAAGCTTCGATAGTATCTGCTAATATTGATTCTCGACGAAAACCACCGCTTTTTAATTCACCTAGCCCTAAACATAAACATTCTCCCAAATCAAACTCTCGTGCAAGCTCAGCTAGTGTATTACCTCTAACCAATGTTGCTCGCATACGACTCATATCACCTTCATCAACTTTAGGAAAACGATGGTAAAGATCATTAGTAATTACAAAACTAAGAATTGAATCACCTAAAAACTCTAATCTCTCATTATGAATACTGCTAGCACTACGATGAGTTAATGTTTGCTTCAATAATTCAGTTTGTTTAAAAGTATAACCAAGCTTACGCTGTAGCTGTTTAATTTCTTTCTGCTTTGACCACTCAATTAAAGAAGAATTCATATTCTACCAATTATTCATTATCAAATTACAAAAAACATACGCAACAGATCTGAAAAAACAATTTTTATAAAAACTATTACGTTAGCGGTTTTCTTAATTTTTTAAGAAAACATAATTTTTAATTATCATGCGATATTCTATATCGATTATTATATAAATTACTTTAGCATTAATGATTAATTAATCTCATTATTTATTAGTTGATTACACCAATACGACTTAAACGCACTCCAGTTGGTGGCCATTCACCCTCACGTTTATCAAGGCTAAACCAGATAATAACTGCACGACCAACTAAATTTTTTTCTGGTATAAAACCCCACATACGGCTATCTGCACTGTTATCCCGATTATCTCCCATCATAAAATAGTGTTTAGGAGGAACAATCCATTCATTAGCTGGTAAACCAGGCTGTTGATAACGTGCCTGGGTATATACTTCTGGGATAAGTAAGATCTCATGGGTAATGTCATCTAATTTTTCAATTTTTTCTGCTTGACGTAATGCATTACTTGGGACTGGTTCGCCCAATGGAATTGGGTAGCTTCCTTTTTGACTTTCAATCATAGAGTCAATATTAAAAAATAAAGTCCATTCACTCTCTTTTAATGAAGAATATATAATTGGTAACGCTTGTATACAGTTTAAAACTGAACAATTCGGGTATATACGTAACTCTTTTTGTTCAGGATCATAAACAATTTTATCACCAGGTAGACCAATAATACGTTTAACAAAATCCATACTAGGATTTTTAGGATATTTAAATACTGCAATATCATTGCGTTTAGGTTTTCCTGTTTCTAATAATGTTGTTTGTGTAACAGGGTCCTTTAATCCATAAGCAAATTTTTCTACTAATATAAAATCACCGACCAATAAATTGGGCATCATTGAACCTGACGGAATTTGAAACGGTTCATAAATAAATGAACGTACTATTAATACAATCGCTAATATTGGAAAAATAGATGAACAAGTATCAACCCATGATGGTTTATGAACACTTTCAACCAAAAGTATCTGCTCAACATTTCCCTCAGTAATCTTTTGCTGCTGCGCTATTTTTTTCTTACGAGCTGGTCCTAATTTAAAACGATCAATTCCCCAGATAATCCCTGTAATGAAGGTTGCTAGCGTTAAGATCAAAGAAAAAGTGTTAGCCATTATGACTTTCCTTACAACGGTTGTTATATTTACCTACGTGAAGAATAGCAAGGAACGCTTCCTGCGGTAGTTCAACATTACCAAGCTGCTTCATTCGTTTCTTACCTTCTTTCTGTTTTTGTAGTAATTTTTTCTTACGGCTAACATCACCACCATAACATTTAGCTAATACATTTTTACGTAATTGTTTCACCGTTGAACGCGCTATAATATGAGTTCCAATTGCAGCCTGGATTACAATATCAAACTGTTGGCGTGGGATCAGATCTTTCATCTTATTTACCAATTCACGCCCACGGTATAGTGCATTAGAACGATGAGTAATCAATGCTAAGGCATCTACTTTTTCGCCATTAATTAACACGTCTACACGAAGCATATCAGCTGCCTGAAAACGTATAAAACTATAATCCAATGAAGCATATCCTCGTGAAGTAGATTTCAAGCGATCAAAGAAATCTAATACCACCTCAGCCATAGGAATTTCATAGATTAATGCCACCTGTTTACCATGGTAAACCATATTAGTCTGAATACCGCGTTTTTCTACACATAGTGTAATAACATTACCAATGTATTCCTTAGATATTAGCATGCTACATACTGCAATTGGTTCGCGTAATTCATTTATATTATTAAGTGCTGGTAACTTTGAGGGACTATCAACATAGATAACATCGCTATTTGTTAACTTAACTTCATAAATAACTGTAGGCGCAGTTGTGATAAGATTTAAGTTATATTCACGTTCCAAACGCTCCTGGATAATATCCATATGAAGTAAACCAAGAAAACCACATCGAAATCCAAAACCTAATGTGGTTGAACTCTCTGATTCATAAAATAACGAAGGATCATTCAAACTTAATTTACCTAAAGCATCACTAAATTCTTCATAATCATCAGAATTAACAGGGAATAAACCGGCGTAAACCTGTGGTTTTATTTTTTTGAAGCCAGGTAACATATGTATTGCAGGATGACGAGCGCTAGTTAATGTATCCCCAACCGGCGCACCGTGAATATCTTTTATGGCACAGACCAACCAACCTACTTCACCACAATTTAGTTGTTGACGATCAATTCGTTTGGGGGAAAAAATACCCAATCGATCAACATTATAAAGTTGACTAGAGCTCATCACTTTAATTTTGTCGCCTTTATAAAGCGTACCGTTTTTAATCCGTACCAGCGAAACAACACCTAAATAATTATTGAACCACGAATCGATAATTAACGCCTGCAAAGGTGCTACCGGATCGCCTTCTGGCGGTGGAATCTCTTTAACCAGTCGTTCAATTACATCCTTCACCCCTGATCCAGTTTTTGCTGAACATCGAACAGCGTCATGAGCATCTATGCCAATAATATCTTCAATTTCTCCAGCTACCTGATCAGGCTTTGCTTCAAGTAAATCAATTTTATTAAGTACAGGAATAACTTTTAAATCCATCTCAATAGCGGTATAACAATTAGCAAGAGTTTGCGCTTCCACACCTTGCCCGGAATCAACAACTAGCAGTGCACCTTCACAAGCAGCTAATGAACGGGACACTTCATAAGAGAAGTCAACATGACCAGGTGTATCAATAAAATTAAGCTGATAAGTTTCACCATTACTAGCTTTATAATTAAGAGCAACACTCTGCGCTTTTATTGTAATCCCTCGTTCTCGCTCCAAATCCATAGAGTCTAATACCTGTGCTGCCATTTCACGATCAGAAAGGCCACCACAGATTTGAATAATACGATCTGACAATGTTGATTTACCATGATCAATATGAGCGATGATGGAAAAATTTCTTATATTTTTAATTTTCAAGGTTATAATCTTCTTCTAAATGGCCTTATAAAACTAGTTTTAGATAGCTTAGCCATTTACTAAGAAACTAAAACTAATGAAAGCTGTTATAATAATCTTGAGAATGCATTTTACATATAAGCAACAAACAACTCAAAGAATCATTAAATAAATGAAAATCGTTTTATGAAAAAGGTATCTCTTGTATAGATTAGTAACAATATCTTGTTACTAACGATAGGAATTTAGACTTGTTATGTCATTCATACTTTCCCTTTTAATTCATCAAACAGTAAACCTATATATAAAATGATCGGTTTATATAGAGTTTTTTCTTAAAAACGTGCATTTTTGCTAAAAAAACCAACAACTCCACAAATAACCTGCAATTAAAAAGATAATAAATTGATTTAAAAAGAAATTTTATAACACTGCTGCTGATAAAAATCACAAATAATGAACTAAGATAAAAACAACATAATAAATTAGCTTTAGGAATTCCTATTTTAATTTTTTGATCAATTACCAGGGGGCTAAAACTAACCTCGAGTTTTAATTGATACTCAGTTTTTAGTCATGTTTATTTAGAATATAAAATTTTCAAGTTGAGCTAATAGAAAAACTACTACAACCGAATTAGAACCATATTACAAAACAGCAAAAACATTATCCCAATACACTACTGTTACCTACTCTTCAACTATTACTTGTTTTAAAGCTAAGATTAGCTACAAGGTGGTTAGCAGTTACAAGGTAACAAACTTATAACCGTCACTTTGTATGTCCATTTTTTACTGTATAAATGATTAAAACACCTTTATAAAATGGTTGTTTAATCAGTTTACGATCGCCTGTTTTATTAAAATTAATAGAAAATTAAATAACTCATCACTAAATATCATGACCTCTAAATATTTATTATCAGTTATCTCTATAACTAGAAGAGATCTCTCTGAATCCTGATAGAAATTAGTTTATTTTTAGTTATTAACAAATCTGGTGTATAATGGTTAAACTCTACATTCCGTTCTGATGCTTCGTGAATCTGTTCTCTATCCTTAGATTAGACGTTTTTTTGCCAAAATGATCAAGCATGTTAAATCTCCTGAGTCGGCGTTAACTTTTTTTAGCAGATGGGAGCAGCTTAAATACTATTAAAAAGGTTATTCTCTTAAATCATAGTACTTCGTGTATCAGTTCCATAACCTGAT
>JBQMRP010000070.1:0-4874 GCA_052174455.1 Arsenophonus sp. NC-PE1-MAG3 | reverse complement strand
GAATTCTATAGCTTCCCGTCAGAACACTGTGGTGTCAATAAGAGCAACAAATCTGATTCAATCAGATTTTATGATAGTAAAACTACGAATCTGACACGCGAAGCACTGTAGTTCGAGAAAATAACACTTTAAATCCTATTTAAGCTGTGATCCCGTCTGCTTGAAATAGCTGCAGCTATCTAAGTAGGCTTTGAGTTGTTGGCTCTGATTGTAAAAACAACATCTAATTTAAGGATGGAGAATAGATTCACGAATTATTAGAATGGAACGTATCTTGTTTGATCGCCATACAACTAGATTTGCTAATAACTCTTATTTATATAAGTAATGTTATAGCTAATTATAATAAACTCAGTTTTATTAACTAATTATTGCTTACTTTATTAAGTATTGCTTTTAATATTGTGATCATTTCATTATTTTGTTTTTGTGTTAAGGTTGTTCCTTTTCCCGTCATAAATTGTAAACTAGTATGATTATTCATATCGCCAACTTGTAATTTATAATCACCCTTCGCTATAGTTGAATTATCGATATCAATCAATTGCCAATCACTATAACTCATACCATTGTAAGTGATGTTAATTGATCCCGTGGAATTATCACGATCATTAACTCGCATACCAATGTTTTCAAGGATTGATGGTAACTTATCCCAAATAATATCATAAGGCGCATGCACAATGATTTGAGGTAATCCACTGCTATCATTGCTAGTTTGTACATCAATAATGGCATAATGATCTTTTATACTAGAACTGGTTCTGGTATTACGTAGTTTATTGATTGATTCAATCAGTTGATTTAACATTAAAACATTATAGCGTTGTATTTCTACCGGATCGATGATGTTCTTTTCACCTTGCTTTATACCTTCATTAGTTACCGTTATAATTATTTGATTATTTTGTTGATCTAGCTGAGTTTTTTGCCGAGTTTGTATAGGAATATCTTCATCCCTTCGTGGCCAGGTAATCCAATCTGTAATCAAGGATTGATCGAGATCATTTTTTTGTTTTACTTTAATCATTTTTTGTTGTAAAATATCGTTAATTTGCGGCCAAATTGCGCTGTTTTCAGCTGTATTACTTAAAAATAAACGACTAGCTATTAGACTATTTTCGGCATGGGTGTTACTAAGTAATAAGAGTATTTGAATAGGAGGGCGAATATCTAATGCCTTACCTACATCACCATTTTTATTAACTGACGGAATATGATATTCATCATTTTGTAATGGTAATGATATCCCTTTAGGAATTGTTAATTTTTTTAACGGAGGTATATTTAAATATAATTCGTCACTATTAACTTGACGCTTATAACGTTGATTACTCGTGCAAGTTATCAAAAGTACAGAAAATGATAGTACTGCAAGCTTGATAAGCTTTGATTTGTGTAATAATGTTGCCATTAAATTTCCCTAAATTTTTTATAAATTAACGATCTTTAGTACCTTTTCTATCGCGATCTGACTGGTCAATATTAATTATGTTATCGGTATGCAATATATTAAATTTAATAAGTCCTAGATGATATCAGGTTAATTTAATTTGAATGGAATTAAGCTAGATAAATAATTTATGATTCAATTTACTTAGTTAATAATTTAATTTATGTATTTCAGTACACTTTTTGTTAAAATTAAAATGAATATTTCAGCTATCAAATTGTGGTAATATTGAATGTTACTGAAATTACCCATGCATATCTAATACCTAATAGCATGAATTTAACGCAGTTTCATCATATTGTTAAGTAAAATTTTTAATATTAATTAATCTACGAATGTGATTCAAACGACTTAAATCACTCTAGTCTCTTTAAGAAAGGTAATAATATTACTTAACTTTTCTAATCTAGTAACTGTCATAGGTAATAAATAATATTAGGTACGCAAAGGAATATTATATAAGATTTTCGGTAAATTGATCTATTTGGTAATGCCTTTGAAAGGCTGATAAGGTTCTTCTTGTAAAGGTTTATTCTAATAATGCATTAATGCTAGACAAAGTAACAACACTCAGTTTTTCTAAAGATTTATTTTTACATATCTTATTTAGTGGCATTAAATCCACTGCCTACAATAATTAGAATTCTGCCATCATGATGCTCTAATGTAGTTAATACTAGATCTAACTGATTAATATGATTAAGTATGCTTAATCTCCAGTTCTGGCATTATTAACATGATAATCTAATCAACTTTTCTTAGGCTAAACTTATCTTTTTAAGAGATAAGCTTATCTCTGATATATGAGATTTTGGATATCATACTGTATCTTGATGATTAATTTTATAGATAATTTAGTATCATAGAGATGATATAGCATAAAAAGTTTATCCTACAGGTATCCACAAAACCAGATATTACCTATAATCATTTTGGATGAGATCATCCATAATGAGTAGTAGAGAAGCTGATAATTATTTGTTGTTTAAGCGGAGCTTAAAGCCATGCTGCAATAACGTACTCAACAACGTCTTTATCGATAGGCGTTTCCATCTATTATCTGTAACGGTTATTTGTTACAGTTAACCTAGAAGACGGGTATTGGCGGTATTGATATTTAAAGTAACTAAGTTTATAAATTCTCCAGCGGCAACGGAATATTCTTTAATAACTTATTGCTACTGTCTTATCTGAAATCTGAAAAAACAGTGAATAGTTATACCATGCCTGTACTTGTAAAGATAATTTATCGGTGATTTTTACGGGAGGACCCACTGAGGCGTTTTTCGATGAAGGGCGCATGATCTTATCTGCCAGCACCATCAGCAAACTGAAACATCAATAGCTTGAAGAGTACATGGAATGCTGTTTTGTTTGATTTAAGCGATATACGCTGTCTTTATTTTTTTGGGATAATGGCTATACCGTCCTGTGTAAGAAAGCTGGTTGCCTTCGCCTATTAGTTATTATTAGCATTATTGTCCATGGATGGTAAGAAGTTTGTTGCGGTTGAAGATCCTTATCAAGAGTTAGAGGAAAATTGAGCTTAACTTCTAAATGGCTTACGAGCGTGTAGTTTAACAGCATCTTTAATCTTCTTATAGGAAGAAGATTGCACCTTAAGTTTTTGGAATGCAATGGAAAAGATATTTACGGACATGTAACACCAACGCCATTAACTACATAAAATATCTGATGTGCTACCTATAACTCCACAAAGGTAGCTAATCAAAAGTTAAAGCTTGAGCTATAGGAGCTCTGGTTAGCAGAGATCTGTGATGCCCATAATAAATCCTTTGATGTTTTGTTGGTAAGATTTTCAATGAAGCATCATCCTGCAGCGATGAAAAAAACTTGAAAAGATCGAAAAGAACGCTGGTATTTTACGACTCTCCATTAGCACACTGGACATATTAAGAATAATGAATTTAATTAAATCAGCTTTTGCGACAGTTTGAAGCTAAGAATTCGACACGCAAGCATTATAGTTAAAAACAATTCTTTTAATAGGATTTAAGAGATATTACAGTCTGCTCATAAAATCTGGACAGGTAATAGGATTTAGCTTGCTTTAATCCTTGGTAGTAAACAACGTCTAATTTAAGAATGGAGAAGAGATTCATGAAGTATTATAGTAAAATACAGCCTAATTATCTATACACCAGATTTTCTAATAACTATATTTATCATTCATAATTTAAATCTAGCCTAACTGATATCAAAAATACAATCAGTAACAAACAGATATAATGAATAATTTGAGATTTATATAAATTTTAAGGTCTTATTGATGATAATAAATGAATTAGCAAAATAGATTTAAATAATTGTGCACAAATTAAATATCTAAGGAATAATTAGTATTATCAGTAAATCGTAATAACATGTAGAATTAAATAGAAAGAATTTAATGAGCTACTAAAAGCCGGAGATAAGGTTTCTTAATTTAGCCTTCCTGACTAAGATAGCGAAATAATCAATTTATCTTGTCATCGTTGTTAACGAATTTTAATTTATTTTATCCTAAAGCAATGATGTCTGGCTGTGTACGATACAATCGTATTGATTACGTGACGAGATGAATAAATTAAAACAAATTAATATTAAAAGTTTTTAGTATAAGTACTGATAAATTAGAAAAGTTATTACTTTTCACTAAAAAATAGATGCTAAATTTTATATTCTACCGGATTATAAGAACGAAGTAGCGGAAAAATTCGGTGAGGGAGGTATAAAGCAGTTTATGAGAAAACATTTAATATCATTCATCCAATCAGTTTTCTGATTAATCTAAAAGTGAAATTAAATATATGTTTAATAAACTTAAAACAGCAATCCTAACTAAATCATACTAAATTATCTTAGTACTCATCAATTAAAGTTGCTAATAGAATTGAAAAAAATACGTAAAAAAGTCTTTAAAGACCATGACAAATAAAATAATAACTAATGGTGCAAATTAATTGATTTAGAAAATAAAATAGGTATTTAGTTCTACAGATTATTCATTAGATAGACTCCTTGTCGCTCAGTCCTATTCATGATAGGATCGATATTTAAGGATATAGCATTGAGAGCAAAACATCATAATGATAAAAGCACCATCATTATGCAATAATTTATTAGTAATCTCCTGCACGACGGTTCAGGAGACCTTCCACTTTGATGCTTCATAAATCTGTTCTTCATCTCTTAAATTGAATGTTGTTTTACGCCACAGGGTTAGAAGTTAAAAATCTTTTTAGTTAGTCTCATCTTTTCTGAGAAAAGAAAACAGCTTAAATAGGATTTAAAGAGTTGTTTTCTCGAACTACAGTGCTTCGCGTGTCAGATTCGTAGTTTTACTATCATAAAATCTGATTGAATCAGATTTGTTGCTCTTATTGACACCACAGTGTTCTGACGGGAAGCTATAGAATTC
>JBQMRP010000069.1:0-548 GCA_052174455.1 Arsenophonus sp. NC-PE1-MAG3 | reverse complement strand
AACAGACTGTAACATTTTACAACTGTTACAAGATGCTCTACTGTTTCCCTTCAATGTGATATTCTTTGCAAGAGTTGTATTTTATATATCTGTATATCTTTTACACACATACCATAAACAGTGTACATATTTCTCTGACAAATTGATTTATATGGTTCAAATGGCCTATTCCCACAAGTTACATATACATATAAACATGAATATTATATACAGAACTGCATACGCTCTCCCAGCACTTTTAATTTACAATTAATTGCTTACTGTATTCTACATTATTATTTGTAACAAATCACTAAATTAATATTGTATATACTTACACAGAAAATGCACGGAAATTATGATGAAGCCTAGGCTGATGAACTCTGCGTTTGAATTTGTTGCCGCATTTTATGTTTTTTTTAAAACTGACTGCCATCTGCTTTCCAACTAGTGCTAATGTCAATCTTTGAGGTGTTGGACAAACCATATTATTTCCAGGTATCGCTACCTATTTCGTCAAGATTATGTAAAATACCAAATGATATCACTGACTTCAGATCAGATTTAGC
>JBQMRP010000068.1:0-567 GCA_052174455.1 Arsenophonus sp. NC-PE1-MAG3 | reverse complement strand
CAAAACAACAAATTGGTGTAGTTGGTATGGCTGTTATGGGATGTAATTTAGCACTCAATATTGAAAGCCGAGGTTATTCGGTTTCAATTTTTAATGAAAATAAATTAATGTATTATGTTTTCACAAGCTATTGTATGATTTGAGAGGTCTTGTTAAAATTTAAATGTCGCAGGACTGTTGCCGTCACTGGTATTTTTGAAAAGGTAACGCAACGTTTCGGCCGTCAATAAATCGACAACCGTCTTCAGGTTACTAAACGTAGCCTAATACATATGATTGTTGAGAGCTTTTAGTGAATTTCTCTTAACAGACGAAAATGTGAATAAACAGTTGTCATGCAAAACATATTACATCGACTTGTCAAGGATAAGAAAATGAAAACACCGCCAAAAAATTAGTTCAGTAACTATTTGTGATTATTTTTGTATTTTCTGTACACACGAAATAGATGCAAGAGGCACAATGCGCTCTATCTGTCTCTCTCTCTCTCCCTCTCTCTTTCTCTCTCTCTCTCTCTCTCACACACACACACACACACACACACACACAATAGTCGAATTTTTACGT
>JBQMRP010000067.1:0-652 GCA_052174455.1 Arsenophonus sp. NC-PE1-MAG3 | reverse complement strand
GGAGATACTGCTCGCTCTGCAGATGGATAACTTTGATAAAGCTCATTACCATCTCTATCAATAACGGAGCGCAATGCTGATAATGATGTAATTTGATTCCACCATTTGATTAGTTAAATTCGTTAGAAGTACAGAATATTAGAACTACATATAACATGACTCAGAATTATAGAACTGACCGATTATTGGCTTGATTCTTCAAAACGTTTATTTAATATGTTTCATCGTGGTGTTTCTACTTTAAGCCTCAACAGAAAAAAAACCTATGTATTAACCTTGTATTGTAAATTGTGTCGTGTACTTTTAATTACGTAAGTTAAAAATGTTGACAGGAATCGTCGCTTACACAGTGACCCCTAGCGCTCTTCAAACTCTTCATTTATCTTGTGCACTGCAGGTGGTAATCTGACTCACTGTGTAATCACGACCCAGTTACAGCGTACAACGTAATTAGCGCAGTGTCAGACACTATCAATTAGTTAATATGATTTGATGGATAACCGCTTACGTTTCCTCTCTGTATTTCAGAAGGGTCGTTCGTGCCTTACCAATAAGAGTTCTGTTACTTCTTGGTATCTGTTTCGCACACGTGTACACAACTTATACATTCCCCTGTTTGTTGTTGTTGTAAAATTGTGGTTTTACCGAGCAG
>JBQMRP010000066.1:0-62944 GCA_052174455.1 Arsenophonus sp. NC-PE1-MAG3 | reverse complement strand
AGTTACCATTGGCAATGCTCTTCAACCCATTGCTGTTTTAGTCTACTGATGGTACTTTGGCAAAGAGATTATGTGCTTTTCACCAAGAAGCGCCTACAGAGCTTTCTGAAAATTACCGGTGGATATTCGTAGAACACTATGCCATGAACTTATTCGAGATTTTTTCACCCTTAGATAAAGTGGTACTAAGAAGTTCCTGAAGGATATTACGTTACCGACTACAGACGCTTCCTCCGATTCTTAATTATTTTTAATCTCAACATTGCCAATAAACAATCTATATAAGTTTGCTGTGGTAAAAGCTATTACAGACGACGATAAAGTGAGGTTGAACATCTTATTGTTGCATAGTTTTGAGATCAGTTTCAACAGCGGTGTGGTGCTATCAGCACCTAGTATTATTACGAATAAGTTCATGCAAGAGATCAGGTAATATCTCTAGTTTCATAGATACTCTATAGAGTAGATTTTCATGGTATATCATCTCTCTGTTCTTTAAATTATCCATGAAATTAATTGCAAAATACGTCAGCATCTATAAAATCTATATACAAGAAATAACCATAATTCATGAAAAATTACTTTAAAGTTAAATCTTGAATTATTTAAAAAACCATACATTCATCCTAAATGTGATACCTAAGATTAGTTTTACCTATCCATTAAAAAGTATTTATAATAGTATTATTCTCGGATATATCAGAAAAAACTATTAAAGGGTTTGCATATTTTCAAAAGTTAAATTTATAAATAGATAAAGTAAGCAGTAAATAACTTTATCAAAAGTTATTCTGCTAGTTAATTTTTTATATGCGTAAATTAAAAAATTTTAAAGCAACTTAGTGAAGAATTGATCGCTAAATTAGCGATTTTATGTTTAAAATGACTAGTAGAAAAACTTCATCCATAAAATGGACTATTAAAAATAGTTACACTGAATTACTAGCTTACCCCCTTCTGCAATAAGATTGTGCAGAAAATTTAATTTAGATTTTTTTATACAACCACCGGTTATGATATGTAAGTGATTTAGCTCTACATTATATAAAATGTATATGTTATTAACAATATAAAGACAATGACTTAATATAAGTAGACTATTCAATTAATGGATAATCTAGAATAATTAGTTCAAATTGATAAAGAATTATAAATGAATGTTAGCTTTTAATTAGTGATTATTTATTAGGTTGGTGATTTAGCGATTTATGCGACATTAAAAGCTAAAATATCTAGCAAAAAAATATTCCAGTATAATATTTAGTAGCCTTCAACTTAACTTAGGTTTTTTACAGCGTGATATTTATTAAAGCAATATGATAGTCTAGATTTAGAGAATGTCATGTACGATATTAATCACTATTATCTCGAAGATAATCTTCTTCTGAAGATGGATAAAATTTTGCGATTGATTATATCAGTAAAGTTAATACTTTCCCAAAGTATTTAATAAAAATAGCAATTTTAGTAGCGCATTAAAATTTATCAAGCATAGTTAATTTCTTAACTATGAACAAGAAGGTTAAAAAGTAAAATAATCTAATGAAACAATTACTTCACTATATAGTAAAAGGAGAAACTAGATTACCATTTTTTTTTGTTTTTAACTGATTAATAACAAAATTAGTGAGTAGCTAGGATTATTTTTCTTCTTTACTATTGCAAACAAGGTGCTCCAAATTATTTTCATCACAATGATCTTTTTTGGAGCAATGCCCAAATAGATATAAACTATGATTAGATAATTTAATACCATGACGTTCTGCAATATTTTTTTGCTGTGTATCAATGGATTCATCTCTGAATTCAATAACTTTGCCACAGTCTAAGCAAATTAAGTGGTCATGATGATGTTGTTGTGTTAATTCAAAAACTGATTTACCGCCCTCAAAATTATGGCGAGTAATAATACCCACGTCATCAAATTGATTTAGAATACGATAAACCGTTGCGAGGCCAATTTCTTCCCCCATATTAATAAGTTTTTTATAAAGATCTTCCGCACTGACATGATGACATCCGGGCTCTTGTAATACCTCTAAAATTTTTAAACGTGGAAGTGTTACCTTAAGCCCTGCATTCTTTAATGCTTTATTGTTGTCGGTCATGCGGATCCTACCTTGTAGCATTAGCAATGAATTCACTAATATCAAAACATTGATAATAGATATACTATTTATATAAAACTATTTTACAAAAATAGATGTGATAATATCATTGTAAAATTACAAGAATTATCATAAATAAAAAATATTGACAGCTAGCTATCAATTGTAGCTATCAAATTTAACTCTTTAGATATTTGTTTTATCCAGACTTCTACCCGCTCAGCGGTTAGTTCTGGTTGCCTATCTTCATCAATGGCAAGACCAATAAAATTGGTATCATTAACAAGTCCTTTTGATGCTTCAAAGTGGTAACCTTCTGTTGACCAGTTCCCAACAATGATAGCACCGTTATGTTCAATAATCTCTTTCACAGCGCCCATAGCATCACAGAAATATTCCGCATAATCCTCTTGATCGCCACAACCGAAAATAGCTACTAACTTATTAGTAAAATTAATTTCTTCCAATATCGGAAAGAAATCGTCCCAATCACACTGCGCTTCACCATAATACCAGGTAGGAATACCAAATAGTAAAATATCAAATGCTTCAACATCTTCTTTGCTGCTTTTAGCAATATCATGAATTTCAGCAATATCAGTGCCACCAAGAGTTTCTTGGATCATTTTAGCAATATTCTCTGTATTGCCAGTATCGCTACCAAAGAAGATACCTATTATTGCCATAAAGTAAATAAACCTCTTAATTTTAATTAAAGTTATTTTGTTATCTTAATCTTATCGTTATTAACGGTAATAATTATAAATATAATAACAATAAGATTAATTAACAATTAATTGATCGTTAGTTTTCTAAACTAACTGCATAACTTCATCAATTTCATGTATTTTAAGAAAAAAATCAGTAAAACTGCAATTCATCGATTTTTCTTTGACAATAAAACCAATAATATTGGTTTTATTAATTCACTATAGCTTATTTTTATTCTTGAGCTAGCATATTTAGTGGCGCAATAGAACGCTAATTAATTTTTAATTTAATACAGTACAATCTTTTTGCTTATATCACGTTTTAACTAATTACGTTTATTAATTTTTAATTGTTCATGTCGAGATAAAGAATTGGTTTTCGAACGCCATTAGTCTAAGTTCATCGGAGAATAAATCAGGGATTGTAAATCAATCTGCTCTTTTTCATAAATTTAAATTTTAATAGAAATTTTCTATTTACTTAAAACAATCATACTCTAGCAAGATAACTATCGCTACTATCAGATAAAATTTATCTTTTGATAAAGCAATCTATTAGTCAGTAAGTAAAGTTAGAAATAGTCAGTAAAAAAACATAAAATATTATTTTAACTAGCAACTTGAATTACTTTTAAGCATTAATTTTAGCTATGTTTCCCTATTTCTTAATACCAAAGTTAAACATAAAATTTATTTAACTTAAGTAGAATATCATGGCTATTGAATTTAACTACTTATTCTTCATTAATCACATGAATTTTATCAGCAAAATAAATAGTATTAAAACGGTGGAGCAATACTAATAATAGTTCAATCAGTATATAAATATGTATATTTCATAATAGTCGCTTCTGAGTTAGAAGCTAGTGCAGAAATGGGTTTATTAAAATAATAAATACATGCTATTTTAATAGGAAATGGGGAAATGTATAAGTTTTTGTTGTTTATTTAATAAATTCATACCTATTTCTGCTAACTGCGTATTGAAATTCTTAAGAAGTTATTGAATAAAATCTAGCGTGTCTGGGTTATGTCTTCGTCAGAAGCTGTCAGTTATCTTAACTGTATATTACCTGCTTATCAAAGCCTGCAAAGAAAATACTTTTTTTAAGAACTATAATCATATTAATAAGTAAAGGAATGAGATCAGCAAGAGCTAGAGAGTTATATTCATTTCTGGTGTATAGAGTTTTTGAGATAGTTACGGGTGGTATTCCCTTACTAATTAACTTCGTGAATGATTTCAACAATAAAAAGATGAGGTGCTATGAAAGGCCTAGGCTACTAGGTATCCATAAAACTAGATATTACCTATTTATTCCATTTGCACTAACTCATCCGTAATAGCGTGCCAAGGAGGGAGCTAATAGCATCGCTTTTAAAACTGAGATTAAAAGTCAAGCTGCAAACATGCTTAACGTGACTTTATGGTCGTTTATAACGATTTTTACCACAGTAAACTTATACAGACGGGTATGACGATATTGAGATTAAGGTGCCCTAAGATCAGAGAAATGAGATCACAGCGGTAATGGTGGAATATACTTTAACAGCTCATTATTACCGCCTTATCTAAAGCGTGTAAAAGTAGCGAAGAGTTGCTACCATGACCCTATCGGCAAGGTATATTGTTTATAATACACCGGAGATTTTTACGAAATTCTTTGGACTTTTCAGTGAAAAACACATAGTTTCTCTGTCAGCATCATTAGCAGACTAAAACATCAATAAACTTGAAAATATAGGCAAGAGTGAGTACCTGCATGATTTAAGCGATACGCGCTACGTTTATTTTTTGCCTGAAGGCATATGTCATTCTGTTAGACAAGATGACTACCTTTTCTTCTGTCAAATCGGTGTTACTGAGGATGAGCTTAAAGATCTAATTACGGTTAAAAATAGAGATTAAAAATCAGAGGCGAACTAAACCGAACTTATTAATGAACCCGCGAATGCCTAACTTAACTATATCTCCTATAGTTACTACGAAAGATAGTGCTCTTAATATTGAATATAATGGCAAAGACATTTATGAACATGCAACGCCACAATATTGTTTAGTATATAAAAAGGTGATGTACTGGTTTCACTTTTCAAAAGCATGCAACCGAAAATTAAGGCTAAGCTTTTACCGAGAGCTCAAGTTAGCAGAGATAGCCGTAATGACACTAACAAAACCTTTAATGCTTTGTTAGTAAGGTTTTCAGAGTATTCTGCAGCGATGAAGAAGCTGGAGAATAATCGAGAAGAACGACTGGTATTCTATCCCTTTCTCCGTCATTGCACTGGACATCAATAAGAGCGATAAATTTAATTGAATTATCTTTTTGATATAGTGAAGTTATGAAGATCCGCCTTGCGAAAAATTATGCTTTAAGAATAACAATCCTTTCAATAATGTTTAAGCTACTATAGTCTCCTTAGAAAGTTAAAAGCAACTCAGGAGAATTCAATCTGCTTGACCTTGATGGTAAACTCCACCCAATTTAAGGATGAATAACAGATTTATGAAGCATCAGAGTAAAATGTAACATAACTAAAACACCACATTTGCTAATAATTCTTAGAAATGACATCTTACTAATAAAAGTAAGAATAGTATTGCTATACAGATTAAACTGTTTTTAACAAATATTTAAGAATAGATACTTTTCCAGTAATGTAGCTATCATTGATTAATTTTAATTAATTATTTGTAATAAACGATGAATAAACCTAACCAATCTAAAGAGGTAGAGATGATATCAACGCTATATATTGTGCCAACTCCTATTGGCAATTTGGATGATATCACTCTGCGAGCATTACAGATTCTTAAGCAAGTAGATCTTATTGCAGCTGAAGATACTCGGCGTACATATTTATTATTGCAGCATTTTGGTATTAATACTCGTATGATGTCCTTACATAAGCATAATGAACAAAAAAAAACAGATCAATTAATTCCTCAATTAAAACAGGGACTAAGTATAGCATTAGTTTCTGATGGGGGAACACCGCTAATTAATGATCCTGGTTGTCATTTAGTAAAGTACTGTCGACAAACAGATATTCGGGTAGTTCCTTTAACAGGGGCATGTGCAGCAATTACAGCCCTTTCTGCTGCCGGTATCACTTCAAATCGCTTTTGTTATGAAGGATTTTTGCCAGCAAAACAGAAGGCTCGACAAGAGATATTACAAAGGTTAATAGAGGAGTCTAGAACAGTTATTTTTTACGAATCACCTCATCGTTTATTAGATACATTAGCGGATATGGTCGCTATTTGGGGAGCTAAGCGTTATGTTGTCTTAGCTCGAGAATTGACAAAAACTTGGGAATCAATTTATGGTTTACCCGTTGGAGAACTTCTTGATTGGGTAAAATTCGATAAAAATCGTTATCGTGGTGAAATGGTATTGGTAGTTGAGGGCTATCGAGTAGCAAAAGATAGTAACGTAGCCATTCCCTTTGATACGATGAAAACATTAGCATTATTACAACAATCATTACCGTTAAAAAAAGCAGTAGCCATTACAGCAGAAATTTATGGTTTAAAAAAGAATGTATTATATAAATATGTCCTTAAACAACAAGTTAATACCGATAGTGCAATCAAGTAGATTTTATCTTAGCTAGCTAAGATAAAATAACTATACAATTAATGTTAAACTCATATAATTTAGTATTGGAGTTAGTCAGACAACCGCTGCTTTGTTATTAGTTACCATAATGATAGAGGGGAGGAAAGTCCGGGCTCCATAGGGCAAGATGCCAGATAATATCTGGGAGGCGAAAGCCTACGACTAGTGCAACAGAAAGTAAACCGCCGATGACTATTAAGAACAGGTAAGGGTGAAAGGGTGCGGTAAGAGCGCACCTCGCAACTGGTAACAGTTTTGCGGTACGGTAAACTCCATCCGGAGCAAGGCCAAATAGGGGTTCGCTAGATGCGGCCCGCATCGAACCCGGGTAGGCTGCTTGAGTTAGTGCGCAAGTACTGACCTAGATGAATGGTTGTCCACGACAGAACCCGGCTTATCAACTGACTCTAAAATATTAAAAACCCCATTATGAGTGAATTTACAATGGGGTTTTACTTTTTAATCATTTAGAGTGCAACAGAATTAATAAACTGATTATTTATCATCAATAAGGTCTATAATATAATAAGAACGGGTATGCCGGTTCCTCTATCGATGATAGAGCTATAAATATGAGGAGTAATTTTTACACTAACATTAATATAATTTTTAAAATTTCCATACAATACTTTAACTAAATACCGTTAGTTAACATAAGATAAAATCAATAGCTAGCGCAAGCTTCTTTAAGAATTTTAAATTCTTCACGATATCTTAACTATGACATATTAAATTTTTTTTTAATTTTTGCTTATATTTTTAGAATTACAATTTTCTGTTTTAACAGAAAACATGATGTCTGAATAATCTGAGCTTGCCAATTTTTTATCTGATAGAAATTTTTACTTTATCCACTTCACCAGTTTACGAAATAAGCCTATTAATAAATAGTTTGATCTTACCTAATTGTTTGGTCTTAAATCATTATATAAACCCTCGTCATACAGCTCTATTTATAGAAAGATGGTTATGAGTATATAAGTTAATGGCAAAATATCATGATAATAAGGATGCATTGTCAGGCAAAACAACACCTAAAAATCAATACTGCCATTCAGATCAGCAAAAGCCTACATCTATTTAGAACAACCTAATATCTTCACTGTTTGTCAACGACGCTATCGTCCGATAAAGAAAAGTCATAGTAATTTTTTGAAAAACGTTTCTTCCTTTCGACGATCTGCTGGTAGTCTCCTCGTACGCTAACATCTTAACCTCACATTCTATCTCGATCTCACTTGGATCTCTGTTTACCTGGAGATGGAGGGAAATTTGAATGGAATAAGCAAAGAAAGCACCAAAAACGAAATGTAAAGCGTTTAAAAGATACTGAGTGTTTATCTGCATGTAGATGTGAAATTTCTTCCGTGAATACCAAACTAAACTTTACAACGTTATTTTCGTAGATATAGCTCTACTCATTCGATATGTTTTTATCTATCTACACAAGACTAAAATAATGCTAGACGTTTTTTACGTAATCTTAACCAAGCTATATACCCCACGGCTATCCATCAGATACTTAAAGAGAACGGAAAAAATTTACAGATTACCTTTTAGTTTGAGAAAATTTTCAGCTACCAGAAAAATAAGAATTCGGTTGTTTGTATACAGAACTTTGTGTAAAATAGCATTTTTTTAGCCAGCCGAACCATCCTCAAACAAATGATATGGTGAGTTATTTAATGGATACATAAAAGATACAGTTACAAATCTTTCATATCAATTCTGGTCAAGCTTTTTAGATCATTCTTCATCAATATTTTACTGCGCAAATTAGGAATGCCTCAATCAGTATTGAGTAGTAAAACTCCTTTGTAGTCTATGAAATATTGGTTCAAAATTAACTCTAAATTATTCAAAAAAAAATCATACTATTTTTCGGAAAAGTAACACTTAATATGCATAAATAAATTGTGTCACTACTAAATATCTGATTTATATATTGAGGTTAAATAACTTTAGCAATTTATAAAAATATATTAGATTGATTAGGATATCATCTGCACCTAAATAAACAGAAAGTATATTATCAATTTCATCAGTATATTTAGTAATATCTTCAATACAGTATTTAAGTTAGCACAGCTTTTTGACAGCACACCAACCACGAGATAAGTTTAAGCGACTTCCTAAATCTATTTAACATTTTGGTAATAACCTGCCAAGATATTAAATAAATATTTTCATGATAAAATTTAGGGGTTAATTATTTTCAAATTATTTGACTCCAATAATAACTTAGTGTACGCATGAGATAATTGTTTTCAGTTTTTTGTTATTTAACACTATGGATATCAGATTCAACTTTTCCTTTATTAGCTTTATATTCGAAAAAATTGATACCGGTAGTATGGCTCATTTTAATTCTGTCATTATAGCATAAGTTTTTTATCAATGCCTTTCTAATCAAATTTTATCTCTACTTAAGTAAGTATTACAGCCAGCAGCATTATACATGATTTGAATTTTGAGCACTTTGGTTTTGTTGAGATCATTGATAAAGTTAGTCATCCTCTCAACTATTGTGCGCTAATCTTTTCTTTGGCAGTTATACATAGAGTTCAATCACTAGCGTTAGCCCTAAAATATTTTCTTTAACGGATTTTTATAGCGCGACTATTTTCGCTACTCTCTTCCTTAACCTATTCAAGGTATTGATATTATAAATGATAAGCTACTAGTTATGCCTTTAATTGCTTTAGTACCACTATAGATCACTCAGTCATCACCATCTTGATAATAAAATTATTAAATCTTCTTCAAATTATATTCATTTTAGTGTATGAGGGGTTTCAGAAGTAATGGCATATTTCCTGTTAATTGATTTCATAGATGATTTCAACAACAAAGAAATTATATGCTATGAAAACTCTACACTAGAAATATCTACGAAATCAGAGATTATATGTGATCACTTACATTAACTAATCCGTAATAGTACGCTAAACAGGTGATATAGTCATCGCTGTTAAAGCGGCGCTTGAAGCCATACTGCGATAACATACTCAATCTCTGCCTTGTCTACGGATTTCATCCGTCGTCCGTAATGATTATTTCTACAGCGAACCCCATATAGACTAGTATTAAAAATATTTAGATTAAAGTACCTAAGGTTAAAAAAGTGGGTCGAAGTGGAAACAGAATATCTTTCAACATATCGTTGCTATCACCTTACCTAAAACGTACAAAAATCAGTGAAGAAGGCTGCCCTAAGCTACCGGTGAGGCATTTTCACCGATAATTTTCAGGAAATTCTTTGTGCTTTTTAGTGAAGATATATAATCTTTCTACATACCATGAGCAAATTAAAATATCGATACCTTGAAAAACATAGGTAAATAGTAGCAATATGATTCAAGTGATACATGCTACGTTTACTTCTGTTTTTATGCTATATTCCGTCTCCTATCCAAGCAAGCTGATCGCTTTTATCTGTTGCTCATTATTAGCGACAGTTCACATGGGATGTAAGGATCCTCTCATTGCACTTGAAGAGCATTATTGAAAGTCAGAAGCGAACTTAGGTTTAATTTTCAATGGATTACGAACATATGGACTTAACTATATCTTTTAATCTTCCTATAGAGATGGTGATCTTGGTTTTTGGAATACAATAGCAAGATATTTCAGGATACGTAATACAAAACTCTATTGGATATATAAAGCAGCTCATATGCTATCTTCATTCTCAAAAAGCATCTAACCGAAAATTTAAGGTGAACTAATAGGGAGGTTTTTGATAGAAGAAACTGTGATGCCGCTGATAAAGCCTTTGATGTTTTATTGGCAAGGTTTTTAGTGAAGTATCCTGCAGCGATGAGGAAGCTGAAAACAGCAAAAAATGCTGGCATTTTATTACGTTCCGTCAGCACACTGGACGTCAATAAGAACGACGAATCTGATTGAATCAGTTTTTAACGATAGTCAAGATACAAAGTCGACATATGAATCACATTGGTTTTAGAAAACAACTCTTTTAATACTATTTAAACTATTCCCCTCTGCTCAGAGAAATTGGATACTGCTAAGGAGATTTAGCTTGCTGACTCTGGTAGTAAACAATATCCAATTAAGGATGGAGAATAGATTTATGAAGAATTAGAGTGGAACTATCTCCTAACTGTCATAGATAAAATTTTTTAATAACTCATCTTCTTTTGGAATCGTATCGATTATTAAAGGAATTTAATGCTTTTTAGCAAAAATGTATACCACACTCCTTTTACTGTTAAGATATTTTTTGCTATTTGATTAGTAATTTACTAGTACTACACACTTATTAGAATAACCAGGTTCAATAATTTCACTACACAAAATGCAATATGGTATCAACTAGTTCACCATATTAATGTCATATTATTTTGGATGACAATTTCACGGGCAACAGGTTCATGTGAGGTGTGAAGATTATAAAGTAAATCGGAATTATCTTTTATATCATAGCAGGTGATGGATTACCTAATGAGTACTGCTAAGTGATAAGAAACAACCAGCATATTTTCGCCTTGAGGAGATTAGAAATATATTTCCCGGTTTTATTTGGTTATGTTTAAAAAATTATAGATTGCCTTAAAAAAGAAAATAGTCATAAAAATCAAAGAAACTTCTTTTCCATTCCTGCTAACATAAAGCTGTATTTCATTAGTTAGCTTAGTAATAATCTGTCCGATAATATCGATTCATACATTAAATCAACTCACTTCACTTTATCATGCCCATGATATAAAAGTGAACATGTTATTAACTAGTGATGTTCATTAGAGTTACAACGATATTACTTTAAAAACTTCCGGATTCTAGGAAAAGATTTAATAATCTTACTGAAAGTATTTTGGTGAAACTATATTACAAAAATACTTAGTTTAATTATATCAAATGTATGTTGATAACTTAACTTTACAGAAATTACTAAAACAAATAGGCATTAATTTTTAAAACAGCGTTTAGATGTCGTCACTATTTTCTTTCTTTAGTGAAGATAACTAACTTAAATGTATTAAGTGGTATTGTTTAAGTCAATGAAATATTTTTCCATAAACACTTTAAAAGGAAAGCATTATATTTCACATAGGAAAGGTAGAAACGCGCAGGGGAGCGAGGAAATAAAAAGAAAGAATAAATTCTGAACTTAATCGGCCGAGATCGACAGGGGCATGTAAGCGATGAAATTCTTGGAGAGTTTAATGTAGAGTATCTTATTCACTTTCTTAATCTAATCATCGATAAAATTTTATCCTTTTCTCAGAGCAAGATAAAAAATAATATAAAACCTTACCAATGAACATGAAATTGATCACCATCTACTAATAAGGTTAGGTAATTAGAGAGTTATATGTAAGGAATTCCAGATTCAAAATCTGAATATTTATATAAGCTGATTAAAATATAGCTGAGCAGTTTTATCATGATGAGAAATCATTTTATTTACTAAAATGATTTCTCTTGGAGAAAATTGTTTGAAACTACAAGAATTAAAATATAGAAAGGTGCTTATAAATTACTTTGCGAGCAAAGTAAAAACTATTACAACATACCATAATTTTTTAAGTAATTTATACAGATAGTTCGGAACAAGTCTCTCTAAAAAAATAAATCCAATAAATTATAGCGAAAGCTCTCCAGTTATACTGCCTGCTTATCTAAAGTGCTTTATGATCTATTTTCCAGTCGAAAATAATTATGGTAATTCCACTAAATTTTTATGACAATTCCAAAGAAGTCATATAACACTGTATCTAACTTTGATCTTAATTTTTTCTTGATAATACAGTACTATCCAACTATAGTAATGATTATTCGTGGTTTTAAGAACCATCAAGATAAGCCGAGAACGCTGAATACTACATTTAATAGCGACAATGAATAAAATATGCTTACCAATGAATTCATTACCTATACAGAACTAAGATTACCCCATTTTTCTCCTTCATAGGAGAAATATACGGATGGCCTGGTCTGATAGACTTAATGAATGTGAACAAGATGACTCTTTTCGCTTTAGTAGCGAAAGAGACCCAAAGGGTAATTTATCCAGATGTATATCCCTCCTCAACTAAACTGCTTTTTATCATTAATAACGGCTGGAATAAATTTTTTGAAAAATACGGTAAAATCTCAATTATCGTGAATTCTCTATTTATCGAGCGAATCCCTAGCCTGTAGCACTTTTTGTTCTATTATGGGTGGTGTCCGAAGGGCGCACGATACTGTTTATACCTATCCTGAATATTTACATAGCCCCTATTTTTTGGATAGCTGTAAGTTCAAAAATCTGCAGCTCATGTCGCTTCAGAGGTATATAGGAGTGATTAACACAGCAGGTTAATATTTTACAAGACTGTGAACTCTAACAACACATTACCTTTCACTATACCCTGTTTCCTTTAGCCTTTTTACAATAATTGACTTGTTACAAGCCAATGGTATTTTTGCTGCCATCTGCACTATGCTGCAAGTGGGTGCACAAATATGATATCGAAATTAATATCTTTTATCTTTTCACATTTATGCTTGAGAACTCAATCAACATTTGCATCTTCATCTCTTTATTTCTTCATTTCTTCATCTCTTAATCACTCGTAACGGTTTAGATATTAAATATGCTCCTAATATAGCATGAGTAGTTCTTTAAAAGTAGTCCAAGAAATCTGATGAAGCGTTAACATTCGACTTCTGCGTTATAGTTATAACCTGATAAATTCCAATAATTTCCTGCTCTGTAGCATATCATTTAAGTCAATAAGGTAGGGTACCGTTACCTAAAGGAATAATGCGGGCGGTTATTAGAAAAAGCACTTTGCTAAAAAGACGAAAAAAAATGGGGAGAGGAGCATGGCATCGTGGAAATACCTCAGGCGATATCTTAAAATGGCCCCTCGAGCTCGGTATCCGTGTTAAAACTATAACGTTAAGCGAGGTAGAAGGATTCTATCTATCATTATGGACAACCGGATTCTGCAGTACTTGCAAAAAAGCTTGAAGCAACAAAATATGATTGAGCGCTACATTAAAACCATATTCCGGCAAGGCATTTTAAGATTTTTAGTTATTATAGTTTTTTATTAAATTGTAATTGAGGCACACTATTACCAAATATGCAAAGGCGTTAAAGACAATAGTTTGCAAAAAAAATTGGGAAAACCAGGTTCACTGTGCTGATGAAAGAGTTTCTGCGCACAAGATCTATATAAATGCATTTTATGTGGTGAGAGACTATCTTTATCAATGCACAAGCTTAGCAATCAAACAGATAACGGAATGTTGTTAGAAATAAATACATAAAAAATAAAAAAATAAGAGTTATTAAGCTAAACATAATGGGAAATGTCTATAAGACTAGTTCATCACGTAATGTTAAAGAAATACAGAATTTAATGAAATTTTATTTAGAAGACATCCATAAACCGATCCCCATTTTCCTTTTAGGAAAATGGGGATCTTTTCTCTTCTCTTAAAGAGTGATTTAATTTTCTAACCATGAATTATTAGCTTTTATCTGCTAGATTTTTTAATCTATACTATTATTATCAATAATAATTTTCGAAAATAGGAATTTCTTACTTGCTTTCTTAAAAGCTACTCTTAGAAAAACTGCTTTTCAAAAATTGAATCATGAATATTTATTATTGTCGTTATCAAAATTTTTTCTAATTAAATTTCTTTTGTTTAATTATCTCTATTAATAAATCATTGAGCTCCTTATAAGAAAAATACCTGGCAATATACGATCCGTTCTTATTTTGCCGACAAGTTCTTTGCTATTCCAATATCAATAAAGAGTTATTAGTAAATCTAGTGTATGTGATTAGGCTCCACTCTAATGCTTCGTAAATCTATTTCCACCATTAAATTGAACGTTGCTTGTAATCACAAGATCAATAAGTCAACTCACTGAGCCGGTTCCAGTTTTTTTGAACAGAATATAGCAGCTTAAATATCATTGAAAAGATTATTTTCGCAAGCATAATGCTTTGCATGTAGTTTTATAGGCTCATTCTCACAAAGTCAATTCAATTGGATTCGTCGTTCTTATTGATGCCCAATGCACTGATAGAACCGGGTTAGGATATCAGCTCTTCTCGATCTTTTTCTAACTTTTTCATCGCTTCAGGATATATTAAAAACCTTGCTAATAAAGCATCAAAAGATTTATTAGCAGCATTCACAGTTCTCTACCACCTAAAGCTCCAGCAACCCTCACCTTAACTTTCAATACTGCATGCATTTTGGAGTGAAAACAACTATATTAGTTATTTTATATACGCAACAGTATTGATATTGCGTATCCAGGAATATCTTTACAATTACATTCTGAAAAACTAAAGCATTGTCTCTCATTTCAAGGCTGAAATATGGTTAAATCACGCATTCGCAGGTCATTAATAATTTCAGTCTAATTCACTTCTAATTTTCAATATGCATCTTTTAAGCGTAATTAGATTTTTAAATCCGTCCTTAGTGACGACGGATTTGAGCAGAATAAAAAGGCGATCAGTGTTCTTGACAAGGCCGGTATATGCTATCTACCAAGTAATAAATGTAGCGATATCTCTTAAATTATGCAGCCGCTAATGTCTGCGCTCTTCAATGTATTAGTGTTTCAGTCTGCTGATGGCATTTTAGTAAGATACTATGTGCTTTTCATTGAGAAACACCTCCAAAATTATAAAAACCACCGGTGTAAATGCCTTACATATACAAGTCATTATAGCAATTTTTCGACATTTTTTTCACGCTTCAGATAAGATAATAACAAAGAGCTGTTGAAAGATATTCTATTTCCACTGCGGCCCCCTTTTTTTAACCTTAGTCACTTTAATCTCAACATTTTCCAATATCAGTTTATATGATGGGGTTCGCTGTGAAAAATAACCGTTACGGGCGACGGATGAGGTCCGTAGACAAGACGGCGTTGAGCATGTTAATCGCAGGATGGATTCGAGCTCCGTATCAACAGTGAGTGCCTATTAACTGGCTGTCAGAATTACGTATTAGTTCATGAAATGGATTACGGTAATAGCTGGTTTCACGGGATATATGTAAAATAAATTTTATGGCATATGATCTCTCTGATGATAGAATCATTCACAAAATAAATCAGTAGGATAATTCCCAGCATCGGTGAACCCCATACACCAAAATGGGCATAATTCTTCAATAAAAATAAGTTTACCAATTTTGTTCAATAAAAGTTTACTTCGATTTTAGTGATAATTACGTAAAGTCACCCCCACACCGCATATTGCTTTAATATGCGGTACTTAATACAGAAAAGAGAGAGTTAACAAAATTATTATTAAGTGTAATCTTTTTAAGATAGTGTTCCTTGTTAATTTTTCTAAATTGATTATTAATCATTATGGTTTTTATTAGTATAGCTAATTTTAAATTTTTTTGCTACATAGTAGTTCTCCAGCATATACAGAAAAGTTGTTAAAGTATTAAATGAAAAATATTGTAATTATTATTAAACCTATTTAACCAGTTATCATGTTATGTAAAAACGTTAAATCTTATTAGAAAAGGAGAACTAAAGCTTATAACGAGAGTCTATAATTATAAAATGTGTTACAAATCACATTTTTATAACTTCAAAATCAACAAATTGGAGGAAAAAGTTGAATGAAGATTTTTTACCGTTATAATCCATTGAAGATTGCACGTTACGTTAAGATATTATTTCGTGGTCGATTGTATATCAAAGATATGGGAGTATTTGAATTTGATAAAGGAAAGATATTACCCCCTAGAATTAGGGATAAGCGACATTTCAATATAATGAATGAAATCAATAAAGAAGTTCTTATCCTCCAGACAGAAATAGGTTAACTTGTCTGATAAATTTTGCGCCACATTGTCCTCAGTGGCGCAAATAAAAAATATAAACTAATCATGATCCAACAGTTTTAATCCATAAGCTCTAATACATCTTCGGATTAGAGAAAAGTTTTTTACTATACACCTTGCTTTACATTAAATGTAAAGTTTACCAGTACTTTTCATTTTGTGAATGGTGTCAAATAATTTAATTTTGCAATGTAAACAACGATATTTTGATTGTAATTTTGAAGAAATTAAATTTATAGCTGTATTTTTTAAAAAAAATAGTATTTTACTTGATAGAATATTTTAATCTCAAAGAAGAGGAAATTTTCTCCTATGTAAACTGTTTTAGCACTACTTAGTCTATCTGTTCTCATAAACTCCCTCCTTTCTGTTACCAAAAAAAATTATTTATGGCGAACAACAAATCATATTGTCTAATTCTTTTCTTTTGATAATTATTTTTATGACTATATTAATCCGAATTGGGATAACCCATATAAAACCATAACTAGGGAATATCACATATTAATTCCTTTATTGATAAAATCTCAAAACAGAAAATAACTGCAAGGACTGATAAATAAACTTAAAATTCAACTGGAAAGTGAGATTAATAATAATCAATGCAATATTTGTAACATTTATCGCACTTATTTAAATGAAAGTAGGGTTAAAAATAGGTTTAACGCTGGTATAAATGCACTTAATTCTATCAAACAGGAAAATTTATGCTAACATTACTAATCTGATAGCAAATCAGGTCATATGTTATTTATTCCTTATTGGGTTGGGGGTTTAAATGCAAAAGCACCTAATACTTATGTTCTTTATTTTGGAAAAATAGCTTAGGCTTATTTCTAAATAAAAATTACTATCTGGATAAAACTAAATAGATAAAACTATTCGTTAGAATATATTGCTATTACTATTATTTTATAATTAGTAAGATAAAGAAAAGAAATACAATTTAAGGCTAATTATTGATTAATTAGCAAATCTAATATATAAAAAATAAGTTTATTTCTTGATGCTTCGTGAATCTATTTGCATCCTTAAATTAGATGTTGTTACTACCAAAGTCAGAGCAGATCAAATCCACTTAGCCTGTTCTAGATTTTTTGAGAAAACGAAGCAGCTAAATACCATTAAAGGATTATTTTTAAATCATACAATATTTTGATATTGGCTTCATAGCCTCAAACTGTCACAAAAGCTGATATTTAAATTGGATTCGCCCTTCTTATAACACCGAGTGCGCTGACGGGAAGGAATAGAATGTTAGCAGTTTTTTTGATTATTACTCAGGCTGCTTATCGCGATGAGTGGGAAGGGTATTCTGAAAACCTTGCCAACAAAATATCAAAAAGCTTTATTAGCGGCATCGCGGCTCTTTGCTAGTCAGATCTCCCGCAACTCACCCTTAATTTTCGGCGTTAAGAAATGCTTTTATGGAGTGAAGGCAGTATATTAGCTATTTTCTGTAGATAATAGCGTTGGTGTTGCTATCCTGAATATCTTTACGTTACATTCTAAAAATTAAAGCACCATTTCCCATAGCAAGCTCATGAGATATGGTTTAAGGCACAGTGCTCGGACGGTCACAATCTAGGAGTTCGATCCAGTGCGCTTATGACTCTCGATAAGCATCTTCAACCCCCAATTAACTCCTTATATCCATACGCAGTGATGCCAATAATTACCAGTAGGCTTATGACGATCATCTTGCCTGATAGAATCAATATCTATTCCATCAGAACAGAAATAAACTTAGTGGTACCCATTAAATCACGCAAGGGTACAACCACTCATCTTGCCTACGCTCTTTAAGCTATTTCTGTTTCAGTTTACTTATACTGCTGGTAGAGAGACCATGCGATTTTTACCAAGAAGCACCCAAGCGCTTAAACAAAATCGTCGGTTGTATGCCTTACAGGTACAGACATGGTAGTAACTCTTCGCCGTTTTTATACATTTCAGACAAGGTGATAACAAAGAGCTGTTGAAGTATATTCTATTTTGCCGTGATCTCCTTGATCTTAAGCACTTTAATCTCAACATTAGCATACAGTTCCTTACTGTATGGTTTGATGTAGCACATAACTATTATGGGGGATTCAAGGCAGAGTTGAAGATGTTGTCGCAGTTATTGGTTCGAGCTCCATATCAACGGAGGTGCTATCAGCTTCCTGACAAAGCATTACGGATGAGTTAATGTAATGGATCACAGATCATATCTAGTTTCGCGGATATCTATAGGGTAAATTTTATAGCATATCATCTCTCTGTTATTGAGATCATTTATAAAATGAATCAAAAGAATAAGAATCTTTGAAATTCAATACACTAGAAATAAGCATAACTTGATTACTTGAATATCAATATCTAATTCTGCTAATTTGTTAACCTTGCTCTGCCCACCGTATCGGTAATAATACGTTTCTATTGTTTTTAATAACAAATTTTCTAATCCAACATTATTAGCGATTTACGTGCAGAGCCTCAGGCATTAACTAATAGATCTACTCCTTCTTCTGTCTTTCCAAAAAATCATAAATAATTTGATTCTCTTTAAAATATTTTACTGTCATAATTTAACCACTAAATGAAGTATGTCAGCTAAAGTTAGCGAATAAAAATTCGACTACATTCACCTCTTATTGGTAGATATCACAGAGTTCGAAAGTACTATATTCATAGTATTTTAGTCTATTTAAATACAAGGAAAGTTCAGTATACCCTTGTCTAGTTATTCTTTTTCTAAAAATGTAGATCATAAAAACACTGAGAAAAATTGAAATTACAATAATTTATTTAAAATAAGTCCAACATAAATAGAATTTTTGATTAGTAACGCCGTTTTAAGTTTATTCCCAATAAAGGTTTTATACATTTAGAGGTGGTATAATGAACAACTTTCTTTATATAGTTTAATAACATAAATATAGTGAAAAAGAATAACCAGACACATTAAATGATTAAGATATAACACGCTAAAGAGTATTAAACAAAAATCACAATTAAAATTAATGTGGCATAATGCAATTAGATGTCTTTAACACCTAATCTAACTGCTAAAGTATTTTTATCTGTTTTAATATTATTTTCTATCGCGTATATTGTTAACATTTATACTGCTAATGATAACAATCCAGAATTAATTTCTGGTAATAACAGGGTATATTTGCAAAGGTTATTGCTAGAAATTCATTTACTGTATGAAAGATTTTCGCTACATAAGTTGCCATGAAAAAACAAGCAGACATATAGATCAAAGAGACTTTTACTTACTCTCTACCAAAATAAATTAGCATCTCATTAATTACCTAGATAACAATCTGTCGGATGATATCAATTAATGCATTGAAGCAACTTATTCCACTTTATCCTACCTATATTGTCACAGTGAACATGTTTATCTACTGAGGACATTTATTAGGGTTACAGCGATATCGTTGCAAAATCCCCATTACAGAAAAAGATACAACAATTTTATTGGAATAGAGGCCATCCCTCTAGCGGAGAGGTATATCACAAAAATAAATAGTTTACTTATCTTCAATGTATATTGAATAGCTTAACTTTACGAAAATAAGGAAAACAAACAAACATTGATTTTAAAATAGCGTTTAAATGTGGAGCATCACCTCTCCTTATTTCAGCAGAGAGAAACAATATAAATGCACTAAGTAGTTATTATTGAAGTCAACGAAATACCTTTCCCTGAATCCTTTAAAAGGAAGCGTTATATTGCACATAGGAAAGCTAGAGGCGTAGGAGGAGGAGATAAAAAACGAATCGCGGTTTTAATCGTCCAAGATTGACAAGGTGATGGAGCGATGAAACTATTGAAAAAGTTTAATTGAGAGTGTATTAGTTGTTTTCTTGAGCCAATATTCAATAAAGATTTTCATCCTTTGCTTTGGATAGAGTAAAAGGGTGCAAAACATTTTCTAGTGAGCATGAATTAGTCACCATCGCCCCTAATAAGATTAAGTAATCAGAAAGCCATTGGTAAGGAATTGCAGATTCAAAATCTGATCAATTATATCAGCCGATTAAAAGAAGGATGCCTGAATAGATTACATGGCATAGGGTTGTTATTTATCTAATTATTTTGCCTTGGAATAGATTGTTTGAACTAGAAGAATTAAAATATAGCTGTGCTATAAATTCCTCTACGAGGAAAGCAGCTATCTTTGCTAAGATAGCCGATTAAATTCATATAATTAATCTATAAGTTATTATTATAATATGATGGTAGGCTTAATAGCCTAACCCAGGATTATAATTAATAAAGTTAATAACACTAGATTATAAAATAAATCGACTTAAATCTTCATCAGCAACTAGCTCATCCAGATTCTTAGCAACGTAATCAGCATCAATTATAATATCTTGACCACTGCTTTCACTGGCATTGAAAGAGATATCTTCCATTAACCGTTCAAGAACGGTATGTAATCGACGAGCACCAATATTTTCTGTTTTTTCATTAACTTGCCATGCTGCTTGAGCAATTTTACCAATACCTTCTGGTGTAAAGACAATGTTTAAACCTTCGGTTTCCATCAATGCTTTATATTGTATAGTTAAAGATGCATTTGGTTCAGTTAAAATACGATTAAAATCTTCTGCCGTCAATGCTTGTAATTCGACTCTGATTGGTAATCGACCTTGTAGTTCAGGGATTAAATCCGATGGACTTGTAACCTGAAATGCGCCAGAAGCGATAAATAAAATATGGTCAGTTTTTACCATACCATGTTTAGTCGAAACGGTGCAGCCTTCAACTAAAGGTAGTAAATCACGCTGTACACCTTCTCGAGAGACATCTGGACCAGAAGTTTCTCCACGTTTACATATTTTGTCGATTTCATCGATGAAAACAATACCGTGTTGTTCAACTGAATCAATGGCTTGCTGTTTTAGTTCTTCTGGATTAACCAGTTTCGCTGCTTCTTCTTCTATTAATATTTTAAAGGCTTCTTTAATCTTCATCTTACGGGGTTTATGTTTTTGCCCGGCTAGATTTTGAAACAAAGATTGCAATTGACTAGTCATCTCCTCCATACCAGGAGGAGCCATAATTTCAATTCCCACTGGTATAGTAGCAACTTCAATTTCGATTTCTTTATCGTCTAGCTCACCTTCTCTTAATTTTTTACGGAAAGATTGACGTGTGTTAGAAGGTTCTACATGGGGATCAGGTTGTCCCCAATTATTTTTAGCTGGAGGCAATAAAACATCAAGGATACGTTCTTCTGCCAGTTCTTCTGCACGATAACCATTTTTTTCTATAGATTGAAGGCGTACCATTTTTACAGCAGCGTCAGTTAAATCACGAATGATAGAATCAACTTCTTTACCAACATAACCGACTTCAGTAAACTTTGTTGCTTCTACCTTGATAAATGGAGCATTAGCTAGTTTTGCTAAGCGCCGGGCAATTTCAGTTTTACCTACACCAGTTGGACCAATCATCAAAATATTTTTCGGTGTTACTTCTTGACGCAATGCTTCATCAAGTTGCATACGACGCCAACGATTACGTAGTGCAATAGCGACAGAACGTTTTGCTTTGTGTTGACCAATAATATGATTGTCCAATTCACTGACAATTTCACGTGGCGTCATTTCAGACATATTAAATCCTTAAGATTTTGAAAAGAGTTCTTCAAAGTTAAAATTTTGGTTGGTATATATACAAATATCACTTGCTATATTTAACGATTTTTCTGTAATATCACGTGCACTCATTTCTGTATTTTCTAACAATGCACGTGCAGAAGCTTGTGCATAAGCACCACCAGAACCAATAGCAATTAAATCATTTTCTGGTTGGATAACATCCCCATTACCTGTAATGATCAATGAACTGCTCTCATCTGCAACAGCTAAAAGCGCTTCAAGTTTTCTCAGCATACGATCAGTACGCCAATCTTTAGCTAGTTCAACAGCAGCTTTCGTTAGGTGTCCTTGATAAAGTTCTAGTTTTCGTTCAAAAAGTTCAAATAGTGTAAATGCATCAGCAGTACTACCTGCGAATCCCGCGATAACTTTATCATTATAAAGGCGGCGCACTTTACGGACGTTGCCTTTCATGACGGTATTACCCATAGTCGCCTGTCCATCACCACCAATTACAACTTTGGCATTACGGCGAACACTTATAATTGTAGTCATAATTCAGCCCTTGGTTATTTTATTATGAGAGTACATAAGCATACTTTTTATGTTTTTACGCAAAAAGCCTGTATTTACCTATTAGGAATTTTAATGGGGGATAATAATCATTTTTCAACCCTTACTTGTATTAAGAATACAACCGGATATGCCGATAGATTTAGCTTGATCACGTATTTTTTCTGCTGTTTCTTGATTGTAAGGCCCAAGTACAACACGATACCAACCTTTTGTTAAGATAATTCTACTTTCTAAACCTGAAAATGCCAGGTTGGCTTTAACGGATTCTGCTTGCTCCAGATTTTTAAATGAATTACACTGCACCACTATTTTTTGTTGAATATTTGTTGATTTCTGAAGATCTGGGATGGGTTTTAATCTCAGAGATGATTCTATTGGCGGAGCACTAATGATAACGTGTGAGCGTCTGACATTATCATTATTAAGCACTTCGGGTAGATTAATGGCATAGTTTCGTCTATCTGCATCAATCTGCTCAAGGAATTGACGCTGTTCGTTGCTTAAATCGGTCGTATTATTAATATTTGATTTAGTTGAGTTGTTAAAGTTTGGTAGATCAATATCACGCTTTTCCAGCTCTTTTATATAACGCCATCGTTCTTCTGGTTTAGGTGGTAGGCTGGTAACTAGCTGACTATTATTGGTCAAGATTTTTTTATTAAATACAGGAACAGGTTTATTTTTTGTAATGTAATATAAGCCAGTAATAAAGATAACAATAATGAGAATAGCGACAGTAAGGGTTGCTTTTGGTAATCCTTGATTTAATTTTTTCTTACCTGAACGCATATTCTTACGGGGTATTGTACGACCTAATCTTACGTAATCTTTTTGTGCCACTTTCCAATTCGCTAATTAATAAAAGTTACATTAATCGTTATATCTTACTTAACCTAATTATTTTATACTAGTTTTTAAGTGGCAAACACTATCATTAATAATTAAATCGCAGTTTAGCAATTTGCATTTTTATCTATTCTTTCTGAAAACAATTCCGTTTATCTGTTTTTACTATTATTAATACCGGTAAAAAGTAGTCTGTCGCCACATAGAATATATTTATATGAATTCTCTGCCCAGGAATTATTTTATCAACATGGAGAAACCCTAATTTCTTGAGTTTTTACGAATCTTTATCTCTAACTTATTATATACTTTTGGTAATAGTGTTTTTTGTTTACAATTCAACAAAAAACTATAGTAACTGATAATTTTAAAATATCTACTGGAATATAATTGATATATAGCACCCGATTATCTCTTATTGCGTTAGTGTCTCTTGCCAGCGTTGTTAAGTTCGATTCTAATAATAATCGTTATAATTTCCATTCGGTAATGCTGTAGTTTTAATGCGGGATTGTATAGGAACTCTTAAAGTAACGCCCGAAGGTATATTTCACGCTATATCACGCCAATTTCATCTTTTTAGCAAGCATATTTTCATTCCAGTAATATAGCATACTGTACATTTAGATATCGCTGCCATTTCTTCCTGTCACAGGATATGCTTCAGACTAGGAGAAAGGACCTACTGAATTTATTAGATCCATAGTTGTGGAATATATAGTAGCCGGTAATAACGTTTCATTAAATTTCTTCGATCGCTTTTTTTTAAAGAGCAACTCACATCATATAGCATATTTAATATCCAAACCGTTAGGAGTGATGAAAAATAAAGAGATGAAGAGATGAAGAGATGAAGATGCGGATGTTCATTGAGTTATCAAGCATAAATGTGCAAGGACAGAAGATACTGATTTCTATATCTTGTTTGTAGTACCTATTTACAACATAGTGCGGATAGCAGCAAAAAAGAGCATTGAGTCACTGCCAATCATTGTAAAAAGACCAAATGAGATAAGGTATAGTGAAAAGTAATGTATTTGTCAGAAGTCGCAGTTAAGTAAAATATGAACCTGCTATGTTAATCATTTCTGTGTCTTTGCAGCGACATGAACTGTATATTTTTGAACTTACAGTTATGAAAAAAAATAAAGACTGAAAACATTCAGGATAGGCACAGCAGTAGCGCAGTCGAACCTATAATGACATAAAAGTGCCATAGTCTAGCATTCGTTCGATAGATAAAAGGTCCACGATAGTTGAGATTTTTACCGTATTTCTCAAAAAATTTACTTCACCCATCATTAATAGTGAAAAAACAATTTAGTAGGGATAGAGATATATTTGGAGTATGTTATTATGTAGATCTCTTTATCTATTAAAGCATAAATGCTAATCTTGTTCACATTTGTCAGACCTGTCAGCCCAGTTATCTTTATATTTATCTAATGAAGCAAAAGAAAATAGGGGGATTAATATCCAAGTTTTGTATAAGTAATGAATGGTTATTGGTTGGCATATTTAGTCATTGCCATCAATAGCTGTATCCAGCGTTATTAACTTAACTTAGGTTCTGCTACTAAAAACTACAAATAATCGTTACTGTAGGTGGATAATACTACGTGTTGAGAAAAAAATTGAGGAGCCTCTCAGATCCAGAGTTGTATAGCATCTTTTTGGATATCATAAAAAATCAATGGACTTTTTCTATAATCATTTTTTTGTAAAAGGAGATCATAAAGCGCTTCAGATAAACAAACAGTATAATACGAGAAGTTATGAATAATTACCATGATTTGCTAGTTTACGTTTTATGGAGATTTATTCCGATATATTCAGATTGTTTCCTGATAAATTATGACATATTAGCAATGGTTGTTGGTAGAGAAACCCCTTATACTAGTATGAAGAGTTTTCACTACAAAAAGTTTGTCATGAAAAAAGGAAGCAGTTGTACAGATCAAAGAAACTATTTCTTAATTTCATTCTAACATAAAACTGTATCTCATTAGTTATCTCGGTGACAATCTATTGGATGATCTAGATTCATTCATTGAAGTAACTCAATCCACTTTATCCTGCTCATATTATCATAGTAAACATGTAACTGATTGGGACATTTATTAGGGTTATAAGAATAAATTGCAAAACCTCAGATTACAGGAAAAGATTTAATAATCTTACTGTAAAGGAAGTGCTCTAGCAAAACTACATCACAAGGATAAATAGTTTAGTTATTTACATATATACATTAAATAACTTAACTTTACGAAAATCAGCAATAAATAGGTATTAATTTGAAAGCAGCGTTTAAATGGTGTCACTGTTTCCTTGCTTCAGCGGAGATAGCTAACATAAATACACTAAGTGGTATTGTTGAAGTCAATAAAACATTTTTCCTGAATCCTTAAAAGGAAATGTTATATCCCACATAAAAAGCAAGAAAATGCGGGAGATAAGGAGATAAAAAAGAAAAAATAAATTTTGATTTTAATTATCCGAGATCAATAAGGTTATGTATGACCGATTAAACTCTTAAAAGTTTAATGCAAAAATGATTAATTATTTTCAAAGTTAATCTTTGAAAAAGATCTTATTCTTTGCTAGAATGAAGCTAAATGTTAAAATTTTTTCAACGAACATCAAATAAGTACTATCACCTAATAAGACTAGATGATCAGAGAGTGATTGATAAGGAATTTCCAATTCAAAATTGTGAACAGTTATATCAGTCAATTAAAAGGCTGATGATAGATTACATGGTAAAGGTCGTTTTATTTACTGAATTATCTTTATTTAGAAAAGATTGTTGAAATTTCAATAATTGAAATATAGATATGGTTATAAATTGGTTTGCAAACAAACCAGTAGATATTTTTAGAAAAAATAGCAAAAAATTAACATTTTAGCAAGTATAAAAGTACTTAATTCACAATGAACATCTCAAAAAGGTAGCGTATCTACTACGCTCACGCATAGGGTGCCACATTCAATATGCTGTATAACATTAAGATTACTCAATCTAATAAATAGATGAATCTTTTAGTAATCTTAGTCCTATACGATTGGTTATCCATATAACACATAATAGTCATAATATCATTATGACAAAACATTGTGATAATGTGGTTTAAGTAATACGAAAAGCTTTATTCCTTAATTCTCCTTACCTTGATAACTAAAGTCACTATTAATATATTCCTAGCAGCTTAATCTTTCCACTATATCGCTTGAGTGTAATCCTAAAAACGATATTGACAAGATAGAGTGTTTCTGGGCCAGTTGCTTTGATTACATTAAAATAATATATTTATAAAAAAATTTTTGTAAATAGTTAATTACATTAAAAGAATAGGTTAGATTATCAATATTTATTGAACTAAGATTCAATTCAGGTATAAATTCATTTGCAACAACTATTGGCGATAAATCTTTTAGTTTTCTATTTGATGAGCAAAATGGAATATGAGAATTGAGTAATACGATGCCAATAATTTATTGGCTAACGAATATGTTAATAAAAGTGTGTTGTTGTTTTTGATAATGTTTACAATCACAATAAGTGCATATATCCTTGTTCAGTAGCCACTTATTAAATGCCATTAATAATCTTAGGATAAATTGATTTTTGATAATATCTGATTCTAGCGAAAAATAGTTTTATTTTTGTTTAATTTTATAATCGCTAGTCAGCGACTAGCGATTATAATCTGTTTTCAACGGCAGCTTATTCAACTTTTTTGCGTATTTTAACAATTTATTTAGACCAAGTCCATTATATGGACCCTCTCTGCTTAGCACTATTGATGTTAAGATAGCTACTGAAAGATATATGTTAAGGATAAAATATTATGATGATAAGAAAGAACAGCTCCTTCCCCTCATTATGAAATAACTATAAAACTTAAAAACAGAGCTGCTCTTAGACCATAAGAGCAGTCTGTATTTACTTTTGCTAAGCATATAGTACATCCGAATCTATTCTTATTACTAAATGAGTTATTAATAAATTTAGTATATAATGATTAGGTTATGTTTCACTGATTCTTAGTAAATCCATTCTCCATCCTTAAATTGGATGTTACTTACCACAAACAGGGTCAAGCAGATCAAAAATCACTCTAAACTGCTTCTAGCTTTCTGAGGAGATGAAAGCAGCTTCACTACAATTAAAAGGGTTGCTTTCCAAAACACAGTGCTTTGCACGTCAGCTTTATAGCCTCAGTGCTGCAAAAGCCGACTTAATCGGATTCGGAATTCTTATTGATACGCAGTCCACTGAGAGAATGTCATAAGGATACTAGCCATTCTTTTCAATCTTTATCTAACTTCTTTATCGCTGCAGAATATTCTGGTAAAACTCTTTACCAACAAAATATCAAGGGCTTTATCATGGGGTATTATGGTTCTCTCGCTAATCCGAGCCCCCGGAAAGAGTTCAGAATTAATTTTAGATTATATAACCTTTGTGGAGTAATTTAGTACCAATTCTATTTTATGTACCCAACAATATTGGTAATGCGTGTTGTCTGATAATATATTTGTCATTGTATCCAAAAAAAACTAAAATACCGTCTCTCATAGTAAACTTGAGAGATACGCTTAAGCAACGCGCTCGCAGGCCATTAAGAAATTAGATTCAATTTTCTTCTGGTTATCGATAACCATTTTCTAGCGAAACGCAATCTCCTTACATCTGTGTTCAGTGACATTAATAATGAGAGGTAGGAAAAGACGATTTGTTGTTCCTGGTAGGAAAAAGTATATGCCTTCAGTAAATAAACAAACATTAGGGATATCGCTAAATTACAAAAGCACCATAATTACCGTACTCTTCAAGCCATTTCTGTTTCAGTCTGCTTATGGCAATTGGCAAAGATTACACCATGTGCTTTTCACTGATAAGCAGCTTATAGCTTCGTAAAAATCATCGATAATGATACATCTCACAGATATAGTCATGGTAGTAACGTAACTCTTCATCATTTTTATTCCATTCGGATAAAGCAGTAGTAATGAGCTATTGAAGAATGTTTCACAATTATTTTTACGATCTCCTTGACCTTATGCACTTTAATTTCAATATCGCCAATACCCGTCTATATGGTTCACTTTGGCAAAAACACTTATAGATGACGCATAAACCACCCGTCGATAAAATATAGCGTTCAACATAAGATATGTTCATAAAAAATCAAAGGTAATATCTAATTTACGAATACCTGTATTATAGACTTTTTCATAGCATACAATATCTATATTCTTGAATAATTCATGAAATAAATGAGATCAATAGAGCAGCATCTACGAAAATCCATACACTAGAAGTAAATATAACTCTCAATAATTATTTATTTTTATTAAAAATAAGGATATTAATTAAAGAGAATGTTATTCTTACTTTTTCAAAAAAACCCTTTTCTTTAAATTAAATGAAGAAGCTAGTAATAAATTAAATAATCCTTGCAATAATTTTTTTGAAAAAATTGTTTTTCCTTATTTTTAATAAGGTAAATCAATAATATTTTTCTCAAGCATTTCAGCTACCGTACTAAAATTGACTCGTATAGTGCATCAAGTAAGCATGAATAATTAATGCAACATTTCTGGATTATACTTACATTCCAATCGTTAAGTTAATTTCACTAAGTAATTTACTAACATTAACATCGACTACTGCTTTGCAAATAAAGCAGTAGTTTCTCCTTATTAAAATAAGCTTAGTTACTTTATTAACAATCAAATATAATAGCACAAGCCTAAGCAGCCGATAGGAAAGCGGGGGACTTCATAACTAATACCTTTATTCTTTAACTTTTTTTATCAAACCAACCAAGCAATCTCAAGCTCAGTATAAGCAATTGAAGGGGTAATTTTTAGTTAAAATAATATTTCAATATAGAAATCATTTGAACCGAAACATGACCTTCATAAATATCATTATAAGCTAACATTCAATGACCGATAATGTTTTTATCACATAAATATAATTACATTAGTACATGCATCTGTTTATTAATCTGGATTTGCAAGGTTTCTTCTTTTCTTCTATTTTGACGTAGATATTATCTTTTAACTTCCAAATAATTACTTTCCTTTCGTGCATTAAATTAAAGTTCTTATTAATCTGTTTAGTAAAAAGTTTAACAATCTCTTTATCTACTATTGGGATAACCTGATCGAATATTTCGATAACATCAATTTCTGATCCTAATGCATAATATACGGTATCTAGTTCTAAAGTAATAATACCACCTCTCACCTCTAACCTATATTAGAGTATAGGTTGGCAAAGCATTAGTAAAACGTAATAATCTCGGTCGTTATGAGGAATAAATAGAAGCTAGTTCGGACCTGAATCGCAACAATAATAGCATTATCAATATTTATGGCTCTTGTTTATTTTCATCTTAAACAACTAATATATTAGTACCGATAAATTTACTTAACCCATTAATAACTTTAATTTATGACTTTTTTATTTCTGCTAAACCAATTAGCAACTGATTAATAATTTTTTTTACAATTGTACTTTATCAATATCTATTTTTTGTTTAGCAAATACGATTTAATGTACTATCAAGCCCTTAATTTCTTCAATTACTTTTGCAGTATATAATATTCCTTTAGAAGGGATAACAACCAAAATTAAGAAAAATAGCGTCGATCGTCACATAACGATCGATTAAAAGCATTTCTAAACAAAGATTTCTCATCGAAAAGCTAGTAAATAACTTGCAAAAAAAAGGGGGGCTCTTGGAGCCGGGGCCCATTTTTTGCCATCTAGAATCACTATTTTGGGTTTTAATTTCAGCACTCATCAATAACATTTTACTTTTCTTATTTAATGGAGGTGGGATAAGATAAATAATTCTATAATTACTAATAATAAAATAGAGTAACTTACAGTTGGTCTGTAAGTTACATAACTAAACGGCGAATATCACTCATTAATTGTGCAATACGACTGACGAAACGCGCACCATCTGCACCATCAATAACACGATGATCAAATGAGAGTGACATAGGTAATATCAAACGTGAAATAAATTCACTGTCATTCCATACTGGTTTTATTAATGATCGAGATAGTCCTATAATAGCCACTTCTGGTGCATTAATAATCGGTGTAAAATTCGTCGTACCAATACCACCTAAGCTAGAAATAGTAAAACTGCCACCTTGCATATCAGATGCAGTTAACTTGCCGGCACGTGCTTTTTTCGAAACTTCCATTAATTCCTTGGAAAGTTCAATAATACCTTTCTTATTAATATCGCGAATAACAGGCACAAGCAAACTATTGGAGGTATCAACGGCGATACCAATATGAATATATTTTTTTAATATTAATCGCTGAGCATCCGAAGAAATTGAACTATTAAAACGAGGCATTTCTTCTAATGCTCGAGCAACCGCTTTCATGACAAAAACTAATAGTGTAATTTTTACTTCTGTTTTCAACTTTTCCATCTCTTTATTTTGCTGCTTACGGAAAAATTCTACTTCAGTAATATCGGCATCCTCCATGATAGTCACATGTGGGATCATTACCCAATTACGACTCAAATTAATGCTAGATATCTTTTGAATGCGACCGATTTCAACTTCTTCAACTTCACCAAATTTACTAAAATCAACTTTTGACAATGGCAATAGCATGCCTGAAAAACCACGCGCTATAGTCTCGACTGCTTCAGAAGATTTTACCACCTCTTTAATATAAGCCTGAATATCTTCACGTAGAATACGAGCTTTAGGCCCAGTTCCCTTAATCTTAGCAAGATTAACACCAAATTCACGCGCTAAACGTCGAATAAGCGGTGTTGCATGAACATACGCATCATTTTCAATAAATTCATTTTTAAGCTCAAAAGCACCAGATGCCTTTATTAGGGATGATACCTCTGATTTCGTTGATATTTCAGCGCTCCTAGCTTCCGTATTGGCAGCCGACTGAGTTGCGGCGGCATCAACCGAAAAAATCATAATAAGTGAACCACTTTTAACTTTATCACCCTTAGCAACTTTAATTTCTTTCACTTTGCCAGAAAAAGGTGATGACACTTTCATTGATGCATTTTTACCTTTTAAAGTAACTAGGGATTGATCAGGGGAAATTTTATCACCAACATTAACGATTACATCCGTAATTTCAATCTCATCATTACTAATATCCGGTATAACAACTTCCTTTAATTCACTTTTTATTCGATCCGCATCTATGCTATCTGCTTTATCTATGTTTTCGTGTAAGGTTGTTTTAGCGCTAGTTTCTATTACTTTTTTCGCTGCATCAAAAACCATGATCAACTTACCGGTTTTCACTTTATCACCAACCGCAACTTTAATTTCTTTCAGAACCCCAGCCTGTGGTGAAGGAACTTCCATTGACGCCTTTTCACCTTCTACGGTAATTAATGATTGTTCAACATCAACTTTATCGCCAACTTTTACCATAATTTCAGTAATTTCAACTTCATCTGCACCAATATCAGGAACATTAATTTCAATAGACATTGATTTTACCTCTTATGCCAAACGCGGATTAATTTTTTCTGGGCTGATATTATATTTTTTGATGGCTTCATCTACCAATACTGCATCCATTTCACCACGTTTCGCTAATTCACCTAACGCCGCAACCACCACATAGAAAGCATCAACCTCAAAATGATGACGGAGGTTTTTACGGCTATCTGAACGACCAAAACCATCAGTACCTAAAACACGATAATTACTTGTTGGAATATAAGAATGAATTTGTTCTGCAAATAATTTCATATAATCTGTTGAAGCAACTGCAAGCATATCATTCATGATTTGAGCAACATAAGGTACACGAGGTTTATCAGATGGATGTAACATATTCCAACGCTCACAATCCTGTCCTTCACGAGCTAATTCGGTAAATGACGTTACACTATAAACATCGGAAGCAATAGCGTACTCACTAGATAAAATTTTTGCGGCTTCACGAACATGACGCATCATTGAGCCCGATCCCAATAATTGAATTTTCCCTTTTTCGCCTTCTAGTGACTCAAGTTTATAGATACCTTTACAAATACCTTCTTCAACACCAGTAGGCATTGCTGGCATATGATAATTCTCGTTTAAGGTAGTAATATAATAGTAAATATTTTCTTGTTTCTTACCATACATACGAACTAAACCATCATGTATAATCACAGCAACTTCATAAGCATAAGCTGGATCATAAGAGATGCAGTTAGGTATAGTTAATGACTGAATATGACTATGTCCATCTTCATGCTGCAAACCTTCCCCATTTAATGTAGTACGCCCTGAAGTTCCGCCAATTAGAAAACCACGTGCTTGCTGGTCTCCAGCTGCCCATAACAAATCACCAATACGTTGAAAACCAAACATGGAATAATAAATATAAAATGGAATCATTGGCAGGTTATTCGTGCTATATGATGTAGCAGCAGCTAACCAAGAGGCTCCAGCACCCAATTCATTAATACCTTCTTGAAGAATTTGGCCTTTTTCATCTTCTTTATAGTAAGCAACTTGCTTACAATCCTGAGGAATATACTTCTGTCCGTTTGGACTATAGATTCCAATTTGACGGAATAAACCTTCCATACCAAAAGTGCGTGCTTCATCAGCAATAATTGGCACTAGACGATCTTTAATCGAGTTATTTTTTAACATTATATTCAAGGCACGTATAAATGCGATCGTAGTAGAGATCTCTTTATTTTGTTCTGATAACAATTGATTGAAATCTTCTAGGCTAGGAATATCTAATTTTTCATCGAATATAGAATTTCGTGTTGGTAAATACCCACCTAATGCCTGACGACGCTCATGTAGATATTTATATTCGTCTGATTCTTCTTTAAGAAGAATAAAAGGTAATTTTTCTACTTGATCATCTGATACCGGCACATTAAAGCGATTACGAAAATGACGAATCCCTTCCAGATTCATTTTTTTTACCTGATGGGCAATATTTTTACCTTCAGCAATATCGCCCATACCATAACCTTTAACTGTTTGAGCTAAAATAACTATTGGCTTACCTTTAGTTTCTTGTGCTTTTTTAAAGGCAGCATAAATTTTTTTCGGATCATGCCCGCCACGGTTTAACGACCAGATTTCATCATCAGTCATATCTTTGACTAGAATACTTGTCTCAGGGTAACGATTAAAGAAGTTTTCACGAACATAAGCGCCATCTTTAGATTTAAATGTTTGATAGTCGCCGTCTAAAGTTTCATTCATTAACTGAACTAGTTTACCTGAAGTATCTTTACGCAATAATTCATCCCATCGACTACCCCAGAGTACTTTAATAACCTGCCATCCTGCGCCGCTAAAAATACCTTCTAATTCATTCACAATCTTACCATTACCAGTAACTGGTCCATCAAGGCGTTGTAAGTTACAGTTAATCACAAAAACAAGGTTATCTAACTTTTCACGAGTCGCAATAGTGATAGCACCTTTAGATTCAGGCTCATCCATTTCACCGTCACCAAGAAAAGCATAAACTGTCTGATTTTCAGTATATTTTAAACCTCTATATTGTAAGTATTTTAAGAATTTTGCTTGATAAATGGCACTAATTGGACCTAATCCCATTGATACAGTAGGAAATTGCCAAAACTCAGGCATCAATTTAGGATGAGGATAAGAGGAAAGGCCTTTACCATCTATTTCTTGTCGAAAATTGTCCATTTGCTCTTCAGTGAGCCGACCTTCTAAAAATGCACGTGCATAAATACCAGGTGAAATATGTCCTTGAAAATAAACTAAATCTCCACCATTTTTATTATTTTTTGCCTGAAAGAAGTGATTAAAACAGACTTCATATAAAGTTGCAGAAGATTGGAAGGAAGCCATATGACCACCTAACTCCAAATTTTTTTTAGAAGCTCGTAAAACCACCATTACAGCATTCCAACGAATCATAGAACGAATACGACGCTCTAAATCCATGTTACCTGGATAATCAGGCTCATTCTCTACGGAAATAGTGTTGATATAATCACATTTTTCAGAACTCGCTGCGATATTAACGCCGCACTTACGTGCTTTTTGTAATACTTTATCAATAAGATATTGAGCACGATTAACACCTTCTTCACGGATGACAGATTCGATCGACTGTAACCAGTCGCGAGTTTCGATCGGATCCACGTCATTCTTTGATGTATCTGACATGGTCTATTCCTTATCTATTATCTGTTTTTAATGTAGTTATTGAGATATCTTTTAAAGATATTTACTAAACAAGAAAGAAAAAAATAGTTCCTATTGCCGCAACGTTCTCCATAATTAAATTAGAACGGTAATGCAAAGATGCAGCAGAAACAAAAATCTGCACTAACTAAATTAAATTTGATATTCTTATACTCGACGTAAAGAACACTCACAAGTGATATTCAGCAAAAATCTTCTCAATAAATGTTAAATAACGATATGAATCCTTATATGATTTTTAAGTTAACGTGTAATAATAGATTTAAAAATTTTAGTTATATGTTTACTTACCTGCGTGCATTTTTTTACAGATATGATAAACACTCAAAATTTTACCTAATATTATTACAATAATATTTTGACCAATCCAGTAAAGTGTATAGAATAATACCATATTATGGATTGTTCAGTAATAACTAGCTGATATTACAAAACAGCCTAAACTTTAGTATTAACATCCTCACGTTCTTCAATACCATGAATTTGAAGGTGACTAATCTTAATTCATGGGCAGATTTTCATTGATTACCTTTAAACCAGTATGATAGCACCATCATAACTTCAAGCGCATGATGCATTTGTAATAGATAAAAATTATGATTCCATTTACCCAATAATCTAGGTAAGGAGATTACTAAAGCATTCTTATATATTTATTTATACGAACCCATTTCTCGCCAAAATGGAATCCTTTTACTCCAAGTCTATAATAACCCCAATGTAAAGAACGATAAGAAACATAAAAATTGCTTGATAAAAACATCAAGTTTAGGTAACAACTTTTCTCTAAAATGCAATTAATTTCTTCAAAAGTTAAATCTCAAATTACTGTTCAATGATATCAGATAATTTAGATGGCGAATTTTACTATAAACTCTATTTACAATAGACCACTTATTTTTTGGTAAATATTTATTTAACACTATCAAAGTTAATTGGTAATACCAATTTATCCTATATGTTTGTTACAGTAACAAAGTATTTAATAACTGTCCATAAGAGCTTAAATTTAACCTTAATAAACATGCATCTTTTGATAAGTATTTTTAAAAATATCCAAAAAAAAAATGATAATTTTTGTTTATTAATAACAACTACGTTAATTTCGGCTATTTTTACAAATGTTGTTGCTAAAATCCCCTTTATATTATATAAAAATTTTTTTACATAAAAGTAGCCATAAAAAAGCAAATAGTCATACAAATCAAAAAGAATCTTTTCTTACTCCATGTGAGTAAGAAGCTGCATTTCATTAGTTCGCTCGGTGACAATCTATCGAATAATATCGATTATTACATTGAAGCAACTCATTCTACCTTATCTTAACCATATTATCACAGTAACATGTTATCCTCTAGGGAGAGTTATAGGTTACAGCGATATCATTGAAAACCCCCAATTACATAAAAACATTTAATAAAATTACTGGGAAGTCCTCTTATAATACTACTACAAAGATAAATAGTTTAGTTATCTGCGATGTATGTTGAATAGGATTAATTTTACAGGAGTTAGTAGAATTATTAATAAATTTAATGTATAGTAAAAAAAACTACGGTTCTCTTATGATGCTTGATGCTTCATGAATCTATTCTACATCTTTAAATTTGATATCCTTTACCAGCACAGGTCAAGCAAATAAAAATTCCCTGAGCTACTTTTAGTTTTCTGAAGAAACTAGAACAACTTTAATACCATTGAAAGAGTTGTTATTCTTAAAGCGTAATTTTTTTACGAGTTATCTTTTCATAGCTTCACTGTCGCAAAAAAAAAAATCAATTCAATCGGCTTCGTCGTTCTTATTGACGCCCAATGCGATGACAGAAAATCATAGAATGTCAAATATTCTTTTAAATCTTTTTCCATCTTCTTCATCGCTGAATAATACATTGAAAACCTTGTTAACAAAAAAAAATCAAGAGATTTATTAGTGGTATCGTAACTCTCTGCTAGTATAACTCCCGCAATCATCTTTAAATTTCTGTGCTATATAACCTTTGTGAAGTGAAGCCGGTATATTATATATTTTGTGTAGCTAATTGACGTTGGTACTGCATCTCCAGAAATATTTTTGACATTGCATTCTAAAAATCAAGAGCACCAATCTTCCATAGAAAGATGGAGATGCGGTTAAGTGTCTGCGCTTGCAGGACATTCAGAGGTTTGCCTTCATTGGAACCGCGAAACCAATTAACCATGCAATAAATCAAAATCGGTGGCAAAAACGGCGCTGGATAAGCTTAAAGGTAGATGAAGTTAGCAGGTAACCGATGATTATCTAACCGTGGTGTTGAAATAGGAAAATCTGTCGAGGTATTTTTCTGTTATCCGGTAAATATCTATAAAATGATCTATATCATCAATGCTATCAAATCAGTTTACCAAAAGTTCTGTAAAACTAACAAAAACTAAAAACTATTCTCTAACGAGAATAGTCTATTAAAGTTGTTTTAACTGGGGTTGATAAAAGTGAAAAATAAATAGATAATGCTCATTCATAAGTAAAATTTTACATTATTGCAGTTAGCTATTTATTTTAATTACTGAATTAATAACATGATTGCCCTGTAATTTTTCCTATTGTGATTCAGTGCTTTAAACACTCCCATTCAATTATAATGATTCATTTTCTTTTTAAATTTTCTGAATATTCTACACTATTTATTCTTCTATCATTCTTATTACTCATTGAAACATTCATCTTGAGGCTAGGAAGTAATAGTATTTGGATTTATCCCTTAACTCAGGCAGGATATATTTCAATAATCGGTCAATTTTATTGATGATATATCTATTTCACTATACGTGACTTAATCACTTTGACTTGTTCAAGGTGGATTCGCATTTATCAGATGTGTTTTCTATTTAAGTATCTCATATTCTATCAGTTAACTAATTTTCCTTAACGCCAGCATTACAAAATCGTCCTCTTAAAAGAAGGTTTTATGTGTATATCAGGGCATATTGGTAGTAAAAGTTGTTGTTTTTCTTGTAGAGCAATTTGTAGCCACATCTGCATTTCAATTGTTGTGGTTTAAAATAATCTTCTCTAGAGAAGATCCCTCATAGATAAATAAAATAATTCTATATCATAGAATCTACTCAGTCAGTCTTTTAATTAACTGATATAATTGCTCACATTTTGAATCTGGAATTCCTTACTAATAACTCTCTGATTATCCAACTTTATTAGTCGCTATGGTGACTAATTTCATGGTTCCTAGCAAATATTTTGTACTATTTAGCTCCATCCAAAAAAACATGGACTCTTTATCAATAATCGATAAAAATGGCTAACATACTGTACATTAAACTCTTCAATAATCTTATTGCTTATATAATATCCTGTCAATTAAGAGCGCAATTCATTTTTCCCTTTTATCTTTTCTTCTTTCGTGTTTTCTACCTTTCTATATGAATATATCCACTTACCTTTAAAGGATTCAGAGGAAAATGTTTTATTGATTTCAAGAATACTACTTAGATTCATGTTAGCTGTCTCCGCTGAAATAAGAAGAAGCGGACACTTTTTGAACATTGTTTTAAAATCAATATCTATTTGTTTCGCTGACTCCTATAAAGTAAAGCTATTCAACATGGATCACAGATAACTAAACGATTTATCCTTGTGATGTAGTTTTGCCAGTAGACTTCCAGTAAGATTGTTAAATGTTTTCTGCAATCGGGGATTTTACAATAATATCGCTAAACCCTAATGAATTTCCCCAACGGAAAATATGTTCATTGTGATAATATGAGAGGATAAAGTGAAATAAGTTGTTTAATACATGAATCGAGATTATCTAACAGATTGTCACCGAGCCATTCTAATGAGATGCAGCTTTATGTTGGTATGGAGTGAAATAAGTCTCTTTGATCTATATAACTCTTTGCTTTTTCATAATAACCTCTGTGAAAAATCCTTCATACAGTATAAGGAATTTTTACCGATAATCTTTTCCAACATAATCCTATATCACCAATAGCTAAAAAGCAAATATCGAAGAAGAAAAACTGAAACAATGAATTCACTCACAATAAATATTGTTAGCTAGCATAAAGATTATTTATAAATGAATGTTATGAATATCTGCATCTTTAGATGCATATCTAAAGATGTTTTACCTGTAAAAATTAATTGTGATACTGAAAGCTACTTATCATTCAACCATACGGCAATACCTAATAAAAAGGTGATCCCAGAGTGTGTTATGGTTTACTTAATCCAGAAAAACCATAATACGAAGGGATCCAAAGTATGCAAAACTTCAATATATGGTGTTAATAAATAAAAGAGTGTGAACTCAATAACGCGCATCGTCGTTATCATCGGGCAACACGAACGCTACTAAAATATAAATCAAAGAAAATGGACAAATAAAAACTGTATTCTATAAATTAATTTCATCTGAATATCAATTATTTGATAGTTAAAGAACTTAATTACTCTTTAATTCAAGATTAAAGAAGATCCATTTTCTGCTAAAATCAGATAAAAATCGGTTTACTTAATCTGTTACAAATTAAAGATTTTTCGAGTAGGATGATTTTTAATCTAACTCCAGAATTTTATGGATATTAATCATAATTTTATTTTAGTAAACCTCGTTTTTATTCTATACATTCTTTTTGATAAAAATTTCACATTACCTGTTTTTACCTATTTTTTTTAGTAGCTGTAAGGGTAGTATATATCGACAGACATAATAGATTTATAAAATCTGTTCTCAGAAATCATTTTATCAGCACGTAAAACCCTAGCTTTTTGGGTTTTACGGGTTTTATCTCCAGTCCCTTATATACCTTCGGTAATAGTGTTTCTTCATTTATAGCTCGACAAGAAAACAAATAACATATCATAGTAAAATGCTTAGCAAAAATCTGGCTAATATAGTGCCAGATTATCTCTTCCTGCGTCAGATTCTGTTACCAGTATTATTAAAGTGTGGTGGAGTTATAGTAAATGATGTACAACTATATCGCTCGATTATGCCGCAGTTTTAACTTTAATACCGGGACATCTAAGGTAACGCTAGAGGTATTTTATACTATGGCACTCCCATTTTCATCTTTATTATCGAAGTTCACTTTCTCTAGTAATATCGTACTTGTAAATTCAGGTATACTGCCATTTCTTTCTGGCGCAGATACACGCTAACAAGACCAAAAAAAGTACCTGGGATCTGGGATTTATCAGATAATAGTTGTTACGCAGCAGCCGAATGACATCGCTTCGCTAGATTTTTTTACCGCTCTTTTTTTAAAAACACCTCATGCCATGCATTATGTTTAATATCCAGTATAGGCACAAAGTGATTGGATACATAAATATACAGATGTTGACTAACTTGTCAACCATAAGTGTAAAAGGTATAGAAGATACTAATTTCAATATTTTATTTTTTCCTACTACAAATATACCACGAATGAGAGTGTAAAATAAGGCGTCAAGGAGCAGCAAGTTATTGTTAAAAAACCAAATAATATTAAGCTATAGTTAAAGTAATATATTGCAAGTTACAATCGGATAAAAATAACCCTGCTTGCTAACCACCCCTCAGTAGCTTTGATGCCGCATAAATTGCGGGCTTTTATTTACAGTTTTAAGAGAAAAACGACGATAAAAACATTCAGGACAGGGGCACCACCTGTAGTGTTAAAAACCCAAATGACGCAAGTCCGTAGGCAAGCGTGCGCCATGTAAATGGAATGCGTCTAGGAATTGACGCTTTTACCTTATTTTAAGAAATTCTTTCCAGCCGTCATCAATGGTAAAAACAACTTACGTGGAAAGAAGGATATATATTGAAGTATATTACCCTATAGATCTTTTTTGCTAATGAAGCATAAATGGTAATCCTATTTGCATTTCTTAGGTCTATCAGACCAGTTATCTTTGTGTTTGCCTAATTGGGGGCAAGAAATATAGATCATCCTTAATTCTATACAAGTGATGAATTTTTTAGCAGGCATATTTAGTAATTGCCCTCAGTGTAATTATATTTACATATCATCGGTTTTATCCTAAAAGGGCTGAGTGCCTTGTTCTCAAAATCACGGATAATCATTACTATAAGCCAATAATATTGCCTGACGATAAAAAAATTAAGGTTCAAAGTCGGATGCATTTCTGTATGGCCTCTTTTAGGTATCATAAAAAACTCATGGACTTATATCGTAATCACTTTTCAGATGGAAAATAATCATAAAGCACTTCGAATAAATAGGGGTATAAACACAGGAAGTTACGAGTAGTGCCCATAGTTATTGGTTTTACATTCTTGAAAAAGACTTATTCCTGAGCCATTTAGATTATCTCCTAAAGAAATTAGGCTATGTTGGAAAAAATTATTGATATAAATTCATTATACTATATAAAAGATTTTCGCTAAGCGGTTGCCATGAAAAAGTAAACAGTCATACAGATCAAAGAGACTTATTTCACTCCCTACCAACATAAAGCTGCATCTCATTAGAATGGCTCGGTGACAATCTGTTAGATAATCTCGATTCATGTATTAAAACAACTTATTTCACTTTATCCTCTCATATTATCACAATGAACATATTTTCCGTTGGGGAAGTTCATTAGGGTTCAGCGATATTATTGTAAAATCCCCGATTGGAGAAAAAATTTAACAATCTTACTGGAAGTCTACTGGCAAAACTACATCACAAGGATAAATCGTTTAGTTATCTGTGATCCATGTTGAATAGCTTGACTTTATAGGAGTCAGCGAAACAAATAGATATTGATTTAAAACAATGTTCAAAAAGTGTCCGCTTCTTCTTATTTCAGCGGAGACAGCTAACATGAATCCAAGTAGTATTCTTGAAATCAATAAAACATTTTCCTCTGAATCCTTTAAAGGTAAGTGGATATATTCATATAGAAAGGTAGAAAACGCGGAAGAAGAAAAAATAAAAGGGAAAAATGAATTGCGCTCTTAATTGACAGGGTATTATATAAGCAATAAGATTATTGAAGAGTTTAATGCACAGTATGTTAGCCATTTTTATCGATTATTGATAAAGAGTCCATGTTTTTTTGGATGGAGGCAAATGATACAAATCCTTTACTAGCAAGTACAAAATTAGTTACTATCCTCTAATAAGATTTAGTAATCAGAAATTATTGATAAGAAATTCCATATTCAAACTGCAAACAGTTATATCAGTTGATTAAAAGAATATTTGAATAGATTCTATAACGTAGGGTTATTATTTACTAATTTATCTAGGCTGGGAGTATATGATTTGAATCACAAGAATTGAATATAGACGTGACTACAAATTACTCTGCGAATAGAGTAACAACCTTTGCTAACATCCTCTAAAAATAGATAGAATATCTATTCTAATATTGAATTCAGCTGTTGTATCCACATCTTAATTACATTTCTTATTTATATTTAATTATATCTAACTTAAATAGTAGATTACTTACAGGATGTTTTTATTATGACAAATCCTTTACTAACAAAATCTGTATTACCTCATTTTTCAACCATCACACCGCAAGATGTAGTGCCTGCTATAAAAACCGTATTAAACAGTTATCGGCAGATAATTGAGAGTCTTCTTAAAGAGAATAACACTTTTAACTGGAATAATTTATGCCAACCATTAGAAGAAGCTAACAATAAACTATCCCGAGCCTGGTCACCAATTGTTCATCTCAATGATGTAAAAAACAGTACTGAATTACGACAAGTTTATGATACCTGTTTACCTATGCTATCGAAATTTAGTACCTGGATAAGGCAACATACTGGTCTTTACAAAGCTTATGAATCACTAAAAAATAGTGCTGAATTTGATACACTTAATCCAGCACAACGTAAATCAATTGAGAATACGTTACGTGATTTTGAATTATCTGGTATTGGTTTATCAACAAAAAAAAAGAAACGTTATGGTGAAATTGCTATTCAAATTGCTGAATTAAAAAATAAGTTTAATAATAATGTGTTAGATGCTACGATGAGTTGGATAAAACTAATTAAAGATTGTGATAAGCTAAATGGTATACCAGAAAGTGCTCTTTTAGCAGCAAAAGAATTAGCTAAATCTAAAGGAGAAAAAGGCTGGTTATTCACGTTGAATACACCTAGTTATCTGGCAATTATGACTTACGCTGATAATCATGAACTACGCCAAGAAATGCATTACGCATATAATACCCGTGCTTCTGATCAGGTACCAAATGCTACTAAATGGGATAATAGTGATATTATGAACAAAATTTTAGCATTACGTTACGAATTAGCTCAATTACTTGGTTTTAATAATTTTGCTGAAAAATCTCTAGTCACTAAAATGGCCGAATCACCAAAACAGGTTCTAGATTTTCTTACCAATCTTGCTCAACGAGCCTATCACCAAGGTAAAAAAGAACTTACTGAATTAATCCAATTTGCTAAGGATCAGTACGGAATTAAGAAACTTAAGCCCTGGGATCTAGTTTATTATAGTGAAAAACAAAAACAGCATAAATTTTCAATTGATTATGAACAACTACGGGTCTATTTTCCAGAACAACTGGTTATCAAAGGTTTGTTCGAAATCATTAATAGAATTTATGGTTTAACAGTTAAAGAGCGCCATGATGTGGAGGTATGGGATCCCAATGTGCGTTTCTTTGAATTATATGATGAACGCGGTGATTTATGTTCTAGTTTTTATTTAGATCTCTATACCCGAGAACATAAACGTAGCGGTGCATGGATGAATTCTTGTGCAGGCAGATTAAAATATGCCGATGGCAGTTATCAAAAACCTGTGGCTTACCTAACTTGTAATTTTAATCAACCAATTGGTAATAAGCCCGTTCTATTTACCCATGATGAAGTGATTACGCTATTTCATGAATTTGGTCATAGTTTACACCATATGTTAACCAAAATTGATGTAGCGGATGTTGCTGGTATTAATGGCGTGCCATGGGATGCTGTCGAACTACCCAGTCAATTTATGGAAAGTTGGTGTTGGGAGCCTAAAGCACTTTCTTTTATATCAGGTCATTATGAAACAGGTGAACCTTTATCAAAATTAATATTAGCTAACATGCTATCAGCTAAAAATTATCAAGCCGCAATGTTTATTCTTCGTCAATTAGAATTTAGCTTGTTTGATTTTCGCTTACATACTGAATTTTCTCCGGAAAAAGGAGATCAAATTTTATCAATATTAAAATCAGTTAAACAACAGGTTGCTGTAGTACCTTCATTTGAGTGGGATCGTTTTTCTCATGCATTTAGCCATATTTTTGCTGGTGGTTATGGTGCCGGTTACTATAGTTATCTATGGGCCGCTGTTTTAGCCGCCGATGCATTTTCACGATTTACTGATGAAGGTATTTTTAATCGCAGTACTGGGTTATCATTTCTTGATAATATTTTAAGTCGTGGCGGTTCAGAGGAACCTATGGTTCTCTTTGAACGTTTTCGAGGAAGAAAACCTAAGTTGGATGCAATGTTACAAACATATGGCATTAATGAATAAAATAGAAATTGATATTCAATTAATTTGCGAACCTGGAGCTTCTCAAAGAGCCTTATTGCTTATTGCTGATAAATGGAAACTTAAACATGCACCTGCCGCATTAATGGCGTTAGTACTAACACCTGAGCATTTAGAATTAAAAAAATTATATGAACCTAAATTAGGCGGCATTTATGTTGATTTTGTTTTAGGGACAATGAGATATCGCCGTAAATTTGGTGGGGGGCGCAATGAGGCTATTGCAAAAGCAGTTGGCATCAAAAAATTCTATTACCCCACGATTGTTGATGCTACTGCCGGTTTTGGCAGGGACGCTTTTATCCTTGCAGCACTAGGATGTGAAATACGGCTATATGAGCGTCATGCTGTAGTTGCAGCACTTCTTTATGACGGATTACAACGGGGTTATGCTGATTCTGAAATAGGAATTTGGTTAAAACAAAGAATGAGATTGCTACACGCATCAAGCATTGATACATTAATAACACTATCACCCGAACCAGATGTAGTTTATCTCGATCCAATGTATCCTCATCGACAAAAAAGTGCCTTAGTAAAAAAAGAAATGCCAATTCTTCAAACTCTTGTTGGTAACGATAAAGATTCTGACAACCTTTTAATTCCAGCAATGACGATAGCTAAACGCCGTGTTGTAGTTAAACGACCCAATTATGCGCCACCTTTAGCAGCAATCTCTCCACAAGCAATGATCAAAACTAAAAATCATCGTTTTGATATTTATCTATTTTAAACTGATTTATTCTGTCAAATCTTTTTAAGATAAAAAACCAAAATTTTTATAAAAAGCAAAATATTTTTTTGCTAGAGGCTCTTCTATAAGAAGACTCCCATTTATTTATAGTTCTAAAAATGGAATTTTTAATTATATTCATACTAATGAACATTAAAATAAACTTACGAAAACCTTAAAACAAATAGTAATTTAAGAAATGTTCTTATTAAATAGATGTTGTTAATATTATTGGAAGATAATTTATAAAGAGCTATTAGGAAAGTTGTTGTTTAACGGTTAGGCCAAACTCCGCTCTGATACTTCGTGAATCTATTCTTCTCCTTATTAAAAGGAGATCATTTACTACTAAAGTTAACAGGTCAATATCCTTAGCTGGTTCCAGCTTTTCTGAACAGACGAGAGCAACTTAGATACCATTGAAAGGCTTATTGTTCTTGAACAATAGTGCTTCGCGCATCGGCTTCGTGTCCTCACTATCGCAAAAGGCGATTCAATTAGATTCGTCGTTTTTATTAACACTCGAGTGCGCTGACGGGAATATATAGAGTATCAACCGTTCTTCTCGATCTTTTTACAGCTCTTTCATCGCTGCAGAATACGCTGAAAACCTTGTTAATAAAAGATTAAGGGATTTATTATCGGTATCGTAATTCTCTGCTAGTATAACTCCCGCAGATCACCTTAACTTTCTGTGCTGCATGCATTTGTAAGAGTAAAGGAAGCACATCAGCTATTTGTGTACCAAATAGCATTTTGGCTGCGCGTCAAAAAAATATCTTTAGAATTGCGTTCCAAAACTAAAGGGGGCACACACCCCCCAACGACCGTAACAAGCCCGTGAGATATAGTTATAAACCATGGAATCTAAAGCATTGATAAGTTCAAAGATCAGTTAACTGCTAACTTTCGCTAAGCATCGTTTAGCGCAACAAACTCTTTATATTCATCTACAGTGATATCGATAATTAAGCAGAAGAGAAAGGCGATCAGCTTGCCTGACAGGACGGTTATTCCATCAGCCAAGAAATAAATGTAGCGGTATCAGTTAAATCACATAAGCACCACATTGCCAATACTCTTTAATCTATTCCCGTTTCTTGTCTGTTGACAAGTACTAGAAAAAATAAATCATGTACTTTTTATCGAAAAAAACACCTACAGAGCTTCATAAAAATTACTGGTATATCTCTATCGCATATAATAGAGCAGGATAGCAACTTTTCGCCGCTCTTATACACTTCAGATAAGAAGTAATGAGCTGTTGAAGGATATTCTGTCGCCACTGAGATCCTCTTTTTTTTAACCTTAAGCAGTTTAAATATCAACATCGTCAATACTCATCTTATAGGTTTGCAATAGTACAGTCGACGCTTGTAACCTTCATTGAGAAGGCGATGTTAGGTATAATTGTTGCAGCATACCCTAAAAGCTCATCCTCAACTAAGCTATCTATCAGATCTCGATAGTATTACAAATAAGTTCATACAAGGGATCCGCAAGTAACATCTAGTTACGCAGATACCTATAAGTATGTGTTACATAACATATTATCTCTCTATTGTTGAAATCATTTATGAAATCAATCAGCAATATATGCCAGCATATCTGAAACTCCATATATCAGAAATAAACATAATTCTACTTTAATGAAATTTAAGTATTAAAGGACAACTCCTAATTTATTAGGTTAATTTTATATTGAAAGCTAAAAAATTGTGCTAGCTTTAGCAGGATTTAATTTAAAGTTAAAAATTGAAAATAAAAAAAATAAATTATTATCAAATAATACCATAAGATGTCTTATAATCAATAGCTTATAAATAATAACTATAATTGATAGCTTATCAGTAAATATTAAAAAAAGGAATGGATTGAGAATCTAAAATATGGAATGATAAACATCAAGTTATTTTAATGTTTAATTCATTGATAGAAATGTCATAATTATTCACTTTTCTCAAAATTATTAACCTAGGCCAATTTCTCTAGTTTTCTATTTATTTAGTATATTTTACTGCTAAACTGCAATAAAGGTTGTTAAAAATCTATAAATTACATTTATATTAGCATATTATATATAGGTAACTTGGAAAAATGCAATTAAAAAAAGCGGCAAAAAAAATCAGCAAAGCAGTTATACCTGTCGCTGGATTAGGAACTCGTATGTTGCCAGCAACGAAAGCGATTCCTAAAGAAATGTTGCCTTTAGCGGATAAACCACTTATTCAGTATGTAGTAAATGAATGTATATCTGCTGGTATTCATGAAATTATCTTAGTTACTCACTCTTCAAAGAATTCAATAGAAAACCATTTTGATACTAGTTTTGAACTAGAGGCGATTTTAGAAAAGCGAGTTAAACGACAATTATTAAATGATGTACAATCCATATGTCCAAGTCATGTCACAATTATGCAAACAAGACAAGGTATCGCAAAAGGTCTTGGGCATGCTATTTTATGTGCCAAACCATTGATAGGAGAAGAGCCTTTTACTGTAGTTTTACCTGATGTAATTATTGATCAATATTCATCAGATTTGAAACAATATAATTTAACTGCGATGCTGAAACGTTATCATGAAACATCAGCTAGCCAAATTCTTGTTGAGCCTGTACCAAAGGAATCTGTATCTAATTATGGTGTTGTGGATTGTGATCGATATGAATTAAAACCCGGTGAAAGCAAAGTTATTAAAGGTGTTGTTGAAAAACCTAAAATTGATCAGGCACCATCTAACCTATCTATTGTAGGTCGTTATGTATTTTCAGAGAAAATATGGTCTTTATTAAAGAAAACACCACTGGGTTCAGGTGATGAAATCCAGTTAACTGACGCAATTGAAATGTTAATAAAAGGAGAAACCGTTGAAGCTTATCATTTACAAGGTAATAGTCATGATTGTGGTAATAAATTGGGTTATATGAAAGCATTTGTTGAATATAGTATGCAACATGAATTTTTAGGCAACGAATTTTCCGCATGGGTAAAAAATATATTAAATTACTAATCATTGATTAGTATTGATAATCATTCAAAAATAATAAAAAATTAATATGCTTTTATACGATATTGTTTATTATTTATATAAATTTATTACAAATAGTTTTTATTTATGCATAAAATAAAAAAGTTATGCTCATTTCTGCTATATGAGGTTTCGGCAACCCTGATATCATCAATCCTATTGATTAATTTAGTGAATAATTCTAACAATAGAGAATTATATGCTATGAAAATCTATCTTTACAAAGATCTCACGAAATCAGATGTTACCTATAACCTCTTGTATGAATTCATCCGTAATGATGGTAACGCAGTTGAAGCACCTTGTTGAGGCTGATCTTAAATCCATGCTGTAACCAGATACTGAATACCGCCTTTATCGACAAGGCATAACGTGATCGTAAAAAGACAGTGTTTACATGTTGTCCAGCATGGATTCGAGCACAACCTCAATAATGTTAACTAACACCATTACGAATTAGTTATGAAATGAACACAGGTAATATCTGATTTTGTGGATACCTCCTATAATAATTTTTTTATGCTATATCATCTCTATATGTTAAAATCATTCATAAAATTAATCAGCAAGATATGCCACTATATCCAAAACTCTTACATCAAAAATAAGTATAATTTATTTAATCATGCTTTATAAAAAGAATTTTTATTAAAGTCTCAATCATTTACTCGTTTCTTTTATCGGTTATCTTCATCGTTCTCTGTTTAGCGAACGAAGTATTATTTTACACGACCTGTTTGGTTGATGCACCTCAATCTTAGGCATTAAAAGGACATATTTAGAGGTAGAATTACAGTTAAAATATGAAAACCATTTATATTTATTAATAATGAATAATAGTGGTATTACGTCAAATCTTTTAGTTATTGGTGGAACAAATATAATTTTAGTAATCTTAAGGAGCTTAAGATGCTTTAACTAACTCATATCAATTTAAGCGGGTTAGACGGCGTATATGTTGGATATAGCTGATAAAGCAGAAATCATGTATGAAGGTATGGATTAAAGAATTTGTAATAATGAATATTGAGATATTTAATATGATTATTAATAGTAGTTACTACAAAAGTAATGTTTTATTACTACGTGGATTTCTGGTATTTAGATAGTCTAAAACTTTAGATCTGATGCAGCTTTTTATCTTCTATTACTCAATAATATTGAGATTTTACTAAAAATACAAATAAGCGGTAATTCTATTCGAATTTAGTTATATTGTTGGTTATCAGGTAAAACTGGCGTTAAAATGGATAGAGATTGATCCACCCGCATTAACTATTTATTAATAATATGTATAAATCGCCGCAAAAGATATGGTTATTAGCACTATTAGATTATTTGGGAAATGGGGTAAATTCATGGAATTTTAAGGTAACAGAATGATTAAAATAATTTTTTTAAGTCTATAAATTAACAGTCATCGATAAATTCAAGTTAGAAATTACTTATTCTACTATTCTACAGTAGAAGATTTTGATAAGTTAAGTCAACGTGATGAGCATTTGATATTAGCCCTAGAAAAATAGAAACTGCTTTTTTACAGTAAATTATACCTTTGATAGCTAGTTAATCTATTTACTGTAGGCGATAAAATTATGTTTTTCCACCGGAAACGAAAATATAAGTAATAGATAATACTAGTTATATAAAAAGTGAATTTTAATATTGGTGAACAATATTAATTGTTAGCATAATGCTATAATTATGTGATGGTTATTTTCACTGCTAAAGTGCATAATCATAACTTTAGTGATAGTATTAATACTCTCATTCTTGAACATAATCCTGTCATGATAGGAAAAGCATTATAGGATTACTTCCAATAAATCGAGTTGTCGTTAGCTATTGTAGCGTATCTATCATTATCTTTCGAATTGACATTTACAGCCAGATGAGGAAATTATGTTTATCGGTGTTAGCAAAGCAAGCACACCGTAGAAATTTTTTTTATCCGCAGAATTTAATATATAAAAATAAATCAGCGTTTTAGAAAAAGTATTTAACTCAATGGAAAAGTAGCCGTTGAGTTGAGGCTAGACCGAGTGATTAAGCCGAACTTCAGTGTTAATAAGATCATTTTATGGAGTTTATTTTAATTTATTGGAATTCAGCTTAAAAAAGTAAAAGTAATGTAAAATCTTTGCTTATTTTGCATAGTAAATGATGCTTTTAGCAAGAAATTATGATACGCTTAATTTAAGTTTACTGAGTTATTTAACTAAATAAATAACTTTATCTTTAACTCAAATGATGAGGATAATCATCATGGATCAATTTGAACGTCGAAATGATTCGATTGTCCAGCGCGCTGGTACAGGTATTCAAACCTATATGACACAAGTTTATGGCTGGATGACGGCAGGTTTGTTATTAACAACGTTTGTTGCTTGGTATGCAATTAATAATAGTAATATTACTATGTATCTGGCAACTCATAGTTGGGTATTGATAGGCCTCATTCTTACTGAATTTGCATTGGTTATAGGATTATCATTTTTGTTACCTAAATTAAGTGGAGCGTTGGCAACAACAATGTTTATGCTCTATTCGGCGCTAACAGGATTAACGATTTCCTTAGTATTAGTTGCTTACACTGGCGTTTCTGTGGCCAGAACCTTCCTTATCACTACTACTATGTTCGGGGCACTTAGTTCTTATGGTTATACAACCAAACGTAGCTTAAGTGGTATGGGTAGCTTCTTATTTATGGCTCTAATCGGCCTGATTATTGCTTCAATGGTCAATATTTGGATGCAAAGTTCTGGCTTAACATTGATTATTAGCTACGCTGGTGTATTAATTTTTTCAGGTTTAACGGCTTATGATACACAGAAACTAAAAGACATGGGCAGTCAAATTGATAGTCGTGATCAAGAAGGTATGCGTAAATATGCTATTCTTGGTGCGTTGACACTCTATTTAGATTTTATTAACTTATTTTTAATGATGTTACGTATTCTTGGCGATCGCCGTTAATTTAATCTGATTTATTAAAAAATCCCGCTAAGGCATGTTAGCGGGATTTTTATTTTATCATTTAGGAAATTTTGTCTGAATAACCAATAAACGGGAGCTGTATTCTTTTTTTGGGTACACATAATGAAATAATCAATATAGTTATAAGCTATGCCACATAGCAGCACAAAATCAGAATTTTTTAAAAAATTTTTTAAACGCAATAAAATGTTGAATAAGAGATTGATTCAGTTAAATTTTATAGGAATATCAACATATTTTTATTAATGAAACTCTAGCTTGATAACAATACTGTTGACATCATAAAAAACAAATACACCAATAAACGTTTATTGTTGAGTTGAGAAAATGGCAGAGATCAATAAACCAAAAAAAAAACTAATAAAAAAATCATATATCCTCATCGTAGGATATAAATAAATAATTAACTAAAATGCAATACTTAATAGAAAATGTTATTAAATAGCCTAATATTGCCTGAAAAGTTTCAACAATTAATCCTGAGTAGGTATCGCTTTACCGATAAAAATTCCCAGGCAGAGAGTTAGCAGTAAAACCAGTAAATAATCTAATGAACTTTGTTTAGCCTAGTGGAAATTGACAATGAAGTGACTAACTAATACACCAATAGTCTTAATTAATGCTATCAGTGATATGATACAATAAATTATTAATATCAAAATATGATATATCTTATATCAATAGCGAATGATTAATTCGTTATTATTTTTTTTGATATCTGCTTTTTAGCAACTGTTATTGATAAGTTTAATAACTTGATTAACCGTTTTAACGTCGGTAAATCTCTAAGGGCACCATTAGAGTTTTTAATATCAAAAATAAAATCAGTTAAACCGGCATTGTTTTTCTTTATGCCGCTACTGTCGGCAGTTACTGAAATTTTATAAAAAAGTATCGCTAATAACGTCTTATATTTATTAATTATTTTAGCAACTTGCTAATTGTTATTGAGTAATAAAATTACAGAAAAAATCGTCAATTTTAACAATTTTTATGTTAATTAAATAAAATTTGATTTTATCATTATTAATGATAGGTATTGTAGTATTAATGTAGCGTAGCGTCTAAAGTAATACGACCAAAGAAATAAGATCATTTAAAAATAATAGGCAGGATAATCAAGATTACACGGATTTTTGACTATTCTAGTACTACTATAATTCTTTGATAATCAGCATACAGACACTGCAGCATACTTTCTCTAATCAAGTATGCGGAACGTTTTTAATTCAGTGAACTTAATAAAGATTAAGTCAGTGGTGGAGAAAAAAAATAGTTAGTAGGGCAAAATAAATATCATCGGCCAGAATAGGATTTGTAAATTATTAACAAATAATGAACCGGTATTAAATAAGGGACACCAATTAAATAATTACCAGGACGCTATCAATTTAAAAATAAATCCTGAATATTATTGTCAATAAAAAACGGCATTTAATGCGATGAGATCGGCGTTAAATTTGTTACAAATTAAGATAGAAATTAGTAATTTTATGCCCATGGCTCTAGCCCCCGATAAAGACTGGTCATAATAAATAACAACAAAAGTAAATTATAATAATGATATTCTAAAATAGATATCTTTACTATCATCTAAAGCAACACGATAAAGGAAGCATAATAGTTAATAGGGTAATACAGCTTGAAAACTGCGTCTTCCTCTCTATACGTGTTATTTTAATGGAGATTAGTAAAGCTTACATTATTGCCTTGTTCCGCTCACTGGCCAATCATTAATGTAGTTATTATAGCACTGACTACGGGAATAATTATATTGATCGCACCTGGATAATAAAATATTAGTAATGGTTGTCAGATTAAATAAGAAGTTTAATTCAGTATTAATTAATATTAGTATCATAATCGCCGTTTTAGCCTTAATGCTACTATATTTACCAAATTCCTTTAGTTATAAAGCCTGCACAAAATAAGCTATATTGGCAAAAATGTTTTTTTGCTTTGTAAGCAAAGCAAAATCTAGAGCCACATGTATATTTCAATTGTCGTGGTTTCAAATAATCTTCTCCAGCCAAGATATAATTCGGTAAAATAAGCATCCACTGCAAAATCTACTTAGTCATTTCTTTAATAACCTTATATAACTTCATATTTTGGATGTATAATCCTTTATCAATAACGCTATAATTATCTAGTCGTATTATACGATAGGGTATAGTAACTAACTTCATGTTCTCTGATAAAAGTTTCATACTATTTAGTTCCATCTAAGAAAAAGATGAACTTTTATTATTGAAAAAGCAAAAGACAGCTAATAAAATTAAGTCAGGATTATTAAGAGTTAATTGTATTCATTAGATTGTAGCGTGACTAATAATTCCATGAGCTAAAGCGCAACCCGAGGCCTTTTTGACAAAAAAGCACTGATGTTACGCCTTCACCACTCTTTCTGAGTGTTTACTGGCTATTTGTGTTCAGCTTTTCACCCGTCACAGAGCTTATTCCAGGTCCTAAACTCACTGGAACTGTTGAATTTTAGAGTTCATCATTGAACTATTTACTTATAACTGTGCTAGCTATAAATCCACCTAGACGCGCTGTTTATATATCTTATATTACGCGCGGGATTGCGGGACCCTGGCTATCCTTTTATCCTGTTAAGGAGACATAAACTATTCAAGTTCGTTCCATGAACGGCCATCTTTAGTAATCATTGTATTAGAATCTTCAGGCCCCCATGTACCTGCCTGATAAAGTTTAGGTGATTGATCATCTATTGCCCAAGCATTCATAATAGAATCTATCCATTTCCAAGCTTCTTCTACTTCATCTCGACGGACAAATAGTACTTGTATGCCACGCATAGCTTCTAATAATAAACGTTCATATCCATCAGCCAAATAGTTTTGATTAAAAGTTTTAGAAAAGCTTAGATTTAATTTTGTCGTCTGTAAATGATATTTATGGTCAAGACTTGGCGCTTTGTTTAAAATTTTAATATCAACTCCTTCATCAGGTTGTAATCGAATAGTTAATTTATTTTGCGGTAAATTCTGATAAGAATCAGAAAAAATATTTAAGATCGGTTTTTTAAAATAAACTACCACTTCAGAACATTTTACTGCTAATCGTTTGCCAGTTCTTAAATAGAATGGTACGTCAGCCCAACGCCAATCATCAATATCAACTCGAATTGCCACAAAAGTTTCTGTTTTACTTGATTTATTTGCCATCTCCTCTGAAAGATAGCCAGCGACTTTTCTACCTTTAACATAACCTGATGTATATTGACCTCTGACGGTTTTTTCACGCACATTATGATAATCAATGCGACGTAATGAACGTAATACTTCAACTTTCGCGTCTCGTATGCGATCTGCAGTTAAATCTGCTAATGGTGACATAGCAATCATGGTCAGGATCTGTAATAAATGATTCTGAACCATGTCTCGCATCTGCCCTGTTTTGTCAAAATAACCCCAGCGTCCTTCTATACCAACCTCTTCAGCAATCGTAATTTGTACATGATCAATTGCTCGATAATCCCAATTATTAATAAATAAAGAATTGGCAAAACGTAATGTTAATAAATTTAACACTGTTTCTTTACCTAAATAGTGATCAATACGATAAATTTGACTCTCTTTAAAATACTTAGCAACTTCATTATTTATATTTTGGGAAGAGGCAAGATCAATACCTAATGGTTTTTCCATAACAACCCGATTGGGGTTCTTATTAAGACCAGCATGACCTAATCCATAGCAAACATCTCTAAAAGTCGTTGGCGGCATAGCTAAATAATATATAGAGGGTTTTGTATCACCCTCAAGATATTTTGCTAGTGAATTAAATTTATTCAGATCCTGAACATCTAAATTAAAAAAATCAAGACGCTTACTTAATTTTTGCCATAAACTATGCTCAATTTTTTCATTTAAAAAAGTTTCTAACGCTTCTCTAGTTTCCTTTATATAAGCGGCAGTATCCCATTTATCTCGAGCAATCCCTATAATACGCGTATCAGGATGAATATAACCCGTTTTTTCCAATTGATAAAGAGAAGGCAATAATTTGCGATGAGCTAAATCTCCTTTTACGCCGAAAATGATTAAATTACATGCCTGAACAGCTTTATTAATTGCCATAATATGGAATTCTCCTTAAATACCAATTCTGTAATACTATTAAAATCTCAATCAAGGAAATAAATGTACCTTCTTGATTCGACCAGATAAACAAAGCTACGATATTTTTATTGAAAAAAAATTCGCAACTAATTTGATTAGTTATATATAACTTTTACTTTTTCATATATTTTTAAATTAAAATGAAAAATAAATAATCCGCCCGTCATATTTTTAATAAAAATTCAGCTAATGACTTTTTTATTTATTACTAACTAAATAACACTAGTTTATTTTTATTTAAGTAACAATGTTCCACCTTTAGAGATATTAGTAAAATAGGTAACTTTTAGTATAAAAGTATTAGAAATACTAAATAATAGCTTTTAATACTTTAATAAATCAGAAAATAAAGTTGTTAATTCAGTACTTTAAAAACTTAAAAGCAGTTCACCTCAGTATTGCAATACTAACTAAATTAATTAAAATTAAGCGACCCTACTATAAATTATTTTACCGTAAAATAAATACCAATAGTTTTCCTAATTTTAATTAGGATTAACATAAAACTTCGTTAATGGAACATTTTATGTTAGTTGTTTTATTGACCAGCATAATAATTTTAGTTCCTATAGGCAAAAAGTTTTTGGATCAGATATCTCTGAGTTAGGGACTGCACAATATAATCTAGATACTACAAATATTAATCGTACTGTCGATCTATTAAACTAAGTAAAGAAGATTGCTTTCTTTCCTTAGTTTTTTAAGCAGCAGTTGTCCATAATACTTTTAGTAAATTTTAATTAATATCCCTGTAGTTTATTTTTGATGATGTTATCCTGTAATACATATATTGTATTATCTATCTAGATAGTGACGTTGTAGTTTTCATTTGGCATAAGGGGGTGGTGACTCCACTAATAACTTATTTAAATAGGCTAAACTTACTAAAAGCCAATCATCTTATAGTCATTGCTATTACTGCTTAAATTCCTATCTAGCATAAATAACATTCTTATTTATCAGGATTTTATTCACCTGAATATACCAACATTTAGCTGATAATAGCATCACGGCTAAGTACGATTGACATTAAATGATATACTAACAAACTGGCTTTATTTTACATCAAGAGGAAATTTAGAAATAACTTAAAGCGAATAGAAAGATATATATTACATATAATGTATATCCTGATAAAATCTAGTGCTATCTATATTTAGCAAATAAATCAATATCCATAAACTATGGATCTGTTCATTTTACTGTAAAATATTCTATCTATCTAAGGAATTTAAATGATACAACAGCAACAACACCCTTTAATAAGGAGATAAATTTTATTTCTATCTAATAACCTATCAACCAATACTAATTTTAATAAACAACGGAGTCATAAATGTCGAGACGACTTAGAAGAACGAAAATTGTTACTACTCTCGGTCCCGCGACTGATCGTAATCATAATTTAGAAAAAGTGATTAAAGCCGGTGCAAACGTTGTTCGTCTAAACTTTTCTCATGGCTCAGCGGAAGATCACTTACAACGAGCCAAAAAAGTACGTGAACTTGCAAAATTTTTAGCACAACATGTAGCTATCCTTGCTGATCTACAAGGACCTAAAATTCGTGTTTCTACATTTAAAGAAGGAAAAATTTTCCTTCATATTGGCGATAAATTTATTTTAGATGCTAATTTAGGTAAAAGTGAAGGTAATCAAGAAAAAGTCTACATTGACTATCAAGGTTTACCTAATGATGTTGCGTCAGGTGATATTCTATTACTTGATGATGGACGCGTTCAATTAAAAGTAATTACTGTAAAGAATCATCAAATTTTAACTGAAGTGACTGTTGGTGGACAACTATCAAACAATAAAGGGATTAATAAACTTGGTGGTGGTTTATCTGCAGAAGCACTAACAGAAAAAGATAAAACCGATATCATGATCGCAGCTCAGATAGGTGTTGATTATTTAGCGATTTCTTTTCCGCGCTCAGCTAAAGATCTAAATTATGCCCGTCGACTAGCTCGTGAAGCGGGTTGTGATTGTCAAATTGTCGCTAAGGTAGAGCGAGCTGAAGCGGTTGCTAATGATAAAGTTATTGACGAAATTATTTTAGCTTCAGATGTAGTCATGGTTGCTCGAGGTGATCTAGGCGTTGAAATTGGTGATCCTGAACTGGTCGGTGTACAAAAGAAATTGATACGTCGGGCGCGCCAACTAAACCGAATCGCCATCACTGCTACCCAAATGATGGAATCGATGATCAGTAATCCTATGCCAACTCGGGCTGAAGTGATGGATGTTGCTAATGCTGTTTTGGATGGCACTGACGCCGTTATGTTATCTGCTGAAACAGCTGCAGGTCAATATCCGGCCGAAACCGTTGAAGCCATGGCTCAGGTTTGTCTTGGAGCAGAAAAAATGGCTGGCATCAATATTGCTAAACATCATCTTGGTGATATATTTGATAATGTTGAAGAAGCAATTGCTATGTCAGCTATGTATGCCGCCAATCATTTAAAAGGAGTAAAAGCGATTATTGCCATGACAGAATCAGGCCGTACAGCTTGTATGATGTCTCGAATCAGCTCAGGTTTACCAATATTTTCTATCTCTTATCATGAAAAAACATTAAATCAGTGTGCTCTTTATCGTGGCGTAACTCCAATTCATTGTAATAAAGATACTAACACGATTAATGCCGTTAAAAATGCCATTAAATGCTTGTTAGAAAAAAATTATATTAAACTAACTGATTTAGTCTTAGTCACCCAAGGTGATCAAATGGGTCAGATTGGCAGCACTAATACCTGCCGAATATTAAAAGTTGAATAATTTCATACTGTTAATATATCTAATCCCGTTATGTATATAGGTTTTTATAAAAATATTACTATCGTTTTAACAAATTTTTATGATTTAGATATTTTTCTAAAAATGAATTAGAAATTAATATAAAGTAATTAAATATTAGATTAGTTAATCTAATAAATTTACTTGTTAGTTAACAACAATTGACAATTTTTTTTACTTTTTTTTCACTAAAGAAAAATAATTGCTTTAGCATTTATTTATTAAAGAAACTTAGAGAGATGCGTAAAAATAATTTTTGGTATCTTTATTAACTCTTATCTTATTATCAATCCTAACATTAGGAATTAATAAAAAAATTAAGATATTATTTATAATAATTAACTCTACAAGAAAAAAATTAAATGACAATAATATCTTATCGAGGTAAAATTAATAGTTAAATTAACGTATTTTTATAATAAATGTATATAATATAATGAATATTTACAATTTAATACTAATAAAGGTGTAATAGTACAACTTAATAACGATCAAATAAAAATATTACTTTTAAGTAGCAAAATAGCCAATTTTATTATTAATCAAGTTAATTTTAGAAAAAAATAAATTATATAGTTTACTAAATATAAAATTGACTCAAGAAAAATTCTTTATTATTAACCATGATACCATTATTTTAGATGACTTCTAATTTATTAAAGTGATTAATGTTGATTTAGTTGTTATTAACATAAATTTTATAAATAACATAATTATCTATTAGATAGATAAGATAAAAATAATTTTACTAGTTTAAAAACCTTAGAAAGAAAAACTTTTTACTAAATAAAAAAAAATTTTTATTTAAATTCAATTTATGTACAGGAAACATTTCTTTTAATAATTGTGATAATTTAATGTCTATTAGATATTTTTGTTAAAACTAAAATCGATGTTTATCGTAATAGAAAAGTTTTAAAATTAACAGAATATAAAACAAATATATACTTGTAGAAATAACTAATTGATCATTAATAAACTAAGGACATTCAAGAGCAAAAACTCATATATAAATAATAAAGATGAGATTATCGTTACTTCCGATAAAGAGAATATAGATTATATGTCAATTAAAACAGATTATATTTATAATAAACATTATGATTAAATATTTAATTAACTATTAATTTAGATATTAAATCATCTTAAGATATTCTTACACTTGAAATTTATAAAGAAAAATGTTTTTCATAAAAATATAAAAAAATTTTAAACTTAATTAGTTACTTAATAATAATTTAACTACACTAATAATTATTTAATAATTATTATTATTTTTATCTTTTTATCAAAAAAAATTTTCTTTAATTATATTTTTATGAGATTAAAAAAAATAAAATATTTTATAAATAAATTTCTTTTATTAGATTACATTACTTAATAAAATATTAAGTGTTGTTTTTAACTATAGTAAATTTTACTAAAAATTTACTATAGTTAAAATTTAAAATGATTTAACATTATAATTATAAATTGTATATATTCAATTATTGATTTATAATAAATAGTTTGTTATTAACAAACTAATTAGTTAGTTATAATTAACTACAATACTCAAACTAACTTTAATTAATATTAATATTAATATTAATATTAATATCAAAGAACCAGATAATAATCTGGTCTTATATTGTATATATGTAATTAAATAATTTAAAAAAATTATAATCCACCTCAATAATAATCTAAGACAAAATAAAGACATCCTAAACCAAGGGAGTTATACTGATTTCTAGTATACAGAGTTTTAAGGATGATGGTCTATTCCTGCTAATTAATTTCATGGATGATTTCAACAACAGAGAGATGATATATCATGAAAGTTTACCTTACATATATTTACGAAACTAGATATTACACTTTATTCCTCGCATGAACTCATCTGTAACTCTACTAGGGAGCTGATAAAATTGCTGTTGAGGCTTAAGCTCAACTTGAAACCACGATTGCAACAATATGTTGAATACTGCCTTATCTAATAGGTATCAACCAGTCATCTGTAACGGTTATGTGCTACAATGAATCATACAAGATGGTATTAAATTCCTAATGTTAGAAAATGATAGCAACGGCAACAGAATATGTTTCAAGAGATTATTGTATCACCTTATCTGAAATGCGCAAAAGCGATGAAGAGTTGCTAACCATGTCTGCAACTCCTCCTTCAGTGATTTTTACGAACCCCTAAAGAGCGATCTTAGTAAAAAAACACATAGTCTTCTGTTGATATCATCAATAGGGTGAAACAGCGATAGATTAAATATCACAAGCAATATGGTGCCCTTACGTGATTTAAAGCGATACGCTATGTTTATTTCTTGTTTGAAGAACATATGCAGCGCTCTATCAGGCAGCTGATCGCCCACTTCCCTCTGTCCTTGCTGGTTTAATTTTTGATAGCACATATGGACCTAATTTTTGGATGGCTGCGAGCGTTGTGCCTTAACTATATTTCCTGATTTCCTACTGGAAACGTTGCCTTCTTTTTAGAAGGCAATAAGAAAAATATTCCAGAGCATGCAGCATCAATGTTATTTGGTATATCAAATAAATGATCTACTACCTTCACTCCACAAAGGTATGTAACTGAAAGTTAAGGCAACTGCTGGAGAAGTTTAAGTAACAAAGAGCTGTAATGCCTCTGATAAAACCCTTGATGTTTTTTGTTGCTAAAGTTATTAGCGAAGTGCATCCTGCATCGATGAATAAATTGCAGAAAAAGCAAGAAGAATCCGGCTAACATTCTATGCTTCCTATCAGCGCATTGGGCATCAATAAGAATAGAGAATTCGGATTGAAATTAGCTTTTGTGATAGTAAAGCTATGAAGCCGATGCCCCGAAGCACTGTAGTTCGAAATAACCCTTTCAATAATATTGAAGCTGATCCCGTCTCCTCAAAAATTTTGAATCAGTAAAAATTTTTTTCTTGACCAATGCGGTGGTAAACAAGACCTAATTTATGGGTGGAGAGCAGATTTAGGAAGAATAAGAGTCAAATGGTAGACTGACCGCTATACACCAGATTTACTAATAACTTCATTATTAGTATTCATACTTGGTGTTTTACTACTCATTATCAGTAACAATGTAGTCTCAAATGAATAAAACTATATTAAGTAGCAGTGTACTTGAATAAATTATTACAACAAACACATTAGCAATCTATTTCGTTTCAGTATTTTTATTGTTATGCATAAATGTTTCACAAACAAACATTAGGCTAATTATCCTAGCAGGAATTATCCTCTTAAAAATTAGATCTTATTGATTTTTAAGTAAAAATATTTTTATAAAAAATTCTAAGTACATTACTAGAACTTTTTTATAAAAAATACAGTAATACTATAATTTTATATAGATTTAATATTTGTTATGAAATAGTTCATTGATTAATATAATTTAACAAAAAAACTTTATATAGATATCGTAACTTATCCAATAATAGTACTGGATTAATATCCAGTAGGTTATTTGCTTTACATTTGTTTATAAGCACACAAAAATAAATCTTCTACATTCTTGTAATTGTTTATCAACACAAATTGATAATTTGATAACTATCAAATTAATAGTGTTTTAGTTTTATCAAAAATATTAATTCAATGATAATTCCTTCATATTTATCGGTTTTTAAAAAATTAATAATAACCAGTAATCTATGATTTAAAACTATGTAATTATAGATTAGTGATTATTAAAGAGTTATGATAATTTAGTGCTAAAATATTTAAATAATCTCTATATCGTAAAGATAGCTAAATTTTACATAGGATAAAATAGATTGGAAAATGATATCAATTCCAACTAAAACGTTAAACTTAGTGTATTAATTAATCATATCATATATTTTTTTTGATTAAATCAAATTTAAATATTTAAATAAGGTAAACATTTTTATTTTTATTTTTTATATATAAAACTTATTACCTATTTGCTACATAGGTAATAAAACTAATAGGTATTTCTGATTGGGAAAAATGAATGAGTATTTTTTATTTAAAATTTTAATAAAATTAAAAAATATTTATTAAAAATGTACGAAACAACCAATAATATTCATATTTACAGTTATTTAATTTAAAAAATAAATTATGAGTAAAATTGACTATTTAATGGACTTGAAAATTAGACAACTATACAAACATTGGTCTACGTAATCAAAAAAAACAAATATAAATTATATGAAAACGAATTTAAATTATTTTATTTTGGCGCAAACCATAAATTAACATGGGTTCCATATGAATAAACTTTATGATAAAAAATTTTTTTTAGTTTAAAAATATGTTCGCTGATAACCTTATATTATCAAATAATGTAAGGTTATAATTTTATTATATATCTGTTATTAGCTTTTTTAAAAAAATACTAATTTTATGACAGATAATTATCTCGTAACCTTGTTTATATTATTATATAAAATAATTAACCATATTTATTTTTTCACTAAATCAATAAATAATCTTGCAATTATCCTATCTTAACTATAATTAATTTTTAATTAAAAGTACAATTAACCAATAATCATTGGTAAAATACTAAATTAGTACTAATTAATTTTTAATTAAAATTAGTAATTTTACATAATTTTATTTTTAATAAAACTAAACTAAAGTATTTAGAGATAAACAAAATTTATCAAATTAAATAAACTTTTACTCTGTGTAAAAACCACCCATATTTGGTTGCGTTAACACACTTAACACATGAAAAATTTTTTATTAACTAGATTAGTTTTATTTTAAAAAAAGTATAAATATCTTATAACTTCCGAATTAGCGGAGTTCTATCAGCGATATCCTAGCACATATACCACCTTGCTCTGGCTGCTTCTTTCCAGACCTGACCAAATTAACAAGTTAGCATTGTGGGAGAACCAACAGAACTCCATTTATTATCTCTATATGAATAATATAGCACATATTTTACACTATTTATATGCAAATAGTAAGAAAATAAATTAAACGCTGTTTTTACAGAAATATATTTACTATATAAATAGTTAACCAAAAAAATAAAATTAAAGTTAACCTTATTTATAGAGTTATTAGAAAATATGTTATATGCCTATCAGGATAAACTCCGCTCTGATGCTTCGTAAATCTACTCTCCACCCTTATAAATGGGATATTGTTTACTACCGGAGTCAACAAGTCAAAGCTCCT
>JBQMRP010000065.1:0-802 GCA_052174455.1 Arsenophonus sp. NC-PE1-MAG3 | reverse complement strand
GTACCAGTACGTGATGAAAAATTAGTTGCGGTAGACGCTATTTTTGATTCTGTTTCTGTTTCAACAACTTATCGTGTTGAATTAGCAAAACTGAGTATTATTTTTTGCTAAAATTACAGATTACAGATACATATTACAGAATACATATTTTTTTGTTATCTTTTTGAAATTGTGTGGAAATTTATCAATATTTATTTACGCTATATCTGAAAAGGATTCTTAAAATACTATTTTCATATTAAAACATAATAATAGTAGTAGGGATTCTGATGATGTTATTAAGTTTGCTTTGTTGACACAGTTTCTTTAAATTCATTAGGTCAAATTATATTTTCCATCACTAATGTTGTTGTAATTTGTGAAAATTGAAGTGAAATATCACATTAATTTATACTTGGACCAGAAATCTAAGGTAAAATTATGTTTTAAACATTAAAAAGTTGATTTTACATTTATATTAAAATTTTTAATATAACAAACTAAAAATAAATTTGGTAAAATAGACTGTACCTATATATCCAAAACCGATTTATGTATGATTTAATATCACAATAAATATCTAATTAGCAATGTTAATTTAAAAAATGTATAATACAAGCACTACATACTTTTGGCGCAGTAAGCCTATGCATTGCATACTGTGTAGTGTAAAGTGGTCAGTTGTTTTTTTAATATACAACTTCAGTTGTAATATTACTAGGAATAAGATGCTGAAATTGTTTAGATTAACTATAAATATATGTTGAATAAACTAATGATCTGTTTTTTTATATTAACCAAACAACAAAGTCATGATCAAAAC
>JBQMRP010000064.1:0-1800 GCA_052174455.1 Arsenophonus sp. NC-PE1-MAG3 | reverse complement strand
CCAAGAAGAGGGTGAAAATTGTTAAGAAGGGGAAGAAAACAAATAAAAATATTCCAATCAGGAATAAGGAGATAATCATATGTAAATTTGGACGAATCAGAAAATAACTTCAAATAGTTTATGCCCTCAATCCAATAAGGACTCAGTATTTTGAAGAGTAAGGGAAAACCGAGTTTACTTGTTTGACAAACAAGGCAGAGAAAAGTATTCGTGTTTGCACATTTCGTCAAAGAACATCTGAATTTGTGTTCACACGTCTCAACAAAGAACATCTTAATTCTTGTCTTGACATTCGTTTCATCAAGGAACACATATTTTAAGTCGTATTATAATGTTTAAATAGAACATTATAATAATTGCACCAAGTCTTAAAACTTCAAGACTCATCTTAAAGTGTTCTACATTGGTAGAACACATCCTGAACGATTTTCTGTTACTCCATAGGATACCCAGTATACATGTTCAGTTTTTTAAATATGCTTAGATGTTCTGCATAGCATTTTTTAATTGTTTTTTATTGGTCCACATAATATTTATTGCAATACGTGCATTCTATTTTATATATTCTACTTTTTAATGTGTCATAATTTTATATGTTGTATTTATGATGTTTAGTATGCTATTTTTATAGTTTTATTTTGTTTGTATGAAGAATTGCTTGATGAGGAATAATGTTTTTTAAAAGTACTTATATTATGGTTAATAAAATAAGGAATTATTAAGTTTAATTAATAAGTTCATTCTATTCTCTGGAATAGAATTCTAACCAACAGGAATTTCTCTGCTGAGTATTTTTATAATAAAGAGTCTATGAGAGAAGTGAGTTTTGAGGTTGAGTCTGATATAAGTAAGGTAGGTAATACATTCTGATATCAGTGTGTTTTTTAATTATTTACATTACAAGCTTTCATACATCTCATAATATAAATTTGATAAAGATAGATAGTCATTATACTTCTTGACTGGAAATTCCATCTAGTGGAAGTGACTGTGGTAATTGATTCTTTACAGTCTCATCTAGGATTGCAGTCCTTTGTGGATTTATTGATGCTGATTTCATCATTATAAGATTGAATTGATGGGCATAACGGTGAACATAGTGAGAATCAAGTCCTGTTTTAATAAATTAGTTTTGATAGATCATTTATTTTGTGCATTTTTAATTTTTTCAGAATGCAAGAAGCCAGTTATTGAGAGTCAAGGTTTGGTGTTAAAAACTTCCAAAATCTCTCAACAGGTTTATCTCCAACAAAATATTGGTAAATTAAGGCATCAAAAATGTATTCAATACATTACTGGTTTCATCTACAGTAATCAACAAATATTTCTGTTCCCTTATTTCTTATATTTATCATTAACTTTCAGAATTTCATTCTATATAGATTTGGAAGTGCCTTTAAATGCAGTAGCTGATTTTAAATAATTTTTTAAAAGAGTGTCTAATTAGCTTAATCTATTAAACCACAAAAAATACCTGATTACTTGAGTTAACTGTCTCATCATACCTGTCTCGTATCATAACTGTCTCTGAGAGCAAGTTCAAATAACTGAAAACTCGAACATAATTTATAATAATTAAAAAATATATTTGGTTTGTTTAACCTTTTCATTATGAACAGAAATGCTATGTCTGTAAGCAGAATTTAAGTTCCCCATTACATTCATACTTCTGAACAAGATTTTTAGTGTTTTATATATGCACTAGAGTGTTTCATGTTTTGGCCATTAAAGAACGAGAATGCTTTCGGTAACTCGACACTGCTATAGCGATTATAAAGTTCAGAAGCCAATACACCAACC
>JBQMRP010000063.1:0-92374 GCA_052174455.1 Arsenophonus sp. NC-PE1-MAG3 | reverse complement strand
GACGCCTTGCCAACAAGGCGGCGTTAAAAATGTTTCAGCAGTATGGCTCCAGCTCCGTCTCAACAGTGATGCCTATCAACTACCTGTCACAATTACGGATAAGTTCATGCAAGGGATGAGAGTAATATCTGGTTTATTGGATACCTGTATGGTAGCCATTTTAATGGAATATCATCCTCTGTTATTGACATTATTCACGAAACCAATTAGCAGGATACGCCACCATCTCCGAAACTCCTATATACTATAAAAAAGCATAACTCCTAAATAGTTAGATATCGATTTAATTAATCAGAGTTTTGATTTACATGTTTGTCACCAATTTACTATTAAACTCTCGCTCCGCAGAAAAAAATAAAAATCCTATTAGAATAGGATTATATTGATAAGGTATTACCTATTTTAGGTAAATCAATTATCTAGCTTTGAATTAAAAATAGTTTTACTTAAATCCAACGCTTGAATAAATATCAAAATGTTAAAATGAGGAATTGGTATTACTAAAAATAGAAAAGGAAACTTACTGTAGCTTTATTGAAGAAAATAGCAATTTTCTATTGCATTAATAAAAAATTTTAATTCTTTACTGATAATTGATATTACAAAACTCATCAATAACTGATACTTAATATAATATTGAAAGTTAATAAAATTAATAATATTAAATTATTTTAATGTCGGTAGAGGATTTTATTCAAGTAATAGAAGGTAAACGTTAGTTTAAACACCTGCAAATGTTGATTTAACAAGTTATAAATATAAGAGAATTTTGATCAGGAGCTTCCCCGTCGTCTTGCTGTGGTTAGAGGAAAATTCTTGAATTAGTAAAATATCCATATACCGTTTATGTATTTTATAATCCTAATGCAGCCTGTTACAATCTAAATATACTCAATAAGTTTATAAAATTTACTGGTTAATATTATTCAATCAGTTTTCTTATACTCACCATATCGAATGTGGTTTTCTTTCAAGAGAAGACGTATTTAAATAAGATAAAAACGTCATTAAAATATAGTGTTTTCTTTTATAGTACATAACAAAAAGAAAATTGTTTTAGCGATAACTAATATTAGTTTTTATATAAGAAAATAAATTCAAATAATTATTTATATAACTAATAATTCTCAAAGATTAATTTGAATTATTTAAAAGCTAAAATCATAGAAAATACCAATAAATAATTATAATTTTAGGTGGGTTTAACTAAGAAATTAGTTATAATTTAATAATTATATTTTTCTGTTTACAACGAAACCAATGAGAAGCTCCTCTAGAGATTATTCTAAGATGTAAAACTAATCGTTTTTCCAAAAATTCTCTTTTTTTTGATCAATATCCAATGCTTCCATCTCTGCACTAAATACAATAGTGATCATAGCTTATGCTTGTATTTCCGTAAAATACCGAGGCATATTATTTTCTTGTTGCAAATATTTAGCCAATTCAGTAATAAAATTTTGAATTTCTCTGGCAACTGGAGCACGAAATTCAGTCGATGCACCTGAACGTTTAGGCAGTAATAATCGAAAGACATTTGATTATTACCAATAAACTCCATAAAAGTAGCAATAGATGTTCGAATGATATCGCTATTTTGTAAAACTTTGTCGTGCTTGACGTATTAATTGACGGAGCATAACACCACTTCATGAACCATAGTTAATTCTAATTCATCAACATTACGAAAATGTGGATAAAAAGAAGTCGGTGCAATACCAGCTTCTCGAGCAACTTCACATAAACTGAGACTAGTAAAGCTACGCTCACAAACACTCAATTGACTGAAAGTCTCTTCTATCAGAGAACGATATGTTTTTTCTTTTTGCTTTACTCTGATGCCTGTAATATTATTCACAGTAATTAATATACCTCTTCGATAATAATAGAGCTAGATTACTATAGTAAATTTTAATAGAGTTGCAGTGTTCTTAAGTTTAATTAGTATATAAGGAATTTTTGTTTACCTATTAAAATATAAATCTTAAATTTTATATTTAAGTTTAATTAAAGAAAATAATATTAATTTAAGAAATTATGCTCATTTTGGTATATGAATTTTAGAAATTCTGGCATATCCTATTATTAATTTCATGGATAATTTCAACAACAGAGAGATGATATACTATGAAAATTCTACTCTATAGAGATATCCGCGAAACCAGATATTACCTCTAATCCCATTCTATGAACTTATCCATAATAATGATAGTGGGCCGATAGGAATCGCTATTGATACGGAGCTTGAATCCATGCTGCAATAACATGCTCAGCGCTACTTTATCAACGAGGCGACGTCATTTCTTCATCCATACAGTTATATATCACAGCAAATCATGCAAGAGACTCGTTGTTGGTGATGTTCAGATTAAAGCGCCTAAGATTAAAAGGGGATCGTAGCAGCAACAGAATATGTTTCAATAGTTCATTGTTGCTACCGCCTTATCTTAAGCGTGCAAAAAAATATTAAAGAGTTTCTACCCTGAGATACCGGAAAGGAATAATTACTGATAATTTTTACGAAATTTTTTGGTCTTTTCAGTGAAAAGCATACGCTCCCCTACCAGGTACCAATAAACAGACTGAAGCAAGGAATAACCTTGAAGAGCAAAGGTAATGGCGGTTGTCTGATTTAAGCGATAGACGCTACATTTGTTTCTTGTCTGAAGGCATATATCATTCTGTTAGACAATATAAGTACTTTTGCCTATCAGTTATTATTGGCATTACTGCACATGTACATAAGGAATTAATTGTAATCAAAGATGCTTATCAAGAGTCAGTAGCGAACTTAATCCTAACTCTTCAATGGCCTGTAAGTACGTGACTTAACTATATCTCCAAGACTTGTGCTACGAGAGACTCAGTATCTTTAGTTTTAGAATGCAATGATAAAAATATTCCCGAGAGTGTAGCACAAATACCATTAGCTATATAAAATAGCTGATGTGCTGGCTTCATTCCACCAAAGAAATGCATAAAAAGTTAAGGGATCTCTGCCGGAGGTTTGCCTACCAGAGAATTGCGATGCCGCTAATAACCCCTTTTCTTAATGTTTTGTTAGCAAAGTTTTCAGCGAAAGTGTATCCTGCAAGACATGAAGATGCTGCAGAAAGAGCGATAAGAGCTACTGGTATTCTATAATACACTATCAGTGTACTTGGCGTCAATAAAAACGATGAATCTGATTGAATCAAATTTTGTACGACAGTGAACCTATGAAGCCGATGCACGAACACTGTAGTTCAAAAATAACCCTTTCAAGAGTATTTAAGCTGATCCTGTTACCTCAAAAAAGTTGGAGCGCTTTATGAGATTTAACCTTACTGATCATAGTGGTAAACAACCTCTAATTTAAGGATGGAGAACATATTAATGAAATATTAGACTTAAACATCATCACTGTACACCAGATATACTAGTAATTCTAATCTATTTGTGTTATTTATTTGTATTTGTATAATAGATTATACTGAATATATAGACTCAATTTGATGCAATTATTATTGATTTCGGTCCTGTGGAAAATACGTGCAGTAATGCAGTTAATAAAAGAAGGGAAAAAAAGTTGCAGTCATTTAACATTATAATGAAATTAGCGCTGGGTTTATTCTTCCTCATGGGAACTATTGCTTATAAAGAACAACTAACATTTAGTTAGTTTAATTCTCAAATTCAGAGGATCGCTATCCTGATTAATAATTGAAGTCTAATTAAATTAGATATTACTTATCGTACTTATAATGAAATATTTATGCTGTTGGGGGATGTTTATTGACTAGCTAAGTTTAGCTTCTTCAGTTTATGATTAAAGTTCTCTTCACTTCCCGAACGATAACAGTTTCCTGCAGCGATACACATTTAATTTAAATTATTCCAGAATCTAGATCATTTATCTATTCCAAAAATCAGTTCTATTTATAAACAGAACAATAATTAACTGATACGAAAATCCTTTATAAAGTCGAGTTTGAGCGTACTAAATTTAAATGCTTAGCTAGATCACAGATAGAAAAATGAATGTAGGTAGTTTAAAGATCCTATTTACTCCAAAATATTAAAACTCTAGCTATTCACTGTTTCGATGAGTGTGCATCAGAAATTATTCATATTAGGCAGATAATTATGGAGCAAAAGATGAAGATAATACTATTGAGTATTTTATAATACTACCTTTAATTATCCAGTATAAAGAAGATATTTTAGATTATTGCACTCTAAATGAATTAACTTTTTTTTTAAAACAAAAACCTACTACTTAGTAGTAGGTAAACAATTAATTTTTATTATAATATTAATATATTTGTTTACGAATTGCTTCAGCAAGCTGTTCATGATAACTCCTAAGTGATGAACCAGGACGATAAATTAAAACAACCGAACGTGAAGGAACAGGGTTAATACAATTAAGATAGTAAATAACATCACATTTTATTTCTTTTGGTACAGATAAATTTGGCAAAAGTGTTATACTGCTTCCAGCTGCTACCATGTTACGTAATATCTCTAAGCTGGTAGCGCGAAAGTAGGTATCATCTTTTGTTCTGACCTGAAAACAATATCTCATAACTTGATCATGTAAACAGTAATCATCTTACAACATAAGTAATTTTGTCCTATAAGCTCACGCATTTCAATTTCTTTACGATTAAATCATGGATGTCCTTCATAAATTGCTAATCGCATAGGTTCTTCATATAGAGGAATGTTAATAAAAGCTTCGGTCTCTTTCACTTGCGCTAATATTGCGCAATCTAGTTTGCCATTATTTAGTTTCGCTAACAGCTGGTGTGTTTGTGCTTCATGTAAATATATCACTAATTTAGGAAATAAACGATGTAATTCTGGAATGATCTGAGGTAAAAGATAAGGACAAATAGTAGGAATTAATCCTATGTGTAACGGACCTGACATGCCTCCTTCACCCTGTGTAAGGAGGCCATTTTCTGCAATATTTTAACTTCTTGCAAAACTGCTCTTGCTTGCTCAACTAATAATAACCCTTTCTGAGTAAAAAGAACTTTTCTACTAGTTCGCTCTAATAACATTAGACCTAAATCGTCTTCCAATTTACGAATTTGACCACTTAAAGTTGGCTGACTAACATGACAGGAATCTGCGGCACGCCGAAAATGTTTATGCTCAGCTAATGCAGTAAGGTATTCTAAATCACGAATATTCATACCTATTCCTTCCTTAAATATAGGTTTGATAAAGTCAACTAATCTATTAATCATAATAGATCTAGTTTTTTCAACGAAAAAACTCGGTAAAAAATTTATTTTTATAAATCATAGATAAAAAGGAAAGTATTAAATGCTTTCACGTTGAATTGTTTATCGAAAACGACATTAGATTTACTGAATAGTTAATATTACACAACTAATTTTTGATCATAAATCAACTAGCTCAATTCCTTATTTATCAAAATTTAGACTACTAATATCGATTTTAGATATCTCTAATAAAGACTTTTCATTGAATTTTCTAATTAAATTAATAATCATTGCTAAATTTAAATTGAAATAGAGATATTTAAATTATCATTTAATCAATAGAATTATATTCTAGCAAGGATTTTTAATCCTTAATAAAATGATTATATCAAAATATATTAATCGATAATCTTATACGCCATTAATTTTCTTTAATCCTGTACATTGTTGTTATCAATCAAAGGAAAAATTAGGAGAATCAATATTTTCATTAATAAACCCTATGCACTGAACTAAGATTCATTTTTTGTATTTTCTTTCAAAGAAAGAGTTATTAGCAAATCTGGTATATTGGGTCAGATTAGGTTACACTCTGATATTTTGTAAATCTGTTCTCCATTCTTAAATTTGACGTTGTTTACCCCAATAGGGTTAAAGTAGATAAAAATTCCCTAAGCCGCTTCCAACTTTCTGAGAAGATAAGAGTAGTTTCAATACTATTAAAAGGGTTTCTTTCTTCGAACCACAGTGTTTTAAACATTGGTTTTATAGCTTTACTTATCACAAAAGCTGATTCAATCCAAATTTGTCGTTTTTATTAATCCTCAGTACACTTATGAAAATCATAGAATGTCAGTGTTTCTCTTACTTTTTCTCCAGCTTCTTAATCGCTGCAAGCAATACGCTGAAAACCTTATCAACAAAACTCAAGAGCTTTATTAACAACATATTGCATCTCTCTGTTATCTAAAACCTCTCCTAAATTCACCCTTAACTTTCAATTCTATGCCTTTGGAGAGTAAAGCCGGCACATTAGCTGTTTGTATAGCTAACAGCATTTGTGCTATATATCTGGAAACATCTTTATTATTGTATTCCAAAAACCAAGAACACAGCGTATTCTGTAGTAAGTCTTAGAGATATAGTTAAGGCTACCCCATCTAGTAGGTCATTGAAAAGTTCACGTAAGTTTGCTTTTTGACTCGTTATAACTACCTTTGACTGCAATGATCTCTCCTTACGTTCATGCGCAGTCCCGCCAATATAATTAAGCAGGCAAAGGCGATTAGCTAACATAATTGAATGACATATGCCTTCAGACAAGAAATAAAGGTAACGCGTATCGATAAATCATACGGGCACTATTACCTGTACGCTCTTTAAGCCATTTTGTTTTAATCTGTTGATGGTTATTGGCAGAGAAGAAATGCACTTTTTTATCGAGAAGTGCTAACACAGCTTCGTGAAAATCGTCGCTGAATAATCTCTCCTTCTTTTTAGGTGCAAAGCCATGATAACAATTCTTGTCCGCTTTTTGCACGCTTCAGATAAGGCGAGATAGCATGAAGCTATTGAAGGTATTCTATTCTCTCTGCAATCCCATTTTAACCTTAAGCACTTTAATCTGAATATCGCTAATATCAATCTATATAAGGGTTTACTAATGTAAATAATCGTTACGGAGGACGGATGAGATTCGTAGACAAGGTGTCGTTGAGTATGTTGAGGAGTATAGTTTCGAACGTTGTCTCAACAACGGTTGTCTATTACCTCTCTGGCACAAAATTACGGATGCGTTCATACAAGGGATCAGAGGTAATATTTGGTTTTGCGGATACCTGTAGTCTAGATTTTTCATAGCATATCATCTCTATGATGTTAAAATAATCTATGAAATCAATCAGAAAGATACGCCAGTACCTCTGAAATCTCATCACTATAAATGAGTGTAACTCAAAAAAAATGCATGAGTACTAAATTTTAGTAATTAAGGTTAACAACAGTAAAAGGCAAAATATCTACACTTATTAAGTTATACAGTCAATAAATTAAGACACCATCAGTTAGTTCTATTGATGTAATACACGATTAAAGTAATGAAACATTAATTAATCTACTGGCAAAATGACTAATGACATTAGCTGATAAAATCAGACTATACTGGCAAAACTTGTTACTTCTCTCAGAGAGAAATTTATAGTCACGTCTGTATTTTAATTGTTATGGTTTCAAACAATTTTCTCCAGGCTAGATATTTCTTAAATAAAAGACCTAGACTATAGAAGCTACTTATCTATCTTTTTAATCGTCTAATATAATTGCTCAGATTTTAAATCTAAAATTCCTTAGCAAATAATTCTCTAGTTACCTATCTTTATTAGGCAATAATGACTAATTTCATGCTAACTAGAAAAGTTTTCGTACTATTTAGCTCCATTCAAGTAAAAGATAGACTCTTTACAAATAATAGTTCAAGAAAATAGTTAACATACTCTGCATTAACTCTTCAAGAATATTATCACTCACATGACCCTATTAATCTCTGGCGATTAAGACTGCAATTTGTTTTTTTTATATCCTCTCCTCTCTCATTTTTAGGTTTGCTATATGTCAGATATAACGATTCTATTTAAAGGATTCAGGAAAAATGTTTTATTAATTTCAATAATGCTACTTAGTGCATTTAAGTTGGATGTCGTCACTGAAGAAAAGAAATAGTGACGCTATCTAAATTCTGTTTTTAATTAATGCCTATTTATTTCACTAACTCCCGTAAAGTTAAATTGTGCAACATACATCGAAGATGACTAAACTATTTATTCTTATGATGTAGCTTCGCTAGAAGACTTCCAATGAGATTATTAAATATCTTTCTTTAATCGGAGGATTTTTAATTATATCACTGTAACCCTAATAAATATTCCAAGTGGATAACATGTCAGTATGACAATACTGAGTAGGATAAAGTGGAATAAGTTGCTTTAATATATAAATTGATATTATTCGATAGATTATCACCGAACCAACTAATGAAATATACCTTTGTCTTGGGATAAAGTAAGGAAAGAATTTGTTTGATCTGCATCATTGTTTAATTCTCATGGAAGCCGCTGTAATTAAATCCTTCATATATTATATGAGGTTATTATCAACAACCTTTTCCAAAATAGCTATTTTAATTCTGGAATTAACTGTATCCACGCAAAAAATACTGGGGCAGTTTAAAACACTCTAGCTTTGAGTTTTATTGTATCACTAAAGACTCAGTAATAAAATCTTGACTGACAATATTCGGCTTTTCATCTAATTAATTGGTGATTAAGATGTTTTTTATATTCACTATCTATATATGTTTATCAGAATTAGGTAGTATTTGCATGCAAATTTGCCGATATTTATCCATATTGATTAGTATCAAACAGATAAAGCCCATTTACTTGAATATCGACAAACAGCTTACCTAATTCAAAGTTCTGCTGTAGAGCTATAATAACACCTTATCGCACAGTGTATCGTCTTGCAACGTTATTGCTTCAGGATTCTTTTACGTCAAGATAGGTTATAGGGTGTATTCATTACTCTTTCAATCTGTAAAATCACGAGCGTTTTTGCTGCATTAAGAATTTTTAATATCGATACCAATATCACCAAAACACTTTTATCTTCTAAAGAAGATGGTTTTTCAGAAAGTTATTAAGACTGTTCGTCGTATTATTGATGCGCCAATCTGCACCAATTTTTGCACCTGTAGATATCTCTGATCATTCTCCCACTATCGCTTTATACTCTTGGCCACGTTTGTAATTTGTTAGGCTAGATAAGACAGATATTTATCTTGTTAGCAATTTTAAATGACCTAGTCTTATTCTCTTGCCCTCTTTATCCATTGCCCCTTGCTAATTGCACCCACAGTTAAACCCTAGGGTAGGGTAGGTGGTTATATATCGGCTTATAAATAAGTAGACAAAATATGGTCTAGACGTCAATATTGTTATCAATGAATGCACTGCTTGCGTTTCGGCTTGTAAAATATTCTGGTCTACTTGTCTGTACACTTGACTCCTTATAGGTGCGGATATCTTTTAGACAGTGCGCCTGAGGGTTTGTGTATCGTCGTAATGACAGCAATACCTATATTAATCAGGTTATCCTGAAAGATGATCGATTATTAATAGCTAGCGGTGCGGCGCGCTATTACCCGCTACTGCTGTGGTGGTAAATAACTTTAGATCTTGCCCATCATAGCATGTGCCATTATTGCCTACTAATCTAATTACCTATAATGGTGCGATATAAACATCGATGGTACTGGTACTGCTTAAGACTATAAAGTATCTGGCCATACGATCCAAATTATTATTAAGGATATGGGCAATCTGCCTAACTGACCGTAATGAAGTTACCCTGGATTAGTTGTTGCTTGACAAAATCTAAAAACAACGGATTCAATTTCCTAATAGATTGAGCTATAGTGGAAGTCACTTATAGCTAAATGAAATGCAGCGGCAATTCCTCTTTAATTAACACTTCAATTAAAAATGTACTCAACACTGCGTCATCTATCTTTGATAGATAGGAGTTTAAATCATTTTTTAAAGAAAAGAGAAAGCCATTAATTTTTGCTATAAAGAAAATAGAATTGGTTTATGGATCTTGTAAATTAGAATTTAATTGGAGCATACATTCTTTGATCTAATGTAGTAATTTTAAAGGTATTAACTTTATGGTTTCCTTAAAAATCATTATTTTCTAGTTTATATATTTTTTTACAACAATTCTATTACTTGCTCACCCAATCTTAGCGTCGATAAAAAGCACTCTATCGCCACATAGAGTACATTTATATGAAGCTTTGGTTAGAAATCCTTTTATCAGAATGGATAACTCCTTTTTCCGATTTTTTTCTAAACCCTCATCTTTTGTGTCTTATAGACATTCAGTAATAGTGTGCATTGTTATGTTTAATAATAAACCATAATAACACATTATCTTAAAATCCCTCGCCGAAATATGGCTAATATAGTGCCCAATCATCTCTTCTTGTATTATGGGTTTCTACTGGCGATGTTGTTGATTTCGGTGCTCATAGTAATAATGCGCAATCTCTCTCCCGTATAGTAATGGTGCAGTTTTGACGCGGATACCGGTGAGCCGTTTAAGGTATAGCGCCAGAGGCATTTTGTCCTATTCTATACTCATCTTTCGTCTTTTTAGCGAAGTGCACTTTCCAGTAATGCGGTTCGTCCCGTACTATACCTTCAAGATAAATGCCTGCCGCTGCTTACTAACTCGGGTATACCAAAAAGTAAAGAAGACCAATTGGAATTTATTAGGTCATCGCTGTAACGCAACAGTCGTATGACAGCGCCTCGCCATATTTTTAGACTATTTTTTAGAACAACTCACCTCATACAGTAGTTTAGAATGTAGTATACTATGATTTAAGCGGTGCAGTTACCTTATTTTTTTGGATGTTTATGATATAAATGCTGTTTTATACTTTGTGATATGTTAATTTTTTCAGAAATTTATCCAGATCACTCGGAATAAGTCTTCTAGAAAGCGTAAACTGGATAAATTAGGAAGATAACACGAGACTTTACATGTTACATCGCCTGTTTATCCAAAGCGTTTTATGATCTCTTTCCAAAATTAATGATTACAGAGACCGAATGAATCTCTTTCATGCCATAAAAGAGGTCGTATAGCAATGTATCTAACTCCTTTTGATCCTAAATTTTCTTGACATGACAGAATTATCTTCCTCTAGTTATAATTATCTAGAGTTTCAAGAAACGCATAAGGCCAAAGCTGATGATACTGGAGATAACTCATTTAAGAACAATTACTAAAAGTATGTTTACTGATGAATTTATCACCTATAAGGAACAGGGATGATCTAGATCTCCTTTTTCACTATTTGAATCAAACATAAAGATAACTGAGCTGATAGATTTGATGAATGCGGACAGAATAATAACTTCTATTTCTCTGGAAATATGCCAGAGAGTAATTTATTCAGATGCATACCTCCTCCCATACAACTAAAGTACTTTTTCGCCATTGATGACGGCTGGAGTAACTTTCTTGAAAATATGATGAAAGTGTTAACTCGTAGATCTATCTCTCTATTGAGAGAATCTTTGTCCGTGAAACTTTGTTATGGATGTTTATCGCTACTGCTATATCTCTCTTGAAACGTTATATCACTGCTGTTTTTCTGCCAAAACTCTAATTTTAAAAACCTGTAGTTGATGTAGTTTCAAAGTTACCGAGTAGTGATTAATAGCAAGTTGATATTTTATCGATTGCAACTCAACAACATATTATTTTACTATACCCATATTCTTATTCTTTTTAAGAATAGCTGTCAACGACACTCAACGCTCTATTTCGATCCGCCACTGGGTTATGTTTCAGTAATTATGCAAACAGAATATTGAAATTAGTATTTTCTATGCCTTGTAGACTTATGGTCGATAACTTAATCAGCATCTGTATGTTCATGTCTCCATTACTCATAACGGGCTGGATATTAAACATGATGTATGGTGGGTGAGCTATTCTTAAAAAAGCAATAAAAGAAATGTAGAGAGATGTTGTTATCCAGTTGCTACGTCACAGCGATAATTTAATAAATCCCAGGTTAATATTACTAGTCTCTGGCATATTAGCAGCAGGAAGCAATTGTGACGTTATTTGAAGGGTACAAGTGCAGACGTTACTGGAAGGTGTGCTTCATTAAAAAGACGAAAAGCCTGGTATAGCGTGAAATACCTCCGCGTTACATTAAATACTCTCTGGCATTTAACCTCAAAACTGCGACATTACCGATGGAGAGTGGTTGTAAATCATTATTAGACCGCCTGACTAAACAGTTATGGTAGTTAGACACTGATAAAAATAGATGATCTGGTCGCTATATTAGCTATATTCGGCAAGGGATTTTAAGATATTGCATTACTATGGTTTTTTGTCGAATCATAAATAAGGCACATTATTACCAAATATATATAAGGTTTTGAAGATAGTAGTTTGCAAAAAAAAAAACTGGAAAAACTGGGTTCGCTATGCTGATGGAAGAGGAGTTCCTGCACACAGCTTTATATAGATGCATTTTATATAGCGATAGGTTATTTTATCAAGGTGTAGATTGGCAAGCAGGTAACGGAATTGTTGTTAGAAAAAATGTATAAAATAAAAAAGAGGCTTATTAAGCTAAATTCCTAGGTTAATATTTTTATAATTACTACATAGATTAAAAGAATATATATTCCGATGAAATTTTAACTTATAAGATCCATAAACCAATTCTATTTCCTTTAGTAAAAAGGGGATAAAATTGATCTCTCTTAAAAAGCAATTCAATTTTCTAAAGATGAATAAATCCTTTAAAATTTTGCCGAGGGGATAATATTAGCGTTTATTTCCTTCAATGCCGTCTTACAATATCTTATAGAAACGCAACAGCGCTATCATTGTAGCTTCCATGCTAATGATATTGGAGCGCAGATCGATATTGATCAAGATCACTTTTATCTTGGGTTTGTTATTTTAGCGATCACTTTTTTCTTGTTCCAGAAGAGAGGGAACAACCACCCCATTCTCGTTAGAGAATTTTTCGCATTCCTAACATAGATTGAGGTTGATTGTACAAGCTCGCCGATTATATTTTTCAGTTCAGAAAAATACCTACTGGACTCGTTTTAATTATCTTAATTTTTTCATTAAATATCAATTTCGCCTGTTCGTAGTAATTGACATGCACAGCTGATCATGCTCATTAACTATACAATAGTAGTGAAAACCTATTTCTCTCTTAACAGAATATTGTTATTTATCTATACTGTGTTTTTGGTTTTATATAGCGCTAAATGTCTTTTATTAAAAATCGTCACCTTGACGACTTCTTTTTTTACTATTAACCAACGGGAGAAACTTTTTCTAAATCAGGCTGGTATTATAGTATTTATCGGCAATTACTGTGAGAATAAGGTTATTGACATGTTTGACCTTTAAATAATCAGACATGAGTTCGCCTTCCAGGCAAAGCAGTGTTTCATTGCCTCTTCGTAAAGGATGGAGTTACGAGTTTTCATAATCATCATCTGTTGGTGAAATGCATTTAGATTGATGAACTAATTAAGTAAAGGTAATTCTACCTTGCGGTAGAACGCGTATCATTGCACGCTGTCTCCTATGGGCGAAAATCAACTAGCGTGAGCGGATCAGATTAGCAAGGATTTAATGGTTTCTACAAGTGAACGACCATGACTTCCTTCAGTAAACATCAGTAGTTTTTGCTATAGAAGAACACATCTAGTAACGTTTATAGTCATCGACTATCAAGTCGGGAAGAGTTGTCTATCGTTTATTAGTGTTTTGGAAAAGCTGCATTGGTATCATGAGCAACTTTAATGGATCGCATACTATGTTCTTGGTTTTCAGCTAGTTTTCAGTTTTGGTTTTTCTAAACTCAAATTCTTCGTTATAGATGAGGGTTGATAACCCTGATTTTAGAATATCCCAGGGTGTCTACAGATTGTTAGCAAAAGAGATTCAGACTGGTGGAGTGGCCACGTAGTGGCTTAATAATACCCGTAAACTGAAGAATTAGTAAGTCGTGACTGTCATCCAGATCTTTAGTAAATTCCAGTACCCCGGTTCTTGGTGTCCTTAAAAAACGTGCGTAGATTTTTGACGGCAGGCGGTTATGTATCAAGAAAACCGACATAACTTAAATACAGTGAGCCTATGGATAACCTATTGGAGAATAGGAGATAAACAGAGAATGACGGTAAGATTTTCTTTAGAACAAGGGCCACACACCTCGCATCAGTTCATAATAAAGCCAGATCACTCTAGTTTGATGGGGTTCCTTGGTTAGCAAATTAAGTCCATAGACCGACAAGCTGCTTTATTCAGCTATAAACAGAGATGCATCCTTGATCTGGTGTTCGGTCAGTATTTGTGTTTCATGTAATGCTGGATCGTAGACTTGCGCACAGGATTGTAAATCCTATTCGCTTACGTTTATTATCTATCAATGGATATCGTATGTCGACTGCGCGTAAAAATATACAAGGATTTATAGCATCTTTATTAATATCATCCTACCAGAGTGTGGTGCTGGTCAGTCCATTTCTATTTTAAATGGATTTAAAGATTTTTCATTTTTATATTTTTTACCATGACAGACAAATAACTTAGTAGGTATTATGGATAATATTTCAAGAAATTGTTTTTAAATTCATAAAGTGCTGAAAAGTTCATCGAGTATCGTGCAGTGCGGAACCGCTTCCCTAGAGCCATTTGTATCATTTAAGCAACCGGAGAGCGTCAAGCACCTCAATTTTTCATTGTTGCCTTGTTACAGATAATTAAGGGCCTCATCAAGAAGTTGGCGTTTCATTTCAAGTCTGTAACTCTTTTCACCTTGGATACTGGAAGGTAATGGGCAAGGACGCAGGTCAGCTTCATCGAGTAACTCTGTGCAGCCTTACTGCCTAATTAATGAAGGTTAGCATAAATACAGTTGGTATAAAGAATTGGTTACTGAGCAGCATATTTTGGTATAATAGTATTAGTATAAATTAATGTTCCGAGAGATCGCCATGCTTTTATTGGCATTGTTAAAACCGAGGATTTCCAGCGTGTGGCCGCTACCACCTGGGCTCTTTAAAATTAAGATAGTGGTGATTTTTAGCATTTCAGATCAGCGGCGAAACAGAGAGAATGGGCTCAGGTCCTAAGTTAGATTCTTCAGTTGTTTCAGATCCTGATTAAGGTAGTTATTCGGTTATCTCAACTGGAACAAGAATATCAAAGGTTATTTAGCTTTCTTCTAGTCTGTTTTACGGGGCTAATAGGTTGATGTACAGGCCTTGATAGCGATTTAAATACAGTCGATATTCTTTACCGAAGTTATATGACTAGCCGGTATCCAAGAAAACACCATATGCGGGTTGAGTCTCATCTGAGAAAACCAACTGCATTCATCGATTTTACGTGAGAACCACCTGTAACGAGCAGAATAGTTGTTACTAGAGGTTTCTACCGTTAAGCCTGCATGTCTTTAACATCACGCGCAGACAAGGCAATACCAGATCATCTATCGGAAACATCGGTCATGCAGCAACAATATCTTTTTGCTGATACAGCTTATCCTATATCGTCACATATATCCAAAGAGATTTATAGTTATATTTTTACGTATTTCTGCCTAGGATTCGACGTTGTACAAAAGTATACTCAGATTGTTGTAATAAATAGTCTCCAGGTTCAGCTGCTCCATAATTGCACTATGATCTAATCATCGGTGGTGGCTTATTTTTACTCATTATCTTTTTTTTGCTTATGCCAAACCGGGGTTAATTTTGGTAAATAGTATTTGGGTTTTTCCTTTCGCTAGGGGGCAGTTTCCAACGCCTAATAAATAACTTGCAGGATGATATAGAAGGCTATTATTTTAGCTACTGTTGATATATTTAGCTATACAGTTAGAAATTACCCCAATCAGTATTGGGTAGTAAAACTCCAATACAGTCTATAAAAGATTAATTTAAAGTTAAACTTGAATTATTCAAAAAACCATACTATTTTCAGGATGTGAAACATATGCTTAAGGTGAAGAAACGAGGAATTATGTTAAGAAAATTCAGGAAAAGGAGTTACTTTTGATAAAGATGGTTATTCGTTTTATTATAAGCAGAAAGTTGGTGCAGGTTATTTTGATAAAGTAAGAATCATTATTTAATGCGGAGCTTATTCTGTTATGACATCAACAGGCTTATAACTTAAGAGCAGCAGTTTAATATATTTCGTATATTACTTAGTCTGATAGTTTGAGGTTAATAAAGTTTAATTTTCTAAAATTAGTCTGCAATTTATGATTTTTGGTTCAGGAGAGTTAATTAAAAAAGATAATTTTATAAAGCTTTGATGCGTAGTATGATTGTTTATTAAAAGTAACATATCAACTGCTCAGCAATCTTTTGAGGTTGATGATTAGCGCACTTGTACAAGAATTGATGAAAAACCAATTAATATTTATGTGCATCATGCTTATTTAACTATTAAATAACTTAGATATATGAATTTAATAGTTAAATTTACTAAATAATTACTAGTAGAAATTAATCAGTGTTAACATAGATTGTTAGAAGATTATCTGCATTTTGAAATTGCAAAAAATTTTTTTAGTCTATTGTCGATTATTTCAATATTGAGATCTTATTTCTGATAATTTATTTATTTTTATTTCATACTAGTAAATTATTTTTGTAATACCCGACGTGAGTTATGTTCATTTCTGATATGTAGGATTTCTAAGATACTAGCGTATTTCCTGTTGATTAATTTTATAGATGATTTTAAAAATATAGAGATGATATGCGATGAAAAATCTACTCTACAAATATCCATGAAATTAAATATTACCTCTATTCTCTTGCATAGACTCATCCATAATGGTGTGCTAGGCAATTAATAGTTACAATCATTAGTTAAGCTCGAAACCATGATTGCAACAATATCTTCAACGTCGATTTTTGTAGACGAGTGTCACTAATGCTATGATCCGTAACGGTTATTTATTCAGCGAGCTAAACAAGACGACGGATATTGATGATGTTGAGATTAAAGTGTCTAAAATCAGAGTGATCACAGCAACAACAAAATATCCTTCAAAAGCTCCTTGCTGCCTTATTTGAAACGTGAAAAATCGGTGAAGAATTGCTACCATAGCCTATATATGCGAAGTATTATCCACCGGTTATTTAAAGAAAACTATAGGGATTTTCTCGATGAAAATACATGGTTTCTCTGCCATTTACCCATCAACAGACTGAAACAGAAATGCCTTGAAGAGAATACGCAATAGTAATTGTATAATTTAAGCGATACGTGTTATGTTTATTTTTTTGGCTGAAGGCATATGTAATTCTGTCAGGCAATCTGATCGCCTTTGCTTGCTGCTTCATTATTAAGGTATTGCATCTGTAAGGAGAGAATTGCGTTCGAAGAGAATTATTGAAAATCAGAAGCAAACTTTGGCGTAACTTTTTAATGATTAGTGATAGCGTAACTTAACTATATCTCCTAAGCTTAGGATGGAGAAGACGAGGTGCCCTTGATTTTTAGAATGCAATGCTAAAAATATTCCTGGATATGTAGTACTAACGCCATTATCTACACAAAATAGCTAATACACTAGCTTACCCCAAAAAAAAGGCATCCAACTAAAATTAATAGTGATCTGCGGGAGATTTGGCTACCAAAGAATTGTGATGCCACTAATAAATTTTCTTGATTTTTTGTTGACAAGATTTTCAGTGTACCTTTTAGCAATGAAGGAGTTTGAAAAAGATCCATAAGAATGGCTGGTATTCTATACCTTCCCGTTAGCGCGCACAGGTGTTAATAAGAACGACAAGTCCGATTAAATCGATTTTTACGATAGTGAAGAGATAAAACCGATGCACGAAGCGCTATAGTTCAAAACAACCTTTTCAATGAAATTTAATCTGCTACAGTCTTCTCAGAAAAGTTAGAATTAATTAAGAAGATTCTTTGCTGATCGTAAGAAAATAACATCTCATTTAGAATGAGGAACAGATTTATGAAGTATTAGAGTAGATCCTAACCGTCATATACCAGATTTGATAATAACTTTTGATAAAAAAAATATATTTAGAGCTTTATCTAGCTATATATTAATATTCTTCCCTATTAAGGTTTACATTTCAAACAGAATAAAACCTATTTTTAATATTGATAATTATGATAATCATTCAAATGATATGCCCAAAAGTGATATTATATTTCTATTAAATTAATACATTAAAAAATTATTTAATAATTCATGCCCTTGCTCACTCAAGATACTTTCTGGATGAAATTGGACACCTTCAATTGGTAGTTTTTTATGCCGAATACCCATAATTTCATTAATATTTCCATTATGTAACGTCGTCCAGGCAGTAATTTCAAAAGTATCAGGTAAAGTTCTGGCGTCAATCACTAAAGAATGATAACGAGTAACCTGTAATGGACGCTTTAATCCTTTAAAAATACCTTGTTGATTATGATTAATTTCTGATACCATTCCATGCATTACTTTTCTTGCATTGACAAGAGAAGCGTCAAAGGTCTGACCAATCGCCTGATGACCAAGGCAAACCCCTAAAATTGGGATTTTTCCCGAAAAATATGAAATTGCACTTAGTGAAATACCTGCTGTACTAGGTGTACATGGACCCGGTGAAATAATTAAATGTGTCGGTGCTAGTGTTTCTATCTCCGAGATAGAAATCGCATCATTACGCTTAACTACAACATGACCCCCTAACTCACACAGATATTGATAAAGGTTATAGGTAAACGAATCATAGTTATCAATTATCAATAGCATAATTATCTATCCAAATAATTTTATATTAATGATTTCTTAATTTGACTCTTTCTTTTTAAGAAAAATAATAAAATTCTTATACTATAAGAATAACGTAAATTCTTATAGTATAACTGTAGAAAATAGCTTACAAAAATCAATTAAAATGTTTCCGTTTAATAAAAATTAAAATAATTATCAATTAAAATAATGATAAAGAATAACTATTTAATATTATAAACTTCGTTATAATAACGAATATAGGATTTTAAATTATTTGATGTTATTTCGGTAAATTTTACCAATATATTAGTTGCGGAATTATCCTTATTTCTGGTATTGAAGAATTCAGATATTCTGACGTATCCTGATGATTAATTTATAAATTATTTCAACAACAGAGAAATGACATGCCATAAAAGTTTGACTTATAAGTATCCGTGAAAAGGAATATTACCTTTAGCTTTTTTATGAATCAATCCGCAATCCTGTGTCAGGAGACTGACAGCGCCGCTCTTGAAACGGACCTTAAAATCATGCTGCAACAACATACTCAATTGCTCTACCTTCTCGACGAGCAACCATTCCATCGACCGTAACGATTATTTTCTAATAACTTCTTTAATTATTATTAAATTTAATTGAGGCAACATGGATTTTATTTTATGTTAAATCTAACGTACAATAACTTCATTAATAGGATTTTCTAATTCTTTTATGTCTTAAGATAATGACTATTTAATTGCTGCTATAAAGGTTTAAAAACTTTAGAAATTTTGTTAAAGTTAATGATCTAGGCTGTTTGTGAATTATTTTATCGGTTAATTTTAGTTTGACCATAAATCAGTGCCCATGTAAATGACCACATTTATGCCATGTGGAACACAGGTAGTCGATACCAGCTTTAAATTAAAGGTCTTTAAGAATTATTGTGTTCGTTATGGAACCTGTTAATTGTATTAATGCAAATATTTTATCTGAATAAGTGCATTTTATATTAGAAAATTTATTTAAAAAATGAGATATGCACTTATATTACCTTATTACCTTATTACCTTATTATCTTATTACTTTATTACCTTATTATCTTGATCTTGTGTTATCACTTGATAAAATCAAAAATAGAATAAAAGAATTTTTAGTATAATTTTTACTTTAACTAAAATATTTAAATAATAAAATAACTTAAGTTGATCATCTTATTAGATGGAAAAAGAAATTTTTTTGACAGATAGCTAAGTTAGCTTTTATCAAAAATAAGACCCATTTTGACTCTATTTAATATTTATTTATGAAGTTCTTTATTAAGAACTTTTTATGACAACTATCGTCTTATAGTAAGTTATGGGATAATAAATAAGTCTTGCAGGGGCTTCGATGCGTAAATTAGTACTAATATTGTTGACAGTGTTTTTCTGGTTACAATATTCACTATGGTTTGGTAAAAATGGTATCCATGATTATTTTCGTATAAAAAGTGAAGTTTCAGCGCTAGAGAGGTTGAACATGACATTTAAAGTACGAAATGAACGTCTATTTTCTGAAATAGATGACCTAAATGATGGACTTGAAGCTATTGAGGAACGAGCTCGAGCTGAACTTGGTATGATTAGACCTGGAGAGTCTTTTTATCGAATAGTGAATGATAATGTTTTTTCCCACTAATAAATAAAAATTTAATAATAAAATATTATCAAACTACAAAATTATTTAATATAATAAAATAAAAAAGTAATAATTCATAAAAATAGTCTAGACGATGAATAAATTTATATCTAATCGTAAAATACAGGTTGCTGCTTTAATACCTGCCGCTGGTATTGGCAGTCGTATGAAAGCTAATTGTCCAAAGCAATACTTGAAAGTAGCAGGAAAAACCATTATTGAGCATACTATATCTGCTTTACTTAAGCAGCCAAGGATTTCTCAAATCATTGTTTCGTTGAATAACCATGATATCTTTTTTAATCAATTACTGATTTCAAAAAATCCAAAAATAAAAACAGTTACTGGTGGTTGTCAAAGAGCTGATTCAGTTTTAGCTGGACTGAATTATTTATCAGATAATTTACAGATAGATCCTCCCTGTTGGGTTTTAGTTCATGACGCAGCTCGACCTTGCTTACATCAATCTGATTTAGATAGTATTATTCGTTTTATTGATAGTCAACAATCTTCTTATGGTGGTATTTTAGCAGCGCCAGTAAGAGATACCATGAAACGTTCAGTTCAAGGAAAAATAGATATTAGTCATACTGTTGAGCGAAATGAACTTTGGCATGCACTTACGCCACAATTTTTTCCTTTAATATTAATAAAAAACTGTTTAACTCAAGTATTAGCGCAAAAAGCGGTAATTACCGATGAGGCTTCAGCGCTTGAATATTGCGGTTACCATCCTCAATTGCTAGAAGGTAAGGTTAATAATTTAAAGGTTACTCAACCAGAAGACTTGATTCTAGCAGAATTCTATATCTCTCGTGCTTTATGAGACTATTGTGAGGAGTATCGTTCATGCGGATTGGACATGGATTTGATGTACATAAATTTGGTAAAGATGGCCCAATTACAATGTGTGGAGTGAAAATTCCTTATGAACAAGGATTGATAGCACATTCCGATGGTGATGTCGCTTTACATGCGCTGACGGATGCTATTCTTGGTGCAGCAGCATTAGGTGATATCAGTAAACTTTTTCCTGATACTGATCCAGTTTTTAAAGATGCAGATAGTCGTAGTTTGTTACGCAAAGCGTATTTTCAGGTTCTGAAAAAAGGATACTGTATCAGTAATCTTGATATCACAATTATTGCTCAAGTACCAAAAATACTGCCATATATTTCTGATATGCGTAAAAATATAGCAGATGATCTAGGTTGCCATATTGATAATATTAATGTTAAGGCTACTACGACGGAGAAACTTGGATTTATTGGTAGAAAAGAAGGCATTGCTTGTGTAGTAGTAGCTTTATTAGTAAAAGATAATAGTCATGATAGTGATAGCACTTCAGTAACTGCATGGTAAACCAGCAGTAAATGGAGCAATAAAATTAACATTTGAAATTTTATTATGGATGAAAAACTATTGCCTCAGAGCTGAAGGTAAAGTTGAACACTTGATTGGTGCATGTTAAAAGATGGCTATAATACTTATTTGTAACCGATGAGCGCTCGATTTGTTGGTATATCTCTATGTAGAGATAGTTATTTTAGATTAAAAGATCGGCAGGCAATGACGACTTAAAAGGAGTTTTTTCTCTACTCACCAGATAAGGAAAAATTCTGATTTTAGTCAGTTTTACTACCCAGATACGAAATTTTGCAAGTGAAATAACAAAAAACATAAATTACATATCGGTTTATTAAAAGGAAATAATTTTAAGCGAACTATTCGATATAGTAGTTATCTGCAAGCAGTAAAAATACCTTTTCAACAAATTAAAACACATTGTGGGTGTGGTTAATTATTTTGGTAAACAGCGTTTTGATCAAAAAAGTATAATCTCGTACAAGTTGGAATTATGCAAAAAGTGAAATTGAAGTTAAACAGCACAAAAGGTAGTTTTTATCTTTCTGCAGTTCGGAGAGATATATTTGATTTTAGCTATCTTAGAAAATGTTGTTGGTAGAAATATTTATACTGTAAGAAGGATTCTCGCTAGAGTTGTCATAAAAATAATCAGTCATACAGATCAAAGAGACTCTTTCTCATTTCATGCTAACATAAAACAGTATCTCATTAGTTTGCTAAGTGAGAATCTGTCGGATGATATTGATTCATGCATTGAAGCAATTAATTCCATTTTATTCTGCTTATAGTGTTAAAGTAAGTATGTAACTGTTGTAGAGATTTATTAGGGTTGTAGTTAGACTGTTGCAAAATTTGTAATTGCAGGAAAACATTTAACAATCTGATTAGGAGGTCTTCTTCTGAAACTAGATCATAAGGAGAAATAGTTTAGTTATTTACGATGCATGTTGAATAGCTTAACTTTACGGAGTCCAGTAAAATAAACAGCATTGATTTTAAAACAGCCTTTGATTGGTGGGATTGTTTTATTACTTCGGTAGCAGCTAACATAAGTACCTAAATGGAATTATTGAAGTTGACTAAACATTTTTCCTTATCCTTTAAAGAGAAGCGTTAAATCCTACATAGGAAAACTAGAAAATATGGTAGCGAAGAAGATAAAAGGAAAAAACAAATAGCGATCTTAATCGTCAGAGATCAACATGGTTATGTAAGCGATGAGATTCTTGAAGAGTTTAATGCAAAGTGTGTTATTTGTTTTTATTAAGCTAATTATTTATAAAGAATCCATCTTTTATTTTAATGGAGTAAAATCATACAAAACCTTTGTTAATAATCATAAAATTAGTTATCATCACCTAATAAAGTTAGGTAACCAGAGATTTATTGGTAAGAAATTCCAGATTTAAAATTTGATCAGTTATGTCAACCAATTAAAAAGTTGACTGAGTAAATTCTATAGTCTGGGTCTTTTATTTTTTTACCGAATTTTCTGGTCTAGAAAAAAATTATTTGAAACCACAATAATTAAAATACAGACGTACTTATAAATCTCTCTGCAAACAAACCAACAAATCTTTACAAATATAATAATAAAGTATATTAGATAATGAATAGTTATATTATAACTAACTGGTAAAGATAGTTACTCTTCTTACTAAGAGTAAAGAATTATTTCAATTGCAACTAAGATTGCAGGCTGGCAAAATTTAAATCATTGCTCTATTATATACTGAAAAATTAGGAAATTAATTAGAAGCGAAATTATTTGAACAACAAATAAATAACCTATTTTTCTGTTTTTTTTGCTACTTAAATCTACTGGACACGAGTAAATTTAGTTCGACGAGAGATCATGATTATTCCACAGAATAATCATTAGAAACGATTAGATTCACTATTGCATACCGGAAAATAGTATGATTTTTTTTGGAATGTTAGCAAAAGGTTGTTGCTTTTCTCGCAAAGCAATTTATAGCTATATCTATATTTCAATTATTTTAATTTTAAATAATCTTTTCTCCAGGCTAGAAAATTCGATAAATAAAACGACTCGAGAAGTTATTAGTAAATCTGCTGTATAGTGGGTCAATCTATGTTCCATTTTTTGATCTTTTATGAATCTACTTAGTCATCCTTAAACTAGATGACCTTCTTACCACCCATGGTAAGGGCTAAAAATTCACTTAGCTAGTTCTAACTATTTTGAATAGATGGGATGAACTCAAATACCCTTGAAAGGGTTATTTTTCGAACTACAGTTCTTTTCACCTTAACTTAATAGCTTCACTGTCGCCAAATCTTATATCCAAATTGGATTCCTCATTCTTATTGACGCCCAGTGTATACTAACAGGAAGGTATAGAATACCAGTCATTCTTCTTACTCTTTCTTCATCTTCTTCATCTCTGAACAGGATATGCTGAAAGCCTTACCAAGAAAAATATCAAGGGATTTTATTAGCAGCATCATAGTTCTCTGCTAGCCAAGTCTCAAGTAGGTTAGCTTTAACTTCGATTACATGCTTTTGGGGGTAATTTAGCACCAATACTATTTTGTGTATCCAATAACATTGTGCTTCGTACCAGAGAATATTTTTACTATTGCATTCTAAAAAACCAAGTATCCGGTTCCTACCTCGTATAAAACTCTAGAAAATACGGTTAAATTTCTGCGCTCATATCCCATTAAGCAGGTTAGGTCAAGTTCCCTTATAACTCTTGATAATCATCTTCGATGATAATTACTTTCTTAGACCCATGCGCAGTGAGGCCGGTAATAGTAGCAAGTAAAAGAAACAGCTTGCCTAACAGAACGGCATATGATTTATCAGCATAAAATAAACGTAACACGTAATCGCCTAAAATCAGGCAGCCGCTATTGCCTGTATTTTTTAATCCATAGGTATTTCAATCTGCTAATGGTACCACAAAGAGATCATGTCCTTTCTTATCAAGAAAGGACCATTAAGGCTTCGTCAGATCACCGGTAGATAATATCTCCTTTTTGCAGGAAAGGGAAGAAAATAACTCTTCGATGTTTTATACGCTTCAGATAAGACGGTAGAAATAAGTTATTAAAATATATTCCGTTGTTGCTGTGACCCCGATCTTAAGTGCTTTAATCTCAACATTGCCAATACTCGTTTTTGTATGGCTCTTTGTAACAGAGAACCGTTATTGTTGATGAATGATGTCTGTTGGTTTAAAGGGGTAGTTTCAGGATGTTATCGCAGTATGTGGCCTCTAACCGCTATCCTCAAATAGCGGTGCCTATTACAGCTACCCATAAGCATTATAGATGAGTTTATCTAAAAGATACAGGTAATATTTAGTTTTGTGGATATCTCAGATAGACTTTTCGTGACATACTATCTCTCTGTTGTTAAAATTATCCACGAAATCAATTGATAAAGGGGTGTACACGTCGCCACCATTCCAAAAACCCAATAAACCAGAAATAAGCGTAATTCCATTCGTAAACATGAATGGAATGTTATCCTTGTTGCTAATCTTTGTAATTGCGGGGTAAGTAATAAACTAAATTTATTTATGTAATGGTAATTTTATCAACAGGAGTTTGCCAATTGTTTTATAGTAATCATCTGCATTGAGATAATAATTGTATTGGCTAGAGAAGTTATAGTAAAATATTCACGGTTAGTAATATTTTTAATTTCATATATAAATTCTTGTTATAATTTAAAATAGCGACGATAAGTAAATTAAAAATTAAGTTACTATTTCAGTAACTTAATTTAATTATAGAAAATAGATAAATTTTATATGTTCTTTTCTACCCATTTTCTATTGATATAGAATGCACTCCAGCCAGTGGCTTTACCATTTTTTTCTGAGGAAAGATATTGTTGTTTAGTTTTACGACTAAATTTAATAATCGTTTTATTACCTTCAGGATCGACCAATGGCGCCAAGGTTAAATAGTTAAATTTTTCTGGAAGCCGATCTTTTAAACGCACCAATTCTTCAACTAACGGTGCGCGGGTCTCTCTTGATTTTGGAAAAGAGTTAGCGGCTAAAAATATTCCCGTTGCTCCATCTCTTAATACAAAGTAAGAGTCAGATTTTTTACAAACTAATTCTGGCAGCGGAATAGGATCTTCTTTAGGTGGACCCACTTCCCCACTCTTTAAGATCTTGCGAGTATTTTTACAAGTCTCATTTATGCATCTCATATATTTTCCAAATCGCCCAATTTTTAGATGCATTTCTGAGTCACATTTATCACATTCAATAACCGGTCTATTATAACCTTTAATTTGAAATTCACCTTCTTCAATCTCATAACCATTACATACAGGATTATTACCACATATATATAATTTATGTTTATTATCAATAAGATAATTATCCATTGCGGTACAACATTTAAAACATCGCCGTCGGGCTCGCAAAGCATGCGTTTCTACATCCTCCTCTTCGCTTACTAGAATATTTGATAATTCATCTTCAGGAATTAGATTAATTGTTTTTTTGCAACCCCCTTTTGCTAGTAAACTATAACCAGAACATCCCAAAAAAACACCAGTAGAAGCAGTTCTAATTCCCATTTGTCGATGACAGTTAGGGCATTGAATCAATGTTAATACCATCGGATTTGGACGCATACCTCCTTCCTCGGGTGCCTTATTTGCGCTTTGTAGCTGCTCAATAAAAGTAGTAAAAAATTTATCTAATATACTCTTCCACTCGATACGATTTTCTGCTATCAAGTTAAGCTGATCTTCCATTCGACCAGTGAAATCATAGTTCATTAATTCACTAAAGTTTTCATCTAACCGATCTGTGACTATCTCACCTATTTTTTCAGCATAAAACCTGCGATTTTCAATTTTTACATAACCACGATCTTGGATAGTTGAAATAATAACCGGATAGGTTGATGGTCGGCCAATACCACGTTTTTCGAGTTCTCTCACCAGTGACGATTCACTAAAGCGGGTAGGAGGTTTAGTAAAGTGTTGGCTAGGAAATAATTTATCTAATTCAAGATTAGTACCAACTTTGATCATTGGTAATATTTTATCTTCATCACCTTTACTCAATACAGGTATAACTTTAGCCCAGCCATCAAAACGCAAAATATGCCCTTTAGATTTTAAATCAAAATCTCCAGCTTTGACGGTTAATGTCGTTGAATCAAATTCTGCTGGTGTCATTTGACAAGCAATAAATTGATTCCAAATCAACTGATAGAGTTTTTTAGCATCTGCTTCCATTTTTTTTAGAACATGAACACCAACGTCAATATTAGAAGGCCGAATAGCTTCATGGGCTTCCTGAGAATTTTTTTGATTGGTATAGATATTTGCCTGTTTAGGTAAGTATTTTTTACCAAATTTATGATTAATATAATTACGGGCCATGCTTAAAGCATTCTGACTTAAACTAGTTGAATCAGTACGCATATAGGTAATATACCCTGCTTCATAAAGCCGCTGTGCTATCATCATGGTTTTTTTAACACTAAATCCAAGATGTGTATTTGCTGCTTGTTGGAGAGTTGAAGTAATAAATGGGGCGTTTGGTTTGTTAATGATACAACGATCTTTACGATCTGATACCTGATAATGTGCATTTTTTAATAACGCAACGACAGTATCAATTTGTGCTTTATTAACGGGTTTAAATGGCTTACCCTTTTCGTGTGTTACTTCCATTCGAATTAATGTTGTATCAGTAGTTAGTAAATTTGTATGAAGCTGCCAATACTCTTGTGGCATAAATGCTTTAATTTCGCGTTCTCGTTCAACAATTAGACGTACAGCAACTGACTGTACGCGACCAGCAGAAAGGCCGCGAGAAATTTTTTTCCATAATAACGGTGAAACCATATAACCAACAACTCGATCTAAAAAACGCCGGGCTTGTTGAGCATTAACACGATCAATATTTAATTTGCCAGGATTATCGAAAGCTTGCTTAATAGAATTTTTAGTAATTTCATTAAAAACTACTCGACTAAAGCGCTGATTATCACCACCAATCACTTCTCGCAAATGCCAAGCAATTGCTTCCCCCTCACGATCGAGATCTGTTGCTAAATAGATATGTTCAGCGTTAGAAGCTAACGATTTTAGTTCAGCAACAACTTTTTCTTTGCCAGGTAAAATTTGATAATTCGCTTCCCACCCATGATATGGGTCAACTCCCATTCGATTTATAAGCGCCTCATGTTCATCTTTTTTTACCCTTTTAACCTTATTGGCTGTATTTGTATTCTTTTGTGATTTGGAACCACTACTTTTTGACAAATCACGTATATGTCCTACGCTGCTTTTAACAACGTAGTTATTACCAAGATATTTATTGATCGTCTTGGCTTTTGCTGGTGATTCCACAATAACAAGAGCTTTATCCATAGTTATCTTTACCTAAAGGTTGTCTAAGCCCACTGACATTCCAGCCAGATGGAATTAAATCTATTTTTAGAGTGCGTCAGATTCATAATATATCAACTTTTTGTTTAAATAATTTGCCATAAAGATAAAAATCTTTGTTAATTCATACTTAAATTAGATTAAATAATTCTATTATATCAGAAAAACAATGACAAAAGTAAAGGATTGTAAGTAATAAAAAACCTATACTCTATTTGATAAAGATAATATGCAACCAGTTACTCTACTCATATGTATTATTATAATAACAAAAACAATCTCAATAAGTTATTAACAGATTATAAAAATTAATAAAATTATATAAAAATATTAAAAACTTAGTATATATAAATATAAAATTTTTTATAAATAAATTAATTTTCATATTAAATATGTTTTATTATTATAACTCCATTAATAATGGTATAAAAAATTATTTATTGTGTTATTAAATAATTAATTAATATATTTGCAATAAAATAATTAAGTTTTAATTATCATTTTATAAACACCGGTTGAAATTGTCGGTATTTATTTCTTGATTACTATTTAAAATAGTGATCTTCTCCTCTTTTCCACCAGCGTACTAATAACTTATCTACATTGTCTACTATGCTGCTCATTAAATGATCAACAAAACTTTTAGTAGGAGTAAAGGTTACTTCAATAATTTCACGAACATCAATTTGATTGATAATCATATCATCACTAATTCCTATCTCATCAATTAACCCTTTTTTCTTTGCCTGAATCCCATACCAATGTTCGCCTGTTGCAACAGCGTTAATATCAAGAGATGGCCTTTTTTGATGCACAAAATCTTTAAATAGTTGATGTGTTTCATTTAAATCTTGTACAAACTTCTTGCGTCCTTGCTCGGTATTTTCACCTAATAAAGTTAATGTACGTTTATACTCTCCAGCTGTATGTAGTTCTATATCTATATCTTTTTTCTTTAGTAATCTGTGAAAATTGGGTATTTGTGCAACTACTCCAATAGAGCCAATAATGGCAAAAGGAGCCGCTACGATACAGTCGGCAACACAAGCCATCATATAACCGCCACTGGCTGCTATCTTATCCACGGAAACGCTTAATTTAAGACCTTTTTCCTGTAACCGATTTAGTTGAGAGGCAGCTAAGCCATAGCCATGCACAATGCCACCTGGACTTTCAAGCCTAAGTAATACTTCATCTTTGTTATCAGCAATTGATAAAATTGCAGTAATTTCTTCACGTAATGCATTAACTTCATGAGCATGCATGCTTCCTTTGAAATTAATCACAAAAAGACAAGGTTTTTTTAGTATTCTTTGACTAACTTTAGCATCTGATTTCTGCTTTTTTTCTTCAATTTTACGTTTTTTTTTATAACTTTTTAACCAAATTTTATATTCAGCGTCATTCATCTTAACCTGTTGCATTTCACGCTGATGTTGACGATAAGTTTCACTTAAATTAATAAGTTTTAAATTACCTTTTTTACTTTGTTTACGTTGTCTAAAGCTAAAAATAAGCAATAAAATTAATATAATAGAAACAACTACTGTTGTTATTTTAGCAAAAAATAATCCATACGATAAAAGAAATTCCATAATTCTATCCTTTTTTACAGAGTATAATTAATAGAGTATTGTAACTAAAAACTTGATAAAGTGCTTATAGAGTTATCCTCATTTCTGCTGTATGTAGTTTTGGAGATGTTGTCGTATCTTCAGATTTATTTTATGAATAATTTCAATAATATAAATATTAGACGCCATGAAAAGTCCAGCCTACAGGTTATCCGCGAAACTAGATATAATTCTAATCCATTACATGAACTTATCCATAATGGATCCAAAGTACATATAAAAAGTGCCGCCATTAACTAGTGATGAACTTGAAGCCTATGTTGAGATAATATGCTCGACACGTCGTCTCTTGTCGACAGCGAGATATTAAAGCCGTCGTTTGTAACGATTTTGCTACAGCAAACCATACGGACTTATATTAGCGATATTGAGATTAAACTGCCTAATATCAGGAGATTGCAATAGCAACTAAATCGTGCAAAAAGCATTGAAAAGTTCTGCTATCATGGCCTATTAGCAAGTTATTTACATCAGTGATTTTCACGAAATTCTTTGGCCTTTTCAGTGAAAGCACATACTCTCTCTGCGTATTATCAGCAAACTGAAAACTAGAATCGCTTGAAGCGCATAGATAATGGTGCATACATAATTTAAGCAATACACTTATGTTTATTTTTTTTGAGTCGATGTCATAACCATTCTGTCAGGTTAAGCTGATCGCCTTTGCCTTCTGGTTAAATCGACACCACTTAGAATGCATTTAATGATCTAATTACGCTCGAAAATGGTTATCAAAAGTTAAAAGTAAACTGATTTGAGCTTCTTAATGGCCTGCTGCGAGTTCGTGGATTAACCATGACTACTAGACTCATTTAAGGGAAACGGTACCTTAGTTTTAAAGTACAATGGTAAAGATATTCCTGGGCATGCAGCGTTAATGCTATTAGGCATACAAAACAGCTCATACGCTATCTTTACTTCATAAAGTCCATGTAACTGAAATTTAAAGGTTGAACTTTAGGGAGAAATCTGCCTAGCAAATAGCTGAAATTCTACTAATAAAACCATTGATGTTTTGTTGGTAAAGGGTTTCAGCAGATTATCTAGCGATGAGAATGTTAGAGAAAGATCAAGAAGAATGGCTGAACCAGCTAAGGGATTTTAACTCGTTAACCATGTGATGGTAAACAAAGTTTAATTTAAGAATGGATAGCAGATTTGCGAAGCATCAGGATGAAGCCGTAGTCTAACCACCACACATTAAGATTTACTAATAACTCATTGGTTTAATAAAAAATCTTACTTTGAAGGTAAAGGTAAATTATTCCATTAAATTCAATAAAGATACCTTATCAGAATTTAATAATTGGTAATAAGGATTTATTCAGGCAAGTAAAAAATGGAGTTGTTCTCATTAATGGCTACTTAAGTAAAAAATATCTTCTATGGCTCAGTAACGTTGGCCTATAGGCTCATTAGAGACTTTCTTGATTAAAAGTTTAATATTGATGGTGATTTAGAAGTGTTACCTGTTTTAATACTAATGAGTATAACAGGCTATGTTGGCAAAGGTTGTTACTAGAAAATACTTTATATTATATGAAGGATTTTAACTATAAGTATTGTCATAAAAAAGTAAATAATAATACAGATCAAAGAGATTTATTCCTCACTTCATACCAACATAAACTACATTTTATTAGTTAGCTTGACGACGATTTATCAGATCATATCGATTCATACATTAAAGCAACTCATTTTACTCTAATTCTTTCCCATACTGTTACAGTAAACATATTAACCGATAAGAATGTTCATTATGATTGCAGTAATATCATTTTAAAATCTTTGATTACAGAAAAAGATTTAATAACCTTTCTGATATAAGTTCTCTTGCGAAACTACATCACAAAGATAAATGGTTTAGTTATCTTCGATATATGTTGAATATCTTGACTTTTACAGGAGTCAAGAAAATAAATAAATATTGATTTAAAACAGAATTTAGATGAGGTCATTGTTTCCTTCCTTCAGTAGCAACAGCTAATATAAATACACTAAGTGCTATTGCTGAAGTCGACGAAATATTTTTCTTTAATCATTTAAAAAGAATTGTATTCCTATTATAGGAAAGTTAGAAAATGCAGTAGAGGAGAAAATAAAAGGAAAAACAAATTACGGGTCTTAATTGCCGGAGATTAACAAGATGTATCATCTGAGCAATCAGGTTCTTGAAAAGTTTAATGCAGAGTGTATTAGCTGTTTTCTTGAGTTGATCATCGATAATCAGTCTGTTCTTTGTTCAGATTGGAATAAAAGTAATATGAAATCTTTCTTAGCGAGCATAAAATTAGTCATCATCATCCAATAAATATTGGTAATAAGAGAGTTATTAGTAAGTAATTACACATTCAAAATATGAAGAGTTGTGTCAGCCGATTAAAAAGATGGTGAACTAAATTCCATGGTGCAGGGTTTGTTTATTTACTTAATTAGTTGGCCTAGAGAAAATTGTTTAAAGTCATAAGAATTTAAATTCTATGTGGTATAAATTAACTTTTTAGCAAAATAATACTGTTTCTAACATAGTCATATAATAATATATTACATCGCCGGTAGAAACTGGTTTTTTTTTGGAATATAATTCTATTGACAGTAATAGAAATAACATGAGCAAGCGCAATTTTTTATTAGAATGACACCACAAATATTCATTTGTGATATTGGTGGGCAACTCCCCGAATAATATTGTCATTAGCATTTATATTGGTGGCATTGCCAATATGCGAAGAAATAATTTTCCGTGCGGTAAGTGTTGTTGTGTCATGAAAATTTATTTCTATAATTTGCCATAATATGCCTATATATTAGAAGTATGTTTTTGTTAAAAATATCAATTATTTTTGTTTTTTAAGTGTATGTTTATAACAAAAAGCTATACTAAATATAGTAAATATTAGCGTGACCGTAGTTAAACCAAAAACTTTAAAATTAACCCAAATATCCTGAGGTAGCCAAAAGGCAACATAAATATTAACTAGCGCACAGATAGCAAAAAAGATTGCCCACGATAGATTTAATTTACGCCAAGACTTATTAGCTAAATGGATTTCTTTACCTAGTAATTTTTGAATTAATAGTTTTTGAGTCAAATATTGATTGACTAACAATACTAATGAAAAGATAGCATAAATAACCGTCACTTTCCATTTAATAAAAATATCACTATGGAAAATTAGCGTTAATCCGCTAAAAATTATCACGATTACTAAAGTAATTAACGAATTTTTTTCAATTTTTTTATATAGAAGAGATTTAATCAGTATAGATAAAGCTGTTGCGATTATTAATGCACCAGATGCATAGAAAATATCTATTTTTTTATATACAATAAAGAAAACAATGAGAGGAATAAAATCTAATAATTGTCTCATAAGGGTGGTTCTCCTGATTTTTTTCAAGTAAATATGAATTTTTATAAATATTTGATTAAAAAATCATAAAATATAAAATTATCAATTTGTTTTTTATGTTATATTATTACTAATAATATAATACGGTTAAGGGGTTATGTTAATTTCTGGTATATGGAATTTTTAAGATGATGGTATATTTTGCTTATTGATTTTCTAAATAATTTTAACATTAAAGAGATTAAATGCTATGAAAAGCCACCCTACAAGAGTAGTTTTCCTTGAAACTAGATATTACTTTAATTACTTGAATGAATTCATTTGTAATTCTACTAGAAAACTGATAGGTACCGATATTAAGAGTATGGAACTCTAAGCCATACTGCAACAACACGCTCAAACGCCATTTTGTTTGGCTAACGTCAAAGTCCATCATCCGTAATGGTTATTTGCCGTGGTGAATCTTACAGACTAAGATTGGCGACATTAATATTAAAGTTGCCTATACAAGATCATAGGTTGTAGGATTAACGAATATCCTTTAAGAGCTCATGTTACTCGCTTTATCTAAGCATGCAAAAGTAGAAAAGAGTTGCTACTATACTTGTACTAGTATAGGTATATCTACCGGTGATTTTGACGAAACCTTTTAGGGGAATTAGTTCTCAATGAAAAAGCACATTGTCTTCTTCTAGAATTGTTAGGAGATTGAAATACTAATGCCTTAGAAGAGCATTGTCGGTAATGGTAGCTGTGTAATTTAAGCGATACGCGTTACATTTATTTCTTGGCTGAAGGCATATATTCAAGTCCTGTTAGGTAACAGGATGATTTTGCTTGTTGCTTATTTTTTTTCGGCACTGCTCATGGATGTAAGCAGTTCATTATAGTCAAATATGCTTATCAAAAGTCAGCAGGGAATTTAAATTTAACTCTTTAATGGCCTGTAATTACATGATTTAACTATATCTCCAAGGGTTCCTACGTGAGATGATACTCTTGGTTTGCGGAATACAACGGTAAAGATATTCCTGGATAGAAAGCATTAACGCCATTATCTACATAAAATAGTTAATGCATTGGTTTTATTCCTAAAGGTATACAACCGAAAATTAAAGTTGTGAGTTTGCCAGGAGATCTGCCTAGCAGAGAGTTGCGATACCGATAATAAACCTCTTGATATTTTGTTGGTAAGATTTTCAGAGTATTATTCAGGGATGAATAAGATGAATAAATATTGAAAATAACGCTGGCATTCTATGCCTTTCTATCAGAAAACTGGGGTCAATAAGAATGATGAATTCAATTTAAATATCGACTTTTGCAACAGTGAAGTTTGCAGCTAAGAAGTTAATGTGTGAAGAATTGTAGTTTTAAAACAATCATTACAATGAAATTTAAGTGTTCTCGTCTGATCAAAATAAATAGAATTTCCTAAATAGATTTTGAACTGCTGACTCTAGTGGTAAATAACATTTAATTAAGGATAGAGAATAGATTAACTAAGCATCAGAGTGAAAGGTAGACTTGACCGCCATACACTAAATTTACTAATAATTTTTTTTTAATTATCGGATACCAAAATTGTTTTCCTTAAATTAAGCGCCTCATTAATAATAATTGTATTGAAATTAATTTATTGCGCCTAAAATAACTGTTTTTAATGATGTGCATACTGCAGCGGGGTAAAAGAGCATTTTATTTCAAACGAAGTTGCACTCATCCATTAAAAGTTGAAATAAGAATGGAAGGAGATATATTATCGTCAAGTGATGATAAAAATTATATTTATATTTATATAAATATAATGTTGCAAAAAGGATATTGATTTAGAGAAAATATATGAAGATGAACCCATTATGAATGCAATTCAATTACTGGTTTACTTTAAAAAATGCCTAATAAAAGTATCTCTCATCTTTAATACACAGTATATTTAAGTGGCAAAACAAGTAACGTCAGGTCAAGCCAATTCGCTTATTGCTTATCATATTAAGCAATATTAAAGAGTAGGTATAAGTAGCATTTTTCTCTTACTCTGGCAATAAGGAAATTTTTGACATTGCCTGCAGAATACGTTTATCTGAAATAGGATAAACTGTGCCAAACTGTTGAGCAAATAGACTTACCCGAAACTCTTCTATCATCCAGAAGATTGCTTGTACTTCAGGAAGCTGTCTATCTACGATAGAGAATTTAGCTAGCCAATACTGCCATTGCTGTTTAATATGTTCAATGCGCATCATATGTTCCCGATCACGGTTTGGAGCAGAGATTAACTTATGCAAACGACGCTCTATCGCATTGAGATAACGGATAATATCTGTCAGTTTTCGCCAGCCATGAGATGTAATAAAACCTTTAAATATTAATCCGTTAAGCTGAGTTTTAATATCAGAAAACGGCAATACCAAATGAATGTCGATTTGGTTTTTTAAACGTTTATTAATTACGAATGCGCAAGTGAAAATTATTTCAACCTGTTTAGCTATTTCAACAACCACCTCATTAAGTTCAGTACGAACATAAACTTCTAATCGCTGATAATCTTCTGTTGTCCATATCAGACCACCAAATTGAGCAATTAATTTATCGACTCCACAGCTGATGCAGTCATCAATTAGCTCAATAACTTTGCCAAAAGGATTGAAATAAAGCTCTAATTTGGATTTATTTGGCAAATTTTTATAGAGGTATTTTATTAGTGAAGGAATATTGAGTAATAGTAATCGCCTTAATCCTTTATTCATTGCCTGTTTTTGTTCAATTTGAGTTTCAAACATGCGAATTGCAACGCTATTTTTTTTATCTACTAGCGCTGGATATACTTTAATCAGATAACTACCACGTTTTTGTTCATAAATCTGAGGCAGATTACCAAAATTCCATATATGTAAATCATTTTGCTCAATAACTTCATTAACAACCACAGATAATGTTTGTCGAATTTGTTGTTTCAATTGTATTTTTAATGATCTTAAATCACGACTATTAGCAATAGTTTGATTATTTTCATCAACAATATGAAATATCATCTTCAAATGATTAGGTAACTGATTCCATTGCCAGGTCTCGGTGTCAATAGTAATACCTGTCATACGATGTAACTCTCGTGTTAGGCAGTCTAATAATTTTCCTTGCGGCGCAGGTATTCGTTCTAAAAATGTTTTGACATAATTTGCTAGCGGAACAAAGTTCCGCCGTAGTACTTTTGGTAATGATTTAATTAGTGTGATAATTAATTCTTTCCGTAATCCCGGTATTTGCCAATCAAAACCTTCATCTTTTACTTGATTCAGTATTGATAGTGGAATATGAACCGTAACTCCATCAGCCGCACTACCAGGCTCAAACCTATATGTTAATTGCAATTTAAGCGTTTCTTGTTGCCAATAATTTGGGTATTCTGTTAAGGTAAGGTTATTAGCAGTTGTCCGAATTAACATATTTTTATTAAATGTTAGTAGATCAGGTTGTGTTTTACTTACCTCTTTCCACCAACGATCAAAATGACGGGAAGAGACAACCTGGTTACTTATTCTCTGTAGATAAAAATTAAATAGTATATTATCATCAACCATAATATCGCGACGACGAGATTTATGCTCTAATTCCTCTACTTCAGCTAATAATGTTAAGTTTTGTTGGTAAAAGGTATGGCTGGTTTGCCAATCACCATCAACTAACGCATGACGAATAAAAAGCTCACGGCATAATAATGGGTCAATCTTACTATAATTAACCTGGCGGCCTGCCACGATAGATAATCCCAATAACATAACACTTTCCGATGCTATAACAGAACCTTGCTTTTTTGACCAGTGTGGCTCGCTGTAATGATATTTTACTAAATGCCTAGCCAGCGGTTCTATCCAGTTAGGTTCGATAATCGCCGCAATACGTCCCCAAAGTTTATTTGTTTCAACTAATTCCGCCATCATGACCCATTTAGGAGGAGTTTTAAATAAACCAGAAGCGGGAAAAATCATAAATCTCGTATTTCTAACGCCTAAAAATTCTGCTTTATTAGTTGTTTTTTGGCCAATATGTGAAAGTAAACCTGTAAGTAATGAAATATGAATAGCTTGATAATCAGCAGGTTCACTATTCACTACAATACCCAACTCTTTAATAATTTGTCGCAATTGGCTATAAATATCCTGCCACTCGCATAAGCGAATAAAATTAAGCAGATCTTGTCTACATTGTTTACGAAATTGCGTCTTGGATAAAATAGCTTGTTGTTGTTTAACAGCATCCCATAAATTTAAATACGCCAGAAAGTCTGAACGTTTATCAATAAAGCGATGATGTTTTTCATCCGCAATTTCTTGTTTATCAAATGGCCTTTCGCGAGGGTCCTGAATAGAAAGTGCGGAACTTATTACCATAATTTCACGGACACAACCTTGTTTACTTGCTTCTAAAACCATACGACCTAAACGTGGATCAAGTGGCAATTGTGCCAATTGACGGCCAATTCGTGTCAATTGATAATTTTCATTATTGATTTTTTTGATAATGGCGTTTAATTCTTCGAGTAATCGAAGACCATCCTGAATATTACGTTTGTCAGGTATTTCAATAAAAGGAAATTGATTAATATCACCTAATCCAAGAGCCATCATTTGCAAAATAACCGAAGCAAGATTGGTACGTAAAATTTCCGGATCGGTATACATAGGTCGTGATAAAAAATCTTCTTCTGAGTACAAACGAATACAGATTCCTGCAGAAACACGGCCGCAGCGCCCTTTACGTTGTTCAGCAGACGCTTGTGAAATTACTTCGATCGGCAATCGTTGTACTTTTGTATGATAACTATAACGGCTAATACGCACATAGCCAGTATCAATTACATATTTAATACCAGGAACGGTCAATGAGGTTTCTGCTACATTAGTCGTTAATACGATCTTTCTTCCTGGAAGAGATTGAAAAATAAGGTTTTGTTCACTGTTTGATAAACGAGCAAAAAGCGGTAATATTTTTGTATCCTTTAAATTCAACTTATTAAGTGCTTCAGTGGTATCTCGAATCTCACGTTCACCACTCATAAAAATTAAAATATCGCCAATAGCTTGCTGACTTAATTCATTAACCGCATCAATGATTCCATCAAGTAGATCGCGATGAGTATCGTTGTTATCAGGAATAACTGGCCGATATCTAACTTCTACTGGATAAGTTCTTCCCGATATCTCAATAATCGGGGCCTGATTAAAATGTTTAGAAAAACGCTCGGGATCAATGGTTGCGGATGTGATAATAACTTTTAAATCAGGACGTTTAGGTAACAATTGGCGCAAATACCCTAGAATAAAATCAATGTTTAAGCTGCGTTCATGCGCTTCATCGATAATTATCGTGTCATATTGCAGTAATAATTTATCATTATGTAATTCTGCTAATAAAATTCCATCTGTCATTAATTTAATTAATGTAGCATCACCTATCTGATCATCAAAACGGACTTTATAACCAACAGCATTACCTAATGGGACATTTAGCTCCTTAGCGATCCTATTAGCAACTGAATAAGCAGCTAACCTACGAGGTTGAGTGTGACCAATTAAGCCTTTTATGCCTCGACCAAGTTCCAGACAAATTTTCGGAATCTGAGTTGTTTTTCCTGAACCCGTTTCACCGGCAATAATGACAACTTGATTATCACAAATCGTTTGATAAATTGCCTTTTTTTTCTCAATGATAGGTAAATTTTCTGGATAAATAATTGCTGGGCGAGCGCTTTGTCGATTAGCAATTTTTTTCTGTCCATCGGCTATATTCGTTTTAATTAATTCAATAACTAATTGGCGAGATTTTTTATTTTTTATTTTTTTTATCTTAACTAAGCGTTCTTTTAATAAAAATTGATCACGTAAAGATAGCTGATCAATATCAGCATATAAAGCTGTTAAATTAGATTTCACTTTTAATAAGACCTTACTGAAGAGACTTGTTTGCTGAGTTGATCATCAAAACAGGACATGATTGATATGTACTCATCTTTATTAAGATAACAAGTTAATATAGTAATTTGTTTTATGTCTAGAGGTTATTCATTAACATCTAACACATATTCACTTTTTTTTCTATCTATTAATTTCGATCAGCAATTTTAGGCTTTTATTCAGTTTTTAAGTTGATACCTTCTGTGATCTCTGTATATTTTCTTTTGATCCTAATTAATACTGTTAATTAAATCCCCTTCAACATTATCTTTTATCCTATTATAAGGATAACTGCTTAGTGTTTCGCCAACCAGTCAACGCTCCTCTTAGCTTCGCTAATTAACAAACTTAATATAAAAAATTGATAATAATACTCATTAATATCTATTACTTCCCGAAAAATAGTCTAGTTTTTTAGAAAAAATCAGGATTAACTTTGAACCAATCTGTCATAAACTTGCAATGGAGTTTTATTACTCAATATTGATTTGGTAATTTTTTATTGTACAGAGAATCATATTAATGCAAAGTAATTTCAAACCCTTTAGCATAATTAAATGATGGCTTTTTGCAGCTCATCTTCTATACGCTAATAGCTCGATTATACTATTAATTTGAAGATTCGTTGATGTGCTAAGTTCCTGTTCTTATACGAACATAGTGCACACACATATAATATGTGCGCCGCAGTATCCCTTGATTCTCTATGATGTTCATGAGCTAAGTACTGTTTATATTCTGCGATATGTTAATTTTTCAGGGATTCAGTTAGATGACTCGGAATAAATTTCCTAGAAAGCGTAAACCGGTAAATTAGGAAGACAACATGTAATTTCACGTATTATACTTTCTGCTTATTCAAAGGACTTTAATATTTCCTGTTTGGTATTTAATGCCAAACCAATTGAATTTTTTTATTTTTCGATAGCCAAAAGAGGCTATATAGCAATGCGGTGTGAGGTGTTCCCCCTCCCCCGACTCAGTCTTCAATTTTTTCTCGACACGTAACTATTATCCGTCTTTAGTCACGATAATCTGAGTTTTTGAGCAACCCAATTAGATTAAGCCGATAACAATGGATGCAACTGCATTGAATGAGGAGATGATTGAAAGTATGTTTACCTATGAATTCATTACCGATAGAGAACTAGAGATAATTCACATTTCCTTCGCTTCCTGGAATAAACAGAAAGATAACTAGATAGATAGATCTGACAAAGAATACAGACAGAATGATGATTTCTATTTTTTTGGCAAGATACTAAGAGGGTAATTTACTCAAATGTATATTACTTCGCCTAACTAAAATGTTTTTACTATTGATGACGGTTGTGAAATAACTTTCTAAAAAATACGATAAAGTTGCCAACTTATGGAACCATCTATCTGTCAAGAGAATACTTACCTGAAATACTTATGCTATGGGGTGATTTGTCCGGCTCTATTCCTGTTCTTATTCTGAATCTTCCTACGGCTGTTTTCTGTTAAATCTGTAAGTTTAAAAATCTGCAGTTCATGCGGCATCAAGGCTACCGAGCACTAGTTAGCACAGTAGGTTCAAATTTTATCCGACTGCAACTAGCAACACATTCTTTTTATTATTCCCTCTTCATCTAAACTCTTCGAGTTATGTTTATTTTTTTAGTGTATTTGGATTGGGGGATGCTGGGTATCCTCCTGATTGATTTCATGAATGATTTTAATAAAAGAGAGATGATATGCTATAAAAGTTTACCCTATTAGATATTCATAAAATCAGATATTATCTCTGATCCATTCCATGAGCTCATTCGTAATTGTGCCAGAAAGCCTGATAGGCACCGTTGTTGAACTAGAGCCTCAACCATATGTTGTAACAACATACTCAACGCTATTTTTTAAACAAGAATTATATACCGTCGTTCATAAGGGTTGTTTTTAATTGTATATCACATATAGACTGCTATTAACGATATTAAGATTAAAATGCTTACAATTTAGGATTGCGGCGACAATAGAATATCTTTCAACACTTATTATTACTACATTATCTGAATGGTACAAAAACGTCGAAGAATTACTGCCATCTGTACCTGTGATAATATATCTACTGGTAATTTTCATGAAGCTCTATGGCGCTTTTTTTATGAAAGCACATGGGGGTCCTATCTGCCAGCACCATAAACAAACTGAAGCACTGATAACTTAAAGAGCATAGGTAACAGTTATCCTGCTGCGTGATTTAAGTGGATATACACGCTACGTTTATTGGATCGATGGTATAAAACCGTCTTATTAAGCAAGATAACCGCCTTTGCCTGCTGCTCATTATCGGCGTCACTATATATGGACGTAAGGAGATAGTTATGTTTAAAGATGGTTATCAAAAGTTAGAAGCGAATTTAGACTAATCATCTTAATGGCCTGTAAGCAGATGATTTAATCGTATTTACTAGGACTTAATACGGGACACGGTGCTTGGTTTTTTGGAATCCAATGGTAAAGATATTCCCAGGCATGTAGTACCAATATTGGTAGGTACATAAAACAACACTGTTGCTAAATTACTCCACAAAAAGGTATGTAACCAAAAGTTAAAACTTGAGATGTGGGAGATTTGGCTAGCAGAGTGCTCTGATATCTCTAATAATACTCTTGATGTTTTATTGGTAATGGGTTTCAACGAATATTCTGCAGTAACGAAGAAGCTAGAGAAAGAGCGAAAAGAATACTGACATTTTATCTCTTCCCGTCAACACATTGGTAGGTGTCAATAAGAATGAGTAATCCAATTGAAACTGGCTTTTGCGACAGTGAACTTATGAAACTGATGCACGAAGCATTGTGCTTCGAAAAACAAGCCTTTCATAGTATTTAAGCTGCTCAAATTGTTCAGAAAATGGAACTCATTAAAGGAATTTGACTATGCTGTAACCCTACTGATAAACAAGATATAATTTAAGAATGCAGAACAGATTCACGAAGTATCAGAGTACAATGTAGCCTGATCGTTATGCACTAGAATTGCTAATAATTCTGTAGATAACCAGACTCGTGCCTTTTAAACACTTTATGTTTCAATCATAGATTTTCCCTACCTCATTTTACGTAAATTCCCCCTTTGTACCTACATAAATATAGATCTATGGAAGAGATCAAGATACTACAAGGTTCAAAAATTCATGTACGACTGTCAGCAAATCATCGAGAGGTGAAAACATTTTGCAGGAAATGAATACGGCTTACTGATGAGCGGCTAATAATTTGATCAATAAACAATGGGAAATATGGCTGTTATCATCAACATCAGTTCGTTTTAGCCTTTAGAAATGATAAGTTTGAAGTATATTCCATAACGCTTAGGTAAAGTAGATGCTGCTCTTGCTTGCCTGAATAGTAAGCTAATTTTAAGTGTTGTACTTGCCTGATGATCAATCCTTTATCATCAAATATTTTAATTTCAACTATCTTCCTTAGTAAGACTCCTATTGCCATGAATGTATTTGTGGAAGGAGATCTATATAATATCTTGGACTAAATAATTACTCTTTAAAAAAGAGATCATCTTATCGTCAAAAGGATCTTCTTGAGACCAAAATAAAACTTAGTGGCCTCTCATGCACTACTGATAAAAGTTCAAACAGCGTTTATGTTGTTTTTTAATTGAAGTAGGAATTAAAATACACCTAGCTAATATAACAATACTAGCCAACAGAGGAATCTTTATTATATTCTATTAGATTAACTTTTAGTTTTATAAACTACCATTTAAACGGCATAACAGTTTAAAACAAGTATCAACGATCGGATACTTTTTTCCAACTAACTTCATTACGTAAATAAACTGGCTTGACTTCTTCAACGTCAATTGTTTTACCTTTTTTCCACTCTTGCAAAGCTATAGACAACATATCTTGCGCATCAGGTAAACAAATACTACTTTCTAATAAATTTAAATTTGTCATTCTTAATATAGGATAGGCTGACCAACCTGTTCCGGCAATAACCCATTGCCCGCTTAAACTATTTATTCTAGCTAAAAACTGCTCTGGTTTGAGTACTGATTCGGTCTCTTCACCTTGCCAAAAACCATCTGCTTTAAGTTCATAACAAGCGGAATAAATTTCCCCCATTCTCGCATCTATCGCTACTAATACTTTTTCAATACCTGATTGACGATAAGCACCTTGCGCCATAGTTAATAGAGAAGAGATACCTATCAGCAGTAAATCAGCACCAAATGCCAATCCCTGAGCAATGCTGACAGCAATACGAACGCCGGTAAAACTACCTGGCCCACGCCCAAAAGCTAAAACATCGATATGTTTTAAATCTAAATGTGCATCAATAAGACACTGCTCTATCATTGGTAATATTTTTTTGATATGCTCCCGTGGAGTAATAGCAAATCGAGTAAAAATTTTTCCATCTCGCCATAGGGCGACAGAACAGGCTTCAGTAGCAGTATCAATCGCTAATATATGAATTGCCATATTTTATATCCTAGTTATTTTAACTAAATAATTGCTATGCTAGCATATCTCTTGAATAAGATGGTATTAACAAAAAACTTGTATGTATTACCATTATTAATTTAATTAATTGATAATTTTTTCTAAAAATCAATAACTGTTTGCAAACTACATGTGTTTTAGACGAAGGTGGTAAACTGTTCAAAAAATTGCCGTAAGGTCGTAATACTAATTGTTTATTATATGCTGAATATAGTATGGTTTTTTAAATAATTCATATTTAACTTTTAACTAATCTTCATATATTACAAATGGATTTTTACTACTAATGCTGATTAGGTAATTCCTGATTGTACAACTAAATATATTAATTTAGAGTGAGAAAAATGCTCATTTTTATATGGGTTTAGGAAATGCTGGCGTATACTACTGAGTAATTTTGTGAATGATTTTAACAACAGAAATCTAATATGTCATGAAAAGTCTACCCTACAGGGATCTGTAAAACCAAATATTACTTTAATCACTTTATATGAACTCATCCGTAATGTTGTCGGGAGCTGATGATAGCAGTAATCTTTAGGTAGAGCTCTAAGCCATACTGCGATAATATGCTGAACGCCGCCTTGTCTACGAATTGTCATTCGTCATCTATAATAATTATTTGCTTAACGAACTATATAAAGAGCTATTGACGATGTTAATATTAAAGTGACTAAGATCATGGAAATCGTAATGGCAATGGAATATGCTTAAAAAGCTCATTGCACACCTTATCTGAAGCGTGCAATGCAGCGAAGAGTTGTTTATTGACTGTATATGCGAAGCAATATACAAAAATGATTTTCACGAAGCTCTGGAGCAGTTCTCTGTAAAAAGCATATAATCTCTCTGCAGAGAACCTCATCAGTAGACTGAAACATTGATGCCTTGAAATAGCATTGGTAATAGTGTCTGCGTGATTTAAGCGATATTCGCTACGTTTATTTCTTGACTGATGACATTAACCATCCTATTAGGCAGGACAATCACCTTTACTTTCTGCTCATTATCGATGACACTGTGCATGGACGAACGTAAGGAAATAGTTGTGATCAATGATACTTATCAAGAGTCAGAAGAGAACTGAGTAAAACTTCTGAATACCCTATAAATATGTGACTTATCTTCTAAGTTTATTATTGAAGAAACTAGATGTCCTTAGTTTTAGAATGCAATAACAAAATACTACAGGAGATGTTACCAACGACACTGTTGGGTACACAAATAAATAATGTGCTAGCTTCACTCCCCAAAAACATTCAATACTAAAAGTTAAGAGTGAGGTGTTGGAGGTCTGGGCTAGCAAAGAGCTGCGATGCTGCTGATAAAAGCCTTTGATATTTTGTTAGCAAAGTTTTCAGAGTACTTTTAGAGATGAAGAAGCTGGAAAAAATCGAGAAGAATGGGCTAGCATCCTATGCTTTGCCGTCAGTGTAATGGACGTCAATAAAAACAACGAATCTGATTAAATCGGCTTTTGAGATAGTGAACCTATTAAGCCGATGTGCGAAATCACTATGCGAAAAAAACTTTTCAATTCTATTTAAGCTACCTTCGGTCTATTCAAAAATCTGGAATCAGATAAGGGATTTGATCTGCTGTATCTCCTCTAGAGATAAGTTAGCTGCAATTTAATAATATAAAGCAGATTTATGAAGCATTAGAGCAGAGCCCGATCATTCATATACAAGATTTACTAATAATTTAAGAATATTTAGGATAAAACCATGCATCACCAAATGAAAATATTATTTATATAACACGGTATTTTTATTAAAATAGTAGAAATATTCATTTATTTTTTTGGTATCTCTTCAATAACTTCTAATTTAATTCCTTCTTCAGATTGAAGCTCAAGTCTTTCAGATTGGCCAATGAATATACCTCCGCGTTTAATTGACATATGACTGACACGACTGATCCCTCTTAATTCACCATTTTCTAGGATATCTAGGTTATTTCCTAAGCAAGCACCATCAACCAAACCATTAATAATTATATCCGGTGCTTGAACTTCACCTTCAATTTTTCCACCTTGCATGATATGGATTGTTCCTTCAGTTACTGTAATATTACCTTTAATGTGCCCCCAGACATGAATATCGCCTAAAATAGTAGCATTACCTTTAAAAAAACTTTCTTCTGAAATGGTTGTTACCTCTTTTTGTTTAGGATTATTTTTTTTATCACCTTTCATTAAAAATATATTTGTATTTGAAATATCTAACTTTTTATTTTTAAACATCAAGATCAACCTCCCTCTTATAAAGATAAATAACAGGATAAGAATGAACGAAAAAACTAAAACAAAAAAGCATGTCTTTGCAATCACGTTTGCTATATACAGCACTACTACTAGAACCCATAGGAACCAGATAAAATAAAGACACCAATTTTCTCTATTACTAAATGTTTTCATTCTTATCTAATAAACTCATTATTGTATTTTAACCAGAAATTATGAAACTAAACACTAGTATAGATTATCAACTAGTTCTTGTATTGATATAGTAATCAACATGACAGAAAGACGATTTATATTGAATTAATAGCAGACCAAGACGTTATTGAAACTAATGTAAATAGAGTGAAAATCTGCATTCCCTATTAGGAAATGCATAAATTTTTGTACCTTATTTTAGATTGAAATACCATTATGGCGCTCACCAATAAGATGATACAGTGCAATGGAATTCAAGTTTTCCGCAAAGATTTATTACGTTTCGCGGGCTTTAGTAAAATTAGTTAAAAATTGATTAATTAGCCCTCTATTTAATAAAACAAGTTAAAACAATACTAATTTAAGTATCAATGTTTTACTTTTTTAAGTCACCTAATATGGCTAATGATAAACAAGATGAAAGTTGTTATTGTGTATTAATGTCATCTTGTGCTGTTAGCTGTTACAGGTATTTCGAAGATTATTCAGTGCCGGTAAGACATTTACCACTGATCTCATCAATAAGACTATTCCTTACCATGCTAACTGCCAATCTAAAGAATCAATTGATGAAACTAATTACCTGTACCAATGTATTGGTTGCGATAAGTGCTTGCAAGTTTATCTCCTATGGACTGATCTGAATCAATCATAATCTGCCTGAGATTAATGTCAATTTTTGCTGCTGTAATGATACACGACTATTTAGCATGTACTCTAGTTTGCTCTAGCGGGCATTCAATACGAAAATAAAGCCAGTAGCGTCATTTATCTGAAAATCTTTTAATCTTACTTTTCTGCACCATGATAATAGTTATCGTTTATGTATCTATGATTGCCAGAATAAGCGCTCTTATTTTTCAGTGAAAAATTTGAATCACTAAGGAAGTAAAATATAGTGCTACTGTGGTCAATTATCAAATTGCATCTATAGATAGATTACTGATTTTAAAATTCAGTTTACCACAATTGAGCTAAACTTAACTTTATAAACCTTAAACTAAAATCATAGACAGTAATATAGCTAACTCTAATGGTAAGATAAAATTATTGGATATTAAACAGACATCCACTAGCGTCTTTGTTCAATTAATTATAATTTAGGAAAATTCAGTACGGGCAGGGGAAGAAAGGGTCCGTGCACTTGTTATTCACGATTTTTTACTGGAAAAATGATAGCTACATTATTTAGGCGCTGAATTTTAAATAATTATTTACCCAATATTAATATTTACATGTCAGTAAAGTTAGAATAACAGTATTATCGGTTTTATGGCGATTAAAAAAATTGTATAAAATCCTATTTATCTCACATATTTAGTCGTTAATTGATTAGTAAAGTATTGCTGCAATATGTGTGACTAATTTCGTCCTCAATAAAATCGATATTAAAAATTTAACTCACTAAACCTGAACGCTGCAGCTGCTCTGCTTTGAAGATATTCAGAGTTGAGTGCTATTTTATACTCTGCATATGATAACGGGTAAATCATTTGATACACTCAAAAAGTACACAAAGGCAAATTATTTGATACTAATTGCTTGTATCAAATTAACTATTTTACTTCTCCTAAAATATTATTAACTTAGTTTTAAAATTTTAGCTTAGAAGATAAGGTGAGTTATGGTTATTTTAGTGCATAGAGTTTCGGGAGATTCTGACGGGGTGTATCCTGCTGAGTAATTTCGTGAATGATTTTAACAACAGAAAGTTAATATGCCATGAAAGTTCACCCTATACAGGTATCCGGAAAATTAGATAGTATCTTTGATACCTTGCATGAACAAATCCGTAGTAATGGTGACAAGCAGCTAATTATAGAAACTGCTGTTAAGGCTAAAATTAAACCATGTTGTAACAAAACATTGAACAATACTTTATCAACACATGTTATCCCTCATCCGTACGGTTATTTGCTAGAGCAAATAATGCAGACTGGTATTGGCATATTGAGATTAAAGTGACTAAGGTAAGAAATTCCTCAAGCGATAACGGAATATCCTTCTAAAGTTTTTTGCTATATCTTATCTGAAGCGTCTAAAATGACGAAGAGTTTCTACCTTAGTTTAATATCTGGGAGGTATATCCATTGGTGATTTCAGGAAGCTATGATCCGCTTCTCGGTGAAAAGCACATAATATCTTAGCAAGTGTTATGAGCATATTGAAACACTAATACCTTGAAGAGCACAGGAAATAGCGGCTGTGTGATTTATGCGATACGCCTAACGTTTATTTTGTGCTGATGATGGGTTTATAGCCTGTCCGGCAGTTAGTGGCCTTTACCTTCTGTTTCATTTATCGACATCACTAAATATAGACGTAAGAGAGGCCAGTTTCGGTAAAATATGGTTATCAAAAGTCAGAAACGAATTGGACATAATTTTTCTCGATGCCTGGTGAAAGCGTAGATTAATTGTATCTCTCAGACTTGCTAGAGAAGCCTTCTCTTTTGGTTTTATAATATAATGGCGGAAAAGGATATTACCGGAGACGCAGCGCTAACGCCATTAGCTACAGAAAATATTCTAATATTAGCTGCAGCTCCCCCAAAGGAATGCACCGAAAGTTAAGGTAGCTTCTGGATGTTTGAGGCTAGCAAGAGAGTTGTAATACCGATAATAAAGCTTAATGTTTTGTTAGTAAAGTTTTCAGTTGTATTCTGCAGCGATGAAGAAATTAGAGAAAGAACGAGAAAAACTATTAGTATTCTACGACTTCCCGTCAGCGCACTGGGTGTCATAAGAACGACAAATTCGGATTGAATAAACTTTTGCGATAATAAAGTTATGAAGCCGATGCTCCAAGCACTGGAGTTCAAAAAAAACAACCCTTTCAATGCTATTTAAGCTGCTGATCTTGGTGCTAAACAACGTAAAATTTAAGTATGGAGAATAGATTCTCTGAAGCATAAAAGTGGAATGTATCTTGACGCCATACACAAGATTTACTAATAACTAGTTTCTGCATGGTAATTGAGTCATGTTAATAGGTTAATTTTCAATAATTTTATCTGCGAAATCAAACTTTAATTAGGTTTTTCTAAGTGTTTTAAGATCTGGCGCTGGTTGGGGTACTGATACAAGTGAGGATACGTTCTGAATTCTAGTAATGGTGAAAAAGTGGTTGACAGTACGAGAAATCATGAGTATATAGAGCTTAACTGCTTATAGGTGTATGATGAGATACCTAAAAATTTAGAGTTATAAGTGAATCACCTATTCGATAAAAACTATTATATTAGTTTATACTTAAGGTGCAATTGGCATAATCCTTTGTAGATAAGCAGTGCGGATGTTGGGTATGGTATATCAGGCCAGTAATTTTTTAATATATCATCACATATATTACTTGTGATTCTATGAACTTTATTATTAATGGTGCACGAAATAGTCTGCAATTCGATCCTTACTCGAGCCACTAAGTGAGTTAGAGCACCTGATTGACCCAATCTAGTGCGTTCAACTGTTCATCGTTTCTAGCAGAGTTACAATATATCCGCTTATTGAAGCGAGTGCAAAGAAGCGCCTTAATATAAATTATTTAAAATGCAACTTTATTCAGAGTTATTAGTAAATCTTACTGCAAACTAGCAGTTTATACTCCGCTCCAATGCTTTATGAGTCTGTTCTCTCTTCTTATAGAGAAGTATTGTTTATTAGTAGGGGGGTCAGAAGGTTAAAATTCCCTTAATCGTTTCAGCTTTTCTGAGCAAACTGTAGTGGTTTAAATACCATTAAAGTGGTTTTTCTAACATAGTTCTTCGTATCCTGCCTGTCACAAAAGCTAATTCAATTGGATTCATAGTTCTTATTGAGGCCAAGGTGCCTTGCCGGAAAAGTCATAGAATGCCTAGCTATTTTTCGATATTTATTCAACTTCTTCATCCCTTCAGGATGCACTGAAAATCTTGCCAACAAAAACATTAAAAGATTTATTGGCGGAATCACGACTCTCTGTAGCTACATCTCTTCTCCGGCAGCAGCTGCTTTAACTTTCGGTTACATATCATTGTGAAGTGAAATAAGTATAGGGGCATTTTGTGTACTAAACAGTGTTGCTTCTGAATCTTTAGGAATATTTGCTATTGCATTTAAAAATCAAGGACAATACATCTCATGTAGCAAGCCTGAGAGATGTAGTTAAGTCACGCGATCGCAAGCTATTGATAAGTTCAACTCAAGCTCACTTCTGACTCTTGATAATTTCCGCAACTTTAATAAGCTCTTTACATCCATGCACAGTGCTGCTAATATAGCTAGCAGGTAAATGAGATCATCTTACCTAACTAGAATAAACATATACCTTAAGGCAAGAAATAAACGTAACGCGTATCGCTTAAATCACGCAGCTGCCGATGCCTGAATTCTTCAAGGCATTGCTGTTTGAATCTATTGATGGTATTTGGAAAAGAGATCAAGTGCTTTTAATCGAGAACCTTTTTATGCCTTCGTAAAAATTACCGATGGATTTCTTTATAGGTGCAGACATAGTAAAATTCTTCATTATTTTTATACGGTTTAAATAAGAAAGTAAGAAACTATTGAAGTATTTTCTGTTGCTGAAATCCTTAATCTTAAATACTTTTATCTTAAACATGCTCAATATCATGTTTATAGTTCGTTCTAGTAAATAAAGGTTACGAACTATGGTAATGGCCGCGCATCAATAAGGCAGCATTCAGCCTGTTGTTGTAGGATGATTTTGAGATCAGCCTCAACAATAGTCCCTTACCAACTGGCTATTAATATTACGGATGAGTTCAGGCAAGGGATTATAGGTAATACCTGATTTTCCGGATATCTATATGATAGACTTTTTTATGGGATGTATCATCTCTATATTGTTAAAATAATTAACGAAATCAATCAGCAGAATACGCCATTATCTTTTGATTTCATACAATAAAAGTAAGTATAACATATGGGAAGGATAAAGTAGAATTCAGTTTCTTCAATTCATAAATACATAAATCGACATTATTCAACAGATTATCACCGAACTAAACTAATGAGATACAGCTTTATATTGGGAATAGGTAAGGAAGCATTACTTTAATCTGTATGAATGGTTGCTTTTTAATAGAAACTTTTGTAGCAAAAATTTTTTATACAGGATAAGTAATTTCTACTAGCAACCTTTGCTAGTACAGCTTTTTTATTCATCGGTTTTATTCTAACGGAGTAATTATTTGGCCAGTAATACGTGCTTGTTCTTGCAATGCCTGTTCGATCGTATGTTGCAATACGCGGATTTTTTGTTCCATATTATCAGTGTAGTCCTGTGTTTTTATTTTTTCTTGCGCAAGTTCATGGCAAATATTTAAAGCAACGATAAAAATAAGTTGCTCGGTATTTGTGACACCAGTTCGATTTTTTAGATCTTTTAGCCGTTTTTCAAGTTCAGCTGCAGATAATTTTAAGGCATTTTGTTGTTTCTTTGGGCAATTAACTCTTAATGTTCGTCCTAAAATTTGAATATCAACAGGTTGTGTAGACATTATGCCCTTCCTAATTATGTGGGGAGACAAAAATGGTGGTAACATTTTTCTGCCTATAATTCTATGACGATATTAAAATAATTATAAATAATAAATGCACAATTTCTGCGCTTATTTTAGAATAACGATCATCTCTTTAATGGGGTATATTATACATCAATATTATTAACGTAATTAAGCAGATATGCCATAAAAATTTTACATAATTATCAAGATTTTAAATTATCATTGTGCAAAAACAGTATGTTGCTTTAATAGCTTGCAGAAATGCATGCTTAATTATGGATGGATATAATTTATGACGTAATTACTATTATTAGTAGAAAAAGTCAATTTATAAATTAACTAATGATGATTAGCTTTTAATAGATATTAACTAACCCTATTATGTGAATTTTATAACTTTATGTTTTTCATATTTTAATAAAAAGATTTCATTTTTAATTTGTTGTTATCTGAAAATGGTAAGCAGTCTGCTCCAATACTTTAGTCGGTTAACTTAAGCATTTTTTGTTAGACTTAAGTGTTAATCAACATAAGTTTATAGGGTAAAAATAAAAGAAATTTTTAGGGATTTATGCATAGTAGTATGCTAAGTTATATTAAATATGACGATCTAAATTGATTAGAATAGATCGCGGAAGCGATTATTAAGTATGTTAATATTATAAATTCAGCTCTGTTTTATGGCTTTTATGGATTTAAAAGATCGGCAAATGAAAACAAAAATAATAAAGCAACATTACATAAATAGGAATATTGTTCTAACCTATTTTGTTATTTCCTGGCTTCCAGGAAAAGACATGAAGTTATGCTCGTTTTTGGTGTATGAAGTTTAGGAGATGCTAGCACATATCCTGCCAATTTATTTTCGTGAATGATTTCAACAACAGAGAGATAATATGCCATGAAAAATCTACCCTAAATATCCGTGAAATTAGAGATTATTAATAATCCATTGCATTAACTTATCTGTAAGAGCGTGACAGGTAGCTGTGATAGAGGCACCACTTTTAAGACTGAACTTAAAATCTATGCTACAATAACATTCTGAATGCTTCTTTGTTGACGGGCGTCTATGCTGTAGTTTATAACAGTTATTTACTACAGTGAAAATTATTGATTGGTATTGACGATGTTGAGATTAAAGTGCCTAAGGTTAAATGGGAATCGTAGAGGCAACAAAATACCTTCAATAGCTCATTCCTGCTACCTTAACTGAAGCGTAAAAACGTTGAATAGTTTAGGAAATAAAATATTTGATAATGGAGAGAAGACCGTTACGTGCTTTATATATCGATTAAATTTAATTAATAGATTATGTTTTTGGCAACAATCCAGTAGATAAGAATTTACTATCTAAAATAGTAATCCCGATAAACATTGTTGTTTTTACTCTGTTAGAGATTTTTTTTACCCCCCCCTTGTAAGCGTTTTTCTCTTTCTAATTCCACGGCTCTTCTGCACTCGTTGGTTGAGATGTAGTGCAGGAGCTTAGCGAGAAGGAAGATATATGAATGCTGATTTAGGTATGTTTTTGGTGATGGTTAAAATTAGCGCAAAGAATTTTATCAGAAAAGAGAAAAAATCTACTATCTTTCGAGTTTTGGAAGTAAAGTTATCCACAGATTTAAGGAGGATAAAACTTGATTAAAAAATCAATTATGTATTTTAACTTAAAATAAGTTAAGTGGGTTTTAGCTGTATATCTATGATATAGAATAATTCTTATGGTATGTTAGATTTTAAATCACAGGATATTAGCTTCTAACTAAAGTATATTGTGAATTTTAGCGAGTTTAAATTACATAAGCGAGCTAAATCAAGTGCTGATAGCACGTGATCGATTTTTACCAGCAATTCTAGGAATAGATAAGACTGAGAGGATATTGCAGATTATATAATTAATCAGATAGTAAGCAACTTGAAAACACTACTCACCGCACCGTAAACATGAATTAAATTTTTTTGTTGCTGATGAGATTTTAATTTTTCGAGTATTAGAAATGAGATAGCAAGCATGGAACATCTATTTTTTGTATTGAAAGGCAGCTATATTAAGATTAAAAAATAGATAAATGCTAATGTAATTGTTATTGTTAACTCCATGACTGATTGATTAGCAACTGTTTTTGATAAAGATGTATGGGATTCTTAATCTATCTAAACTACAGGAAACAATGAGTAATCATCAAGAAATTAGTAGAACCTTTATTTTATGCCTTATAATTTTTTTTTGTAATAATAAATAGAACAATTAGTGGTAGAACTTATAAAAAATTGGAAAAAAATCTATTAGATAAGTTAAAAAACAGCAATTAAGACAATATACTTTATTCAGAAGAATAAGTAAGAAAGTATAGGATTTGGTCTTATCGATAATTACCGAATAGTTTCAAATAAAAGGTAAGCAAGATATTGATATGATTAAGGTAACTTTACCTGACTGCCTGTATCAGTTATTACATAAAAAGAAAATGATAAAAATCAGTTCCGACTACTTCCGTCTCAAAAAGTGAGAGACAGAAGAATTTATGAGATAGTCTCCAAGCATTGTGGTAATCAGAGAGAGTTTACAATTCCGTTTGAAAAACTGCAGTTAAAAACTGGATGTACCTCATTGCTAAAAATGTTTAGATTTAACATTAAGGAACTATCTAAAGAGAATGACCTAGCTGATCGTAGTATTCATTACCCTATTTAAATCAAATAGGGTGGTTTTAATCATCGTAATCTGACATATAAGTATAAAAAGAAGAACAACTAGAAAAAGGCAAATGAGAGATTTATAAGTTAAAAAATTCAATAAAAACCAAGCGAGGTGAAAAATAAAAATAATGTTTATCAATTTACATAAGATGTAGAGGAGCGTCAGCTAGTTAGAAAAGAGTGGGATAAATTAATCATGACTGGTACTTTTACTAGTTTGTTGTTTTTATATCACTCTTATCAAGATATTACATATCATCATGGTCGTATTTTTTATATTTTTACATGGATTCAAGGGATTTATTTTATTATTGGCAGATTGTACAGCTTTGGATGTATGGGTTTGTACGTGTGTGAGATGATAACATAAATGCTTAATTACGTGATGACTTTTCATTAACTCCTTACGATTTTAATCAGATGAAGAAGAGAAGAGTAACTCTTAGTATCAAGGTCCCAGTAACGATGAGTAAACAAGTAAAAGTAACCGCTACGATTTTTTCACTTCTTATGATATTTACATCTCCGCTTTCAATCAGTACGAGCATTCAGGAGGTGAAAATTGGTTTTTCTCCGGGAAGAGCAGCAAAACAGATAATCTTGTTAGCAATTGAAGAGGCAAAAATATCAATTGATATTGCTGCCTATTCGTTTACCAGTAAGCCCATTGCCTTAGCTCTTGTTGACGCGCAAAATCGAGGTATTAATGTCCGTGTCGTTGCAGATAAGAAGTCGAACCGTGGAAAATATACTGCCGTGACATATCTAGTAAATCACCGCGTGCCGGTAAGACTAAATGATAAGTATGCGATTATGCATAATAAGTTTATGATTGTGGATGATCATTCAGTTGAAACGGGGTCGTTTAACTATACGAAAAGTGCCGCATTTCGTAACGCAGAAAATGTAATTTACCTGCGTAATCGCCCAGACATTGCTGAAAAATACACAAGAGAATTTAACCGATTATGGAGCGAAGCAGAAGATACAAAACCTACATATTAGTAGACGATGTAGGATAAGAGTGCCTCCAAAAATACGTTATTTAAGGTACTTTAAGGAATTAAAAATATATTTTTAAAATATAATTATTAGATCAATAAATAACTGTTTTATTATTTTGCAATAAAATACACTATTTTAAAAGTGTGAGATGAAGCGATGAAATTGCTAAGGTTCAGGGTAACTTATGAGTAATATTAAGAATTAAAAATGGTAAGAAGTAAAAATGTAGTGCCACAGACTCATTTAAAAATTTCTAATACCAGCTAAAAGGATCATTGTAAATGATTAAATTTAATTTCTAATCGATCAAATCCTTTCTCACAGAAATCAAAGTGTTTATCTATCTGGCAGTATCTTTTATGAGTTTTTAATTAAAAAATTAACTTCTGACACAGAAGTATATTCTGATATAATGAATTATTCCATAAAATGAGTAATAACAAAAACGGGGAAACATTCTAAAAAAAAACAGAAAATAAAACTTTCCAAGAAATAAATAATCGATCTCTTTAAAAATGGGAAACACAAAAGATATTTTTACAGAAAACAGAAAACAATAAATATAAACTACTTAAATACCCCTCTTCCTTTCTACAAAATAAAAACTGTTTAATCCAAGCTTAATAGAACTTCTTATTTTGTTACTAAAACCAACCTGGGAGTTTTGGTTTAGTATTTCAAAAAAAATCAATAAGTCAATTAAATTTAAAATGGCGCTCATTCAGACTATTAAACTACTAAATAAGTTGTGTGAAAATTGACATCAGGATGAGGAAATTATCAACGCTAGTATTGCTAATGAATAACAAGAACTTTTTTTAGCTTCAGTAATCAGCAAGAACTCAGAAAATAAAGCTAAGATCTGTTATAGATAATTTTCACTAATGATTATGACTAACCTAGATACCTTATTTGGCAACTAAATCATCTATGAACTACAAAATAAAATTACAACTGCTCGCAAAGTGTCTGCGGTAAGTATGGTTCCTTCAAATAACACTGCCGAAAGATATTTTTCCGGGTAAGGGCATTAAAATAAAAATCGAATGCCTTTTTTATCTGACAGAAAATTAATGTAGTTACAGTAAGTTAAAGCGGAATGGACGCAACATCGAAAGATCATCAGTAAATCAAGATGAAACTAATAATCCTGAAGGTTTATAATAGATTTGAGGGTGGACTGATAGCTTAGAAATCGCTTTTAAATCTTCTATAAAGCATATTGTTCTGTGTTTTATATCAACCCGCAAAGCTATCAATGCCGCATCTTCAAGGTAATCTCAGTGGTGATTTTTATAAAACTCTGGGTAGTTTTTAGTAAAAAGAATAGATTTCTTGATACTTTATCAGCAAAATGAAACAGCAATGGGTTAAAGAGCGCAGACAATGGTGCCCTTGTATGATTTAAGAGATATGCGTTCTATATTTATTTCTTGTCGAAAGTATATATGCTGTTCTGTCAGGCAAACTGATCGCCTTTCCCTTCTTGCTCATTATCAATATCACTGCGTCATAGACGCAATGAGCTAGAACTAAAGTCAAAAGTAATTATCAAAAGTCAGAAGGGCGCACTAGGCCAAACTTCTGAATGATCGCGCGAACGGTGTTACTTAACCATATTTTTCTTGAGCTTGCTATGAGAAACGATGTTTTTGTTTTTTAGAATGTATGGTAAAGATATTACAGGATAACCAGCATCAATGCTATTTGGTACATAAAATAGCTAATATGCTGCTTTCATTCTCCAAAGATATGTAACCGAAAGTTAAGGTAATTGTTGGAGATTTTTGGGCTAGCAGAGAGCTATGATGCCGCTAATAAAACTCTTTATATTTTGTTTATAAGGTTTTCAGCATAAGCATCTCTGCAACGATGAAAAGTTAGAGAAATACCGAGAAGAGATGCTGGCATTCTACGAGTTCCTGTCAGTGCACTGTGTTGCGCTCAATCAATAAGAAGGATAAAGCCGATTAAATCAGTTTTTGTAACAGTGAAGCTATGAAGTCAATACGTGAGTATTATAGTTAAGAAAATAACCCTTTTAATGATGTTTAATCTTTTTTAGACTGCTTAGAAAAATTAGAATGGGTTAAGGGAATTTGACCTGCTAATCTTGATGGTAAACAATGTTCAATTTAAAGATAAGGAAATAGATTTAAAAACATCAGAGTAGAACGTAGTCTAACTATTACACACTAGATTTGCTAGCAACTCGAAGCATCGACTTAACAACCATTTATATCTCATATTCCTCGTTATAAATTTTTAAAAATAGCACTACTCAATATAGCTATTTTCCGCTTCATCTGCTTTTTGTGAAGTATAGATTGTGAATATGCTTATCAAGTAGCACAGTGTTTTTTCTTTATTTAACTAGGATTATTAATCCTAAATCAGTAGGAATTATTATTAAATATAATTAAGCCTATAGTGAGAACAGGATTATTTAATTGTATGCCTGATCAAGAGATAGGAAAACTTACTTTGCTCATCGTTTATGGGTAAGTTAAGCTATAATTATAAAATTTGGTGTCAATCAAGCATTACCGTTTAGTGAAATTGATAAGCAATTTTATAAGTTATTAACTGATTTAGCTGTTATTTATTATTTTCAAAGTGAATTTACCTATACGGATCAAATCATTAGTGCAGCTATTGATTGGCTAAGGGAAGATGCTCGGTAAAAATTAAAGGCTCCATTTACTTAAATTAACTAGCAGCTAATATCTTCATGAAATTCAATTATTTAAATAACCTAAAAACTTGCTCTAATACATGAAGCTAGAAAGATTTTTGCAATGTAAATTTGCCAGCCTGATTGTATGAATATCAGCTGCTTGTATAAATTGAACATGAGCTTGTTAATTAATATGCAAAATTATCTGCTTATGAATACCATTATATAGGAGAAATGCCTGTATTTTTATTATAAAAAATAACGCTGTTATGAAGTCGAGCAATTTAATCTAGTTGACCTCGCTGTAGAAATATCAAGATTATACTATTGATATTACGTGCATCTTCTCAGTTAATGGAAAATTCAGTCAATCGCAACGTGAAGTTTGTGACTTTGTATTAACCGGCACTAAATATTACTTTAATCTATATGAACCTGAGATTACTATTCATGAAATGATGATGACAATAATAAAAATGAAGATCGCAAGTTTAATTAAGTTGGTTTTTTTTTGGAATCTAAACTAGATAAATTTATCAAAAGTAAAGTTCACTTGCCTTTTTATGCATGTTTAAATTTATATTTAGGGCTTAATATCCATGATTTTAGTAACTATGATAGCAATTGCGATTATCTGTTAGAATTTAATTATGGTATTGAGCATTGAGTTAGGGCTTTATATTTCATCAGATGCTAATATACCTAGTGAGTCTATCGAGAAATTGATATCCGTATTTAAGATAATATTCTTATCTCTAAAGAGAATAATGAAAATCTGGCAACGACTGTTATTAAAGATGATGATGAGATAGAGGCACTATGTCAGTAGTTAAGTAAACAGAGAATTTGAATCAATGAAAGTAATTATTGTTGGTGGTGGTATGACAGGAGCGTTATTAGCGCTTGCTATTTCGACCTTCAGTCATGGAAAGTTAGAGGTTTCATTAATTGAAGCGAGGTTACCTAACAAGACGCATCCTGGTTTTGATACCAGAACAATTGCATTAGCTCAGGGAACTTGCGAACAGTTTAATCAAATTGGTATATGGCACGGATTAAATAAGTATCTGACACCAATTATCAATATTCATGTTTCTGAACATCGCCATGTTGGCGCAGTAAATATGTGCGCTAAAGATTATTCTCTAGCTGCACTTGGTTATGTTGTTGAGTTGCATGATGCAGGAAATTATTTATTTGAGCAGCTTAAAAAGGCACCGGGTGTTGAATTATATTGTCCTGATAAAGTTGTTGCTTTTAAGCGCACGATTGATTATGTATCAGTTAAATTAACGAGTAATAAAGTTTTAACCGGACAATTATTAGTTGCTGCTGATGGCAGCGATTCCATGATAGGTAAAATTAGCCAAATTGAATGGCAACGAGCGTCATATCAACAATGTGCAATTATTGCTAATGTTTTAACTAGCGAAGCGCCGCGTGGCCGAGCCTTTGAACGTTTTACCCAATATGGTCCATTAGCGATGTTACCTATGTCTAAAGGACGTAGTTCATTAGTTTGGTGTCACCCATTAGAAAGTCAACAATCTATTATGCAGTGGAGTGATGACCAATTTATGACGGAATTGCAAAAATGGTTTGGCTGGCGGTTAGGTGAAATTAAGGCCATTAGTGAACGGTACTGTTTTCCATTATTACTTTCTCAAGCGAGAAGATTGATTACTCATCGATTAGTTTTAGTTGGTAATGCAGCACAAACTTTACATCCTATTGCAGGTCAGGGATTTAATCTTGGTATGCGTGATGTAATGATTCTTGCCAATATAATTAATAAAATAGCTAATCATGGCGGTGATATGGGAGCTTACTCGGTTCTTATGCAGTATCAAATGCAACGCCGTGATGATCGTCAAAGGATCATAAAGTTAACCGATAGTCTGGTTCATTTATTTTCAAATAATCATCTGATTTTTACTATCGCTCGTAATATTGGATTGATGGCAATAGAAACACTATCACTTATGCGTGATGTTTTAGCCCATAAAACAATGAAAGGATCATTTCATCTCTAGCTATTTAAGAAGAAATATTTTAACGATGCAATCGTTTGATGTGGTTATCAAAGGTATGGAGGCATTGGGGGTTGGCCTTGCTTTGGCTTGTGGACTATGTTACTATGTATGAAGATTGCCATTATTAATGATTCTCTTCTGCAATATTAATTTAATCCGCAACAAACACCTTTACTCAGAAGGTCTTCTATTAATGCAGCAAATTAAAATTACTTCATTATTTAGGAGTTTGGTAAACAATATTATGTAAAAATGAGTTGTAGTTATCAGAAAATGAAGGATTTGGCAGCAGGGGGATATCTTTGCTCAAATTCAATTTGATGCTAAGGATAATTGTTTATCTGGTCTCGTATATATTATTGAAAATTTAATTATTCCCGGGTCTTTATGACAATAGGCTCAATCAAGCACAAATATTACGTTATTAACAGACAACAGATTGAAAAAAATTATTTGGGGTGAGAATGAAGTATTCATGACTTTTGATAATGAGCAAATGTTGACAACAAGGTTGGCAGTTGGTGTAGATTCTGCTAAATCATGGCTAGGCAAAAAGCGGATATTACACTTAGCTTATGGGATTGTGAACATACGGAATTAGTTGCTACGATTTGAACTGAAATGCCCCATATGCATACTGCTCATCAATCTTTTTATAATGATAGTATTTTAGCATTTTATCGATTTACATTCTCATCTTTGCTCTATTATTTAATTATTACCAATAAGGTAAGCGTGTAGGCGTCTAAATTCAAAGGTTTTTGTATTTAAAAAAGAGTTAAGTGTAGCTTTAGATATGCGCCTCGGTTTTTATCAGTTAATTAGTGAACGTCAGATTTTTCCACTTATTGCTCAGTATGCACAAAATTTTTCTGATCAACGTATCGCTTTATTAGGTGATACTACTCTATAGTACACCTTTTTAGCAGGAGAAGGATATAAATTAAGGCTTTATGGATGTTGTTGAGTTGATTGGATAATTACGACGTTTGAATACTACTGGTAAAGATATTGATCAGTATCTTTATTTATAAAGTTATGAACGTAAACGTAAATATAGGGCTATTACTGATGTTGGCGAGTATACAAGAATTTCGCAAATTATTTGATAGTAATAATCTAATTAAAAATGGTTTGTGATGTTGAATTACGGTTGGCTAATACACTGCCTGATATAAAACCACAGTTGCCAAGTTATGCGTTAGGAGTGCATGATATGCCATGAATGGAATGGTTATCAAAAGTTACGACAAATTCTTTAGAAATAGTGAACTTATCGGTACTTTCCTCTTAATCCTATTTTTATAGGAATTTTGTTGCCTTGAAATAGTTATATTAATCAATTTAATTCAGTAATTTTACTTATTATTTTTTTGGCTAGGTTTTCTCTATATTTTTGATAGTAATATTTTACTCTACTAAAAGGTATTTAAAGTTAATAACTTAAGTTTATCTATACCTATTAATGAGAAAAACAAAGCGATCTAGTGAAATAGACTTCATTGTATGAGCAGTGTTTACCGTGTAATGCAACTATGATCGTTTTTCATGATTGGCTGATGCTCATTTGCATTACAATTATAAAATTGATGAACACCATGCTGTTAGCATGGCAGTTGTCTCGTTTAATATTTCTTTTTTAACAAATATCAATCTACATAGTAGATTGTGCCAAAATTTTTTACATTATTTATTAATCAATGATATATTAATACTGAAACAGTCTAGTAAAGTATTTTATACGGGTATGCTAAATACTTCTGTGATGCGATTGATGATTTAGTTGTCTACTATTTAATGATGAGTATTGTCGCTTAATCGCTAATTCTGCCGCTCAGCAGCAGATTTATCTTGGATCAATAAACATATTGAAATTACCTAATTAATTTGCAGATAAGTGATAATCTGGCATTTATTACTATTTAGATCTCAATATACTCAACTGAACATGCAACCCCTATTTAATAAAGAACAAAAAAACAGCAGTTATGGATATGCTATTTTCTATGCTAAATGAATCAATTATTAGTTTATTATTATTGTGGGTGTTATATCTGTAAATTAGGTTATGATGTAGCTTTACCTAAAAAGTAGGTTAGAAATTTGGAAAAATTACTTAATTTAGATACTAAGCCAGCAAGATTTGCTGCACAAGGTGATAATCTTTATCTGAAGATAAATGAATTTTTATGGATAAGAAATTAGTAAATTGTTGAGTTATTAGCAAATCTGGTGTATAATAATAATATTATACTCTGATATTTTAGAAATTTCTTTTACATCCTTAAATTGGATATTGTTTAGCACAGGGGTCAATAGGGTCAAATTCACTTTAACTACGGTTTAGCTTTTCTGAGCAGGATGGGAGTTCTTAAATACAATTGAAAGGGTTGTTTTTCTTGAATCACAGAGCTTCGCGAATTAGCTTCGTAATCTCATACTGTCGCAAAAGCCAACTCAATCGAATTAATCGTTCTTATTAATGTCCAGGACACTAATGTAAAATCATAGAATGATAGTCGTTCTTCTTGTTCTTTCTTCAATTTTTATTACTATAGATTACGTTTCGTTAAAAATTTTACCAACAAAACATTAGGTTTTATCAGCTGTATCGCGGCTCTCTCTAATAGCTAAATCTCCGCAACTCACCATTAACTTTCAGTTAAATGCCTTTCTGGAGTTGAGAACATAAAAAATTAGCTATTTGTTTTTTGTATATTTAACAGTATATTTATGCTGCGTGCCGGGGAAATATACTTTTTATTATTTTAAAAATTAAGGATCGTCTCTGTATCAAGTCTAGAAAATACGGTTAAGTTCAGAGCGCTTATAGCGCTATTGAAAAGTTTAGCTAGTTCGCTTCTGATTCTCGATAACTATATTTGAGCAGAATTCTTTTCTTATGTTCATGGGCAGTGCCGCTAATTTAACTAGCAGGTAAAGGCGATTAGTTTACGTAAAAGAATAGTTACGCCTTTACTCAAAAAACATAACGAGTATCGCTTAAATTACACAGCTACTATTTACCTATCCTATTTAAGTTATCGCTGTTTCACTTTGTTGATGCTACTGACGAGATAAAAGACTATATATTTTTTTATCGAGAAATGCTACAGAGCTTCGTGAAAATCACCAGTGGAATGGTATCTCACAGGTACAGCGATAAGAGCAACTCTTTACTGTTTTTACACGCTTCAGATAAGGTGGCAGTAATGAGCTGTTAAAGCATATTCCATTCCTTCTGTTCGATCCCTAACCTTAGACACTTTAATCCTCAACATCGCCTATACCTATCTGTATAGGTTCCTGTAGCAAATAACCATTACTAGCGACAGCTTTGACGCCTATCGATAAGACAGTGTTTACATGTTTGTCACAGGATGTTTTGAACTCCAGCTCAATAGCGGTGCTATCAGTTTCCTACCAATATTACGGATGAGTTAATATTAATGGATCGGGATAATATCTAGTTTTATGGATATCTGTAGGCTAGACTTCTTATGGTATATAATCTCTCTGTTGTTGACATTATTCAGGAAATCAATCAGTAGGATACTCGCTATCATCTTATAAACCCTACACACTAGAAGTAAGCATAATTTATTGGGAGAATAAAGTGAAATCAGTTTTTTCAATGCATAAATGCATAAATCGACATCATGCGATAGATTATCAGCGAGCTCATCTAATGATGATATAGCATTATGTTGGCATGGAATAAGGAAAGAATCTCTTTGGTCTGTATGATGGTTTGCTTTTTATAGCAACCCGCTATAGTAAAATTTCTTTATACAGCATAAGAGATTTTACCAACAACTTTTGCTAGTATAGCCTGTTTATTTATTGATTTTATTCTAACGAATAAATTGTCCTGCCAGTAATACGTGCTTGTTCTTGCAATGCCTGTTCGATCGTATGTTGCAATACGCGGATTTTTTGTTTCATATTATCAGTGTAGTTCTGTATTTTTGTTTTTTCTTGCGCAAGCTCATGGCAAATATTTAAAGCGACGATAAAAATAAGTTGCTCGGTATTTGTGACACCAGTTCGATTTTTTAGATATTTTATCCGTTTCTCAAGTTCAGCCGCAGACCATTTTAAGGCATTTTGTTGTTCTTTAGGGCAATTAACTCTTAATGTTCGTCCTAAAATTTGAATATCAACAGGTTGTATAGACATTACACCTTTCCTAATTATGTGGGAAGACAAAATATGGTAATACCATTTTGATATCTATAATTCTATATATGCTATCAAATTATTATAAATAATAAATATGTAATTTGTGAATTTATCTATTATAGCTACCATCTTTGATGGTGGCATATTACATATCAATGTTATTAATTGACGTAACTGAGCAGATATGCAATACAGAAATCTTTATATAATTATTAAGCTTTTAATCTAGTGTTGTGCAACAACAGCATGTTGCTTTAACAATTGAAGAAAATGCACTGCTTAGTTACGAACTTAATTTATGGAGGTAATTACTATTGTTAATGGAAAAGTTAATTTATGAATTAACCAATGATGGATTAGCTTTTTGATAGATATTAACTAACTCTATTACCTGAATTTTATGAGTTTAGATTTCCAGTTTTAGATAATAATAATTTTATTTTTAATTTCTTATTACCTGAAAATGGTAAGCTGTTTGAGTGGGTTAATTATCTTAGTTGGTTGAGTTAACCATTTTTATTAGACTTAAATGTTATGTGATTTAAGTTTATGGGAAAAAAGAATTAAAAAAAATCGTTACAGATTTACGCAATGTTGGTATGTTAAATTATATCAAAGATGACATTCTAAATGAATTAGAACAGGCCTTGAAAGTGATAATTAAGTATATTAATATCACAGTTCAGTTTTGTTTTTTTATGATTTTTATCAAGCTAAAGATGAATAAATGAAAGAAAAAAACGATAAACCAATATTATATTAATAGGAATAATGTGTTAACCTATTTTTTATTTAATCGATTTAGAAGTACAAAGTTATTATCATTTTTGGTGTATTAATTGTTTCGATAATGCTCTGACGCATCCTGCTAATTGATTTCATGGATAATTTCAATAACAGAGAAATGATATGCCATGAAAATTCTACGCTACAGGTATCCGAAAAAATCAGATTATTCCCCCTTATCCATTGCATGAACTTATCCCTAATGGTGCTAAGTAGCTCATAGGCACCACTGTTAAACTAGAGCTTGAACCCATACTGTGACAAATATGTAAACATTACCTTGTAGATGGGCAGTAACCTGTCGCCCGTAACTGTTATTTGTTACAGAGAACTATATAACTGATATTTAGGGATGTTGAGATTAAAGTGCCGAAGGTCAGGCATCGTAGAAGAAATAAAAATATGCTTTAACACTCATTATTACTGCCCTATCTGAAGCGTAGAAAAAACAGCGAAGAGTTGCTACTATATCTATACTGCAAGCTATATCCAACAATGATTTTCACGAAGGATCTAGGCTTTCTCGATGAAAAAATATATAATCTCTCTGTCAGTGCTGTCAGAAGACTAAAACACAATAGTTTGAAGAGCAGAGGTAATGAGGATACTTATGTGATTTAATCGATATGGGTTACGTTTATTTCTTGGCCGATGCATATACTGTCCTGTTCAGGGACAGTGATCGTTTTTACTATTGTTTCATTATCAGTATTACTGCGTATAGACGTAAGAAGTTCATTGTGCCCAAACATGCTTATTGATACTCAGAAGTAAACTGTGTTTAACTCTTAAATTCCCTGCGAGCACGTGACTTAACTATATCTCCCAGGGTTCCTACAGAAGACTATGCCCTTGGTTTTTAGAATGCAATGCCAAAGATATTCCTGAACATGTAATACTACTAACACCATTGGTTACACAAAATAGCTAATGTGCTAGCTTCACTTCCAAAAGGAGTGTACCGAAAGTTAAGTTAGAGTTAGTGGGTATTTGCTCAGAATAGGGTCGTGATTCAGTTAATAAGTTTATGATATTTTGTAGGGAAAGGTTTTCAGCGGTATCTTACAGCGATAAAGAAAATAAAGAAAGATCTGAAGAACTGTTGGCATTACATGTTTTTCTGTCAGCGCATTAGTGTCATAAAAACGACAAATCCAATTTGAATATCGATTTTTGCGACAGCAAGCTTATGAAACAAATACCAAGTACTATAGTTCGAAAAAATAATCCTTTCAATGATGTTTAACTTTCTCTAAGTTGCTTAGAAAAACTAGAATTAGCTAAGGGAATTTGACCTGCTAATCTTGATAGTAAACAAGGTTTAATCTAAAGATAGAGAAACAGATTCACGAAGCATCAGAGTAGACATAGCCTGACCATCATGCACTAGATTTGCTAATAATTCGAAGGGATGACTCAATAACAATTTATATCTTATACTCCTACTTATATAATTTTTTTAAAATAGCACCTGTCCGTATAGTTATTTTTGCTAATCCATCTGTTTTTTTTGCGAAATCTAGATTGTGAATATCCTTATCAGTAGCATAGTGTTTTTTCTTTATTTAATTGTATGCGTGATTAAATGATAAAAAACTTTTTACTCGTCGTTTATGGATAAATCAAGCTATAATTGTAAAATTTGGTCTCAATCAAGCATTACCGTTTACTGAAATTGATCAGCAATTTTGTAAATTGTTAACTGACTTAGCAGTTATTTATCATGCTCAAAGTGAATTTACCTATACGGATGAAATCGTTAGCGCAACTCTTGATTGTCTAAGGGAAGAAGATACTCGGTAAAAATTAAATGCCACATATATTTAAATTGACTAGTAGCTAATATCCGCATGAAATATAATGATTTAAATCACCTAAAAACTTACTCTAATACATGAAGATAGAAAGATTTTTTCATGTAAATTTCCAGATTGATTGTATGAATATAAGCTGACTGCATAAATTGAACATGAGTTTATTAACTAATCAGTAAAATTATCTGCTTATGGATACCATTATAAGTAGGAGAAAATGCCTATATTTTGAATTATAAAGAAAATGATGTTATTATGAAGGCGAAAATTTAATCTATTTAATGCCGTTGTAGAAATATTGAGATTATGCTAGTGATATTACGTGTATCTTTTCAGTCAATAGAAAATTCAGTCAACTGTAACGTGAAGTTTATGATTTTGTATTAACCGACACTAAATACTGCTTTAATCTATATCAACCTAGGATTATTATTCATCAAGTGATGACAACAATAATAAAAATTAAGATTGCAGGTTTAATTAAATTAGGTTTTTGCAAGGGTAAGAGTTAGATAAACTTATCGAAAGCAAAGTTCACTTGACTTTTTATACATGGTTTAAATCTATGCTTAGGGCTTAATGTCCATGATTTTAGTAATTATGATAGCAATTGCGATTATCTGTTAGAACTGGGACATGCTTTTGAGCATTGAGCTAGGGCTTTATATTTTACCAGATGCTAATACACCTGGAGCCTATCGAGAAATTGATATCCGTATTTAAGATAATATTCTGATCTCTATAAGAGAGTAATAGAAATTTGGCAACGACTGTTATTAAAGATCCTGATGAGATAGAGGCGCTATGGTATCAGATAAATAAGCAGAGATTTAAAGCAATGAAAGTGATTATTCTTAGCGGTGGAGTATAACAGGAGTATTATTAGCACTTCCTATTTCACCCTTTAGTCAGGGAAAGTAGAAGTTTCATTAATTGAAACGAGGTTATTTAATAAGACGCATCCTGTTTTTGATACCAAAACAATTGCATTAGCTTATGGCGCTTTCTAACAGTTTACTCAAACTGGTATATGGTATGCATTAAACAAGTATCTGATACTAATTATCAATATTCATGTTTCTGAATATTGCTATCTTAACGCAGTAAATATGTACAATAAAGATTATTCTCTAGCTGCACTCGGTTATGTTGTTGAGTTGCATGATGCAGGAAATTATTTATTTGAGCAAATTAAAAAGGCGCACCGGGTATTGAGTTATATTGTTTTGACAAAGTTATTCTTTTTAAGCGCAAAAATTGAGTATGTATCAGTTAAATTAACAAGTAATAAAGTTTTAACTAGACAATTATTAGTCGCTACTGATGGCAGCGATTTCATGATAGGTAAAGTTAGCCAAATTGAATGGCATCAAGTGTCATATTAACAATGTACAATTATCGCTAATGTTTTAACTAGAGAAGCACCACATGGACGAGTTTTTAATGTTTTACCCAATATAAGTCCATTGGCGATGTTACCTATATCTAAAGAGCGTAGGTCATTGGTTTAATATCACCCATTGGAAAGTTAGCAGTCTATTATGCAGTGGAGTAATGATCAATTTATAACAGAATTGCAAATATTGTTTTGGCTGGCTGTTTAGATGAAATTAAGGCCATTAGAGTGATCGTTACTGTTTTTTCCATTATTATTTTCTTAAGCGAGAAAATAAATTACTCATCGATTAGTTTTAGTTCACAATGCAGCAAAGACTTTACATATTATTGCAGGTCAGAGGATTTGATCTTGATAACCGTGATGTTATGATTCTTACTAATATATAATTAATAAAGTAGCTAATCATGGCAGTGATATGAGAGCTTACTTGGTTCTTATGTAGTATCAAATGCAGTGCCGTGATGATTGTTAAAGGATTATAAAGTTAAACGATATAACTGGTTCATTTATTTTCAAATAGTCATCTGATTTTTGCTATCGGCCATAATGTTGAATTAATAGCAAAGGAAAGATTATCACTTATGCGTGATGTTTTAGTCCATAAAACAATGAAACGATCGTTCCATCTTTAGTTATTTAAGAAGGAATACTTTAACGATGCAATCATTTGATGTGGTTATTGTTGGTGCTGGTATGGTTGGCCTTGCTCTGGCTTGTGGATTACGTGACTGCGGTATGAGGATTGCTATTATTGAAAATTCTCCTTTGCAAGATCAATTTAATCCACAAGAAGCACCTTCGCTTAGAGTGTCTTCTATTAATGCAGCCAGTCAAAAATTACTCTATTATTTAGGAGTTTGGCAAACAATTGTGCAGAAACGACTTGGTAGTTATCAGAAAATGCAGGTTTGGCAGCAAGATACCTTTAGTCAAATTCAATTTGATGCTAAGGATTATTATTTACCTGCTCTCGGATATATTATTGAAAATTTAATTATTCGTGGATCTTTATGGCAACAGGCTCAATCAAGCACAGATATTACGTTATTAACAGGAAATAGATTGAAAAAAATTATTTGGGGCGAAAATGAAGTATTCGTGACTTTTGATAATGAGAAAATGTTGACAGCAAGGTTGGTAGTTGGTGCAGATGGTGCTAAATCATGGCTAAGGCAAAAAGCGGATATTCCACTTAGCTTCTGGGATTATGAACATACAGCATTAGTTGCCACAATTCAAACTGAAATGCCTCATATGGATACTGCTCGTCAATCTTTTCATAACGATAGCATTTTAGCATTTTTACCGCTTTATGATCCTCATCTTTGCTCTATTGTTTGGTCATTACCGACAATGGAGGCGCGTAGGTGCCTAAATTTAAAGGTTTCTATATTTGAAAAAGAGTTAAGTATAGCTTTAGATATGCGCCTCGGTTTTTGTCAGTTAATTAGTGAACGTCAGATTTTTCCACTTATTGCTCAGTATGCACGAAATTTTGCTGGTCAACGTATTGCTTTATTAGGTGATGCTGCTCATGTAATACACCCTTTAGCAGGACAAGGGGTAAATTTAGGCTTTATGGATGTTGCCGAGTTGATTGGACAATTACGACGTTTGAATACTACTGGTAAAGATATTGGTCAGTATCTTTATTTACAAAGTTATGAACGTAAACGTAAATATACAGCTGCACTGATGTTAGCGAGCATGCAGGGATTTCGCAAATTATTTGATGGTAATAATCCAATTAAAAAAATAGTTTGTGATGTTGGATTACGGTTGGCTAATACACTGCCGGGCATAAAACCACAGTTGCTAAGTTATGCGTTAGGAGCGCATGATATGCCTGAATGGTTAGAAAAAGTTACGATAAATTCTTCAGAATTAGTGAACTTATCGGTACTTTCCTCTTAATCCTATCTTTAGGGGGATATTGTTGCCTTGAAATAGTTATATTAATTAATTTAATTCAGTAATTTTACTTATTATTTTTTGGCTAGGTTTGCTCTATATTTTTGATAGTAATGTTTTACTCTACTAAAAGGTATTTAAAGTTAATAACTTAAGTTTATCTCTGCACCTATTAATGAGAAAAACAGAGCGATGTAGTGAAATAGACTTCATTGTATGAGCAGTATTTACCGTGTAATGCAACTATGATCGTTTTTCATAATTGGCTGATGCTCATTTGCATTACAATTATCAAATTAATGAATACCATGTTGTTAACATGGTAGTTGTTTCGTTTAATATTTCTTTTTTAACAAAAATCAATCTACATAGTAGATTGTGCCAAAATTTTTTACATTATTTATTAGTCAATGATATAGTAATACTGAAACAGTCTAGTAAAATACTTTATACGGGTATGCTAAATGATTCTGGAGATGTGATTGATGATTTAGTTGTCTACTATTTAATGATGAGTATTGTCACTTAATTAATAATTCTACCGCCCAGCAGAAGATTCATCTTAGATTAATAATCATATTGAAATTACCTAATTAATTTGCAGATAAGTGATAATCCGGCATTTATTATTATTTAGGGCTCAATATACTCAACTGAACATGCAACCTCTACTTAATAAACAATAAAAAAACCGCAGTTATGGATATGCTATTTCTATGCTAAATGAATCAATTATTAGTTTATTATTATTGTGGGTGTTATATCTGCAAATTAGGTTATGATGTAGCTTTACCTAAAGAGTAGGTTAGAAATTTTTGGAAAAATTACTTAATTTAGATACTAAGCCAGCAAGATTTGCTGCACAAGGTGATAATCTTCATCTGAAGATAAATTAATTTTATGGATAAGAAATGAGTAAATTGTTGAGTTATTAGCAAATCTGGTGTATGGACTAGATTCCATTCTTATGATTAATAAATCTGTTTTTCATCTTTAAATTAGATGTTGTTACCACCAGAGTCAACAAGCTAAGTTCCCCTTTTAACCAGTTCCAGTTTCCTTAATTGATATTAGGATGCGCTGAAAATCTTACCAATAAAGTATTAAAGGTTTTGTTAGTAACATCGCAGTTCTCAGCTAGTGTAATTTACACAACTTAACCTTAATTTTCTCTTATATACCTTTGGTGAATAAGGGTGGCAAATCAGATATTTTATTTACACAACAGCATTAGTGCCACATGTCCTGGAAAATATCTTTGCTATTGCATTCTAAAAATTAATAACACCATCTACCACCGTGCAAACCCGGCAGATACGATTAAGTTCTGCGGTTCTAGGTCAATTGAGAAACTAGGCCTAGTTGGCTTATGACTTTTAATAGTCCGCTTTTGGCGCAATGAGCTCCTTATATCCATGAGTAGTCTTACCAATAAATGAGCAGCAGGTAAAGATAATCAATTTGCCTGATAGGATGGGGGTATAATGTCATCGGTCAAGTATAAATGTAGCGTGTTATTGCTTAAATTAGGTAGCCGCCGCCATTGCCAATGCTCTTCAAAGCATTGTTGTTTTTTAATCTCTTGATGGTACTGCAGAGAAAATATGTATTTTTAACTAAAAATTCCAAAGAATTTCATGAAAATCACTGGTGAAGATGCTTCTAGAGACTATAGTCTTAACTATTCAATGATTTTTGCATGTTTTAAGATAAGGCGGTACCAATGAATTGTGTTGAAGCTGTTCCGTTGCTTCTTCGATCCATTTAACCTTAAACACTTTAATCTCAATATCGTCAATACCAATGAATGTAATTCTCTATGGCAAATAACCATTATTGACAATGGCATAGTAGACCTCCGCTGATAAGACAGCGTTGAGCACATTATCGCAGCATAGATTTCAATTTCAGTATTAATAGGGACCTATCATCTGCTTAGCACGCTATTACGGATGAATTAGTGCAATGGATCAGAGATAATATTTAGTTTCATAGATATCTATAGTGTAGACTTTTCATGGTATATTATTTTTTGTTATTGAAATCGTTCACGAAATCAATAAGGCAGGATACACCAGAATCTTCCAAAATTCCATACATCAGAAAATGAGCATAATTAAAAACAACGAATAGTTATTTTGCTGTAATGGGCTGAATACTGAGTAATAAAAATTTAAAGCCGAGTTGGATGTATTATTGTATGATCCGTATCATGAAAATTCAGTGTCTTATTATAAGCTTATTTCTGGTGGAGAGGAGCTTATAAAGCACTTTCAAATAAATAAAAAGATTATAACACAGAGAATTATAAATAATCTAACTGATTTAGTAGATTTATATTTTTTTGGAGTAGACTTATTCCAAACTATTTAAATTAATTTTTGAAGAAATTAGGGTATGTTGGAAAAAGTTGTTGCTTTGCTTGTAGAGTAATTTAGGCACCTTTATATTTCAATTGTTCTAGTTTTAACAATCTTCTCTAAGTTAGATAATTTGGTAAATAAAATGACTCCATACTATGGAGGCTTCTCAGCTATCCTTTGAATCAGTTGATATAAATGTTAAAATTTGAATATAGAATTCCTTATTAATAACTCTCTGATTACCAATATTATTGGTGATAGTGACTAATGCCATGCTTTTTGGAAAAGGTTTTGTACTATTTAGCTTCATCCAAGTAAAAGATGAAGCTCTGATCGATGATCAGCTCAAGAAAATGATTAATATATTCTACATTAGACGTTTCAAGAATCTCATTGTTTACATGGCCATGGCAATCTTGGGCGATTAAGATCGTAATTCATTTTTTTCTTTTATCTTCTACTTTTTCCTACTATTCCGCTCTTCTAGTTTTCCTGTGTGTAATTTAACATTTCTCTTTCATAGATTAGCGAAAAATATTTTTTAGTTTTAATTACACTATTTAGTGCATTGTATTTTTATTTTTGTCAATTAATAAATGAGGCAGTGACGCAATCTAAACGCTGTTTTAAGTTAATCTCTGTTCGTTTTACTGACTCCCGTAAAATTAAGTTATTCAACATAAATTAGAGATAATTAAACCATTTATCCTTGTAATCTAATTTCACAAAAACACTTACAGTAAGATTGTTCAATTTTTCTGGAATTCGGAGATTTTGCAATGATATTTCTGTAATCATAATGAATGTGAGATTATGAGGAAGCCGCCAGCCAACGGATAACATGTTCACTGTGATAATATGAGCAGGATAAAGTGGAATAAGTTGCTACGATGCATACATCGATATCATCCGACAGATTATTTACTAATTTAACTAATGAGATGCAACTTTATGTTAGTAGGATAAGGAAAGGGGTGAGGAAAAAGTTTTTTTAATCTGTATAATTATTTGCTTTTTCATTGTAACCATTGTAGAAGAAATTTTCTTATAGTATAAGAGGTTTTTACTAAAAATTTTTATCCACATAGTTAGAAATTAACTTATCGCAGAATATATAATAGCACTCAACTCATAGATATCGCTAAAGCAGCGTAGATTTGATGCTAACACGTTTCTTGCTAGTTCATCTTAATGAGTATCGTAGCAATTTTGTAACATCCAATTACTAATTTAGCATTTATGGTCTTGCGAATAGAATTATTCTATTTTAACCACCACCGTTCCTTGAACGTAGGATGGTAATTGGTGTGATCTCCCTTAATTATAATCAATATTTTTCTGTTACTAATTTTAGTAATTAGATTTAAAGCATTATCCCTTTATAAAAAAAAGGGGTTACTGACTAAAAGCGTCTATTTAATTGGTAAATAAGTTATCATGAATCATATTGACTGAAAAGTATAATCCAGGAATAAGATCCGCTATAATAGACTTTATATTTTTAGATTTAAATAAAAAACATAAAAGATATAAAGGTATGTTTGAAATTAATCCAATAAAAAATCAGATTCAGGATCTGTCTGAGCGGGCAAAGATCTTAATGGGTATCTTTAACTATGATAATAAGAAAGAACGTTTAAAGGAAGTAAACATACAACTTGAGCAGCCTGATGTCTGGAACGAGCCGGAGCGAGCTCAAGAGTTGGGTAAGGAACGCTCTTCTCTTGAAGCAGTAGTAAAAACTATTGATGTTTTGATACAAGATTTTAACGATATATCTGGTTTGCTCGATCTGATAATTGAAGCTGATGATGAAGAAACTTTTTATGATGTGGTCGCAGAGTTAGCGCAGCTGGAAGAAAAATTAGAACAATTAGAATTTCGTTGTATGTTTTCTGGGCAGAATGATAGTGCTAATTGTTATCTTGATTTACAAGCAGGTTCAGGGGGAACTGAGGCACAAGATTGGGTTAGCATGTTGCTGCGTATGTATCTACTCTGGGCAGAGTCAAAAGGTTTTAAAACAGAAATTATTGAAGCGTCAGATGGTGATGTTGCTGGCTTAAAATCTGCTACGATAAAGATTATTGGTAAGTATGCTTTTGGGTGGTTACGAACTGAAACAGGTGTTCATCGGTTAGTGCGTAAAAGTCCTTTTAATTCCGGCGGTCGTCGCCATACTTCGTTTAGTTCTGCTTTTATTTATCCTGAAATGGATAATGATATTGATATTCAAATGAATCCTACAGATTTACGAATTGATGTTTATCGGGCATCTGGGGCTGGTGGGCAACATGTTAATAAAACAGAATCAGCTGTACGTATAACCCATATGCCAACTGGAATTGTTACTCAATGCCAGAGTGACCGCTCTCAACATAAGAATAAAGATCAGGCTTTGAAGCAACTAAAAGCAAAATTATATGAGCTAGAAATGCAAAAGAAAAATATTAATAAACAAGCATTAGAAGAAAATAAATCTGATATTGGCTGGGGTAGCCAAATTCGTTCTTATGTGCTGGATGATTCTCGAGTTAAAGATTTACGTACTGGTGTTGAAAATCGTAATACCCAAGCGGTACTAGATGGTGATCTAGATAAATTTATTGAAGCAAGCTTAAAAGCTGGCCTATAAGGAAAAAAGATGTCTCAACAACAACAGGGTGCTGAGCAGTCCCTTTACTTAAATAATGAATTAAAAACTCGGCGAGAAAAATTAGCAGGATTGCGTGATAATGGTACTGCTTTTCCTAATGATTTTCGCCGTGAATATTTATCTGGTGATATACATGATAAATATGATGAAAAGCATGCAGAAGAACTTACTGAACTGAATATTAACGTTTCTGTTGCTGGGAGAATGATTACACGCCGTATAATGGGTAAGGCCTCTTTTGCGACATTACAAGATATGGGTGGTCAGATTCAGATTTATGTTTTTCGTGATGATTTAGCAGAAGGTATTTATAACGAACAGTTTAAGAAATGGGATCTTGGTGACATTCTAGGTGTTAGAGGTAAATTATTTAAAACAAAAACAGGTGAGTTGACTATTCATGGTTATGAAGTTTATTTATTAACCAAAGCATTACGTCCTCTTCCAGATAAATTCCATGGGCTAGCAGATCAGGAAACGCGTTATCGACAACGTTATCTTGATCTTATTGCTAATGAACAATCACGTCAGATTTTTATTATACGTTCACGTGTGCTGTCGGCTTTACGTAACTTTATGGTTAGTAAAGATTTTATGGAAGTTGAAACACCGATGATGCATGTTATACCGGGTGGTGCAGCAGCACGTCCATTTATTACTCATCATAATGCATTAAATATTGATATGTATCTGCGTATTGCGCCAGAACTTTATTTAAAACGTTTAGTTGTTGGTGGATTTGAGCGCATTTTTGAAATTAATCGTAACTTTCGTAATGAAGGTATTTCACCTCGCCATAATCCAGAATTTACCATGATGGAACTGTATATGGCTTATGCTGATTATAAAGATCTAATTGTATTAACTGAAGAGTTATTTCGAACGGTAACGCAAGAGGTATTAGGAACAACTCAGATAAAATATGGTGAGTATTCATTTGATTTCGGGCAGCCTTTTAAAAAAATAACAATGAAAAAAGCAATAGTCAAGTATTGTGCTGAAACAGATTTGACTGATTTAGATGATATGTCTAAAGTGACAACTATTGCAAAATCACTTAATATTGAAATAGAAAAAGCTTGGGGATTAGGGCGCATACAGTGCGAAATTTTTGAGGCAGTAGTGGAAAGCCATTTAATCCAACCGACATTTATTACTGAATATCCAGCAGAAGTCTCTCCTTTAGCTCGTCGTAATGATAATAATCCATTTATTACCGATCGATTTGAATTCTTCATAGGTGGTTGTGAAATTGGTAATGGTTTTTCTGAGCTTAATGATTCAGAAGATCAAGCAGAACGTTTTGCTAAACAGGCTCATAAAAAAGATGATGGTGATGATGAAACCATGTTTTATGATGAGGATTATATCATTGCACTGGAGCATGGATTGCCCCCAACGGCTGGTTTAGGTATTGGTATTGATCGGATGATTATGTTATTAACTAATAGCCATATAATTCGTGATGTTATTTTATTTCCAGTATTACGGCCTGGAAAATAACCTATTAAGATATATAAAACACCTACCTTGAAGCTAAGTAATTTTTTTTATTTGATTTATTATTTATCGCTAAAGTAATATTAATACTTACCTATTTAGCTATTTAGGTTCATTATACTTACTGTCGCTAATCTAATACTTAACCTAAATTCAGATAATCTCCCGTCATTGCGACTGCTGATGTTTATTGGTAATATGTAGAGAATATATGCAACCGCAGTATTCTTTTTGATAAAATTGTTCGTGTTTACTAATTTCAACTATTCTTGTTGAAACATCTTGTTTACGTCAGTTATACTTCCAATAAGTTAAGTAACTGTAATGGGTGATAGTATGGTTACCATAGCTATTGATCTGTTATATATTTTCAGCAAGAAATATCTAATAAACTGGAGATAATGTTAAAACCATACTCAGCAGCATAGAGATTGGTGTTATCAAATCGTATATCAAAATACATAATGCAACGAACTACTTCGCTCAGGTTCTTGTTCCATGTCCTTGAGATATGCAAGGACAGATATCACTATCATAGTTAGTATCAAAAAACGACATATTATTCTATTAAGCATAACGAATATTTTGTTTTTGCGATTTCACGTTCTCGTTGTGGATGAATATTTGGATCATAGAAAAATAGTGTAATCAATACCTGAAGCACTTAGCGCTTCCATTACTTCAACTGAGCAAGGAGTGCTAACAAGAATGTAGTAATAATTTATGAGCGTTATTATATAGTCCTAGTTTAGGAGGATAAACTTATCCATGGTTGCAATTTTTTTTAATCAATAGTAGAGCTATTGATATTAGCAAACGAAACATACGTAATAGTCTTTTTTATTTTTTTTGAGTAAATCTGCTCGCTTAGGACAGTGAGCAGATTTATTACTGATTTTGATTGATAAAATCATTCACTATATTTAATTTAAAGTAATTTCAATCGACTGAGATTAAAAAATTTTTTTTTATTAAATTTCATATTCCAGAAGGCAATATAATTTTTTAAATAATTTAAAGTTTAATTTAAAAGGAATCTTTTATAAACTATAATGAAGATTTACTTAACAGTACTGATTGGAGTAATACCTAATTATACACTTAAATATATCAATGCAGAGTGATCTCAAACTCTTTAAGTTATGCGCATTTTGCTATTAGATTTTAGAGATGATGGCATATCATATTGATTAATTTCATGGATAATTTTAACAACAGAGAGATGATATACCATAAAAAATCTACCCTACAAGATATTTGCGAAACTAGATATTTATCTTGATTTCTTACATGAACTTATCTGTAATGGTGATAAGTAGATGATAGGAATTGCTGTTGAGGTTGAGCTTGAAGCTATCCTGTAATAACAGGATCAACGTAATATAATCTGGTATAAATGACGCAAATATACTGCTTTTTGGGGGGTGTTTATTATATAAGTACTGTTTTATATTCTGCAATATGTTAATATTAAAGAAATTCATTTAGATGGTTCAGAATAAATCTACTAAAAAGTATAAGCCAAGTAAAATTAGCAAGATAACATCAGATTTCATGTATTGCATAGTCTGTTTATACGAAGGGTTTTAATGATCTCTCTCAAATTAATGATGACAGACCGACTGAATTTTCAAATATTTGAAAGAGGATATACAACAATACGTCTGAACTTGGTCTACATTTTTTTTCGATATGAAAATATTATCCGCCTGTAAGTAGTTACGATTATCCGGGTTTTTAAACAACGCGAACAGGTTAAGCCTATGATGATAAATATAACTCATTGAGGGTAGTTATTAAAAGTATGCTTTCCGATGAATTCATCACCTATAGATGAATAGGTGATGATGCTCGTTTTCTTTTTTTTTACCTGGATAAACATAAAGATAACTAGGCCGATAGATCTTACGAATCTAGATAAAATGATGATTTCTATAATCTCTAGCAAGGTACGCAGAGAGGAATTTACCTAAATGTAAATTCCTTCACCCAACTAAACTGATTTTCACTATTGATGATAGCTGAAATAACTTTCTTAAAAAATAAGATAAAAAGTATCAATTTATAGACCCGTCTATCTATTGATAGAATAGATGCTTGTGCACTTCTTTCATGGAAAGTGCGCTGGGTTTTTTATCCCTCTACTGAATATTCGCACCGTTGTTTTTCTGCTAAAGCTATAAGTTAAAATCCTGCAGTTTATGGAACTTTAAAGCTGCTGAGGAATGATTATAGCATAGTAGATTTATATTTTATTTAACTGTAACTATTAACGCATTACTGTCACTGACCAAATATTATTGGCCTTATTCAATAATAACTCGCCGAAATTCAATATTTTTTGTACCGCCCACCTATGCAATACTGTAGTGGGCACACAAATAGGATATCGAAATTGATATATTCTGTGCCTTTCACATTTATCTTTGATAATTCAATCAACATTCGTATGCTAATATCTTCGCTACCACTAGTGGTCTGGATATTAACATGATGTATAACGTAAGTTGTTCTTCAAAAAAAGAGCAGTCAAAGCAATTTTGCGAGATTCTGTCATCCGGCTGCTGTATTACAGTTATTAACTTGATAAATCCCAATGTCTTCCTGGTGGTTTTTTGGAAATGTCTGCGCCAGTAAGAAGTGACAGCGTTACATGAAGCTACAGTACGAAGACATTGCTGGAAAGTTCATTTCATAAAAAAGACGAAAAGAGTCTGACATAGCGATGAAATATTCGATTGCTACTTTATCTTAAACGCTTTACGTATCTGGATTAAAACTGAAGAATTATCTAGGGAAGTGGTTGTGTATCATTATTATAACTACCAGTCTATACAGTAATCGCGCGCGAGTAGTAAACCTTTCTCCATCTCTTGTTGTAGGAAGAGATGATCGGACGCTATATTAGCTATATTCCAGTGAGTTATGTTAAGGTGATCCGTATTATGGTTTTTTGTCAAATCGTCAACGAAGCATCATACTATTATCGAAGGTGTATTATGTAAGTCTCTAAAGATATTACGGTTCGCAAAAAATCGAAAAACCGAAGTTCGTCGTCCTAATAAAAGGATTCCTGCACACAGATACATGCAAATGCATTCTGTGTGGAGACAGATTATTTTACCGACGCTCGGTTTGGTAAATAGGCAATGGAATTGTTATCAATAAGAATGCATAAAATGAAATAACAATAGTTATTAAGACAAAGTTATAATTAATGTCACTAAAATAGTGGATTAGGTTAAATAATGCAGGCTCTAACGAAATTTTAACTTAAAATAGACTTAGTAAACCGATTTTATCTCCTTTTAGAATAAAAGGAAATTTAATCGCTTTTAAAGAGCGATTAATTTCTAATCATAATGCCCGTTCGTAATGGTTTTCTATTATCATAGAAAACCATACAAACTAGTATCGGCGATGTTGAAATTTAAATACCTAAGGTTAAGGATCAAAGTATTACGGATATATTTCAATAGCTCATTGCACCACCTTATCTAAAGCGTGCAAAAATATCGAAGAGTTAGTTCCCTATGAATGGTAGCTGTATGATTTGAGCGATATACGCTACGTTTATTCTTGTCCGATGACATATACCGTCCTGTAAGGAAAGCTGATCGCCTTTATCTATTGCTTTATTTATCGACATCACTGCATGAACGTAAGTAGCTCGTTTAAGTCGAAAATGGTTATCGATAACCAGAATCAAACTGAGTATAAGATCTTAATGACCTGGAGGCGCGTTGTTTTAACTATATCTCTAAGGACTTGGTATAGGGAAAGGATTCCTTTAGTTTTTGGAATGCAATAGAAAGATATTTTAGGATACGTAACACCCAACCCTATTTGGTATACAAAACAACTCATATCCTCTCTTCACTGCCAAAGGCATCTAATTAAAAGTAATGGGTTAGGTACTGTAGTTTTGGTTAGCAGAGAATTCTGATGCCGCTAATAAATCTCTTGATATTCTGTTGGCAAGGGTTTCAGCGAATATTATTCACCGATAAAAAAGTTGGAGAAAGAGCGATAAGAACGTTGCCATTCCATTCCTTCCCGTTAGTGCAATGGATCATTCAAGAATAGTGAGGAATCTAATTAAATCTGGTTTTGTAACAGTAAACCTACGAATCTGACGCACGAAGCATTGTAGTTCGAAAAACAACCATTTCAATACCATTTATGTTGCTTCCGTTTACTCAGAAAAGATGAAAGTAAATAAGAGGATTTTGAGCTGTTTATTCTGTTGTGTAAACAACATCTAATTTAAGGGGGTAAAGAACAGATTCATGAAGTATAAAAGCATGAACTAATTCTTATATACAAGATTTTGCTAATAACTAAAATTTTTATCGTATAATATAGTAAATTGAATTAATTCATTTCGTTATTATTACAAGTAAAATAAAAAAATGATATTTTTTATGCTTCTAACAAAATTTTAAATTAGAGGTCATGATGAACAAAAAAAGAATAAAAAGAGTTGGTGTTTTAAGCAGTGGTGGTGATGCGCCAGGAATGAATGCTACTATCCGTAGTGTTGTACGAATGGGGATTTCTGAAGATTTAGAAGTTTATGGTATTTATGACGGCTATATGGGGCTTTATGAAAATCGAATAAAAAAACTTAATCGTTTTAGTGTTTCTGATATTATTAATCGCGGTGGTACTTTCTTAGGCTCTGCTCGTTTTCCTAAATTTCGTGATAGTGAAAAGGTAAGAGATCAAGCTATTAATAATATGAGAAAACATGATATTGATGCTTTAATTGTCATTGGTGGAGATGGTTCTTATCGTGGCGCAAAGAAGATTAGTGAAGCAGGTTTTCCATGTATAGGCGTACCTGGAACAATTGATAATGATGTTGTCGGTACTGATTATACGATTGGTTATTTTACCGCTTTAGATACAATTGTTGAAGCAATTGATCGTTTACGTGATACCTCAACTTCTCATAAACGTATTTCAATAGTTGAAATAATGGGGCGTCATTGTGGTGATTTAACTTTATCCGCGGCTATTGCTGGAGGCTGTGAGTTTGTGGTATTGCCAGAAATACCTTTTGATAAGAAAGAGTTACTGAAAGAAATTAAGTTTGCTTTAGCAAGAGGTAAACGTCATGCGATAATTGCTATTACTGAGCATATTTATGATGTTAATGAATTGGCAAAATATATTGAAAAAGAAACTAAGCATGAGACACGAGCAACTGTTTTAGGCCATATTCAGCGAGGTGGTAGTCCAGTAGCCAGTGATCGTGTTCTGGCGTCTCGCATGGGTGCTTATTCTATTCAATTGCTTTTACAGGGGTATGATGGACGCTGTGTTGGTATTCAAAATGATAAACTAGTTCATCATGATATTATTAATGCAGTTGAAAGTATGCAACATAAGTTTAAGCAAGATTGGTTAGATACAGCAAAGAAACTTTATTAACTATCTTTGATTGAATTTTAATCAATAAAGTTGCGATAGAGAGCCTAATAAATTTATGAGGCTTTTATGACGTTATTTTGTGCTTGTTATATTTTAGTTAACCATTGTGTTATTAATTATTTTTTAGTTATCTATTGAGCATAGCTTTAATTTATTTCTATTCTAAATAGAATCATCTTACTCTGTAACCAATTTGTTTTTAATTAAATAACATAATTCAGTTTTATATAAGTTGTGACTAAAAGCTTCAGATAGATCTGATAACGATTGGGCTTGTTTTAAGATCAGGTTATCGTTGCTTCTATAAGTTCTGGCATATCAGAATGCAATTCCTTCTGTTAACATGAGTAATATTTCCGTAATAGTTTGATATGACCAACTGTCATGATCACAGTCTTCGATCTTGCTACCAGGTAAATAAACTATTTGCTTAGTCCACGCTTTGCCTGTATTATGACAGCTATGAGCTAACTTAGGTATCGCATATTCTGAAAGTTTATAATATGTGTTTAATTTACTCTACTAAAAATAGATAGTAGAGTGCTTTCTTATTTATCTCGAAAATCAAGCGTGTAATCACGTATAATAGCTTGAACTGAATCAGATTCAGCATTAAATTATCAAGATATATAAAATATATATAAATAATATCTGGCTGTATTAGTTTTTTAAAATGATCATTATCAACTCTTAATAAGTAATTGATTTAGATATTATTTATATGAACATCTTTTTAATCATATTGATGTTCGAGACCTGTCAATAGTACAGATAATAAAACTCTTTTATCTAAAGAAAAAAAAATAATGCAATAATTCTTGTTTTTTATAAAATATAACTTTACGAGCTATCATGATGGGGTACAGTAATATGACTTTCTTTAATAGCCTAAAGCCATAGGCAGATTTTAATTATAATCATTTATTAGTGAAGAATTAATCCAATACCCAGTTGAGTTTACTAATCTTTTTCTTACTAAGTTTCTTTTTATCCGTACAGAAGTCTTCTGCTTATATGATATAAGAATTTTATTCTTATGCCAGGTTTTCGTTGCTTTAGTACGAGTTCGGACTTCACCTTTATATTTGAGAATTTATTGTACATTGAGAACGACTAAACGTGCGTCTCATCTACCCAATAATCTTAATATTTAAAATTTCTTAATTCTATTTTAAAGATATAGTTTTACTATATTTGCTTCTTTATTTCCTGCTAGACTGCTATGTTTACCGAAATGATCATAAAGGAAAAGAGTCAGCACGGATTATCTAGGTAGCATGAAGATAAGTTTGATAAAGTAACTGAAAAACATAAGGAAAACGATATGAAGAGTAACCTTAAATAAAACTTCACGCTCAGCCAGAGCGATTCAGTTTCACTAATTAAAAGAAATTCATAATCTTTTAAATGCTAAATCCGATATGATATTGAGTATGGAGCTAGAAAAAGAAATTACGCTAACAAGATCTTAAACTTCTAAGTAGTGATAGTGATGGTCGCTATCCAGAATTAGTAACGCTAATACCTAGAACAATTAAATCTTTTATTTCTATACATCCAAAAATGTTTGAAATTGTTTAAATATGTTTGTTTCCGGTAATAATTTTAATTCAATTAGATTTGAAATTTAATTTTTATTAAACAGAGAAAACTAATTAAATTAATTTTATTTATCATTTGTTCTAAGATAGATAAGAAATAGAAAACTGATTTAGAAAATGAATATTAATATAAAGTAATATATTTTTCTTATAAAGCAAATATAGCTACAGAATAGAGAAATAAATAAGAGAATCTTTTGTGATAAAATAACAGTAGTATATTTCAAGTATTATATTATGATGCTCAATTATTTTATAAATGATTGCTAGAGATGCTTTGTTAGTAAAGAAATTATTAGTAAATCTTGTGTATAGCGATTAATCTACGTTTCACTCTGATGTTTCGTAAATCTATTCTCCATCCTTAAATTGTACATTATTTACTTACCAAGGGTTAAAACAGATGAAGATTCACTCTAATCGGTTATAGTTATTCTGATCAGATGGGAGAGTAGCTTAAACGCTATTAAAGGGTTGTTTTTCTTAAATTACAGTTCTTCGCGCATCAGCTTTGTAGGATTGCTGTCGCAAAGCTAATTTATTGAATTTATTCTTCTTATTTAACGTCTTATATACAGTTCATTAACGAGAAGATATAGAATTCCAGCAGCTCTTCTCAATCTTTCTCCATCTTCTTCATCGCTCAAGCGTGGGACTTAACTGTATCTCTCTCAGGCTTCATTGACATCACTGCATAGACGTAAGGAAGCAGTTGCGTTCAAAGATGGTTATCGATAGTCAGAAGCAATTTTGGCCGAACTTCTTAATTGCTTAACCTGGTATACTGAAAACCTTGCAACAAAATATCAAGAACTTTATTAAGGAAATAAAGATTTATCAAGTAGAGATTTAATAGATAATCCTTCTGTAAACATTTTTCTTAAATTATAATTTTTTTCATATTGAACTTTAAAACGCAGATTATCGCGTAACGACACTAAGGAAATAGGATTGATATGGAATTCTTAAATTGATTTAGAGTATTACTGGTTAATATCTTGATTCTGATAATCTTGACTTAATACGTAGTTTAGCGTATTTTAATTATGATTTTGTCGATTATAATTACGATATTGTTATGCAATAGTGTAGTAAGAGCTTTTATATATTTTTTATAAAGAATAAAAAAATGGAAAAGCGCAATATTGTCCGGTATGATAACAATTGATATAATCAAATATAACTTAAAACAATCTAGTTGGAAATTGCTAAAATTAATTGCTTAAGGTACTAAGATTCAAGTTATTTTACAACAAAAATTATTTAACTTTACCGGTTTATATTCTCTAAAAACAAATAAAACCGCTTAATCTTACCATATCTTACCAGTTGCTGTTAATATTCAAGGAATCAGACTAAAATAGTAGTTATCATGATTAATAATAACTCATCATAAAATATCATCAAAGCAATGATGTTAACAATAAATAATGCATAGGTAGTCAATAATAACGATCCTTATGTTGCTACTTTATTAGTACAGAATAAAAAACATCAAACACTTACTAGTAGAAAAATAACTTTTATTATTGATGGATTTAAATTTAGCGGGACAACATTGTTTAATGTAGATAGTAAACATGCAACACCCTAATGGTGTTAACAAATAGTGAAAAGACTAATATTAATATTAAGAGTAGATCGTTGGCATCGGAGTATTAACGGTGCGATGAAAGATGGTAATAGGAAATTCTATCCCTATTATTTTTACGTTTGATATTAGCGATGCTAAAGTTGAAAGTATTATATTAATTGGTAATGAAACGAATAAATTGGCTAATAGGATAAATCAATTTATTTCTAACATTAGTGATTTATTTATTTAATAATTTGGTACTTAATTTAATATTAATTAGTTATCTGATAAAAGTGATACTGAGATCCTATCGGCATAGGATAGTAAAATTAATAAAAATAGACGTGAGATAATTACTATGCCAGTAGTGATTTTGATAGATAATGTTATGGTTAGTAACCATTATAATAATCTCGCTAACAAAGTAATTGCGAGTAAAGCGCGGTAAATTTTATTTATATTTTAGATACCGCTAAGATTGGTAGCGCTATATTAGAAAATAGCGAGGCACCAAATAGCCGATAAAAAGTTTCTTTACATTATCGTTCCCATTAAATAATGGGAACGATAATGTAATTAAGCAACAAAGTGATAGGACATGAGATATTTAACAGAAAATGTGTAATAGGTGTAAATTTCTACCTGGGATAAGTCAGAGTGATTAAGTCAGATATAGTGAAATAAGAATTATTCCTCAAATTGACCGATTATTAAAATCATAATCTCTATCTGGATTAAGATCAAAAGCTAAATGTTCCTACTTATTATAAGATTGAGAGGAAATTTTTAATGAGCAATAAGAATAATAGATAAGATAGTCTAGAGTATTCAGAAATGCTAAAAAGTAAATGAATCATTGCAGTCGAGAGAGAGTATTAGAAATACTGTGTTATTCCAGTAATATCTAAAAAAAGAATGATATATGTTCGAACCCCCTCGATTTTGATGTAGGATTGAAAGTGCTTCGATCTCTTTAGACTCTTATAGACAAAGGACGCAATTTTAATATTGATAATTAAATAGTTTGATGAGAGGATTTACCGTTGAATTTGATACCTATCTTGCTCAATAGCTTGATAGAATCGGTGCAACGACACCACAAAAAAGCATTAAAATCCTCTTCTGCTAATAATTTTAAGCTTGCAAAATATCTCGGCCGATCGCAACGGTATTTTCAAGCTGTAACTGTTAAAAAATAGCTATGCTATTGGTAAAGATTATTGGTAGGAAACTCAATAATATTACTGTATAAAGGATTTTTTCGTTACAGCGATAGTTTTCAATTAAAATCAAACAGTCATAAAGATCAAAGTGACTCTTTTTTTACTCCATTCTAACATAAATATGAATCTTGTTAGTTCGCTCAGGAATAATCTCTCGGATGATATCGCTTCATAAATTGAATGAACTCATTCTATTTTATTCTGTTCGTATTCTCACAGTGAGTACGTATATTTGCTAGTAGCGGCAGGAAGAAGGGGGTGGACACATTAATAGAATTACAGCGATATCGTTACAAAATTCTCGATTGCAGGAAAATATTTAATAATCTTACTGAAAATCCTCTGGTAAAGCCAGATCATAAGAAGAACAGTTTAGTTATTTGCTATGCATATCAAATAGATTGATTTTATGGTAGTCAGCGAAATAAATAGGTATTAATTTGAAAACAGCGTTTAGATAGTATTACTAGCTCCTTGTATCAGCAAGCAATAGCTAATATAAGTGTCTCTAGGTGGTTATTATTTAAGTCGATAAAATATTGTTCCCTGAACCTTTTAAAGGAAAGCATTATATCTCATATAAAAAAGGTAGAAAACACGAGAGAGAAGGATATAAAAGAAAAGAAGAAGTTGAGGGTCTTAATCGCCAAAGATTGCCAAAGCTATGTAAGGGATGAGATTTTTGAAGAGTTTAATACAGAGAGTGTATTAGCCGTTTTCTTGAGTTGATCATCAATAAGAGTCTATCCTTTTTTTTTTCGGATGGAGATGAATAATATGAAATCTTTGCCAACAAGCAAAAAATTAGTTATCATCGTCTAATAACGTTGGATAATCAGAGAGTTATTTGAGGAATTCTATATTTAAAATGTGAACAGTTATACCTACTGACTAAAAGGATGATTAAGCCTGATCCATGAGGGAGAATTTTATTTATCCAATTATCTGGCCTGAAGAAGATTGTTTGAAAGCACACCAGTTAAAATGAAGACATGATTATAAATTGCTCTGCAAGAAAACCAACAACATTTATAATATATAGCCATTGTTTACTAGATCCGCAACTCCATTAAATACGTGCCTTAAAGGATCACAAAGCTTTTATGGCTGACATGAATCCAAATAAAATCGTGTTAGAGTTAAAATCGTGGTGGGAAACAGTGCTGAATGAGCTTGAAGCTAGATGGAGCTAGAAGTGTTGGATAGTTATCTAAGTCGTAGCCTTGAAATGAGGAAATCCATAGAGGTAGTTTCAATATTATTGTTTAGGGGGATATCTGGATAAGTGTAATCTACACCACTAATGTCATTGAATTAGTTAATTAGCAGTTTTAAAACTGATGAAAACTAAATGCTCGCTCTCTTCTCTAACGAGAAGAGTTTTGTTGAAGCTGTTTTACCTGGGATTAATAAACGTAAAAGAGAAATAGACAGTAACCATTTATAATTAGAATTTGACATTCTCGCAGTTAACTACCTATTTAATAGGTGACATTAATAGCGTGATTACGCTTTAACGTTTTTAACGTGATACAGAATTATGAACACTTCCATTTTAACTGTGGAGATACTCCTTGTTATTTGTATTTTTTGAATACTCTATACTATCAAGTCATTATTCTTATTGTTCATTGAAACCCTCTTCTTAATACTAAAAAGAAGAGGTGTTTAGCTTTTTAATTTTAACTTAGATAGAAGTATAATTTAATAATTAATCAATTTGAATGATTATTTCTGTTTTATTATCTGTAACTTAATACCTGATTTATCTCTAGATAAATCCTGTTTATCTTACATGAATCAAATTTATCGCATTTTTCCTGTTTAATCACCTTACCTTCTATCAGAAGGCCCGTAAAAACCTGAAAACCGGGTGACCTCACAAAACCCGGATGCTAATAAAAAGATTTTTGTTCACAGAGATTCGTATAAATGAATTCTGTATGACGATAATCGCTACTTTTTTATCGATGCCCTGTTTGACAAGAAAGTAAAAGAATTGTTATTAAAAGAATGTATAAAATGAAAAAAACGAGAATTAGTAGTCCTAATCATAAGGTTAGTATTATTAAAATTAATGATTAGATTAAAAACATGTTAATCAATGAAGTTTTAATTTACAATAGACCCAATAAAGCGATTTTATCTCCTATTAGTAATAGGAGCAGCTTTTACCCCTTTAATTAAAGGGAGATTAAATTTCTTAACCGTTAAATATAAACCGTTAATTAAATTGTCACATAGTAATTATTTGATGAATGCAAATATAATATTTTAAGTTGATAGCTTAGTTCCGGTTACGGCTAATACGTAAAACATCAGTCAGGATACGAATTTTTTTCATAATATTAGCTAATTGAATACGATTCTTAGCGGTTAAACGAATAAATGCACAATATACACGCCCATCTTTTTCTTCACTATTCATGCTTTGAATACTAGAATTTGCATTATTAATTGCTGCTGTTAAATTAGCTAATGCTCCTTGATGATTGATCATATCAACTTTAATTTCAGCAATAAAATTGTTATTAACCCCCTCATCCCACTCTCCTTGTATAAACTTCTCTGGCTCTTTTTGATAGTCTTGAATATCATGGCAAGACTCATGGTGTATAAATAAACCTTTACCCGGGCTAATATGAGCAATAATGGGATCACCGGGAATGGGGCGACAACATTTAGCAAAAGTAATTAATACTCCTTCTGCTCCTTTAATTGGTAGTTTATTACGGTTATAACTATTATCTGTAATAACGTTATTTATATTAGAATTTCGTAATAAATTATGCGCTACAACGACACTCATGGTATTACCAAGACCAACTTCAGCAAGCAAATCATCAATTGAGTGAAGTTTCATTCTTGCTAGTTCTTTATTGATATTTTCTTGAGGAATATCGCCTAATTTCTTACCATTGCCTAAAGCATGATTGAGTAAGCGACGTCCTAAACTAATCGAATCTTCTTGCTTAAAATTTTTAAGTAATTGACGTATTTTTGCTTTCGCTTTGGAACTAACAACGAAATTTAGCCAGGTAGCGTTCGGCCTTGCTCCAGGTGTGGTAATAATTTCTATAGTTTGCCCGGTACTCAATGATTGAGATAAAGGATGAGGTTGATGATCTACTCGAGCTCCAATACAGGCATGACCTATATCGGTATGAACAGCATAAGCGAAATCAACCGGAGTTGCGCCAGTAGGTAATTCAACAATTTTACCTTCGGGAGTAAAAACATAGATCTCATCAGGAAAAAGATCAGATTTTACACTTTCGATGAATTCAAAAGAATTACCTGCGATTTGTTGTAGTTCTAGTAAACTTTGCATCCAGCGCTGTGCTTTAATTTGAGCAGTTGTGCTAGATTCCCTTTGTTCTTTATATGTCCAATGAGCAGCGACGCCCATTTCTGCCATCTGATCCATATCTTCAGTACGAATTTGTACTTCAATGGGTGCCCCATGTGGGCCAATCATTGAGCTATGTAAAGATTGATAGCCATTTGCTTTTGGAATTGCAATGTAATCTTTTACACGCCCTGGCTTAGGATTATATAAACTATGTATCTGCCCAAGAACGCGGTAACATGTATCAATATCCTTAACAATAATCCGAAAGGCATAAATATCCATAATTGAATGAAACTGTTGCTCTTTCAGGTGCATTTTTCGATATATTGAATAGAGATGTTTTTCTCGACCACATACACGGCAAGGAATCCTAGCTTCTAATAATCGACCTTCAATTCCTGCCAATATTTTTTGTATCATCTCTTTTCGGTTACCACGAGCAGCTTTTACTACCTCTTTAATAACTCGGTAGCGATTAGGATAGAGTGCTTCAAAGCCTAGTTCTTCCAATTCAATTTTGAGATGATGAATACCAAGACGATGTGCCAGTGGGCTATAAATTTCTAATGTTTCTCTCGCGATCCGACGTCGTTTATCAGCACGAAGGGAACCTAAAGTACGCATATTGTGCGTTCGATCTGCGAGTTTGATTAAAATGACACGGATATCTTGCACCATAGCCATAATCATTTTGCGAAAATTTTCTGCTTGAGCTTCTTTTTTATCGCGAAAGTTAAGTTTGTCAAGTTTTGATACTCCTTCAACAAGACCAGCAAGAGTTTTACCAAAAAGCTGTTTTATATCCTGGAAAGTTGTCGGAGTATCCTCGATAATATCATGTAACAATGCAGCCATTAATGTTTCATGATCTAAACGCATTTCCGCTAAAATGCATGCTACCGCGACTGGATGGGTAATGTAAGGTTGACCACTTGAACGGGTTTGGCCTTCATGTGCATCTCGGGCAACAAGATAAGCTTGTTTCAGTAACGATACATGCTCTTTTGGCAAATAGTCCTGAACGATTTGATTTAGGCTTTCAAACAGGTACAAGGCAGGCCTACCTTTTCAATTAATGACGACCTTCAGCAATAGCGGACACTGCTTGCATTTCTGCAACTTTTTGTTCTTGTTGTTCTTGGCGTTCGCGAATATCAAGAATTTTAGCATTAATCAATCCTAATTCTATTTCGCGCAGTGAAATAACAGTGACCTTATCGTTCTCTTCTTTAACTAAAGGGTTTTTACCACTAATTTGTAATTGACGCGCACGACGTGCTGCTACTAAAACTAAGTCGAAACGGTTACCAATTTTTTCTACCGCATCTTGAACTGTTACACGTGCCATAATATGACTCCTAAGATAAAGAAATGACCGGATATAGTATTGAACCTTTACTCAGTCTGCCAATAATTTATTAATTAAAGTATTATGTCGCTGAATCTGATGCTCTAAACGTAGACGCTCAGATCGAATAATAGATTGTAAATCTTCTAATGCAGTATTGAAATTATCATTAACAATGATGTAATCATATTCGTTATAATGTTTCATTTCAGCGATCGCTTGTGTCATCCGTTGATTAATTGTTTTTTTGCTATCTCGTCCGCGATCACGCAAACGGCATAGTAACTGATTTTTAGAAGGAGGTAAGATAAAAATAGTACGAGCGGATGGTATTTTTTGGCAGATTTGTTGTGCACCTTGCCAATCAATATCTAAAAATATATCGACCCCACTATTAATAATTTCTTTGATAATTGTACGGGAAGTTCCATAATAATTACCGAAAACACAGGCATACTCAAGAAAATCATTATCTTTAATCATTTTCTGAAATTTACTTTCAGTAATGAAATAGTAATGTTTACCATTTTTTTCACCATTGCGTATCGCTCTAGTGGTATATGAAATAGAAACTTGTATATCATATAAAAGTTGAGTTTTTAATAATGCTTGAATAAGACTCGATTTTCCTGCCCCACTTGGGGCGGATATAATATATATCGTTCCTTGGAACATGATGATTTCTTGATTAATTGCCTAATTAATTAAAAAATTTTAAAAAATACAATACTCTTTAATAGTATACACATGCAATCTGCAACATACAGCTTTAGTAACATTTTTAATAAAAAAAATAAATTATTTTCAAATAATTACAATTTTGCTATGCGTTTTGAGAAAAATAATTAATAATCTATGAAGATGATTATTAATTATTTAGATTTTCAAGTAATAGAAATTATATATTAAAAATATTTTTCATGAATAAAAATAGATGATTAAAATCATGTATAGATTCTGTTTATTATGAATTATTTATTTTAATTTCAATTAACTCTCATTGTATCTTTTTTATTATTAACTTTATTAAAAGTAAACTCATCAATAACATCGTATCGGAAAGTATGTATTGGCTTTATTTGGCTTAAATTAGTTAACATAAGGAAATTAAAATAGTTAATTCAAAACTAAAACAATGAAATTAAGCATATTATTTTAATGGTTAAAGTTTGGTTTATGATAAAGGTTACAATTAAATTTTGCGTTATGAAAGTATTAGTTAAATTATCTTCATTTGCCAATAGATAAAACTCATTTGCTTTCTTTTAATTATTAGAAAATATGTTATATGCCTATCAGGATAAACTCCGCTCTGATGCTTCGTAAATCTACTCTCCACCCTTATAAATGGGATATTGTTTACTACCGGAGTCAACAAGTCAAAGCTCCT
>JBQMRP010000062.1:0-863 GCA_052174455.1 Arsenophonus sp. NC-PE1-MAG3 | reverse complement strand
GAAATATTATTTAGCTCTATACCCTGTTCACATTCACATTTTGTCTTGTAAACAGCAGTATTTTGGTTATTTGAAAAAACACTGTTCTAAACATAATTAAATCCAAAGTTTTTAAAACAATTTAGGTAAATACTGAAATGCATATTTGGAAAATGAATAGTTGCAGTAAATGTTTTAATTCTACATATGTGTATGGAGGTTGGACATTTTAAAAAGATTTTTTAATGAAAAATAATTGTTTTTACTACAAAATTTTAGGGCATTTCGTAGGAGTAGTAATAGAAATTCATCATAGAAATCATCATAGAAATTCCTATCAAGTCAAAATTTGTATGTAATCACATATTTTATAAAAATAATATTTGAAATGTTTTGATTATACTTTCAGTTAGATATATCTGATGTTTCACAGGCGATTTGTCATCCGGAGATGGTGAAAAACGATCTCCTACTGATTTTGCTCTTTGGAAAAAGTCTAAACCAGGAGAACCATGGTGGGAATCTCCATGGGGACATGGCCGCCCTGGTTGGCATATTGAATGCTCTGCCATGGCATCTGCTATATGTGGAGAGTCTCTGGACATACATACAGGCGGTGTTGATTTGAAGTTTCCACATCATGATAATGAGTTAGCACAAGCAGAGGTATGACCGATTAACAGTAGCATATTAAGGGGGGGGGGACAGCTGGTATGGGCGCCATACCTGAAGAGTGGGAGGCATAAATGAGTATATAAAGGGCTTAAAAAAGAAAAAGGTTTATTTTATAAAATACAGACATGATTTTTTTAAAGTTTTGATTAGGATTATAGCTTCATTTTGATACATGAAATTACACAGTTCTCTGTTGAACTAGGATAGCT
>JBQMRP010000061.1:0-709 GCA_052174455.1 Arsenophonus sp. NC-PE1-MAG3 | reverse complement strand
GAAAGAGGTTGTGAATCGCTTAGTTGCAGAACCAAATACTAAAGCATATGGTCGTCTTAGCGTTATTCTATTATTTGTTTTTACCCTTCTTACTTAGTTAACACTTATTTCTTATATAATGTTTGTTTTGGAATCTAGCTGGCAGAAACAAATTAAACAGACAGTAGAATACATGTTTCTTTACAAATGTAAGCCATGAAGACAAACAAATTATTTGGACAGTACTCCTCTGTTACAGTAATATACATGATGCAAATACTAAAAGTATGTAAGCGATTTTTAAAAGACTTTTAAACTTCAGCCTATTCTTATAATTATACTTAGTAACTTATTTCAAGTGTAACAAAAAAATCTACAATTACGCAATTAAAAAAATGAGAATCAATAAAATGTTTTAAACTAGATTGGAGAATACAAACTTAATAGAAAGTTCAAGGTAATTTAATACTTGGGAATAAAATATAATGTAAAATACAGGACACTTGTTAAGTAAAGTCAGCAGTAAAGTAAATTATTTTAAATGACTCGTAATAATGTGAAGAAACTAATATTTTGTATTTGAAAATTTTTAGTACGTCGGTGAGTGCATAATAAGTTACCAAGTGTAATCACATTTTAACACTTGGAAACGTTTATTATAAGTTTAATCTCAGTTTATATCTCACAACCAAGAAACAGTAGCTGCCTGCATTCACGCATTTCAATCACG
>JBQMRP010000060.1:0-22775 GCA_052174455.1 Arsenophonus sp. NC-PE1-MAG3 | reverse complement strand
TGAAAGATATTTTTAGTGTATAACAATTAGAGTTAGTTTTAACAAACTAAAGGGTTATAATATTCCTCAAAAACGTACAGTGTTCTATTGAACAAAGCATTAATTTACTTTTTCGCATGTCCACATCCAAAAATAGGTAGAGATTTTTCCAGTATATAAAGGAAAAATAGATATGATTACTTCGACTCGAACGTATAAACTAATATAAATTGACTTTGGCCTGAAGTATTTTCATACTAAAGTGCTAAATTTTTAAATCAAAATGCAATCGAATCCCTTATTTTTACAGTACCTTTATTATTTTTTGCTATTTAACGGATTCGTGTTTGTGATCTATAAACTCAAGAGACCAAAAATCTATTACCGGTTAAATTTTATCTTTTGACTATACCGTAAAAATTCAAAGGACTCCGTCAGAAAGACGGACACCCTATAAAAACAACTATAAAGAAAACTCATAAATATCTTCTCGGAAGAAGATATATCCTGATAGGTAAGGTACAAGTAAATCTGCGTAAGCGGATTTATTGATGATATTTATTTTATCTACTCTAACTAAAGTTCCAATAAAATCCCCCTCACAACATCCATCAACAGAGTTTCTATCAACGGATAAAATTGATCCATCATTAAATGATAATGTGTCATTGACTAACTGACTTTAAATAGTTTTCAATATCGCAGGCTAATTCCTTTGCATAAGTATTTATTTAAAAGGTTACCATTTTATTAAAAAATAAAACTAACTTACGACTTACTAGGATTATTTAATACAACTATCCCTATCTCTTCAAAAATGCTTCTTTTTAATTGCACTACAGGATTTTCCTTTAAGGTTGTTTTTGATACTAATCAATAAGTCAACTGTATCGCTAATTTTTAGATGTTGAACCATAGATAAGGTGGACTTTTTAAAAATATTTTCCACTGATTTAACGTTCTTAATTTTCTCCCACTTTTTCGATATAAAATTGAGATTAAAGCAAAACTTCGTTTAGTCTTTTTTTATCAATAAGCATCTCTGTTAAATAAATTTAACCATCAAGTTAATAATGTATCGTTAACTTTCTGTAAAATAGAGATAACCTGTTTATCAAACTAAAAATGCAGATCTCTAGGAAGTAAGATAGCATTTGCCATTTTTGGCAAGGGATGAGATAAGACATGTGATTGTAAATTACATCGAAACTTAAGTGAATAATTAAGAGAAATAGGGTGAAAGTATAATCCTCATCTAATAATACCTGTAAGTATTTGTATGTCGTTAAGGATCGCTCTAGTAATCCTTTTGCACTTCTATCCTATACCAGTAACTTGTTGATGTTATTGGCAGTTAATTGACATCAATAAAACTGAAAAAATCTTTTTGGTCATATCCATCAATTGCTTGATGGTACTTTATCTTATTTTCATTTGATACACTGATTTTAAATAAAGCATTAAGCTTATCTTTCCAATCATTAATCATTTTAGTTAGTTTTTCCATACTAATCTATTGATACCATAGCAGATAATTGCAGTAGATGATAAAATTATCTTTATGTGGAACAAAATCTTTTCCATTTTTTTTTGTTAATTTCCATAAATCAATTTTATTTTTTATAAAATATAACTATCATAAAGTGCGCAATAATCTTTCGATATATTTAGCTAATAATACTATTATTAGCTATCTCTTCTACTTGTGCCTAGTTAAACTATCCAATAGTTACAAGCGAGCGCTGTGATAGCCAGCGTCTCTATCTGCTAAAATCCTACCATTTTCTCTGTAATTTTTTATCAATTTTTTTGACTAGCCAGCCGTAATTGAATAATTTTGATCTGAAGTATTAATGGTTAATAACTCCCTAAAAAGTTTCTAGATGAACCACACCATTATACAATGGTTCTATTTGAGTATATCGTTACGAATAAAATGACTGACTTGATTTATTGATGTGAATACCACCCTTGTTTGTTTTTTTACTCTACATTGGAGTTTATGAAAGGTATTCCATCCTAAAACTAGTTTTGATAAAGTAATTTTCCTTTCTTATCGATATGAGCATGTAACCCAACTTTCTTACAAATAACTGCTACGAGATCTTTAAAATCACCGACATAAATATATATTTCTTTGTAAACTTTCCCTCCGTGATAATTAATATGAAAATAATGATTTTTACCTTAACTGAACATAAACCTTATTGAAAATTACCACGCAATAAATAGCGAGCAGAATAACATACCTTCCCATCATAATATAAAAGCATCCGGTTTTATCTCTAACGGCAGCAGAGCCCTCTTATAAAAACTATACGTTTCTAAAAAAAGTGGCAAGAATAGTTAGGTAAATCATGAATATTAATATAATAAGCGTCTGATTCATTATCAACACCAACTAAACCTGGTTCAGAGTATTCATAATTTTATTAAAGCGAGAGGAGTAGATTGGAGATTTTCCCCAGAAAATGGAATGTTTCGCGCAGGAAAAATTTTTTTGTTTTTCTAATTTATTAAGTTCATAAACGTTCCTTTTGCTATTTTATCATAAAAATTAAGCGATTTTCTCATGTTATATCCTTTACATACCGTGTATTAGATATAATTTTTCTTAAAATCTTCACATACTTGAGTTTAGCAAATGTTAACCAGGATTTGATTTTTTAGATTATCAAAATTAATTAATTGACGTCATTCTTTATCGGGAGCACAACAGGATTAAATTATCCATTAGTTTCGACCCAAGCTTCTCGTTTTAAAAATGGCATACCAAAACCAGGCGATAAATCCTGATAAGTTAATTTATCTAGTAAGTCAATATTCACTAATTTAATAAAATTATCGTTTGGTAATCGATGATTATTAGGGAATTTCTAGCTTGAATAACCATATGATTCCAGCGAGAAATAGATTCTTCATTTTATCACATTGACAACGATTTAATTTCTTTAAAATGTGTTCATAAATGATGACCTTTAATTCGATCAAAACCCCATATCGATGCCTGATTGCATAATATTCGATAATTCTTGTACTTTACTTTCTACCAAAGTCATTTGTAAAGTGATTTACAATAATTTCCGCGCCATCTTCTGCATAATCATTGCGAATAATGATAATTTATTTAAATTATTTAAAACTTTTCCCATCGAAAATTCCTAATATAATTTTTTCTTGTATGTTTTTGCTTTTACTATTCCAGGATATGCTACATCCGATGTAAGATGGATAGTTCCTTAGCCAAAATTTCAACTCTCTTTCGTGAAAAGGTTCGATTAGTCGTCAAGTTTAGTTTTATTTTATATTTATGACACAATCTACAATTTCATTAAAATATTGATAAATTAACGGTTCTCCTTTAGTAGAAGGGATTAGCTCTCGTAATAGGAGTTCCTTTGTAATCAGAAAGAATCTTTCTGATTAAATCAATATCCATTCACCTTTTAGGTATACTTGCCTTTATTTTATTAGTCTGAGTGAGACTATAAAGATAATGATCTTCATAGATTATGCATTTTAAATTAGAATAATCAGGATTAATATCGAAGGTAATACGCCATGGGCCGAGTTTCATTTTAATTGCCTCTATAGAGGTGACTATTTTACAGTAGCGATTTGTAGATTTTCTATATTTCTACAACGTAATCTTTTTAACTTAAAATATTACCATCAGGTGATTGTAATAACCCAGTAAATCTAACTTTTTTTTACCAAAAAAAGATTATTAATCAAACATTGCATTTTCTCAGATAAGTTTTTTATTTCGATGTTAAAACAAGAGTCGTTAATTTCATGATCAATATGTTCAGGCAACACCGCCCCCTTTTTATGTTGGTGATAATCACAGAAATTCTGGTTTGCGATGCTTCGTGGATCACCACAAGGGTGAATTTTCTACTAATATCGAATGGGCAATAATACAATCTACATGATTAAAACAGTTTTAATGATTTTTTCACTGCAGTATTGCGGTAACCATTCAATACTAAATTGAATCTGGATAGGCAGTTTTACAGCAATTACGTGTAATCCTGCCGCATTTTGTAGTCTAAGTCTTCCCACAAATGCGTAATCGACAGTTATTTCTTAACCTAGAAAACGCTTGAATTAGTAGTTGAATCCATTTACCTGTAATATGGGTACCAATATAACCAAAAGTAAAATCCTCTTTAAGAGGACATTGACGACCGCTAAGTCTATCTAAACCAAAAACTATAATCTAAATAGATCATTTTATTTGGTGGTACCACAAAATCGGTTATATACTGATCATATAAATAAAGGAAAGGGGGCAATAAAATATTTTATTTTTTCTACAATCTGATTCATATGGATGCGTACGCCGATTTACTAAATTAGTTCAATACGCAGTATCAATGTTATTTTTATTTCCTGAGAAATAACCAGGAAAACGATATGTTGCACATTTTTTATTTTTTATCCGTCACAAAGTGACCAGAGGAAAGAGTTAACAGCAGAATTAGGTTGTATAATTGTCCACGTGGAAAATTAGTCAATAATTATGTACGAATAAACTATCGGAATATTTTTCACGATAATATCAACTAAAGAAGTCAATAAATAATTGAGTGTCCAATGTGGACTGTCTGAGGTTTTATATTATGAATAAATGATTCTACTTACATATCTAAACAAGGTACTGATAACGGTAGCGGTATTTTTCGAAAGGCATATATATTTTATCTAATGTAATCGCTGGTTTACGAGTATCTTATATTATATCCTAAGTGAAATCTTCAGCAAACGGGTTTTCTTCTCGAGTGAGAACATAAGCTTTATTATTTTTCGTTAAACCATAACATAATATTTGTCTATAAAACTTATAGTCTAACTATAATGAAAAATGGGTACCCGTGAATGATTTTTAGTATTTTCATCTTCAATACTCACTAAAGTTATGATCATTTTTATAAAAATCATTTATTAACATGGAAATACCTATTTCAATACCTATTTTAGGAACCTAATTTAATAATCGACGCGTTAAGCTATTATCAGCATAAAATTTTGAAAGATTAAAAGATCAAGGTGGATCGATAATAATCATTAGTGAATGGTCGACAAAACCGATTACCAATTTTGCCAGTCTTTCTAAGAAAATAGGTTGACCAGATGTAAATGAATCGTGGGTAATGCTTATTCTTAGTCTAGATGTTTTATGACTTTAAATATAACTTAACCACATCAGTAACATGTGTAATATGAAATATATTAGTAGGTCCTCATCCATATAAATGAGTTTCCTGTGACAGCAAATTGAAAAAAGCAGGCACAACGTTTTGATGATGATCATCAATACTTCTGTATACATTCGAAAAAAGTAAAATTTCAGTTTTTAATCTATTTAATTTATATTTTGCAACTAATCTCTTCTCCGTTACTACTTTCAAATTTACATAAATATTTAATTGTTGCAAGGCTTACTAATTCTTTAACAGGAAAAAACTGTTATTACCAATAGACTTTTCAGCTGCTTGTATATAATATTCAAAGTTTTTAGGTGATTTATATGCTAAATCAATGGTATTACATGTCTCTGTGACATTTGTTTCCCAACAAACATCCAGTTATTTTTATCCCAAATAATCGAGAAATAACGGCTAAATACATGATGCCATCGGAACATTTTAACTGTTATTAAAATGTTTTAGGAAAAAGAATATCACTATTTTCAGAAGAAAATCTTTAACCATTTACTGTCAAACTTTTCTATACAATAGAATTTATCAATTTTTTACAAAGTACTTGATCGATTAAACTGCTTGACCTAGTTATCAAAATTCTTCTCATTAAATTCTTCATTAAAAATGAATATTATTAATAAATATATCTGTATATTACATTTTATCCCTTATTTTTAATTAATAAAAAATTACATTAACTTAACGTATTTTATGCAGATAAACCTTTATTTATAATATTTAACATATTGGAAAATATCAAACTTGATTTATATTCAGACTATTTATTGAGAATATTATTCTGTTCCGCTATTGCTACCATTTATCTGCTATGTTAAATTGGTTGGTAGGTTTAGAAAACAGAATTTCAGCACGTTAAGACTTTTAACCTAAAAATAATAACCTTAACTTTTGCTAGCAAGTAACCCTTATAACTAAGATAAAATTGACGTCGCTTTATCTTAGTCTGTTAAGAGGAATGGTTTTCTATCTCTCTTAAAGAGTGATTCAATTTACTAATAATTCCGACGCTAGCATCCGTCAACAAGTCAGCGCTAAGTAGTAGCTCTCGTAGCATGGATTCGAGAGCTCCCCTATCAACAGCCGCTGCCTATCAGCTGTCTAGCGCGCATACGGATGGCGTTCATGAAAAAAATATAGGTGATATCTAGTTTCTGTGGATATCTATAGGCTAGACTTTTTATAACATATAATCTCTTTGTTGTTGAAATCATCCACAAAATTAATCATAAGGATATACAAGATTCTATGAAACAACATATATCATAAATGAGTATAACTTAAATTAAATTACCGATATAAATAAGTTATTAAAAAACTATTATTTTGTATCAATTACTTAATTTAAAAAATTACGCTTAATTTATTATTATAGCACAGTTATACATATTTCTTTATAGTCTCATTTAGAATGAGAGGATAAAATCAGGTATACTGAAAAGGCAGATGGATATTGATTTAATCAGAAAGATTCTTACTGATTCCAAAGGAATTCCATTACGGAAAATAATCCATTCTACACATCAGAGAGCTATTAATTTATCAAAATTTTGATGAAATTGTAGCAATGTGTCATAAATATAAAATAAAACTCAACTTGATGACTAATGTAAATTTTTTAACTAATTATTCTTATTTCTGTGTATGGAATTTTTGAGATGCTAGCGTGTATTCTGTTGATTGATTTCGTGGATGATTTCAAAAACAGAGAAATGATATATCATGAAAAGTTTACCTTATCTTATTATCTGCGGTACCAGATAATAGCATGATCTTTTTCATAAACTCATACGTAATTCTGACAGAGATGATATAGTCATCCCTGTTGAGGATGACTTTGAAGTCATACTGGATAAGATGCTGAACATAACGCCTTGTCTACGAATTTCACTCGTCGTCCGTAACGGTTATTGTCATAATTAACCATATAAACTACTATTAGCGATATTGAGATTAAAGTGCCTAAGGTTATGGAACTGTAGCGACAACAGAATATACTTCAAAATCCTTGCTTTCTTATCTAAAACGTACAAAATATCAAGAGGTTACCATATCGCTGTATCTATGAAGCATTACCACCGTTAATTTTTACTAAGCTCAGAACTACTTTTCTTGATGAAAAGTAGTTTAGGTTTCTTTGCCCAATAGTATCAGAAGACTGGATTAAGAAATACAGTAATGGTAACTACGTAATTTAAGTGATACACCTACGTTTATTTCTTGACTGAATCCATAACCGTCCTGTCAGGCAAGCTAATCGCCTTTGCCTGCTGATATTATTGTCGTCATTGTCCATGAACGTAAATGGATAGTTCTAATCATAAATACTTATCAAGAGTCAGAGGGGAACTTGGCTGAATTTCTAAATTGACTGACAAGTGCGTGGCTTAATCATATTTTCCATGGTTGCTACGAGATCAATGCCTTTCCTTTTTAGGATGTAATGGTAAAGATATTCTCAGACACGCAGCACTAACGCTGTTGGGTACATAAAACAGCTAATCTGTTGGCTAGCAGAGAGATGTGATGCCTATAAAAAGTTTTATACTTTTTTCTAAGTTTTTTAGTGAAATATCCTGCAACGATGAAGAAGCTATGGAAAGATAAAAAATAAAGAACAACTGGTATCTACGATTTTCTGTCAATGTATTCGATGTTAATAAAAACGACAATTTGATTAAATCAGGTTTTACGATAATAAAGCTATAAAGCTAATGTTCGAAGCATTGTGGTTCGAGTAAAGCAATCATTTTAATGCTATTTAAGCTGCTATATTCTTCTCAGAATAACTGAAACTTAATTAATTAAATTTTGAATATCTGATATGGTTTACTCTATTTTTCTATCTGATTTTGCAACATATTTGCAAACAGTTTTTTTAATTCGTTCTTTTAATAATCGTACCACTTACTTGTTTTACTAACTCTTTTTCTCGATGCTTGATAATATCCATAAACATATTTTTCTTCATAATAACTTGACTGCCAAATAAAATATAGGTTGAAGTTTTTTATTCTCTCTGATACTTTATTATTGGGAGAATTACAGTGTGGATTTAAAGAAATATTTTCTTTTATTTTTTCCATTTTATTAATTTTTTGGCTTTCTCTCCCATATAATTTTAAATAACCAACACCTTTGTGTACTGCATTATAATATTGCCGGATTGATACATGTTTCGCTTTGCTGTTTTAATAACTCACCGGAATTTTTGAATTTTTCTGCATAGTTAGTCTTGTCATCTAAAAATTTTTTACATTCACTAATAAAAAGTTATAGGGTAGACACAGCCTACCGTAACGATATACAGCGTTACGATTATGATGTTTTTGGCGCCTCTCTGTTTGAGACAGTTCATCGAATTATCGAAAAATTGCTTGCATTTTTCCACCACTCAGAGATAACTGTAATCGTATACTCTATATAAAACTGCGCGCTTTGGCGCAGATTTTCTTAAGAAGACTCTATCCCGTAGTCGGCTCCCGTCGCTTTATCAATATTTTCGCCGCATAATACTTATTTGTAGCGCATCTGCTGTTCGTTAAGGTTGAGCCATTCATGGTAGTTATGTTGCATTGAAATAAAGCAATTTTCTGTCAATCGCCTTGAGCTTTTTACAGCGCATTAAAATAATTTTCATATCCCAATTTATTCGTGTTTTCGACCTGCAAAATCTGCATTGCAAGTCGGATTCGGCCAGCGAACCTACTAAAGGCCTTGAAATTTAGCGTACTCTACTTCACTATCTAATTGCTTTTCAATTATTCATTCGGTAGCTTCGCCCAACTACAATGTCGCGGCTAATCCGCCGCCTCGTGTCACGAAACTGAAGCACTTAAAAATCTACATACTTAAGGATTTTTTTTGTTTTTTCAAGCATCCAACGATCATGTTACGTATAGTTCGTGATTAACATGATTGCACAGATCGCCAAACTTAAAAGTCAGTTATCAATAATGATAACGCTTTTATAGTTTTTGTCAACTCAGTATAGCTTGCTATACGTTTACGTATCGATCCGTAAAGTTCTGTACATTTCTGTAAGCTATTTTTCCGGCGTTCATACTTTTTTATATGGCATGTAAAACTGAGAAAACACCGTTACAAGCTTTTTAGAGGCTTAAAAAACGAAATAATTATTACTGTAACCCCTTCTCCGCTCTCCTGAGATTTAGCTAAGACCTACCACAGGGGCGAAACAACCAGAACGAACAGCTAATCGGGAGAAAACAGAAGATCCACAAAACTAACAAAGAAATGCATTCAGATAGAAGTTTCCTGAAATCTCGTTTTAAATATTGATCGCTTTGTGTCTTTTCCCCCTTACAAAGTAAGGTAAAGCGACGTAAATCTTTATATTAAATATCAATAGATTATAAATTTTTTATATAAACCTATAATATACTCAGTATTAATTTAAATTTACCTTAATACTCTTACTTAGAGCCTACTTGTTTTTTCCCGCATTATTATATAGACCTTTTCTCGAAGAACCGTATTCATGGCAAGATGACTACTAAGAAATATAGTCAATGGCAAAAATATCATGATGATAATAAGGCTCAGGCTCCATATCAAGCAACTAAAACACCTAAAATCAGTGCTGCCCCCTTCAGGGAATCGAAGAACCTGCGTCTATTTTTGTTAAGCGCTATGACATCTCCGAACTTATCGTTGTTAAAGGGTAAAAATAAGATGATATTGATTATCATAACTACATTTTCCATCATTTGTTAATAACGCTATCACCAACTTAAGAAGCTTAATTTTTAGATTTTTAGTATAGCTAAAACAAGAAAACTACACTGACAAATTTCATTACAATATCCATCAAGGTTACACAAATTACCAATAGGATGATGTGATAGTCGCCTGAAAGGCAATAATATACTTTATAACCCAAACTCTTTCCTGAGACGAAAGAAGTGAGTAAGTTAGCTACAAGATTTATTTACTCAAATCAAATACGAACCAGAGGAAAACGGCAAAAAAATAGCTAAATAATTTAGCAAACAAAAAACGGATAAACTCAATACCTTTTTACTGAATAAGGCAAAAGAATATGTTGATAATCCGGAAGAAACACATCTCCTCAATATTAATAAGCCTTAAATAATGAAAGTACTAGAATTTTATTAAAAATAAATATAATATCAATAACATTTTTAAAAAATTATCAATAAAAATCTTTTAATAAATAACTTCAATAATATAGAATAAAAGATGGTACGTGATCTGACTAAATAAAAATGCTTGGTTATTAACTCGAAAATGAAAATTTTAAAAATGCTCTTCATTATTATTTTCTTTTACTATTATCGTTTTATACACTTTTTGGTTTCTTTTTATTTTCAGAAATAAAAGATATACCTAAAATAAAAAATTTTATATCTTCTCTTAAAAGAGAAGATTATAATAATCCTGTAATGATAAATACTATCTCACAGATTAATTGAGAGATCACACTGACTCAACATAAATAAATAAAATATTAATCAATATTAATTGTTAAATTTAATATTATCGAAAAAATAGAAATTAAAATTGATCTTTTAATCGATACTAACTTTAGGTCGATGCTAGCAATGAAAAACAATGTATAGGATAAAGGTAGATAATGAAGTTGCGGGAGAATTACTCACTACAGTTAATTTTTAAATATAACGCGTCTGTTATTTATTTGACAAAGAAAGAGTTATTAGAAAATCCTGGTATAACCTGACAAGGCTACGGCAGACGTTTGAATGCTTAAAATCCCATTCTTCATTTTTAAATTGGATGTTCTTTACCGCTACAGTCAGCAGATCAATCCCCTTAGCCTCGGTTACATCTTTCATGATTAGATGGAGATCAAGTAAAATAACATTAAAAGGTTGTCTTCTCAAAACATAATGTTTTACGCTTCGACTTCGTAAGCTCTCACACTATCATAAAACCCGATTAATCGGATTCATCGTTTTTATTGATGCCTAGTGCGTTGATGAAAAATCGTAAAATACCAGCAACTCTTCTCCATCTTTCTCCAACTTCTTCATTGCTGCAGAATACGTTAAAATCTTGCCAACAAAGAATTAAAGGTTTTGTTAGCGTGGGAACAGGTACACACGACTCTCTGCTAGCCAAAGCTACAGCAGGTTACATTTAATTCGATTGCATGAACTTTATGGAGTGAAGTTAGTACATTAGTTATTTTGTGTACCAATACATAAATAACGTTGGGGCCGCGTGTCTGGGAATATCTTCGCTATATATGTTACAAAAACTAATAACTCGTCTCTCCTGTATGGAAGCCTGAGAGATATAATTAAATCCAGTGCTCGCAAGCCATTAATAAGTTCGACCAAGTTTATTTCTAACTCTTAATAAGTATCGTCTACCGCAACAGACTCCTTACGTCCATGCGAAGTTCCGTCAATATAACTAGTAGTCAAAAACGATCATCTTGCCTGATAGGCTGGTATATGTTATCTGCCAAGTAATAAATGTAGCGCGTATCACTAAATCACACAGGCACCCATCCTTGCCTGTGTTTTTCAAGTTATTGCTGTTTTAGTTTGCTGATGCTACTTGACGAGAAACTATGTGATTTTTATCTAGAAGCGCCTCAGAGCTTCGTGAGAATCACCAGTGGTGATCCTCCCTTGCCTAATAAAAAGGCCAAGGTAGTTACTCTTCGTCGATTTTACATGTTTCAGATAAGGCAGTAGCATCAGCTATTGAAGCATATCCATTGCGCTGTTATTCCTGACATTAGGTAACTTTAGTCTCAACATCCCCAATACTAGTCTGTATGCTTCGCTGTTGTAAATAATCTTATAGCAGCACCCCCGGTCCCATATTAGCCCTCCCTTAACGATGTAGCGTTCCTCATGCTCTTGCAGTTGACTTCGAGCTCCGCATCAACATTTGTGCCTATCAGCTCCCTGTCATCATTACGAATGAATTCATCTAAGGATCAGTGTAATATCTGATTTCATGGATCATCTCTCTTTTTTTTGTAATCATTCTCAAAATTAATCAATAGGATACAAGATCATCTCCAAAATTCCATACACTAGAAGCGAGCATAACTCCAATGCTAATTATCAGGTTCTTATTCAATTAAGTGTATTTCATTATGACAAAGATGTTCAATAATAGAAGAATCCCACCATTAGATTGGTGAGGATAATTTGCAACTTTTAGCACCATAAAAGAAAAATAAATGAAATAATTTAAATTAATTTCTAATACCAAAAATGCTACTTTGTAGAAAAATATCCGACATTAACTCATAATTTAAAAGTCTATATTTTAAATAACGTCATTACTTCGTATTAACAATGGAATAACATTTCGTCAAAATAAAAAGCTGTTGCATTTAAAATCCTGCAAAAAAATGGAGAAATAAAATAAATATTTTATTAAAAAAACACCAAAATAAATCAAATTGAGTTATTTTTGGTATTATTTTTAATTTTTTAATTTTTGAGTATATATTGGTTTTAAAATAAAAACCAATATAGGATGTTTATGAAAAAGATATTTATGATAATGATTCTAGTTTTGTAAAACTTGGTTATACTAATGAGTAAAAAAGTTAGTAATAAAAATAACAAAAACTTCATTTTTAGCGGGAAATTAGAATTTTGTTTTTCAGGAAAACATTTATAATTATAAGATAGATAGCAAACGCTATTTTTTTAACGATGAAGTCAATAATGTTAACGAAACCGCGACGGTTAGTTATTAATATAGTGATGAAAACTTACTATCTGTTCATCATGCTTTACTGAATACTGATTTAACGCTCAGTAAAATAGAATTATATGTAACATTACCTTTATGCGAGTTCTTCAATGAACAACATCAAAAGAACATAAAAAATATAGAAAGAAAAAACCAATTTATTAAAAAAAATAAAATATCATGATGGAGGAAAGGTTGCAGAGATATCTTTAAAATAAAAAATCCATGTTAATCTAGAGTCTTTAACGGCTTTGCACGAAAAATTTAAAGATGACCATGTCAAGACTTTGAATCGTCTCTTATTGTTAATTTAAGTGAAATTACATTAGATTGTTGTGTTATTTTAGGAAAATTCAAACAATTAATGCATGTTATTTCCGAACCGACATTAGATATTTCTTCCGTTGTTAAATAAATACAGAAAATAGTTAAATCAGAGATGAATATAGGCTTAAGTTAGGCTTCTACTAATAACTTAATGTTAGATATTTTTATAAAAAATATGAGTTTTTAAATTAGCTGATAAATAGAAATCAACAAAAATTAGATAGAATAAAATTAGAAACTGAAGATATTATAAATAATTTATCTGTATTAGTATCTAGTAAGCTAAAACAATTAATGAGTTTCAACGAATTTATCTCATCGGAATTGGGATGGGTACGGTACTCCCATCTTTAATTAAAGATAAAATTATTAAAGATTTTAAACATTTAAAGAGCAAGATATATCAAGTTCCTGATTCCTAATTTCCTTTGATTAAATTAATTGCTAATATAATTTAAGGGGATGATTAAATAAGTGTTAATGAGCATAACTCTCATTGTGTCATTAAATTTAGTTTTTATTTCATATTTATGGCACATCGCAAAAATTTCATCAATATTGATTGATAGGCTGCGTGAGCCTATAAAGAGAATAATTTTCACACATGAAGCATTTTAAATTAAAATCATCAGAGTTAGTATTGTAAATCCCACACCATGGGATGAATTTCTTTTTAATTCCCTCTGTAGAGAGGACTCTTTTACAGTAGTGATTTGTAGATTTTCTCTATTTCTACAACGTCATCTTTTTAGCTCAAAAATGCTACCATCAGATGATTGTATATAACTCCACAGCCTTAATTTTTCTGCTCATGAGGAATTATCAATTAATCCTTAAATTTTCTCAAATAAGGTTTTTCATTTCGATGTTCAAACAAAAGTCCGTTAATTCTATGATAGACATATTCAGCTATTCCGTCTTATGTTGGAGGTAATGACATGAATTCTGGCTTGCAATGCTTTGTGAGATGATCAAGAATAAAATTTCTACCCATATCTAATCATTATCGAAGGGATAAGGATACAATCTAGAAAATTAAAAATAGTTTTAATTATTTTTTTCCTTGGAGTATTCTGATGACTATTTATACAAGATTAAATCTAGAGAGATAGTTTTACAGCGATTATATGTAAAACTGCTGTATTTTTTGGTTTATTCCTTCTCCAAATGCGTAATAGATAGTTATCTTCCAACCTATAAAACGCTTGGATTAATAGTAAATCCATTTAACTGAAATATGAATAGCAATATAACCAAAAAGTAATCATCCTCTTTAAAAAAGAGGATGATTACTATAAGTCTACCTAAATCAAAATCATAATCTAAATACATCATCTTATTGTATGGTACCTAATAATCGGTTATATACTAATCGTATAAATAGAAGAAGGGATAGAATATTATATTTTCTGCAACCTAATACATCTGATGCGTACGTACGTCGCTTTTAGCAATTGATTCAATACGCAGTATTAATATTATTTTCACTTTAAGTTCTTGAGAAATAATAAAAAAACAACAAGAGGGAGTATGTTGCGCATTTTTTATTTTTTTATCCATCACAAATTGACCACCATAGGGGATAAAAGTCAACAACAGGATTAAGGTGCATAAATTATCAACGTAGAAATATCAACCAATAATCATGTAGCGTATAAACATTGGAATATTTTTTCGCGATAATATCGACTAAATGAAGTCAATAGGTGATTGAAGTGTTGAATGTAAACTATCTGATGTTTTATACTATGAATAAATAATTCCACTTACTTATCTAAGTAAAAGTGCTAATAACGGTAGTGATATTTTTCGAGATGGGTATTGATTTTATGTAATGTAATCGCTGGTTAGTTGATCTGTATCGCGTTAACCGCTCTTTAAAAGAGAGCGGTCGAAAAAATCTGGTGAGGCGTTATCATCCGACTTCTACGTCACAACTATAACCTGATAAATCCCAACCTTCTTCCTTGTCTGACGCATATCTGCACCAGGATACAGCGCAGCGCGTACCCTAAAAGGTAGTACAAATGTTACTAAAAAAGTGCATTTGCTAATTAAAGATGAAAGGGGCGTTGAGTATAGAATAAAATACCACGAGTCATATCTTGAATACTTAATTGGGTATTCGCGTCAAAATTACGGCATTACTGATGATGAAGGGGTTATACATCATTACCATGACCACTTGACTAATCGGTACACCGGCAGAGATCTTTACGCAGAAAAAGAGATGATCAGGGACTTATATTAGTCATATTCTGGAAAAGGCGTTTTAAAATGCTATAAACATAGTTTCTTATCGAAGAGTAAACAAGGCATATTATTACCAAATAATATAAAGGCACTGAAGACAACGGTTAGTAAAAACCGGAAAAATAAAATTTTGCTTTCTGATAAAAGAAATCCTGCGCATAAGATCCGTACAAACAAGAGTTATTAAGCTAAACTTAGGGTTAATATTTTTAAAATATTAATACATTAAATCAAAGGATCTATGCTCAGATGAAACTTCAATTTAAATAGACTCAGTAAATTAATTCTATCTCCTTTTAGGAATAGGAGGAAGCATTCACTCTTTAAGAAAAAAACGATTCAATTTCCTAAATGTGAACAACCTAGTACGCTAGGCATGATCGGTGACAGTTACGCTACTTTAGAGATATTCATGATCTGAGTATTGTTTCATACTTTTCGTTATGTTAATTTTTGGGTATTTTGATAAAGTCTATTTCTTTGCTCAGAGAGCAAATTTATAGCCACGACTGTATTTTCAATTGTTGTGATTTCAAACAGTCTTCTTCACTTCAGATAATTTGGTAAATAAAAGGACCCTACCATGGAATTTACTCAGCCATTCTTTAAGCTATTTATATAATTGTTCATATTTTTAATGTGAAATTTATTACCAATAACTCTCTGATTATCTAATCTTATTAGATGATAGTAATTAATTTTATGCTCGCTTGCGAAGGTTTAAATATTATTTAGCCCCATCCTAACAAAGGATGGGGCTTATCGATGATCAGATCAAGAAAATAACTAATGCACTTTGCATTAAACTCTTCAATAATTTCATCACTTACATGACCTTTCTCGATCTCGGATGATTAAGAGCGCAATTCATTCTTTTTATGGCAACCGCTGTAGCAAAATCTTTTATACAATATAAGATTTATAGCAACAACCTTTTTTTGCTAACATACCCAATTCTCAACAAGGTATGCTATTACAGAAGGTGTAGAAGGTATGGAGATACGGCCTCACAAAAAAACTTGAAAATTAGGGGGTTCGCCGTTCTGATGAACGGCTTTTGCAAATAGATCTGTACAAATGGATTTTATGTGGCAATAATCTGTTTTTTCCAGCGCTCCCAAGAAAAAGATAAACAGATAATTAAATTAATGTTAGAAATAATTTATAGAATAGAAAAAAAGATGGTTATTAACCCAAACATATTGTTAATGTCTCTAAAATTGATTGTTTGTTTAAAACAAATACTATTAAATGAAATTTTCACTTATAATAGACCTAATAAACCGATGATAATCTCCTTTTTACTAATTATAAACTTTTAAACGATAACAACACTCGCAATCAGGATCATCATAACATCGATTATGACGAATTGATTCAGATTTAATAAAGCATAGACAATAAATATCTAGTACTCTCCAGTAATTTGACATGAATCACATCACCTTAATATTTCGAAATTAATCAACTAAGCAATAATTGCAGAAACATATCGAAAAGTTTTTAACATGACTAACACGCTAATATTCACTATTTTTGATGTTGAAAAATAAGTGATTTATCGCTTCTTCGCCATAAGACGTATATCGAAACCGTCCTTCATGAAGAGAATTCATGAATATGATTATCTCATGATTCAATTCCTTTAAAATAGAAACAAATTAACATTAATTGCTTTCTATAACACAATTAGTATCATCCTACTGTTAGTGTATATAAACAACGGTAACAATTTCAAGCTGTTTTTCTGTGAACTGTTATAATACTTAATAGGGTTACCATTCAAAATTAAATGATGCGTTATACATCACATTATTTCCGCCTGAATAAGCAATTCCCGCTTTAACAGTAGCATTTTCAGTAATACGGTAACCTTGTACCAACTGCTAGATCCTGAGAAGTACCATATCCCCCAACTCACTGTAAATTTATTTTACCGATTCCATAAGGCTGGAAAAGTCCGGTAAATACTGAAGAGGTTGCAAATCCTCGTTCAATTTTAGTGTTATATTTTAAAACATATCATCAAGATGATTTATTCGTAAGCTTTTTTTTTGCGACAATTAGCTCGCATAATTGTCGGAAGTTCTAACCGTGTTTAACTGATAAACATTCACTGCATTAGTGTTTATTACACCATTAGTCATAGCACTTATTACTCTATCTTTTTGCTTACCCGAGATAAAATATAATTACCTTCTAACTCCTTACCAATATATATTTTTTATTAGAATCCTGAGTAATTTGCCCCTCTATTAATGAAGCCTCTTTTTTTTAGTCATTTTACGATTGAGTCAGTACTATTTTCATGTATCTTAACCATTGTCAAGGTTTCATAAGCATTATCACAATACTTTTGAGTTTCTGTTAACGTTATATTAGTATTTTAAGGTGTTGAGTTGTTACTTCTAATGCACTCTTGGCATTATCAGAATTCTTGATTGTTGCTTCATATGTATCTTTGACCCCATTTTGGAATTGTTCTATATCACTTTTAGTTATTTTGATTTTGTCTACCTCAGCGATTCGCTTATCAATGGTCCGTTTTATTTTTTTTAATTGATAAAGATTAACTGCATCAGTATCATCAGTACCTGGTGCAACATAGGTAATTTGACTAAAAAATTAGATAATCCACTTACAGTTTCTTTTCTACCTAAAGAAACCTCTCTTACATTTTTTGAATTAATTTAATTATCTTGTTCAGCTAAATAATCTCTAATATTTTTTTATCATATTGTCTATTTGCTAATGAATCCGTACTGAGCGCTACTGAACTCTTTTCACGAGCAACAGTATTTCTACCTAACACTAATGAACCCTATCACCCAGGAATTACACGATAGGCCTATCACGAATGATTTATCATCATTACTATTCGCATAATTCTTTACATTATATAAATTAATACCAGCTATTTTATGCGATTTTTAATTGCATAAGAATCACCTTAAAATTCTCCATAGAATGGGATTCTATTGCTAATAGAGCTCTACATTTGTTAATCTTCCAATCATTGGGGATTGGCTAATACTGTTTTTATTCATTTTATCTCCATTCTTAGAGTTTTTAATTAAAATGTAATATACAGCTATATATTCTTAATAAGCATTTAGTTATTCATGAATTCAAAAAAATAAAAAACAAAAGCAAATTTTTCAATTAATTCGATCGAATTTTTAATGTAAAAAGTTGTTTACCAACCTCATCGTACACCACATGATATGTTATAGTATATAGTACTGAAAATTTTGGCAAAAAGGAAAAGAACTCTATATGATCTTTCAATCTATTCGATTTTTAGATAAAAATTTATGTGAATGAAGCTAAAATGATCGTTTTTTTTGATGCATTATGAATTAGTGGCACTTTTTATTCATTCGCACATTGTATATTTAACCATGGATATAATCAAATATAACACTCCTAAGCCTTAATGCTATTGATTATTTCAATAGCATTAAGGCTTAGGAGTAATAATTTGAAGCCACTGATTTTGTTCTTAATTATGTATCTATATGGTAAAACTTTCATTAGTTATACAGCTAATGTCATACTTGTTAAAATGATATAACTCTAAATTACATTGTTTAAGAACACAATAAAAGATTTATTTTTAATTTTTTATCTAATTTGAACTATTTATTCAAATCAATAAATCTGTTTTATTCCCACTAAAGATGATGCTAGTTTCTTTGTTTTCTAAACAATTGTTGTCATGGATCCCTATCAATAATGAAATATAATTATCTTATAGTGTCATATATGATGTAAAATGAGATCTTTTGTATCTATTTTGACTTTAATACCCCTCTTTGTGACATTAATATTTTTTGTATTTTCCTTATCTTCTATAAATTTCTGTAACGCTTTAATTGATTTAAGTTTAATAATTTTTACTGCGTAACCATAAGTTAAATAATACTATTATCCACCTCTAGATATCTATCTTTTCATAAAGATAGATAATGTAAGTATTTTTTTAAAAATAAATTACGTACTACATAGCTATTATTGTTAGCCGGTAAGATTAATTGCATATGTTGTGTCTCTAGTTAAAAATGTAGCTATTTTGTATCAGTAATTCAGTATCATTGTTGACCGTTTTATCATGTAATGATAATTTACATCCCGTTTTTTATAGGCGTTAACATACAAAATGACACTTAATGGATTATTTCTATTCCATTAAGTGTCAGATACTTTTATAATGTCATTGATACAGTTGCGACGATATCTATATTGTATATCATTTTTAATTACTGATATTTAAAAGAAAAGTAGATAGTTTGAAATTTATAAAATTTTAATGCTATTACTTTTTAATCATCTTGTGTTATTTAATTAAATTTAATGCTCAGAAATAATTTGGAATTTAAATTAAAATGGATACATTCAAGTTATTTGCTATGTTTATAAAAATAGAATGGTTGAAAAATAAGAATTTTAGAGAATCTATATCTGCATTTATGTTTAATAATACAGTATGTAAAATAAACTTTGTCTAATAAATTTTATATAAATAAAATTCAAAAAATCTGTGTAATTAATTGTGTTTTTGATAAAAACACATCAATAATAGTAATTACTAGCTTTTATATAACTAGTAGCTGTTAGAATAGAAAAGAAATTTTCTTTTATTAGATGAAAGTGAAATCATCTATTATTCATGACGAAATAACACTTCTGTAAATTTTTCACCCGTTAGCAAACTAGATATATAGCAGATTACCTAAAATGAATCCTGAGGTATAGAATGCCGGAATATGACATTTTTGCACAAGTAAATCTAACGTCAATTTCATAATTAATATCATTTTCTGCTACCCCAATACTTCTAGATATATCATATCTTTAGTCCAAGTTAACTCTACTTTCTCGTTAAAGTATTGTATCTAACTAATCGGAATTTGTATCTTTGAAGATAAATTTATTAAATATATAAAATCTTATTTTAACTGTGTCTTGTTATGCTTATTATTTTCATGGAAGCTAAAATTGTTTTCTCCAGAATTTATTATGTAGATACTCGCACACAGTTCAATATTATTATAAGATAGATGGTTATTAAGGATATAGTTGAGGTAAAATATCCTAATGATTAAGCTATATTATCAAGCAAATTCCAATACCTAAAAGTAGAGTTTTGCTTAAAGCCAACAAAAGTCTACGTATACTTTGGATAGAGTTATTCTCATTTCTGATATATGTGATTTTAGAGATGCTGGCGTATCCTTCTGATTGATTTCATGGATGATTTCAATAACAGAGAGATGATATACCATAAAAAATCTACCAAACAGATATCTGAGAAAACAGATATTTACCCCCCTAATCTTTTCCATGAACTCATTCGTAATAGTGGCAAGAAGCTGATAGACATCGTTGTTGAGGCGAAGCCTCAAAGCTATATTAAAAGAGTATAATGAACGCTACCTTTATTAACAGGTGTGTCCATCCTTGTCCATAACGATTATCTGTTACAATGAACCATATAAATTGTTATTGGTGATATTAAAATTAAATCGCTTAAGATTAGGAATCGCAGCGGAAATGGAATATACTTCAATAACTCGTATGGTATCTCCTTATCTATCTGAAGTATGTAAAATATCGAAGACTTGCTACTTTGTTTGGATAGTTGTGAGGTATATCCATTGGTGATTTTATGAAAATTTTGTGTAATTCTCGGTAAAAAACATACGATCTCCTTGCTAGTAGCATCAGGAGATTGAGACACTGATACTTCAATAATATTGGGAAATGAGTGCCCAGAATGATTTAAGCGATATGCATTACGTTTGTTTTTTGTTTCGATAGCCCCATATATGGGCCTATCAGGAAAGTTGATCGTCTTTGCCTTCTTCTTTAATTTATCAACATCACTGTATTTATGACTTACAAGCCCCGAAACTTAACAATATTTCCCCTAAGGGTTACCGCTTACTAGGGAAACTAATTTCCCTTTTATTTTTTGAATATAATGCTAAAGATATTCTTGGTAGGTGGCATAAATATCATTAGTTACATAAAACAACTAATGTATTAACTTAACTCCCAAAAAGCATGCAACCAAAATTAATGATTAGCTGAGGGAGATATTAGCTAACAGAGAGTCGTGATCCGTTAATAAAACTCCTTGATATTTTGTTGATAAGGTTGTCAACAAAATGCCTTGCAGCTATGAGAATGTTGAGGAAAATAAAGAAAAAACGACTAGCATTTTATAATTTCTATTAGTGTATTGGACGTCAATAAGAACGAAGAGTCCGATTTAATTAGCTTTTGTGATAGTATGAGTATGAAGCTACGAAGCTGATGCATGAATCACTGTAGTTCAAAAATAACCCTTTTAATGCTATTTAATCTGCTTCCATTTACTAAGAAAAGCTAGAACTGGCTAAAGGAATTTAACTTACTGATTTATAATAAGAATCTTTAATTTAAGAATGGAGAATAAATTTATGAAGTATCAGAGCGTAAACATTAGTATGATTATTATACACCAGATTTTCTAATAATTCATTAATTTTAGAACAAGCAATTTTGAATCTATTAGTCGATTAATTTACGACTATACACCATTAAAAGTATAGTTAAGTATATAGGATTTTTCCTCTAAAATTTGAGTAATGATCTTATTTTTTAGAATTTCTACTAAGCTATAGTAGCGGTTTTTTTTAACTTTCAATGTATTTCTACATATTAAATGAAAAAATAGCGCTACGGGCTTCCTATGAGCCTTAAATTTTATTTACAGGTATGTCTTAGCAACTTAGTATATAATGATTTACTGTTTCGAGTATTTTACTCTAATTATACATTTTGCACTGCTATGAATGTTTCTAGCGTTGCTATGCGCGATTTTCACATCTTCAATATCTTAAATTAATACTTAAATCTAGGAATAATGATGTTATGTGCTTTACAGAAACTTTAAAAAAAAATAAAAATTAGTTTTCTATAATTTATTGTAACGCTTGCTTCAATTTTTAGCTAAAGCCAAGTATTATTTGTTTCTTCACATGCTTATTTTGTATTGTTAGCAATACGTGATAGGTCAAGCTGCGATATCGCTATATACGATTATATTGAAGAAGGGTAATGAATGAAAAGTATGATTTGCTGATGAATTTCTAACTTATAGGGAAGAGTGATAATTTTAATTTTCTTACCCACTAGAACAAATATAAAATAATTTTGCAGATAAATTTGATGAATGTAGATAGGATGATGATTTTCATTTTCCTGGCAAAATATTTA
>JBQMRP010000059.1:0-660 GCA_052174455.1 Arsenophonus sp. NC-PE1-MAG3 | reverse complement strand
CCTTAGTAAGCTATGAATGCATCTCTGCATATAACTGTGGTGCGTGCGTGTGTTCAGATTCTCTCACAGGTATATGAGACCTACAGTTTAACGCCGGTTCTGAACGACTTTCTTTAATTATAGAGATATAACCAGGCAGAAATAGCACTCGCTGGTTTGCCATCGCCTTGCGAGGGGAGAGCGGCCGTAATAAAGCTAGATTTTATTTATTAAATTTTACTTGCCCGTGTTGGGAATTGAACCCAAGCAGAGAGAAAGCAGTGCGACACAGTGGTCCGACACGCTAACCACTACGCCACGGCCGCTCCCAGAAGAAGAAGAAGAAGGGTACTTCTATGAAAAAGAAAACGTTGGAGTCAGCTAGTGTTGATGATGAAATGGCTAGCGTGGAAATGTTAACGATGATAAATGAAGTTAGTCGATTCTGGGCAAACTTAGTAATCAGCTGCTCGATACCATGCACCCATCGAGTTACAGCTGTAAACAAACCACTAATAGTGCTGGCGTTGCAAGAAGACGACTGTTGGTCACGTGACGGCGGGAAAGATGAAAGATAACAGACATTCTGTTACAACAACAAGAAATTCCACCAAAATACATTTTTTGCCATTAAGCGTCTTATTGGACGTCGCTTTGAAGATGAAGAAGTTCAACGTGATA
>JBQMRP010000058.1:0-388 GCA_052174455.1 Arsenophonus sp. NC-PE1-MAG3 | reverse complement strand
AATTATTTTCAAAAACCTAACACTTTAGCGATTTGAAAAATAGTTGCCGAAATCGGACCCCTTGTAAAAATAATCAAAATAACACTAAACAAAATTAGAAAAAGGTATTAATTGGCTTCTTTAGCTTTTTTAGGTTCCACAAATTGGGCTTTATAAGGCGTAGATGTGATGACCGTAGAAATGTAGGACTTTCGTCCCCTATTCGAGGTCCTCTTTTTGATTTTTGGAATGGGAGTAATGTCAAATGGGCTTGTCTTAGAAGATGTGCCGTTTCACCCGACCATTTATTAGTTGCATCGAGTCCCATTTTTGAACCTAAACCTGAAATGGGTGATGCAAAATCAAGATAATCAATTGGAGTATTTTCCATTATAATGGTATCTCGTGC
>JBQMRP010000057.1:0-204277 GCA_052174455.1 Arsenophonus sp. NC-PE1-MAG3 | reverse complement strand
GGGAGCTTTTACTAGTAAAGAGTAGCGATGCCGCTAACAAATTATCAAAGGATTTGTTGGCAAGTCTCAACATATCCTGAACCAATGAAGAAGTTGGATAAAGATTGAGAAGAATAGCTAGAATTTTATGCTTTCCTGTGAGCCAACTAGACCTTCAATAATAACGACGAATTCAATTAAATTAGATTTGCGACACTGAGTGAGGATACAAAGCAAACGCATGAAGAGGGGGGTGTAGTTTGAGGAAAATAACTCTTTCAATGGTATCTAAGCTGTTTCTATCTTATCAGGAAATCTGAAAGCAAGCGGGAAAGAAATTTTACTTAGTGACCTCTGATGCTAAATAACGCCTAATTTAAGAATGAATAACTAATTTACAAAATATCAGAGTGGAACATAGCTTAATCGACATATATTAAATTTACTAATAACTCTATAAAATTTACCCTACTTTATCTAGTGTGTTTATTTTTTTGTTAATTAATTGAAATAATACAAAAAAAGTTTAAAAATCTATTAAAGACTGTTTTAAAACTGGATATAATAGTTAATTTTAGTCATTAAGTTAAAAACTTTCTAATCTTGATAAAGAATTTTAATTTTTTAAATTATTTAATTTTTGAAAGTGATAAAATCCTATTTAAAAATAATTAAATTGATTTATAGATAGATATATTAATTCGTACATCTTTTTAGGTTAGTTATTTGATTATTTTCTTCAAACCTTTACCCATTTAAAATGGTATGTTTACAGCAGCGATTTTAAATAGTTTGCCTGTTTTGGATTGCATCGTTCTCTGGCTGTTCTTTATTTAACATAAAAGCTACCAAACTTAATTAGTTGTACATTATTTACAATCTTTAATTATTTTATTACGGTTTTGATAAACGTAATAAGTGCTTTTTTAAAGTTTTTTGCTTTAATTTGCTTTTTCAGTGATTTTATTGATAAGTTCTATTTTATTCATCTAGTTCTTAAGTAAATAGAGCTCCACTTTTACTAAGGATATTGATGGTAGAAACCCCTCGTGTTAAATAAAGGATTTTTTTTTTACATTGGTTAACATGAAAAAGCAAACAGTAATACAGATCAAAAAACTCTTCCCTAACTCCATGCTAGGGAAAAGCTACATTTCATTAATTGGTCAGCTGTAGTCTGTCAGATGATGTTGATTAATGTATTAAAATAACTTAGATCACTTTATCCTACTCACATTATTATATTGAATGTCTTATCCGCTGAACATATTCATTAGTGGTTACAGCCGATATTCTTGTAGAATCTCTCTTTAATTAGGAAACATTTAACAATCTTACTTGAAGTTCTCTGGTGAAATTAGATCATAAGAATAAAAATGATTTAGTTATCTGTAATGTATGTTAAATAAATTAACTTTACGGAAGATTATGGAAATAAGCAGACATTTATTTAAAAACAGCGTTTTATATGGTGTCACTCCTCCTTATTTCATCGGAGAGACAGCCAACATAAGTGCACTAAGTGCTTTTAGAACTCGACGAAACATTTTTTCATATATCATTTAAAGGAAAAGCATTACATTTTATATAGGAAAGCTAAAAAATGCAGGAGAGAAGGAATAAAAGGAATGAACGAATCGCGATTTTAATCGTTAAATATATTAATAGGGTTATATGAGTAATCAGATTCTTGAAGAGTTTAATGCAGAGTGTATTAGTCGTTTTTTTTTTTTTTTTGAATTAATTTTTGATAAAGAATCCATCCTTTACTCAGATGAATCTAAATGATACGAAACTTTTAGCAACTAACATAAAATTAGTCACTATTATTTAATAATATTAAACAATCAGAGAAGAGTTATTGATAAGAAATTCCATATTAAAATATATACAGTTATATCAGACGATTAAAAATATAGCTGAGTAACTTATATGGTGTAAGTTTTTTCATTAATTGAATTATCCGGCCTAGAAAAGACTGCTTAAACCAAAACAATTGAAATTTAGGCGTATCTAAAAATTCTTATATGAAGAAGTCAATAATTTTTTCCAAGATATCCAATCATAAACATCATCTTATTTTCGCTATTTATAAATGATAAGTTCGGATATGCTATAATGATTACTAAAGTAGATGCAGGCTCTTTAGCTTGCCTGAATAGCAGTTCTGATTTAGATATCGTAGTTTCTTGACGATGGAGTTTTATCATCTAATATTTTCTCTTAATTATATAACTTCTGAGTACCATCTTCTTGTCATGAATAATCCTATACAACGAGAAGGAGCTATATAATAGCTCTAGAGTAGATAGATAAACTATTAATAAATAATGACTTTAATATAAAATTATCGCATATAAAAATGTTTTGTTAGAATAGAGTATTATAATGGGATAAGGGTTACCCATTTGTTTGGTATGTTAGTTTAATAAATATTAAATTTTACCGTTGGAGAAATGCATGTCATCACTAAGTCAAGAAGCGCACCTTGTTCGTCAAGCACTAGAAGCTCGTGGTCTTGAGGCTCCACTATTTGATCATTCTTTTTCCTTAAATGAGCGTAAACAACAGATTGAAGAGCACATGGGTGAAATTATCCATTTACTTAATCTTGATATTAGTGATGCTAGCTTAGCGAAAACACCTAATCGGGTTGCTAAAATGTATATTGACGAAATTTTCTCAGGGCTTGATTATAATAATTTTCCTAAAATTACTTTGATCGAAAATAAAATGGATTTCGATGAAATGGTGACGGTTCGTGATATTACTTTAACTAGTGTCTGTGAGCATCATTTTATCACCATTGATGGTAAAGCGGCACTAGCTTATATTCCAAAGAATAAAGTAATTGGTTTATCTAAAATTAATCGTATTGTTCAATTCTTTTCTCAACGACCACAAGTTCAAGAGCGTTTAACCAAGCAGATTTTAATTGCGTTACAAACTTTATTAGGCACAAGTAATGTAGCGGTTTCAATTGACGCTATTCATTATTGTGTTAAAGCTAGAGGTATTTGTGATGTAAGTAGTAGCACAATAACAACTTCGCTAGGTGGATTATTTAAATCTAGTCAAAATACACGTCAGGAGTTTTTATGTAATATTTCGCGTTTGCCCCATCGCTAATTAATGTTTATTATTAAATTCAAGTGGATAGTAGATTGAATAAATTGTTCTGTTTCGTAGAAGTTATATTATCCTAGTTAATATTTTGGTTTTTTTCTTATCTGAATTAAATTATATAAATCTAGTTTATTCTGCTAGCACGTTAACTTTGGATATCTGGAGTTGGATATTTTGAATATCTTTGTGCAGAGAAGATTTCTGGTTATTTTTAACTTGTTATTTGGTGCAAGCTTTGAATTGCTTATCTAAGCAGCATTTAGCTTTGAATTAAATCTGTCTGTTTATGTTAGCTATTATTGATCTGTTGTATGATATTGCAGCATAGGATAGAAATATTTTATTATTTTTCTAATATCTTGATGGACTATAAGAAATATAATTGATTTATTTATCACTATCCAGAAGATAGTATGTTTTTTAGCTAAAATATCTATTTTAATCATTCATTTCCTTATCAGATCAGGATTTAATCTTATTCTAGCAGAATGCAGGCAAATATTTCATTATAAAATTTGGTTTAACAGAAACAGTAGATTATGCAAAAAAATAAACTGGATAAACGCGTGGTATAACCGTTAACTGAAACCTCCATCTGACCAATCAGTGCATATTGGCGATAACAACTCAGGGTTACGAGCTAATGGTAACGGCAACCTAGTAGTTTATATTAATAAAACAAAAGTTAAAAACTGGAGTAATATTAGTCTCTATTGGTTAGTTAATGCTAATGTTGATAACACGATAATAATACCGCATCAATTTGCATACCTCATGGAGGGCGGTGGGATTCCTGTTTATTAAGAGAATGGTGGTGTTCATGACTAATTTGGAGAAAAAATCTCAGTGAATGCTTTAATAATATCTTTCTACGTGAAATTCGATTTTTGTTGGGTATATGTAAGAAGTTAAGATATAGCGAGGACATATCCTGATGAGCTACCGCATGTGATTATAGGTGTTATTAACTTTTATACTGATGAATATGCTGTTTTAGTTCAGTGGCAAGTTATACAAAATATCAATGATAGCTGGATAGATGTGTGGTTAATGTATAATGAAAATATTAAAAATATTATAGGTTATCAACCTAATTATTCTTAATAAGAAAGCTCTATAATTTTTTGTTAGTTTGATTTTTTATATTTAAATATGCTCAGGGCTGGTGTGAGTGATAAAAATTTTCAGTTGAAGACTATGAAAGTCAAGTATGAAGACAATGGGTAATACATTAATGGCTTATGATATCAGAGGATTATCTCCTAAAGGATGAAATATAAAAAAAGTATTTATTAGAATCACCCAAATAATCTTGGCTTAACAGAAAATGGTGTTTTATTGATACTCATGTTGTTTCGCAGCGCTACAATAATAGATGAACTCAAGTAGTAAACTACTAATAATAAGCTAGATTACTTACTTAAATAGGAGGAAATTTATAGCATTGTACAGCATGATTCAGATTTCGAGATAGCTAAAGAAGTAAAAAAGCCTTACAGTTTTAAACTGGAAAAATACCGTGTGGTTATAAACCGACTTAATATTAATACCGCGCTAGATATTGAATAGCTGGAATTATCATAGAAATCAGGGTAAAATTGAACATCAGGCTGTCCTGAAAATATAGTTAAACATGGCGTTGCTTGGGACGAGTTTTCTTATCAATTCTTGTTACATAAGATGAATCAAAATGTTTTTTATATTCTTGTCAGAAATTGAAGTGTAAGGTTGTATTACAGTCTAACTGAACTTCTGCGTTTATAATAAACGCGCCTTTTGGAGGAAGGTTTGAGTTAACAGCTTGTTCACCCAATCCTTCACTTACTCTAAATTTTCTGAATGACGTGTTAGATTGCGAGTTTTAATTTTTATGACCAATTAATCTACTTTACGTCAAGCATTCTAGTTTAGGATAAATTCGTAACATAAATGAGGTATTTTTTCTAACGGATAAGAAAAAGTTAAGAGTAGATATTTTATCTTACTGAAGGGTTCTACTGTTTCAGATAAATCAGTTCGTTGTGGATTTTTAGTAGTCTAAGAGAATAAAACGCCTACAAGAATTTTGATACGAATATTATTACTGTAATAGTATGAACATCTATAGCGATTAGCTGCACATCCTAAATCAATATTTTTTCGTTAATTTACGATAGTTTGATGTTGCATTTTTAACTAGATTTATAGTTACATTAAACTAGGTTTTTAAATCTAAAATTTAACTAAAATCTTGATTAAAATCAACAATAAAAAGGCTTTTAGAGATAGTAAAAAGGATTGAAATAATAATAGGCTATATAAGCGAGCTTTAAAAATAACTAAACAAAGATTTATAATGAAAATCGTTAATTTCTTAAATTATGACATATTTTGGGATAAAGTTAGTAGAAAAATAGATTAGAGACCTAGATTTAAAACGTGTCTTAAACTGCTTAAAATCAGGTGACACCTTAGTTGCTTGGAAGCTAGACAGACTGAGGGAACTAGTATTAAAATATTTGATTGGTTTAATTTCCGATCTTGAAGATAAAGGGATTCATTTTACAGTTTGACGGATTCTATCAATACTCTTCATTGAAGTAGCTTATTTTTTCTTTCATGTGATAAACGTGAAAGCAGAAATAGAGTGGGAACTGATTCTTGAGTATATTCAAAGCAAGTTATTATCCGTAGCGAAAAACAGAGGTTGTATCGGTAAAGTAGATTTTGATTATTTTTCTACATAACCATTATCAGGCTAAAAATACTTGAGTCTAGTTAGAGTAGAAAACAGATAGGATTACTATATAGATTTTTATTGGTCAGTATCTACAATATTATTCAGTAATCGCATCATTTGAATGCACTAAAGTATTTTTGATAAAAATAACAATATAATTTAGTTGCATTGATGTAAGCAAAAGTAGTTCGACATTTATCCATATTTGGCTTAAAATATCACTTACTGCATTACTAGCACGTACAAAGTAGATGAGTTATAAACGAAAGAAATCCATTTCGCTTATAACGGTTTATGCCGAGAAAGCAGCTAATGCCATCAGTAAAGCGTTATATGTAAGGATGGTCGAGTTTACCAGATAGAAAACTAAATCCGCATAATTTTGTTAGATGATTCATAACATAAGATTTTATAATGAGATAGCTCAATGATAAAAATCGATACGATACCAAGGGGAGGTGTCTGACCTGATCATTCTCCTGCACAATGTGATCAGTGAAACGCTTGAATATACGAATATAGTTCAAATATCACATTATAAAATCGATGTAGTTCTTAATTAGCTTGACTTGTGCCTGACTCTCATTTGTTTTAGTGGATGATGCTGTTTTCATTACGTTGATTTTATAGAAATAGCTAATATGAACTGTTAAACAATTGTCCTATATCCTATAACCTGATTACCCGATCAACGCAAAATTGACCTGCATTATCCTATTAATACTTATAGCATTGATGTGCTAGAATCGCTGGAGTTACTCGAAAATGTACCAATGTATATAACTTATAATAACACTGATTACTCGACGACAGTGGAGGTGTTGTTTATTATTGAAAAATCCAGCCGTATTTGACCTAATAGGAATATAAATCTGAGTATAACGTCATCAGGGCCACCAAGTTTCGTATGCGATGGCGGATATGTAATGTGTTTTATGTTGACAGAAAAAATAGATGGACGTTGAGTTATATTGTGCCGTATTCGCGTTATTTGCTTATGCTTTTAAGCAGCTGTGACCAGATTGATGTTATGTTTATGAATCCACGTTCTGAGACAGGAAAAACACAAAAAATTCTCTAATAGATAATCGGTTTCCATTTGATAACTTTAAAATTCAGGCGTTTAAACTCTCACTACTCTATTTTAATCTTTGTAGCTTTCAAAGTGAAATGTGATTGACGAGGCGGATTTCCTATAAAGCTTTTGAAGAACTTGCACAAAAAGTGATCTCAATACTTAACATGTGCGCAAAATCTCGCGCGGGTGCAACTAATTTCCTATCAATAAGGTGTCGATAACCTTGTTTAATGTCTATATTCAAAATGCGCCTGCACATATGGGGCGCAAGGATTGTTCCTGTATCGCACACAACTATGGATGAGGCGATTAGAAAAGAACTGTATCGCCATCTATAATTGTAAATGAAAACTCCTGGTCGCTAGGATATTGAAAATAATAGCGCTATAACCTATATAAATGCCATATGGTGGAAAGTTATTGGTAAAAATCTTTTATACTGCATAAAGGATTTTGTTATAACGGTTGTTATAAAAAGCAATTAGTCACATAGATCAAAGAGATTTTTTCTTACTTCCTTCCAACATAAATCTGCATTCATTAGTTAGCTCGGTGTAATTTGTCGGATGATATTGATTTATGTATCGAATGAATTCATTTCATTTTATCCTGTCCATATTGTTACAGTGAACATCTTATCCGTTTTTGGTGGCATCCAAATTATCCCTACATCCATTAAGATTACAGAGATATCATTGCAAAATTTTCTAATTCCAGAAAAAATTAAATAATCTTAATGTAAATGTTCTGGTGAAACTACTTTATAAGAATAAATTGTTTAGTTATCTGTGATGTATCTTGAATATCTTGATTTTACGGGAGTTAGCTAAGTAAACAGATATTAATTTGAAACAGGTTTAGATTGCGTTACTGCTTTATTTCTTAAGTAGCGAAAATCAATATAAATGTAGTAAGTGGTATTATTAAAATTAATGAAATATTTTTTATAATCTATAAAAAAGAAGCGTTACTTTCTATAATAGAAAAGGTAAAAACACAGAGAGGGGAAATAAAAGGAAAGAAAGAATTGCAGTTTTAATCGCCAAATTAAGATGGTCATGTGAAGAATTAGATTCTTGAAGAATTTAATGCAGAGTATATTAGCAGTTTTCTTGAGTTGATTATCGATAAAGAGCCCATCCTTAGCTTAAATGGAATTAAATAGTACGAAATTTTTAAAGAGCATGAAATTAATTACTATCGCTTAATAATGTAAATAATCATAAAGTTATTGATAAGGAATTCTGCATGCAAAATGCGAATAGCTATATTAGCTGATTAATGAATAGCTGAGTAGATTTCATAATATTGGGTTGTTTCTTATTTAGCAAACTGTCTCTCTAGAGAGAGTTTTTAAAACCAGAACAATTGAAATACAGAGTGACTATAAATTCCTCTGTGAGAAAAACAATAATATTTGTAAAAATAGTCGCATAAAAGGTTCAAATAGCAAATGTACCGAAGAGGAATACGCCTGTGCGTGCTAACGCAACAACTCAGACGGGTATTTATATTCTGCTTACAGCAACTGATTGAAACGGAAATTGCCACTGCCATGCCATGTGGCCCATCTCTTGTACTTTGAAACTAAACTGGTATTTGAATTCTAGAACTCAGCGCAAAGTCGAGGTTTGTAGCTTGCTGTTATGGGAATTTTAAGGTGGTGATGATAACTTTTGCGTCGAACCTTTGTTACTATTTCGGTGAAAAACTTACTCTGAGATGATGATCTATTAGTAATTCTAGTACTAGTCATCACTCTAGATTTAACTAAGTGCAATGGAGCGCTGCACTTCAAGTTGCATAAGATTACCTATGACTAATAAAAGAAGATAATGCTCTACATTCTGATCTGGCTACCACATATCTGGTGGGGATCCACCCTTTAACTTCATCGGTAATATCGTGTATCTAGCTCGAGGTTGCCCCGGGTGAATTTTGGCTTGGATATGGTTAATTATCTTACACTAATGTAAATAGTATCCCAATAGATGTTTCGCCTTAAAGGTTAATTGGAGGCGCAAAATTTGATTCTGGCGTTATCAATATCGACACTAAATGATTTTCTAAATATTAGGTAATTAACGGTATACTGAAAATTGATAAGAGTTGCAAGAAAGAATATGTATTCAGAAATTTATGCAGAACGCCACGTTATGGTAACTATGAGGTTGGCATCTTGTATAAGTTCAACTAGAGAGTCGTTGACGCTTAGATGGTTTTGTACTGGATTTATGGGCCCTTGTAAGGTATTGTCTGCTAGTATATAAGGAATAAATATGCTAAAGACGTCAGATATAATGATGATAATACCGATGAGAGAGGACACTATTAATGAATCATTTTATTGTATTAATAGGAAATTTCTGATATTTCACCGTATAGCTAGATGTTAAAGACTAATATTCTTTAGATGGCGATCCGTGCGCAAGAGAATCCGCGTCCATTACGTCTCTAATTGTGTTGCATTCTATTTTCTAGCAGCAGAGATCGATGATATCACCGCTCTGGTGAAATTAATTGTTAATTTCGAAAAAAAGTCACTGATTTTTTTCTGAACTCAGTAAACGTTACTATGGCGCTTCACAGAGTAAAATGGGATATTCAATCTGGTTAGATAAACCTACTTAGCGTTCAAGAAAAATTTAGGCGCAAGCGCTGTAAGAGCGGTTCACTGATGCGGCATGGTTTTATAATGCACTAGTTGATGTCATCGCTATCTAGTCAAAGACTATGCAATGCAGGAAATTATCTGTAACTGACTCGAGAATGAGGTTTCCTGACCACTTTCACTAGCGGGAAAGTTCGATACTATTCTCTGTATCAATTTTGATAACTATTGCAAGCGGGTGGGTTGCGTAATATGGCAGCTTTGCTAAGTAGATGTTATGGTTGTTTAACTGGATTTATTATTAAGATTAAAGCTAAAATAAGGCAATCTAGGTAGCTATAGGAGCTGGTAAGTATATTAATCTTGGCCGTTTATCTTCAAGAAATTATAGTGTGCAGGATTTTGCTAAGTTTCTAAAGATTTATGAATTTACTGTTGCGGGTGGGGAAATACTCCAACGGTGCGAATATAAAATAAAAAAAACGTCATAATGGGATCAGTGATAGTTAGTTTAACTTTTTATGTAGTTATTGCCTTGGCACGCGCGCGATATTTAAAACGATCCTCGGTAGGACGGTTACCTGATAGACTTGTAGATAAAAGTTTCGCTGGGAGAAGTGCATAATGTGGTGCGTGTAAGGAGATCCGTAACGCCAATTTACGTAAGCTATTACAGACCTTTACCACAATGTAATTTATCTGCTATTGGGTGCTGAATCAGCTTGTCCTTTTTGAGAAACGGCTATTTTGCATGGTGTTTAATACGATGGAGATCAAGGATATGGTTGCCTTTCGGATGTGATCGTCAACTTGAAAGTCGGGATGGATATTGGTATTCATGGACACATGAAAAACTGAAGATTCCTATGCTTTCGACCGATATATAGGTCGTGCTGATAATCGAAGCGCTGGATGTATTGAAGAGAGAACTCGAGAATTCTTCACGGTTAAATATTAGTTTTGATACGTTACTGGCTCCAGGGTGATAGCTGTTATCCGTAAGAATGTAGGTCAGAGATGCAGTGTTGAGGAGTCAAGCAGCGATCCTATATCCTGAGATGGACGATTGCCATGATTGAACTGCTGATTCGTGCTATCTTTACGTTGTAAAGATAGGGGTACGTTTCGATATTAAATTTGATTGATTTGGGTGTCGTTTTTCGTTTGTAATTAAAAGAGATCATTACCTACTTCCACGTCAATGATCTATCACATTATTTGAAACTGCTTCGAGCAGTTTCACAGTTGGTTTACCCGGTATACTTACCTACCAAGATGGTACTGGTAGGTCTTCTAAGTATCATCCGTAATTAAGGTGGATCTGGTTATTGCTAAGGAATAACTTGGAAGGACTTTATTAATATACTGACAGCGCCGGGCTAGGTTGCAAAATCTTGGATGGCGAGGTAAATGGGTCATGCTAGACAGCCAGGGAATATAGAAGCAATATAACTGGGTAGCAGTCCGTCGTCTGGTAATAATATATAACATATATCGTCAATATCACTTTGCTATAATACAGGCTGTTATACATAGATAATGACCACACTACAGATCTTTATCTCCCTTACTCAGGTATGGTACAATAGGAGGAGGGAAGGGGTGGGTTCGTATGAAATAATAGCGGACACCCATGCCCTCGCATGCGCCACTAAATGGCAAGGTTTTTCATTACTATCACTTCTTCTAACAAAGTCATTATCTGCTTAATAGATTTAATTATTTAGTCTCGAATAATTATATAGATTCTCATCTAAAATCCTATTCATGATAATATGAGTATTAAAGGACATAGTTAAAAGTAAAATATTATGATAATAAGGATCCATGATCAAGCAACTATAACACTTAAAATCAGTCTTGTTCTTTAGGCGAAAGAGAGCCTAAATTTACTTTGAATAAGCATCATATACCATATCCGAATTTATTGTTGTTAAAGGGGAAAATTAGATGATATTGATGATTGATTATATAATATATAAAGCTACCTTTTAGCCCGAGAAAAGGTGCAGTTACTGAAAACATGAATTTGTCCGTTTGTTTACAGAGGTTGATATAGAACACAGCCTTAGCCCGCTAATACATTTTTAAACAAATGTGGTATGACCACAGCGATATTTAATCAGCATATGGAATATGTACTGTAAAGCTATTTTTTTTAATCTGGTGAAGGGATTGAAATTACTCTGCATTAATATGTTTTGCTATAAATCAGAAATTATCCTAATCAACATTAGGTACTAAAACTTCATTCCAATCTATAAAAGACTAGTTTAAAGTTAAATCTGAATTCTTAAAAAGATAACTATCTTCAATAGAAGATATATTTCATGAAATGAAATATGAAAGATTTGATATATGCTATTGATGGTAGGCGTGCTATATAAAGACACTTTAAATTTCTTTTAACGATCATTAACGAGAAATGAGTTAATGGATGGTATACCAGTTAGTAGGATTTACGCGTACGCTATAGTGATTAATTAATATAAAACTGATTGACTTGGCTATGAGATAAGGCGGTAGTTAGATAGAAGTGAGCGCGCGCCCTTCTTCTGAATGATACTTTATCTATATCCGTCCATATCCAGTTGATTTTAGTAGTGCGCCATTTAGTGCTAAACAGCACTTTTGCACAATATGTTTTACTACCTGAATGATAATCTAGTTACTTAACAGACTCCTGGTAGCAGCGACTCTGACGCAGATTTAGGACGAGGTCGTTGGTATTTTTGTGAAGGTAAAAAGGATTTGTCTGATAATTATTTCTACTAAAAACACCTTGTTGGCTAAGCTACCTCACGAGTTTGGAAAATGTTGTCAGCATGATATCGCCATCCATTATTTCTGGCGACCTTGGAGAGCAAAGAAGAAGGCTGCGTGATGTGCTCCTGATTAGACCATCGATGTATCTAAACCGGGTCTGTGCTCACAGACCCGGTCAGATCAAAGTCGTTATCAACAATTGTTTTATTTTTACGTAGTGGTCGATTTTATTAACAGTGGATAAAGATGTGCCCGGGGCCCGCTTAGCATTCACAGATAGTAGAGAGAGTAATAAGCGGGCTTATCGAATTTTATGGAGTAAACACCTGGCTAATATTCCTTAAAAAGGAAGAATGTAAAATTTGTATAATGAACAACAGAAAAATTCTAACTTTCTTCTATATGAATTCTACTTTACGTGCATGGGGAAGTTAGCGGTGTCTACTGTTGATTAAGGTAGGATGATGTAGATGACTATCTGAGCTATTATCAGACCTTTATCCAGGTGAAACAAAAGGTAGTTAACAGTTGTCTGTTCAGATTATTTTACAAAAAAAATAATAATGATAATAAATAATACCTACAAGACCGAGATGCCCTTTTTTAATCTATTTGATTTTACGATATTTTTATTGTGCTAGCCCAATATCGCTGGGTGCAGGAACCCAATTTCATGCAAGTGTTATCAGAAGAACAACCTGGCTGACGTGCCTGCGTTTAAATGATGTTACTGGACATAACGCCGCCTGAAAAACTACTAAGCACCTGGGAAAAAGTCACCCGCTAAACGAATATTGAGATTGATAATTTGTAGGCTGTCATCGGTATACTTCAACTATGCTGCTCATTTAGCTCCTGAGCTTAGGTCAGGCGAACTATTAGAGACGGTAAATAAATGGCAACAGATTATTAGATACGCGCCGAGGTATCTTTATCCCGAATGGGATAATCACCCCGAGAGATATTGGAGCCAAGAGATCCATGTAATCTCTAATTGGTGATCACGGTGTCTGCTGTGACAACTTGGCAGGTAGTAAATGAACCCTAGTCTAGCAGATGGTATTATCGTGCCAAGGATACCATAGTATCAGTAGGCATCATATCCTACCTGTTACTTCCCGTAATTAGTATAGTTTTTTTTAAAAATTCGGATTTAGTTTTGAACTAATTTCATAATCTGAAATGGAGTTTTACTACCTAATACTAATTGAGTAGTTTCTGATTGCACAGTTAAATATACTTGCATAGAATAATCAAAAACTTTTTGAGCATTATTGGAATGATGACTTTGCAGCTTATCTTCTTGTGTCCATTAAATCACTCGATCATGCTATTCTCGTTTGAGAATGCATCAGCAATATAAGTCAGTGTTCTATACCAAAGCTCTGCACGCAAAACGATTAAATTGATATTTTCTAGTGATTGAACGGTTTCGCAAACCAAAAAGCTGCCTATAAATTTTTTGTTATTATTTCTAAGTACTATATTAATAATCATGGACATGTTCGTTTAAAATCACGTAAGAAGTCTCGAGCATTAGGCACAGTCTTAGGCCTTGTATAGACAGATAAAACCTATTTAGTGGAGCACTATTATACTATATCTGTAAAAGATAATGTCGTGAAGCTCCGTTTAGTATTTGTAAAAAATAACTACATCTACGTACAGGTGTAGAACTGTAGGCTTGTAGTTTTTAAACGTTTTAGGTTTCGGCTTTAAAGGAAACGAATTCCTTCTTTGTTTCATGTAAATTTTTTCTACTTTTAGCTAACTTAAACAGGGCTTCCCCTTAGGTGAGATAAAGAAAAAAACGTTTTAGCAGAAAAAGCGCCTACGATTTCTCTTAAGCGGGCGATAAAGTTATCAGCAAATGATAGGGATATAGTTGTGATCATTAACATTATTTTGTTTTTGCATTCAGTAACGGTAAAGTCTGGATATGCCATAATGACTAGCTAAAGTATACGCAGGCTATCCGCTATCCTGAATCGGAGCTTTGATTTTAGGCATTGTAGTTTCCTGATGATGAGCTTCATCAGGATATTTTCTATAAACTTATATCTCTTATTAAATATATTACACTAAATAAGTCAATGTGATGAGGATCTAATAATGGTCTTGGACCAAACAATTAATTAGTTAGTGATAAATAAAAACCGATAGTTTAAATAGGTGATAATTAAAATTATCGGATTCCTTAACAATTTAGGAGCATTCAAAGAAAAGCAGTGGTATAATTTATACCTATTTATTTTTATAAACTTCTTATACAAAAATATTTTTAATCAAAAATATTTTTTGTAATTTGTGCTTAAAACTTAATATTTAAATTTAAATAAAATTTTTTTTGATAAAATCAGATACTTAAAAAAGTAAATATTTTTCATAGGATTAAAAATCTGCACAACTACCTATATGTTGTTCATAAAAAAATTGAATAACTGTCTTAACAGGTTTACCAGATTTTAGCTAAATCAGTTTAAATGATCATATCTTCTTATATATTAAAATAATTATAATAAAAATTAACACATTTATGTTGTAATTTTATACTAGTTTTTCGCTGATACAATATGGGAAACTAAATCGACTAAAAATAACAGTAAATATCATATCTACTTAAATTAAATTTATTTAAAAAATACTATTTATTTACTATTTTTATTATAAATAAAATAGAAAAAGCACAATTTATTTATTCTTATTTGAAATGTTCATAATTATCCTATAATAGGATAGCTTTTTTAAAAGTAAACATAGATTGCTATGAGGAAAAAATGAGTTATGATCATTTTAGTCATGAGATTTTGGAGATTGATGACGTATCCTTATGATTAATTCATAAATTATTTTAATAAAATATAGATGATATACCATGAAAATTTTACCATAAGTATCCACGAAACCGGATACTATCTGTGCTTTTATCTATTTCATGAACTATCCATAATAGTGTCAGTTACCTGATATCAGCGCTGTTGAGGCGGAAGCTCGAAGCCATTCTAACAATATGCTCAACTTCGACTTATCAATGAGGTCTCCTGCTGTGTGACCGTAACAGTTATTCATTACAGCGAATCATATGCAGACTAATATTGGCATTTTGAGATTAAAAAGTGCCTAAGATTAAAAAGGGAGATTGCATTGGTAACAGAATATAACTCAATAGTTCATTGCTACCGTCTTATCTTAAGTGTACAAAGTATTGAAGAGTTTTTACTATTGTCTGTATATTTTAGATATTATCAATCGGTAATTTTTTACAAATTTCTGAACGCACTTCACAATGAAAAGCATATGATCTCTTTTCTAGTACCAATCAGCAGACCGAAATTCTAATGACTTAAAAAGCGCAGACAATATGGTACTTATGTGATTTAGAGATATACCTAACGTTTATTTCTATTCCGATGAAATATACTGTCCCATCAGGTATATCTTAATCGCTTTTGTCTACTGCTTAATTATTAATATCACTGCGTATTCACGTAAGGAATCTCGTTACAGTCGAAAATGATGATCAAAAGTTAGAATTGGGTTGAGCTAATCTTCTAGATGGCTTGCAAGTGAGTACCTTAAACTGTATCTCCTAGATTTGCTATGGGAGATGCTGCTATTAGTTTTTGCAATGTAATAGCAAAGATATTTATGGACATGTAGCACTAACGCTATTAGCTACACAAAATAGCTAATGTATTGACGTTTAGCTCTCCAAAGGCGTGTAGAACCAAAAATTAAGGTGAGATGCGGAAGATCTAGCTAGCAGAGAGTTGTGATGTTGTTAATAAATCCCTTGATGTTTTATTGTCAATGGATTTCAGGGAGGGGGTATCCCTGCAGGAATGAAAAAGCTAGAGAAAGATCAAGGAACTGTTGGCATTTTATAGCTTCCTATGAGCGCAGTGGTGTCAATAAAAACGACGAATCTGATTAAATCAGCTTTTGCGATAGTAAGATTATGAAGCTGATCTACGAAGCACTGTGCTTCGAAAAAATAACCCTTTCAATGCTACTTAATCTGCTCTTCGTTTGCTTAAAAATCTATAACTAGCTAACTAGGTTACCTATGCTGATCCTACTTGTAAACAATATCTAATTTAAGGATGGAAAATAAATTTATGAAGTATCAGATCGCAGAAACTGACCTCTCATACACCAGATTTATTAATAACTTTAATTGCCAGAGACAACAGAAGTCATGTAAACGATGAGATTCTTAAAGAGTTTAATGCAGAGTGTTTTAGGTATTTTCTTAAAAAGATCATCAATAAAGAATCTATCTTTTGCTCGGGATGGAGGTAAATTATAAGAAATCCCTTTGTCAGAGAGTATGAAATTACCCAGAATTGCTTAATAATGTTGGTAATCAGAAAGTTGTTGGTAAAATGAATTCTACATTCAAATTCTGAACAGTTATTTTAGCCGATCAAAAAGATGGCTGAGTAGATTCCATGACATAGGATCTTTTATTACCAAATTATTTGACTAGAAAAAAATTTTTGAAAGCACAACAATTAAAATGCATATGTGGATATAAAATACTCTGGGAGTAAAGCAGTAACCTGTTGCTAACATAAGCCAAGACATATTATCTTCTAGGTTGTAATGGTTAACAAAGGTTATTGCCTTGTGTTGTGAATAGCTTTATAGTTTTTTATAACACATATTTTTGTATCACTTCAGCAATCCCTGGCGCGCTATTTTGATCGGTAATTATATCAGCATGTTTTTTTACCTCATCACAACTATTACCCATTGCAACGCCAAGATTTGCCGCCGTTAGCATGCTGACATCATTAAAATTATCACCAAAAGCGATTACATCTTTCATCGCTAAGCCTTGTGATTCTACCCAACGTTGTAAACGCAAACCTTTGCTATTGCCTTTTTTAGCAATATCAACTTGGTCAAACCATGACCATTCGCAAGCAAGCTTTAGCTCTTGTTGAATAGTTTGCCTAAAAAGCTGTAATTTTTTAATATCAGGTGTATAAGTGGCAAATTTCCAAATAGCAGTAACCTGTTGAATTGCTGTGTTGAAGTTATCAACTTTATAAATATTTGGACGTTGATTTTTAGGTAAAGAATCTGCCCATTTTAAGGTTCGTTCGATAGTGTCATTATACTGTTGATATAGCATGGCATCATCAACATACATTAAGTGATTGATATCAGTACCTTTCAAATATGCAATCACTTTAGTCGCTTCTTCTATTGATAGCGGATCCGATTCTAGTACTTTTTTAGCCTGATAGTCATAGAGATAAGTGCCATTGCAACAAATTGCTGGTGTATCTAAATTTAGTGCTTGATAAAATGGATGAATTGAAACATGATGACGGCCGGTAGCAATAATAACTTTAATTCCTTGCCGACGAGCTTGGTTTATAGCTGTTAAAGACTGTGGTAAGATTTGTTTTTGTGGATTTAATAGGGTACCATCAAGATCTAAAGCAATGACGCGATATGACATAAATTAGCCTCATTAAATAGATTAAATAGTGATTTATCATTTAATCTATGCAGTAATTTTAAACAATATAACTTAGTAAAGTATTTATCTGAAATACTCAAACAACAAATTTTCTAAATCCGATCATATCGGGTAATAGTCGTTAACTAAACCAAGAAATTATCCTAATAAATAATAAACTAGTAACATAATTGAATATTAATAAGCAGAAAAATTCTCGATTAATAGTTTAATTACAAATTATTTTATGATCAACATTTATTAATTTAATAGAATAGAGAAGCATGAATTAATAAATTGAGAATTTTATTAATTTAATGTTAATATTATTGAAATTAAATTAATATTTATGCTTAAATTAATAATAAGTGCTGTTATTTAAATAAAATATTTTAATATTAGTCTTTAAATTTATTTATGCTGATCTGATAATTGTTAATTTTAACTGATATTTTTATTAGATTATGAATTTTGCATTCTATGCTATATATGTTTTATAGCATAAATTATTTTTGACTGAATAACTTATTGTTCTTAACTGAGTTATTAACAAATCTAGCGTATGACGGTCAAGTTATGCTATGATCCTTCATAAATCTATTCTCCATCCTTAAATTGAACGTTGTTTACCACTAAGATCAACAAGGTTACAGCAATTCAAATCTCCTTACTCGGTTCCCGATTTTTTTAGCAAATGGTAAATGGGTCAGCTTAAGTAGCGTTAAAAGATTCTTTTTTGAACAGCATTGCTTCGTACATCAGCTTCGTTAGTCTAGTTGCAAGAGATAATTTAATCGAGTTTGTCGTTCTTATGTCGCCTAGCGCGACTAACGAAAAATCGTAGAATCTCAACTCATTCTTCTTCCTGTTTCTTCAGCTTCTTTATCGTTGCAGGATACGCTGAAAATTTTGCCAACAAAGTATTAAGGGATTTATTAGTAACGTTGCGCTCTCTGTTATCCAAACCTCCTGCAGCTCACTATTAACTTTTGGTTACATGTCTTTTTGAAGTGAAGCAGCACATCAGTTTTTATGTATCCACCAACATTGGTGGTGCACTTCAAGGAATATTGCCATTGCATTCCAAAAAACTAAGTAACCGCGTCCCACGTTACTAAATCTAGGAAATACGGTTAAGCTCTGCGCTCGAAGACACTTAAGAAATTTGGCTCAGTGTTTTCCTCTGATTCTTGATAAGAATCTTCTATCGGAACCTAGCTAATTTATAGCTATGCATAGTACCGCTAATAACAATTAGCAAGAAAAGGCGATCAGTTTGCCTGATAATGGTAATTATGTCATTTGCAAAGAATAAACGTAATACGTATTCCTAAATTACGTAAATACCACATTATCTGCGCTTTTTAAGTCATCAGAATTTCGGTCTGCTGATTGGTACTAGCAAAGAAATGATGTGCTTTTCATTATGAAGTGTGTTCAGGGCTTTATAAAAATTACCGGTTGATAATATCTCAAATGACAGACAATAGTAACAACTCTTCGATATTTTGCACGCTTCAGATAAGACGGTAGCAATGAAATATTGAGTTATATTCTGTTACCAATGCAATCCCCCTTTTTAATCTTAGGCACTTTAATCTTAAAATGCCAATATTAGTCTGCATATGATTCGCTGTGATAAATAACTGTTACGGACGATGATATGCAGATCTGCCGCCGACAAGACAGTGTTGATTAGGTTATAGAAGCATGGATTCGAGCTCTGTATCAACAGCGGTGCCTATCAACTACCTATCACCTACCATTACGGATGAGTTCATGCAAAAAAAAATTCCGGGTAATATCTGATTTTTCGGATATTTATAAGTTAGATTTTTCATGGCGCATCATCTCTCTATTATTTAAATGATTTATAAAATAAAATCAATAAGATATTTTACCTTCTCAGAAGCTCTCTACATTAGAAATAAGCACAACTTAATACCAGTTTATTAGTACAGTTGGCGGTTTAACCTATGGCTTAATTATGCAGCAAACAACTGAATATATATTGCGTTTATAATTAGTTATCAGTTCCATATTAGTTAGTTAAGATAACTTAGTTATTATTCCCCCCCCGGAAGATAGTATTATACTATTAAATAATTAGTTTTAACTTTAAATCAATTCTTTTTAGACTGCAATGAGGTTTTACTACTCAATGTTAGATTGAGTAATTTCTGATTATACAGAGAAATATATTGATGTAGATTGATCTAAAGCTCTTTAGTAAAATTGAAATGATGGTTTTAAAGCCCATTTCATGTATGTCTAATAGATTGTTCGATATATCATTCGTTTAAGAATTTTCTGGTGACTAAGGTGATGTTTTGTTATATTAAATTCTGTAGATAAACGGTTAAATTCCTATTTTTCCGAGTTATGCTCATTTCTGTTGTATATACCTTCGGAGAAGGTTGCTTATTACTATTAATTAATTTCATGGATAATTTCAACAACAGAGAAATGATATGCAACAAAAAGTTACTCTATAATATCCTCTAAACTAGAGGATATCTATTCTTTTGGATGAACTCATCTGTAATTCTGAAGGCTACCTAATAGGTAGATCGCTGTTGAGGTTTAGCTTGAAAATCATTTTGCAATAAGACCTTGAACGCTGCCTTATAATGAGCAGCTCCCAACAATGCTTCGTCTGTAACGGTTATTTGCCGCAGCGAATCATACAGATCGCTATTAGTGATGTTGAGATTAAAGTTCCTAAGGTTAAAAGATTACAACAGGAACGCTGTTGGTGTGTACATAAAATAACTCATCCGCTATCTGGACTCTGCAAGAGTATTTAACACCGAAAATTAAGGTGATATGCGGAAGATTTGGATAGCAGAGAGTTGTGATGCCGCTAACAAAACCTTTTATGCTTTATTGGCAAGGTTTTCAGCGTATCCTACAGCGATAAAGATGTTGGAGAATTATAAAAATAATTGCTGGCATTCTATAATGTCCTGTCAGCGCACTGGGCATCAGTAAGAACCACGAATTTGATTAAATCGGATTTTGCGATACTAAAGATATGAAGTCGATACGCAAAGAGGTTTAAATCAAAAAAACAACCCTTTAATGTTATTTAAGTTGCTCCTCCGTTTTCTTAAAAATGGGAATCATCTAGGGAAATTAACTTTACTGACCTAGTAGTAAACAACGTCCAATTAATGATACAGAACAGATTCACAAGGAAATGAGTGACGTGTAACTAACCGGTTATACTAGGAGATTTGCTAATAACTCAGTTTGTCAAAATATTTTAATGATTAAGTTTTATCATTAAGCAGCTACAACATACTAAAATTAGTGCTGCTATTCATATAAGAAAATAGCCTGCGTCAACTTTGACTAAGTATTATGGAATATCTCAGAATTTACTGTTTCTAAAAAAAAATCAGATCATGTTGATGATCGCTTATTTTTAGCAAAACTTCTTGCTTTGCTCGTAGAGTAATTTCTAGTTATATCTGTATTTCATTGTTGTGGTTTTAAATAATCTTTTCAATCTAGATAATTTGGTAAATAAATTACTCTATACCATGAAATTTACTTAACCCATACTCTTTAATCGGCTAATATAGCTGTTCAAATTTTGAATATGGGGAATCCCATTTAATAAATAATTCTATTAGTATTCAGCCTTATTAGATCATGGTAACTAATTTTATGCTCGCTGGCAAAAGTTTCGTACCATTTAGCTCCATTAAAGCAAATGATGAAATCTTTATCCATGATCAGCTTTAAAAATATCTTAATATCCTCTACATTAAACTCTTCAAGATCTTATTCGTTACAATGACCCATCTTTATCTAGATCAATTAAGATCGCGTAATTTATTATTTCTTTTTATCTACTCATCCACCTTTTTTACCTTTCCCTTATGTGGAATATAATGTTTCTCTTTAAAAAGTTCAGGGAAAAATATTTTATCGATTTCAACAATGCCACTTATAGGGGGGTTTGAGTATTATTTTATGCCGCATGTTCAGATGCGCGCTTACGGTATTCTTTAATGTGAAGTTCTCTTTAGTTGATTTTTAATAAAAATGCCTAATTGTCTATATTTTAGATAGAAATTAAGTATTTGGTTATAGAAATTTCTTAATATAATTTACATATATCAATTACACCCAGTAGTGTAATTTCCATATTTCGAATAACAGAATTTAATTTTACTGTATTTTATTTATATACCGCCAATATTCATCAAGATCAATAAATATTGAATATTGCTATAGTTTTTATATTAATCTGCCTCTATGCTAAATAAAATTACCTATTGGTAGCAAAAATAGTTTATATATTATAATTATGTGTATTAATTATTTAATGTTTTTAAGAATATTCAATTGAATTGAATGTTATTCTTATGTTTAAAATAAAAGATATCTCCTTTATTTGAGTTAAATAAAAGAGATATTAACAATTAAATTATCCTAATAATAAATTTATATATTTAAAATAAAATAAATTATTTTTTCTTTACTTTTAAATTAGGTAAATCAGTAATACTTCCATTAAATACTTTAGCTGCCATGCCAATTGATTCGTATAATGTCGGGTGAGCATGAATAGTTAATGCAATATCTTGTGCATCACACCCCATTTCAATTGCTAAACCAATTTCACCAAGTAATTCACCACCATTAACACCGATAACTGCTCCGCCAATAATGCGGTGAGTTTCCTTATCAAAAATAAGTTTAGTCATACCATCTGAATAATCAGAGGTAATGGCACGACCAGAAGCAGTCCATGGGAAAGTGCTTACTTCATAAGTAATACCTTTTTCTTTAGCTTTTTTTTCTGTTAAACCAACCCAGGCAACTTCAGGCTCAGTATAAGCAATTGAAGGGATAACTTTTGGATTAAAATAGTGTTTTAAGCCAGAAATTACTTCAGCCGCAACATAACCTTCATGAATACCTTTATGAGCCAACATTGGTTGACCGACAATGTCCCCAATCACATAAATGTGGGGCACATTGCTACGCATTTGTCTATCGGTATGGATGAAACCTAGGTCATCCACCTCTACTCCCGCTTTACTTGCATCAATCAATTTACCATTGGGTGCACGACCAATTGCCACTAAAACAATATCATAGCACTGTGTATTTTCAGGTGTCTTCTTCCCCTTCATTGTAACGTAAACACCATCTTTTTTAGCTTCCACTTTAGTCACTTTCGTCTCAAGCATTAAATTAAACTTCTTACTTATCTGCTTAGTAAAAAGATTAATAATGTCCTTGTCTGCTGCGGGAATAACTTGATCAAAGATTTCAGAAACATCAATTTCTGATCCTAATGCATGATATACGGTACCCAATTCTAAACCGATGATACCGCCTCCTATTACTAACATACGTTTTGGTACTTTTTTTAGTTGCAAGGCATCAGTAGAATCCCATATTCTTGGGTCGTCATGAGGAATAAATGGAAGTTGGATTGGACGTGAACCCGCAGCAATAATGGCATTATCAAAGTTTATGGTTATCGTCTCTTTTTTACCTTTAACAACCAATATATTGGTACCGGTAAATTTACCCAACCCATTAATAACTTTTATATTACGATTTTTTGACATCACTGACAAACCAGTTGTCAGTTGATCAATAACTTTTTTTTTCCACAACTGTACTTTATTAATATCTGTTTTTAGTTCATTAAAAACGATCCCACGTGCTACTAATGCCTTGGTTTCTTCAATTATTTTTGCAACATGCAATAATGCTTTGGAAGGAATGCAGCCGACATTAAGACAAACACCACCTAATGTTGCATAACGCTCGACTAAAACTGTTTCTAAACAAAGATCTGCACAGCGAAAAGCTGCTGAATAACCAGCAGGGCCCGCACCTAGAACCACTACTTGGGTTTTAATTTCAGTACTCATCATGACCTCTTACTTTTGTTATCCGACGGGATCATCTTCCTCTCACTTAGATGAAAAAAAATATAACCATCGAAACGTATGTACTACAAATAGTTTAGAGAATTATTAAGATCATTGAAAGTATTCTAACGTGACAGAACTCTCAACATTATAAGACGAATTAGAAAAATTCTGTAATTTTTAAAATAAAATAGACAAAGTACAGTTACTTCTGTAAGGTAATAACAAAATGGCGAATATTAATCATTAACTATGGAATACGACTAATGAAGTGATCACCGTCTAACGCTGTTAATAATACGATGATTAAAGGAGACTAACATAGGTAATATCAGACGTAAAATAAATTTACTAGCATTCCATACTGCTTTTATTAATAAGCAAGAAAGCATATATAATAACAACTTTTGATAGATTAATAATCTATGCAAAACTCGTCGTACTAATACTGCTTAAACTAGAAATAGTAAAGCTGGTACATTGTATATTAGATTCAGTTAATTTTCCGGCACGTGTTTTTATTCGATCTTTCATCAAGTACCTGGAAAGCTCGATAATACCTTTTTATTAAGATCTCAAATAACAGGCCCATCCAAGATATTAGGAATATCAACGGGAATACTAATATTAACATATTTTCAATGTTAATCGCTGAACATCCACAGAAAATTAGATATTGAAATTAGGCATTTCTATTCCTTGAATAAAACCTCTTTTATTACAAAAACTAATGATGTAATTTTACTTCTGTTTATAATTTTCATCTATTTATTTTTCTGCTTACGGAAAGCTTTCTATTTAGGTAAGATTAGTGTCTTCCATGACAGTCAGGTGTGGGATCATTGCTTGAGTTACAACTTAAATTAAGGCTAGATATCTTTTGAATGCAAGAAAGTTGAATTTTTTCAACTTTATAAATTTATAAAAATCAACTTTTGGCCATAGTAGTAGTGGCCTGCTAAACTACCCGCTATAGTTGCTTTCGCTTCAGAAAGTTTTACCGCCTCTTTGATATAATCCTGAACGTCTGTCTTAACGAAGAAGATTACCTTTACCCAATTTCATTTAGCTTAAGCAAATATAATATTAAGTTCATACGCTAAACGGCGGATATTTGATGTTAGATGCAGATCGCATCATTTGAATAAATTTATTTTTAGTCTCAGAAGTATTCCAATCTTTATTGGGGGTGAGAGGCTTCTAATTTTGTTTCTATTTTTAGTGTTTGCTAGTTTTCGCATTAGCACAGAGCTGGGGCGTAGGCCACCCGGTGGCATTAACTGTAAAAATTATAATAAGTGAACTAGTTTTAACTTCGTCATCCTTAGAAATTCTGATCTATTTAATTTCACAGGAAAAGGTATTGGTACTTTCATCGATGATTTTTATCTTTTATATTAAAAAAGCATTATTAAATAGCAATTTGATCAATAACGTTAAGTGTTACATCCTTAATTTAAGCCTTATTATTATCAGTATCCGGTACAAAAAATTTTTTTAATTCACTTTATTTCTCGATCTTGCATCTATGAATGCTATCTGTTTTATCCGTATTTGCGTCTGAGGAATTGTTTTATCGTTAGTTTCTATTACTTTTCAGTATATAAAACCATGATCAACTTACCAGTTACTACATTATCAACAACTGCAACTTTAATTTTTTTTATAATTCACACTTGTGGTAACGGAATACATCTGTTAATCCCTTTTCGCTTTCTATAGTAATTAATGATTCCTCAATATTAATTTTATCGCCTACTTTTACATAATTTTGGTAATTTCAACTTCATCTATACTAATAGCAAGAACATTGATTTCAATAGATATTTATTTTATCTCTTATGTTTAACTCGGATTAATTTTTCTAGGATATGTTGCATTTTGATATCTTTATCCACCAATTTTCATATCTATTTCACTACGCATTGCTAATTTATCTAACACCGTAACAACTATCGCATAGAAAGTGTTAACTTTAAAACGATGAGAGAGGTTTTTTCACGGTTTCTGAACAACTATAACATTATCAGTACAAAAATACGACAATGACTTTTTAGAATGTAGAAGTGAATTTATTTTGCAAAAGCATTTAACCTGTTAAAGCAACTGCAAACACAGTATTCATAATTTTAATAAAAAATCATATAAGAGTTATAAATAATATAATATATTCCAAAGCTAATAACCCTCTCCTTAAAGAGTTAATTCGATAAATGAGATTACACGATAAATATCGAAAGTAATAGGTCTTCACTAAATAAAGTTTTGCAGATTTATGAACATATTCAATAATATTGAGGTTGATTCTAATAAATAAATTTTATTCTTTTTTTGACTTTTAGTAACTTAAATTTATAGATATATTCATCAATACTTTCTTCAGCACCAGAAGGGGTAAACCGTTGGTACATAATAATTTTCGTTCAAGGTACACTAAAAGTTAATAGTAAATATTTTTTATTTTTCACTATAGATACAAACTAAACTATCATATCTAATTATAGAAATGTTATAAATAGAATCTGTGTCATAAGAGATATAGATAGCTATGGTTAATAAGAGTCGATGAATATATCTATGCTAATCTTCATGCTGCAAGTCTTCACCATTCAATGTAATTTCTTGAATCCGCTAATTAAAACTCTATAGGTTTGCTAGACTCAAATTTACTATAGGGTCAGCACACCCTGAAAAGCTAAACATGGAATTATAAATACAAAATAAGATCATAGATAGGTTATTATGCTATATGCTGCAGTAGCTAATCAGGATCACCAGTATCAAAAATTAATTAATATCTTATTGAAAAATTTTATCTTTTATCTTTTTTGTAGTAATCAAATTTATGGTTTAAAAATTAAATCATCTCTTTAAGAGATGACAAAAGTACTCCTTATTGTTAAAAGGAAATAGCATTAGTTTATTGGATTTATTATAAGTTAAAATTTCATCGGAGTGTATATTTTTGACCTAATGTTCTAATATTAGAAACGTTAATCCTAAGTTTAACTTAATAACTATTATTTTTTCCATTTTTCTCAATTCTTATTGATAATAATTTCGTTATCTTGTTTGCCAAATTGATCGTCTATAAAAAGTAGACTGTTTCCATATAGAATGCATTTGTGCAGGAGATCTGTATACAGGAATCCTGTTAATTAGAACGGTGAACCCTAATTTTTTAGTTTTTTTTATGAGCCGTTATTTTTTTCTGCACCTTATACACTTTTAGTGATATTGCGCCTCCTTAACGATTCAATAAAAAATTATAGTAACATATATTAAAATTCCTATCAGGGGAATATGGCTGATATAGTACTCAAATTATTTCATACTATACATTATGCTTATTTGGTCTTTTTAGCAAAGCGAACTTTTCCCAGTAAGATTGTACTTGTGGTTTAAGATAAAGTTGCGCTGCTTCCTGTCGTAGATGATATTCCACAGTGTGAGAAGACCTATTGGTATTTATTAGGTTACGCTGTAACGCAGAAGTTAGATGATAGCTTTTCGCTAGATCCCTTCGCCTACTCTTTTTTTGAAGAACCTATCCAACCCATACAGTATGTTTAATATCTAGATTACCATGAATGACGGAGATATAAACATGCCGATATTGATTTAGTTATCAACCATAAGTATGCAAGGCACAGAAGATATTAATTTCAATGCCCTGTTTATATATCCACTACAACATAGCGTGGGTGAAAGTGCAAAACAAATCATTGAGTAGCGACGAGTTATTGTTAAAAAACTAAAGAAGATGGAGATAGTGAAAGTGATGTTTACCAGTCATAGTTTAATAAAATATGAATCTATTATGCTAATGGTACTCGGTAGTTTTAATTCACCATAAACTGCAGATTTTTAACTTACAGATTTAGCAAAAACAGTTGTTAGAGCATTTAGGAGAGGAATAGCGGTAGCGACACACCTGCATATTTATTATGGTATAAGTTGCCGCAGAGAATAATTCGCTCAACAGATAGATGGATTTCTACTACAAGTTAACACTTTTATTGTGTTTTTAATAAAGTTGTTCCAGCCGTTATTAATGGTGAAAAGCACTTTAATTTGAACGGGCATTATAAATCTTGAGAAGATTATCTTCTGGATATCTTGTCATAGAAATAAAAATTGTCATCCTGTTCGTATTCGTGAAGTCTATTGCTTTAGTTATATTTCTATTTGTCCAATAAGCAAAGGAGACGAGTTATCTCTAGTTCCCTATAAGCTGATAAATTTATCAGAAAGTATAACTTTTAATTACCCTCAACTTCAATGCAGTTGTATCCAGCGTAATTGATTTAGCTTTGGTCTATTTGCTCAAAAATACAGACAATCCTGACTAGAGGCGAATAATATTCGTATATCAAGAAAAAACTGGGGATCGAGTTCAGATATATTTTGTATACTTTCTTTTTGGAGGTCATAAAAATTCAATGACTTTGTTATCATTAATTTCAGGATGGAAATTATGAAGCACTTCGAATAAATGGGTGGTGTTGTAATATGTGAAGTCGCGTGTTGTCTTCCTGATTTACCCAATTTCCGCTTTTTAGAAAATTTCTTCCGAGCCATCTAGATGAATTACTAAAAAATTAACATATCACAAAGTATAAAGCAGTACTTAGATTATGAAAACCTACAAAATAGCGTAGCTCTAGTACCGCTCTCACACACGATATTTATGGTACATTTCACGATCTTGATAACAGTGCTACTGTCTATTTGAACTCTAGATTCTAATCTAACTGGATAAACTTTCTATATCAAAAGTACATGCTTCATTAGTAATGATTAGCAGTAGATGATCTTTAATTAAGTTATTTTTAACATTATATTTAAAGTATGTATAAATATAATTATAGTAGATATTTCTTTATCTTATATTGCTAATAATTAGCAAAAATTTCTTAGGTTAAGAATATTTAATTTTTTAATATATAGAATTTCATTCTGGTAAATATCACCTAATGCCTGACGATGTTCAGGTAGATTTTTATATTCATATAAATTTTATTTAAAAGTAATAAAGACAATTTTCTATTTAATTATTTGTTGCCAAGATATTAAAGCGATCAGAAAAATAATAAACTCCTTTCTCTAGCTTGATTTTTCATCTGAAAGACAATACTTTTACCTTCAGGAATGTTCGCTCGCCCATACATATAGGATTTATTTTTTATCTAAAATGAATATTAACTTACATTTAACGCCTTGCATTTTTTTAAAAATACTATAAATTTTTTCGGGTTATTCCAGGTGCAGTTTAACGATTAGATTTTATATTGTTTATATCCTTGACTAGTGTACTTATCTCAGGATAACGATTGAAAGTGTTCATAAACATAAGAGACATCTTTAAATTTAAATGTTTAATAGTCATTATCCAAAATTTTATTTATCAACTAAATTAGTTTACATGAAATATTTTTATGCAATAATTTATCCCATTAGCTACTTACAGGACTTTAATCGCTTGTTTATTCTGCAGCATTAAAAATATCTTTTAATTCATTAATAATTTTATCATTAAGAGTAACTAGTCTATCAAGACATTATAAGTTATAATTAATCACAAAAATAAGGTTATCTAACTTTTAACAAGTTACAGTCGTGATAGCACTTTTAGATTTAGGTTTATCTATTTTAGCGTTATATAAGGAAAGGGTAAACTGTCTAATCTAGAATGTTTTTTAAACCTTAGGTTGTTGTAAGTATTTTATGAATTTTTTTTTGATAAATGGCGCTAATTAACTAATCCTATTGAACCCTGGTAGGAAATTATAAAATTCAAGAATAAATTTAGAATGAAGATAAGAGAAAAGATTTTTGCTAATATTTTCTTATTAAAAATTATTTATTTTCTTTTAGTGAGGATGATTTTCCAAAAATACTAGTGCATAAATAAGAGGCGAAATATGTCTTTAGAAATAAAATAAATCTATACCATTTTATGATATTTTTGCTTGAAAGAAGTGATTGAAATAGATTTCATATAAAGTTACAGAAAACTGGAAGGAAGGTATATCATCAACTAACTCCGAGTTAGGTTCATTTCTGGTTTATGGGACTTTAGAAATTCTGGTGTATCTTGCTGATTAATTTTATGGATGATTCAATAACAGAGAGATCATATGCTATGAATTTACTCATGCAGAGATATTCGTGAAACCAAATATTACCGTGATTCCTTTCATGAATTTATCCGTGATTGTGCTAGGTAACTGATAACAACGTTATTAAGGCGTTGCTTGAATCATGCTGCAATGATATGCTCAATTGCTACCTTGTTGATGGCGTTCATTGCGTTAATCATAACAGTTATTTGCTACAGTGAATCCATGAAGACTGGTATGAATAATATTGAGATCAAAGCGACTAAGATTAGAGAATAAAAGCAGAAACAGAGCATCCTTCAATAGCTCATTGCTTCCTTATCTGAAATACGCAAAAAGCGTCAAAAATTACTACCCATTACTTGTACCTGCGAAGAGATCTCAACCGATGATTTTTTAGGCCTTGAGTCGCGCTTCTCGATAAGAAGCTCATAATATAGTTTGCCAAGCGCCATCAGTAGACTGAAACAGCAATAGTTTGAATAGAATAGGTAATATTACTTGCCTGATTTTAGCGATGCGCCTAACGTTCATTTTTTGGCGGAAAGTATATTCCATTCTGTTAGTATAGACTGAACGACTTTACCTATTGGTTAAAGTGGGCGGAGATGGGAACCATCTCCGCTGCATGGATATAAGGAGCTCGTTGCAATCGAAAATGATTATAAAAAGTCAGAACTAAACTGATCTGAATTTTCTTAATTGGCCTGAAAGTATGTTGCTTAAGCGTATACCTCCCAGGCTTGCTACAGAAGCCTGGGGTGTTTTGGGTGTGCCATTAGTTTCTAGAATGCAATAGCAAAGATATTCCAAGCATTTTTAGCGCTAACGCTGTTGGGTACATAAAATAGATAATGCGCTACTTTTTCTCCTAAAGGCATAAAATTGAAAGTTAAGGGTGAGCTGCGGAAGGAGGTATATTTATCAGAGAACTATAATGCTGCTAATAAAGCCTTTGATACTTGTTGGTAATGTTTTTAATGTATTTGCAGCGATGAAAAGCTTAGATAAAGGTTGATAAGAACGATGGAATTCTACGACCTCTCATTAGCACACTGGGCATCATAAGAAAGACGAATTCAATTGAATCAAGTTTTGCGACAGTGTGAGGCTATGAATCTAACGCGCGAATCATCGCTGTAGTTCGAGAAAAATAAGTATTTTAATGGCATTTAAATTGCTCCTGTCTATTCAGAAAAGCTGGAATCAGCTAAAGGAATTTTAGCTTTGACCATAGTGGTAAACAACGCCAAATTTAAGAACGAAGAACATATTTACAAAGCATTAAAGTATAACAGCCTAAACATTCATATACTAGATTTGTTAATAACTCGTGGAAGGAATGATTCTATATCATTGCTAGACAACCGGACTCTGTGGTATTTATAGTAGTTCTATGGTACAGAAAAAGATTATTGGGTGCTATATTAAATATATTCCAAGGAGACATTTTAAGATGTTATGTTGCTATAGTTTCTTATTAAATCGTCAAGAAGGTACACTATTACCGAAGGTATATAAGACTCTAAAGATGATCGGCTAGAAAAAAACTGAAAAACTAGGGTTTGGCACATTCTGATGAATGCGAGATTCATGCGAATAGATCTTGTATAAATACATTTTGTATAGCAACAGTTTATTTTATCAATGAGAGCTTTGCTAAACATGCAGCAGAATTGTTGTCAAAAAGAATGTATAAAATGTGAAAATAATGCTTATTAAGCTAAACTTAGAATTAATGTCTATAAAATTAGTGAATTAGATCAAAGAATACAAACTCCTATGAAATCTTCATTTACAATAAATCAAGTAAACCGATTTCCTATTTCCCTTTAGGAAAAGGGATGTTTTTTGCTGTTAAATTAAAGAGCGATTTCATTTCGTTACTATTAACGAATCTTAGTCTTTTAATCATTCAAGCTTGACAGGTCATGTGAGTATAAGATTATTGAAAAGTTTAATGCGAAGTGTGTTGACTATTTTTTTGAGTCGGTCATTGATAAAAAATCCATCCTTTGCTCGGTTGAGCAAAATGGTACAAAACCTTTGCTAGCAGCATAAATTACTCATCATCTAATAAATGTGGATAACCAGAGTTATTGGTAAGTAATTCCACATTCAAAATGTGAACACTTATATCAGCCGATTAAAAGGATATCTGAGTAAATTCTATTGTAGAAGGCCCATTTATTTACCGAATTATCTAGCCTGAGGTAGATTGTTTAAAATCACAATAATTAAAATAGAAAGTGGCTATAAAACTGTTCTGCTAGCAAAACAACAACTTTTGCTAACATAATCTTTACAATTAACAGCATATTTTGCAGAGAAAAAATAAATAAAACAGAAAATAAAGCTATTTTACATATTGATTTATGTAATCGTATTAGTAGCTGTTAAAACTTAATAATATTGAGATTATACCTCAATATTTCTTTGTTAAACAAAATGCGTTATTTTAGTAAACGTATCATTAATTGTGATTAAAAGGCTATGCCGGTTAGGTAATAACAGATATTGTTAATACTGGTATTCAAGACTCCTGGTCTTTAACTATATCTTGTGATCAGAAGTACTCAGACCTTACAAAAAGCATTTAAATATGCATTTTGTTTCCAATATAGATATAATCAGGTCATATTATTGAAATATTGAAAAAATTAAACCTTAAACCATATTGTTTGGTTACCTCTTATATTTTGTTTTGTGATAATTAGCTATTCTCAGATGAGAAAAATTAGCTTGTAATACCTCTTATATTTAAAATCTGAAGATAGAGTAAGAGAAGTATTTTCTGGTAGTATTTTTAATAAAAATCTATATAAATTACTTACTTTCTGTAATCAACTGATTAATTAATTTTCAACATAATAAATTAATCTACCAGATCCAATATATAATTGGTTACTTAATTAAGTTTAATAACTCAGTGTTTTGCATGTTATTTGTTATCAAGTAACCGTAAAACCTTATCAAGAAAATTTTATTTACTTAAATAGTTTAGGACTAATAAGGTAGTCTATTACTTAATAGGTAAGTTGTTGATTACGTGAGATTCTGCTATTTAGTAATGTTTGTTCATAGTTTATATGGATGGCAATTATTTAAGAGGAGGCATTAATCGGTCCTGACTGTGACCTAATAAATTTAGGTAATGTGCTATTAGGAAACTTTCCATTTAATGGAAATAGATAGACTCGTGATTATTTTGATTTTATATTAAATAATTGCTTGTTAAGCTGTTTATTTTTATAATATTATTTATTAATTAGTATTAATAGAGTTTTTTTGCTAGATTTATTTATTTTTATAAAAATAAAATGGAGATAAATAGATTGACAGCAGGGCAAACAGCATTGAATTTAAATAAATGGCGCGCCTATTTTCGTTTAATGCGTTTTAATAAACCAATAGGTATTTTGCTATTACTATGGCCTACTTACTGGGCATTATGGTTAGCAAGCCGAGGGCTACCAGATCTTTTTATTTTGTTAGTTTTTACTTTTGGTGTATTTTTGATGCGCTCTGCTGGTTGTGTTATTAATGATTTCGCGGATCAAAAATTTGATAATTATGTTGTAAGAACAAAGAAACGTCCCTTGCTAAATGGTGATGTAACAGAAAAAGAAGCTAAGATACTATTTTTTTCATTGATTATTATCGCTTTCATATTAGTTTTGACTTTAAATAAGATGGTAGTTTGGCTATCGGTTATTGGGTTATTATTAGCTTATATTTATCCGTTTATTAAACGATTTAGCCATTTTCCACAAATTATACTGGGTTCTGCATTTGGGTGGTCAATTCCAATGGTATATGTAGCAGTTAGTGAATCTTTACCTTTGGAATGCTGGTTATTATTTCTAGTTAATATCATTTGGTCTGTTATTTATGATACCCAATATGCTATGGTTGATCGCAACGATGATATAAAAATTGCTGTAAAATCAACCGCAATTATTTTTTCTCATTATGATAAATTAATTATTGGTATTTTACAATTAGCGATGGTATTGGTTTTGTTTTATATAGGTCAACAGTTAGATTTAGGTATATTTTATTTTTCTAGTTTGATATTGGCATTATGCTTATTTACTTATCAACAAAAACTGATTGCCAATCGTCAACCAGTATTATGTTTTAAAGCATTTATGAATAACAATTATGTGGGATTGATTTTATTTATTGGTATTTTATTAAATTATTATTAATTATAAAGGATAATCTTAAGTGATTATTCTTTATAAGAACAATTGATTTTAGTTTAAATCTCGTTTTACGTTATTATCTTAATATAATAGATGATTTATTCAGGTAATGGCTCCATCGTAACGTGTTTTATGCTTTCAATGGTTAAGCAAACCTCAGGAGATATTAACTTAGCAATAATATGATAAAGTTGTTGTGCATTAGCGATGATAACCGTATCTTCTTCTCTATTAAGATAACCTTGCTGTTTTAATGTATTTATTAGCGTCGAGAAAACCGCTTTATCAAAAAATTCAGGCGCGTTGATACCATGTAGTACAGATAGACGTTGAGCGAGAATACGGCTCTCTTTTTCCAGTATTCTTAGGTTAATTTTAGGTATTGTACTCAATAGTGAAAGTGTAATCATGTAGCGCTGTAGCATTTCTTTAATTCCAGAAGCTAAAAGCTGAAGAGGATGAATACGAGCTGGATTGATAGTTATAAAACCGTCTACTATTAATAGTATTAGTTGTTGACGAGCCAATTCATTCAGTAGAATGTCAATAGATTCAGATAATTCTTCTATGCTATATCGCATAAATAGTTCTGCTTTTAGGAATGGATAAATGATGGAAACTTGATAACAAATCTCCTTACGTTGAATACTTTTATTATGTAATATTATGTTGGCTACTAAAGAAGGTAAAACGAATAAATGGATAATATTATTTCGATAGTAAGTCATTAATACGGCATTTTTTCGAGGTAAAACAACAATATCGCCCATGCTATCATGTTCAACTTCAAACTTACCCAATTGCAATGCATCTTCTAACAGTTGTTTAGCAGTTTTATTGGGGATTGTGCTATCATCGCTATAAGCTATATTTTTTAATAGTTGGAGGTAACATTCTATTTGTTCAATTAATTGTTCACGGGTTAATGCGCGCTGGCATGAAGCTAATAAGGCTGTTGAACATAAATTGACTGCATTCGCGGCAGCGGCATTGTTAATTCTAACCATGATTTTGTGAGCTAGCCGAGTTACAATTGAATTTAACCATATTGGACGTTGAGGATCAACAGCATTAATAGAATGACGCCACTCTGGAGCATGTTTATTTAAATATTGTATTAATGTAATCGGTTGGCTAAAGTTAACATAACCTTGTCCTAGTTTACGCAATTTACATAGACCTCTTAGCATTGAGAAAAACCCTTCTTTCTCTTTTTCTGCACCTTTTAGCTCCTTAGCGTAGGTGTCAACTTCTAATACATGTTCATAACCTATGAAGATAGGAACAATAGTAATTGGAGGTGAATCACCTCTTAGCATTGCTTGTAGAGTCATTGACAATGTACCAGTTTTTGGGTCCAATAGCCGACCTGTTCGGGATCGACCACCTTCAATAAAATATTCAATTGAATAACCACGCGCAAATAATTCACTGAGATATTCACGAAATATAGTGGAGTAAAGTTTATTACTTTTAAAAGAACGACGAATAAAAAAAGCACCTAAATGACGAAAAATTGGCCCAGCTGGCCAAAAATTAAGATTGATACCTGCAGCGATATGAGGAGGAACTAAACCTTGATGATAAAGTACATAAGATAATAATAGATAATCCATATGACTACGATGAGAAGGAATATAGACAATTTCATGACCATCTTCTGCTAATTGACGCACACGTTCAGCATGTTGCACATTAATTCCTTGATAGAGTCGATTCCATGTGCAACTGAGTATGCGATCAGTAATACGGATTGCTTCATAGGAAAAATTAGCAACAATTTCTTCCATCATGGCAATTGCATTATGTTTTGACTTTTTAAGTGAAATTTTCTTAGTTTTAGCTTCATCTTCAACTGCTTTCTGAATTGCTTTTGAAGTTAATAGTTTATTGAAGAGGTCGTGACGTACAGGGAGTTTGGGCCCAACTGCCGCTAATCGTTGCCGTGAATAGTGAATTCTGGCTACCCGAGAAAGTTTGTTGGCAATAATTTTATCAGTACCATATTCGCAAGCTATTTGTTGTAAAGAGACTGTGGGAGAAAAACGAATAAAACTATCACGTCCTAACCAGATAACGGCAAAGAATTTTTGGATACCATTAAGAAAACGTAACGGCGGTGCTGGCAAGTGGCCTTCTCGACCAGGCGCTCTACCGAACATCACTGATACAGGTAGCATCTGAATATTTAGATTGGGATTATCGCAATGCAGATCAAGATATGTAGTGAATGTTTTCACTGAATCTTTACGTGGATCTAGCGAATAATAACGAAATATACGCGGTCCATTATCAATAAAGACATAGGCGGGTAATTTAATTTTATCTAGTTCAATCGGATCGAGTGGATCAGGTAAACCAATAGAGTAACATTGTTGACGTAACGTCAATAAATCTGTTTTAGAATGATAAGGGAATAAATATAGAAAAGGACGTGTCGTATCAAGATGTAATTCTTTAATTGGATCTGCTGGTATAAGTTTACTTTTTACCAAAAATTTCATTGGTAAATTTAATAGATTATAGTAAATTTTACGCCAAAAAGACATAGATAATCGATAACCTCTTGTATGAATTATATAAAGCATATCAGAAATAGTAATTAATATCTGTTTAAAAGATAATAATTACATTAAATCTCATAGTTATTTAACTTATAAAGTAAGTTTATAACAAATCAAACAACGGGCTTAATCTTAATTATTAAAGCAATTGGTTATTCGTTGAAAGGGTTAGATCAGCTTGGAAGAGCGAAGTCGCTCTTAAATAAGAAGCAACTAATGATGGTTTATTGCTATAATTGTAGATTTTTTACTTGATTTGTAATGAATTAAATTCTAATATCTTATTAGATTAATAGTATTGATAGGTATTATTGAATTATTAAATAGCGCAATTGAATCTGTAGTTGATAGAATTGTTGTAGAATTACATGAACTTTTACTAAATCAGAAGAAATTAACTTGGCGTTGCTGTTTTTATTTTTAATTTATATAGCTATTTTATTTGATTAGTTGTCGTTAGTAATCAATATTGCGTGATCTTGGGTTATAAAATAGGTTTTTATGCATTTATTGATGTTAAATATTAATATATCTTTATAATACTTAATTATGTTGTTAAAGATTGTTTCTTTTATCAAAGAAAAGTTTATAGCTATATCTATATTTTAATTGTTCTAGTTTTAAAAATCTTCTCTATACCAGGTAATTCAATAAATAAAACAATCCTTCATAATGAAAAATCTACTCAGCTATCCTTTTAATTAACTGAAATAATTTTATATTTAAATGTGGAATTTCTTATTAATAATTTCTAATCATTATTAGATAATGGTGACTAATTTCATGCTTACTAACAAAGGTTTTGTGTAATTGTGCTTGTCCAAGTAAAAGGTGGACTCTTTATCAATAATTAGTTCAAGAAAACAGCTAACACCACGCTCTACATTAAGCTCTTCAAGAATATGATCGTTCAGATTCTTTATCGAGATTGAGTGATTAAATGTTAAGATTTGTTCTTTTCTTTTATTTCCTTCTCTCCTGCATTTTTTAGCTTTCCTATCTGAAATATAACTCTTTATCTTTAAAGAATCTAGAAGAAAGTATTTCGTCGACTTAAAATATCACTTAGTCCATTTATGTTGGTTGTCGCCTCTGAAACAAGGAGCAATGACGTAATTTAAAGGTATTTAAATGAATGTATGTTTGTTTCCCTGACCTCTAATAAAATCAAGTTGTGCAACATACATCGCATATGATTAAATCATTTTTATCCTTGTGATTTGATCTTATCAGAGAACTTTTAGTAAGATTGTTAAATGTTTCCTGGAATTAGAGATTTTACAACAATATCGCTATATTCCTAATGAATATCTTCAGTAGATAAGATCTTAATTGTAATAATATGATAAGGATAAAGTAGAATGAGTTGCTTTAATATATAAATTGATATCATCTGATAGAATATTACTGAGCCAAATAATTAGATGCAATTTCATGTTGGTGGTGAGTCAGGAAAGAGTTTCTTTAATCTGTATAACTGTTTGCTTTTTTAGTATTAACCACTGTAACAAAAATCCTTTGTCTTATAAAAGATTGCTACCAAGCATTCTTTGCTAACATAGCTTACTATTTTAGCCTGGTGCTGATTTTTTATTGAGTATTAATTGAAATATCTATGAAAATATTGGAATTTTAGATGGGAGATTTACTTGCTGTCCATAAAACTCAATAAGCACCAGAATAGATAAATTGTTTTTTGAACGTATTGATGATTAAGTGACGATTAAATATCTTCAAACAAGTGGCAGTAAAGTAGAATTAATTACTGAAAATACTGAATTTAAACTAATATTGTAAATTTACGAACATATAAACTTTAACTATTAAGAGATTAGTTGTTATGGTATTACTCATGGCCGTATAACTCATTTTAATCAAAATTTTAGTTATTTTATCTCTAATTATTTTAAATAAATTCAGTTTACTTTATTGAGTATAATACTATGTTATAGCTTGTTTAATTTTTAATTAATGAGTGTTAAGCAAGCTATTTTAAATTTTTAATTGTTTTTTAATAAAAGTCGGTTAAATGACTTATCAGCTTTTTTATATTTCTATTTAACTGAAATAAAGCCTAGCTTTAACATTGTTTTTCTTAATTTTGTAGAAGTATAAGTGTAGCCAATGAATTTCAAGAACAGTGTGGGAAACAACTGGAAATCAGTTTGTTTACCTAAGTTTAAAATAATAATTTCTACTACTTGGTTAGTATTTTTGAAAAAATACTTCAACTATTCTAAATTAGAATAGTTGAAGTATATTAAGATCTTAAAATTATAATAAATAAAATAACTATTTGTTATTTTATCTTGTAAAGAGAGCCTTGTTTTAAGAGAAACTCAAAGGGGGACAATAAATAGTCGGTGGTTTAGATTGAGGTTTAGAAATTTAAATAGATCAAACAAAATCATAAGCACTGATAGCATTAGGTTAGAATGATATTAGGTGTAATACTTATTCTCTTTCTGGTATTAAATGTACATTACGCGTTTAGCATATTTTCTTTGCTTGGAACAGTATTTTTTCTGATTTTTGATTATCATTAATTATCTTAATGTGAAGATCATTATGATAATAGTCATAGACTGTGTTAGCAAAGGTTGTTGATAGAAATTCTTTATATTGTATGAAGAATTTTGCTGATAAAAGTTAACATGAAAAAGTAAACAATCATGCAGATTAAAAAGAGTCTTTTCTTACTTTCTGTCAACATAAAACTGCACCTTATTAGTTGGTTCGGTGATAATTTGTCAGATGACATTAATTCATGTATTGAAGCAATTTATTCCATTTTTATCCTTTTGATATTATTTCATAAAATACGCTTCCCGCTGGAAGCGTTCATTAAAATTATACACTAATTTCGTTGCGAAATCCTCGATGGCAAAAAAAAAGATTTAACAATCTTACTAGAAGTCCTCTTCGATACTATATACAAGGATAAATAGTTTAGCTATCTGAGATATATATTAAATATCTTGATTTTATAAAAATCAGCAAAACAAGAAGGTATTAATTTTAAAATAACGTTTAGATTGACGTCATTAGTTTTTTGCTTCAGCGGTCAGCAAGTCAGTATAAATATACTAAATGGCTATTATTGAAGTCAATAAAAAATTTTTCCTTAAATGCCTAAAAGGGGAAGCGTTATACTCAACATAAGAAAAGTAAAAAACAAGGAAAAGAAAAGTAAAAAAAAATAGTAAATCTCGTTCTTAATCCCTAAAAATTAGCAGGGTTATAATATGAGTGATGAGATTATTGAAGAGTTTAATGTAAGAATGTATTAGCCGTTTCTTGAGTAAATTACTGAAAAGAGTATATCTTTTTCTCGTATCTAGCTAAATGATATTAAAACCTTTAACAGCAAGCATAAAATTAGTTATTAATGCCTAATAAGGCTAAGTAATTAGAGAGTTATTGATAAGGAATTTTCACGTTGAAAATGTGAACAGTTATATCAGCCAATTAAAATGATATTTGAACAGATTCAATGCTTTATGATTTTTTTACTGAATTACCTAGCGTGGAAGTTATTAGGAAGTTTGGCGTATGGCGCGGTAGGTTACGTTTTATTCTGATGCTTTATGAATTTTGTTTTCCATCTTTAAATTAAACGCTATTTAGCACCATCTTCAGCTAGTTAAATCTTATTAAGCCGTGATTCTAAGTTTTCTTAATAGACGGAAGCAGATCAAATAGCATTGAAAGGGTTGTTTTTTGAACCACAGCGCTTCATACATTGGTTTCATAGGTTCACTGTCGCAAAAGCCGATTTCTAAGTTGGATTACTCATTCTTATTGATGCCTACCAGTGCGCTGATAGGCATTCATAGGGGATGCTAGTTATTTTTTCTCGATCTTTTGCAGCCTCTTTAAATTGCTGGAAGAAGCTCACTAACCCACTAAAAATTTTTCCAATAAAATATCAAGGGTTTTATTAAAGATAGTAGGGCTCTTTTATTATCCAAGTCTTCCCTAAGCTTATCTTTAACTTATTAGTGCTGCATCCATTTGGGGATGCAAAGGGATCATATGAGTTGTTTTGTATAGCCAACAGCATTAGTGCTACATATTGAAAATATTTTTATTATTGTACTATAAAAATCAAGAGCACTATCTCCTGAAGTTAAGCATGGAGATATGATTAAGGTAACGTACTCACCACCCATTAAAAGTTATTCCAAAGTTTGATTCTGATTTTTAATAACGCTCTTTGTGCTTAAAGAGCGTTTTATGTCTATACGCAAGCGCTGTTTATAAATGAGCAGTGGGTAAAGCAATCAGCTATCTCTGACAGGACGGCATATCTCATCAATATATAAATAAACGTAGCGTGTATCGTTTAAATTACACGGTTACTATTTGTCTATCCTCTTAAAGGTGTCGTTGCTTTAATCTGCTGATGATTTCCGGTAGGAAAATACTTCATATACTTTTTCACCAAGAATCGCAAAAAACTTCATAAAAATCACCAATTAATAATGCTCCTTCTTTTCAGCTACTAGTCATGGTAGCAACTCTTCGCTGCTTTTTATACGTTTTAGATAAGGCGTCAGCAATGAACTGTTGAAATATATTTCATTACTGCTGTGATCTACTAATTTTAGCACTTTAATCTAAAGATCTCTAATAACCACTTTGTATGATTCGCTGCAGCAAATAACTGTTACGGGCGATGACATGGCCGCCCATCAAAAAAGCACCTTTGAGTATGTTAAGAAGCATGGTTTCGAGCAGCGCCTCAACAGCGATACTATCAGTTTCCTAGTAGGATTACAAATGAGTTCATGTAATCGATAAGGCTAATATTTAATTTGCAGATACCTGTAGAGTGGATTTTTCATGGCATATTATCTCTCTTTTGTTAAAATCATCAACGAAATAAATCAGTAGGATACGCTACCATCTCTAAAAACCCATACACCAAGAGTAAGTGTAACTCTTTTCCTGTGACTGAAAGTTTTTATGAATCAAAAAGTCAATTTGTAAATTTTTATATTGTCTATAAGTACTTGATTGATAGTTGTGGATATGTACCGGGTTAAGATCACGTAAGAAGAGTTAAGTATTGCCTATGGTCTTGGCCTTTTAAGGATTAATAAAGACCTATCGAGTAGCGGAATCGATCTATACCTACGAAAGATAATGTCGTGAAGCTTCGTTTAGCATTTGTGAAGATATCGTACATCTACGTGCAGATATAGAACTCTAGAGCTTGTAACTTTTAAACGCTTTATGCTTTGATTTTGACTTTAGAGAGTCGTCTTTCTGGCTCATTTTATGCAAATTCTTCCACTCCTAGTCTGGGTAAATAGCGATTCAGATCAGATAAAGATATAACAAGGTTCAAGAATCATATACAGTCGTCAGCAGTTATGCTCGAGAGGGATGAACGTTTTTACAGAAAAATTACGGTTTATTTGAGTTGGGCGATAAACATCACCTGCAAACGATAAGGAATATGGTTATGATCATCAGTAATGGTAAGTTCGAGTATGCCATAACGATTATAGATAAAGTAAAACAAATTCTCTTCTTGCCTAAAGAAGAGACTCTAATTTTAGATGTTGTAGTTACCTAACGATAGAGCCTAATTCTCCATGAGGATTTATTTCAATGAGATTTACCAGTAGACAATAATTCCATGAATATGTTTTACGATGAGGATCTAGATAATGATCCAGAACCAAAGAAATAGATTTATTATGAAATACTCAATATCGCGTTTGAGATAGTTGTTTTTGATGTTGTTTTTCTAGTATCATTTTTTGCTCGTGTGTTAATAATTTATAAAATTGATTATATATTCGTGCCATTTCAATTTGTTTCTCAATAATGTCTTGAGTTAGTTTTTCAGCTGTTGCGCGAAAAGCGGAAACATCAAAAATATCTGCTGTCATCAAATTATGCAAAATTTCACGTTCTGGTTGCGAAATTTTATTTTTAAAAATTTGTTCTCGTTGTGAAGCCATCAAGTCACGCATTTGTTGACGTTGTATTTCGTTTAAGGTAATACCTTTTATTAAAGGTAAAAAAATATCATAGGGATTACATAGCATATTTCTTGTTATATTATGATTAGAAATATGGTTATCGTATTTAACAGTCTGTGTTTTTTCGACGGATTGTAATGTTACTATATTAACATTAGTCGCTTCGGCTAAAGCCGCTGTTGAGACAGCAATAAATAGCGATGATGTAAAAGTTATCATTGCCCAGTGACGCATTAATAATTTACTCCCACCTTCTTTGTATAAAAGATTTAATATAATAATAACTATATCTGTATAGTTGAAAATTAGCGTCAGAGCGTGTAAAAGAACGTAAAGTCATGGCATCGCGGCAATTCTTGTCGTATTTTGGCTCCTGGAGGATATGACTGATGCATAAAATCTTACTTGTTGATGATGACCGCGAACTGACTTCGCTGTTAAAAGAATTACTTGAAATGGAGGGGTTTAGTGTAATTATCGCCTATGATGGCGAACAAGCATTAATGCTTCTTGATTCAACAATCGATCTATTATTACTTGATATTATGATGCCCAAGAAAAACGGTATTGATACATTAAAAGAAATACGCCGACAATATCAAATTCCGGTGATTATGTTAACCGCTCGTGGTAGCGATTTGGATCGCGTTCTTGGTTTAGAATTAGGCGCAGATGATTATTTACCTAAACCATTTAATGATCGTGAATTAGTTGCACGTATACGAGCTTTACTAAGACGTTCAAACTGGAGTGAGCAAAGTCAGGATAATCTTAATTTGTCAATTTGTCATATAGATGGCTTACAGTTAAATTCAGGACGACAAGAAGCAAGCTTTAATGGCAAGGTTCTCGACCTTACTGGAACAGAATTTACTTTACTTTATTTATTAGCACAACATCTTGGTCAGGTTGTTTCTCGTGAACATCTTAGCGAAGAGGTTTTAGGAAAACGTTTAACACCGTTCGATCGTGCTATTGATATGCATATCTCAAATTTACGGCGTAAATTACCTGAACGGACAGATGGATTGCCTTGGTTTAAGACTCTGCGTGGAAGAGGATATTTGATGGTTTCGTCAACATGATAAATAGTTTGACAGCTAGGATATTTGCTATTTTTTGGTTTACACTGGCTTTAGTATTAATGTTGGTGTTGATGGTACCTAAACTTGATTCAAGACAAATCACACCTCTGTTAGGGAGCGAGTACCGTCAAGGTATTATGTTAGAACAGCACATAGAAGCTGAGTTAGCTGGCGATCCAATTAATGATCTTATGTGGTGGCGCCGGCTTTCTAATGCCATTCAAAAGTGGGCTCCTCCAGATCAGCATCTTATCATGGTAACTAGTGAAGGGCGGGTTATTGGTGTTATGCCTAATGAAATGCAGGTAATTCGTAATTTTATTGGGCAATCAGATAATACAGATCAGCCGAAAAAGAAAAAATATGGCAGGATCGAGATATTAGGGCCATTTTTAATACGTGATGGGGAAGATCATTATCAACTTTATTTAGTTCGTCCAGTCAATAGTCTGCAATCTAATTTTATTAGTTTACTTTTTGATAGGCCTTTTTTATTGTTAGTTACAACGATGTTAATTAGTGCTCCTTTATTATTATGGTTAGCATGGAGTTTAGCAAAACCTGCTAGAAAATTAAAAATGGCAGCAGATGATGTTGCTAATGGTAATTTACGTCAACACCCTGAACTGGAATCTGGACCCCAGGAGTTTTTAGCTGTAGGAAATAGTTTTAATCAGATGATTAGTGCGTTAGAAGGGATGGTTAGCGCGCAACAACGGATGATTTCTGATATTTCCCATGAATTACGCACTCCGTTAACACGTCTGCAATTAGCAACAGCATTATTACGCCGTCGACATGGGGAAAGTAAGGAATTAGAACGGATTGAAACTGAAACTTTGCGTCTTGATGGTATGATTAATGATTTGTTAGTATTGGCTCATAGTCAACATAAAAATGAAATATTGAGACAAAATATTAAAGTTACTGATCTTTGGAATGATATTTTAGATAATGCCACTTTTGAAGCTGAACAGATGAATAAAACACTGAATGTTATGGCTTCTCCTGGTGCTTGGGCAATTTATTGTAACCCTCCTGCATTAGGTAGTGCATTAGAAAATATTGTTCGAAATGCTTTACGTTACTCCCATAATCGTATTGAAGTTGCATTTAAAGAAGAAAATCAAGGTATTTTAATAACGGTAGATGATGATGGCCCAGGAGTATCAAAGGAAGACAAAGAAAAAATCTTTCGTCCATTTTATCGAACTGATGAAGCGAGAGATAGACAATCCGGTGGTACAGGATTAGGATTAGCTATTGCTGAAACTGCGGTTTTTCATCATAAAGGTTGGGTAAAAGCTTCTGATAGCTCATTAGGAGGACTAAGATTGCAATTATGGTTACCGCTTCATGGACGTTAATTATTTTAAGTAAAAAGTATGAGTAGTTAATTAATATTTTCAAAGAGATTAATTCATTTACTGAATTAAAAACATATTTATATAGTTAATAACTAGAAATTATATTCTTAACGAATATTAAGTTTTTTATATAGAAGTTTGATTCCGAATTATTATTATATAGACTTTTGTCGGATAGCTTTATTCAGGGTTATATTGGCTACTGAGATATAGTTTAGGATAAAATATCATGATCATGAAACTCCTTAAAATCAGGTGTTTATAATACCTAAAATCAAAGTGCTGCTTTTAAACCTAGCAAAATAACCTGAATCTATGTTGGCTAAGGATTATAGCATATCTGAACTTACCGTTTTATAGAGTAAAACGGAATGATACTGATGATTTCAGCATCCCATCGTTTGCCAGACGATGTTGTCGCCCGCTCAAATAAGCGTAATTATTTTTCTGTGAAAAACTTTTTTCTCTCCTTTTAGATGAGCTGAAAGGAAGTGGGGGTTCCCTGTACGCGAATTACTGAATTCTCTTATATGTGTTGCCCCGTTATAAATTATTGTTTATGTAGGAACGGAGTAGGAATTTACGTGAAATAAGTTAAGGAGAAGCTTCCAAAAACCTAAAGATAAAGCAGTTCAAAAAACTACAACCATCCTTATCTGGATAAGCAGATTTACAATATTTTTCGTAAAATGACAAATAAAATTCACGACGTTATCTTTTTATAGGAATAAAGTACACTACTAGATGGATTTTATCCGTCTTTATAAGTTCAAGACTGCGGTTAATATTCGATGCTTCTTACCTGATCTTAACCTAATATATCTAATGGCTATTCATCGAGTACTTATAGATACTTATAAACAATGAAAAAGAATTTATAAACTCTATTTTTAGTTTATAAAAAGATTTAACTATTGGAAAATATAAATTCGATCGTTTGTGTGTAGAGCTTAGCATAAAGCACCGATTTAGGGCACCGATACATCTTCAAGCAGATGCTATGATCAAGCAATTTAACGGCGCATAGAAGATGAGTTGCAAAGTTATCATTTTTTTAATTCTTGTTAAAAGCTTTAAATCACTCTGCATCAATATGTTTAGCTGTACAAGCAGGAATTACCTCAATCAGTATTGAGTAGTATAACTTCATTACAGTCAATGGAAGATTAGTTCAAAATTAAACCTAAATTATTCAAAAAACTATACTATCTTTTGTATTTAATAAAGTAGCAGATTATGGTGTGGCGCTGTAGAGCTACACTGCTTCAGAAATGTTCATGATCTGAGTGCTATTTGTACTCTGCTATATATTAATTTATCTATTCTCATTTCTGATGTATGTGATTTCAGAGATGCTGTCTCATATCTTGCTGATTGATTTCGTGTATGATTTTAATAATAGATAGATGATATGTCTGAATATTCTATTCTTATAGGTATCTGTAAAATTAGATATTAGCCTTATCCATTTAATGAACTCATTTGTAATGATTTCAAAGGCAGTTGATAACAGCGCTGTTGATACTGAGCTCAAATCCATTGCTGCGATAACATACTTAACGCCGCCTTGTCGATGGGTATCAATCTGTAATTCGTAACAGTTATTTTTACAGGCAATCTAAGAGATGAGATATTGACGATCTTGAGATTAAAGTACCTAATGTAAAGGAATAGCAGCTGTAACGGAAAATATCCTTCAACAGCTTATTACTCTGCTGCCTTATCTGAAGCGTGTAAAAGTAGGGAAGAGTTGCTACCATGGCTGTATATCTACGAATTATCTCCATTGGAGATTTTATGAAACTATTGTGTCACTTCTCAGCAAAAGCACATGGTCTCCTGTCCATAGACCATTAGCAGATTAAAAAATAATAGTTTCAAGAGTATATGAAATGGTAGCTTCGTGATTAATCAATACCTCTACCTTTATTTTGTGCTGATGGCATATGTACTATTCTATCAGGAAAAATGGATTGCCTTTCCCCTGCTTCTCATTATCGGCATCACTGCACATGGATCTAAGGAGAGTTGATTGCAGTTGAAAATAGTTATCAAAAGTCAGAAGAAAACTGATCTAAATATTTTTAATGGCCTGCGAGCGCGTTACTTAATTGTGCCTCACAGGCTTGCTATGTAAGCTTAATCTTTTGGTTTTTGGAAATTGCAATGATGGCAAAGAATATTTCCGGATACGCAGCACTAACGCTATTAGCTACACAAAATAGTTAATACACTGACTTCACTCTACAAAGTCCATGAAATCGAAAGTTAAAGTTTAAGGTGCAGAGAGAGTCTCTCCCTAGAAAAATGGCTACTGCAATGACACTAATAAATCCATTGATGTTTTGTTGATAAGGTTTCAGCGTATTATTCAGCAATAAAGAATTTGAAGAAAGGGTGAAAAGAATGGCTGGATTCTATCCCTCCCTGTAGCCGAAATAGGCATCATAAGAACGATGAATCCGATTAAATCGGCTTTTTCAATGGTTTAGGATATGAAGCCGAAGCGCGAAGCGCTGTGCTTCAAAAAACAACTATTTCAATGCTATTTCAATCTGCTCTCGTCTTCTTAGAAGAGCTAGACTAAGATAATAGAATTGATTTGATAATCATGGTAGTAAACAACGTCTAGTTTAAGGATGAGAATAGATTCACTAAGTATTAGTATAATTTAACCTGATCATCATACATTAGATTTTATAATAACTCTGCGTGTTATTGCCTAATAAAATTAGTAGTATCTATTACTAATTAATCATAAGTAACTTATCAATAATTATCTTTAATAATCAATGTTATTCATTTTAAATAGTTTGTTTAATGGGGTTATTATACCATTTATATAATTTCAAAATAATTTTATTACTTAAGATACTCTAGTAATAAATATAGTAATGTGAGTTTAGCTATAAGATAGTAAATAGCTATTATTGAAGGATAAAATATGTCAGAAAAAATATTATTTGAGATCCTTCTCTTATATTAAAAATATTACTATACTCTGGCCCCAGGTATACTTCTTATCCTACTGTGTTAGAATTTAACCACTATTATAGTAATAGTGGTTTTATTATTGCCGACAACTGCTATTTTGATAGACCTCTATCTCTTTATTTACATATTCCGTTTTGTTATAAACTGTGTTATTTTTATGGCTGTAATAAGTTTGTAACTCGTCATAAATATAAAGTAGATAACTATCTGCAGACTTTAGCAAAAGAGATAATAAAACAAGCGAGATTATTTACCAATATAGAACTGTTACCAAAATACATTGGGGTGGGTTGGACGCTGACTTATTTGAATAAGTCCAAGATTAGTAACCTATTGGTAATGTAAAAATTACATTTTCATTTTTCTGCCAATGCTGAAATATTAATTGAAATTGATCTGCGAAAAATAGAATTAAATCTTATTGATCACTTGCGATACAAGGATTTTAATCGCCTTAGTATAGGCATAAAGGATTTTAATAAATAGGTACAATATTTAATTAATCATCAACAGGATGAAGACAGTATTTTCGCTTTGATTTAACCTACTAAAGACATGGGCTTTACTTCTATTAATATTGATTTGATTTATGGTTTACCTAGACAAACAAAAAGAAACTTTTACTTCTACTTTAGAGCGAGTAGAAGCATTTTCATCTGATCGTTCAAGTGTGTTTAATTATGCCCATATACCTAATTTGCAGCTGAACGCAAAATAAAGCTGCAAGATTTACCGACAGCAGAATAAAAATTAGATATTTTACAGCAAACAATTTTTTCACCTTGATGAAAAAATGGTTACCAATTTATTGGTATGGATCATTTTTCTAAATCTAATGATGAATTGGTTATTGCACAACGTAATGGGGGTCTTACATCGTAATTTTCAGGTTATATCACTCAGCAGAACTGAGATCTACTTGGGCTTGGTGTGTCAACAATTAGCATGTTAGGTGATCATTATGCGAAAAATCAAAAGAATTTAGGTGCTTACTATGATACCATTAAAAATTACCAATATGCATTATGGAAAGGTTTATCCTTGACACAAGATGATTGTATACGACGTTATATCATTAAAGCTTTAATTTGCAATTTTCATTTAGATTATTCTCAGATTGAAGATTGTTATCAGGTTAGTTTTAAAAATTATTTTTTGCAGATTTGCAGTTATTATAACCTATGATAATAGGTTGTTTAGTAATTGTTAATTAAAAAACTACAAATTATCCTTAAAGGCCGACTGTTAATGCATAATATATGATGTGTTTTGATACTTATTTGCGAAACAAAATGGGTAAACGTTAATTTTCACGTGTTATTTAGTTGGTTAAAGAGATGTAGCAAGCGATATATTGGTATTTATTTTTATTATTATTTATTTTTAAAATTAATTTTTAATTATAAAAATGCACATATTCATTAATATTTAAAATATTAATTTAATTAATTTTTATTATTATTTATTTTTTTAAATTTATTGTGGTAAAAATCTAACTAATTTAGTTAGATGTTAGTTTTTTATATAAATAAATTTATTTTAGCTTTTATAATAAAATTATAGAGTTATTTTAATTTTTAGTACATTGGATTTTCGTAGATGGTAATGTATCCTACTGATTGATTTTGTAAATGATTTCAATGTTATATAGATAACATCTGGTTTCGTGGATAACCTGTAGACTAAACTTTTATGGCATATTATTTTCTATTGTTAAAATTATTTACGAAATCAATTGGTAGGATATACCATTATCTTTTGAACCTTATACTACCAGAAATTAACATAACTTATAACTCTCTTATTACCTAATAAGATTAAGCAATGATAATTAATCTATACTCGTTGGCAAAATTTTCATACCATTTAACTTCATTCAAGAAAAAGATGGACTCTTTATCAATAATTAACTTAATAAAACGGCTAATACACTCTGCATTAAACTCTTAAAAAATCTATTACTCACATGACCCTATCGATCTCAGTTGATTACAATAACACGATTCGTTCTTTCTTTTTTATTCCTCTTTTCTTCTCGCATTTTGCACTTTTTTATTTAGAAAATAATGCTTTCATTTATATTATTTAGAGAAAAATATTTCGTTGGTTTCAACAATACCACTTAGCACATTTATTTTAGAAGGAAGCTAGAAAAGAGTCTCTTTGATCTGTATAACTATTTGTTTTTTATAGCAACCCATGCTTCTTTAGCAAAAACTTTGATGCATTAAAAGGAATTTTTACTAACAATCTATGTTAAAATAACTATTTAGTTGCGTTGTAATTAGTTTAAAATACTCACTAAGTTTTAACAAACTGAACCTTTGTTGGTGAACTGCATAGAAAAATTTATAATGCAGCTACAATGAATTAAAAAGTAGAAAATATACAATGAAATACCGTGATCTCAGAGATTTTATATCATTATTAGAACAGAAAAAAAAACTGAAGCGTATAAGCCATGAAGTCGATCCTTATTTAGAAATGACAGAAATAGCAGATAGAACTCTGCGAGCAGGTGGGCCTGTACTGTTATTTGAAAACCCTAAAGGTTTTGCTATGCCAGTTCTATGTAATTTATTTGGAACCGTTGAACGCGTTGCGATGGGTTTAGGGCAAAAAAATATTAAAGCATTGCATAAAATTGGTAAATTATTGACCTTTCTTAAGGAACCTGATCCACCTAAAGGATTCGTTGATTTAATTGAGAAATTACCAAAATTTAAGCAAGTCCTTAATATGCCAACCAAAAGATTGAAGTTGGCATCCTGTCAAGAACAAATTTGGCAAGGTGATGATGTTGATCTATTTTGTATTCCAATAATGCATTGTTGGCCAGAAGATATAGCACCACTTATAACATGGGGATTGACGGTTACTCGAGGACCTCATAAAACACGACAAAATCTAGGTATCTATCGTCAGCAATTATTAACTAAAAATAAATTGATCATGCGTTGGTTATCTCACAGGGGTGGGGCATTGGATTTTCAAGAATGGTGTAATAAATATCCAGATAAACCTTTTCCTGTTGCAGTAGCTTTAGGAGCTGATCCTGCTACTATTCTAGCTGCGGTAACACCTATTCCGGATACGATTTCCGAATATGCATTTGCTGGATTATTGCGTGGAGATCGTTCATCTGTTGTAAAATGTATATCTAATAACCTTGAAGTCCCGTCAAGTGCAGAAATTATTCTTGAAGGTTATATTGATCCTGAAGAATTTGCATCAGAAGGGCCTTATGGAGATCATACAGGTTATTATAATGAAGGTAATAAATTTCCGGTATTTACTGTTACACATATTACTCAACGTAGTGATGCTATTTATCATTCAACCTACACTGGCCGCCCTCCTGATGAACCTGCTGTTTTAGGTGCTGCACTGAATGAGATTTTAGTTCCTATGTTACAAAAACAGTTTCCAGAAATTGTTGATTTTTATTTACCCCCTGAAGGGTGTTCTTATCGGCTTGCTGTGGTAACAATAAAAAAACAATATGCTGGACATGCTAAGCGTCTTATGATGGGGGTTTGGTCTTATTTACGGCAATTTATGTATACAAAATTTGTTATTGTCTGTGATGAAGATATTAATGCTCGTGATTGGAATGATGTTATTTGGGCGATAACAACTAGAATGGATCCAGCACGAGATACCATTATAATGGAAAATACTCCAATTGATTATCTTGATTTTGCATCACCCATTTCAGGTTTAGGTTCAAAAATGGGACTCGATGCAACTAATAAATGGTCGGGTGAAACGCAACGAGAGTGGGGTCGTCCAATTGTCATGACAGATAAAATAAAAAAACGGATAGATGATATTTGGCATGAATTAGATATTTTTAGATTATCAGAGGATCTAAATGACAATATTAAGTTGTAAGGTGGTTTTTATGGAAACTATTACTAGATATAGTCTATTACGTTTGATTATTAACTGATAGTTAATTTTCCTTTCGTGCTGGTTAATATTTAATGGTCATTGTAAATCACTGTGATAAACGTCCATTTTATTTAGTTTCAATCCTTTAGAAAAATAATTGAGTTACATATTAGTGTATCAGAGTTAAATCTTTATGCCATGTCGGTTATTGAGTATATTTTTTCGTAGAATAGTATTAATATTTATATACTTCATAGTAAAGTTTAGTTTAGTAATGGAAGTAAAAACCAATAATTCTTATTGATGGAGAACAAGATTTTTTATATCTGGGCTATTATTTTATATGCTGCATTAGAAAAAATTTGACAGAAATATTATCTTTATATTGGGACGGATAAAAGATAGAATATTTATATGATTTAAGTGTATTGTAGTCTCTTTCAAAGCAATATTGAAACATAAAAATTATTCTTGTTATTGTGAATAATCTAAACTAGATTAGTGAAGATGAATAGGTATGGTTTTGAGTGCTTTATTGGATGATTTTTGATTCTTTTAAAAAGTATGAAATTTATATTCCTGGATGTTTTGAAATAGCGAAAATAGCTAGGGAATGTCTTTATAGTGAAAGAGGGATATCAGTCCTGAATGTTGTTATGGTAACGCGTTTGAATTTATTTAAATGTAATAATAAAATAAAAAAACAGCTATTTTAGAATGAAAATAGTAAAAATATACAATAAAAGGGTATATTAGTTATTTGGTCTCAGGTCATTATATAGACATTCCTCGTACAGACCTATTTATAGCAAGATGGTTACTGATGTATATAATTGAGAAGAAAATATAATGATTATTAGGCTCCATTCTCAGGAACTACAACATCTAAAATTAGAGTAATCCTCAGGCTAAAAGAGAGACCGCATCTATTTTAGTTGAACGTTATGATATCTCTGAAACTTACCGTTGCTAAAAGGTAAAAATGAAATAATGTTGATTATTAGGGGGCTAATTATCCCCATCGTTTACTGATTATCCTGTTAATTATTCAAGAAACTTTAGTCGTTTCCTTGCAAAACCAATTTCTCTCTACTCAATGATTTTCTGACAGTAAGAGCTACACGCGGAGTTCCTAACTCCGTTTTATCTTAATCTGGATTGGGTGTTGTTGTTTAGGTAGATTTGAAGTAAGAAATTTTGCTAAAATGAAATAAGGGAAAAGTTACGAATCTGAACATAAAGCGTATAAGGTTATGAGTATGCTTATTTTTATGTAGATATGAATATTTTCTGAAATATGTAAATAAAACTTTACGATGTTATCTTTTTTTATAAGCATAGATAGCGCCACTTAATGAATTTTTATTCGTGTACTCAAGGACGAGACCGTAGTTAATGCTCAACTCTTTTTATGTGATCTTAATCGAACATCTATAATAGTTATCCATCGGATACTTACAGATAAAAAAGAATTTATAAATCGCCTTTTAGTCTGTGAAAACGTTTATTTACCGGAAAATATGAATTTACTGATTTACATATAGAGCTTGGTATAAAATATCGACTTAGTCCGTCTATTTATACATAGACAGTGTGGTCAAGCGATTTAATAAGCGTATGGAATACGTACTACAAAGCTATCATTTTAATTTTAGTTAGTAGATTGAGATTAGTTTGTATTGATATGTTTTGCTGTATAATCAGATATTACCTAAATTAAGTAATAAGTAGAAATTACATTGTAGTCTTATGAAAAACTGGTTCAAAGTTAAACTTAAATTATTTAAAAAAGTTACCCTGCAAATGTTGTTGATAGAAATCCCTTGTACTGTATGAAGAATTTTTCTACAGAGATTATTCTGAAAAAGAAAACAATCATATAAATTAAAAAAAATTCTTTTCACTCTATATCAATAGAGTGCTGCATCTCATTAATTGACTTGCCGATAATCTGTCGGATGATATTGATTCATGCATTAAATAAACTTATTTTATTTTATTACGCCAATAGTATCACATTAAGTGTGATATCTACTATGAATATTTATTAGGGTTACAGCGATATCATTGTAAAATCCCCGATTGCAGGAAAGCATTTAATAATCTTATTGGAAGTTTGCTTGCAAAACTACATCAAAAGGATAAATAGTTTAATTATCTGCGATGTATGTTAAATAACTTAAATTTTACGGAAGTTAGAAAACAAATAAATATTGATTTAAAACAGTATTTAGATTGATGTCCTTGATTCTTTGCTTCAGAAGTAACAATTAACTTAAGTTGACTAAGTTCTATTACTGAAGTCAATGAAAGATTTTTCCATGAAACTTTTGAAGGGGGAGTATTATATCCATATAGGAAAGCTAAAAAACCCTGAAGAAGGAGGAAGTAAAAGAAAATAACAAGTTGCGATCTTAATCCTTAAAGAATAGAGGGTTATGTAAGCGATGAAATTTTTGAAGAGTTTAATGCAGAGTATAAGCCTGTTTTTGAGCTGATCATCGATAAAGAGCCCATCCTTTATTCGGATGGGTAAAATCGTACAAAACCTTTTCCAATAAGCATAAAATTAGGTGCCATCGACTAAATAAGGTTGGTAACCAGAGAGTTATTAGTAAAAAATTCCAGATTCAAAATCTGATAATTATATCAGCTAATTAAAAAGATAGCTGAGTAGATTCTATGATATGAGATCGTTTTATTTATTGAATTGTCTAGCCTGAAGTAAATTATTTAAAACCATAACAATTAAAATACAGATCTATTTACAAATTATTCTGCAAGCAAAGGAACAACTTTTGCCAATATAGCTAAAAAAACCATACTCTCTTCCGAGAAGTAACAACTATTTTAAGGAAATCAAGGTGGATATTCAGTTATTATATGCAATTATTGCATTTCTTATCGGCATACTCTTTGGTGGTGGTATTATCTGGTTGCTTATCGCGCAAAAAATAAATAAAAAAGAATCTGAATTACAAGATTTTTATAGTATTCAAGGTAGCTATGAAGAAAAAATCATTAATCTTAAATATTGGAAATCTGAGTGTGAGCAGCGGGACCAAGAATTAAGGTTACAAAAGGAAATTAATCATAATCAAGAAGTTGAACTACGTGAAGTTATGACACGGCTTGAAGAGATACGGTTGGCTTTTGAAGAGAAACATCAGTTGTTACTCAATAGCGAGCAACGGTTAAATGTTCAGTTTGAGAATTTAGCTAATCGTATTTTTGAGAAAAATGAACGTCGAGCTTCAGAGCAGAATCGTCAAAGTTTAATTTCATTATTAACACCTTTTCGTGAACAATTGAACGGTTTTAGCCGTCAAGTATATGAGAGTTTTAGTCAGGAAGCGCGTGAACGTCATACTTTAGCTCATGAAATTCATCAGCTTCAGCAATTAAATGCAGCAATGGCAAAAGAAACGATTAATCTAACTAAAGCCTTAAAGGGGGATAATAAAATTCAGGGAAATTGGGGTGAGACAATTCTATCTCGTATATTAGAATCCTCTGGGCTAAGGCAGGGGCATGAATTTGAAACTCAAGTCAGTATTAATAACTCTAATAATCGTTATCAACCAGATGTTATTATTCGTTTACCACAAGGTAAAGATGTTGTTATCGACGCTAAAATGTCATTAACAGCTTATGAGCACTATTTTAATTGCGAAGATGAGCAACAGAAAACAAGGGCATTGCGAGGACATGTTAATTCAGTGCGTAATCATATAAAAGAGCTTGGAAGAAAAGATTATCATCAATTAAATGGGTTAAGATCACTAGATTATGTATTAATGTTTATTCCTCTGGAACCAGCTTATTTGATTGCTTTACGTGAAGCGCCTGAACTTATTGATGAAGGTTTGCGGAACAATATTTTACTCGTTTGTCCTTCAACCTTATTAGTGGCAGTGCGTATTATTAATAATTTGTGGCGTTATGAACGACAAAGTCAAAATGCACAAGTAATTGCTGAGCGTGCTGCTAGCATATATGACAAAATGCGGTTATTTATCGATGATATACAGGTTTTAGGTCAAAGTTTGAGCAAGGCACAGGTTAACTATCAATCGGCGATCAAAAAATTAGCGGAAGGAAAAGGTAATTTAATTAGCCAAACGGAAAGTTTAAAAGAATTAGGTATAGAAGTTAAACGTCCGATTGATATTGAATTTAATAGATAGACAGCTAAATTCATGATTAGGAATAATCGTTAGATCGTAAATAAGATCTTGCGATAAACATGATTACACTTCGATTATTTTAATAATTAAATGAGCGTAAATGATGGTAGATTCAATTAAAGAAACCACTGATTTTGGCTTTCGTAAAGTAGCCAAAGATGAAAAAGGGGATTTGGTTGCTGCTGTTTTTCATTCAGTAGCCTCGAAATATGATTTTATGAACGATCTTATATCATTTGGGATTCATCGAATCTGGAAGCGTTTTACTATAGAAGCCAGTGGAGCACGCCGCGGGCAATTTATTCTAGATCTAGCTTGTGGTACTGGAGATTTAACTGTTAAGTTTGCCAAAATAGTTGGCGAAAAAGGTGAGGTTGTATTAGTCGATATCAATGATTCTATGTTGAAAATAGGGCGTGAAAAGCTTCGCGATCAGGGTATTATTTGTAATGTTAATTATGTTCAGGCTAATGCTGAAGAGTTGCCTTTCCCTGATAACTACTTCGATTGTATTACTATTTCTTTCGGTCTTCGTAATGTTACTGATAAAGATAAAGCGCTTAAATCAATGCTTAGAGTGTTAAAACCTGGTGGTCGTTTATTAGTGTTAGAGTTTTCAAAACCCATTTTTCCAGCATTAATTAAAGTTTATGATGCATATTCTTTTTATATTTTACCACGGGTTGCTCAAATGATAATTAATGATGCCGATAGCTATCGCTATCTAGTTGAATCTATTCGTATGCATCCTAATCAGGACACGTTAAAGACAATGATGAGATTAGTTGGTTTTGAACAGGTTTCCTATACTAATATGAGCGGTGGAATCGTTGCCTTACATAAAGGATTTAAATTTTAAAATGCATATTTCATCAATTAAAAGCTATTCAAAAATTCCACTATTACATTTCGGAATAGCTTCTTTTTTACAACATATATTAAATAAATTTCTCTATCAGGAAGAGGCATTGAAATCAGCTAGGGTAAGATTAATTGGCAAAGTCTTGTTGATTGATTTAAAAGAATTATCTCAACCTTTGATATTTATATGCTCTGAGAAACGAATTGACGTGGTAAACCAATGGCCTGTACCGGAAGATTGTATGATAAAAACTGGATTAGTAACCTTTCTATATCTTAAAAATATACAACAGCTTTTAGCGTTAATCAACGATGGTACGATTGTTATTGTAGGGGATATGCAAGTTGTACAAAATTGGTATGCACTGCTTGATGCGGCTGAATGGGATCCCGCTCATTACTTTGCTCCTTATGTCGGTGATCTTATTGCTGAAGTTATGAGTTGCTTGGTTAAAAAAAATATTTTTAGAATAAATACGTTATTAAAACAACAAAAAAAACATTTTAAAAATGCATTGATTGAAGAATGGCGAGTGTTTCCCAATACATTTGAAGTACTAAGTTTTGTTAATAAGATTGAGCAGGTAGTGGTAGACATTTCAGAACTAGAGCAACGTTTAGTTAAATTGGAGGAAAAATATGAGACTAGGAGAAATTAAACGTCTCTATTTTATTGTTCGAGTATTTCTAAATTATGGTTTAGATGAATTTATTCCTAAAATTAAATTTAATTTATTTTTAAGGATTGGACGCCGTTGTTTATTTTGGTTATTAAATAAGCACAAAGGTAAAGCCATTGGTGAACGTTTACGTTTAACTTTACAAGATTTAGGCCCAGTTTGGATTAAATTTGGACAAATGTTGTCTACCCGCCGCGATCTTTTTCCAACAATAATTTCTGATCAGTTAGCCTTATTACAAGATAAGGTAGTTAGTTTTGATGGACAACTGGCTCGTCAACATATAGAGAAGTCATTAGGTGGTTCCCTTGAAAACTGGTTTGATGATTTTGATGAGGTGCCTTTAGCCTCAGCATCAATTGCTCAAGTACATACTGCAAAATTAAAGCAAAATAATAAACAAATTGTAATTAAAGTTATTCGCCCTGATATATTGCCGATTATTGAAGCCGATATAGGCTTGATGTATTGCTTGGCTAATTTTACCCCACTTTTACCAGATGGACGACGCTTACGTCTACGAGAAGTTGTTCAAGAATATGAAAAAACATTAATTGATGAATTGAATTTATTGCGTGAAGCGGCAAATACAATCCAGTTAAGGCGTAATTTTAAAAATAGTTCCATGCTTTATATTCCTGAAGTCTATTCAAACTACTGTCGAGAGAATGTGATGGTTATGGAGCGTATTTATGGTATTCCTATTTCTGATATTAATGAATTAAAGAAACAGGGAATTAATATGAAGTTATTAGCTGAACGTGGAGTAAAAGTCTTTTTTACTCAAGTTTTTCGCGATAGCTTTTTTCATGCTGATATGCATCCTGGAAATATTTTTATTAATCGAGAACATCCTGAAGATCCGCAATATATCGGTATTGACTGTGGTATCGTCGGTTCGCTAAATAAAGAAGATAAACGTTATTTAGCGGAAAATTTTATTGCCTTCTTTAATCGTGATTACCGTAAGGTAGCTGAATTACATGTTGATTCTGGATGGATACCGTCAGAGACTAATGTAGAAGATTTTGAATTTGCTATTCGAACTGTTTGTGAGCCAATTTTTGAGAAACCACTAGCTGAAATTTCTTTTGGTCATGTTTTATTCAATTTATTCAATACCGCACGCCGTTTTAATATGGAGGTTCAGCCTCAGTTAGTATTACTGCAAAAAACCTTGCTCTATATTGAAGGATTGGGAAGGCAACTTTATCCACAATTAGATTTATGGAAGACAGCCAAACCTTTTCTTGAAGATTGGTTAGATCGGCAAATGGAGTTAGTAGCTATTATTAATGTATTTAAGGAAAAAGTACCTTATTTGGTAGAAAAGATGCCAGAAATTCCTGATCTTATTTACGGGGCGCTTAAGCAGCGCAAATCTTTACAAGATAGTATTGATAAATTTACTATTCTCCTACAAGGACAGGAATTAAAACAGAGACGATGGCAGTATTTACTAGGAATTGGAGCAACTTGCTTATTATGTGGTACTTTATTACAAATTTTTGATTCAAAAATTTCTGCTATTGGTTTTATATTTTTCGGTATAATTTCATGGGCGGCAGGGATAGTATCAAACAGATGAGATTGGATAAAGTTTGTCTAAATAAATTTATCTTAGATTTTCTCTGTTTTTAGATAAAGTTAGTTGTATATAATGGAATTATATACAGTTGAATTTAATTTTTAGAGGTGTACATCAGTAGTAATAAAAATTTCTATAGTTATATTGCTAGCTTCGGTTAGATTTTTATTAGTATTTTACTGATTATTTTAATTTTTGTAGTAAGAAGTTACGTTCACTCACTTTAGAGTTGGTAAAGTGATTAAAAATTTTAAAAAGCAATGAGTAATGATCATATTAAAACTAATGATAGTAACAAAGCAGAAAATAGTATACTGATGTTGATTTTTAACACAAAATCTTACTAAAGAAGCAGTAGTTAAGCTAGACAAAAACGACTGAAAGTAAAAAATTAGGTATAAACGGTGTTTTGATATAACTTTTAGTGAACTGTTATTGGTTAATGATTTATTGGTCTAATTGTTGTTTCTGATACAGAGAGCGATTGCCTGTAATCGTCAGAGCAGTTGATAGTTAGATATTGTACGGTTGCATTCATTAGTTGCTTAATGCTCAACATGAATTCTCATAAGAATTTAAATTGCAAAAATTACAGGAAACATTAAAAAAGTAAGAAGAAGTAACAGTTATAAATGTTTTGGCTGGAATTTAAGAAATTAATAGAAGAATTGAGATAATCTATTGAGTTATTAAAGAAAATTTATCAATCATCGAAGAGTTATATCGAAAATGAATTAGTTAAAGTAAAAGCATTTAATACTTATCTTGATGAAGATAAGTACAGGTAAAACGGATCAAGAAATTACTATAACATAATTAATAAATAAGATCAACAACAGAAGAGATTATTTAGTTAGTAACCACGGCAGATAATTCTGCTAAAAGCAAAAATATGATCAAATTTCTTCCATGGAAAGAAAGAAACGCTATAATTAAACTAATACTGAAAATTGATCAATGTCTATTTATGGTTTTCAACCACTTATTAGTTATTTAATTGAATTACGTAGACGTATTTATATCTTATTTTTTGTTGCAGCAGTTTTTGCCTAGTCACTTCTAATGATATCTGTTGTAGTATTACTACACTTTTGATAGAATAGTTTTAGCTATCGGGTAACTGCATAGGAATAATTGATATGGCATTAACTTTACCCACGATTAAACTGATTTTTATGGTACCAACAATTATTTCTGTTCATTAATGTTATATCAGTTATGGGTTTTTTTATTATGCCAACACTTTAAATCATGAATAGCGATTAAGATTATCTTTGCTGTTCTCTTTAGTAGAGAACAATTTATTTATGGATGATTTTTCTTATTTTTCGTTTTTTCCTTTAACATTTAGTTTTTACAAAAAACTAAATAAAAAGTCTTAATATCATTTTGATATCAGTAACTATCTTAGTTTATTAAATACTTTTATGATCTTTAGCGTAATCTTTTAAGTTCCTGTTTTTAGTATGCTATAGTAATTGACAGTTGTCACAACCCTTAATTATTTAAAAACGTAAGCGTCCATATATTATCGTAGGTATTTTGTTATAAGTATATTTTGATCTCCCACTAGATATGTTTTCCAAAAAATATTGGCGGTACCAATATAATGTATTATTTAAAATAGGCTTGTTGTTATAAGGATTCTATGTTGGTAATGGCCACTAGAGAGGCAGTAGGTTATAAAAATTCAAATGAAATAATAACAAAAATTCTATTTTTAATTAGAATTAATTATTTCTCTTAAATTGTTCATTAGCTAGTAGCTAAGTTATATTTAGATTTAGGATCTTAAGAAGAATAATTGAACGATTTTTACTATTTAGTCTCCGGATAAATCCATTTTAAGCTTTTTAAAATATCATTTATAGTGATAACTGAATCACCTGATATTGGCGTCTTTTGTGCCAAAATCTCTTATTTAAATGTAGATTTAAGTTCATTAATAATATGATGTTGTATGATCATAGGATTGAGTAGGGGGGGGTTATATTGAATAAAATAAGTAATTCATTACTTGAATATATTATTGTAGTATATATTTTTTTAGATTATATTTAATGAGAAAATAGTTTAGAAATATTGCTTCAATAATTGAAATGCATTTTTTACTACACCCTATTTTTATATTTGAACTTTTGGTGTTAAGCAGAAAAAAATTCTATTTTTAAATTTTTTATTGATTCCTTTATTTGCCTGATTTTAGAGTAAATAAGATACTAATTTTCCATGTTATGGTTTATAAATAAAAATTTATATTTTATTAGTATATAAAATTATAAATTATTAAGATATGTAATCAGAACTAGTAAGATTAATTCTTTGTTATTCAACTAATTTAGTTTTACATATTACCTAATAAAAGGTAAGTGTCTGGTTTAGAATTATTATATATAGATGTTTGTCGCACAACTCTATTCGTTACAAAATAGTCATTAAGAAATATGGCTGATAGTAAAATATTATGATGATAAAGTTTCATTCTCAGGCGAATGAAAAGTTTTTTATCTACTTTAGGTAGAATAATTATGGTATCTTTAAACTTACCGCTGCTAAAGGGTAAGACTAAATGATGTTGATTATTATAGCTATATTCTTTATTATTTGCCGATGAGATACTGTCATCCGTTCAAAAAGTCATAGTCGTTTTATTTCAAAAAAAAATTTCTCGTTCGTCGATCTGCGCTGCCAGTTGTATGAAATTTTCTTAACCCTGTTCTGTACCTTAATATAGTTTTGATATAGTTGTTTACGCAGACAACGGAGTGTAAAATTTATCTGAAATGAGGCATAAAAGATTGAATTTGAAAAATAAAATATTAGATCTGGTATTTTTCTTATCTATATGTAGATATAGATATCTTTTGCAAATGTCAAACAAAACTTCATGACGTTATTTTTCGAATATATAGATTGTGCAACTCCATAGGAGAGAATTTTGTCCCTTTTTATAAGGCAAAACTGCAGCTAATTTTCGTCGCTTCTTACGTGATCTTAACCGAACATGTCCCATAATTATTTATTGGGGTATTATAGATAATATAAAAGAATTTACAGACCGTCTTTTGATATTCGAAAATATTATGCCTAGGAAATTAAACCACTCTTTAAATTAAAAGAGAAAATCATCTATCCTCCTAAAAGGAGGTAGAGGAATAGGTTTGCTTGGTCTATTGTAAGTGAAAATTTAATTTGAGTATATATTTTTTTAATTTAATACTCTTGTTTTGTAAATATTAATCATATACTTAGCTTAATAACTATCGTTTTTATTTTTTATGTATTTTTTCTGATAACAATTCAGTTACATATTCGCCAAAGCTGAACGTTGATAAAAATAGCCTTTCACCATACAGAATGCATTTTATAGATTTATTCTTAGGAATCTTTTTATCAGAAAAGCGAACCTTGGTTTTTTTTTGAGAGGCGTTATCATTTTTAGCGTCCTTATATATCTTCGGTAATAATATATCTCCTTGAAGATTCGATAAAATCATAGTGACATAACATCTTAAAATATCTCGCTAGAATATAGATAATATAATGTCAGATCATATCTTTCTGTGTCAATAGAAACTGCTACCAATATACTGTACTCCTGTGGTTTAGCGATGATCCGTAATCTCCTACAAACTCGGTAATGCCACAGTTTTTATGTGAATGCTGAGGTGTTTTAAGGTAGCGCTAGAGGTATTTTATGTTTATACCAGACTTATTTTATCTTTTTAGCGAAGTGTGCACTTTCCAATAACGGCCCCATACTGTGACTTCTAGATAATGCCGTCACTGTTTCCTAGCGTAGATTATACTAAAAACTAGAAAGATATTAGTTTTTATAAACTCATAGCTGTGTGTGACGCATCATCCCGAATGATATCGTCTCACCAGATATCTTAAGATTGCTCTTTTTTTTAAAACAGATTATGCCCATATAGTATGTTTAATATTCAGATCGCTATAGATGATGGGAATCTAAATATATAGATATTTATTAAGTTATTAAAAATAAGTGTAAAGGCACAGAAGATATTAATTTCAAAACCCTGTTTGCGCGCGTACTGCAGCATAGAGAGGGTTGGGTAGCAAAAAATAGATCGTTAAGTCTCATAAGCTAGTTATGTTAAAAAGGCCGAAAAGATGGGGTATAGTGAAAGCAATCTGTTCCTAGTCGTAATCGGGAAAATATAAATCTGCTGTGCTAACTGTTACTCGGTAGTTTTGACATTAGATAAACTGCAGGCTTTTGCTTATAGATTTATCAGAAAAAGACTATGGGAACATTCAGGATAGTTATATTAGTAGCGTTCGGATAGGGGATACCCAATAACACAAGTGTTGCAGGTAAGCATTTTCTCTACAGATAAATACATCTCATGAGTTGATACTTTCACCGTGTTTTTTAAGAAAGTTATTTAGTCGTTATTAATAGTAAAAAGCAATTTAGTTGGGTAGAGGGAGATTATACATTTGGATAAATTACTCTCTAGTATCTTTCCAGAGAAAGAGAAATAGTTATGCTCTCCGAATCTATCAAATCTATTGACTCAGTTATTTTTATGTTTGTCTAGTGGCAAAGGAGACTGGGATTATCTTTCTTCCCTATAGATAAGAATTCATCGGCAAATATACTTTCAATAATTGTTCTTAATGAGTTGTATTTAGCATCATAAGCTTGACTTATGCGTTTCTTGAAACTTTTGGTAATTATGACTAGAGGTAGATAATGCTTGTCATGTCGAGAAAAATTGAGAATCAATAGGAGTTAGATAAATTATTATATGGCTTCTTTTTTTTGAATCATAAAAAACTCAGTCGGTCTGTAATCATCAATTTTTTGTGGAGATCATAAAGAGCGCTTCGGATAAACAAACGATATCACAACGTGATATGGCGTGTTGTCTTCCTGATTTACCCGGTTTTTCCTTTTAGAAGATTTATTCCGAGTTATGTAATTAATTTCTGAAAATTAATATTTTGTAGAGTAAAATAGTACTTAGATCATCAATTACTTCGAAGCAGCGTAACCACGCTGATCAGATTATAGTGTGCTAATTTAATTGAGCGAGGGTTTATGGTGGGTGGTGGTTTTATATTCTAGCGCATCGGTTATCGACGATGCCTGAGTGTGTGACGGCTGCCGATATCGTAGATATCCCTTAAAGCCGGAATATGATATCACTATTCTGACAAAGCCTGTTTTGCTAGATAAGGTGAAATGCATTTATTGGCCGCGCTGCTGGTACAGGAATCTTCAGTTTTTCATGTGTCCATGAAAACCAATACCCATTCTTCTTGTCAGGTTGACGATCTAGTCCGAAAAGGTAGTTATGTTCTTGTTCTGAATCGTATTAAACACCAGGTGTTGTTCCTGATAGTCCGGTTAAGCTTCGACTAGCTATTCAGCGACAGGAGAGGGTAAATAACATCGCTGTTAAAGAGGTCAACCTAATAGCTAATGTAAATAAGCGTTACAAATTTATTTTGGCAGCGCATTCGTATTTCACCCGCGAACTCGCCAGACAATTGTTGCCATGAAATAGGTCCGGATTAAGAGTTAGTAGCGGCCTCAAACTCCAGGCTGATAACAACGGGTAATTAATATCCATCAGCTTCGCCTGGATTAGAGTGGTTTCTTGCTTAACAACTTACTCCGGTAGATATTTACCTATCAGCAGCAGCCATATAAATTTCAGAAATTTGGCAAAATTTTGCATATTGTAATTCTTAAAGATAAAATAGGTAAATTAGAATATATACTAGCCCCTGTTCGGTGTGAGACACCGGTAAACCCAGAGATAGTCTATTTTGTCTTGACCTCATAGAAAATCTAGTCATACAAATGTAATGCTTCTTGATATAAACTGCTATTACATAACTGCCGGCTCGTGCGATAGTTGTCGGAATTAACGCAGAGCATCGCCGAGATATCATCCTGTAGTAAACGGTAGTCAGAAAAAACTCCCACTTGATCTATTTCTAAATATTTTTCTACATTGTGTAGTTTTTGAACAGACATTAGTAGTATTAAACAGAGACCGCATTATCTAAACACGCTGAGTCAGTAGACGTTCTTACAACGCCATTGTTGTCTGGGATTTTTTTAGGTATTGTGGAGTTTATCCGTGACGGCTGAATATGTTTTATTCCACACTCTGTAGTGTGGATGGCGGCGTTTATTTAATTTAGAAAATAGATGGATGTCTTTTCTTTAAAATTAATTGTCATGTCACCTGGCTACTCTCTCGCCAGAAAATAGAGTGCGTGACGCGGTTAGAAATGGATATCCAAAATGATAAATTCTTTGGAATATGACTTATCACCACCTAGGAATATCGATCTTTGTTGTTTGACTTTTCTTTAAAAAACCAGAAATATTCCTATGAATATTACAAAACGTTTATTACAGCATTCTCGCTTATCAGGTTATCATTGTTATGTATCCGATGTCGTCAGTATATTCTATTACTAGGATTTTAGATAGGAAATGCCTAATAGGCCGCCATTATCCAGCATAAAACCGTCCATCATGATCGGTGTTACATATACCTCAAAAACTTGATGCATATTTTTTATGAGGTAATTGTCAGTTTGTACTATACTTTTTTACCTTGATATACAGCAAATATTAAGCATAAACTTATGGGCTGGCTAGGATCAAGATTTATGTGCTTTCAGCTCACTTTTAAGTTTGAGAATTCATTCGGCATACTATTTCCATGAAAGTAATATAATTCATAATGCCCAAGCTGGAAATGTACCATGGCAAGCTCGGCTAGATACCTATTATTTCCGATGTAGTTAAAGGTTGACCCCTTTATCAGATAAAGTAAGGAAATTTGTATACAGAGGATTATTTGCTTTTGTTTGTCATAAAATGATGTTGCGCTACTCTACGTGCATCGCCTTGCACTTATTTAAATTCGGCATGATAGTTATAATATACAAATACTGACAGGTTCACCATTGTGAGTGAAGCCCTCAGTTGAAGCAGTAACGATACTTCAGCGAAATGGCTTCCCAGGATTGTTCCAAGATGCACCTGATAATTAGGCAGATACTTCAAGTTTAACGCTGCGTTTCACAGCTTAAATATCGGTTTAGCTTCAAACCTCAAGAAGAGGTACGCAAGCCTGCCACATTCACACTAAGATCACTGCTTTAAAATCACCGGGTGTGATAGATACCGACCATCGCTAGAGCTTGCGGCGGGGTATGAAGAAATATTTTTTCTGGATACATTTACTTATTGGAGGTGTTTTATAACTATGTTAGCAAAGGCTGTTGCTAAAAATCTTTTATGCTGTATGAAAGATTTTTGCTATAAGCGGTTTCTATAAAAACAAGCAATCCTTTAGATCAAAGAAACTATTTCTTCATTCCCTGTTAACATAAACCTTTTTATCTTACTAGATACTTGCTGACTATCCTGCTAAATGATATCAATTCACGCATTTAAGCAACTCATTCAACTTTATCCTACCTGATATTATCACCTGAATATTTTACTGCTGGTGATATTCATTTAGGATTTCAGCGATATCATTGTAAAATTCCTGATTGCAGGAAAATATTTAACAATATTATTGAAAGTTCTCTGGCGAAACTATATCACAAGGATAGATGATTTAATTATCTTATATGTATGTTGAATAGCTTGACTTTACGGAAATGAGCGAAATAAACAGGCATTAATTTTAAATAGTCATTAAATGTCGGCATTGCATTTTTGATTCAATAGCAATAGTCAACTTAAATGCACTAAGTGATATTATTGAAGTCGATAAAATATTTTTCCTTAATTTTTTTTTAAAAGGAGGCACTATATTTCATATAGGAAAGCTAGAAAACGTGGGAGAGTAAGAAATAAAAGGAAAGAGTAATCTCCTCTTAATCACACGAGATCAAAATGGTAATTATGAGCGATAAGATTCTTGAAGAGTTTAATGTGGAGTGTTGTGGTTAGCCGTTTTCTTAAGCCGATCATCGATATAAGAGTTCATCCTTTTTTAAAATGGAGCTAAATAGTACAAAACCTTTAACAAAGAGATATGAAATAAATAATTATAACCTAATAATGTTGGATAACCAAATAGTTATTGGTAAGGAATTTTAAGTTTAAAATGTGAATAATTATATTAGCTGATTAAAAGGATGGGTGAGTAGATTTTATAGTGTAAAATCCTTTCATTTAAAAATTATTTAGTCCAGAGAAAATTGTTTGAAACCACAATAATTAAAATACAGTCGTAACTATAAATTTCTCTATCAGAAAAGCAACAACCTTTACTAAAATAGTTAACCTATTATAGGTCTCATGCCAGACTTTTTTGATATAAATCGACTCCCTACTGCTAGGTAACAAAACAGATACGGTGATATAGTCTCTCTTCCAATCGATTCATCCAGCATAATGAGATGCAAGAGGCTGTGTAATCCTCGACTTCCAAAATTCTAGGAATTGTTCCTGAATGCAGCCATTAAATAGGCATAGGTAGCGTTTTATAGGTGAAATCAGGCATTCGCGAGTAAAAACTTTACATGTTGATCAGCAACACCCGCCTTGAGCGCGGATTCTTCAAGCGATTCATAGAAATCCATCTTATCACAATATCTCCACATCTCTCTGCAAGCTGCGATGTGTGGATAAGAAAGAGAGATTAACACATAAATTTAAATCTGCTCTGGGGGAAAGAGATCATCTACTGAAGAATTTTTTTGTTCTTCTTACTGTTCAAAGAAGTGAACTCATAAATATCAGCTTGAGCAAGATAATTCAAAGCGCTGACACAGGGTACCAGGTGAGTAATATATTCCAGCAGTATTTCTTTTTTTTTATTTCGAAGTAAAACGTATTGCACATCCGCCATTGCGTCACTATGCTTGTTGGTATAATGATATTATTCCCACCTTTATAGCTCAGATTATGGTGGCTGGGATAACGGAACTTTTTGGTAATGTATACCCCAAAAGGCTGCTCTCAAAAAGCCCAGCATTACTGATAAGTATATCACTTTCCGGAAGATAATATGATTTTTTTGAATAATTCAGGATTAACTTTGATAAAATCTTTGATAATACTGCAATAGAGTTTTACAAAATGATTAGTAATAAATCTAGTGCATGATGGTCAGGATAAGCTTCACTCTGATGCTTCGTGAATCTGTTTTATATTCTAAATTATACCTTGTTACCAGGAATGGATGTGGTTAGCACAGGAGAGATCCCTCTTATCTAGCTTAAGATATTTCTAAGCAGACTGTAATATCTCTTAAATACCATTGAAAGAATTATTTTTTTTCAAAAGCGCATTGCTTTGTGTGTTAGATTTATAGGCTAACTATCGTTAAAAAACCGATTTAATTGGATTCATCGTTTTTATTGATGCCCGGTTTTTCGGGTAACGAAAAAGAATAGAATGCCAGCCATTATTTTTAATGTTTCTTCAGTTTCTTCCATCACTAACAGGATAGGCTGAAAACTTTGCTAAGAAAATATCAAGGAGTTTATTAGCGGCATCACAACTCTCTGCTAGCCAGAGCCTACCGCATCTCATCCTTAATTTTGATTAGATGTTTTTGGAAAGTGAAGGTAGCATATACATTAGCTATTTTGTGTATCCAACAGTCTTGTTGCTATATGTCGGAATATCTTTACTATTTGTATTCAAAGCCATGGGCACCCAGTTTTTTTAATAGCAAGCTTCTGAGATGCGATTAAACTACCTTCTAGTAGAGCATTAGAAGTTAAGTTTGCACTTCATTTTGATAAGCATCTTCTACCGTAACCTAGCTCCTTACGTCAATGTAGAATCCTGTCGATAATGAACAGCAGGCAAAGGCGATCAGATTTCTTGATAGGACGACACAATGGCCATTGTGCCAGAAAAATAAAGACAGTGTATATGCTTAAAATTAAGAAAGACAGTATTCCATGTACTTTTCAATGTATTGATATTTCAGTCTGTTGATGCTACTGGCAGAGAAGATTATTTGTTATTCATCGAGAAGCGCGACTCAGGGATTCATAAAAATCATCGGTAGAGATGTCTATTATATACATAGGCCATGGCAACAATTTCACCACTTTTAGACGCTTCAGATAAGGCAGTAATAATGAGCTATTGAAGTATATTCCGCTGCTAATGCCAATCCCTAATCTTCGCCACTTTAATCTCAATATTGCTAATGCAATCCTGTATGATTCGTTGTGGTAGATAACCCGTTATGGATGACGACATAATCCAGTAGATCAAAGTAGGGTTTAGTACGTTATCGCAGCATGGATTCAAGCTTCACCATCAACAGTGGTGCTATCAGTTACCTGTTACCATTACGGATACATTCATATAATGGATTAGGGTAATATCTGATTTTGCGATATCTCTTAGGAGAGATTTTTTCATGGCATATTATCTCTCTATTGTTAAAATTATCCATGAAATTAATCAGTAGGATATGCTATAATCTTCGAAACTTCATATACCAGAAGTAAGAATAACTCACTCAATACTTTTGAATGAGTTCTGATTGTACAAATAAATATATCAATATAAAGTTAATCTCAAGTTTTTACCAAAATTGAAATTATGGATTTGCAGCCCATTCTCATTCATCCATTAAATCCTTAGACCTTATATCATTTTCGTTTAAGAATGTATCAGTAGGATAAGTCAGTCTTTTATTATATCAAGCTCTGTATATAAACAGTCGAATTTCTATTTTTCGGTAATTGAATGTTTTGCAGACTAAAAAGGCGGTATGTAAGTTCTTTGCCATTTTTTATACATACTAAATAGATATCCATTGGGTACATTTAGTTAAGATCACGTAAGAAGTGTCGAGTATTGACCGTAATCTTGAACTTATAAAGACGGATAAAATCCATCTAGTGGTGTAATCTATATATCTACGAATTATAATGTCGTGAAGTTTTGTTTAGCATTGCGGAAGATATTTCATACTAGATGCAGATAACAAAACTTATAGCTTTTAAACGTTTTATGCTTAGGTTTTAAGGTTTTTATCTTGTTTTAGATAAATTCACATCTTGGATTACATAAATATGAATTCAGATCAGATTGATTTTATCCGGCAACGTAAGGATGTTTTCTATCTCCGTTAATGGGGGGTCAGTTTCTTTTTATCCTCAATCCGCTTGTGGATCTATTTAATAGTTGTTACCGATTGTAATATTCAACTGTCATCGGGAAGGGAAGGCGTTTATTGTAATCCCACAGCACTTCACAGATAAGTACCGTTCATACAGCACCTGAATAACCTTGCTGGCATTGTGAATCTTATAACTTCACTACATCTTAAGGCTATATTCATATAACAGAGTTTATCGGGATATAAATATTGTCAAGAAAACGGATTTCACAGCGGCTGATAATGTGTTTTGTCTGTAGCATAAACAACTCGTGTAGTTCAAACTACGTCAGCCATTTCAGTTTGGTACCATTGTTTTCTAGTTTTTAAAACGGCAAAACTCGGTTGAGATGCAATGTTAGCATGAGTTTTTGTGGAGTTAAGTGCACAGACGGGTATGTTATACCGCTAAACACCCCGCCATTGATTTCATTAATCAGAATTTCCAATAAGGGCAGTTTGCGCAGCGTGAACTCTAAGATTGGCAACAGTTAATTTATATCTCTCTTTTCCTGGCGTTCAACACCGATTTAAGTACTTTATTACGGTTTTGCACACGATTCTTATTTAAGCATCAGTACCATGTATAATAAGATGGTAAAGCGATGATAAAGGTTATAAAGACAAGATAGGATTCAGTCATTCGATACTGCCGCGTCATTGCGAATTGTTAGTTTGATGTTCAATACTACAAGTGAGTTAAAATACCGGTAATATCTCAGCTCAGCGTGTTGTTAGTTTCAATGCTTCTTATTATCCGAATATTATAGAAACAGCTAATCGTGGTCAGGATATTCGACCTTCATCTTCATCCAGTAGCCTGTACTCAATCTAGACATAATTCGTTAGCAAACTACTATAATCTCACAGCGAACGAGCTTTTTAAGATAGCGATATTTGATACTCGGTTTTATATTTACGTTGTTTGACAGTCTTGTGGAGTATTTCTCCATAGAATACAACACGGCATCATAGGAATGGTGATGGCTTCATTAGTTGACTCATCCGCATAGCGCTTTATTTTCTATTTAGTAAAAAAAAAATCAGCATATGTCTTTTTCACGTTACATCCGTTGGCTTATGATAATGAGTTAGGTAATCATACAGCCAGGCGATGTTCTCCGCTTTAATTACTTTGCGCTTATTTGGAGTAGCACTTTTTTATCAAGCGATCGCCTGGGTTTTTGGTCTTTCTGTAGTTAGTCAGACAGTCCTAATGGTAATTTCAGTGAGTTGACGATCTTTATCTTTCTTTGCGTGACTACCTATGTCGCCTTGGTGAAGATGCCCTCGAAAACTAAGCAGTTTTCTACTGTCGGAGAATAAATCGGATGTCTTATTTAAGAAATAGGTCGCACCAGTAATATTTTTACATCGCTAATTTAGGGCTGTTTATTAATTAGATCGGCTTATATATTTTCAGATAATGCCAGGCAACTAGGGTGAACGTCTAACTTCTTCAGCTTTTTAGAATTGATGCTATCAATTGTCGTGATGATCATTAATTGTTTAAGATGATGATTACAGATCTGCACACTGGACTTTAATAGGTAAGTAATCAATGTTGGTACTCTTAAGATTTGTTATCTTGACATTTGTGTTTCATAAATTTAGTTCTAGCAATAACCACTGTATTGTCACAGATAACCCTGAAATCCTAATTAATTAAGTTGCTGATACAAGAAACAGAATACCAATCTTATAGAAATGAGGATAGCGACTTGTTAAATATCTTCAAGGAGCAACATTAATCGCTTCACTAATAATGCTTTTATATTTTTATAAGGGCGCGATTAAGAATATTTTTAGTAAATCAGATTTCAGTTTTGCTCGCATGAATAATTCATACAGTATGGATTACTTTACATTAACCGATGCTACAATATGTTATCTTATAAGATTATCATGGTTTAGAATTTATTTCTAAATATTAATTTTTTAATATTAAAGATTAAACTTATAGATAACAATAGAGTTTATTGCTTTTTGAATAGAATATTGATTTAAAAGAAACAAAGTTAATAAAAACTTAATTCTTTTAAATTATACGCGGATTTTACATATATTTCTGCTTTTAAAAGAATAACATGAAAGAAAAGCAAACTATATATAAAAAGAATTAGATATTTTATCGAAAATAAGGGATAAAGAAACAGTCACCGTGAGATTAAAAATGCTAATAGGCTCAATACCTATATAAAAAATATCAAAGAAATAGAAATTAATCATTCAACGAATAATGATTATCTTAAGAAAAACGCAAATTCGAATGTTAATTTTTTTAAGAATTACATTAGCAAAAAATATAGGCATTGAATAGTTAATAAGTAGTTATACTGAACCATATAAATCATTAAATCAGTAAACAATATTACTCATATAGATACTATACATAAAAGATTCTAATAATCTTAGAAACATTGGAACTATAAGAACGTGTATAATTATCTAAATTTATTAGTTGTAATGATTCTGTGTAATTAGTGAAAATAAGTAATCCAGAAAATCAATCCATTTTAATCTTGAAAGAAGATAGAAAAAAAGTTTTTATATAGAATCTATATTAGATTAACAATTTAAAGAGATTTTATCCAAAATTTTAATCAGTACTACTGAAATCATTTCAGAAGTAAACTATTCTAATTTTAATATCTGATCCAGAGGCTGAATTAATTCTATTCTAGATAAAGCTATTCATAAGATATTAAAGCCTAATTTATAGTAATAAATAAAATTTATCTTTAGATGAATAATTGTTTGTTTTTTAATTATTTGTATCAAATCAAAAAGATTATTTCTAATGTTAATAGATCTCTGAAGAGAGGATCTTGCCAATTTTCACAAGTATCAAATAAGTTATTTCTCTATAACTGACAAGTAATAATTTACAAACTTTAGCTATTTACTCTTTTTTTCAATAAATTAAGAGATAGCTAATTTTTAATTAAATTTCATTTAAGTAAATTAAATTCACGCGCAAAGTATTCAACTTTTTGCCAATCAGTATATTCAACTTCTTTATTTCTATTAGTTTCTCCACTCGTTATTTTCATAATAAATTGAATCATGATACGATCAAACCAGTTATATTGAGGATAACGTAGCGCTCCAGCAAATACATTAGTAATAGTTGGTTTCCACGGAGTTTTAGATAAAAATTTACGGACATAAATATTTGTTTCAGATGTATCTTTGCCTTTTTTTCTGGCCGTTAAATTAACGCTAAAAAATGCACTTGGCATGGTATTCAACTCTTTTTGGTAATTTTGCGCAAAATTTAACACCGCAGAATTAAAATGACCATAACGGATTGATACACCGACTAATATTTTTTGGTAAACAGAAAGATTAAAATTTTTATCTATATTTAAATCTCTGACATCACATTGTTTGCCTTCTTTATGTAAATACTCAGTAATTTTAAGTATTATCTTTTTAGTTTGACCATTTTTGCTAGAATAAAGTAGTAAATAGCTCATATGTTACCTTTAATATTATATAAATAATCATTCCCGCCAAAAGGTTGGTGTGAAAAGAACAAGTAAAGTGAATACTTCCAATCGGCCAAATAGCATGGTGACAATTAGGATCCATTTTCCCGTTGGGTTCATGGTAGTGAAGTTTTCAGCTACTGAGCCTAATCCTATTCCTAAATTATTCAGTGTTGCTGCAATTGAGGAAAAAGCAGAAAATTCATCTACACCAGTAGCAATTAACAATAATAAACTTATAATAAAAACCAATGTATAAGCAGAAAAAAATCCCCAAACTGCTTCAATAATACGTTCAGGTAATGCCCTAGAACCTAATTTTATTGTGTAGACAGCATTTGGATGCACTAAACGTTTTAACTCTCGTGAACCCTGTAAAAATAATAATAAAATTCGAATAATTTTTAATCCACCTCCAGTTGATCCGGCACACCCGCCTAGAAAAGCAGCGAAAAGTAACAATATAGGTAGAAAAAGAGGCCAATTTGCAAATCCATCTGTACTAAAACCGGCTGTTGTTGCTACAGAAACAACCTGAAAAAAGGCTTGATCAAATGTTTGTAACACTGAGTTATAAACTGAATGATATAAAAGTACTAACGTACAAGTGAGTATTAAAACTAATTGAAAACCGATAAATGCTCTAAATTCAGGATCACGCCAGTAAAGTACAAAACTACGTCCAGATAAAACGGAGAAATGAAGAGCAAAATTACAACCAGAAATCAGTAAAAAAATACCAATAATAGTATTGATAGCAGGGCTATTAAAGTAACCAATACTTTGGTCATGAGTAGAAAATCCGCCAATAGCGACAGTAGAAAAACTATGGGAGATAGCATCAAAAACATCCATGCCAACGCCCCATAATGCTATCGCGCAAACTATCGTGAGCAAAACATAAATTAACCAAAGTGTCTTTGCCGTTTCCGCAATCCTTGGGTGCATTTTATTCTCTTTAAGAGGGCCAGGTATTTCTGCTCGATAAAGTTGCATTCCACCTACGCTTAATAAAGGCAATATGGCTACCGCTAAAACAATGATCCCCATGCCACCTAACCATTGTAGCATCTGTCGATAAAAGAGTATTGCTTTAGGTAAAGTATCTAAACCAATCAATGTAGTTGCTCCAGTTGTTGTTAAACCGGAAAAAGATTCAAAAAAAGCATCGCTAACCGAAAGATGAGGCTGATCAGAAAAAATAAAAGGTAATGCTCCAACACTACCTAACACGGTCCAAAAAAGGGCAACGATCAGAAAACCTTCTTTAGGTTTTAGATCATGTCGGTTATTTCTATTTGGTATCCATAGCAGTAAACCTATAATTAATATTACAATAAATGTTTGACTAAAGGCACGTCCTGCTCCATCTCGATAGATCAAGGCCACTATACCTGGAATAATCATAGTAACAGAAAATAAGATAACGAGTAGTCCAATAATTCGGGTTATAGCTCGAAAATGCATGAATTATTTTTCCTTGAAAATCTAATTATAACATTAAGATTTAGGTATTAAATTTAACGTGCTTTTACTAAAATTACGTAATTTTTAGTAAACTTTTATTTAAAGTTTGGTAGAAATAAAATTGCTAATAGCATATTTATGCTATTTTTAGGGTTACGATCTGCCTTCCTGATTATTGCATTAATTGATTAACTATTTTTATATACCCATATTCACAATATATTAAATAATATTTTGAAGTATTGTTCGCTTGATGTTTAAAAGAGTAAGTGCTTGTTAAAATTCATTAGAGTAAACTCTAAATAATCTATTAGTTCTCAATTTAATTCTATAAAAATGACGAAACATAACGATGCTAATTTCAGTAATATATAGCCAGCTAACAATTGAGTGATCATCGGTTTACCTGTCTGTTTTTATTAATTTACCATCCTTAAAAAGTTTAATTTTGACAATCTCAATCTTAATAACCATATAGTTCCAGTAATGATGACAGAGATTTTGGTGTTTATGTTTAATAGTTTGGATAAAATTGTTTTTTCAGAAATTCCATGAGTATGTTCCGGATATGTAATAAAACAGATTTTTTAATCTCTTCTGCAACAATAAGCAGACTCTTCTGGTATCAAATAAATATTTATTATTTTAAATATAAATTACGCGTAAAGTTTTCAATTTTATTATCATGTATGATGATAACATTTTCTATACAAAGATTATTATATGGGCATAAAAGCCATATGGAAAAATGATGTTGTAAGCTATTTTATTATTACTTATTCACTGATATTGCAACAGTGTCATGATCTAGCTATAAAGATGCAATATGTTAATGCAGCCATTGATGATATTCAGTATAATGAATATTGGTTTTAATTGTATCAATCAATATCTGTTGATTACTAACCAATTATTAATCAACTTAGAAAATTCATCATTATTTGAGCCAAAGTAAGTATAGATAATATCTGCGACATAATCGTAATATTCAGAACCCGCATAAATTAAAAACTATACATATTTTTTGATAGTTGATATTTTAATTTAGTGTACTTAAGTACTGAATAATTTTTATTAAGTATAATAAATTATTGTATGGAATGTTAATATCTTTCTAACTTAATGTTTACAAATAACTAATATTAATATTAAATTCAGTTATTCTTTGATAGAACATTTCACTAGTAACATGATAACTAGTTATTGCTATTTCTTTATTTCCGTGAGTAATTCAATTTATAATTTATCTTATAAGCACAATGAAAATAAAAATAATTTAATACAGATTTGCGATTAATATTAATCACTGAAATGCCTAATTCTTTATATTGATCAATATAATCAGTATCAGTTATACTACTGAAGTATTAATTTTTTAATATTGTTAGTATTTTTTTAAATTAAAAACCTAAAATTTTAACTAAAATTTTCCGGTAAAGGATTAATACTATGCCTATAGTAAATTGGTGAATAAAAGCTAATTTAGTTTTGCTAACTCCATCAACTAATAATTAACAGGAGGTAACTTAAGTAATAGGTAGCTATGCTTTAAAATATAAATTAGCTTTGAATAGATAATGATCGTGATCAAGAAAAATACCTTGCGGATTTCTGAAATGGAAAAATAAGGGATTTAATTTATTATTTTTAATATATTCTGCGTAGGTTTGCCATGTAACGTTTTAATATATTATTAATATTAACTAGAAAAACCTTTATTTTTAGTTCTCCTATTATTTTTTCTAGTATTCAGAAAATATCAATTAAATGTTATTATTAATTTAATAAATACTTTTACCTAACTAAAAGTATCTGATCATTTCAATGAAAATAATAAGTAAATATTAGTTTTTTTTAAAAATCCATATAATTTGTTGTAATTAAGTTAGCATAATTGTATGCAAAATTTTTTTTGATACAATTACATTGTTAACTTGTAGTCATACCAAATAGAAATTATATAAGAAAAGTATATTCTATTAAAGTAATGCTATTTAGGTAATTAGATAAAAATCAGGTATCACAGAATTAATATTTAACTCATCAATATCATTAATGAATTTAAATTAGAAATAATTTATTCAGTAAGTAAAATTATCAATTTACTAGAAAACAAAATACCTTAAGTTAATTAAAAGAGCTTATTTTAATTTTAAAAATCTATTTTTTTATTGATGCAAATATTAAATAATTTCTCTCCTTATTTAAAGCACAAAAGTTATAATTTTGGCAATGGTTTAATTTTGCGAACAGTATCTTTAATTGTAAATCGAAGACCTATATTTCAATTGTTAACCCCATTAATAGTTACGTTTTATGGAAGGTTGTGAATGTGCATTAGAAATAGATTAATGTTATATTCTCTCTACACCAGATCTTAAAATTGGTTTGCTTGAAGTTAAGATAGAATATTATGCTTAGAATTTGCCATTTCAGTATTGGTTTGATCACGAATCATTATATAAACTTTAGTCGTGTATTCTTATTCGTTACAATACACTCTTACTAAAAGATATAATTGAGGATAAAATATAATGATGATTGAGTTCCATCGTCAGAGAATTAATTCTTAAATACAGAGATACATACTCTTTATGGCAGTAAAGAGTCCTATATTTACTTTTTCTGGGCGTTATAGCATATTCAAACTTACTTTTTCTAAATAGTAAAACGAGATTATTTTGATGATTGTTTTTATATTGGAAAAGATTATTGCTTTGTTTACAGAGAAATTTATAGCTATATTTATAGCTCAATTGTTGTGTTTCAAACAATCTTCTTCAGGCTAGATAATTCTATATTTAAATAAATCTTCGCCTTATAAGCTACTAGTCATCCTCTTTAATAAGTTGATATAACTGTTCACATTTTGAATGTGGAATTCATTACTAATGATTATCTAATTACCCAGTCTTATTAGACCATAGGGGCTAATTTTATACTCTTTAAAAAATTTATACTATTTAATTCTATCTGAGTTAAGGATCAACTTCGATTGATGATCAGCTCAAGAAAATAACTAGCATACTCTATATTAAACTCTTTAGCAATCTCATAGTTTTTATGACTCTATCAATTTCGATCGATTAAGATCACGATTTGTTATTTTTTATCTCCTCCTCTATTTAGTTTTTCTACCTTTCCTATGTGGAATAGAACGTTTCCTTTTAAAGGATTTATGGAAAAATATTTCATCGATTTCAACAATAACTTTTAGTGTATTTAAGTTGTGTATCACCGCTGAATAAAGAAAACAGAGATGCCATCTAAACACTGTTTCCAAATCAATGTTTATTTCTTTGATTCCTGCAAAGTCAAGCTATTTAATATGCATCGCATATAAATAAACTATTTATTCTTATGATCTCCTTCAGGATAGAGAACTTCCAGTAATGTTGTTAAATGTTTTTCTGTAATCATTGATTTTGCAATGATATCGCTGTAACCTTAATAAATATCCTAGCAGATAACATATTCACTGTGACAATATAAGTAGGATAAAGTTGAATGAGTTACTTTAATATATAGATCGACATCATCTAACATATTGTCGCTGAGCCAACTAATGAGATGCAGATTTATATTGGACATGGAATAAGAAAAAAGTCCATTTAATCTGTATTACTGTTTTTCTTTTCATGGTAACCACTATACTGAAAACCCTTTATATAGTAGAAGGAATTTTTACTAGTAATCTTTCTCAAGATGATGTTAATGATTACAGTTATATTCTCTATTGTTTTCAGACGATGCTGTCGCCCGATCAGGAGAATATTCTAGGTTTTCCTGAGAAAAATAGTTTTCTTCTTCTCGAAGATTTGCATCAGTTGAGAGGTTTATTATACGTGAATTCCTTAATCCCATTGTATCTCGATCTTTCTGAATCGCTTTTTATGCATACAGGATAGGAAATTTAAGTGATAATAAAGCAGGAAGTCGCTTTCCCAGAAGTTGAAGAATAACATCTTTAAAATCTACAAACTTGCTTATATTTGCACGTAGATGTGAAATATTTTCGTAAATGCTAAACAAAACTTCAAAAGACATTATCTCTTTAGGAAGAGATCGCATCACTTGATGGATTTTATCTATCTTTATAAAGCAAGCATAGTTCATTATGACATGAACGGCGCAAAAGGTACGCTGTTCATGTCATAATGAACTATGTTCTGATAAACATGAACGTTCAAATATAAGATAATGAAATATCTTATACATCAAAGATACAATGAGGCTACTGCTAGTCTAAAATTAGTTAGCAATGAATTATTTTCTCATAAAATTTATGTCTATTTAATTAGTATAAATATTTTATTGATATAGTAAATATTTTTAGAAATTTAGCTTCTGATTTTTAGGTTACGTAACAGGTAATCTTAATTAATACAAAGTGCTTTCATTACAATTAAGCATTCTTAATGAAGAATTTAAAAAATCCATGAGAAATCGGAATTACTAGTTGTGATGAACGGTTTCCAAAAAATAGAAATATTTTACTTAGGTTTAAATAAATAAATCAAAAAAAAGATGATTAGTTTATCATCTTTTTTTGATTGTGTTTAAAAATTATTTTAATTACGTAATTGTGGCGCTCTAAGTTGAGTTTTAATTGATCTAGATAACTCATCTAAAGACGGCTGTTCTGGGTGTTCATCAGAAATTTCATAAGTAATCTGGGCTTCAGCCAGATAAGTGTGAATAGCTTCGCCATTATTATCTTCCATAACGACATGATACCAGGGAGCAGAACGTATAGCTGCATTAGCTGAAATATCATCATCTTGTGGTTTATTAAGAGAGTATTCGGCGTCAACATCTACTATTACTCCAAGATAACCTAGGAGTTTATGCCTTACTTGTTGCCCAATACTAAATTTACTGGTAGTCATCATTGCTACCTCCTAGAAGCTTGCCTATTCTATAAGTAATGATATGTGGGTAATAATATAAATTTCAAGCAGGTCATTCTGTTACGCTAGTTTTCTAATAATTCTGCTAAATAGATTAGAAGTTCTCTGTATTATAAGAATATCTTTTGCTTATACAAAACAAGATGTTGAAATTATTCTTATTATAAGAGAGCACTAAAATTCGAAATATAGTCAGAGTTAGTATATATTATTGGCGAGTTAAAAAGGTGGAGAATTTTTTCTCATACCCTACTTCGAAAAAAAAGAAAATAAACTATATGTTGATGTTTATCAACGCTATAATGGTAGTTTAAATATAAAACTTTTTGCTACATTACAGAAAGTTGGTCAATTTAGAGGATTGGTTAAAAATTAGTTAGGCAGAGTAGGCGTTAAAATTAAATATTATAAAAATGAAGAGCATCCGTCTTGAAAAGACATAGTAGATTTCATATTCGATATTTACTGTAATAACTCAAATACATTTTACCGGCTTAGGTAAACCAGCAAATTTTATTGCCTGCTTCGCAGGCCCTTTTGGAAAAAGGCGATAAAGATAACGACTGTTACCAATATCCTCACCATATTTTTTAACAATTGCTTTTACTAACATACGAATAGACGGCGAAATATTGAATTCAAGATAAAATTCACGAATGAAGTAAATAATTTCCCAATGTTGTTCTGTCAATATAATATTCTCTTGTTTAGCTAAGAGAAATACCATAGATTCACACCATTCTTGACTATTTTTAAGGTAACCATCGGCATCAGTGTTAATTTCACGACCTTTAAATATAAACATATAATATTTTAAGAATAAATTAAATTTATGGTTAACTTAGCAAAATTAAAATCCTTACACAAGTAAATTAGTAAAATACTAATAAATTAAGCGAATAATCACTTAATAGGATAAATATAAAGCGATTAAATTATATAAGACTTTACAAGCATTCAAGTTATGTTTATAGTTTTAAGCATTGTGGAGGGGTGGCCGAGCGGTTGAAGGCAGCGGTCTTGAAAACCGCCGATGGGAAACCATTCGAGAGTTCGAATCTCTCCTCCTCCATTTTTGAGTTGTTAGCAAATCTGGTATGTAACGCTCTAGGTACGACTTCGCGCTCTAATACTTTATGAATCTCTTCTCCATCCTTAAATTTGACCTTGTTACCACTAAGTAGATTAAAGGTCAACTCCCTCCATTTTTTTAGAGTATGCTTATTTCTTGTGTTGTGGTGTTTCGGAGATACTAACGTATCCTGTTGATTGATTTTATGAATGATTTTAATAAGATAAATATGATATACCATGATAAAATCTACCCTACAGGTATTCAGTAAACTAAATATTACTGTAATCCATTGTATGAATTCATCTATAATATAGACTGCCAATTAGCTAATAACACTGCTGTTGAGATGGATCTCGAAACTATCCCGCGATAATTTGAGCACCATCTTTACCTTTATCAATGAACAAATAATAGTTATTTATCCTAGTGAACTATGCAGATTAATATTGGTGATGTTGAGATTAAGATAACTAATGGTTATTGGGTTTCAGCAATAACGGGATATTCTTCGATATCTTATTATTACTATTTTATCTAAAACGCGTAAAACATTGAAGAGTTGTTATCCTATAACTTTCTACCTAAAAGCGAAGCATATTTACCGGTGTTTTTATAATTCTGGAGTCGCTTCTTTCAGTAAAAAGCACATAACTCTCTCCTATTGGGGGAAATAATAAGAAGATTAAAACAATAATATCTTGAACAACACAAGCAATGACGGTTGCGTGATTTAGCAATATACAACGCTACATTTATTTCTTGGCTAATGGCACATATGGTGTCTTGATATGAAGCAAAGTGATCACCCTTAGCTGCTGCTTCGTTATCGGCAGCAGCGATTCATATTCACCTAAGGAGCTAAGTGCAATCGAAAATTCTTATTAATAGTCAGAAGCGAACTGACTCAAATTCCTCAATGTCCTGCGACTGCATGCTTTAACTATATCTCATAGGGTTGCTACAGAAGGCTCTGCTCTTGGTTTTTAGAATCCAATAGCAAAGATATTTCTGGATATATAGCAACCATCGTCATTAGCTACACAAAACAGCTAATATAGTGGTTTAATTCCAAAAAGGCATATAACTGAAAGTCAAAGGTAAGTTGCGAGAGCTCTGGGTACTGCCAGATAGCTCTGATTCCGATAATAAAGCTTTTGATATTTTGTTGGCAAGGGGTTTCAGCGAATATCATCTAGCGATGAAAAGATGGGAAAAGAGCGAGAATATCTGCTGTCATTCTATGCCTTCCCCGTCAGCGCAATGGGGATTATAAGAACAACGAATCTGATTAAATCTGATTTTGTGACAGGGTAATCCTACGATAAAGCTGCCTTGCGAAGCATTGTTGTTCGAAAAGCAACCCTTTTAATGCTATTTAAGCTGTTCTCGTCTGTTCAGAAAAACTAGAACCGGCTAAAAATGGATTTGACTTATTGTAATTCTGATGGTAAATAACATATAATTTAAGGATGGAGAATAGATTTATGAAGTATTAGAGCGAAATTCAGCCTAATCATAATACACTATATTTATTAATAACTCAGCCTTTCAATATACATTGCAGATAATTAAACTATTTATCCTTGTGATAAAATTTTGCTAGAAGACCTCCAGTAAGATTGTTAAATGTTTTCCTGTAATCGAAGATTTTACAAGATATCGCTGTAAGTCTAATAAATCTCCACAGTGGATAACATGTTCACAGTGATAGTGTAAGTAGGATAAAGTGAAATGAGTTGATTTAATACATGACATTGAAATAATCTAACAGTTTACACCATCAAGCCAACTAATGAGATGTAGTTTTATGTTAGTATGGAATAAAAAAGAGTCTTTTTGGTCTGTAGACTATTTACTTTTTATGGCAATCACTATAGCGAAATTTTTTTTATCGAAGAAGAAATTTCTAAAAACTTTTGCTAAAATAGCTAATTAGCAACATCTCGTTTTCTGTTTTCTGAAAGAAATAGATTTAATAATACTGAAGCTTCACAATATAATCTTTGATTATGGTACTTCATGCAAATCTTGGCATAGATAACTTCCATTATTATTTGAATTTATTTGTATCTTTGTTTAGATAAACCGACATCAATTACATATCCAATAATGGTTAACTGCTTGGAGGGAAAAGAGTTTAATAATTATTTTTTATCCTGATGTTGCTGAAAATATTTATCAATAAAACTTTAAAGTAATGAATTATGCATTTAACCGAATATTTATATTTAGAATTAACAGTAAAACATTAAAGTATAGTAAGGTACAAAAAGGAATGGAAGAATCAAAAATAAAGAATAAGAATCGAATAAAAATATTAATAGATTTAATCATGCTCCAGGTTATTTTTAATAGTTTAGTTTTTGGATAAGTGTCTATTCGTGTATCTAGATATTCTTCATGGTTATTAGATGAAGAACATACTTTCTTTGCTGTTATCGCCTTTCCTTTTTTTTGTTTGTTTTTATTAGAGATAATGAAAGTCGTTTTTAGTGATGAAATACACTTCGTTGGATGTTTTTAATATTTTATAAAGCTATGTCATATATGTATCAGAAAGCAAGTAAAATTATAATTGAGTATATCATAATTTTCAGTTAAAAAATTCTGGCATAGTGCGTTTATTTTATTAACAGCACAGCGTCCAGTTTAAAACTAAATTTGGCATTTAGTGCTTTAAATGCTTCAATAGTTGTTTCCCCCCTCATATTAATAAGTTTTTAGGTTTGTATTGATAACTAGGATATTTAAATCTGTACAGGATTTTTATATAAGGGAGAATTCCAGGCTTTGCTAATTATGTAAATTGGTAGGTTGCTTGTTTTAACTCTCTTCGAGTTTCATAACTAGATGCTAGAGTTTAAAGTTAATGTTAAGTGTTTTCTTAATAGAAAACACCTTATCACGTATTACTTAACTATCCTATTGCTTAGTGGTGCTAATAGACTTCTTTCTTATTGAAACTACCTTTTTATGAATATTTTATTAAGTGTGTTACTTTTAAAATTTAATAAATTCTACATACGTCATACTACGAGCGTTCTTATGGATAGATTTTGTGATGTTGTGTCAGCTAAAAATGCCTTATAGTCGTTATACCTCTTTCTAAATCAATTTCTGATTGATATCTGAGTTATTCAAATATACGTGATTGGTAAACTTCATAACGTGAATTCAAAGTACAACCGACACTATTGTTCATGTGATCAATTACAATCTTTCCGATAAATTGAGATAGTTTATAAAGTAATAGATTACTGATAGAATTGCCGATTTTATCGGCTTATAGTCATGCATTGATTATCTTGAACAATATAAGCTTTTTCGCTTTCTGGTAAAACTGAACTCTAACTTTATCGAAGATAAGAAACTTAAGTTGAGTATTATATTTAATAACTTCTACCTCTTAGCAATTAGTCTTTTTGTTTCATATTAATTTGAATATCCTCACAATTTATATGGGTGTCATGAATAAGTGTAAAATTTTAGTACGCGTTGATGAAATATTTTTCAATGACTAATATCAAAAGATTTTTTTCTTATACGGAAACTTTTATCACATTACTAAATCGGCTAAAGCACGGTCAAGGCATTCAACCTAACAGCATAGATGTTACAAAGTTTAAGTAATTGTGCTGTATCCGAATATAGTGCCTTGCAGTTATTTAGTGTAACAATGATAAAGTTTTCAATCAGATTTCAATTCTCTATAAGCGTTTTAATTTATTCTGTTTTTTTGCATTATTTTCTATCAGACAAACAAAAAGTATTTGGTTTTTGTTTAAATCTCTTTAGATCTGAAGTAACGCATCCTGTGATAGCGTTGTCTGAATATGTCGTTCTATTACAGATTTCATTCTTTTTTCTCGAAACCGCTGTGCGCTCCAGTATCTTAGGTGAAAATTCAAGTTTATTAGTTTTTACGCACGGTTCTGATTTCTGCGCTATAGATCATAGAGAAGTCATAGACCAATCAGGTATTTTGGTTATCTCATAATTTTTATTAGAAATTATTTGTAATAAAATTGGAGGTTTTATTTTTTCTGAGTTCCTATTGTTTATTAGGATTGATGAATCTTTGCCAGCTATTTGCAATGCTGGCATTAATAATTTCTTCTGTTTGATATCTATTCTTACGATACTTACTTAACAGGTTGATAGTTTAAAACAGTGTTATCTAGGATTTAATCGGGTTATTTATTTTCTTTTGGTATTGCAGTTAGTAATTTCAGGTTGGTTTTGGTAGTCAAGTAGGGTAATTTAGTATCGAAAGTATTAATTTTAAACCATAAGACTCTCCCAGAGATTATTAAAACACCGTTTTGTAAAAAACATCTGGTGGTGTTTGATTTGCGCAATAAATTATTCCCAATTTCATTTCTACCAATTTGGTGAAGGATTTTCTTATGGAGAAATTGAATTTATTTCAATCCCATACTGTTTTCCATAATGGTCGTTTATAAGTAAATTAACTTTGTAGAGTAGAGTTATTACCACGTTCTAGTATTTGAATTCTCTAATGTACTCCAAAATCAAAATTAATAATTTTTTCTTCAACCGACTTGTGAAGTTTTCAGCTAATTTATTCATGAATACTTAAATTCACCTCTAAGTGAATCAGAAAGAATATTCTTAGGTGATTGCTTATAGTTATTAGAAAATCTAGTATATGACACTCAGGCTACTTTCCACTCTGATGCTTCATGAATCTGTACTGCATTAAATTAGATTTATTACCAGCAGAGTTAAGCAGGTTAAAATCCCTTTAATTGACTCCAGCTTTATGAGTAAGATTGTAGTATTTTGAATATCATTAAAGGGTTATTTTATTGAACTACAGTGCTTTTACCTCGGTTTTGTAACCTAACAATTCAATCGGATTCCTCAATAAGATTGAGGCCATATTCTTGTTGAGTGAATATCTATAGAATACCAGCGTTCTTTTTCGATTTTTTTCAGCTTTTCATTGCTGCAGGATCATACTTTGTTGAAAACCTTACTAACAAAACATCAATGGTTTTGTTAGTGGCATTGTTAGGGCTCTCTATTACCCAAATCTTCCGCAGCTCAAGTTTTAACTTTTAGTTACATACTTTTTTGGAATTAAGCTAGCACATCAGCTATTTTATGCACCCACCAAGATTGGTATTGCGTTCACAGAAATATCTTTGCTATTCCATTTCAAAAAACTAAGCACCGCGTTCCCCCGTCAATAAGCCCTGTGAGATATAATTAAGTCATGCGCTTGCAGATTATACAGAAGTTAAGGGCCCAAGTGCGCTTCTAATTCTTGATAAGCATCTTCTACCGTAACCTAGCCTAGCTCCTTTATGTCCAATGCGCAGTCCAAGCTGATAATAATCAGTAGGCAAAGGCAATTAGCTTGCCTGATAAAATAGTATATGCCTTCATTCAAGAAATAAACATAGCGCATATCGTTTAAATTACGCAGCCGTCATTGCTTGCGCTTTCAAACCATTGGTATTTCAATATGCTAGTTGTACTCCTATAGAGATAATGCACTTCTCATTGAGAAGTGGGATCCTATATGCATTCATGAAATCACTGGTAGGGGTATTATACCAAATCGCAGCTACAGACATCTTAACCTCTTTAGGTTTTTTTATAGAATTGAATAAAGCGATAATAACGAGCTGTTGAGATATATTCTCTTATCGTTGCGATTTTAACTTTGATCCTTAATTACTTTAATCTCAACATCGCTAATAACAGTCTGTATGATTCGTTATAGGATATAACTGTTACGATCGACGCCATGAACGCCATCGATAAATTGGCGTTCAGAATCTTGATACAGCATGGCTTCGATTTTTCATCCTTAACAGCTGCGTTTATTAGCTAATGATATCACTTATGGATGAATTTATGTAATAGATTATGGTAATATCTAATTTTACAGATATCTGTAGGATAGACTTTTATGGCATATTTATCTCTCTGTTGTTGACATTATCTACGAAATCAATCAGCAGGATACACACCATCATCTCCGAAATCCCATAGATTAGAATGAATATAATTCTTTTCTTGCTTTGTATTTATTTAAAATTAGTACGACTGATCATTATCGTGCTCTCTATTATTTTATTTTATTTATATTTAATACCGCTGATAAAATATCTCAATATATGATCTTCAGTAAGTTATGCCAACTATTGCAATGCAAGTTAATATAAAATAGAAGTGAATCACTTCATCAGAAGAAAAATATAGTAACGTTATTGAAACAATTTAAAGATAAAAAATAAATAGCGATTAAATTTTCCTATGTTAGTAAAGGTTATTAGTAGAAATCTCTTATAATGTAAAGAAGGATTTCACTTTATAGGTTTTCATAAATGCAAACAGTTACACAGATATAGAGACTCTTTCCTCGTTCCCTGCTAATATAAAGCTGAATTTCATTAATTAGTTCGCTAACTATCTCTATTGGATAATGTGAATTCATGTCTTGAATTAACTTATTCTATTTTATCATGTCACTATTATTATAGTGAACATAAATATCCACTGGTGACATTTATTAGAGTTATAGTTTATCGTTGCAAATCCCCAATTACACGAAAAGATTTAACAATCTTATTGAAAGCCCTCTGGCGAAACTACATCACAATAATGGATGATTTAGTTATCTACTATGTATGTTGAATATCTTAACTTTATAAAAGTCAGCTAAATAAACAGGGATTAATTTTTAAAACAACGTTTAGATGGGCATTCCTGCTTTCTTCCTTCAGTAGCAACAATCAACTTAAGTGCACTAAGTGCTATTGTTGAAGTTAATGAAATGTTTTTCTCTGAATTTATGAAAAGAAGTGTTCTATTTTCTATAGAAAAAATAGAAAATGCGGGAGAGAAGGAGATAAAGGGAAAAAAATGAATTACGGTCTTAATTGCTTGAGATTGAAATATTCATGTGAGCAATGAGATTCTTGAAGAGTTTAATGCAGAATATGTTAGCCGTTTTCTTTAGCCGATTATCGATAAAAATTTTATCTTTAGTTTTAATGGAGCTAATGATGAAACCTTTTTAACAAGCACGAAATTAGTCATTATTTCCTAATAAGATTAGATAATTAGATAATTAAATAATTAGAGAGTTATTGATAAGAAATTCTATATTCAAACTATGAACAGTTATATCAGCTGATCAAAATAATGGCTAAAAAGACTTAATAGTGTAAGGTTGTTTTATTTATTAAATTATTTAGCCTGGAGAGGATTGTTTAAAAGTATAAAAATTGAAATACAGACGAGATATAAATTGCTCTGCGAGAAAAGAAAGAATTTTTGCTAAAATAGCCATATTAATTTAACTAAATAAAACATAAATGATAAAAATATCTCCTTTTAAAATTTCATATTTACATCCAAAATACTGGATAACCTGGTTAGGTATTGGGGTTATTTATTTGCTAGTTTTACTACCTTATCCAGTTATCTATTGGTTAGGAACTTGTCTTGGACGGTTATCCAAATGCTTCCTAAAAAAACGCCTACAAATTGCAAAACGTAATTTAGAACTCTGTTTTCCTATTATGAATTCACAGCAACGCAAGAATATGATTAATAAAAATTTTGAATCGGTTGGTATGGGATTATTTGAGACGGGTATGGCATGGTTCTGGTCTGATAGACGTATACAACGTTGGTTTACAATTAAAGGACTGAAAAATATTAAAAAAATTCAGCTGACAGGGCAAGGGATCATTGTAGTAGGAATTCATTTTTTAACGCTCGAATTAGGCGCTCGTATCTTTGGTATATTAAATCCTGGTATTGGTGTATATCGTCAAAATGATAATCCGGTAATGGACTGGTTACAAATCCGAGGACGATTGCGTTCTAATAAATTTATGCTTGATAGAAAAGATATAAAAGGCATGATACGTAGTCTTAAACAAGGAGAAATCTTATGGTATGCACCAGATCACGACTATGGTCCAAGAAAAAGTGTTTTTGTACCTTTTTTTGCAGTCAAAAATACTGCTACTACTATAGGTACCCATATTTTAGCTAAATTTACGAATCCTGCCATAATACCTTTTACCCCAAAGCGGTTAGCTAATGCAAAGGGTTATGAATTACTCATTGAACCTGCAATAATCAACTTTATACAGCAGGATGAAATTTCTACAGCAGCATTTATGAATGAACTAATTGAAAAACAAATTATGGAAGCACCTGAACAATATATGTGGTTACATCGTCGGTTTAAAACTAGACCCATAGGGATGCCATCGCTTTATGGTGAGTTTGATAACATACACGAATAACAATTTCCATAGGCTGTGTTATAAAACTAGTCAGTAGGCTTTATCATAAGGTAAGCTTTTTTGCTAATCAATTGAGAGTTATTAGCAAAGCAGGTGTATGGCAATTAAGCTCTATTTTTATATTTTTATCAGTCTGTTTTAAATTCTTAAGTTAGATATTGTTTTACCATCATGGTCAGCAGGTCAATCCCCCATTACGCCTAGTTCCCAATTTTTAAGTAGACAAGAGGGTAGCTGAATAGCATTGAAATGGTTGCTTTCTCCAATAACAGCGCATCTCGTGCGTCAACTTCATAGTCTCACTGTCGCAAAAGCTAATTCAATCATATTTTTTATTCTTATTAATCCTCAGTGGACTAACGAAAATCGTAGAATATTAGCTGTTATTCTCAATCTTTCTCCAGCTTCTTCTTCACTACAGAATACTCGCTGAAAACCTTACTAATAAAACTCAAGAGATTTATTAGCAATATCGCGGCTATTTGCTAGCCAAATCTCCTGCACTTCACTTTAACTTTCGATTGCATACCATTTAGAAGTGAAGCCAGTACATCAGCTATTTTACCCAGCAATATTTATTACTATGTGTCCGAAAATATCTTTGTTATTGGATTCCAAAAAACCAAGCGTTGCGCCCCCTTTAGGAAGTATAAGAAATACGGTTAAGTTGTTCCTTGCAGGTAATTAAGAAGTTTCGGCCAGTTTAATTTCTATTTCTTGATAAGCATATTATACCGCAACGAGATGCTTATTGTTCATGTAGTGCCCTGATAATGAGCAAGTAGGTAAAAGCGAGCAGCTTGTCTGATAGAGTGGCATATGCCATTCCGTCAAAAAATAAACGTAACGCGTATTGCTAAATTACGCAGATTTACCATTGTCAGTACTTTTAAAGGCTATCGCTGTCTCAGTCTACTGATAGGTGATAATAAAAAGATCACATTATTTCCACCGTAAAGTGAGACAATAGTTTCATGAAATCATCGGTAAAGAAGATTCGTAGGTATAAATACAGGTAATGGTTAGTAATTGTTCGATATTTTATACCATTCGGATAAGACAGTAATAATAAGCTACTGAAGGATATTCTATTGCCGCTGCAACCTCTGACCTTAGGCATTTTAAATATAAACAACCCATATCAGTCTATATGATTCACGTGCAAATAACCATTATGCCGTCTAAGGGCATTTAGTATCTGTTAGCAACATGAGTTAGAGCTCCGTCCGCATTAACATTGATACCTAAAATTAGCGTCTATCATTCACCATTACGGAGGCGTTTATACAAGAGATTAGAGGTAATGTTTGGTTTCGTATCTACCTGTAGGAAAAACTTTTTTATACTATATAATCTCTATATTGTTGAGATGATTCACGAAATCAATCAGTAAGATTGATACGCTAACATCTCCTTTTTAGGAAACCACAACACCAGAAATATAAACCTAACTTATTTTTTATAGGTTAACTACAATTTAGTTAGGAAACTATTTTTTGCTAAAAGATAACCATAGAATATTCACCACAAAAATGAATATTAATAAAAGCAGCATTAACCCACACGCTGCTTTTATTTAATTTAATTGACATAAATTTTTTTAATTTAAAGCTTGTTGCATACCTTTTTCAAAATCATCCCAGTTACATAAGTTATTTTCATTAAGTGGGCAATTTTGAAGTGATAAAGTGACTTGTTTTGGTGGGTTATTCAATGTTAATGGCGTTTTATCTCGTAATTGATTCATTGACTGATAAATGTATTCAATTTTTAGATAATCTTTGTTAGTTTTCTTATTATGCCAACGTTGAAACACTAATTTTCCACCAATTGGCGTATGTTCATATTGTTCAGGCAATTGATAAGGGGCGAAATCCAAAGCAGACATGACTGACGCAATATTTGAATCATGACCAAACATAATAAGTAATTTTGACTTTTCTTTATTAGGTTGGTTAACAAAATGTAAGTTAATATAATTTAATAAAGGCTTAGCTACATTCTTAGCAACAATTTTAGTTTTAAATGCAACTGAATAATAGCTATTTTTAATTTTATTAAGTGTTTTCCATTGTTCTGATGTATTAATGGTTCCCCATGCTACATCTTTTGTAGCAAACCCTTCGTAATACTGTAGATCAAATATATCAACAATATTTGTTGATAATCCTAACGGCCCAAACACAATAGGTTGTTTATTAGAATTAATGATGATCGTATTAGGGGAGGTAGCTAGATCGCATAGCTTATCTTTTTTACACAGCGTTGAATTCTTAAAGTCCAATATCGTTGATATTTGTTTATAAGCTTCAGCTAAATCTAAATGTGCTAATTTTTCTGTCATAACGCTTGTGGCTTGTCGTTTAAATTCTTCACTATTGTCAGTGATAACTGGATCAAAAATAGGATCAAACTTTCCTTCGCTCATATCTGAGCGATAAAAAGCTTTAACAGAGCAATCAGGAAATGCGCCTCTAATAAAAGATTGAGCTGTAGCAATAGTGCGTTGTTGATTATTTGAATAAATATAAACATTATTTGAGTCTGGACATTGATCTCTGCGTAATAGCCCTACCTTATGGAACCAATATTTAAAATAGTTTCCCATATAAATCTCTAACTGGTGACCTTTAGTCGTAAGATGTCCATCTTTAGTATGCCAAATAGGCCAAGATTTATTTGTTGAACGGGTTAATATATCCTTATATACTATTGGTGCTCTTAAATTATGCCTACTTAAAATTAGTACCTGAGTTAATTCATAATCTTGAAGTTTTTCTAATGAAAAACTTACTGGTGATATCAAAATACAAAGAAGGCATATCATTAGTCTTTCTTTCATCTTTCAACGCTCCTGTTAAAGTTCATTATAATTTTCTTATTATATAAGATTTTATCTAGATTTAGTCAATTAAAAATAAATTTCATTTACGATAAAATTCTGACTTTGCTGGTTTTTAAGAAAATTTGTTAACTTTTATTAATTATATGACACAATGATGACATTTTATAATATATGTTCTAGTTCTAGTTCTAGTAATAGACTATGCTTGAGTTATTAGAAAATCTAGTGGATGTCGATCAGATTACATTCTATTCTGATGCTTCATAAATCTATTCTCTATCCTTAAATCGAACGTTGATTATTACTATAGGTCTCAAATAATTCAAATTCTCTTATGTTCCTGGTTCTTCAGTTATTCTGAAAAGACAGAAGAAGCTTAAATACTATTAAAATTGTTATTTTTCTTAAAGTACGGTAGTTTTTGCGTTGCCTTTATAGCATCACTATCGCGCAAAAACCGGTTCAATCGAATTCATCGTTATTATTGATCCTCAGTGCACTTAGGAAAAATTGTAGAATCCCAGACGTTCTTATTAATCGTTTTTTACCTTCTTCATCGTTCCATAATACACTGAAAACTTTACTAAAAATTAAGGGATTTATTAGCGACATTACAGCTCTCTGCTAGTCATACCTCTTGCAACTCACCTTAACTCTTTATTCCTTCTTTAGGAGTAAAGCTAGCACATAAGCTATTTTATCTACTCAATAACATTAGTGCTGCGCACCTAGGAATATCTTTGCCATTGCATTCAAAAAACCAAGTATCGCGTTCCTTTCTTTCCTCCCGTCTAAAGTTTATAGAAGATGCGCTTATAAGCTACACTTTCACAGCTATCCAGAAGTTCGGCCAAGATTGCTTCTGACTCTTGATAAGTCCTTCGATCGAAACGATATCCTTACCATCCATTCAGTGACGCCGCTTTAACCAGCAGGAAAAGGTGATTAGATACCTGACAGAACAGCATATGACTTAAGCCAATAAACAAGGGTAGCGCGTATCGCTTAAATCATTCAGCTTAGCATTATCTATACTTTTCAAATCATTGCTATTTCAGTCTACTGATGCTACTAGCAAAGAGAGAATATGCTTTCAATAAAAATCGACTTCAGAATCATTAAAATCACTAGTGGATAATTCTTTCTTCCTTGCAAGTATAGAACCATAGTAACAACTCTTCACTGCTTTTTATATGTTTTAGATAAGATCGCGCAGCAAGGAGCTATACTGAAGGTGTTTTCTGTTACTTCTGAGATTCCTGGACCTTAGGTGTTTTAATCTCAATATTCCAATACTAGTTTACATAGTTCGCGGTGGTAAATAATCGTTACGGATGAGCTTATATTAAGAGAGTAAAAGTAATATTTTATTTTTGCGATATCTGTCTGTAGGGTAAGCTTTTAATGACATATTATCTCTTTTATTGAAATCATTCATGAAATTAATCAACAGGATATACCAGAATTTCTGAAACTCCATATACTAAAAATCAAAATAATTCGCTTAATGTTAAAATTTTACTTTATGTTGTTCATCAACAGCAATAATATTCCATTATAAGTAGATTTTACTTTTTTTAAATTAACTTCATAATATCAATTCATTATTTTAAATATATTACCAAATATAATTGTTTGTAAACTTGAAAAGTTAATACTTTTTTGACGAGCTACTGTCGTATCATTTGCTATGGTTATTTCCAAGACCTCTAAAGCTGTCTTTGATCAAATCAGGTACGTTCTAAACGTTATTTTTGCTAGATTATCAGCTAAAATTTTTATGTTATTGATAACTTTAAGATGTTCTCTATACCATGAGTTTTACTTGACGCTACCTTCGCCGTCTGAAATTATAAAGGCAAAAATTTCTTAACCATTTCTGTCGTCAATTTAGCTAGATGTTGAATACATAACCACTAATTTTTAATTGCAGCGTTATATTTAGAGACATAACAACCAGCTCCATTTCGGCGACAGAAGCTTGGTAATTTAACTGAGACAATTTCAATGAGGCCAATATGCTAATAGCATGGTACTAACTTAATATTTTTACTATTTTATTTTTTGCTCATTACCTAAATATAAAGCAATTCCCTTTTAGGTTCATTAGTAAAATATTGCTTTGGTATATAAACAAGTTACATTCATTTCTGATGTATAGGATTTCTAAGATGGTGACATGGTATCCTAAATTAATTTTATGAATTATATCAATAACAGAGAGATGATATGCCATGAAATTTACTCTAGATAGACATTCACGAAATCAAATATCATCCTAATCTTTTTCATAAACTCATCCTTAATGCTGACAGTCATCTGATAGCACCGCTGTTGAACTGGAGCTCGAATCCATGCTGCAACAACATGCTCAAGACTATCTTATCGACAGGTAACAAGCTATTGCCAGTAATATTTATTTGTTATAGCAAACTTGTACAGGCAGATATTATCTATGTTGAGATTAAAGTCCCTAATGTCGAGGTTATACTACAACGGCAACGGAATATGCTTCAACATCTCGTTGCATTATTATATTATCTGAAGTATACAAGAAACGTTAAAGAGTTTCTATTATGTGACCTACCGAAAAAGCATCTATATTAGTAATTTTTATAAAGTTCTGTGGCTTTTCTGTGAAAAGCACATGATCTATCTGTGCCAGTACCATCAAAAGACTGAAATAGTAATAGTTTGAAGAATATAGGGAATAATGCCTGTATAATTTAACAATACGTATTACGTTTATTTCTTATCGATAGGCTATATCATTCTGTTATGCAACATAATCAATTTTGCTTGCTGCTCATATCATCTCTAATTAGACTATGGATGTAAAGAGTTCGCGGTCGAAAATGGTTATTAAAGTCCAGAAGCGTACTTGGTTTAACTTCTAATTCCTTGCGACCCTCTAGCTTAATCGTACAAGGCCTTGCTACGGAAGATTCTATTTTTTGTTTTGAATGTAATAGCAAAGATATGTCTAGGCACTCACCCTCAACGCTATTGGTGTAAGTACACAAATAGCTAATATGTTGCTTTCACTCTCCAATGACATCTAATCAAAAGTTAAACTAAGCTGCGGGAGGTTTTGGATGGTAGAAAGCTGTGATGCCGCCAAGAAAGCCTTTTATGCTTTGTTGGCAAGGTTATTTTTAGAGAGATAGATGTATTTTGCAGCGATGGAGAAGCTGGAAAAAATTGAAAAGAATAACTAGTATTCTATGCCTTCTTATCAGTGTACTGAGCATCAAGTAAAGAAGAGGAGTTCGATTGAATCGGATTTTGCAACACTGAGGCTACAAAGCTGATATCGAAAGCACTGTAGTTTAAGAAAAACAACTCTTTCATGGTATTTAAATTCCTTCCGTCTGCTCAGAAAAACTAGAATCTGATAAGCAGATTCTAATTTCTAACTCTGGTGTAGTAAATAATATTCAATTTAAGTAATGAAGAATAACTTTACAAAACATCAGAATTGAGCGCTATCTTCATTATCGTATATTAGACTTACTGATAACTCACTTTGACATTAAATTTTAAAATCTCATTATTCATATGATCTTTTTCTATCTTTTAGAATTAAGATCGCGATTTGTTTTTTCCTTTTATCTCCTTACCTTTCTGTGTTTTCTAGTTTTTTTATGTAAAAAATAACGCTTCCTTTTAAGGATTAGGGAAATATTTTTTCGATTTTTAATAATAGCACTTAATGCGCTTATATTGACTGTCGCAGCTGAAGAAAGAAAAGCAGTAACGCCATTCTAAACTCTGTTTTAAAATGAATACCTTTTTATTTTACTGATTTCAGTAAAATTAAGCTATTCAAAATATATCATAGATAACTAAACTATTTATCTTTATGATACAGTTTCGCCAGAGAACTTTTAGTAAAATTATTAAATCTTTTCTTGTAATCGGGAATTTTATAACGATATCACTGTAATTCTAATAGCTTGGTATTATTCCGTTAACGGATAACATGTTCACTATTATAACATGGACAAGATAAAGTAGAATGAGTTGCTTCAATGCATAAATCGATATCATCCGATAGATTGTCGCAAAATCAATTAACGACATGCACATTTATCTTGGCAGGTAGTTAAGAAAAGGTTCTTTTGACCTGTATAACTGTTTACTTTGTTATAGCAAACTCTGCTCTTTAGCAAAAATCCTTCATACAGTATTAAAAAATTTATACTAATAATGTTTCTAACATAGTTTTTAATGTAATACTACTACTTTCATATTAAGTATATCTAGTGAAATAAAAATAAGCTTTCTATTAAAAGCTTAATAGGAAGAAGAGGGGTCTCCAATAGAAGAAAATGAAATTTGTTTCCTAGTAAAAGAAGTTTTATTATGATATTTCAATTACCAAATGGTCCAGATAAAATAGTTTAATGTGAAACAGGATTATGAATTTATCTCTCTTATCAATGAAAGTCAAGATATCTATGTTAATCATCAAACTATTACGAACAGCAAAAAATAGATGGCTTAAGAATGCTATTGTATTGAATTTTTTTAGTTATGTGTAATACTTATTAGTATTAAGCTAGCGCTGATCTTATCGTTTATGAATTTAGCTTACTATTGCCTTGATAGTTTATCAGATTACTGATAAACGCATATTAGGGCAGATATTAAAGTTAACGGTCATGAATGCTTATGCTATTCTAGTTTCATTTTAAATTACGTTTTGATGAGGAATATTATGGATTACCGTCTACTTGATATCATTGCTTGCCCTATTTGCCATGGAAAATTAGTTTATGATAAACAAAATTTAGAGCTTATCTGTAAATTTGATCATCTTGCTTATCCTGTTCGTAATAATATACCGGTTCTATTAAAAGAAGAAGCTCGTGAGTTACTTTTAGATGAAGAAAAGTAATATTTTCACAGTTATTATTCCTGCGCGTTTTGCTTCTAATCGCTTACCAGGTAAGTCGTTAGCTGATATTCATGGAAAACCTATGATTATTAGAGTAATGGAAAGAGCGCTAATGTCAGATGCGACGCGTGTTATTGTGGCGACTGATCATCAGGCAGTATTTGATGTGGTGAAAGCAGCAAATGGTGAAGTTTGTATGACTAATGTTTCTCATCAATCAGGGACTGAAAGATTAGCAGAAGTTATTGAAAAATATAAATTTTCTGATAAAGAAATTATTATTAATGTTCAAGGTGATGAACCTTTAATTCCACCAGAGATAATTAATCAGTTAGCTAGCAATCTAATACTAAATAATGTTGATATGGCAACATTAGCAGCACCAATAAATGACCACCATGAAGTATTTGATCCCGCTATTGTAAAAGTAGTGACGGATAAACAGAGTAACGCTTTATATTTTTCTAGAGCTGCTATTCCCTGGGAACGTGATAACTTTGCAGTTAGCAAAGTAAAAATTAGCCAGCATTTTTTACGTCATATTGGTATTTATGCTTATCGAGCTAGTTTTATTCGTCGTTATATCCAATGGCCGATAAGTTCGTTAGAAACGATAGAAAAGCTTGAGCAGTTGCGTGTATTGTGGTATGGTAAAAAAATTCATGTTTCCTTAGCAGTTAAAACACCAAGGCCTGGGATTGATAATCAGCAGGATCTTGATGCTGTTCGGGAAGCATTTTTTTCTACTTAAAATTATTTTGATGTTAGTAGTTTTTTTAAACTATTCATGGTTACTGGATTAAAACTAAGCATTAAAGGTTGGATATTATTAATTTTTATTAACTGTCATTTTGAGTAAATAAACTCATACTAAATGCGTTATGAGTAGAAAAAGTAAATCAATGGGAAGAGCTTTTGCAAAGGTTGTAATGGTATGAAGTAATGGTAAGTCAATTGGCAGGTGAAGTAATGGGATACCTATTTATAGGAATAAATATATTCAGCGTGTACCATATGGTTAGATGAAATTAGTAATAAGAGAAAAGATTTGTCGATCAACGTTTTTTACTTTGAAGAGTTCTTTTTTTTGAGTTTCTAGCTTTGATTAAGATAAGATATCTATTTTGAGAACTCTAATGAGAGTGCGAGTTAAGCTGCTACTTTAGTGTTACTTAATAAATTATTATTTAGCTCGTCAGTAAAAATTAATCTAACTTTTAAATATTGAGAATAGAGGCAATTATTTCCGTCAATCTAACCATACTATTATTAATAGTAGTTAACGCTTGGTGATCAATTAGAATTGTAAATAAATTCCAATCTAAGTATAACGATATATTAGATGTTTTTTAAGATGTAAAGTTAATAACATTTGTATTAAATACACCTTTTATTAATAATAATTAATAACGAAAAGTTAAAAATTTACTAATAAAATAGTTAACTAACTAAAAAATGCTAAATCTTTGAAAGATACTAAATATTTTCTGATTTTTTACTAGTGAGTAAAAAAGTAATAATAATCAGCGATAAGGTTAATTAAAATAAGAAGAGATAATGGATTTAAAAGCGTACAAATATAGATTTTAACATGATCATAATCTTTCAAGCTTAGTTAACAACTTTAATAAATATAATTTAATCATATAGAGTATAATTAATAACTTATTAATATTTTTATTAAACTGTTTTGTTCAGGATTATTATATACGTCTCGGCGTACAGATCTGTTCATGACAAGATAGTTACTGATGGATATAATTGATGGTAAAATATTATGATTGTAAGGATCCATGTCAGGGCAATTATAACACGTAAAAATCAGAACTACCATTCAGGCCAACAAAGAGCCTAAATCTACTTTATCTAAGTATTGATGCGTATTCGAATTTACTTTTCTAAAGGATAAAAACAAGATAATGTTGATGAATCAGCTATGTTGATAAAGGTTATAGCTTTTCTAACAGAGCAAATTTATCCACGATTATGTATTTAAATTGTTCTGATTTAAAATAATCTTCTCTAGCCAGAGAATTCGGTAAATAAAACGACTCTACTCCATGATAGTAGTTATTTAGCCATCCTTTTAATAGACTGGTATAAAATTGTATTTTTATGTGGAATTTATTACTAATAATTCTATTAATAATAAAATTTATTAAATGATGGTGAGTAATTTTATAACATCTAGAAAAGGTTTCACACCATTTATATCCATCCGAGAAAAAGATGCACTATTTATCTATGATTGGTTAAAGAATATAACTAATGCACTCTGCATTAAATTCTTTAATAATCTAATAGATCATATAATTCTGTCGATCTCTGGCGATTAGGACCACGATTCTTTCTTTCCTTTCATCTACTCCTCTCCTGTATTTTCTAGTTTTTCTATATGGAAAATAGTACTTACCTTTAAAGGGTTCAGAAAAAAATGATTTTCGAGGTTAAACAATACAACATAATACGTTTATCTTAGTTTTCGCAAACTTACAGGGAAGTTGTGCCGCCATTTAAATGTTTTTTAAAATTAATTAGTTATTACCAAATTTAATACATGACAGTCAATTGCACTCTGATACTTCGTGAATCTATTCTCCATCTTTAAATTGAATATTATTTACCTTATAGGATTAGCAGTTTAAATTCCCTTACTCAGTTTCATTTTTCTACGTAAACTAGAGCAGCTTAAATACCATTAAACGGTTATTTTTTCGAACTACAGCGGTTTACGAATGAGATTCGTATCCTGATTCTCGGAAAAGACAATTTTAATCGAATTGATTATTTTTATTGGACGCCAAGTACACTAATGGTAATCGTAGAATGTCAGCCGTTCTTCTTTATCTTTTCTAGCTTCTTTATCGCTCTGCAGGATACGCTAAAAATCTTGCCAACAAAATATCAAGGGCTTTATTAGTAATATTATAGCTCTATGCTAGCCAGATCTCCTTATAATCTTATACAGTCTTAACTTTTTGTTACATATATTTATGAAGTTAAGGCAGGATATTAACTGTTTTATAGTACCAAACAGTGCGTTAGTACTATCTACCCTGGAACGTTTTTACTATTGAATTCCAAAAACTAATGGTACGGATGCTCTCCTTGGCAATTTTAGGAAATATGGTTAATCTACGCCTTCACAAGTTATTAAAAAGTTATGACAAGCTTGCTTCTGAATTTTTATAACCATCTTTAACTGCAATGAGCTTCTTATGTCCACGTTAACTGAGTCAATAATGAATAAGTAGGCAAATGTGTTCAGGTTGCATAATAGAATCACGTATGCCTTAAGATAAGAAATAAACATAGTGTTTATCGCTAAATTACGCAGCCGACATTATCTGCAGGTTTTAAGCTATTGCTGTATTCAGTCTCCTAATGCTACTAGCAGAGAAATAATATGTTTTTTTACCAAGAAAATCGCCAAGAGCTTCATAAAAAATTCCGGTGGAGATGTCTTGCCGGGTAGGCTATGGTAGAAGATCTTTAACGTTTTTTTTGTACATTTTAGATAAGATGGTATTAATAAATTGTCAAGGATATTCCGTTGACGTTGTGATTCTGACCTTCGGCACTTTAGTCTCAATATCGTGAATCCCGTCTGTATAGTTTATTGTATCACATAATCTTACGAACAATGGTAAGGACGACGTTTAGCATTTTCTCGCAGCATGGCTTCAAGCTTTCGCCTTAACAGTGGTTCCTATCAACTATCTGCTATTATTACAAATAAGTTCATGTAAAAATTAGAGCTAATATCTAGTTTTATGAATATCTGTAGGATAAATTTTATGGCATATCATATTTATTTTGTTAAAATCATATACGAAATCAATTAGAAGGAAGGAGTTTGTTATTATCTCTGAAACTTCATATACCAGAAATAAGCATAACTCTAAATTAATGATTGTTTATTTTTTTTCTTATCCTATATAGTCAAGTTATACAACGTACATTGAAAATAACTAAAGAATTTATCCTTATGATGTACTTTTGCCATAGGATTTCCTAGTAAGATCATTAAATGGTTTTTTGTAATTGGAGATTTTTAATGGTATTGCTGTAACTCTAATTAATGTTCCTACCGGATAACATGTTCACTGTGACAATGTGAGCGGTAATAAAAGTGGAATAAATTACTTCAATGTTATAAATTGATATCATCTATACATATTGTCGCCGAGTCATGTAATGATATACAGTTTTATTTTCGATAGGGAATAAGTGGAGTCTCTTTAATTTTTATGACTGGTTGCTTTTCATGGTAATTGTTATAGCGAAAATACTTTTTATAGTATAAGAAGTCTACCAATAACTGTTATAAACATAGCCTGATGATTACATACCATATTCCCCATCGTTTTCTGACGATGTTGTTGCTAGACAAAATGGAAGCCCAGTATAGTTATTTTCTTGTGGAAATGGTTTTCTTTCATTCATCTATCTGTTGGTAGATGTATGCGAATTTTTAACCCCGTTGTATTTAGAGTTAGCCAGTCATCGCTGTTTATGCAGGAGATCTATCCCCATACCAGAGTGGGAAATTTTTGTGAAATGAGGCAGGAGAAGAACCATAGAAGCTGAAACATAAAGCATTTAAAAGCTATGTCTGCTTAGCTGCACGTAGATGTAAATATCTTTCGCAAATACCAAATAAAACTTTACGACGTTATCTTTTTATAGGTATAGAGTGCACGTCCATTGATGGGTTGTTATTTATCTTTACTAATAACGAGACTGTAGTTAACACTTAAACTTTATTACGTGATTTGAACTAATTACGTCTCATTCCTATGATTATCCATCGCATACTTGCAAACAATAGCAAAGAATTTATAGATTGCCTTTTTTTTAATCTGAAAGGCGGTTAACCACTGAAAATATGAATTCGATCGTTTGTATGTATAGTTTGATATAGAACACCGACTTTATCCCGCTGACATATCCTCAAATAAATGAGGTGGTCTAGTAATTTAATAGATGTTATAGAAGATGAACTGTAAATTCATTATTTTAATTCTGGTTAAAAATTTAAAATCACTCTATATCAATAGATTTGCTGCACAATAAAGAATTACCACAATTACTATTAGGTAATTAAGATCCATTGCAGTCTATGAAAGATTGGTTCAAGGTTAAACTTAAATTATTTAAAAAACATATTATCTTACTGGATAAGGTGATATTTAATAAATGTACTTGTTAAATAGATATTTTTTATCGTTAATACTGATTAAGTTTTATAATAGTAGTATCAGGGTTTTCTATGGTAAAATGCAATTTAATGATATTGCAGATAAGTTTATACAGGATATTTATCTTATAACAGAGGGGAAATACGTGAATCTATTATTTGTCAGTATTTAAAGCCATTATTAATTTTTCCTTAATAAGTCTTTAAAGCTATTTAAAGGCAAGTGAGTTTAAGAGAGGGTTTTTACTAATAAGTTTTCTGCGATGGAGCTTTAAGTTATAATTTATGGTAATTCAGCAATATTGTTTGAACACGCTGAATTGTTAGCTGAAAAAAAGTAAGTTAAAATATACAATTTATTCACTCTCCTGTTTAGGAGATTGCTTAATATTTAACAGAAACGAGAATCGTTGATTTAGTCTTGTTTTATGCAGTTATTAAATAGATCAGTGAACAAAAATCTGCAATAAAAACTTTAGTGGATATAATTAACCTAGGTTGCGCACTTTCTGTCATGTTTTATGATGAGAATGAGTTAGTGATAAAAATTCTGTATTAAGTAGCTGCTATTTATCGATACATCTAATATTTAATAACGCTGCAAAGGTTCACTTGCATCTGTAAATTCATTGTTATCAGAAAAGTATATCAATGACTAGAAGAATTTAATTTTAAAATAGTTAGTAAAAGAAGTATACGGATTTTTATGATTATATGTAAAATATCAGTTACAAAATAAAGATTTTCTAGTGTCATTTATTTTTTTGGAGCATCGTTATTGTCGACAATAACCCTATATTAATCTGTGACGCTATATTTACGTTATGTAACGTAAATTTTTTTAAAAAAAAAAGGATGAATTATGGATAAATTTTAGATTATTCTGAAATTAGTATCCTAAGCGCTGAAAAATTATTTTTGCAATAACATTACCGTTGAGCGTCTGATTTTTATTGACTATTGCTGTTCTCAATACTGAGCGCATAATGATTAAATAAGCGAAGGTAAATTAGTTGATGTTTTTCGTGAAATTAATAAGGATTCGAGCTGACCGCAGAGACGGTTACCGCTAGAACTAATAATGTTATTAATGACACAGTAAGGAAAAAATTATTTAATTATTTTTTAGTAAAATATTGAAAATAATGTAATTTGTCGTTTGACAAAACTCGCTATAGGTATCAGCGAATTATTATTCGCTAAAGGGAGTTTTCTTCCTTAAGTTTATCTATGCAATATTCTATTATAGCTAGTGAATTAAGTTGAGCGACAGATTCTGCAGGAAAATAGTAGATAAATTTCATTGGCATCATAATCTGTTTACGTCATGAAAATATTCAGTAGAAAAAATTTTTGTTAGTATTGATATCTCGCAGTGTGTAATGGATGAAAAGATAAAATAGCGTAAAGAAAAGGCATCTTTGAATTACTTATTCAGGAGAGAGTAGCAGACAGCGATTGTCAGTTGTGAACAACTTTTAACAGAAAGTTCAAGCATATTACGTAAATTACAAGATACGCTGGAACCAGGCGGTGATAAATTACAGACTAATTTCTCTTACCTATCTAAGAAGTGAGTATCAATGGTAGGGAGAGGAGAAGTGGGTTCAGAATTGACTGATAAGCTAATATTTAATTTATAAAGTAAGTTTGATCGAATTATTAGCTCTGATTAACAATCTATCGATTTCTGGATTGCATATGATCGGCATGTGAACAAATTTATTTGTACTGCTATCGATATGGATAAAAATAGAATATTTCTGTAACGGTTATAGCTCTTATAAAAAATCATTTTGCCGATCCATAGATATTAATGATATCTAATATTGAAACGATTATTGATGTGCTTGATGAAAATTTAGTATTGATTAATAAAGAAATGACTAGTGAGCTATTAGCTCAACTAGAATGTAAAAAATTTAATGAGATTAATGAAAAACTTATTGAGATGATAGAGAAGGTATAGTCTAGTTATAAGCAAGATCATCATCTATTTTGATGCTGATTTAATATTACTTGACTTTTTACTAAAATATACAGAAACAGCATTTTGCTATTGCGCATATTACTGTCAATCAGACATCTAATTTAGATATAGAAAAACGGATTTCTCAGGCTATTCATCTGGATGAATAGCTATTAATGATTATGGAGCAAGATACCAGACGTATGTTATTATTAAATATTGAACATTTATATTAGTAAATTTAGCACAAGCTTTAGTTAGTTCTCTTTTCCTTGAATTAAGGATCTCTAGCTTCGAGCTAGGTATCATATTTGCAATTATATTGATCATCATGCATTTTTATGGATTTTGAATAGAAATTAACTAATTTTATGCTCGATAAAATGTTTAGTTGATCATCCCATGTGTGGAGAAAAGTTTTCTATTATGATTACACTCGAACATATTAATTCCTCTCTTAATTTTATTTTAAATAGATTATTTTGCTTGGTAAAACTCTTTCTTATTTTTATAAGACCGAAAAATTTCTGAATTATGGTATTTTACTGTGAAAAAAAGGGAGTCCACTATTTGAATAACTGTTTTTACTAGCAGATCAAAGTAAATTACTTAAATTTGTTAATAATCCTTCAACAGGAAGGATTATTTGGATAAATAAAAATTAAAAAAAATTCGTACTTCGCTTAATCATCTATATCAATTAAGAATAATTTATTATTATAAAATAATAGTCATTGTTTTATGTTCACTGAACCTTTTTTGTTTTTGGTGGTGATGTATGTAGTGGCAATAATCCACAGAAAACTAAATTATGGATGATCCATAATTTTGAAGCTATGTCATTAAAGATAGCTTATCATTAACCGATGGAAAATAAATAACAGATTACGTTTGCTGATTATATGCAGCATGGTAATGAGCGTCGTATGTATCTAGATAGTGTATTTATTGTTTGAGTGGAATTATTTAACGGCTCTATACAACTAATAATTGTTCAGACTCCTCATGTTAAAATGGTACATGAACTGTATGAAAAAATAGTTCTTCATTAGATTTAGAAGTTAATTTCAGGCAATCACTGATCATCTGGAGTTAGTGCAATTCGCAGTACGTCAGCAAGAAAAATTAATCGTTATCAAGCAGATATTGAAGAGATAACCATTTATTGTCTAAAAGAGTAAAGTGAAGTTGTTGAGCAAACATTGGAGTAGAAAACTAAGCTTGAAACTAAATTTTATGTGGCTGAAATTAGAAGTTGATGATATAAAAAGCTAAATTTCTGATTATCAGTAAGCGTTGGATATTCAGTAGATGCGTGTAATTTAATATCAAAAAGCTTAGCAAAAATTAGAACTAATAGAAAGAATTTGCTAAATGCCTTAAACTAATGTCAAATAATATCAAATAGTTTTTAATTAATTTTTTAAAAAAAAAGCAATAGAATACCAAAAATTATTTGTTTTAACGAAGAATATTAGCGTGATTGCCGTAGCGATTAATCAATTTGACCAAGCTTATAACTTAGTTATAAGCTTGGCAGTGAGATAAAACAGAATAAGGCTTATCAAAAAGAATGTGAATTGTTGCGCGATTGTGGTGTTATAATAAACATTTTGCTAAATGTATTGAGCGGTTTACAGATGTTATTAGGTGAATTGGAAAAAATTTAATAGTAAGAAGATAAACAATGCAATTTATCAAAATGTTATTTTTATGCTAAATAGCAATATCAGCTAATTAAGGTTAGCATATTACTGGACGAATATTAGTAGCTTAAAATAGGAAGTAATTGTTTTTATTATTAAAATAGTAAAAATAGTATATTAATGGAATAAGAATTAGAGTAAATTAAACAGAAAATTTAAATGTTAACTAAAAAGTACCTATTTATCTGAAAGTGAAAATAAACGCATAATTAATCAACTATGCAGGCAATTTGATAGTTTAGTCATAGTTATAAAATTACTGAACATCTACAATAATTGTTAGAATAAGAACTTGATATTGCAGCCTTGAACGTCTGAAATCAGCAGTTAAAAACGTAAATTATAGTAACATATAGCAATTTTAGTAAATTAATCGGGGGTCCGCCTTAATAATAACCATTTACTTGGTTTGATTAAATGGTTTGTTAGTATTTTATATAATCTGAAATTTATGATAATATTATTATCGAGTTTGCATCTTATTTTCAACGGTTTATGATCCAGCATAGAGATAGTATTATTGTTCCTGAACTAGTAATAATTCATTCATAACTTAGTGAATTGATTTACGAATAACTAGATTATGTGTATTTTATTGAAAGTGATCCGTAATTTTTTAATTATAGCGTTTTTAACGAGAAAAATTTAATTAGGCAGTATTAGTTCGATCTTAAGAATATTAATTGTGTTTTTTAATTAGTCTAAAGACCTCTATTTGATTTGGTGGTTCGTGAAATTAGGTAGAAATATTAATCTAAGAGAGATACGTTAATTTAACGCTATACCCCTTCTTTATTAAGATGCAGAAATCACAACGAGCTCATGATACATTTAGTGATTTTATTAGCAAAAATCTGTCGATAGCTTTTGATGTAGATTCAAAGGTTAAATTTATTCGTTAAACTAGCATAGAGATGAATTTAAGCGACAGTTAGCACAATTTGAAGCTTAAATACAACAAAAAAATAGTAATATTACTTAGGTTAAAGTAATGTTTATTAAGTTTAAATCAATTGTTGCTTAATATTAATTTACTAATGGATGAAACGCTAGTTAATCGGATTGAAGAAATCGCTAAAGAACTTATAGAACCAGAAAAAGCTGGGCGCTTTTTGAATAAACATGCAAATCGTTAGAAAATGTAAATCGCTATCAAAATTAGAGTTGATAGATAATATCCTACAAATTGATCTACTGATTAAGAGATCAATTATATCATGAATATGAACAAGTTAAGCAGTTACAGCAACAATCCAAACAGCAATCTTTTGCTTTAATACAGGTTATTTAACGTTAAGATTATTTTAGTTATAGTGACTTAATAGAAATGGTATCAAAAAATTCAGATTTAAATAATAAACTCCGTCAGCGTCTAGAAACAGGATAAAAAGAGCTTAATTAGATACGTTAACAGCTAAGGCAGCAATAAAGTAAAATTTTGCGCGATTTAATTAACTATTAGCTTTACTGAATAACTCTTTAAAACTAAGCAGGATATGCTAAGAGCATTGAGGCTGAAATAAAAGTGATTTACGTGTTCAGGAAGATAGTAATTCTGAAAACAGGAACACGAATACTGAGATCGCTTTTATTAGGCATTCATTGATAATCTCTTGCGTATCAAGTAATTGGAAAAATAGATCACAATTTATAAAATTGAAATAAACAATTGGCAGAAAATTACATAAATTAAACGGAACTATTAGAAACTTTGCGACCAGTGGTATCAGGTATATCTTGATGGTATACTCTAAGCGTGCATATAATTAGAGAGAATGGTATTGAATGTCGGTTACATTGACGTGAATTGGCTATATGGATGGCAATAATTTACGTCTGATATCAGATAAAGCATTAGGTGATCTTAGACAATCGTAGCAGATAATTAATATTACGAGATGTATTCAACACCATGCCTTTGAAGATCTTAAATCGCGAGATTTGTAATGATGTTTTTCTAGCTGTTTATTAACATTTGCGTGAAGTGTATTCGATAAGAATTATCTGAACTGATGATTCGCTTTATTCCATTAAAAAATATAAATTAAATTATCACGCCTGATAGCTAGTGAACAAAAATTAGTCATTATATACCAAGAGTGTGGAAAATATTATTCGTAAAACAATTTATCATGAGCAAAATTGCATCTGCTTACTTAAGCAAGTAAGCATAGTCTGTTTTTTTGAATAGGTAAAGAAGTTCCGCTTAATATTAATATTCAACAAAGTCATGAATCCCGCTTGATGTGTTGTTAAAATAGTGCACACATCATTAGGATCTGTTTAAAAAATCTGATATTTGCTAAAGCAATAGCAAAGCTTTATCAATATTTAAACCCTTAGATAGATATTGGACAATGGTTACTATAAACTCTTAGTAAAGAGTTACTTGATTATCATAATTCTTTAGAATTATTATTTTTAAGTTAATTATAGTTTTGAAGTGTTTACTAAAAATAGAAAGTAAGCCTTGTTGACGAGAGAAAGTGATTAATAGAGGCATGTTAATTTGGTGATGCTCTATAGAGTTAAGAAGAAGAGTCACAACGATTACTGAGGTAAATTTACCTTATAGGCTCTTATTACTGTATGAATAGATTAGATTAAATATGAATCGATTGCAACACTGTTTTAATTTTTTAACGGTTAAAAGTAATCAATTACTGCTGCGCCTGAAAATATAAGTCCGGAAAAATGAACGACTTATAAAATGGTACATAAAGTCTTTAGTCAACAAAAGTATGTGTACACATTATTGTTTTAAAAGATCTTTTCCAAGAAAAGAAACAGTTAAAATATAATCTACTGTCACTTAAATTAAACGTAATTCAATATGGTGAAAGTAGCACAGCTAGGTTATTTCGTGCAGATTCATTATTTGAGTAGCATTTTATACTATGCGATATATAAATTTTTTTCAGAAATTCATTCTCAGATGGCTCAGTACGAATTCCATTCTAGAAAGTATAAATTGGTTAAAATTAGGAAGATAATATGCGACTTCATATGTTAAATTACTGCACTATTTGAAGATTTTTATAGATATTCTTTTCGAAATTAATAATGATAGATTGACTAAAATTTTTATGACACCTAATAAAAGAAGCCATACAGCAATGCGTCCGACTCACTTCAGTTCTAATTTTTTCTTGATACGCAATATTAATCACGATTATCTGGGGTTTTAGTAACATTTAGAAAGAAGGCCTTTAAGTTAATAACGTTGGAGATACAACTGTATTAAGAACAACAATGGGCCGAAAATATATTTGCCGATGAATTCATCACCTATAGGGAATTACGAATAATCCACGCCTCCTTAGCTTAGCCACTAGATAAACATAAAAATAACTGAGGGAGATAGACTTGATAAATGTAGACAGAATGACAATTTCTATTTCTTTGATAATATATCCAAAGAGTAATTTACCCCAAATGTATATCCTCAAAAACAAACTAAATTGGTTTTCACCATTGATGATATCTGGAATAAATTTTTTGAAAAACACAGTAAAAATATCAATTCGTAGACTTGTTGCTCTATAGAGCGACGTTTCCCTGTAACACTTTGTGTCATGGAATTTATCTGGTTGTCTCTACTGCCATGTTTCCTACTGAAACATCTCATAACTGTTTTCTGCCAAATCTGTAAGTCAAAAGTCTGGATTTTATATGGCTTCAAAACTACCAAGAAGTAATTAGGATAGCGAATTCATATTTTATCCGACTGCAATTAGCAACATATTACTTTTACTATGTCTATCTTTTTTATTCTTTTCAAAAATAACTGATAATAGAGTTTCAACGCTCTGTTTTGAGCCCGGTAGTGGGCTATATTAAAGTAAGAATGTAAACAAGATATTAAAATTGATATCTTCTGTGCTTTGCACACTTATTGGTTGATAACTCAATCAATATCCGCATGTTCATTTTTCCTCATTCCTGTCGGTCTAGATATTAATATACTGTTATAAGTTAGCTATTCTTCAAAAAAAGATGGTCGAAGTAATCTGGAGAGATTTTGTCATTCGGCTTCTGCGTTACAACTATGACCTTATAAATTTCAGTTGTTACTAGTCTCTGTCGTATCCACTTCAGGAAACAGTGACAGCGTTACCTAAATCCAGAGTACGCATATTACTGGAAAGTGTATTTCGATAAAAAGACAAAAGAAAGTGACATAGTGTGAAATACCTCGGTTATTCCTTATCTTAAATTCACGGCATCTACTTCAAAACTGCAGCATTACTGAAGGGATTGGAATAGTTGTATATTATTACTATAACCACTAGATTAAATAATATCGGCATAGACTCTGACATAGGAAGAGATGATCGGGTGCTATAGTTACCAATATCCCAACTAGGCATTTTAAAATCCTGTGTTATATAGATTTTTTTTGAATAGTAAATGAGTCGCACTATTATTGAAGATGTATAAGGCCTGAAAATAAGAGATTGTAAAACTGGAAAAATCGGAGATTACCGTTTTGATGAAAAGATTTCTACGCATAAGATTTCTGGAAATGTATTCTATGTGCTAACAGGTTATTTTTATTGATACTCATTTTATCAAACAAATAATAGAATTATTATTCTAAAGAATGGATAAAATGAAAAAACGATTTTTATTAAGATAAACATATGATTAATTTTCTAAATTAGTTAATTAGGTTAAAAATACAGACTCAGATGGAATTTTAACTTTTAATAAATTTAGTCAGTAAACAAATTTTATCTGCTTTTAGCAAAAGGATAGTTTTTATTCTTCACTTAAAGAGCGATTTAATTTCCTAACTATCAAATAGTAAAAATTATTTTTATATTTTAATAACCACTATTTCATAGTAGCAGCTATTTATAATAGTTATATTTTAAAAGTAAATTAAGTATTGAAAATAAAAATAAAGTAATCGAAGAGTATTTATTAAATAATAAATTTATAATTTAATTAACTATTAGTAAGTCTTATATCTAAGAATTAGATTCGCTTTTATCCTGTGTGAGGATTTTTCAATTTTTAAATTAAATATTGTTTACCATCAAAGTAAACAGATTAAATTTCTGAGTCGGTTTTTTGCTTTCTAAGCAGAACTATAATAGTTTAGATGCTATTGAAAGGATCATTTTTTTTCGAATTGCGGTGGTTCGCACATCAGTTTCTGTATCCTAACTATTACAAAACCCAATTCAATTCAGATTCGTAGTTTTTCTTAATACCCAGTATATTAACGGGAAATTCTAGAATATCAGTCATTCTTCTCTCTCTTTTCCAGTATCTTCATCGCTGAATGAAATGCTAAAAACCTTGAAAGAAACATAAAGATCTCTGTTAGCGTATCATAGCTCTTTGTTAGACAGAGCTCCCACTTATAGTTCTCACTCTTAACTTTTAGTTTTACACCTATGGAAAATAAAGCACCAGCACATTAGCTGTTTGTTTTTTGTGTACCCAATAACATTGATGCTTCGTATCCTGAAATATTTTTACCATTACATTTTAAAAACTAAAACACTGTATCCCATAGCAAGTCTAGGAAATATGGTTAAGGCGGCGCACCGTTTGCGTAGTCATCCAAAAGTTCAGCTAAGTTCGCTTCTGATTCTCGATAACCATTTTCGTTCGCAACAAGTTTATTACCATCCATCTACTGCGCCGATAATCAATAGTAGATAAAGGCAGTCAGCTTACCTGATATAACGGCATATATCTTTAGTGCAGAAATAAACGTACCCGTATTGTTTAAATCACGCAGGCATCACCATTGTTTATGCTTTTCAAGTCATTGCTATTTTAATCTTCTAATGATGCTTTAGCAGTAGTTATGTTAATTTCTAGTGTATGAGGTTCAGATATGCTGGCAGTGTATCCTTCTGATTCAGCTTATAGATGATTTCAACAACAGAGAGATGATATATTATGAAAAATTTTTTTTACAGGTGTTCAATAAAGCAGATATTATCTGTAACTCTCCCATAAACTCATATAATGATGCAAAAAATCTGATAGATACTGTTGTTGATACGGAGCTAGAATTCATGCTGCTCAACATACTCAACGACTCCTCCTGTCTATTGGTCTCATCTGTCATCCGTAACAGTTACTTTCCATCGCAAACTATACAGTAGAGATTATTATTGGTAATTTTAAGATTAAAGTGACTAAGATTAGAGATCGCAAGCAGGAATAGAATATCTTTCATAAGCTCGTTGCTACCACCTTATATAAAACGTGTAAAAGTAGTCAAGAGTTGTTACCATGGTTTGTAACCGTTAGTTATCTCCACCAGTGATTTTTCGAAGACCCTGAACTATTTTCGGTGAAATATATGATCTTCTTTGTCAGTGCCGCTATAAGCAAACTGAAATAGCAATTCCTTGAAGAGAATAGTCGTTAGCATTAGTGTGATTTAAAGTACGCGTTATTTTTATTTCTTGGCTGAAGGTATATTTGTTGTCTGTTTAATTATTCTGATCTCCTTTTCCTGCTACTTGTTATCGATGTTAATGAACATGGACATAAGGAGATAGTTACAGTGAAGAATGGTTATCAAGAGTTAGAAGCAAACTTGGAGCGTAACTTTTCAATAGCTTGCGAACACGTTGCTTAATTATATCTTCCAGGGTTGATATGGGAGTCGATGCTTTTGGTTTTTTGAATATAATGGTAAAGATATTCCCGAATATCTACCATTAACGTCATTAGCTAGACAAAACAAGCTTATGCATTACCTTTACTCACAAAAGGTATGCAGCACCGAAACTTAAGAGTGAGTTGCGGGAAGTTTGCCTACAAGAGAACCATAATGCTGCTAACAAAGCCTTAATGTTTTTTGGCAAGATTTTAGTAAATAGGTATCCCTACAGGTAATGAAGAAGCTATAGAAAGAACCAGAAGAGCTGCTAACATCCTATATCTTCCCTTCAACGAACTTTGGCGTCAATAAGAGTGATGAATTTAATTTGAACATCAGCTTTTTAGCAATAGTGTGAGGCTATGAAGGTGATGCACGGAAATATTGTAGTTTAATAAAAAACCCATTCAATGTTATTTAAGTGATCTCCTTCATCTGATTAAAATAGCTAAAACCAGTTAAAGTAATCTAAGTTTTTCTTAATTCTTGTAGTAAATAGAGCTCAAATTAAAGATGAAGAGCAGATTCATAAATCATAAAAGTAAATCTAATTATTAGACACCAGATTTACTAATAACTTATGATCTTGGGATCAAGATTACGGTTAAGAAGTTATTTTGCATAAAAATAATTAGAAAAAATACCTTGTTGCCCATGTAATCGTCATTACAGTCACCAGAATATTAGATTTGATGATCAAAACGGCTATGTTGTTGACAAAATCTGTTGTTTTTTTTGCAAAGCGATTTAATAGCTAAACTATATTTTAGTTATTGTGGTTTTAAATGATTTTTTCCAGGTCAGATAATTCAGTAAATAGAGGTAATATGTTATGAAATCTAGTTAGACATTTTTTAATCGCCTGATATAATTGTTTATATTTAAAATGTTAAATTATTTATATATAAATCTTTAATTATCGAACTTATTAGACAATTGTGACTAATTTTATACTCGCTGGTAAATGTTTCATACAATTTAACTCCATTCGAGCAAAGGTTAAACTCTTATGTATGATTGTTTCAAGAAAACGATTAACACACTCTGCATTAAACTCTTCAAGAATCTTATCGCTCGCATGACCATTATCGATCTCATGGGATTAAGAGCGCAAATTCATTCTTTTTTTATTTTCTCCTTCTCTTGCGTGTTTTCTAGTTTTTCTAGGTGGAATGTAACGCTTTTATTTAAAGAATTAATAGAAAAATATTTTGTTATTTTTAAAATACACTTAGTGCGTTTAAGTTAGTTATCGACAACAAAGTAAAAAAACAGTGATGCAATTTAAAGGCTGTTTTTAAATGAATCCTCTGTTTGTTTTTCTGACTTCCGTAATGTCAAGCTATTCAACATATATTGAAGATAACTAAACCATTTATCCTTGCGATGTAGTTTTGTTGGAGGACTTTTAGTATTTTTGTTAAATGTTTTTTATAATCTGGAATTTTGCAATGATATCGTTATAATATTAATGAATCTCCTTAATCAGGTAACATGTTTACTGTGACAATATGGTAGGATAAAGTGAATAAGTTGTTTTAATACATGAATCGATATCATCTGGCAGATTTTCATTAACCCAACTAATGAAATCCAATTTTATTTTAGAATGGAGTTAGGAAGAATATTTTCATCTGTATGATTATTTGTTTTTATGGTAACCACTGTAGCGAAAATTCTTCTTACAATATAAAGAATTTCTATAATAACCTTTGCCAACATAGTCTCAAAACCTTACCCCTACTCGTGCCGAAGTAGAGGTATTATTAATTCTATTTATGACGATAAAAATGTAATTTTACTATCTTGCAAAGTACAAAAGACAAATATCCTATTGAAGCGGTAAATTATGGCGACTATTTATGATTGTGCTGATTTTTTTTAAGAACTAATGAAGAAATTTCAAATTAATTTTTTAATTAAAGTCGTTATATTCCAGAATTAGTTAAAGAAATTGCATCTGCTGACAATTTTTATTATGTATTTATAAGTAATTTGTTTTATCAAATAATTTTTGATAAAAAAGGTGATCTTGTTGTTATAGTTTTAAGCGCATTAGTGCTAATAAATATAAAATATCTTATCTATTTATATATAATAATTCTATTATTAATAATAAATTCATTTATATAAAATAACTGGAAATTTATTATTTTAAATAAAGCACTAATATCTATTAAATTTTAATTTATAATTAAAAACCCCTTAATCATTTTACTATTGAGAATTTATTTAAGTGCATTTTATTATCTCAAAATTAATATTTCTAGCTAAAAAGGTAATAATCTGTATTTTTATAAAAAATAACTATTATATCTCGTTAATTTTATTTATACCTAGCGTAAATAATTGATAAAATAAAGGAATAAAATAATTAAAAGTTGTTAACTACTTAACCAAAACGAACAAAAAATAAATAAATTATTATATTTTTTTAATTTTATTAAAATCTTATCAATTTTAAGTAGAAAATATACTATTAAGTTCCAATATAAGAATAAGTAAGTATTCTTCCAGAATTTAAAAAAGATTTAATAATTTAAAGTTAAAGACAGAAATTTATTCTATGTCTTGCCAAGACATGTGCAATACTTATCTTGTTATTTGGAGATTAACTAAATCTAGAGGGTAATATAATGAAGTGTACTAAAATTGTACTGGGCTCTATCGTTCTAGCTTCTGGTTTATTAGCAGGTTGTTCAACCAGTAGCCAAATTAATAAAGTGTCCTCAGATTTGAAAACGTTAAACGGTAAAGTAGATCAATTATCCAATGACGTTCAGTTATTACGTATTGATGTTCAGACCGCTAAAGATGAAGCTGATCGTGCTAATCAACGTTTGGATAATCAAGTTCGTAATTATAAAAAGTAATCCAATTATATTTAACGGATCACTCGATATACTAATAAGGCACCCAACTAGTGCCTTATATTTAATATAAGCAACTAATTTTTAGTATTACTATTATTTATTTATTGCAAAAATACTATTTATATAAAATATAGTAAATCTACTTATAATTTATTGCATTTAATATTAATTAAGTCTTATTTACCTTTAGTGGCATTCCTGAGCGACGTGTAATGGCTTTAGCAACTAATTTTTGACTAATAGCAGGTTCTTGCAAAAACGCCTTAAACTCATTACTATATATTAATGGTGTTGTTTGCGGATTTTCAGATTTTTTTTTAGATAAAGGTTGATGAACTTCGATGTAATAGCTTTCATCTGGTTCTTTAGAGTACTTAATGGGTTCATTAATTACCTGTACACGAGTTCCTATCGATACAGAGGAAAATAATTCTGATATATGCTTAGGTCTTAAACGAATACACCCGGAACTCACACGTAATCCAATACCAAAATTCGCATTAGTACCATGGATAAAATATTGTCCTTTATCATAAGATAAGCGCAAGGCATAAAGACCCATAGGATTATCAGGCCCGGCTGGAAATACTGTCGGTAAAATAACGCCCTCGGAAGCATAACGTTTACGAATACTCGGTGTCGGTGTCCAGGTTGGATTTTTAATTAATTGACTAACTGTTGTTACCATTTTAGGCGTATTGGCACCTAATTGACCGATACCAATAGGATAAACAATGACTTTATTGCTTCCTTTTGGAAAATAATACAGTCGCAATTCAGGTAAATTAATAATGATCCCATCACGTTTAGTCGCAGGTAATAACATTTGTGATGGAATGATCAATGTTTTACCAGCTTTAGGTAAATAAGGATCGATACCTGGATTAGCTTCCAACATACTAAGTAAACCTATCTGAAATTCACTTGCAATAGATTCCAGTGGACGCCTATCATTAGTTACTACATAATGACTATTTTCTCCAATTAGGCGTGCTGTAGTGAATGGCAATAAGTATTCAATAGCGCTGACATTAAAAGTCAGCCAGCTTAAAAACAAGAAGCCGATAAAAAATAGAATTCTCTTCATACTTTTCTCCTAAGGAACATATAAATTTATCGGATAAATAAACGTCACTTTAATAATATCAATAGTTAACTATTTTGTTCCAGATCATTATATAGACCACGTCGCTTAACGCTATTCATCCAATATGGCATTTTGAGATATAGTAAGAGCAAAAATATAATGATAATTAGGCTCAAATCTTCAAAAAATTACAACACCTAAAATTAATAGTACTCTTCAGAACAGTAAAGAAGATGGTTCTATCTACTTTTGCTAGATGTTATCCATATTCGAATTTGCTGTTGCTAAAGAATAAAAACGAGATGATGTTGATGATTACAGTTATATTTCTCATAGTTTTTTGATGATTCTGTCACTCAATTAATAAGTTAAAGTCGGTTTCTCTGGAAAAATTCTCTTCCTATCGGCGATCTACTCTGGTAGTGGAAATCCTCTTCCTCTATGCGAATTTTTAAACCTAGTTGTATCTTGATCTGTTCTCGATCACTGTTTATGCAGACACAGAGAATAGTTTGCGTAAAATGAAGCAAGAAAACAGCGAAACAGAAGCATAAAGTATTTAAAAAGCTACAAGCCTGACTATCAGGTAGATTTGAAATATCTTACTTAAATCTTAAAAAATTTCAAGATGTTATCTTTTTTCATAAGTATAGAATAGCGCTATTCGATGGAGTTTTATTTGTCTTAAAACGAGCACTATGATGTAAGTGGCAGCGCTAACGCTATTTTTGGGATGTTCATGATCTGGTACTGTTTTTATTCTGCGATATGTTAATTTTTAAAAATTCATTTAGGATGTTAGATATTTTGAAATAAATCTTATAGAAAGTATAAATCGATTAAATCAGAAAATAACACGTGACTTCATGTATTACACCGCCTGTTTACTTAAAGCGCTTTAAATCTTCTCCTATTGAAATAAATAATGATAGATCGATTAAATTTTATGACATTCAAAAGAGGTTATATAGCAATGTGTCAGACTTAGTCCTTAATTTTTCGATATGCAAGTATTATCCATTTTCTAGTTACGATTATCCTGGATTTTGAGTGGGGGGATGGAGCAAGGCTAAACCGATGATTCTGGATACAATGCATTTTAAGGATAATGAATAAAAGTATAATTCCCGATGAATTCATCACCTATAAGGAATAGGAATAATCCTGTCTTCTTTCACTCTAGAACAGACATAAAGATAACTAGACTAATAAATCTGAGAAATATGGATAGGATGACGATTTCTACTTCTTTGATAAAACACCTAGAGGCTAATTAGTTAGATGTATACCACTAAACTAAACTAGTAATTACTATTAATGACAGTTGAGAATAAATTTCTTGAAAACCATGATGAAAGTGTTAACTCGTGAACATGTCTATCTGTCAAGCGATAGGTTGTCTGTAGCACTTTGTGCCATAGGTGTTTCAGCTCTTTACCCCTACTATACCTACTCTAAATCTTCTCACAGCTATTTTTATTAAATTTGTAAGTCAAAAGTCTAGAGTTTATGCGACGTTAAAGCTGTCGAGGAATGGTTAGCATAGCAGATTCATATTTTATTCAATTGCGACTGGGAAATATTATTTTCACTATGTTTATCTTCTATAGCTTTCTTTCAATAATAACTCGTCGATACTCAAGGCTCTGTTTCGCACGCTTATCCGTGTTATGCTGAAGTAAGCACTTAAACATGGTATCAAAATTGATATTTTTTCTATGCCTTGTGTACTTGTGATCGATAATTTAATCAATATCGGCATCTTCAGATCTCCATCAGTGATGGAGATCTGAAGATTAAACATCCTGTAGAGGATGAGTTGTTCTTAAAAAGAGCGCTCGAAGAAATCTAGCGAGGCGCTGTTATTCGCTTGCGGGTCGCAGCGATGAGCTAATAAATTTCAGATTTTCTAGTCTTTGGAGTATCTGTCACAGAAATCAGCGGTGGCGTTATCTGAAAGTCACAGTACGACGGATGGTTACTATAAAGTGCACTTTAACTAAAAAGATAAAATAAGTCTGGTATAGTATAAAATATTTCCAGTGTTACCTTAAATCCATCAGTATCTGCATTAAAACTGCGGTATTACTGAGGGGATGTTTGTACATATAATTATGACTACTAGACTAAGCAGGTACCCGGAAGAGATCTTGTCGCAGGAAGAAATAATCGGGCGCTAATATTATTAACCATATTCCGACGAGATATTTAAGATAGTATATTACCATGTTTTTTATTAAATTGTAAGCAAGGTATGCAATTACCGAAAGTATATGAAGTGCTGGAGATGGGGAGGGCTCACAAAAAACGGGGGATTAATTGTTCTTATGAAAGAATTCCTGTGCATAGATTCATATAAATACATCTGTGTGGGGACAGGTTATTTTTATCAACGCGTAGTTTAGCAAACAGGCAACGGAATTGTTATAAAAAATGGATAAAATGAAAAGCAATGGTTATTAAGGCAAAATATGATTATATATCTAAAATAGTGTATCATATCAAATAATACAGACTCTAAAAAAATTTTAATTTACAATAAATCTAGTAAATCAATTTTATCACCTTTTAGGTAATAAAAGAAGGTTTATAATCTTTTTTAAAGAATAATTCAATTTCTTAAGTAATAAATTTAAGACTCAATGCTTCTTATCTGATCTTAATTAGTATATCCCATGGCTATTTATCGGATATTTATAGATAATGGAAAAGAATTTACAGATCAGATTTTAATCTGCAAAAGTATTAAGCACTGGAAATTAAAAATTTCCTGTTTGTATACAGAACTTAGTATAAAATGCTGATTTACACTGTTGGTAAGTCCTCATATCCATTGTATAGTTAAACAATTTAATGGGCGCATAAAAGAGGGATTACAAAGGTAGAATTTTAATTCTAGTCAAGAGCTTGAGATCACCTTGTATCGATATATTTATCTGTGCAAACAGATGTTACTCTCAATCAGTATTGAGTAGTAAAGCTTTATTGCGGTTTATGAAAGGGATTTAAAAGTTAAATTTGAGTTATTCAAAAACCCATACTATTTTCTTGGAAATGATAGTTAATTAAATGTTTAAGTTATTAAATAAATAATTTTTGCATCGCTCATGGATTGTTTTGATCATTTCATGCAATCCCTGACTTCTTGATGGTGTTAAATGCTGCTCCAATGATAACTTTTGAAAAAATGCTTTACTATCTGTAGTTAAAATTTGTTGTCCAGTTTTATTTTGAAAATTAATTATTACTAATGCAATCAAACCCTTAACTATAGCTGCATCGCTGTCACCAGAAAACTGTATCTTTCCACTACTATTCCACTCCATAATAATCCAAACTTGACTTTGACAACCTGAAACTTGGTTTTTTACTTGTTTTTGCTTATCACTAAGAGGTAATAATTTTTCTCCTAATTCAATTAAATAAAGATATCGTTCTTCCCAGTTTTTACAACGTGAAAAATTACGTAATAATTTATTCTCATCAGGCAAAACTGCCATTATTCTATCCTTATATGTATTTTAAAACGAATTAACTAAGTAATTTTTCAATATATTCTAGTTTTTCAACCAAAATATCAATCTCTTCTTTAGTAGTATAAATCGCTAAAGAAGCTCTGCACATAGCTGGTACTTGATAAAAATCCATTAATGGCAACGCACAATGGTGGCCTGTTCGTATTGCAATCGCATAATTATCTAAAAAAATACCAACATCATAAGCATGATGATCACCTAAATTAAAGGCAATAATCCCTTGACGCTCATTTGAGCCGTAAAGATGCAACGAGTTTACTGTACTTAAACGTTGATTAGCATACTGCATTAATGTAGTTTCATGGGTAGATATTTGTTGATAACCAATGTTAGTAATGTACCGTAATGCTTCACCTAAACCAATAATACCAACAATATTTGGCGTACCTGCTTCAAATCGCCATGGCACTTTTTCATAAGTGATATTTATTATTGCTGGTTCAGCTAACGTCATACTCACTTTATCAATCATGGCTCCACCACCTTGCCATGGAGGCAAGGAATTTAATAATGCTTTTTTACCATATAAAATACCAATACCAGTAGGTCCATATAGTTTGTGTCCGGAAAAAACATAAAAATCACAATCAAGATCTTGAACATCAATCATTTGATGCATAATACTTTGTGCACCATCCAGCAAAGTATATAATTGTGCTCCTTTTTTCTCTGCACATTGACGCGCATAAGCAATAATCAGTTTTACTGGATTAACAGTTCCCAAAACATTTGACATATGGGTAAAAGAGAGTAATCGAGTTCGGCTATCGATTAGATTATCTAATCGTTCAAAAATTAATTTTCCAGTATCATCAATGGGCAATATACGAATATCAAAACCAATCTTGCCTGCAAGCAAATGCCAAGGAACAATGTTAGCGTGATGTTCCATTTGTGTAATGATAATATTATCACCTTGCCTGATAAAATCAGGCCCATAACTATTAGCAATTAAATTTATGCCTTCTGTTGTACCTTTAACAAAAACAATTTCTTCAGAAGAAGAAGCATGAATAAAATCTGCTACTTGCTGACGAACATTTTCTACCATCGCAGTTGCTTCACTACTCAAGCGATGAGTTCCTCGGTGTACTGCAGAATAATGATGATAAAGAAACTGCTTTTCTTTTTCTATCACTTGTATCGGTTTTTGGACACTAGCAGCACTATCTAAATAAATCAACGGTTGATCGTTGATTATTTTTTCCAATATAGGAAAATCCTTGCGAATGGATGCCACTGAAAATATCATATTAAATCCCTGCTAAGCGCTTCTGAATAATCTCCATTACCTTATTACTTACAGCTTTACTATCAATAGTTTCGATAACTTCAGCTGCAAAGGTAACTATAATCATATGTTTTGCATTATTGAGATGAATACCTCGTGAACGTAGATAAAATAATTGTTCATCATCAATACGACCTACTGTCGTGCCATGACTACATTTAACATCATCAGCATAAATTTCTAACTGTGGTTTGGTGTTAATTTCGGCTTGTTTAGCTAATAACAAATTGTTATTTATCATTTGACCATCAGTTTTAAGTGCTGTTGGTGCAACTTTAATCATACCATTAAAAATAGCTTTACTTTCATCCAATGCAATTGTTTTATGTAATTGGCGACTTTTACAACATGGTTGATTATGTTCAAGATAAGTTCTGATATCGACAGTTTCTTTATTTTGTGGTAACAAAAAGCTATTCAGTGATAATCTGCTACCTGCTCCATTTAACTTCACACTAGTATGATGGCGAATTAATGCTGATCCGGTAAAAATACCGATACTATTTATTTGACAGTTTCGTCCTGATAAGATGTCATTATGGGCAAAATGGTTACTTTGGTTATTTTCAAAGCTAAGTTTGATATGACTAAAATAACTATTATCACCAATATTAGCAGTCAATCGACTACCGGTTAAGTGCGACTTATCATCAACAGAAATAAAATGTTCAATAACTTGCGATTTGCAATTAGTACCAATATCTAAATGATAGCGATAGTGACTGGTATTAATATAATCGCGGTGATTTGAACCAGAGGTAATATTTAATATATAAAGTGGCTTTTCTACCTGTTGATTAGCGGCTAATTTAATTAATAGGGGTTGAGCAGCTAAACTCTCAGTTAAATATAGGAATATTTCATCATTCAGAATAGGCGTTGTAAGCTGTTTCAGTGTATTCATCATTTGAATTTGATAAAGGCCAAAGTTATCGCTACTTAGCGCAGGAATAAGATATCCATTAAACAAAACAATCTGCCAACCATCAAGGGATATTGCTAATTGTTTTAATTGCTTAGTAGTAATTGAGTTAACTTTATTACTATTTAATTGGTATTGAGCGTTAAGTGCTCTTACCAACGGTATAGAATAGCATTCTTCATGACGAAATAGTGGAAAGCCAATTTTCTCTGCCTGTTGCCAATAGGCCTGAGCTTGTTTTTCTTTTGCTCTTTTGCTGGAATAAAAGAGTGTCGCAAAACTTTTTAGCGCTTGTTGATTTAATTTTGTAACTTGATGCTTTTTTTCTGCTCTTTCATTATTGGGCAATAATCCAGCCATAGCCTTGTACCTCTAGTTTTTTAGCTAATGTAAAATCACCAGATTGAATAATTTTTCCTTGATGGAGAACATGAATAAAATCAGGCTGTACATAATCCAAAATTCGCTGATAGTGAGTGACTATGATAAAAGCTCTTTTGGCGCTACGTAGTGAGTTCACGCCATTTGCTACTATTTTCAAGGCATCAATATCAAGACCTGAATCCGTTTCATCTAAAATACATAATTCAGGTTCTAACGCCGCCATCTGCAAAATATCATTGCGTTTTTTTTCTCCACCAGAAAAACCGACATTGACTGATCGAGTAAGTAAATCTTTCGGCATATCAAGTAGTTCAATTTTATCTTTAATAAAATCCTGAAAATCAAATCTATCTAATGGTGACTGCTTACGATACTCTCTAACGGCATTAACAGAAGTTTGTAAGAAAAATTGATTACTGACACCAGGAATTTCTACTGGATACTGAAAGGCTAAAAATATACCTTCACCTGCACGTTCTTCTGGTGATAACTTAAGCAAGTTTTTATTTTTGAATAAAATTTCACCTTGTTCTATTTGATATTCTTCACGTCCTGCTAGCGTTGCTGATAAGGTACTTTTGCCTGATCCATTAGGCCCCATGATTGCATGCACTTCACCTGCTTTTACTTCTAGGTTTAATCCGTTAAGAATTTTATTACCTTCAATACTGACATTTAATTTTTTAACACTTAACATTTCATTAGCCTTTGAGTAACTGAATATTCTTTTAATAAAAACCATTAACCCACACTATGTTCCAAGCTAATTGATAACAATTTTTGCGCTTCAACAACAAATTCTAATGGTAATTCAGAAAAGACATCTTTACAGAAACCATTTACGATCATAGAAATGGCGTTTTCCTCACTAATGCCACGTTGTAAGCAATAAAAAAGTTGATCTTCACTAATACGAGATGTTGTGGCTTCATGTTCTAACTGTGCACTACTATTTTTTATCTTAATAGAAGGAAAGGTATGCGCGCCACATTTAGTGCCAATTAACATAGAATCACATTGGGTATAATTTCTGGCATTTTCGGCAGTTGGTAAAATCTTTACTAAACCGCGGTAACTATTTTGACTGCGACCTGCTGAAATCCCTTTAGAAATGATGGTGGAATGCGTATTTTTACCAATATGGATCATTTTTGTACCGGTATCAGCTTGTTGGTTACCATTGGTTAATGCTACTGAAAAAAATTCCCCAACTGAATTATCTCCTTGCAGAATAACGCTGGGATATTTCCAAGTAATAGCCGATCCTGTTTCAGACTGGGCCCAGGACATTTTGGCATTCTCACCCTCACATAAAGCACGTTTGGTAACAAAGTTTAAAATACCAGCAGGTTCATTTTCATAACCTGAAAACCAATTTTGTACAGTAGAGTATTTTACTTCAGCATCTTTATGAATAATAACTTCAACTACAGCAGCATGTAGTTGATAACTATCACGCACTGGAGCAGAACATCCTTCAATATAACTAACATAACTGCCTTCATCAGCAATCAAGATAGTGCGCTCAAACTGACCGGTCTTCGCTGCATTAATACGAAAATAGGTTGATAATTCCATCGGGCAACGAACTCCCTTTGGTATATAAACAAATGTTCCATCGGAAGCGACAGCAGAATTCAATGCAGCAAAAAAGTTATCCTGATTAGAAACGACTGTACCAATATATTTTTTTACTAATTCAGGGTATTGTTGGATTGCTTCACTGAAAGAGCAAAAAATAATACTCAGTTTTGCTAATTCAACACGATAAGTTGTTGAAACAGAAACAGAATCAAAAATAGCGTCTACCGCAACTAATTTTTCATCACGTACTGGTACGCCAAGTTTATTAAACGTTTCTTCAACTTCTGTAGTCAGATAATTATTATTATTATTTCCCACCTCTGTTTTTGAATTGGATTTAATGTGGCGATTATTATCGAAACTATTGCAGGATGGTGCCGAATAATAACTATATTCCTGATAGTTTAAATTAGGGTAATAGCCTTTAAGCCAGTGAGGTTCTTCCATACTCAACCAATGTTGATAAGCTTCTAAGCGAAATTGCAACATCCAATCAGGTTCATTACGTTTTGTTGAAATGGCTTTAATGATCTCTTCATTAAGACCTTTAGGTAATTCATCCGTTGCAACCTGAGTAAAAAAACCCTCTTTATAACGACGTTTCTCTAACCATTGCTGAACATCATGACCAATTTCTATATTATACTGTAACATAGTTTAATTCACTTAAATATCAAAGCTTTCACCACAACCACAAGCGTGGTGAGCCTTAGGATTATTAAATTTGAATACTTGATTAAGTCCCTCATGAACATAATCAACTTCAATGCCATCAATAAGTGGCATTGCTTTTAGAGGAACAAAAAGCTTAGCGCCATTGTGTTCAAACAGCAAATATTCTTGGGTTGGATTATCTATCAATGTAATAACATAACTAAATCTCGCACAACCTGATTGTTTAATCTTAAGAGATAGTCCCTGACTATCAGGATTTTTTTTCATTAATTTACTAATTTGAGTAGCCGCCTTATCGGTCATGGTAAGGCCTTGCCAAATTGTTTTATTTAAAGAAGAAGTATCGACGTGTTCTGTCATTAGTGACCTCATTAAACTAATTTTTTACTAAATACACTATCAATGTAACTAGATTTTTTTGCTAATATTACACATATTAAGATAATATCTTTCACTTTAACCACTTATTTAAGTAGATATTTTTATTAGAGTGTTTTTCAGAAAAAAAGTGGTATTTATTTTATTATTAGTTCAGATAAGTTAATTTATTAATTATATCAAATTATTAATTAATAAAATTAATTTATAAATTCAATAATATTTAAAACTTGACAAACAAAATATAGATAAACGATCAACTTATTATCTTTTTTTATCTTTAATTAGTAATAATAAAGTTATAATTATTATTAATCGGAAAATACAACTTAGTCTTAATTATTCATCAAAGACTTTTATTAATAAAATTTTTATAAATGACTAAGATAGATAATATTACATACGCTACGTACTTTTTTGAAGATACTGGTTTAATAGGTTAGCTATTTGATCCAGGATCATTATATAGATCTTGGACGCACAAGCCTTGTTTATAACATGATAGCTATTGAGAGATATAGTTAAGAGAAATTAGCATAACTCTACTATTATCTATTTCCATTGATAAAAATTCAGTTTAACTTGTTGTTAAATCACCATTAAAACTTTAGTCTTTTAATATAGTTAAATACCTTTTTATTTGCTAATTTATTTGATAAGCGTGTCCTATATGGCGTGATCATGATACTAGTAACTTTTTTAATTAGTGTTCACTTTGCATTTTATGTACTATCTCTTTACAAGAGATCATACCAGATAAAACTTGGTAATTAATATTTTATAAACAACATGATTTCATTATCACCCTACTTTTATTAGTTATAATATCATTAATCATGTAATAGATCATTGATAATATCCCATTCTTAATTTTTTATAATTAGGCTAATTTATGGAAAAATCGCAATCCCCTAATGATTTACCAAAATTAATTTTAAGCATAATTGCTATTTTATTGATGATAACAGTATCTTTTTTGGTATTGAAACCGTTCATACTTGGTTTTCTCTGGGCGGGCATGCTAGTTATTGCAACCTGGCCATTATTCAAAAAAATTGAAAGCAAACTGTGGTATAAAAAATGGCTAGCAAGTATAGCGATAACACTATTAGTAATCTTACTATTTGTTATTCCTTTTGCAATGCTAATTAGTAGTATTATAGAAAATAGTGGCCCATTAATTGAATGGGCAAAATCGCCGTCTGAAATTAGATTACCCGAACTGTTATGGTTAAAAAATATACCATTTATAGGTAATAAACTTTTTTATAGTTGGCATACATTGGTATCTAATGGTGGTAATACATTAATTTCTAAACTACAACCGTATGTTGGAGAAGCAACTAGTTGGTTTTTAGCACAAGCTATTAATGCTGGGCGTTTTATGTTTCATCTTATCGTAATGTTACTATTTAGTGCATTACTTTATCTAAAGGGAGAAAGTGTTATATTAAGTATTCGACATTTTGCTATTCGACTAGCAGGTACGCAGGGTGATATTGCTATTCTACTTGCTGGTCAATCAATTCGCGCTGTTGCATTAGGTGTAGTTGTAACTGCATTAATACAAGCAATTACCAGTGGTATTGGTTTAGCTTTAGCGGATATTCCTTATTCTGAAATATTAACAATTCTCGTTTTTGTATGTTGTGTTGCTCAACTTGGTCCATTATTGATTATGCTGCCCTCCATAATATGGTTATTCTGGTTAGGCAATACCAGTTGCGCTATTATAATAATTATATGGAGCATAATTGTAGCAACAATGGATGGCGTATTACGGCCATTTTTAATAAAAAGGGGAACAAATTTATCAATGATACTTATTTTTATTGGTGTAATTGGTGGAATTTTATCATTTGGCATAATTGGTCTTTTTATTGGTCCAGTCGTTTTAGCTGTCTCACATAAGTTACTAACTACCTGGATGAATGAAGTTTCGAAACCAGCTAAATTACCTGTCACTTCTCCTGAAAGATAGTATGGTTTTTTTGAATAATTTAGGTTTAACTTTTAACCAATCTTTATAGATTGTAATGAAGTTTTGCTAGTCAATACTGATTGAATAATCTATAAGTATAAAACTAAATATATCGATGCAGAGTGATCTCAAGCTCTTGATAAGAATTAAAATGAATGCTTTGTAGCTCATTTTTTATCATGCGCTCATTACATTGTTTAATCATGTGCTATTTGTTTTAGGATGAATAGACTGCAGAGTCAGGGTTAAATCGGTATTCTATACGAAGATCTATACAGAAATGGTCAAATTCTTATTTTCCGATAGATAAGTATTTTCGAAGAGTAAAATGGTGGTATGAAATTACTGCCATTGTCTATAAGTACTACATGAAGAAGATCTAGGGGATTATTGGTTAAAATTAGGTAAAAAGCATCAGTGATTAACTGTGGTCTTTGGCTTATAAAGCCGGATAAAACTTATCGAGTTATGGGATATATAGCTAAGAAAAGGTATATGTCATGATATTTATTTGCTATTTATGGAAAATATTTACAGCTACATATAGCTAAGCAGGCGCATAACTTTTAAATGCTTTATGCTTACGGATTATGGAATTTTCTTCCTTATTTTACATAAATTCCTTACTTCTGGTTTACGAAAACAGCGATTCAAGCTAGATTAAGATGTAATTGGTTTTAGGAATTTGCGTACGGGGGACAACCTGCCAGCAGATCGACCGGCAAGATGGAGAAAGTAGTTTTTTGAAATAAAATGATAACGGATTCCTGAATCCGTGACAGCGTTATTGGTAAAAGATAGGGGAATATGATTCTGATAATCAATATTGTCTTATCCTTTCCCTTTTAGTATAAGTAGTTTAGATATGTTATAACGATTAGCAAAAATAGATACACGATCTTTGATGTTCGGAAGCGCATCACTAATTTTATGTGTTGTAGTTTCCTGACAATGGAGCTTAATAATCATGATATTTACCCTTAAGTATATCATGCACAGTAGCCATCTTTGCTATGAATATCGCTTGTGCGACTAGGGTCTATATAATGATTCAGAACACTAAATAATTATAAAATAATTTAACTAAATATAATTTATATGGAGTTATTAGCAAATCTAGTGTATAATAATGAATATATTTCATTTCTAATGATTCGTGAATCTGTTCTCCATCATTAAATTTAACGTTGTTTGTCATCACAGGATGACAAATCAACTCCACTTAAGAGTGATTCAGCTTTTCTGAGCAGACGGGAGAGGATTCAATACTATTAAATTGTTGCTTTTCTCGAACTATAGTGCTCGAGAATCGATTTCATATCCTCACTATTACAAAACCTGATTCAATCAGATTTGTCGTTCTTATTGATGCTCTGTAACATAAATTAAAAAGCATAGAATGCCAGAAGCTGTTCTCGCTCTTTCTTCACCTTATTCATCTCTGCAGAATACTACTAAAACCTTGCTAACAAAACATTAAAGGTTTTATTAGTGATATCAGGACTCTCTGTTATCCGAATCTCCTGAAACTCAAATTTTAATTTGCTGTTTTATCTACCTTTTACGAGTAAAAGGTAGCGCATGAGCTATTTTGTGTACTCAAAATAACGTTGGTGCTGTGTATTTTTGAGTATCTCTTTCCATTTTATTTCAAAACCAAAAAGTGGTGGTATTCAGTATTCCGTAATAAGTCTGGTGTATATGGTTAAGTCCTGCGTTTCCAGTAGGCCATTGAAAAGTTATGCCAAGTTTTCTTCTGACTCTTAATAAATATATTTTACTGCAATTAGTTTCTCTTACATCTACATTCAGTGATGTCGATAAATGAAATAGTAAGGCATGGCGATCATCTTGCTTGACATACTAGTGTATGTCATCGTACCAGAAATAAACTAACGCGTATTGTTTAAATCAGGAAAGTATCACCATTGCCAATGTTCTTTAAGATATTACTGTTTCAGTTTATTTATGTACTGGCAGAGAGAATATGTGCTTTTTCAAGAAGTACCCTAAAGCTTTATAAAAATCAGTGGTAAAAATATTTTGCCGGATACCCAACCCCACACCCCATAGTAAAACTATTCACTATTTTTGCATCCCTAGATAAGGAAGTATAAGCAAGCTGTTGAAGAATATTCCGTTGCTGCTATAATCCCGACCTTAAGCACTTTAATCTCAACATTGTCAATATCAGTCTGTATAGTTTGCTGTGGAAAATAATTGTTACGGACGACGTTATAGTCACTCTATTAAGAAAGTGACATTGATCATCTCTTACAGCATAGCTTCGTTTTAACCTCAACAGCGGATCTATCAGTTCCCTGCTAGAATTATGAATGTATCATACAATGAATCACAGATAATATCTATTTTCAGATATCTATATAAGATAGGTTTTTATGGTATATCATTTCTTTTTGATTAAAATCATTCATAGAATCAATTAGCAGGATACGCTACCTTTTCCGAAACTCTATACACTAGAAATGAGTTATGCTTATTTATATAAGAAAATTTCTTAAATTAAATGATTGATTTAATTAATTATTGTTATTAATTATAATTAAATCAATTTAATATTATTTTATTTTTAATAAAATAATTATTAGTAATAATTTAATATAGTTATATTAATATAATTTTATAAATTAAGATTTTTATAAATTGAAAGTTTCAGTATTTCTAGTATTATTATATTATAATAATAAGTATAAAAGATATTAAATATTGTTATATTTACTTTTCCTGTAATCTAATTACAATTTTATATTTCAGTTCATATTATTGTGAATATTTATGAAAATTTAGATTTTATAAATTTAAATAGTAGTTACTATATAATTAACTATTTATAAATAAATAGTTTTATTTAAATAAACTTGGTTAATATTAATTAATATTAGAATTTATATAAATTTTATCTGTTATTCATTTATTGGTAGATTGATTAGATAGATTATAGATAATAATCTAGTCTGTTATTTATCTAAATATAATTAAACATGTAATATACAAAATTAAACTATTCTATAAGTTTTAACTTAAACAAATATAAATAAATAGTAAAATACTATAAAATTAACAATAATTAAGTAAATAAATTATGAAATTAAATAAAAGTTTTTAATAAAATTTCATAATTAAAATATAAATAAAAATAAGATAAAATATTTATTTAAAATAATTTTAATTATTTATTACTGTTTATTGAAGGAGAGAGTTATGCTTATTTTTATGTATGGGTTTCGGGGGGAGATGGTGATGTATCCTACTAATTAATTTCGTGAATGATTTCAATAATTAGAGAGATTATATCTCATGAAAGGTTTACTTTACAGGTATCTGCAAAACCAGATATTTCCTGTTATCCCCCTCGTATGAACTTATTTGTAATAATGCCAGGTAACTGATAGCAGTATCGTTGAGGCAGTACAAATCCATGTTGCGCAACATGTCTCACCACCTTTATTAACGAGTAGAAAGCCGTTATCCGTAACGGTTAACTGCCGCAATTAACTATATATAAACTGCTATGGGTGATACTAGTATTTAAAGTGCCTAAGGTCAGAGACCTTAGAGACAACGGAATATCATTCAAGAGCTCTTTACCACTGCCTTATTCGAATGGTACAAAACGTCAAAGAGTTACTGCCATACCTATATTTATAAGGTACATGCATCGGTGATTTTCATCAATCTTCGAGCCGCTTCTTGGTGAAATGCACGTGGTCTCTTGCTAAAGAGAGCCATAAGTAAACTGAAATATCAATGCCTTTAAGGGCATTATAATTATATCTGCATGATTTAAGTGATATACCTACGTTTATTGCTGGGCTGATGACATTTGACCGTCCTGGTTATAGAAAAGTTGATCGCCTTTACCTTTCTGGTTAAAGCGGTAAGGGAACTTCCCCTCTCATATGGATAGAAGAAACTCGTTTCGGCCGAAGATGTTTATCGGGAGTCAGAAGCTCATTAGGCTGAATTCTTCAATGTGAATTGCAAGGACGTGACTTAACTATATCTCTAAGAATTTCTACGGAAGGCGAGGATGTCCTTAGTTTTAGAATAAAATAACAAAGATATTTCTGAGCATATAGCAACAACGCTGTTGGTAAATAAAATAGATAATGCGCTAGCTTAACCTCCAAAAGGTATGCAGCACAGAAAGTTAAAGAGTATAAGAGCTGTGCGAAGAGATGCTTCTGGCTACCAGAGAGGAGAGCCAGGATGTTGTTAATAAATCCTTAATCTTTTATTGGAAAGGTTTTCCAGCGTATTATCTTAAAAGACAATGATGTTGGAGAATAATTAAAAATGGCTGGCATTCTATATCTCCCTGTCAGGACACTGCTGGGCATGAATGGAGTAATCAATTCGGATTGAATTAGCTTCTGCGACACTGAGGCTATGAATCCGACGCACGTAGTGATGTAGTTCAAAAAGCAAAACCTCTCAATTGCTATTTAAACTACTCTAAGTTTCTTAGAAAAACTGGAATTGACTAAGGAGATTTTAGGTTCTAAACCTGGTGAAAATAACATTTAATTTAAGGGATGAATAACAGATTTACAAAGTATAAGAGCGAATCGATACCCTGCCCACCATACATCAAATTTCTAATAACTCCAGATATGTATTTTATCAGGACTTTTTATAAAATTTAGTCATTTTAGGGTAGATGGTAAGGTCGTGTATTTCAGTAATTCATAAAAAATGCTATACTTCAGGTTATCGATTTAAAGATTTTTTAATCATTTTAAACACTATTTTAACGATTGTTTATTTTTAAAGGCTAATTTTGAAAATTAAAAATCATAATTACTTTTTTATTAAAAATATTGAATTTATAATAAATTTTATTGTTTAATATTTAAAATAAAGCAAATTATGTTACAGATTATAGGATAAAAATGGAAAAGTTATTTATAAAAAATCAACAACAAATTAGTTTTGTTAAGTCTTTTTTTTCGCGTTTCTTAGAAAAAGAGTTAGCATTAATTAAAGTTCAAGCGCCTATCTTAAGTCGTCTCGGTGATGGAATTCAAGATAATTTGTCCGGTTATGAAAAAGCAGTACAAGTCAAAATAAAGTCGATGCCAGATTCTACTTTTGAAGTTATACATTCATTGGCTAAATGGAAACGTAAAACCTTAGGTCGTTTTAGTTTTAAACCTGGGCAAGGAATTTATGCCTATATGAAAGCATTGCGTCCTGATGAAGATCCGCTGACATCAATTCATTCTGTATTTGTAGATCAATGGGATTGGGAAAAAATAATTCTTAAGGATGAGCGCTCTCTTGATTATTTAAAACAGACAGTAATTAAAATTTATCAAGGAATAAAGGAAACAGAAAAAGCGGTTAGCAGAGAATTTGATTTAATTCCATTTTTACCTGAGAAAATTCATTTTCTTCATAGTGAAGAACTATTACAACGCTATCTTGATCTTGATGCTAAAGGAAGAGAGCGTGAAGTAGCTAAAGAATTAGGTGCAGTTTTCCTTATTGGAATTGGAGATAAACTATCGAATGGCTTTGTTCACGATGTACGTGCTCCAGATTATGATGATTGGACAACACCTAATAGTGAGGGTTATGTTGGTTTAAATGGTGATATTATTGTTTGGAACCCTATAATACAGGATGCATTTGAAATTTCTTCGATGGGTATCCGTGTTGATACAAAGGCACTTACATATCAATTAGCAATAACAGGTAATGAAGATAGAATGTCTTTTGAATGGCATCAAGCATTGGTAAAAGGTAAAATGCCACAAACTATAGGTGGGGGTATTGGACAATCTCGTTTAGTAATGTTATTACTTCATAAAAAGCACATTGGTCAAGTTCAATGTAGTGTATGGTCGCCGGAAAGCCATGCAGTTATTGCAGATATCTTATAATTAATTCCAGTACCATGTTAAGAATTTTTAGCCTGATATCAAAATCTCAGATATAATCAAAATATTTAAGATATCGGGTTTCCCATATTTAAATAATATAATAATATAAAACGTTTTTATTGATTTTAAGTTTGGTGAACTTTTACTAATTTTAATAAATTATTAAGTAACTAATTGTCAATGAAATTTAAAATTTCAACCATATCGAGATATTTTCGATGTTATTATTGTATTTTTTCTAAATATTGATTTAATTAGACAATCAAATTAGTTTCCTTATTAAGTGTTTAATTAAGAAATTTTATTAATTGTTTTAACCCATCATTTTTAATAAATTGCAATGAATAGCTGTTTGCTTCAGGGTCAAAAAGGATTGTATAGACTCTAGTCGCATAATCTTATTCATGGAAAAATGGCTACTAAGGGATATAGTTGAAGTAAAATATCATGATTATGAGGTTCCATCATCAGGATAACTACAACACTTAAATTAGTTTTGCTCTTCAAGCTGAAAAATCTCCATCTACTTTAGCTAAGCGTTATGACATCTCCGAATTTACCGTTGCTAAAGAGTAAAGAGAGATGATGTTGATGATGATCGCAGCCAACATTATCCCCATCGTTTGCTGATGATGACGTTGAGCACTCGGGAAGTTGTACGTTTTCCTGAAAAAAGCTTTTTCCTAATTCTTCTAGAGTAGAAGAATTAGCAAGTTTTATGTGAATTTCTAAACCCAGTAATATCTCAATTTAATTTGAATTCTTATTTATGCAAGAATAGAGGGTAAATTTACGTAAGATAAGGCAGGAAATTCCAGAATCTGGAAGCATAAAGCATTTAAAAGCTATACGAATGCTTAGCTGCACATAGAAGATGTAAATATCTTTTGTAAATAACAGACAAAAATTCACGATATTATATTTTTTAGATGCAGAACGTATAAATTAATGGGTTTTATTTGGCTTTACAAACAAAAACCGTATTCAATGATTGATTTTTTACCTGATATTAACCAAATATTCTCCCTATATCTTATTCATTAGTGCTTATAAATAATGGCAAATAATTTTCAGATTGTCGTTCTGTTCTTCGAAACTTTCATCTACCGGAAAATAGCAATTCAACCATTTGTGTATAGATCTTGGTATAGAACACCGACTTAATCTCGTCCGCCTATTCATTCTAAAATAAATAGCATGATTGAACAGTGTAATAAGCGTATGATAGCAGATTGGGCTGCAAAGCCATCAATTCTAATTCTTGTCAAAAGCTTAAAATTACTCTGCATCGGTATATTTGGCTGGAATTATTAATAAATCTGATGTAGAATGGCTAAGCTAAGTTGTCCTCTGATGCTTAATAAATCTATTTTTTATCCTTAAATTAAACGTTGTTTACCATTAAGTAAAATAAGTAAATACCCTTAGCCACTTCTAGCTTTTCTGAGCAGACGGAGAGTAACTTAAATAATATTGAAATAGTTATTTTAGAACACTGTACTAAAAAAACAAGCCTTTCGATACTATTTAAGCTGCTATAGTCTACTCAAAAAAGCTAGAATCGGCTAATGGGAGTAGTTGATCTGCTAATTATTGGTGGTAAATGCATCCAATTTAAGGACGGAAAACAAAATTCATAAAGCATCAGAGTAAAACTTAATCATTATAAAGCAGATTTGCTAATTAACTCTACTGAGAGAGTTCATATGTTTTTCATCAAGAAAAGCCATAAGAGCTTGTGAAACTCACTGGTGAATATGCTTTTACGGTAAGGTAATGGGGAAGCATCTTTAATACTTTTTACACATTTTAAGTAAGGCAACAGTAACGAGCTTTTGAAGCATATTCCGTTGGTGCTGAGATTTTTAATCTTCATCAGTTTAATCTTAATATTTCTAATATCAGTCTATATGATTCGCTGTAACAAATAACCGTTACTGGCGATGACAAGGCTGCAATTTAGTATGTTTACCAGCAAATGACTTCAAGCTCTATCTCAACAGCGATGCTACCCATTTCCCAGTAGCATTACGAATAAGTTTATGAAATGGATCACAGGTAATATCATAGTTTTGTAAATATCTGTAGTTTAGACTTTTTCATGATATATCATCTCAATATGATTGAGATTATCCACGAAACAATCAGTAGAATATCCTACAATCTCTGAAACTACATACACCAGAAATTAGTATAATTCCAGATCTGATCCTGAGTATAATGAGCCATTATCAAACGCGAATGTAGCATCTTGGCAGTTCATTAGACTTATAACCCGAATATCATCAATTTAAATCCGGCCCCGACAACCTATCCAACAGCTTTTATTTAATATCAAATTAGTCTCTAGAAAGATTATTCTTTATCTAATTAATTTACTTAATGCAAAGCTAGTTTTCTGCCATTCTTAAAATAAGCTTTAATACCCCAAAAAATAGATTCTGCCATCTGCTGTTGGAATTTTACTGTTTTTAGTTTTCGTTCTTCTTCAATATTACTAATAAAAGCAGTTTCAATAAGAATGGACGGAATGTCTGGCGCTTTTAATATAGCAAAACCCGCTTGATCAACAATGTTCTTATGTAATTTGTTAACGTTACGCATTCGTTTAAGCACTTCTATACCAAATTTTAAACTATCATTAATAGTTGCCGTCTGAATTAAATCAAAGATGGTGTGATCAAGATATTTATCACCACTTTTGCTGATACCACCAATTAGGTCTGCTTCATTCTGTGTTTGAGCTAAATAACGGGCGGTATTACTAGTTGCTCCTATGATCGATAATGCAAATACTGAAGAACCTCTTGCTTTACGATTAGTAAAGGCGTCAGCATGAATAGAAACAAATAAATCAGCCTGAATTTTTCGCGCTTTTTTGATCCTGACTTTTAAAGGAATAAATACATCTTCATTACGAGTTATATAAACTTTCATCTTAGATTCACGATTAATTAATATTTTTAATCGCCGCGCAATTTGCAATACGATATCTTTTTCCTGAGTTTTATATTTTCCTATAGCACCAGGATCTTCTCCACCATGACCAGGATCGATCATGATAATAATCGGTCTATTTCTCCCTGTTTTATATGGATTTTTTGTTTTAACTGGCAATGTATTATCCAATTTACCTTTATTGTAATCTGTTAATAGCGCTAATAACGGATCATTATCAGTGTAAACAGCAGAAGCAGGATAAAAATCAACAACTAATCGATGTTTAAAACCAGCGACAGGCGCAATAGTAAATATTTTTGTATCAACATAAGTTTTTATTTCAAAAACTAATCGAATCGTTTTTTGATTAAATTGCCCTACTCTAACTAACTTTAGATAAGGATCACGTGAATTTATTTGCTGGCTAATACCCTGTAAAACATTATTTAACTGCGTATTTTTTAAATCTACAACAATACGATCAGGTACAGATAAAGTAAATTGATGATATTTTAAAGCGATATTCGATTCTAACGTTACTCGAGTATAACTAGAGGCAGGCCAGATACGAATAGCGATTATATTTGAAGATAAGGCTACCCCAAATGGACTAATGCTTAACAACATAGTAGCTACTGCACTCTGAAAAAGACGTCGTCGTGAAAAACCGTGTTTTGAATAATTCATTGAAAAATCCACTTAAAGCATCAATAATTATAAACCAATCAATGTTATCAACAATAAAATAACTATAGAAAACTTTAATTAATCATTAATTAGTAATCAGTAATGATTACTATTTAAAAATAATTAGTTACTAGTATATTCAGAGTTATTAACAAATCTGCTTTATGATGATCAGGATCCGCTCCACTCTGATGCTTCATAAATCTATTCTCTATCATTTTTAACATCTCCGACTATCAACTACTTGGCAGATTACGGACAAATTCATGTAATGGATCACAGATAATTCCTGGTTTGCTGATACTTGTAAGGATAAAATTTTTATGGTATATTATCTTTATATTATTGAAATAATTTATGAAATTAATCATCACAGGATACGTCAACATCTCAAAAATTCCATATACCAGAAATTAATATAACTCTTTTTTTACCAGCAATAAAAATAATTGGTTGAAATGTATTTATTTATAATAAATAAAGATAATTTAAATCAATTAATATAATGAGTTTATGTTTTATTACATCAAGCAATTTTATTGCAGATAAATTGTCTTTTCATTTACATGAGTAAATTGAATATGTTAATGCGATAATAATTCATCATCCACGAAAAGAATCAAATTTAACATTAATTTAAGAGTTATATTTAAATTTTGGTATATTAGATTTCGAGTATGCTGGCTGTATTCTACCAATTGATTTTGTAAATGATTTCGACAACAGAGAGGTGATATCCCATGAAAAATCTATCATTACAGATATCCAAAAAAACCAAATATTACTTCTGCTCTTTTCCATAAACTCATCCGTAATGGTGACAGGCAGTTGATTAGGCCTTGCTGTTGAGGCTGTGCTCGAAGCCATGGACTGGACAACATGTTAATACCGCTTGTCTACGGATTATGTTCTCATCCGTAACGGTTTTTTTCATAACAAATCATATAAACTGCTATGGCAGTTTTGAGATTAAATTGCTTAAGGTTTATAGAATTGCAGTGGAAACGGAATATATTTCTAAAACTTTTTCTTCCGCCTTATTTAAAGCGTGCAAAATAGTCAAAAAGTTACTATCTATAATTTATACTTGCAAGGCACCTCCTCCTACCTATAATTTTTTATGAAGCTCTTGGGCGTTTTTCGATAAAAAACACATGATTTCTATTGCCAAACGCCATAAGCAAACTGAAATAAGAATAACTTTAAGAGCATACAAGTAATGACAGTTGTGTAATTTTAAGCTATACGGATTACGTTTATTTTTTAGCAAAAGACATTATGCCGTTCTATCAGGCAAGCTGATCGTCTTTGCCTGATATTTCATTATAACGATAATGCATGGGCAAAATAAGCTAGCTGTGATCAGAAAATGGTTATCGATAAACAGAAGCAAAGTAAGTTTATTATCTTAATGATCTAGGGTCGTGTTACTTAGTTACATTTCCAAGCTTTCTACGGAAAGCGGTGCCCATCTTAGTTTTGGAATGCAATAGTAAAGATGTTCCCGGATATACAGAAACAACGTCTATTGAGTATAAAAATAGTTAATGTACTACTTTCACTCCATAAAGATATGTAATTGAAAGTTAAGGTGAGCTTAGGGAGTTATAACTACCAAATAGTCATGATCTCGCTAATAAAGTACTTGATATTTTATTGGTAAGGTTTTCTGGATACCATCCAGCGATGAGAAATTGGATAATAATCAAAAAAACTACTGGCATTCTACGGTTCTCCGTCAACGCACTATGGTCTCAATAAGAACGACGAATCTAATTGAATTGATTTTACGACAGGTCAGCTTATGAAGCTGAGATATAAAGCGCTATAATTGCAGAAAACAACCCTTTCAATGGTATTTAATTTGATTCCCTTCTGCTAAAAAAGCTGGAATCAGTCAGTGGATTTTGACCCCCTATTGGATCCTGCTAGTAAAAACGCCTAATTTAAGGAGAAGAACAGATTTATGAGAATCATAGTAGAACGTAATTTAATTGTTATACAACAGATTCCTAATAACTCTATGTTTATCAAAATTATTTATAAAAATAATGGGCTAGGTTGGAAAATCTTTTCTACTTCAGGAACATGTTTTTTATCAGTAATGAACATAATAATGTGATCATATTGTTTAATAATATGATAGCTATTCGCAATAATAACTTCATCATCACGAACGATAGCACTGATGATTGTGCCTCGAGGAAGCTTTATTTCTGAAATTGTTCTACCAACAACTTTGGATGTGTTTTCATTACCGTGAGCAATAGCTTCTATTGCTTCAGCAACACCTTTACGCAAGGATGAAACATTAATTATGTCCGCTTTACGAACATGTCTTAGTAAAGCAGAAATTGTTGCTTGTTGAGGTGATATAGCGATATCAATGACTCCTCCTTGTACAAGATCAATATAAGCAGAACGCTGAATAAGAACCATTGCTTTCTTTGCCCCCATTTTTTTAGCAAGCATAGCTGACATAATATTAGCTTCATCATCATTAGTTAGCGATATAAAAACATCTATTTGCTCAATATGTTCTTCTGCTAATAGCTCTTGATCAGAAGCATCACCATAAAACACGATTGTATCATGTAATAATTCTGCTAATTCTGTTGCTCTTTCTTGATCACGTTCTATTAATTTAACGCTGTAATCTTTTTCTAACTGTTTTGCTAAACCAGCACCAATATTACCACCACCAACTATCATAATTCGCTTATAAGGTTTCTCTAGTCGTTGTAATTCACTCATAACAGCACGAATATGTTCAGGGGTAACAACAAAGAAAATTTCATCTCCTGCTTCAATAATTGTAGATCCCTGTGGTCGAATGGGTCTGTTTTGACGAAATATTGCAGCAACTCGGGTATCAATATGTGGTAAATGTTCGCGTAGATTTAAAAGGGGATTTCCTACTAATGAACCTCCATAATAGGCTTTTACTGCAACAATGCTTACTTTACCACTTGCGAAATTAACAACCTGGAGTGCACCAGGATATTGAATTAATTTATAAATATTGTCAATGACAAGCTGTTCTGGTGAAATAAGATAATCAATTGGTATGTGATCAGGGGTAAAAAGTTTTTTAGTTTCTTTGATATATTCAGGTGCACGTATTCTAGCAACTTTATTTGGTGTCTTAAAAATAGAATAAGCAATTTGACATGCAATCATATTAGTTTCATCTGAATTTGTCACAGCAACTAGCATATCAGCATCTTTAGCTCCAGCTTCTCTTAGAACTCTAGGGTATGAGCCATGCCCACTGACAACTCTTAGGTCGAATTTATCTTGTAACTGGCGTAAACGTTCAGTATTAGTATCTACGATAGTAATATCGTTATTTTCGTCAACTAAATTTTCTGCTAGTGTTTCACCAACTTGTCCTGCACCTAATATAATAATTTTCATTATATTTTTATTTTACTGCTAGATTGAGTATTTATTTAAAATAGTAATGTTAATATTTTATTAAAGAAGAATAAAAGAAACCGATCTCCTCCCATGTTGGGTAGGTAATATTGTTGGCCTAGTTCCTATATTCTTATTTAAAGAAGCATAAGGATGAAGAAAAAGAAATTTCTGGATTCGTTATTTGTTTCATCTAGTAAAATAGAGCAAGTTGTATAAACCAAAAGATGCTATTAGTTATTTAACAATACCAGATAGATTTTAGAATTTCATATTATAATTTAACTAATTAATGTATATCTGTAGATTTTCTTAACCATTTTATATCTAGATATTTATGAATGATATCTCTCTTAGAGTAAACATCAGCTAGCAATAGATGATTAAATTTCGCACCTAATATCTATTCTACTGATCTACTATGTTCATCACTACAGTAACTCTTGCATGTAATTTTAGTCGATTAAGATTTTCTTAGATACGTTTTATTTATAGTTCATCGAGTTATTCTTATTTTTGGTGTATGGAGTTTCAGAGATGCTGTTGTATTCAGCTGATTGATTTCGTACATTATGTTAACAATAGAAGATGATATGCTATGAAAAAGTCTACCTTAGAGGTATTCGTGAAATCAAATATTACCTATAATCCCTTGTATAAACTCATATTTAATTATGCAAGAAATCTGATAGGCACCGTTTGTTGAGGCGTGGCTTAACTTGAAGTCACGGTTGTAGTAATATGTTAAATGCTTCCTTATAGATTGGCGGTTAACTCTCATCCGTTGGTGATTTTCATAAAACTCTTAGCGTTTTTTCGATGAAAAGCACATGGGTTTCCTGTCTTGTAATATCATCAGTAGACTGAAATAGTAATAGATTGAAGAAGTGCAAGGTAATGGTAGCTGTGTAATTTGAGTGATTGCACCTACGTTTATTTCTTGGCCAATGGCATATTATCGCCTTATCAGGCAAGATGATCGACTTTTCCTGCTGCTCATTATTGGCGTTACTGCGCATGGATATAAGGGGTTCGTTGCACCGAAGATGCTTATTGAGAATTAAAAGTAAACTGACCCGATCTTCTAGATGGCCATGTTCGTTGTGCCGCTTAACTATATTTACTGATTTTCTACGAGAGACAGTGCCCTTTGTTTTTGGAATGCAATAGTAAAGATATTCCAGTATACGCAGAAGCAATGTTATTGGGTAAATAAAAACAAACAGCTAATGTGCTGGATTTACTCTAAAAAGGTATCCAACACCGAAAGTTAATGGTAATCTTCAGAAGATTTGTCTAGCAGAGAGGTATGATCCCGCTAATAAATCCATTGATATATTGTTGGCAAAGTTTTCAGCGTACTCTGCAGTGATCAAGAAGTTAGAGAAAGAGAAAATAAGAACGGTTGGTATTCTATGCCTTCCCGTCAGCTGTATTGGGCATCATAAGAACGATGAATCCGATTGAATCAGTTTTTAACGATACTGAGTGGGATACGAAGTTAATGCGCGAAGGACTGTAAGTTCAAAAAAATAACTATTTATAGTATCTAAGTTTCGCTCCCATGAGCTAAAAAAGGCTAGAACCAGCTTAATGGAATTTAATTTATTTAAAACCCTTGGTGCTAAGCAACACTTTAATTTAAGGATGGAGAATAGATTTACGAAGCATTAGAGTGACGGTAAGGTTGATCACATAATACACTAGATTTCTTGATAACTCTAGTTTATAATCATTAAATATCAACTTTCAGAACAAGTTCTAGTATGTAAATTATTTACTACCTTTTAAAACTGCGCAAAGATCAAGAATGTATTAATAATTTAAGCGTTAATAATTTAACGCATTATTTAGCAGATAAATTTTAAATTGTGATTTAACTTTGATTAAAGTTTAGTAATTGATTAATCGCGCATGGTTTTTATAATTTTATAGCGAATTTACTGTCTTTAGTTAAATTACTATCTATACCTACTTGTTCTAATAGAATTAGATAATCATAAATGGAATGATACAATTTATTTATTCTTAGTCACATAGGTAATTTTGATTATTGGCTGCAAGAATCTATTCTTCTTAAGAAGAATAGATTTGCTAAATTTTTTCTAATAGCCATTTATTATGTAAATAAATTATTTACATAATTATTGAATTTGTATTTAATGTTTTGTTTTGCTGTTAAGATTATCTTAATAATTATTTAATTCAGCCTTTAAATTGAGATTATTTTAGTGTGATGAGTTATCACTAAATTTAGTGTATGACGGTTAGAATAGGTTGCACTCTGACAATTTGTAAACTTATTCTCTATCCTTAAATTAGACGTTGTTTACCATTTATGGTAAAGGTTGGGATTCTATCAGTTAGTTCCAGCTTTCTTGAAAAGAAAGGAGTAGATTAAATACCCTTGAAAAGGTTATTTTTAACTTTAGTGCTTAGATAATTCTTCGTGCGTCAGCTTTATAGTTTAACTATCGTTAAAAACCGATTAAATTGAATTCATCACTCTTATTGACACCAATGTTCACTGAGGGGAAGGTACAGAATGCTAGCCATTATTCTCCATCTTTCTTCAGTTTCTTCATCGCTGCAGGATATGCTGAAAACTTTGCAAAAAACATTAAGGGTTTTATTATCTATATCACGACTCTCTGCTAGCCAGAGCTCCTATAACTCAAGTTTTAACTTTTGATTCCAATGCCTTTTGAGAGTAAAGGCAGTAAATTAACCGTTTGTTTTTTTACCCAATAACATTACTTCTGTGTATAATAGAATATTTTTGCTATTGCATTCCAAGAACTAAGGCACTGTCTTTCGTAGAAAATCAGTAAATATGATTAAGTGGTACAACGCTTGCGCGGCTATCCAAAAGTTCGATTCAGGTTGCTTCTGACTCTCGATAAGTATATTCAACTGAAATAAGATCTTTGTTATTTATACAGTCCCGTTTATAATAATCAGTAGGAATAGGCGATGAGCTTGCCTAACAGAATGGTATATGCTATTGGCTAAGAAATAAACATAACGCGTATTGATTAAATTGCGCAATCACCTATTATTCCTATATGCTTCAAGCCATTCCTATTTCATTCTGTTAATGGTCCTATAGAGGAGATCGTATGCTTTTTATCAAAAAATGCGCTCCCAGATCTTAGTAAAAATCACAGGTGAATATTTATAAACAGCAATGTTAGAAAAATCTCTTCGTCGCTTTGTACGCTTCAAATAAGGCGGTAGCAATGAACTTTTGAAATAAATTCTGTTGCCTCTATGATCTCATTTTAACCTTAGATACTTTAATCTCAACATTGCCAATACTTTTATTTTATATTCTTTGCTGTAGCAAAATATTACGGATGATGGTATAGGGGCGCCCCGCCAACAAGTCGGCGTTAATTATATTTTAGCAGCATGATTTTAATCTCCTTATTAAATAACGGTTATATTAATTTTTCCTGATACATTACAATTATGGATAAGTTCGTGAAAGGAATTACGGTAATATCTGATTTTGCGGATATTTGTAAGGCTAAATTTTATGGCACATATCTTTCTGTTGTTGAAATTACTCACGAAATTAATAAGTAGTATGATATGTCGCCATCTCCGAAACTCTATACATTAAAATTAATATAACTCAGTATATAATAGTATAACTCAGTATAATAGTATAACAAACAGTTGTACTAATGTAGCATTGGGAAAATACGAGTAAAATGAAGTTGGTAAATTCCTACTATTATAAAATAATAAATAATGCGTTTTTTCTTTTTAATAGTTTAGTTGTTAATTGTTTAATAAAGCATTTCTATAAGGTAACACTCTCTAAGTACACTAAAACTGAGCATTTATAAAAGTGTTTTATCTTTATTTGATATATTTTTCTAGTCTTAGAATATAGTTCTTAATGATTTCTTTTTATTAATAACCTTACCAATAACTTGGACATAAATGCTTCTAAGATTAGATTTTTTATCTATATTGAAATAATTACCCATTAATTATAAATGCCAGAAAAAATTTATTTTTAATTTAGTTTCGATAGTGAATTTATTATCTTGCCAGGAAGAAACCATCCGTGACGTGAATTTAAAAAGTCACTAGCTAACATTATTTTTTTACCGGCCGGTTGTATTTTTAAGATATTTAAAATACCTTTTGCAGTTGCTACTTTAATTCCTGTTTTATCAGCACTTAAAATTGTTCCCGGTGATGCCTCAATATCATAATAAATGACTTCAGCATACCAAACTTTAATATATTGATCTTTAATAATAAAGTAACTTACTGGCCAAGGATTAAATGCTCGGATACATCGTTCAATTTGTTCAGCCGAAAGTGCCCAATCAATTAATGCTTCATCTTTATTTAGTTTTTTAGAATAGTTAGCAAATGTATTATTTTGCTTTTTTGGTTTAGCTTGACCTGAAGTTAGTAAATTAAGAGTGTGTATGAGTGCAATAGGGCTAAGTTTTGCAAGTTTTTGATACAGTGTTACGCTGGTATCTTTTAGTTCAATTGGGCAACTTACTTTATAGAGCGTATCCCCTGTATCTAAACCAATATCCATTTGCATAATTGTAATGCCTGTTTCTTTATCGCCAGCCAAAATTGAATGTTGAATTGGTGCAGCGCCTCTCCAGCGAGGTAGTAGTGAACCATGAACATTAAGGCAGCCCATTGGTAACATATTTAATATAATTTCAGGTAAAATTAGGCCATATGCAACAACAACCATAACATCGGCATGTTGATTTTTAATCCAGTACTGACTTTCTGCTATTTTTAGAGTCGTTGGCTGAAAAATAGGAATATTCTTTTTTACAGCTAACATTTTTACTGGGCTTGATGTGAGTTTTCGCCCTCTTCCAATTGGTTTATCAGGTTGTGTTAGAACACCAACAATTTTGTATTTATCCTTGATATTAAGTAATGCAGCTAAATGTTGTGCTGCAAAATCTGGGGTGCCGGCAAAAATGATTCGTAGACAGTCTGACACGTAAAGATACCCCTTTATTATAAAATACAAAAATTATTATTTTCGCTCTTTTTGCTTTTAGACATTTAAGTTTTTTATTTTCTGCCTAATATATTGGCATTTTAATACAGAAAGATAGTCAATTAATAATTTGCTGTTCAGATAAACTATTTCATATTGAATACAGATAGCAAGTAGATCATTAATTTTTAATTCAAATTATTTACCATTTATATTTAAGGCTTTTATTTTGATCTATTTAGCATGAGGGACAAATGTACGTTGTTCGGTATAAAAGCAATCTTCTTTAATTCCCATTTTAGTAGATGTTTTTATGATAAAAGGATTTACAAGTACCAACTTTCATTACAAAATTCCAAAATGTCATTAGAAATGATTTCTTTATGAATATTAACCCTGTGTTTCGATTAAATCAATACCTTTCTTCTTTATGTATCGTTTTAAACATATCATTTACGATACTTTGTATTTTTGTATTAACTTTTTAGCAGTTCTGCAACTTTGCAAAGACGTTCATCTGGGCAATGAACTATATTTAGTACTGACATAAATATTTAAAGTTATATGCAAAAAAAATGAAAGTTATTTAATAACTCTATCTATTTTAGATATTTTTTATATGAAAGATAATATTGATTATAAATAGAACACAATTATTACTAATTGGACTAATAAATATATATAAATATAATAGAAATATACCTACGTATAAATATGATCTCATATCTTTTTAGCTGTTAAGGCTGCTGCAATTGTAGAGAAAATCATTGCATTGAATAAGAGTTATTAACAAATTTAATATATGATAGTCAGGATACTGTTCTAGCCTGATGTTTTGTGAATCTATTCTCTATTCTTAAATTGAATTTTGTTTACCATCATGAATAGAAAGCTAATTCTATTAGCCGGTTTCCAGTTTTATGAGTAGACAGGAATATCTAAAATACCATTAAAACGGTTGTTTTTCTTGAGTCATAATGCTTCGTGCATTAGATTTGTAGGCTAACTATTTCAAAATTTAACTCAAATCGGATTCGTCGTTCTTATTTGATACCCCAGTGCACTGATAAGAAGTCATAGGGGTGGGATGGTATGGTAGTAGCTATTCTTCTCGATCTTTCTCTAATTTCTTTATCGCTTACAGTATACAACTTCGCTAAAAACCTTGCCAACAAAATATCAAGGACTTTATCAGTGGGATCATAATTCTCTGCTAGCTAAATATCCCGCAGCTCACCATTAACTTTTGATTGCATACTTTTTGGAAGTGAAACCAGTAGATTAGCTATTTTGTGTACCCAATAGTGTTGGTGTTGCATATCCGGGAATATCTTTACCATTTCATTCAAAACCAAACACTATATTCCCCCGTAGCAAGCTTTGTAGATTTACTTAAGAACGCGTTCCTCCAAGTCATTAATAAGTTTAGCTAAGTTCGCTATAATTTTTTATAGGCATTTTACTTATAATGAAATCCTTATGTCCATCCGCAGTGCCGCTAATAATAAGTAGTGAGTAAAGGCGATCAATTTACCTGACAAACTGGAATATGCCTTTAGATAAGAAATAAAGGTAGGTGTATCGCTAAATCAGACAGATACAATTATTAATACCTCTTCAAGGTATTCTTATTTCAATCTACTGATGGTACTACAGAGGGAGTATGTGCTTTCTTACTAAGAATCGTTATCATAGCTTTGTTAAATCATTAGTAGAGATACTTTACAGATACACAGCTATTAGCCAACTCTTGCTGCTTTTTTTACTCCTTAGATAAGGCAGTAACGACCTCTTTAAGGATATTTTATTACCGCTGTAATTCCTAATCTTAGCTGATTTAATTTTAAAATGAGAATACCCGTCTGTATAGTTTATGGTGAAAATAACCGTTATGGTATAGTCTATATGAGACCACCTTGACAATACGATGGCGGCACATTATCCCGCAAAAAGCACAGCTTCAAACTCTGCCTCAACAGAGACGCCATAAGCTACTTCTGGCACCATTACAGATGAGTTTATATAATGGGATCAAGGTAATATCTAGTTTCGTAGATACCTATAGGATAGACTTTCATGGTATATTATCAATATTTTATTAAAATAATTCATTAAATTAATTAGCAGGATACACAAGGGTCTCAGAAACTCCATACACCAGAAATGACTATATAAACTCCTGTTAGGCAGGATGATCGCCTTTCCATGCTAGTCATATCGATCTTACTGACTATTATATAAGAAGTTCGTTGCAGTCGAAAATGGTATCAAGAATTAGAAGCGAAACTTAGCTGAACTTTTCAATGGCCGGAAGCGCGTGACTTTAACTATATCTGCCAGCCTTCTCTTATAATAAGCTATATATTCTTAGTTTTGGAATGTAATGGGAAAGATATTCCCGGATATGCAACACTAACACTGTTGGGTACACAAAATAGCTAATCTACTGGTTTCACTTCCAAAAGGTATGCAATCAAAAGTTAATGTTGAGCTGCGGGATATTTAGCTAGCAGAGAATTATGATCCCACTGATAAAGCTCTTGATATTTTGTTGGCAAGGTTTTATAATACCATTCCAGTAATAAGAATGATGGAAAATAATTAAAAAGAACTGCTGGTATTCTACACCTTCCCGTTAGCATATTGGGTATCAATAAGAATGACGAATTCAATTGAATTGAATTTTTCGACAGTGAGGTTACGAATTTGATACATAAACCACTGTAGTTCGAGAAAAACAACCCTTTCAATGCTACTTAAGGTGTTCTTGTTTACTTAGAAAATCTGAATTATCTAAGGAGTGGAACCTGACCCTGATACTTGTACTAAACAATATTTAATTTAAGGATGGAGAGCAGATTTACGAAGTATCAGAGTGCAATGGTACTTGCCATACAGCAAGATTTATTATATCTTTAGATAAATACTTAAAGTAGAGTATCGTTAATGGATACAGTGTAATATAAGAGACAAAAGATTTTAAGTATATAAAACCATGAGAACAGAAAAATTAATACATTAATTATTAAAAATTAAAAAAAGAATTTAAATTACCAAAAATTGGTAATGATCATTTTTAATGACCTAATCTAGGAAGTATTATAGTGGAACCTAGTCTGATTGTTATATATGAGATTTTTTAATAACTCTTAGATTAATACCTACAAGATGTATCAAATTGTACTATGTGGTGCAAAATTATACTTCTTTGTTTTATAAAAATAAATAAGAAATTAAGTAATATTATTGATTTACAACAGTTATTTAGAATATACATGATATTAAGTATAGTGCAAAAGTATATCTAAAAAATTTAACTAAGTTCATGATGTTTTATTTATAGTAAATTAAAGCGTTTAGATCAGTAAAACAGTTTAAAGATATACTTTTTCTTACATTTTTTTGAATGTATTAAATATTTTGTCTTTTGTTACAAATTATTCTTTACGCTATCAAATTAGAAAACTAAGAAAAAAGTAAAAATCTCTATATATAAAGTTATAAAATAATAACGTCTAATTATTTAATTTTTTCATATATTGAGCTATAAAAACGCCCTCATAAAGAGGGCGTTTTTATAGCTCAAGCTGCGTTATTTATGATCTCGGTTACCAAAACCCGCATTTAGCAATTCTGCCAAATTAGCCGTTGCCTCATCAGCGCTAACTTGTGATAACTCAATAGGTTCATTAATCATATGACGACGACGCATTCGATCTTGGTGATATGCATAGCCTGTACCGGCAGGAATTAAGCGGCCAACAATTACGTTTTCCTTCAAACCACGAAGTTCATCACGTTTCCCAGCAACTGCAGCTTCAGTAAGAACACGTGTTGTTTCCTGAAATGAAGCCGCTGAGATAAAGGATTCTGTTGCCAAAGATGCTTTAGTAATACCTAAAAGATCACGACTAAAGGTGGCAAGTACTTTATCTTCTTGCTCTAATTTTCGGTTCGCTATTTTAACACGAGCGTACTCTACTTGTTCACCTTCCAAGAATTCAGAGCTACCAACATCAACAATGGTTACTTTACGTAACATCTGACGAACGATAATCTCAATATGTTTATCATTAATTTTAACTCCTTGTAGACGATAAACTTCTTGAACTTCGTTCGTGATATAACGAGCAACAGCATGTGCTCCACGTAAACGTAAAATATCATGTGGTGATTCTGGACCATCAGAAATCACATCACCCCGTTCAACTAGCTCACCTTCAAAAACATTAAGTTGACGCCATTTAGGGATCATCTCTTCATATGATTCATTACCATCTATTGGTGTAATTACTAGGCGACGTTTACCTTTAGTTTCCTTACCAAAAGAAATAATACCGCTAATTTCAGCAAGAATAGCTGGCTCTTTTGGTCGACGTGCTTCAAATAGATCAGCAACCCGTGGTAAGCCACCGGTAATATCCTTAGTACCACCTGATTCTTGTGGAATACGAGCTAAGGTATCACCAATATTAATTGCCGCACCATCATCCAATTGAACAATTGCCTTACCAGGTAAGAAATATTGTGCTGGCATGTCAGTACCCGGAATTAATACATCATTACCTTTCGTATCAACAACACGCAATGCAGGACGTAAATCTTTACTACCTGCAGTACGCTCAGCTGTATCGAGAATAACAATTGATGACAAACCCGTTATTTCGTCTGTCTGACGTATAATAGATTGCCCATCTGTCATATCAGAGAAATGAATAATACCCGTAACTTCACTGATAATTGGCATGGTATGTGGATCCCAGTTAGCAACGGTTTCACCACCATTAACATTATCATCTTTATTAAGATGTGCGCCATAAGGAACTTTATAGTTTTCTTTGGTTCGACCAAATGCATCTACCACTCGCAGTTCTGTATTACGAGAAGTAATAACCAAGTGACCTTCAGAATTTTTTACAAACTTGGCATTAACCAGTTTGATATTCCCTTTATTACGTACCTGAATACTCGATTCCGCTGCAGCACGCGATGCCGCACCACCAATGTGAAATGTACGCATTGTTAATTGCGTGCCAGGCTCACCAATTGATTGAGCAGCAATAACACCAACGGCTTCACCTTTATTGATGATATGACCACGTGCTAAATCACGCCCATAACATTTTGCACAAACACCAAAGTCAGTTTCACAACTTACAACAGAGCGCACTTTTACGTTATCAACAGAGTTGGCTTCCAGCTCATCACACCATTTTTCACTTAATAAGGTATTACGTGGTATTAAAATATTCGCTGTACCAGGCACTAATATGTCTTCCGCTATAACTCGGCCTAAGACGCGTTCACGTAAAGGTTCTTTAACGTCACCACCTTCAATAACCGGCATCATTAAAATACCATCGTGAGTACCACAATCATTCTCAGTGATAACCAAATCTTGTGCAACATCAACTAAACGACGAGTTAAATAACCTGAATTTGCTGTTTTCAAGGCGGTATCAGCTAGACCTTTACGTGCGCCGTGAGTTGAAATAAAGTATTGTAATACATTCAGGCCTTCACGGAAGTTAGCGGTGATCGGTGTTTCAATAATCGAGCCATCTGGTTTCGCCATTAAACCACGCATACCCGCTAACTGACGGATTTGTGCCGCAGAACCACGTGCTCCAGAGTCAGCCATCATAAAGATACTGTTAAACGAAATTTGTTGCTCGTTTTTCCCATCTCGGTTAACAACCGTTTCAGTGGATAAATTTTCCATCATCGCTTTTGCAACGCGCTCATTAGCTGCAGCCCAAATGTCAATAACTTTATTATAACGTTCGCCAGCAGTAACCAGACCTGATTGAAATTGTTCTTGAATTTCAGCAACCTCAGATTCAGCTTCACAAATAATACTGGCTTTCTTTTTTGGTATTATCATATCGTCAATACCAACAGAAGCTCCAGAACGAGCAGCGTAAGCAAAACCGGTATACATGATTTGGTCAGCAAAGATAACGGTTGGTTTTAAGTCTAAAACGCGGTAACAAGTATTAAGCATTTTAGAAATGGCTTTTTTACCTAACGGTTGATTAACTAATGAGTATGGTAGGCCTTTAGGTACGATCATCCATAAGATAGCTCTACCAATCGTGGTATTAACTAACTGAGTTGCAACTTTAACATTACCTTCACCATCATGGACTTCTTCTGTAATACGGACTTTAACGCGAGCATGTAATGATGCTAAGCCTGCACGGTAAACCCGCTCAGCTTCTTTCGGTCCAGATAATATCATATTTTCACCTTTAGCATTTACACTATCACGTGTCATATAGTACAAACCAAGTACCACATCTTGAGAAGGTACTATGATAGGTTCACCACTGGCTGGTGACAAAATATTATTTGTTGACATCATTAAGGCACGTGCTTCTAACTGCGCTTCTAAAGTTAACGGAACATGAACAGCCATCTGGTCACCATCAAAGTCAGCGTTATAAGCAGCACACACTAGTGGGTGTAATTGGATTGCTTTACCTTCAATTAAAATAGGCTCAAATGCTTGGATACCAAGACGATGCAGTGTTGGGGCACGGTTTAACATCACTGGATGTTCACGAATAACTTCATCGAGTATATCCCAGACAATAGCTTCTTCACGTTCAACCATCTTCTTTGCTGCTTTAATCGTTGTTGCTAATCCACGTAATTCTAATTTACCATAAATAAATGGTTTAAATAATTCTAATGCCATTCTTTTAGGCAAACCACATTGATGAAGGCGAAGGTAAGGACCAACCGTGATAACAGAACGACCTGAGTAATCAACACGCTTACCCAGTAAGTTCTGACGAAAACGACCTTGCTTACCCTTAATCATATCAGCTAAAGATTTCAGCGGACGTTTATTTGAACCAGTAATTGCACGCCCACGACGGCCATTATCCAGTAGTGCATCAACTGCTTCTTGTAACATTCGTTTTTCATTACGTACAATGATATCAGGGGCAGCTAAATCCAATAGACGTTTTAAACGATTATTACGGTTAATAACGCGACGATATAAATCATTTAAATCAGAAGTTGCAAAGCGACCACCATCTAGCGGAACAAGCGGACGCAAATCTGGCGGTAATATTGGTAGTACATTCAGAATCATCCACTCAGGCTTATTACTAGATTGAATAAATGCTTCTAGCAGTTTTATACGTTTAGTTAATTTTTTCCGTTTAGTTTCAGAGTTAGTTATATTTAACTCTTCACGTAGGATTTCACATTCTTGCTCTAAATTAAGATTTTTTAGTAATGATTGGATTGATTCTGCACCCATTTTAGCGTCAAATTCATCACCAAACTCTTCTAAAGCATCAAGATATTGTTCTTCAGTCAAGATTTGTCCAAGCTCTAAGTTTGTCATACCTTTTTCGATCACAACATAAGATTCAAAATAGAGTACCCGTTCAATATCACGCAAAGGCATATCAAGCAATAAACCAATACGTGACGGTAATGATTTTAAAAACCAGATATGTGCTGTCGGTGAAGCTAACTCAATATGACCCATACGTTCACGACGTACTTTAGTCTGAGTGACTTCAACACCACATTTTTCACAAATCACACCTCGGTGTTTTAATCGTTTATATTTACCACACAAACATTCATAGTCTTTAACTGGCCCAAAAATACGTGCACAAAAAAGACCATCACGTTCAGGCTTGAACGTACGGTAGTTAATAGTTTCTGGCTTTTTCACTTCACCAAATGACCATGAACGAATCATCTCTGGAGAGGCGAGAGTAATCTTGATAGCATCAAACTCTTCTGTTTTAGTCTGTGCTTTCAAAAACTTTAATAAGTCTTTCACGGAATGTTTCCTGTCGGAGTTAAACCTGCGAGGAAGAAGCGGTTTTTAGCTACTCCCTCCTAAAACTAGTATAATACTTTATAAAGCTAAGTAGAGACTAGGCTTTACAATATCATTTATTACTCGTCTTCCAGTTCAATGTTAATAGCCAGTGAGCGTATCTCTTTCAATAAGACATTAAAAGATTCCGGCATCCCTGCTTCCATCTGATGGTTGCCGTCTACTATGTTTTTATACATCTTAGTACGTCCGTTCACATCATCGGATTTAACGGTGAGCATTTCTTGCAAGATGTAAGCGGCGCCATATGCTTCTAGAGCCCAGACCTCCATCTCACCAAAACGCTGACCACCAAACTGTGCTTTACCACCCAACGGTTGTTGAGTAACCAAGCTATAGGAGCCTGTTGAGCGTGCATGCATTTTATCATCAACAAGATGATTCAGTTTCAGCATATACATATAACCAACTGTCACTTGACGTTCAAATTTCTCACCTGTACAACCATCATACAATTCAATCTGACCCGAAGTTGGCAATTCAGCTAAAGTCAATAGTTCTTTGATTTCATTTTCTTTTGCACCATCAAAGACCGGTGTTGCAATTGGTATACCTTTTTTTAAATTATTTGCTAAGCGCAGAACTTCTTCATCAGAAAAGATACTGAGATCAACCTTTTGACGAGGATCATCTCCTAAATCATAAGCTTTCTGAATAAATTCTCTTAATTTTGCTACTTTATGCTGTTGTTTCAGCATGATATTGATCTTATCTCCAATTCCTTTGGAAGCCATTCCCAAATGAGTTTCCAGAATTTGTCCAATATTCATACGTGATGGTACGCCAAGTGGGTTTAAAACGATATCAACATGGTTACCAGTTTCATCGTAAGGCATGTCTTCAACAGGGTTAATTTTTGAAATAACCCCTTTATTACCATGCCGGCCGGCCATTTTATCGCCAAGTTGAATTTGACGTTTTACTGCTAAATAAACTTTAACGATTTTTAATACGCCTGGCGCTAAATCATCTCCTTGAGTGATCTTGCAACGTTTAGCCTCTAATTTCTTCTCGAAATTATCTTTAAGCTCATCATGTTGCTCAGCTAATTGTTTTAGCTGACTTTGTTTTTCTTCATCCTTTAAAGATAATTCTAACCAACGTTCATGTGGTAATTTATCTAGTTTTTCACCTTTAATGCCACCATTAGTTAATACTGCTCGGATACGGGCAAATAAACCTGCTTCAAAGATACGCAACTCTTCAGTTAAGTCTTTTTTTGCATCACGAAGCTGCATTTCTTCAATTTCTAACGCACGTTTATCTTTCTCTACTCCATCGCGAGTAAATACTTGAACATCAATAACCGTTCCTGATACCCCATTTGGTACCTTCAGTGAAGAATCTTTGACATCAGAAGCTTTTTCACCAAAAATAGCGCGCAACAATTTCTCTTCTGGCGTTAATTGCGTTTCACCTTTTGGTGTTACCTTACCAACCAGAATATCGCCGCCCGTTACTTCTGCACCAATATAAACAATACCTGATTCATCTAATTTAGATAATGCAGCTTCACCTACGTTAGGAATATCTGCTGTAATTTCTTCTGGTCCTAATTTAGTATCACGCGATACACAAGCTAATTCCTGGATATGAATAGTGGTAAAACGATCTTCCTGTACTACTCGTTCAGATACTAAAATAGAATCTTCAAAATTATAACCATTCCAAGGCATAAATGCCACACGCATATTTTGCCCAAGCGCTAATTCACCTAAATCTGTTGATGGTCCATCAGCTAAAACATCGCCGCGTTCAATCGGATCACCAAGAGAAACACATGGAATTTGATTAATGCAGGTGTTCTGATTAGAACGCGTATATTTAGTGAGATTGTAGATATCAATGCCGGATTTACCAAGATACATTTCATCTTCATTAACTTTAATAACAATACGTGAAGCATCAACATACTGAACAGTGCCACCACGTTTAGCCACGGCTGTTACTCCAGAGTCAACAGCAACAGCACGTTCCATACCCGTTCCAACTAATGGTTTATCTGATCGTAATGTTGGTACCGCTTGACGTTGCATGTTCGCGCCCATTAATGCACGGTTTGCATCATCATGCTCAAGAAATGGAATTAATGAAGCACCAACAGAAACAACCTGCTGAGTTGAAACGTCCATGTATTCTACTTGCTCTTGGGTAAATAAACTAGATTCACCTTTATTACGGCAAGTGATTAATTCTTCAACAAAGCAACCATTATCATCTAAAACAGTATTTGCCTGAGCAATTATGTAGTTACCTTCTTCAATCGCTGATAAATAATGAATTTCATCAGTAACGATACCATCTCGTACTAAACGATAAGGCGTTTCCAAAAAACCATACTCATTAGTTTGAGCATAGACAGATAATGAGTTAATCAAACCGATATTCGGCCCTTCAGGCGTCTCAATTGGACATACACGCCCATAGTGAGTTGGATGTACGTCACGAACTTCAAAGCCAGCTCGTTCCCGTGTTAATCCACCAGGACCTAATGCTGAAATACGGCGTTTATGTGTGATTTCAGACAGTGGGTTATTCTGATCCATAAACTGGGATAATTGACTTGAACCGAAAAACTCTTTAACTGCAGCAGAAATCGGTTTCGCGTTAATCATATCCTGAGGCATTAATACATCTAAATCACCTAATGACAAACGCTCTTTAACTGCACGCTCAACTCGCACTAAACCAACTCGGAACTGATTTTCAGCCATTTCGCCAACTGAACGAATACGGCGATTACCTAAATGGTCAATATCATCAACTTCACCTTTACCGTTACGAATATCAATAAGTTTTTTCATCACATCGATGATATCTTGTTTGCTCAAGATATTTAAGCCTTTAATTGCATCACGATTTAGTGAACGATTGAATTTCATACGTCCTACAGAACAAAGGTCATAACGCTCTTCAGAAAAGAATAAGTTCTCAAATAGATTTTCTGCCGCTTCACGAGTAGGTGGCTCACCTGGACGCATCATACGGTAAATTTCAACTAATGCACTTAAACGATCATTCGTTGGATCAGTACGCAATGTTTCAGAAATATATGATCCATGATCTAAGTCATTAGTAAATAAGGTCTCAATGGTTTTATGAGAACCTTGACTTAAACGTGCCAATATATCTAGAGAAAGCTCTGTATTAGCTGTACAAATTAATTCTCCGGTACTTTTATTAACGTAATCTTTAGCCACTACTTTACCAGCAATATATTCAACAGGTACTTCAATTTTGGTGATTTGATCTTTTTCTAGTTGACGGATCTGACGTGCAGTAATACGGCGGCCTTTTTCAATATAGACTGTACCGTTTGCTTCAATATCAAAAGAAGCAGTTTCACCACGCAAACGTTCAGGGATTAATGTCATAAATAGTTTATTATTACTAATTTTAAAAATTGTCTTCTCAAAAAAGAGATTAAGAATTTCTTCAGTAACATAATCCATCGCACGTAGAATAATTGTTGCTGGTAATTTACGACGGCGATCAATACGAACGAAAAGATTATCTTTAGGATCAAATTCAAAATCTAACCATGAACCACGATAAGGAATAATACGTGCATTATATAGTACCTTACCTGAAGAATGGGTTTTACCTTTATCGCTATCAAAAAATACACCAGGACTACGATGTAATTGAGAAACAATAACACGCTCTGTACCATTAATAATAAAAGTACCATTATCTGTCATGAGTGGAATTTCACCCATGTAAACTTCTTGCTCTTTTATATCTTTTACTGTTCCTTCTGGTGCTTCACGCTCGTAAATAACAAGACGTAGTTTAACTCGTAAAGGAGCAGAATAAGTGACACCACGTATCTGACATTCTTTAATATCAAATACAGGTTCACCAAGATGGTAGCTAACATATTGCAATTCAGCATTGCCACTGTAGCTTTGAATTGGAAATACAGAACGGAATGCTGCTTCCAGTCCATTCTGACCTTCTAAATCTTGCTCGATAAACTTAGCGAACGAGTCAAGTTGGATAGATAAAAGATAAGGAACATCCAAAATTTGCGGACGTTTGCCAAAATCCTTACGAATACGTTTTTTCTCGGTATAGGAGTAAACCATAGGGTTCCTCAGCTTACTGATCAGTGGCCCACTTTGTCCGTCCTAAAGGACAGCATCTGCAACACTATTTTTAGAATGAAAACAGATTATTTTCCATAATACTTATTGCTATTACTCTTAAATCATTTCATTGCATTATAGCTACTAAGCTTTAATTAATTGTCAGAGTCATAAACACAGTATATTAAGTCGTCAATAGAAAAAGTATTGAAAAGATAACTCAGTAACTAAACAGTGTGAAATATTACTGATACTTTAATGCGCTTTAATAGCGCAAAAAAGCTGGTGATTAAAAAATCACCAGCTGTTAGCCTATAACATTAGGCTATTAACTTAAAACAAATCTTATTTAATTTCAACGGAAGCACCAACCGATTCCAGCGATTTCTTCAGTGTTTCAGATTCTTCCTTGCTTACTGCTTCTTTAATTGTTGTTGGCGCTGATTCTACCATGTCTTTAGCTTCTTTTAATCCTAAACCGGTTGCCGTACGAACAGCTTTAATAACTGCAACTTTGTTAGCACCGATAGCAGATAAGATAACTTCGAATTCAGTTTTTTCTTCAACTACTGTTTCAATAGTAGGTCCAGCAACAACACCTGCTGCTGAAACACCAAACTTGTCTTCCATCATAGCGATCAGTGCAACAACGTCCATTACAGACATCTCTGCGATCGCATCAAGAATTTGTTCTTTAGTTATAGACATAACAAGGGTTCCTAAAATTTAGAAAAATTTTACGTTAAAAAGCAATGACTTGGAATAGTCTTAATCAGCTTTTTTCTGATCGCGTAGTGCCGCCATAATTCGAGGTAATTTACCTGCAAAAGCTTCTTTCATGGTTGACATCAGACGCGCAATTGCTTCATCGTAAGTTGGAATAGTTGCCAAACGATCGATTTGATTTGCTGGAATATACTTTCCTTCAAAGGCTGCTGCTTTAATTTTGAAAGCTTGATTTGCTTTCGCAAATTCTTTAAACAAACGAGCTGCTGCACCCGGATGTTTTTTAGAAAAAGCAATCAAGGTTGGACCAATAAATGCTTTTTTAAGGCACTCATAAGTAGTACCTTTAACAACACGGCGCATCAATGTATTACGAACGATACGAAGATAAATACCTGCTTCTCGACCTGTTTTACGTAAGTTAGTCATTTTATCTACAGGTACACCACGAGAATCTGCGACAACTGCAGACACCGCACCTTTAGCTAGTTCGCTAATTTCGGTAACAATTGCTTGTTTGTCTTGAAAATTTAATGCCATTAGCTTTTTGCTCCTGGATTAATTGTGCTACTTTGGACTCATATCACTCAAAATATCCTATATGTTTAGGCATTAATACAATGAGTAGAATTCAGAAATTAATCTTGGTTTACTTTTCACCATCTAAGTAGGATATTAAGTTATACGTACAGTTACGGTCTTGGATGGTGCCTTAAATAAGGTTAAGGCACCAACCTAAATTTATTGTTTGTTATTTCTTATAGAAATAACAAACAATAAGATGTTAAATCTTATATAAATTTAACACAAAGGTAAAGCTGAAATGATATTCAAAAATTATTTTGAAGCAAATAATCCTGTTTGATCAACGGCAATCCCTGCTCCCATTGTGGTAGATAGGCTAATTTTCTTAATATAAACACCTTTAGTAGAAGCGGGTTTTGCTTTTTTCAACCCAACTAATAGTGCTTCAAGATTTTCTTTTAATTTAAAATCGGTAAAATCAACTTTACCGATACTGCTATGAATGATACCGTTTTTATCATTACGGTAACGGATCTGACCCGCTTTGGCATTTTGAATTGCTTTAGTAATATTAGGTGTTACTGTGCCAACTTTTGGGTTTGGCATTAAACCACGGGGTCCTAAAATTTGACCTAATTGGCCAACAATGTGCATTGCGTCTGGCGAAGCAATAACTATATCAAAGTTCATTTCACCCGATTTAATTTTATCCGCCAGATCTTCCATACCAACTAATTCAGCTCCAGTAGCTGTTGCAGCTACAGCATTCGTTCCCTGAGTAAATACAGCAACACGAATAGAACGACCTGTACCATGCGGTAAAACAATTGCACCACGAACATTTTGATCAGATTTACGTGCATCGATTCCAAGATTAACTGCAACGTCAACACTTTCTATAAATTTAGCCGTCGCTAATTCTTTTAAGAGTGTAATTGCTTCAGTAATATCATACTGTTTAATTGCATCAATTTTTTCACGAATATTTCGTAGACGCTTAGTTAGTTTAGGCATTAATTAACCCTCTACTATCAAGCCCATAGAACGAGTAGTGCCTTTAATTGAACGCATCATTGCTTCAATATCAGCCCCTGTCATATCCATAGCTTTTGTTTCTGCAATTTCACGAATTTGTGCGATAGTTACTTTGCCAACTTTCTCTTTATTTTGTTTACTTGAACCTAACTTAACACCCGCTGCTTTTTTTAGTAAAATCGCGGCAGGTGGTGTTTTAGTTATAAATGTAAATGAACGGTCTGAATAGACAGTAATTACAACTGGAATTGGTAAACCTTTTTCTAAGTTATCTGTTTTAGCATTAAATGTTTTACAAAATTCTATGATATTCACACCTTTTTGACCCAAAGCTGGACCAACAGGAGGACTAGGACTAGCCATGCCTGCTGCAACTTGCAGCTTAACATATGCTTGTATTTTTTTAGCCATGAATATTTCCTCTAATTTGGTAATGTCGTTTCAATTATAAAAGTCCTATATGTTATAATAACTTGTTTAATTTTAGGTGATAAAAAACTAAAAACGCGGGATTCTAGCTAAATTTCCTACTTTTTACAAGCAAGTTGTGTAATAAATTACACTTTTTCTACTTGACTAAAATCTAACTCTACCGGAGTTGCGCGCCCGAAAATAGAAACAGATACTTTGAGACGGCTTTTTTCATAGTCAACTTCTTCAACGATACCGTTGAAATCTGCAAATGGACCATCAGTAACGCGAATCATTTCTCCTGGCTCAAATAGTGTTTTTGGTCGTGGTTTATCTCCTACTTGCTGTAAGCGATTCATGATCGAATCAATTTCTTTATCGCTAATAGGAGCTGGGCGATCTGGTGTGCCGCCAATAAAACCCATAATACGTGGCACACTACGCACTAAATGCCAGCTATCATTATCCATAGTCATTTGAATTAAAACATATCCTGGAAAGAATTTCCGTTCACTTTTACGACGTTGGCCACTTCGAATTTCCATCACTTCTTCAGTTGGCACTATCACTTCACCAAATTTATCTTCCATAGCAAGTAACTTGATATGCTCACGCAATGACTGAGCAACTCTAGCTTCAAAACCAGAAAATGCTTGAATAACATACCAGCGTTTTATAGGGAATTCAGACATCTTAAAACCTCAGGCCTGTAATAAATGAAACTAAACGTACCAGTATACCATCTAATCCAAAAAGAATTAGTGCCATAACAACAGTAACTGCTGCAACAATTAATGTTGTCTGTAATGTTTCTTGGCGCGTTGGCCAAATGACTTTACGAATTTCAATACGAGCTTCACGAAAAAATATTAAAGTTGCTTTTCCTTTTGTTGTCCACAATGCAATTCCGCTAGCAAGCGCGGTAAAAATAACAACTGATATAACACGTAATGTAAGATTGTATTGTCGGAAATAGTAATTACCAACAATAGCAATAATTAAAAGAATTGCGACTAATAGCCATTTTACTACATCAAAACTACGTCTGCTTTCTTGAGTATCGCTATTCACACTCATAAACCAACCCGGTTACTATAATTTAATTAAAAGTTATTTTATCTCGTAAAATAATTTAAATTTTACTGAAATAAAACATACCACTATTCTATCTAACTTTACGCCATAAATCAGTATGGGATTAACTATTAAGAGACATCCAATAATTTATATCAGAGTTTAATCTCATTAATAATTGATCATATAAGCTATTGATGAAATAGGTTTTTAAGTTATCTAAGATAATTATAAAAAGGCATCGGATGATGTTTTTTATAATTATTGATTTTAAAATTAAGCAATAATTTTAGTTACGACACATAAACCGATTGTACGATTACAATTATAGATTGCAAAACGCATTTTTTATCCATCACAATTGGATCTATCAACGTCACTTTCATGCTGATATTACCCTCTTTGGGATTACTATCGCTTTCTGATAATTCGATTATACCAGTTACCATCTATTATTCTAAAATAGAACTGTGGATGATAAATTTTAAAGAATGGCATGGTAGCGACACATGGACTTATATCTTTGTTTAAGATATAAACTTTTGGTTTAAATTGAGTATGCGGATTAAGTGAACCTGATTTTACCAATACTTGGTTATGCTCTACATCTTCACGGTTGGTCCTACGTAATAAAACCCCTGCATTCTCACCTACACGACCTTTGTTTAAGAGTTTACGGAATATTTCTACACCCGTACAAGTCATTTTTGTCATATCTTAATTGTAATTATTTCAATTTCTTCACCAATTTTAATAATAGCACGTTATACACGTCTTGTTACTACAGTTCCGCGGCTTGAGATCGAAAATACATCTTTGATTGGTAATAAGAACGGTTTACCTATCGCAGCCTCTGGTTCTGGGATATAGTTATCCAGTGTATTCGCTAATCTCTATAATTTCTCTTCCAAGTTCGGAATGCCTTCTTCTATCATCTTCAAGGCTGAACTTTTGATTATCGACTCATTGTCTTATAGAAAATCATGCTGGGAAAGCAGTTCATGCACTTTTATTTTAACCAGTTTCAGTAACTCCTCATTATCAACTATATCACATTTATTCAAAAAAAAACGATGATATAGAATTCCTGCTTAGCGACCTAATAGGATATGCTCACATGTTTGTGTCATTGGGCCATTTGTTGCTGAAGCTACTAAAATTGCGCCGTCCATTTCTTCTGCACCGGTGATCATGTTTTTTTACATAATCTTCCTGCTCTGAGCAATCAACGTAAGCATGATAGCGGATCAATATATCGTATTTTCTACGTGAGAAGAAAAAATGCTGATACTGCGTGCTTTTTATTCCGGTACATTATGAATTTAATCAAATGCACGCGCACTTCCATTATATTTTGCTAAAATTCTTCTGATTGCTGAAGTTAAAGTTGTTTTACGATGGTAACATGGCCAATTGTATCAACGTTAACGTGCGGTTTTTACGTTCAGATTTTCTTTAGATATGACTCAATTCCTTATTTAGCTCTCCTAAATAATTAGGAGAGAATTAGATTAAATAATTAAACCGAAAGCTAATTATTTAGCTTTACGAGCTTCAATAATTGTTTGAGCAACATTGGTTGGTGCTTCATTGTACTTTAAAAATTCCATTGAATAAGAAGCGCGACCTTGAGTTTGTGAACGCAAATCTGTGGCATAACCAAACATTTCTGACAATGGTACTTGAGCACAAACCGTCTTACCAGTTGCTGTGTCTTCCATACCTTCAATCATACCACGACGACGGTTCAGATCAGCAATTACATCACCCATATAGTCTTCAGGTGTCTCAACTTCAACTTTCATTATTGGTTCTAGTAAAGCTGGGCTTGCTTTCATAAAACCTTCTTTAAAAGCCATAGAACCTGCAATTTTGAATGCCATTTCAGAGGAATCAACTTCATGATAGGAACCATAATATAATGCCACTTTGACATCAATAATGGGGTAGCCCGCTAGAACACCATTTTTTATCTGTTCTTGAACACCTTTATCTACCGCAGGTATGTACTCTTTAGGTACAATGCCACCGACGATTTCGTTATGGAATTCATAACCAATTTCATGGCCTGCTTCTAAAGGTTCAACGCGTATCCATACATGACCAAATTGACCACGACCACCAGACTGACGAATAAATTTACCTTCTTGTTCAACAGACTTACGAATAGTCTCACGGTATGCTACTTGTGGTTTGCCAACATTTGCTTCAACTTTAAATTCACGACGCATACGATCAACTAACACTTCCAGATGCAGTTCACCCATACCAGCAATAATTGTTTGACCAGACTCTTTATCTGTTGATACGCGGAAGGATGGATCTTCTTGAGCTAAACGACCTAAAGCAATACCCATTTTTTCTTGGTCAACTTTAGTTTTAGGTTCAATAGCAACCGAGATAACGGGCTGTGGAAATTCCATACGTTCCAAAATAATTGGCGCATTCATAGCACATAGCGTATCACCAGTAGTCACATCTTTGAGACCAATAGCGGCAGCAATATCACCTGCTCGGACTTCTTTAATTTCTTCACGTTTATTAGCATGCATCTGAACGATACGACTAAAACGCTCTTTTTTATCCTTAACTGGGTTAAGGACGGTATCCCCTGAGTTAACCACACCAGAGTAAACCCGGAAGAAAGTTAAATTACCAACAAATGGGTCAGTTGCAATTTTAAATGCCAATGCTGAAAAAGGCTCATCATCACTTACATGACGTTCTGCTGGTGTGTTTTTGCTATCGGTTAAAACACTTTTAATTGCCGGAATATCAGTGGGTGAAGGTAAATATTCAATAACTGCATCCAGCATTGCTTGGACACCTTTATTTTTAAAGGCAGAACCACACGTAACCAAAATAATTTCATTATTCAATACGCGTTTACGTAATCCTTGTTTGATCTCTTCTTCAGACAGCTCTTCTTCACTAAGATATTTTTCCATCAACTCATCTGATGCTTCAGCCGCAGCTTCAATCAGCTTACCATGCCACTCTTCAACTTGAGCTTGTAAATTTTCTGGAATATCGTCATAAACAAAAGTAATGCCTTGATCACTGTCATTCCACTTAATTGCTTTTATTTTAAGTAAATCAATAACACCAGTAAATGATTCTTCAGCACCAATAGGCAATTGAAGTGGAACTGGTATTGCTGATAGACGTGTTTCAATTTGCTTAACAACACGCAAGAAATTAGCACCCATGCGATCCATTTTATTAATAAATGCAATACGAGGTACTTGATACTTATTTGCCTGACGCCAAACTGTTTCAGATTGTGGTTGGACACCACCAACTGCACAATAAATCATTACCGCACCATCAAGAATACGCATAGAGCGTTCTACTTCAATAGTGAAATCAACGTGTCCTGGTGTATCAATAATATTGATATGATGTTCATCAAACTGTTTACCCATACCAGACCAGAAAGCAGTAGTTGCAGCTGAAGTGATAGTAATACCACGCTCTTGCTCCTGCTCCATCCAATCCATTGTTGCTTCGCCATCATGAACTTCCCCAATTTTATGGCTCACGCCAGTGTAAAATAGAATACGTTCAGTTGTAGTGGTCTTGCCAGCATCAATATGGGCACTAATGCCTATGTTGCGATAACGCGTAATGGGGGTTTTACGAGCCATTTTTTCCTCTCTCGTAATGGTTCAATTCGTATAAGGGTAACGCTATTGTTACCTTACGAAACATAACTAGCGAAATCTACCAACGATAGTGCGCAAACGCCTTGTTAGCCTCTGCCATACGATGAATATCTTCACGTTTTTTAACAGCAGTGCCTTTATTTTCAGCTGCATCAGATAATTCGTTTGCTAAACGCAAAGCCATTGATTTATCACCGCGTTTACGAGCGGCTTCAACAATCCAACGCATTGCTAATGCGTTGCGACGGACAGGGCGAACTTCAACAGGAACTTGGTAAGTTGAACCACCAACACGGCGTGATTTAACTTCAACTGTTGGACGAACATTATCCAGAGCTATTTCAAAGGCTTCTAAATGATCTTTTCCAGAATGTTTAGCCAGAGATTCAAGCGCACTATATACAATTGTTTCTGCAGTAGATTTTTTACCATCTACCATTAAAATATTAATAAATTTAGCCAATAATTCTGATCCAAATTTTGGATCAGGTAAAATTTTACGTTGACCAATTACACGACGACGTGGCATGGATATACTCCGCTTTTAAATTCAGGGTTGTCTAAAACTCTATGAGTTTATTTTAACATTAAAAATTAAATGTTTGTCCGTACTTAACGGAGAACTATTAAGCTTTCGGTCTCTTAGTGCCGTATTTAGAACGACCTTGTTTTCGACCTTTTACACCAGAACAGTCCAATGCACCTCGGACAGTGTGATAACGTACACCTGGTAAGTCTTTAACACGACCACCACGAATTAAGATTACTGAGTGCTCCTGCAAATTATGACCTTCACCACCAATATAAGAAGATACTTCATAACCATTAGTTAAACGAACACGGCATACTTTCCGTAAAGCTGAGTTAGGTTTTTTAGGGGTAGTGGTATATACGCGAGTACATACACCACGTTTTTGCGGGCAAGATTCCAGTGCAGGAACATTGCTTTTTACAACTTTCGAGTTACGTGGTTTACGAACCAGTTGATTAATTGTTGGCATTAAAAAGCTCCTGATTTTTGTTTCATAAACAGGGATATTCCTTGTTTATCGCCATGATAAAATACAAGGACGCAGAAGTTTATTGCTGACAGAGGCATGTGTCAAGAAATATAGAAAAGATTATCCATTAGCAAAGAATTATTAGCAAATCTAGTATATGACGGTTAAATTTTGTTCAACTCTAATGCTTAGTAAACCTACTCTCCACCCTTAAATTGAACGTTATTTATTATCATAAGTCAGCAGCTCAAATCCTTTTAGCCGGTTCCAGCTTTTCTGAAGAGACTGAAGCGACTCAAATACCATTAAAATGTTTGTTTTTCTCGAATCATAATTCTTTGCGCTTCAATTTCCATATTCTTACTGTTACAAAACCCGACTTAATCGGATTTGGAGTTCTTATTGATACGTAGTTTTCTGATAGAAAGCTATAGGAATTCCAGCCATTCTTCTCAATTATTTCCAGCTTCTTTATCGCTGCAGGATGTTTTAGTAAAAATCTTGTCAACAAAACATTAAGGGATTTATTAGCGGTATCGCAGCTCTCTTATTAGCTGAAGCTCCACACAGCTCACCTTTAATTTTTGGTTGCATACTTTTGGAAAGTAAAGGTAGCATGTTAGCTATTTTGTGTAGCTCAATGACGTTAGTACTACACATGCGCAGAAATATTTTGCCATTACATTCCAAAAAGCAAGCACCGTCTTCTGTATCAACCATGGAAAATACGATTAAGTCCTCGCCACTGCAGTTTCCTATCCAAAATTCAGCATAGTTCGCTTCCAACTTTTTGATAATCATCTTTAACCGCAACGAGCTTCTTACGTTCACGTTAACTGACTCAATAATGAACAAGTAGGTCATGAGGATCGGTTTGCCTGATAGAATGGTATATATGGCATCATTGGCTCAGAAATAAACATAAGTGTATCGCTTAAATCACATAAACACTATTGCCGACTCTCTTCAAGGTATCGATATTTCAGTCTGCTGATGGGGGGTTCCCCCCTTGGCAGAAAGAGATGATGTGCTTTTCATTAATAATTGTCCAATAATTTCGTGAAAATTACCGGTGGATGTGCGTTTACAGGTATAGGCATAATATCAACTCTTCACCGATTTTCATGCTTCAGATTAAGGTGCTAACAACGAGCTATTGAATCATATTATTTGGCCGCTGCAACCCCCTAAACCTTAGGGGCTTTAATCTCAATATCGTCAATAACTCGTTTTGTAGATTCGCGATGAAAATAACTGTTAAAGATGATGACATAGGTGACCATCAACAAGATGTGTTTTAGGATGGATTCGATCTCATATTCAACAGCGATACTTATTAACTTACCTTATCTATTAGATGAGTTCATAAAAAAATTACTGGAATACATCACCATCCAATAAACAGCATACACAAAAATGAATATAACTATTACCAAGCAAAATATTGTGGATGTTTTACCGTTAATTGTACAAAATTAACATAAGATATCTGACGGATATAAGATGACATATATGACATTAATCCTCTTGCCTCAATATCATTTTGTAAAGCAAAAACATGAATTCCTTTATCTTGTAATTGTTTTAAAAAATTATTATCTTTATTCTCCGATAAGATTTTATGTCCAAGAAAAACACCATCTTGTAATAATAATACCTCATCCTGATCCGTTAATAAGTTAATTAGTGAATCAAAGTCGTTATAATAAGGGGAGGTAGAGATGCTATATAACATATTAACCTTCTGTTAATTAGAAAGTAAGAATTATATTATAACCTGTTAGGTAACGTTTAATCCTATCAGCAGGAATAATTGTCGCTGGTAGCACAAAACTACTGTCAGCGGTGAATCCCCTTACTTCAAGATCTTCCTGACAAATATAGTAAGTATTAATACCATATAATGGTAGTAATTTATAGGTTAGAATATAATCACGTGCCAGGAGTTTATTAGGATTTTGTTTGGCTAATAATTGACAAACACCATCAGAAATAAAGAAAACACCAATATTTTGGGTTAATACGGAAGTCGCAAGTAATGCATCTAATCCTTCGCGCCCACTTGAAGTTCCATGAGGTATTTTCATAAATATAAATGCTATTTTTTTCATATTTAACTTAAAATTGAACTGTGCGATCGCAAATAAGCATGGCCTCAGCCAGACTACCTAACCCGCTCAATATAAAATCTTCATCTAGATTAGCACAAGGTAAGCAACTATTTTTTGCTTCAGTTTCATCAATAATACCTCGTCGTAATGCAGCAGAAACACAGACGTTCAATTGACAGCCTGTTTGCTTTGCTAATGTTTTCCATCCTATAAGTAAATTAAATTCATCGTTAGCCGGTGAGATTAATTGATTACCGTTATAAACACCTTCTTGATAGAAAAAAACAGTTTTTAGTCTATGCCCCTCTATAATTAGAGCATTCGCGAATTGCCAGGCATTAGTGGCCTGCTGAGTTCCATAAGCAGGCTCTGTCACTAATAGACAATAAGTTAAAGGCTTATTTAAAATAGATGTACATCCCAAAAGATTATAGTTTTTTTTAAATAATTCAGGTTTAACTTTGAACTAATCTTTATATATTGCAATAGGGTTTTACTACCAAATACTAATTGGGGTAATTTTTGATTGTACAGCCAAATATATCGATGTAAAATGTTCTTAAGCTCTTTACTATAATTAAAAGAATAGATTTTAAATCGCTTGATCATGCCATTTATTTGAGAATGTATTGGCAGGTTAAGTTTGTCTTTTATACTAATCGTTGTATACAAGTGGTTGAATTCCTGTTTTCCGGTGGTTGAATATTTTCATAGACTAAAAAGATGCTCTGTAAATTCTTTAGCATTATTTATAAATATCCGATGAATAACTATGGGATATGGTTAGTTAAGATAACGTAATAAGCGTGAGCATTAGCCTCAGTTTTTACCTTGTAAAGATGGACAAAAATCCATCGAGTGCAAGTGACGCGATCTAGATCATAACTATGAAAAGATGAGGTCGTGAAGTTTTGTTTGGTATTTGCGAAGAGGATATTTCACGTCTACATACAGATAACCAAGCTCGTAGCTTTATAAACGCTTTATGTTTTGACTTCGGTTCTTCCTGCCTCATTTCACAAAAATTTCCCTATTATCTTACGTAAAAGCGATCCAGGATAGATCAAAATAGTACAGAGTTCAAGAATTCTCCTACGAATACCAACATATTTGCAAGTGGGAAAATATTTTTGTACAAAAATTACTATAGCCTCGTAAGAGGGAAAGCGACAGTATCATCGGTAAATGATAGTGAATATGGCTATGATTATCAATATTATTTCGTTTTGTTCTTTGGAACAGTAAGTTCGGAGATGCTATAACATTTAGCCAAAGTAAAAATAGTGGATTTTTACTTGCCTGAATAGCAGAACTGATTTTAGGTTTTGTAGTTCCATGATAATGGAAGCTCATCATCATGATATTCCCCCCTCAATTATATTTAGCATTGACCATATTATCATGAATAGGTTGTGTAACAAGGGTCTATATAAGACATTAGACGAAAAAATAGTTACAGTGTTACTGATAATTACATAACTACGTTAACTCGATTTTAATGATAAGTTTTTATTATATTTATTATCAATTTAATCAATAGTTTTATCTGGGTTGACTATTTAATTTATTAATTATTATCCACGTTATTAACGTAACGCTTGGTTTATTTTAGTTTTAAAATAAGTATTTTATACTATCTCTATATCCATTTATTTAGTCGCAAATGTGATGCAAAAAAAAAAGGGGGTGCCCCCCTTTTTTTGTTTTTAATTTAAATCGATATTTTTACTAGCAAATAAATAGGTAAAAATAAAACCAAATAAATAGGAAATCAGTAAGCCACTAATATAGATAAATATACCGCTAAAAGTACCGGTTGGAGATGTAATTAGTGGAATAGCAATTAATCCGGATGGTCCAAAAACTGAGTTAAGACCAATTGGGTGACCCAACCAGGAAACTGATCCAATAAAAAAACCACCAGCACCACCACCAAGACAAGCAGTTATGAAAGGTTTAACACGCGGTAAAGTTACCCCATAGATTAAAGGTTCAGCAATACCTAATAAACCTGGGATAAATTTCCCCCGTATCTGATTACGTAAATTAGAATTTTTATTTGCTTTGATATAGAGTGCTAATGTTGCACCAATTTGACCACCTCCTGCCATAGCTAGGATCGGAAAAAGAGAATTAAACCCTTGTGTCTCCATTAAAGCGAAATAAACCGGAATAAAACCTTGGTGTATACCAAAAACAACAGCGATCAAAAATAGAGAAGATAATATAGCGGTACCAAATGGATTGCCATTTAAATGTATAAATAACCAGGACATACCAATAAATAAATAGCTACCAATTGGCATGATAATTATATAGGTCAGGACACCAATAATTAGCAATGTAATTGTTGAAGTCAGGATCATATCTAAATTGGCAGAAACAATTTTTCTGATTTGTTTTTCAACCCATGCACCACAAATGCAAGCAAGTAAAATACCAATAATATTACCACGAGCATCAATGGTGTAATTAAAAAAAGTGCTCATATTAGAGAAAAATCCTGTTGTGGCGTGTGGATCGTAGCCTAAAATAAAAAGCGATGCAATAATGGCACCATTAACACCTGAACCGCCAAAAACTTTTTGCGTGTTATAACCAATCAAGATCCCTAAAAAAGCATAAAGACCTTTGCTAAATACAGACATATAAAGTATTAAGTGAACAAGAAAAGTCTGTTGTGTTGCTTCAGTGGGTAGACCAGCTGGATAGTACAATTGTTTAACTAATGTTGCGAAGCCGAGTAACAAACCAACGGCAATAAAACCTGGAATAAGTGGGGTAAAGATAGTGGCAAAAGTAGATAAAAATTTATGAATGCGACTAGTTTGTTTAGTTTTTAAATTATTTTTTATTGTTGGTGTATCGATTCTTTGTAAATTATTATTTTTAGTGGCTAATGTTGTTTCTGTCTCATATCTATTTTCTAATAATTGTTTCATCATGTCACTAGCAGTTTGAGCGTTACCTGGACCTAATACAATTTGTAGTTGTTTATCACTGTCGTTAATTCCTAACACACCTGGAATTTGTTTGAGACGATTTTTGTCAACTAATTGTGTGTCATGCAAGGTTATGCGTAAGCGTGTCATACAATTGCCGTACTGAATAATATTTTTAGCACCGCCGATACTCAGTAGTATTTGACTTAGATATTGGTGGTCAATATTCTGTTTTAAGGCAGAACGGATAAAACCATTATTATCAGCTAATGCTTGTTTAGCTTGTTTGGCATTAAAGCCAGTAAGGATCATAACGATAGTGGTTTTACAATGATTATTACATTCAATAAGAGCTTGTTCTGCTGTTGCTCGATCACACTTTGTTGCAGCCATAACAATATGTTTTTGGCGTTCAATAAGTTTAGCATTAGTTGCTTCTACATCTACCATTAGGTTACCGTATACTTTTCCAATCCGTATCATAGCACCTGTAGTGATCATATTAAGAACTAATTTTTGTGCCGTACCGGCTTTCATTCGTGAGGATCCTGTGATTACTTCAGGACCGACAATTGGTGTTATTGCAATATCTGCTATATTGATCATTTCACTGTTAGGATTGCAACTAATGCAGGCAACGGTTGCTTCTGTTATTTTAGCATAGTTCATTGCCCCTAGTACATAAGGCGTGCAGCCACTTGCAGCAATACCAACTAAAACATCTTTTTTATTAAAATTAAAAGCTTTAAGATCATCAGTGCCAAGTTGTAAATTATCTTCGGCATTTTCTACCGCTTTAAGAATCGCTTGGTATCCACCAGCGATTAAGCCGATTACCATATCATGATGGCTTCCATAGGTTGATGGACACTCACTTGCATCTAAAATACCTAAACGGCCTGAAGTGCCAGCACCACAGTAAAACAATCTACCATTATTTTGAAAGGCATAGACAACTTTGTCAATAACAAACGCAATTTCAGTTAGTGTCTTCTCAACAGCAATGGGCACTTTTTTATCTTCCTGGTTAATGATTTTTAAGATATCTAAAGTTGATAATGTATCAATGCTATTACTAGCTGGGTTGCGGCTTTCGGTTACCATTTTATTAAGATTCAGTGTCATTAGTATTTCCTGTATGTAATTTTTGAGAGATATTAAGAAATTATTTATTTTTTTATATCTGTTATTGAGAACAAAGAGATCTATTTCATAGAAATAAGGAAATAAAAATATTATATTAATAGTTAATTAAATAATTAATTAGCTATTAATAATAAAATAGGAATAATTTATTATAATTATTTTAATCTAATTATCCTAATATTGGGAATCATTTTAGGTATATAATATGGCTTTTTTGAGTAAATTTCATGGTTTTTACATAAATTAACGTTAAATAAGCAGAAAATTTCAAACTTTATTTTTGAACAACTAGAATTGATATTACGACTTTCATTATAATGAATAGCCGAATAAATAGGAGTTAATCAATCAGCTATTGTTAAATTTACTCAGAAAGTTGGTGTTAAGGATTTTCGTCTTTAAAGAGCTAGCTATTAGTGAATAGCTAGGACGTAATCAAGTATTTGCTTAACAATTATATGAAATAATTCATAATCAGATTCTCAGTAATTATTTGGTCGATCTGGTCAATTAAAAAAATAAAAAATTACACTTAATTTAGCGAAATGCATAATTTCATCAACAGTTATTATAAACTATTAGGACAAACGCTAAATAAATAACAATATCGGTTAATAAATATGTTAATCTAGTACCTAGACGAATTTTTTGTGCAATAGGTATATTATAGTGATACCTGCTGCTAGCAGGAACATGCTAATATAAGAGAGTAAACTAAATTCTTTCATAATTATAATCCTCTATGCTCTAAGGATAATTTAGGCAATCACGATAGGATTTTCACATTCCGCATACCTTCAAGAAACTATCTTCTTGTCTATAAATAATTGTCAGTAATAACCAATTCATTGATGAATAAGGTAATAAGTTCAAAAGGATGTAGAAATTCAATTAATGAGAAATAGTTATAAGAACTATATTGGTAAGCTTCCTGAGGCTTTTCCTTTCTATGAGGTAACACTTGGGCGCCAATATTTCTCTTTAAATTGTTAATTTTGTTTACAAACAAAGTTTCGAGTTAATACTTTATCGAACTACTATTTCAGAATAGATGGAAAACTATAGATATAAGGTAGATGTTAAAAAATGATAATATCATACTGATAAAGTAACTTTGTTTATAATTGGTACTAATAAAATAGTTAAGGATAAGTGCTATATAAACCATGTATTACAACATTATTTAAACCTTGAATATATTCAACAAGCATTTTATTTTATTTCAGACTCACAGTAGGCTCGAGTTATATTAATTTTTGTTATTATATGTAGTTTTGGAGATAGTGGCGTATTCTGTTAATTGCTTTCATAAATTATTTCAATATCATAGATATTGAAATGCCATATTCTACAATAGAATTCCATACAAAGGTGTTATTCCTGAAACCAGATATTATTTGTATGATAAATTTATGGCATATTATCTCTCTGTTGTTGACATCATACACGAAATCAATTAGTAGGATACGCAAGCGTTTCTGAAACTCTATGATGTAGAGATTAGCATAACTTGAATAAACTCAATTTTCTATAACTGCTTATTTAAATACTGGTTGATCATTACTATAAAATTAATCAATTAGAATTAGTATAAATATCTGTTACTATTAGTATAAAAATTGTGATTTCATTGGCATTATAAAGTGATGGTCATGACAATGAAATTAGCATAACTGTATTTAGATAGTTTACAATGATCCAGGAAAGTTGGATCATTAACTATAGCTAAGAAGCGGCCTTTAATAAATCAATTAATGACTAATGGATAAATACGATGTTTCTTGTATTTGAACATGTGCAACAATATCTTGCAATTTATCTTTGCCAAAGATAAACGTTTTACCTTATAAATTAATCGGGCCTGTATCCAGTTTCTAGATAAGAAACTGGATTGAGAAGTGCCGTACTCTTTGATTACTATTTAACACTGTTTTTTTTGGTGGTATCTTTAATTTAAGATATTTAATAAATAATGAAAGATGAATATTAATTTTTACCTAAAAAATGGCTAAGGAGAATGGTGGTGTTGTAAAGAATATGAATATATATGCTGCTAGTATTTATTAGATCTGGTTAATATAGTACTATTTGGTTATTAGAGATAACCATCATAATTATGATTATCTACGTAATCTGCTTTTTGCATCATGACACTTGGGATGCTGCTTTGCTTAGCACCTTCTAAGTTATAAGAGTTGGATTATCGCTGAAACCGCACTAATTTTGGTAACAATATTTTATTTCTGACAAGCATCAATAATGACTTGCAAATTGCTGTCATTACTAGAAATTAATATCACTTAATTTTTATATATTGATTTTTACTTGTGGTTCATCCGTATTGATTATAATAATATTATTATTATGTCAGGGTTTCTCATCTAATCACTTGATCGGTTATAATGCGTCAGAGACTTATTTTGCAGGTTAAGACACGAAAAATATTTTTTAAAAAATACCACCGATGATATAAGTAATAGGATAAATATCTTGTTTTTAACTAAAATTAGAATTTTTTAACATATATGTGTGTTATGTGGCTATAATAAATGATTAAGAAATAATTTATGTTCTAGTTGTATTGTGCCTGGATTTATTTGGTTTAACTGTGTAGAATTTCTAATTAATGAAAAATAATTGAAATTAGCTCAGGACATAACAGCTAAAGCAATTACCGCATCGCCAGTTTTAACTTCACTACCATTAATAATTTTATTTCTTTTTTTTTGACAACAGCAACACAAAAAATCTATTATATTACAATTTTTACCATGAGATAAAGATGAAATTTTTACTATTTTACCATTGACTACTGATATAATCTTAATATTTACAGTCAATTGCAATGATTTTAATTTATTATGCTGATTTCTGTGATAACTTCTAGTTTATCGATTGCGTAATAATTAAGAAAAAAAGCAGTTTCACCCCTTGAAAAATTAGATTATTAACGTACATAGCAACTAAATAAATGTCAATTGTATCATGGTCTTTTAAGGCGATTGCTAATCGCAGTTTTGTTCCGATACTATTTATACCTTAAACTAATACTGATTCACGATATTTGTGTAAGGCACAAAGTGAGTCTTATTCTTCTATTACTTCCGGGCAGTGAGTTTCTTTAGCAGCACTTTTAATACGTTCAACAAGTGTATTTCTGCATAAAAATTGATACCAGTATCTTTTATATTTGAATAATTTTACCGTTACAGAAAGCTCTTCCCAAATGCGATTGTATTTTTTGTAAAATAGATAAAACAACAATAATTCTACTACTCTAAGAAAACGTTTATGAGACCTTTAATATTAGTTTCATAAAACTTAAAAGTCTGCAAAATGAATTCCACATGCAGAAAAATATTAATTTATTAGTGAGCAGCGCTAAAATCGCTATAATTTGATAATTTTATTGTAGATGGTTGTGCTGAAGGAGAGTAGCGTGAAATAGTTGAGATAAAATATCTGTTAGTTAAACATAATTTAAGTTTATTGCGGGATAAAAATATTAGCACTAAATGTTTTCATTAATTAGTCTCAGAGGTGAGGTGGAAGTCTGTTAACTTATGAAGCAACAGCAAACTTAGAAAAATAAACAATAAAAACAGAAACAATTATAATAAAATGGTAATTGTAATCAGGTAAATATTGAGAAAATTAAAAGAAAAATTACTGTCGTGCTAATTTTACGTGCGGGATTAGGAATGATGGGTGGGTGTTGGAAGTATTTTCCAGTGTCAGAATAAGTGTTGTTGGTATATTTAGTGATGAAAAGGTGATAGAACCTTATTTCATATTTTTAAAGCTAGTTTAAAACATTAATAAACGCAAGCATTGGTTATTGACCCGATCTTGGAAATCGGTGGTTTAATGATTAATATGATTGATTTTACTTAAACAAGTAGGTTGTTATGTTACAAAAATATTGGTATTAGGTGCTGTAACAGAAGGTATTAAGGTACTGAAAGCTGCTCATTTTAATATTGAACTTTATACAGTATTTATTGATGATTATTTTGGATAATCATGGTAATATTATTTCTGGTTTAAGTGATTCTGGCGATAAAATATTTGGTACCAAGTAACATTTATTGTTTTTATATTATTTAGTCATTAAAAGCTAATAAGCTTAAAGCGTTATTAGAAAATATAGTGTATGGTAGTTACAGGGCTATCGCTTCGCTTTGATACTTTGTAAATTTATTTCTATCCTTAAATTGGATATTGTTTATTACAAAGGTTAAAAACTCAAATCCCCTTATTCTGCGATTCTAATTTTTCTTAGCAGACGGAAGAAAATTCAATGCCATTGAAATAGTTATTTTTCTAGCACTACAGTGCTTTATGCTCGGTTTTATAGTTTAACTATCGTTAAAAACCGATTTAATCGGATTCGTCGTTTTTATTGACGACAAGTACGCTGACGGGACACTATAGAATACCAGCGGTTCTTTTTGATTATCATCTAGATTTCTAATCGCTGAGATGATACGCTGAAAATCTTATCAATAAAATATCAAAAGCTTTATTAGTAGCATTTCGACTCTCTATTAACAAAATCTCCTTTAGTTCACCCTTAACTTTCAGTTAAACCTTTTAAGAATAAAAGTAGAATATTAGCTATTATATACCTAACCATTGGCAATGGTACATGTTTGAGAATATCTTTGTCATTGCATTCTAAAACCAAGGGCACCGTCTTACATAGTAAGCTTGGAAGATACGCTTAAGTAACGCGTTTACCAGCCATTAATAATTTAATCCAAGTTCACTTCTATCTCTCGATAAGCATCTTCAATCCAAAACAACTACTTACATCTATGTAGCGCCGACAACAATGAATAGCAGGCTAATGGCGATCAGCTTTGGTTTACAAAACGGTATTATACCTTCAGATAAGAATAAATAAGAAGTATCGTTTAAATCACATAGTTACCATTGCTTGTTCTCTTCAAGCGATCGGGGTTTTCAGTTTACTGATAGGTGCGTGGCTTTCCAGAGATATCATCTACTTTCATCGTAAAATATTCTCAGAGCTTCATAAAAATCATCGATGACTTTAACCACCTAATAGGTAAATTTGGAATCAACAAGCTATTGAAGTATATCCCATTTTAGCGAAAATGGGACTGACCATTAGGCACTTCAATCTCAACATCGTTAATACCCGTCTGCATATCTAACTTCAGCAAATAACCGTTATGCTCGCCGGGTTGGCATTCGTCGACAAGACGGCGTTAATTATATTTCAGAAGCATGGTTTCGAGCACAGCATTAACAACGTCGCCTATCAGTTTTCTGCCATTATTATTGATAAGTTAATGCAAGAGAATAGGGTAATATCTAGTTTTGCGGATACCTGGTAGTCTAGGCTTTCAGGGTATATCATCTCTTTATTGTTGAAATCATCCACGAAAGCAATAAAAAAGATGTCTCGCCGGCATCTACAAAATATCATATACTAGAAATAAGTATAATTCTAAAAGTATTTAAATTAAAATATAAAAGTACTTTTAATCATATATTAATTATATGTGTAACTAATTCATATCATATTTTTTTAATTTCTTACGTAGAGTTCCACGGTTAATGCTTAACATTAATGCAGCACGGGTTTGATTTCCACGGGTGTATTGCATTACCATATCTAATAATGGTTTTTCCATCTCAGATAATACTAATTCATATAAGTTATTAACATCCTGGTTATTAAGTTGAGAAAAATAGTTTTTCAGTGCTTGTTTAACTGAATCACGTAGTGGTTTTTGAGTTATTTGATCTTGTGAATTTACAGTGGAAACGGTTAGTACATCAGGATTTCCGCGTTGTTCGAACATAATTCTGTGAGCTCTTTTCTTTAATTTATACAAAATTTTTCGAATATGCCTCCAAACATCTCCAGATTTTTTTCTGGTGTTCTCTATCGTGCTAAATGTGCGCCAAAACTGGCATCAAGTGCATGTTTCTCTTAAGTACTAAAAGATATGCTTGCACGCTCCGCCGATTCTTTATCTTGACCATAAAAGTCTTGCAGATTCTTAACATGCGATTACATTAAGCACTGCACTTTAGCAATAGGTATAAATAGCAGTAACTTAACTGTTTCCAGATAATGCTATAGTTACAGAAAAATCCAGGGCTCTGCCCCTGAGCAACTCAATCAATCATTAAGTCGTCAGATCCAGTGTAGTTAAGCACCGTTCTAGTATTGAGCGGGTCAATAATATCGCCATTAGCGATAAATAGGAATACTAACATTTTATTTAGTTACTTGAACATTGTCATATTTCAGTTACATCATTAAATAATTAAGAATGAGTTATATCATGAATAGTTATAACTTGAATAGTACAATAACGTTTAATTAGTTGAGATATTTTTATACAGTTTTGTTCTTTAGGTAACTAAACCAGTTTAAATCTTAAATATAACAGGAACATTAACTGGATTCACAACAATTAATAGAATTTTTTAACCAGCGTTAAATAACGTAATTATACTGAATAAACCTGCGAACTTACGATTTGTTTTCTTAGCAGAATAACCCATATTGATATTTGATGATCTGAGTATTACTTACAACATTAATTTGTCTAGCTGCCGCTATTTTATTTCATCAGAATTACTGTCTACAATTTCACAGAATAAATACTCATTCATCACTATAGATTATTTCTAATCTGGATTTATTTATTTTCCAAATATCGAATGTTAGAAAACAGCATCTTTGATACTGTTATATTAACACTCATTGAGTAATGCAGTGACCAAAAAAACTATAGGTGGATCCCCATTATTGGTGTTGTGCGAATGAGGAAATTTATCTAATTTTAACTAAAATATACATAGGTGATAAAAGAAAATCATTCTATGATTGTATAGAGTACATATACTACGCATTTTTACGAGATATAAAAGATAAATTTGAGTAAATTAATATTTTTTAAAAAATTTATCTTAATTTTTTAATTACAAATAATTTTGATAAAATCAATAAAAAATTTCTGATTTGTTTTTAAATTTTGTTATTCTTTATCATAAATTCTTTGTTAGGATAAATTATCTTTGTTGATAGCATAAAATAAACTTTAATAATTATTTATTAGATTATCTTGGCAATGATTGTTACTCTGCTCACAGAGTCTAATTTGTAGACACATTTGTATTTTAATTGTTGTAGTTTCAAACAATTTTCTTCAGGCTAGATAATTCGGTAATTAAAACAATTCTACACCATACAGTCTATTTAGACATCTTTTAATTGACTGATATAATTTGTTCATATCTTAAATATGAAATTACTTATCAATAATTCTCTAATTAGTTAATCTTAATAGGCGATGGTGACTAATTTCATTATCTCTGGTAAAGATTTTTTACGATTTGTGCTCCATCCAAATAAAATATTGATTCTTTATCAATAATTACATTAAGAAAACAGCTGATACACTTTATATTAAACTTTTCAATAATCTTATCGCTCACATGACCTTGTCGATTTCTGGTAATTAAGACTGCGATTCTTTCTTTCTTTTTTATTTCTCCTATTCTTGAATTTTTTCTAGCTTTCCTATGTGGAATATAATGACCCTTTTAAAGGATTAAGAAAAATATTTCGTCAACTTCAACAATAGCACTTAGTGTATTTATGTTGGCTGCTGCTTGCTGAAGTAAGAAAATAGTGAAGCCATTTATATCTAGACGTTTTTTAAATCGATAGCTATTTATTTCCTTGACTCCTGTAAAGTCAATTTATTCAACATATATCGTAAATAACTAGATTTATGTTCATTTCTGGTGTATTGGACGTTTCGGATATGTTACTGTATCCTACAGATTGATTTCATGAATAATTTCAATAACAGAAATGTGATATGTTATGAAAGTCCATCTATAAGTATCTGCAAAACTAGATATCACCCATAATCCATTACACTAACTTATCCGTAATTATATCAGAATGCTGATAGGCACCGCGCTGTTGAGACGGTTCTCAAATTCATTTTCTAAGAAAATAATCAATTACTTTGTCTACAGATATTATTCGTCTTCCATGACGGTTTATTTAGCACAGTCAACCTATAAGATGGTATTAGCGATATTGAGATTAAAGTGCCTAAGGTTAGAAATTCTCCAGTGGTAACAGAGTAATCCTTCAAGAGCTCATTGCTGTCTTACCTGAATCATGCAAAAAGCGTTAAAGAGTTACTGCTATGGGCTGTGTATCTGTGGGGTATCTCTACCGGTATTTTCATAAAGTTTTGGTATGATTCTTGGTAAAAAGCACATGCTCTCTCTGGAGTACCATCAGGAGACTGAAATAACAATTGTTTAAAGAACATAAGGAATGGGTAGATTTGTGATTTAAGCAATACGCCTAATGGTTTATTTTGTATCGATATATAACCTCTGTTAGGCAGGTGATCGCTTTTGCTTGCTGCTCATTGATTGAGGTCATTGAGTATAAATGTAAGAAAGCAATTATAATCGAAGATGGTTGTTAAGAGTTAGAAAGGAACCTCTCCTAACAGCTCAATAGACTGCGAGCGCGTAGCTTAATCGTATCTCTCAGATTTGCTAGAGAAATCTAATCTCTTTGTTTTTAGAATTCACAATGTCGGCCAAAGAATATTCCCAGACATGCAGCACTAACGCTATTAGCTACATAAAACGATTGATGTACTGGCTTCGCTCTTCAAAGAAGATACAACACTGAAAGTTAAAGTGATCCTACGGGATATATAATTATCAGAGAATTGTGATACTGTTAATAAATCCTTTGATGTTTTGTTGGAATATTTTTTAGTGAGGCACTATAAAGCGATGAATAAGTTAAAGAAAAATCGAGAAGAGGTGATGGCACTCTACAACTTTCATTCAGCGCAGTTGCGTCATAAGAACGACAAATCCGATTAAATCGGTTTTTGTGGTAGCGAGGCCATGAATCTGATGCGCAAAGCACTGTAGCTTTAAAAACAAGTATTTCAATGATATTTAAGCTGCTCTCTCATTTCTTCAGAAAATAAAGTTGCCTAAAGAGATTTAGTCTGTTGTGATCCTGGTGGTAACAACATCCAATTAAGAATGGAGAATAAATTTATTAAATATCAGAGTGAAACGTAGCCTAATTATTATATATCATATTTACTAATAAACTAGATAATTAAAGCATCTATCTTTGTAATGTAGTTCCGTTAGAGGATTACCAGTACGATTGTTAAATGTTTTCCTGCAATCAGAGGTTTTACGATAATATCACTCTAACTATCATATAAATGAATATACTAAGCGGATAATATGTTTACTGTAACAATATTGGTAAGATAAAGTGCAATGAGTTGTTTTAATTTATGAATTAATATTATCCGATAGATTATCACTGAGCTAACTAATGAAATGTAACTTTATGTAGTAGGAAGTGAAGAAATAGTTTTATTGACCTGTATAACTATTTACTTTTCATGTCAACCGCTGTAGCGAAAATCTTTGATACAGTATAATAAAATTATATCAACAACCTTTGCTAATATAGGTATTCAAACAGTAGTAGTCAATTTGAAGAATATTTATAAAAAAGCGGATGTGCATTGTTTAAGACAGCTAATTGAATATTGTAAACCAACTGGTTGGGTAGGCGTATTCTGAAAAAATTTCTATAAATAAAATAAAATAAATTTGTTAGATAAATCAAATTATATCAATATTCAACAATTGCAATCTATAGGGAAATTAATTTCCAAAAAAATATTTAGATTATTAACTATATTAATAATATTATTATATAATAATGACCTAATATAGGTATTTATTAATATAATTTACATGTTAAATTGTTCTAATTTATTAGATAAAATTTAATTTTATTAAATTTAATGTAAAATAATTACATGTAAATTTTAAACAAAATTTTTTGTAAAAATGCATTTTATTAATTTTATATAATTGTATATAATTAATGGTATGGTTAAGTTTATTAAAACTTGATGCTTATTTAGTATCCTGTTAGGATTTTTTAGGAAAATTAATATGTTGAGCATACAAAAAACGTAAAATAACTTTTCAAATATTGAAACTGGCATTCCTATATTTTATAATCAAAAAGTTTTAAAAAATAGAATTACGCAACATGAAAATAATAGAAAATGGATTAATTGATTAATTTGATATAGATTATAGTAATGGAACATTAATAGGTAAAAGTGGTACAAGAATCAATATTATTAAATAGTAATAAACGTATAAACGTAAGTTATTTTAGTGAGTTTCACTTTTAATGTAATTTACGTTCATAGTAATTATTAATATTTGATATAGATTATCAAAAACAAGTAAACTGCTATGAGCAGCATTCCAATATAAAAGTTCTATTAGACTAAAATAGCATAATGTATTTTATTCATTAATTTTAAAGGTTTGACCTCTACATAGAGGTGTTCTTATTTTTAATATATGAAATTCGGATATGTTTGGCATATAATGCTGATTTATTTCGTAAATGATTTCTATATGATAGCAATCATTTGCTATAAAACTCTACCGTACAGGTAATTTGAAAAATCAAATATTACCTCTGATCCATTGTACTAATTCATCTGTAATTATGCCAGGATACTGATAGGCCTCGCTGTTGAGGTGGATCTCAAAACTATGATGAAACAATATGCTCAATATCGCGTTATCAACGCGGTTTTATTCTGTCGTCCATAACTGTTATTTGCTCAGCGAGTCAAATAAGACGATGAATATGGGCGATGTTGAGATTAAAGTGCCGAATGTCAGGAATCGCAGCGGCAACAGAATATGTTTTAACAGTTCATTATTACCGTCTTATCTGAAACGTACAAGAATGTCTAAGAGTTGCTACAATGGTTTTGTACCTGTAAAGCAGGAGGTATTATCTACTGGTAATTTTTTGAATCTATGAGCTGTTTCTCGATGAGAAAGCACATGATCTTTCTTAAGTTCTATCAGCAGATCAAAACACCTATGCTTTAAAGATCGCAGGAATAGAGTATCTTCATAATTTAACCGATACGCCTAACCTTTAATTTCTGTGATGATAACACAATCGCCCTGTTAGGCAGCGGCGATCGCCTTTTTCTTCTGCTCATTGTTGACGGGACTGAACATAAATGTAAGAAGACAAGTTCTGATCAAAGATGTTTATCGAGAGTTAGAATTGAATTGGATTTAACTTCTAATGCCCTACGAGCAGATAACTTAATCGTATTTCCCAAGCTTGCTATGGAAGGCGCTGCCTTTGGTTTTTGAATGCAACGGCAAAGATATTCCCAGCCTTACACTACTAATGTTATTATGTAGATAACATAGTTTATGTGCTGGTATTATTCTCCAAAGGTATGAAAGCAAAAGTTAAGGCTAAGTTGCGGGAGGAGGATTTAACTAGTAGAGAGCCATAATGTCAATAATAAAGCCCTTAATGTTTTTATTGGCAAAGTTTTCAGAAAAATATCCTGCAACGATAAAGAAGTTAGAGAAAGATTGAAAAGAACTGTGCTTCAAGAAAAATAAGCATTTCAATAGTATTTAAGCTGATATAGTCTTCTTAAAAAAAGCTGAAACCGGTTAAGTGTGAGGGTTGGACCTGACTAACCTAGTGCTAAATAATACCAAATTTAAGGATGGAGAATAAATTCATAAAGCATCAGATTGGATGCTTAACTGTTTTATACACCAGATTTGCTAATAACTACAGAACGAGGAGTTTTTTAGCTATACAAAAATATTAAATTTATTTAATCTGCGCTACTAAAATTAAAGATAACTCCTCCATGGTAGGAGGAGTTATCTTAAAATTCAAAGGAAATCATTACTATAAATACTTTAATATCTTTAATAAAGCTATCCTTAAAATTATTTTTTATAACGAAAATCTGATTTTCTACTAAATTTACAAAACTTTTACAAAATAAAAAAAGCAATGCTATTGATTAAATTTATGCACGTAATTTAGAGAAATTCAGCTCTTAGATGTCATTAATCCTCAATTTGAGGATTAATGAAATAAATAATAGTTTACGTGAAAAATCGATGCAATTTTTTGCATGTAGTCCATACTTAATTGTTATATGTTTGTCAATACCTCCAATAAAAATAGTTTCATAACTTATGCTGGATATTTTCAATAAACAAACAGTTAATCAAACTAGTAACTCGAATCTTTAATATCAATTAAAATCTTTAAACATTTTAGACTTTAGATACCCGTAATCTACCTCTATTTAGCTTGGTATATTACAAATAGGTTTTTTTGAGTGTTAATAAAGTAATCTGATATGAAGTTGGCATTGTACTAAATAACATAGAAACAGCAATAATTGGAGTATTTTCAAGTAGAGCAATATTTCGTTAATGTTGGAAGAGAGTGATAGCGTATTTTGTTACATCACAGAGTCACTAATTCCAAATTAGTGATGACACAGAAAAGCAAACTATTAATAGACTTTCATGTAAATGAGAAAACATCGATAACGTGTTAGCGGAAATAAAACAGGTTTTTTGAATCTTTTTACCATAAACAGATAATAAAATTATCTCTTGCTTCGATTACTAGTAAAAAGGTTAACTACTATTACTCTCTATAAAAGAGTATGATTTTTACTATATTAGCAAAGGTTATTGCTTTGTTGGCAGAGTAATATGTAATTATGTCTGTATTCAATTATTCTGGTTTCAAGGAATCTTCTCTAGACCAAGTAATTCAGTAAATAAAATTATCTTTATACTATAAAGATAATTAGCTATTCTTTTTAATCGGCTGATATAATTGTTTGTATTTTTAATATAGAGCTTTTTACCAATAGCTTTTTAAGCATCCAATCAATTAGTGATTGTGACTAATTTTATGCTCGTTGGTTAAAGATTTAATACCATTATTTAGCTTTGCTCTAAGCAAAGGATTAACTTTTTATCGATGGTTAGATCAAGAAAACGGTTAATACACATTCATTAATCTCTTAAAGAATCTGATTTTTCACATGACTCCCTGTCAATCTCTGGGCATTAAGATCGCGACTCATTTTTTCCTTTTATCTCTCTTCTCTCTTGCGTTTTCTACCTTTCCTATCTGGAATATAACTCTTCCTTTTTAAGGGATTCAGAGGAAAACATTTTATCAGCTTCAATAACATCACTTAGTCAACTTAAGTTGACTGTTGCTGCTAAAGCAAGGAAGCAGTGATGCCATCTAAATGATGTTTTAAAATTAATACCCATTTATTTCGTTAATTCCCATAAAGTGAAGTTATTTTATATACATCACAAACAACTAAACTATTATCCTTGTGATTTAGTTTCACCAGCAGACTTTCAATAAAACTTTTAAATCTTTTCCTGCAATTAGAAATTTCATAATAATATTACTATGTAACTCTAATGAATGTCTACAGGGTATAATATTATGTTCATTGTAACAATATGGGTAGGAGATAAAGTAAAATGAGTTACTTCAATGCATAGATCGACATAATCCGACAGATTATTTTTGAGCTAAAACTAATGAGATGTAGATTTATTTTAGTATGGAGTTAGGAAGGATCTCTTTGATTTGTATGACTGTTTACTTTTTCATGTTAACTGCTATAGAAAAATTCTTTATATAATATAAGAGATCTACCAATAATATTTACAAATATAGGCTGATGATAACACTTCATATTTCCTATTATTTGCCGACGACGCTGTCGCCCGTTTAAGAAGCATAGTTATTTTTTTTTCAAAAATATCTTTCTTTTTGCCATCTGCTGGTAGTCTTGTACGCAAATTCCCGAACTCTGCAACACATTGCTCTGGGCTAGATGATTGTTTATACGCAGAACTTGAGGTGGAATTTATGTGAAATGAAGCAATTGAAGGAGAAAAAGTCTTAATCCGAATCTATAAAGCGTTTAAAGCTACGATTTTTCTTATTTGTACATAGTCTTAAATATTTTTCACAAATACCAAATAAAACTTCACGACATTATCTTTTTTTAAACATAGATCATCGCGATATTTGATAGGTTTTATCTATTTTTACAAGGCTAAGATTGTTCTCAATACTTGACGCTTCTTACGTGATTTTAACCGAGCATGTTTATAGTTATCCATCGGGTACTTACAGACAATGGGGAAGATTTTATAGACCAACTTTGCTCTGTAAAAACGTTTATCCGCCGGAAAATAGGAATTCAACCATTTGTGTACAGAGATTAGCATAAATATTAACTTAGCCTGCTTAGGTATATACAAACAAATAATGTGGTCGAGCGATTTAATGGGTATATAGAAGATGAACTAAAAATTCATTATTTCAATTTTAGTAAAGAGATTAAGGTCGTACTGTATCAATAAATTGGTTGTAAATATAGAAAATTATCCAAAAATCAGTATTTTAGATACTAAAACTGCATTGTAGTCTATGAAAGATTGGTTTAAAGTTAAACCTGAATTATTTAAAAAACTATACATTATTTTTGGATTTGATAATAAAATAAAAGAGATAATTATTTGAAATATGAATGAATAAAATCAGATTATTCTAATATAAATATTAGAATAATTACTAAATATAGTATATAGTAGTTAGATTATGTTCTACTCTTAATGATTCGTGAATCTATTCTCTATTTTTAAATTAGATGTTGTTTACCATCAGAGAGTTATCAAAATCAAATCCAAAGCCTGTTTCTAGCTTTTCTGAGAAGACGCGGCGGGTTCTAGCTTAGCTTAAATATCATTAAAAGGTTATTTCTTTGAATTACAGTGCTTTGTGCATCAGATTAGCAGGTTAGTTGTAAGAGCTAATTCAATCGGATTTATTGTTATTATTAACACTTAGTTTGCTAAAGGAAAGTTATAGAGTTATAATTGTTCTTCTCGACCTTTCTCCAGCTTCTTCATTGCTGCAGAATATTTCGCTGAAAACATTGTAATAAAGTATCCAGGGCTTGATGATAGGTATCATCAGCTCTCTGGTAGGTAGACTCCAGAAGCTTAAAGTTAACTTTTGGTTACATGGCTTAGGCAATAAAGGTAGCATATTAACTGTTTTATTGTACCTAACAGTCTGTTGATGGCTACGTATCCAGGAGCATTTTTGCTATTAAATTCAAAAAACTAATTGCGCTCTCTCTCCTTAGTAAAGGGAGAGGAGACGGGTTAATCTACGCGCTTACCAACTATTAAAAAGTTATGCTCAGTTTCTTTTTAATTTTAAATAATCACCTTTAATCACAATAAATTCTTTACATCCATCTTCAGTGTCGCCAATATAACTAACAGGAAAAGGCGGTCAGCTTACTTAACATAATGAGGTAATCTTTCAGTCAAGAAAGAAACGTAAGGTATAATCTCGTAAATTACGCACCCGCCATTGCCTATGTTCTTCAAGCCATTTCTATTTCACTCTGTTGATGCTACTAGCATAGAAATTATGTGCTTTTCATCAAGAAACAGCTCATGGCTTCGAAAAATCACCGGTAGAACTACTTCACAGATACATATCAATAGTACTAACTATTTGATGCTTTTTGTGTGCTTCAAATAAGGTAGTAGCAAGGAGTTGTTGAAGCACATTCCTTTGTCGCTAAGACTCTACTGACTTTAGTTAGTTTAATCTTAATATTGGCAATATCCGTCTGTATAGTTTCCTGTAGCAAATAACCGTATGGGAGATGGCATTGGACGGCTCGCCGACAAGATAGCGTTCATCATGTTCGCAGAATCGATTTAAGTTTAATTTTAACAGCGTTGCTATCAGCAAAACACCTGGCAGACTATTGCAGATAAGTTAGTGCAATGGATTAGATATAATATCTAGTTTCGCGAATACTTGTAGCCTAGATTTTCATAGCATATAATTTCAATATTATTGAAATAATTCAGGAAATCAATTAAGCAAGGGGATAGACGTGTCCCCCGTCACTATATCCTAAACTTCATATACTAAAAATAAACATAACTCTGGAGTTTAATTATAACTCTATTTATAAAACTTATTATTAATAAAAATTAACTACAAAGTAAGCTAATAATGCAAAATTAAATTTTATTTATATCAATTGTATAGTTTATAACTATATTAAAGTTTAAACTATGTCTAAATGATTTTATCGTATATTATAGTAATGTCGTTAATATTTATAGTTAATTACTTAATAAGGAAATTATTTTAATATGTTAATGTTTATTATTGTTATAAGTTAATAATTTATTAAATAATATATAATTATTTTAAGATTAATTTAAATTAAATATTTTCTTAATGATATTTATTAATAGATAAGTTAAAGTTAATTAACTTAATTGCTAAAAATATAAATTTTTAATCACTTATAATATAAGTGAATCAAAACAGTAGAAACAGAATGTTTTTATTTTGTTATAAAGCGAAATAATATTTTTAGTATGGTTAAGAATAATATTAAAAATTCTGAATCAATATACTCTATAATTAATATTAAATTTTTCTAATCTAAATAAGTTAGTATATTATCTTAGAACTTTAAAGATAAGATAGTCTGATGAAGACTAATATTTTTGCTGTAATAATATCAAAGGATTATGCGAAATGGTTTTCGGTAAACCACATACACATATATATACAGGTTCAACTCTTGAATGGTTTTTATCACACTGTCATACTCATAGATATCCATCCAAAAGCACTCTTATTCATCAGGGTGAAAAATCAGAAACACTTTTTTATATTATAAAAGGTTCTGTTTCTGTTTTGATTAAAGATGAAGAAGGAAAAGAAATGATTCTTTCCTATCTAAATCAGGGGGATTTTATTGGTGAACTTGGATTATTTAAAGAAGGGCAAGAACGAACAGCTTGGGTTAGAGCTAAAATTGCCTGTGAAATCGCTGAAATTTCTTATAAAAAATTTCGCCTATTAATACAGGTAAATCCAGATATCTTGATGCGGTTATCAGCACAAATGGCTAAACGATTAAAAACAACCTCTGAAAAAGTCGGTAATCTAGCTTTTTTAGATGTTACAGGTCGTATTGCACAAACATTATTAAATTTAACAAAACAACCTGACGCGATGACGCATCCAGATGGGATGCAAATTAAAATAACTCGTCAAGAAATAGGTCAAATAGTAGGATGTTCACGCGAAACGGTGGGACGTATTCTAAAAATGCTAGAAGATAAAAATTTGATTTCTGCTCATGGTAAAACCATTGTCGTTTATGGTACACGTTGATATCCTATAAAATAGAATCTACTTATCACTTCCAGGAAGATAGTGTAGTTTTTTGAATAATTCAGATTTAACTTTGAATTGATTTTTATAAACTGCAGTAGAGTTTCCCAATTTAATACTGATTAAAGTTAATTGCTGATTTTACACTAAAATATATCAATGTTGAGTGATTTCAATCTCTTGACTAGAATTGAAATAATGAATTTGCAGTCTATCATCCTCTCCATGAATCGATTAAATCGCTAGGTAATATCATTTTTGTTTAAGAATGCACCAGCGAACTAGGTCCGTATTTTATATTAAGCTCTATACACAAACAATCGAATTGATGTTTTCCGATATCTGAATGTTGTTTTATACATGAAAGCGTGGTCTCTAAACTCTTTACCATTGTCTGTAAGTATCTGATGGAGAGAGTTATTCTCATTTTTAGTCTATGGAGTTTCAGAGATGCTGATATATTCAGCTAATTAATTTCATGAATGATTTCAACAACAGAGAGATGATATTCCATGAAAGTTTTACCATACAGGTATCTGCAAACTTGATATTATCGCATGAATTCATTTATAATTATCTCAGAGAATTCCTAACAGGAATTGTTGTTTGAGGCTGAGTTTGAAACTCATGCTACTGCGATAACATATAAATAGTACTTTGTCGACTGCTGTTGTCAAGGCGGTCATCTATAGCAGTTATGTGGTAAAGCGAATTATATAATACAGATTGGTTATTGGTGATGTTAAGATTAAAGTGCCTAAGATTAGAGGATAGCAGCGGCAACGAAATATATTTCTAAAACTTTTTTTTACCGTCTTAATCTGAAGTGTGAGAAATCGTCTAAGAGTTACTACTATAGCGTATCCCCGGTGAGGGATAACGCTACCGGTAATTTTTATAAAACTCTGTAGTGGAAGCATTTCTCGATGAAAAAGCGCAGGGCTTACACCTATCAGTATACCTAGTCAGGAGACTAAAATGGCAATAGGTTGAAGAGTAATTGGCATTTGGGGTGTGGTTCCCTACATGATTGTAAGTGGATACACGCTACGTTTATTTTTGCATCGATGGTATAGAAACGTTCTATCAGGTAAGATAGTCGTCTTTGTCTGCTGCTTATTATCGGCGTAATTATGCATGGACCTAAGAAACTCATTAGCTCGAAGATACTTATTGAGAGTCAGAAACGAACGGTTATTAGTAAATATAGTGTATGACGAGTCAGGCTAAGTTCTACTATAATACTTCGTAAATCTGTTCTCTATCCTTAAATTTAACGTTATTACCAATAAAGTTAATTTTCCTCCTTATCTCATTAGTGGATTATAATTTTCTGAGCAGCTTGGAGCAACTTAAATACTATTAAAGGATTGTTTTTAAACTACAGTGCTTCGGTGTGACGAATTCGTAGGATCACACTATCATAAAAGCCAATTTAATTAGATTCTTCGTTCTTATTGATGCCCAAGTGCGCTGACGGGAAGCTATAGAATAGTAATAAGCTCTTATTTATTTTTTAACTTCCTCATCGCTGCAAAATACCACTAAAACTTTACCAACAAAACATTAAAGGCTTTATTAGCGATATCACAGATTTCTGCTACCTAAATCTCCTGCAGCTCAAATTTTAACTTTTGGTTGGATGCCTTTTGGAAATAAAGCTAGTACATCAGTTATTTTATGTATCCAACAATACTAGTGCCGCGCAACTAGGAATATCTTTTCCATTTCGTTCCAAAAACTAAGGACCGTATCCCCGAGTATCAAGTCTAGGAAGAACGGTTAAGTTCCGCGCTTGTAGCCCATTGAAAAGTTTGGATCAGTTTATTTCTAACTCTCAATAAGAATTTTCAACTGAAACGAGCTTCTTACCATCCATGCAGCGCCGCCTATAATGAGTAGAAAGTAAAGGTGATGAGCTCTCCTAACAGGATGACATATGTTTTCAGCCAAGAAATAAACGTAATGCGTATCCCTTAAATTACGCTAGCGCTCATTATTTCTTGTACTCTTTAATTCATTCCTATTTCAGTCTGGTGACTGAGGTACCTGATAAAGAGTATGTATTTTTCACTAAGATTCCCAAAAATTTTGTGAAAATTATTAGTGATAATGCCTTATTGGCAGACCAGAGTAGAAACTCTTTAATGTTTTTTTTTTGCACGTTTCAGATAAGTCGGTAGTAATGAGCTCTTGAAATATATTCCGTTTTCCGCTGCGACCCATTTTAACCTTAGGTACTTTAATCTCAACATAGCCAATACTAGTCTGTATGATTCGCTGTGAGATATAACCGTTACGGATCACAGGCATAACATCCGTCGACAAGGTAGCGTTCAGCATCTTCTTGTAGCCATAGTTTCGAGCTCTGGTTCAATAGTAGTATCTATTCACCACCTGTCTGACACTCACCATTACACATGAGTTTATATAATGGATTAGAGGTAATATCTGGTTTTGTGGATACCTTGTAGGCTAGACTTCTCATGACATACCATCTCTCTGTTATTGAAATCATTCACAAAATAAATTACTAAGATACACGCCCAGCATCTTCAAAACTATACACAAAATGGAGTATAACTTAAAGCGAATTTGTCCAAACTTTTTAATGACTGGTAAGTGCTGGATTTAATTGTATCTCTCAGGCTTAGTATTTGGCGATATGTCATTAGTTTTTGAAATGCAATAGCAAAGACATTCTTGTGCACGCAGTATTAACGACATTATCTACACAAAATAGCTAATGCGCTAGCTTCAACCATAAATGTATAGGATTAAAAGTTAAGGGTGAGATCGGTGGGGGGAGAAGATCTGTCTAGCAGATAGGCATAATGCCGATAATAAATCCCTTGATGTTTTGTTGGTAAGGTTTTTAGTATATTCTGCAGTGATTAAGAAGCTGCAAAAGATCAAGAAGAACGGGTTGGCATTCTATCCTTTCCGTCACAAGTGCACTGTAGCGTCAACAAGAACGACGAACTAATTAAATTGGGTTTTGTACGACAGTGAAGTTATGAAGCTGATGTCTAAGTATTGCGGTTCAAGGAAAGCAACTATTTCAATGGTATTTAAGCTGCTTTTTATCTTCTCAGAAAGCTGTAAACAGCTCAGAGGGTTTTGATCTGCTTGTGTGACTCTGGTGCTAAACAATATCTAATTTAAGGATGGATAAGAAGATTTAGAAATCATTAGAGCAGAATTTGACTATCATGCACTAGATTTATTAATAATTTTAATATATTTAAATTCTATTCTTTATAGAACTTTAAATTTTGATTATTTACATTATGCACAAAAATGCTTATAATAAAAGTTGTTTTTAATGTTAAAACAAATAATGATATATTATCGTTAATAAATTAACTATCTTAAATTTATTAAATTTTTAATGATAACATTGATAAAAAATTGATAAACTTATGAATGAATAATTCAAGAATAACTAATTGAAGCAATAGATAATAATTTAAAAAATTCTGATTATTAAAATATAATTTTATGGAGATATGTTGTTGATAATACTGTAATTAACACACTTAAAAGAAGTTATTTAACTGCTAAGATTGATAATTTTCTCTAATTAAGAGGAGATTATCAATCTTGTCTAAAAATAGAGAAATTTATACACTTAATAATATTAAAAGACAAAAAATAACAAAATATCTCAATTTATTAATTAATTATTATGATTTAATTATAAATCTATAAGATTAATGAATCGTTCTTTTCTTAGCAAGATGTATGGCTTCCTAGCAAGATAAAATTTCTTATCAATTCACCATAGAGATACAAAATATGAATCTAGAAGTTTTGCACATATGATTAAACCAATAGGAAATATGTTATTGAATAATATCTTTTATAGTAATACTACTTCAATTTAATACTTTGTATTCTAGTATAACAATGAGTTACTAACCAACTTATTGGTAAAAATTAATCACCGATTAATATTTCTAAGTGTTTATAGTAGTTAGATTGTTATCTAGCTAACAACTAGATAAAAATTTAAGTGATGAGATGATAAAATTTACTGAGGTGATTGATAATCTACAATCAATAGGATATAGAATCATACTAACTTTAAGTCTTAGTAAATATAATCACACTCTGTGTAACTAAGATTGCACAACAATATAATCAATAACTAGTTACAAAATTTGCAGGAAAATAACATCTCTATAGTTAGGTGTTTTAATTAGGTATGCTGCCTTATTTATCGGTGTAGATTTAACACTGAATACATATTATCGCAGTATTAGAAACTCCTATGATTTTCTTATTCGTAAGATAGATTATCAATATTGAAAACCATGAACTTAAACATTATTTAGCTTTTAGCTGCAATTATGAAAATGCAAAAATAACATGAACATGATTGTAATAAAAATAATTTTATCAATAATTCTAGTTAAATATGTTATTAGCGCTACAAAAATATTATCAATGAATATAAAAATTATTAGCAAATCTAGTATATGCCTTGATCAGGCTACGCTCTTGCACTTTTACGCTCTAATTCTTCGTAAATCTGTTCTCTATGTCTTAAATTGCACATTATTTATGATTAGGGTTAGAAAATAGGTCCCCCTTACTTAGTTCTGCTCTTTTTGAGTAGTTTGTAGCAGTTAAAATATCATAAATAATTATTTTTCTAAACCACAGTGCTTCTGGCATTGGCTTTGTAGCCTTACACTGTAATAAAATTCGACTCAATCAGATTCGTCGTTCTTATTGACACCCAATGCATTGACAGGAAGCATAAAATGCCATCCATTCTTCTCAATCTTTCTCTAACTTCTTCATTACTGAAGTTATGAAAGGATGGAGTTATATTTATTTTTTAATATGAGATTTCAAGGATCCTGATGTATGTTTCTGATTGATTTTATGAATGATGTCAACAACAGATAGATGATATATCATAAAAAGTCTACCTTACAAGTATTCAATAAAGTAGATAAAATCTGTAATTCATTGCATAAACTAATTCGTAATGTTGCCAGATAATTGATAGGTAGCGTTGGTTGAAGTTTAGCTTGACTTGAATCTACGGTTGCGAGCAAGATACTCAACGCTGCCTTTTAGTCCGTAACAATTATTTGCTATAACGAACAATATAAATTGCTATTACTGATATTAAGATTAAAATAACTAAGGTCAAAATCACAGCGGTAACAGAATGTTCTTCAAGAGCTCGTTGCTACTACCTTATTTGAAAGGTGTAAATATACCAAAGAGTTGATATCAATAATTATAACCCAGCGAGGCATCTCCTCCATTAGAGATTTTTCTAAGCCATATGGTGCTTTTCGGAAAAATATATGCTTTCTTTGCTAATTCCACTCATCAGCAAACTGAAACAGGAATGGCTTAAAAAACGCAGGCAATAGTTCCTGTAGGATTGTGGATTAAGTTTACGTAATCACCTTGCCAACCAATATGTCCGGTGTTAAAGGTTTATTTACTTTCAGTAAAGAAATCGCATGAAGTAAGCGTCGCCCTCTTAACGGAGGAGGTTTAACTTCTAGGTGCCTAGAACAGAGATACGATTCCCTATATTAGTAACCGTTACTGACCATCTTGTAAATGATGTTATCATGTTATTGTTCTTTAATAAACAATCATTAACGCCCTTATTAATAAAATCATACTCAATTTCACTTGAATCCCTTTTCATTCAACTGATCCGATTTGCATGTAACAATAAAGCAAATGATTAGCATCTTATTACTATTTATCTCTAATGTTATTTATTTTTATTTTTTCTTTGATTTAGGTGAAAATTAGCGCTTGACACATGTATAAAATGTGTTTTTCTGTATAGAAAATTGATAGGATAATTGATAATTATTTATTTAGATTTTCCTTGATACTCAGAGAAATGCATCTGCCTATAGTGAACAAAACGGGTTTTCTTAATCAGTTTGTAACTAAACCATATAGTCAGAAATAAAGGGATACCAATATAGGTGGCAATAACACCATACCAGTCAATTTTGTCCTCTAAAAATGCCTGATAATTTTGGCTTAATGTAATCGCTAAGCAGAGGACAAAAGGAAAAATAGTGCCAATTGGAAAAAAGCCTGAACAATATGGCAATTTATTTAAATCATAGCCTTGTAAAACATAACCTTTACGAAAACGATAATGGCTAATAGCAATCCCTAACCAGGCAATAAATCCGGTCATACCTGAAGTATTCAGTAACCATAAGTAAACAACCTGGTTGCTAAACATTGAACTTAAAAAACAAAGTGCTGCTACAATGGTAGTAGCAACTAAGGCATAGCGAGGAACCCCTCCTGGTGATAAGTATGAAAAAATTTTCGGTGCTTTTCCTTCTTTAGCCAAGGAATATAACATTCGAGTAGAAGCATACATACCTGAATTACCAGCGGATAATACAGTGGTTAAAATAACCGCGTTCATAACGGCAGCTGTGGATAATAATTCTGCATTTTCAAAAACTAAGGTAAAAGGACTGACACTAATATCACCTGTATCATTACGCAGCAAGCGTGGATCCATATATGGAATAATTAAACTGATCACCAATATAGCAAAAACATAAAATAACAAAATCCGCCAAAATACTTGGCGGATTGCTTTAGGTATATTTTTATCTGGATCTTTAGATTCACCAGCGGCGATACCAATTAATTCCGTACCTTGAAAAGAAAAACAGACGATCATAGCAACCCCAATCATTGCTGAGAAACCTCCCACAAAAGGTGCTTCACCAATCTGCCAGTTATGCCAGCCAGCATTTTCTGCTCCACTAAAAATACCAACAATCATTAATAATCCAACCGCAATAAAAATAATAATGGTAACGACTTTAATTAAAGAAAAGCAATATTCTGCCTCACCAAATCCTTTAACAGAAATATAATTAAGCATAAAAATAATAAATAGAAAAATCGCACTCCAAATCCAGCCATCAATATTAGGAAACCAATATCCCATTACCAATTGTGCTGCAACTAAGTCAACAGCTATAGTAACGGCCCAGTTATACCAATAATTCCAACCTAGAGCAAAACCAAATCCTTCATCAACATATTGAGAACCATAAGTAGAAAATGAACCGGAAACTGGTAAATAAGCTGTCAGTTCGCCTAAACTGGTCATTAAAAAATAAACCATTAAACCAATAATAATATAAGATAATAAGGCACCCCCTGGTCCTGCTTGCGCTACCGTTGCGCCGGAAGCAATAAATAACCCAGTACCAATAGATCCGCCAATAGCTATCATCGTCAAATGACGTGCTTTTAATTCTCGAGGTAATTTTGTTGTAGCGCCTTGTGATGTATGTGTTGATTTTTGTGACATTAATGACCTTTTATTGAACGTGGATCTTAACATCATTAATTGTAACAGATAGTGTTACCAGGAATAAGCAGATATTTTCTCAGTTACTTAAGATACATTCATAATTGCTTGAAATTATTAGTGTTGCGCAAGATTTTGCTATTAAAGTGTCACTGATAATTTTCTAAGTAAAAGTAATAATTCTTTATATATATTTTTTAATGATAAATTAAATATAATGTATATGAAAGTTCAATTTTATAGGTATTTAACGTAACTAATGAGAAATTTTTTAATTGTCTACTCTCTCTTTTATGAGAGAGTAGACAATTTATTCCTATGCTGTTCATAACAGCATAGTTAGTGTAGCTAAGAATTATTAAATTCAATTAAAATATTGAACTGAGTTAGTTTATTTAATAACAGTTAATTAATAATTTGTAAGATCCTTAACCTTAACTGCTTTCAAGTAAAATTCAATTTACATTCTCTAGCTCATATTGATTTAATTAATGGTAAGCAATGGGTTATTTAGCGCATAAATACTACCAACTTATTTTTTCTCATGATATGTTGATCAACTATGATTAATAATATCTAGCTTCAATTAATCTTAAGTTAACTTTAAATTCCAGGTACCAATTTAATCACTTCGGAAATATATTATAAATTATACTCATTTCTGGTGTATGGAGTTTCGGAGATGCTAGCGTATCTTATTGATTTATTTAATTAATAATTTTAACATCAAAGAGATGATATGCTATAAAATTTTCCTTACAGATATTCTTAAAAACGAGATATTATCTCTTACCCCATTGCACTGACTAATTCATAATTATGCCAGTCAATTGATAGCGCTACTGTTAAGGATAATTTGAAGTCATAGTTGCAACATGATATTCAACGCCGTTTTTGTCGACGGATGATGCTCTATCACTCGTAATTGTTTTTGCTAAAATGAACTATAGAGAATAATATTGGTATTTTAAGATTAAAGTGTCTAGAGTTAAAAAAAGGGGAGTCGCAGCGGGAATGGAATATACTTCAATAACTCATTGCTTCCTTAGCTTAGGTGTGTAAAATCAGCGAATAGTTGCTACCATGGTTTTGTACTGCGGAGCTATATCTATCGGTAATTTTTACAAATCCCTGATCCGTTTCTTGATGAAACGGATATAGAATTTTACCAAGTGCTATCAGTAAACTAAAAGAGGAATGGTTTGAAGAGTAATAGACAAATGGTGCCTGCGTAATTTACGCGATACGCCTAACTTTTATTTCTGTGCCAATAAAAGAATCGTCCTGTAATAGTAAGTTGTGACCGTTTTTTATCTGCTTCTTGTTATTAGTATCATTGCGCATGGACATAAAAGGAGTTTATTGCAGTTAAAAATGGTTATCGATAACCAAAACAATCTGGCTAAACTTCTCAATAGCTTGTAAGCGCACAAAGCGGTGCGTGACTTAACCATATTTCAGGATTGCTACGGGAGATGGTGTCCCTAGTTTTAAATGCAATAGCAAAGATTTTCCTGAGCGTTGGTTTTATTTCATAAAAATATCCAATTGAAAGTTTAAGAGTGAGCTGCGAGGAGATTTGGTTAGCAGAGAGCTGTGATGTTGCTAATAAAGCCATTGATACTTTTGTTGACAAGGGTTTCAGATAACATCCTGCAGCAATGAAGAAGCTGGAGAAAGATCGAGAAGAATGACTGAGCATTCTATGGCTTATCATTAACGCACTGGATGTCATAAGAACGACAAATTTAATTGAATCGAGTTTTGTGACAGTGAAGATAGGAAGCTGAAGCATGAAGAGGTGTAGTTTGAGAAAAACAACTATTTCAATGTTATTTAATCTGCTCTCTGTCTGCTTAAAAAAATCTGGAACTACCTTAAAGGGTAGACATGTTAACCGTGGTGATGATAATGTTTAATTTAAGAATGGAGAGAAGATTCACGAAGTATTAACGTGGAATGTAGTCTGATAGAAATACAGAAATTTAATAATAACTTAACTTTCCTGCTTATTAAGCAAATTATTGAATATGCTTGTTCCTATTAGGACTGTACAATCATCATTGCTATCGTTAAAAAATGCAAAAAAAAATTTAACATAATTACCTAATCATGAAGCAGTATTAATTTTCGCAGAAACGACAAAAATACTTATTCATTAAAATTATTAATTGCTTTTAAAGTGCAAAAAAATTTTTCTATTTAGTCAATGTTTCTGACTTAGTCACTGACTTTAACGATCCTCATGTCTATCTGATTTCTATTTTAGGTCCCACTAAAATAATTAGTCTCTATCAATAAATCATTAGTCACAGACTAAAATTATTTTTTGATAAAAATTAATGTATTAATATTTGATAATATTCCTAATTACATAATATTTCTATGCTAGAATTTAGTAATCCCAAAAGTAATTCACAAAGCATGCCAGTTTAGATTTTTTGCATACTTTCCCATTAGCTAACCTATTCTGGAAAAAAAGCGATCCAGACGATTAAGTTATTGAGCATTACGACTGTCGATACCAAGGTTGATAAGAAAAGAATTACAACAAAATAGTGTAAATTTATCTTTTTTTTTAAACAATGCCCTATAACTGTAATGGTGAAAATAACATTGCTGCATAACGGCGTTGTAATCAATATCAGGTAATTTAATTGATCCCGATAATATGTTAAAAGCGATGTTAAAACTGAAAAATTCGCTGATCTTTTCTCTGCACTGGTCTGCAGCTGTCTAGAGGATATGATAAGAAAAAAAGAATGTTAAAAAATACTTATATGATAAGATAGAATTAGAAATGTTTCAGAACTATTTCGATTAACAGCATTAGTTAAGTGAAAAAGTATTTTAATAACGTTTTTCTGTTGTCACACTAGTGCGAACTTCCAGACCTTTTCTATTTTAAATGGCAAACTATGACCGATATTCTAGTTAAAAACCATTATTACTTTATTCTAACTTTGTTATCACTAGTAAAGAAAACTAATTTTAGAGAAAGAGAAAAATTTTTTATTTTCAATAAAGTATTGTTTAGCTGACGATCTCTATTAACAGCATAATTTCTATTTTTTTATAAAATCACTGTTTTTAAATGAAAAACAATAATATAAAATTATGTAATTTTATTGCTCTAGAAAGTTTTTTTTGTTAAAATGTTATTTGTTTACTTTTAGTGGGTATCAATAAGTTTTTATTATCGGATCTGCTTCTGGATTGTCTGTAGCAGAGTATTTATTTTATGAGAAAAAATCATGCTAATTATTAATCCAAGAATCCGAAAAGAACAAGGTAAGGGTGCAAGCCGACGTTTACGTAAAGACAATAAGTTACCGGCTATCGTTTATGGTGGTGAGCAAGACCCCGTTTCTATTGAACTTAGCCATGATGAAGTTATTAACCAAGAAAGTAAGTTAGAGTTTTATGAAGCATTAACGTTACTGATTGATGGAAAAGAAACTAAAGTTAAAGTACAAGCGGTTCAACGTCATCCATTTAAGCTTAAATTAACTCATATCGATTTTTTGCGCCTTTAATAACTTAAAGTTTAGCTTTTTCAATAATGTCAATTATCAACAAAGTTGATAATTGCTGTTATTTTTTTACTATCATTAATGGATTTACCACGATCTAAATTGCTCATATAAAGAGCAATGTTGTATCTCTAGTTGTTAACATAACTGTTGCTGTTTTCTAAAAACACAATTATCAAGTAACAGAGTATCAAATTACTAGTCAAGTCATAACCACTGTCTAAATATTTTAGTCAATTTTTGAGAGCTGTAAGGATCTACTAGAAAACTTTCTACCAATTGATAATTATATTATTTAATGAATTCATAAAAATTCTGCTCCCTAAATGGGGTTTCTTTTGATAAACGCTTTAATTCAATTTTTCTCCGACTTATTTTTTCTCATTGTAATAGCAATAAACTTGTTGTCGATATTCCTGCGTTGTCGCCTAATTTAACTCAGGCGAATCAAAAAATATCAAGAGTTTTATTAGCAGTAGATTGAGTTATTAGCAAATCTAGTATATACTGATTAGGCTATATCCAATTGAATACCTAATGAATCTATTTTTTATCCTTAAATTGGGTATTGTTTACTACCATGCTCAATCATGAAATCTCATTAGTTGGTTCAGGTTTTCTGAGTAGACTGTAACAGCTTTTAAATACTATTAAAAGGATTGTTTTCTCGAAGAAAAGTACTTCGACAATTTTTTATGCGTCAGTTTTATAGCTTCACTGTTGTGAAAAAGCAAGATTTAATTGAATTCGTCACTTTTATTGATGGGGGACCACTACGCTAACGGGAAATTATAGAATGCTAGTAGTTGTTCTTCTTGATCTTTTCTACCTTCTTAATCGTTTGATTATATTCGCTAAAATCCTTTCCAAAAAGCATTAAAGGATTTGTTAGTGGCATCACGGATCTCTGTTATCCAAACTTCTCGCAGCTCACTTTAACTTTCGGTGCTACATACCTTTAGGGAGTAAAAGATAGCGTATGAGCTTTTTGTATATCAAACAGTATTTATGCTGCATATCTGGGATATTTTCCCCATTGCATTCCAAAAAAAACCAAGAACCGTTTCTTGTAGAAATTTAGAAGATATGATTAACTTTTGTGTTTGCAGTCATCCAGAAGTTAACTCAGTACGCTTTTTGACTCTTGATAACCATCTTTAACTGCAAAGAGCCACTTACCATCCATATAGTATCGGCAATAATGAAGCACATGAAAAGGCGATCAGCTTTCCTGGATAGGAGGCGGCATATGTGCCATCAGAATAGAAATAAACGTAGTGTTATCGATTAAATTATACAAGCACCATATTGACTGCTATATTCAAGCTATTTTTGTTTCAGTTTGTTTATGGCATTTGACAAAATAGCACGTGTTTTTTCATCGAGAAAACCTAGAGCTTCATGAAAATCAGCGGTGGAGATATTTAACACCTACCAGTTAATGTGTAACTTTTCATCATTTTTTATGCGATTTAGATAAGGTGGTAGCAATGATCTGTTAAAAGATATTCTATTTCCATTGTTATCCCTGATTTTAGGCACTTTAATCTCAACATCGACAATACCCGCCCGTTTTGTGTAGCTCTAGCCTGTGGCAAATAACTGTTACGGATGACGATAATAAACTCATCTACAAGGCAGCGTTGAGCATGTTATCGCAGTATGGCTTTTATCATGGTTCATTCTTAATAGCAGTGCCTAATCACAGATACCCAGTAGTATTATAAATGAGTTCATGAAAGAGAGACAGGTAATATCTAGTTTCGCGGATACATTAGAGTAGGTTTTTAATGGAATATCATCTCTCTGTTGTTGAGGTCATCCACAAAATCAATCAGCAAAGGGGATATTCCCACCATCTCCAAAACTCTATACATAAAAAATAAGCATAACTTTAGTTTTTGTAATCTTATATGTGATTTCTTTTATTAAAGAAGCCAGTATACAACACTGGCTTATTGGTATTAGTTATAAACTATGAGATTTAATGAATTTACTTAAGAATTTATTCGATGTTTTGAATTTGCTCACGCATTTGTTCTATTAATACTTTTAATTCAACAGCAGAATTAGTTACTTGGCTATTAATAGACTTTGAGGCCAAAGTATTTGCTTCACGATTAAACTCCTGCATCATAAAATCCAACCGACGGCCGACTGCCTCTTGTTTTTTAAGAATATTACATGTTTCTTTAATATGAGTAACCAGCCTATCAAGCTCTTCTGCAACATCAATACGTTGAGCTAACATGATAAGCTCTTGTTCTAATCGATTATTATCTATCTGAATTTCTGCCTCTTCTAATTTTATTTGTAAGCGTTCACGTTGCCATTTTAAAATCTCAGGCATTTGATGACGCACTTGTTGAATTTCCTGATAAACAGCATCTAGCCGTTGCTCAATTATTATTTTTAGCATCTTTCCTTCGCTTTTTCGATTGAGAATAAAATCATCTAAAGCGAATTCCAATTCTTTAAGTAAAGATGTACAAATAGCATCTAAATTCTCCTCTTGAGCTGACATAACACCAGGCCAGCGAAGAATTTCTAATGGATTAATTTCTCCTTCACCACTATTCTTTTTTACCCAGTTAGCAGTTCTAATTAATTGTTTAGCTAATTTTTCATTCAGGACTAATTCATTCTGTTGAGATGAGTTAAGTTCGGAACGTAAGCTACATTCTATTTTTCCTCGTGTTAATCTAGCACGTAAACGTTCACGAATAACAGGTTCTATACTTCTAAATTGTTCTGGTAAGCGGATATAAGTTTCAAGATAACGATGATTAACGGAACGCAGCTCCCAAGTCGCATTCCCCCATTTATTTTTTATATCTCGTCGTGCGAAAGCAGTCATGCTATGGATCATATTTCGTTCCTATTAGTAAAAATTAAATTATAATATTGAGTGAAAGCATAGGATAGGCATTAAATATCGAAGAACGTATAATGCGTAAACAATATTACTTAACTACGGAGATAACACAATGCGTCCAAAAAATAGAGAGGCTAATCAGGTTCGCTCTATAAAAATTACTCGTCAATATACTAAACATGCCGAAGGTTCTGTTTTGATTGAATTTGGTGATACAAAAGTATTATGTAACGCTACAATCGAAGAAGGTGTTCCCCGCTTTTTAAAAGGCCAATCACAAGGTTGGATAACAGCGGAATACGGTATGCTACCACGGGCAACAAATTCTCGTAATATACGCGAAGCGGCAAAAGGTAAACAAACAGGTCGCACTATGGAGATACAACGCCTTATTGCCCGTTCTTTACGAGCTGCTGTTGATTTAAAGCAATTAGGTGAGCATACCATCACATTAGATTGTGATGTCATTCAAGCTGATGGAGGGACTCGTACTGCTGCAATTTCTGGTGCTTGCGTTGCCTTAACTGACGCATTAAATAAAATGGTCGTAGAAGGACAATTGAAAAAAAGTCCGTTTAAATCGATGGTTGCTGCGGTTTCTGTTGGTATAGTGGATGGTAAACCTATTTGTGATCTAGAATACAGTGAGGACTCTGTCGCAGAAACAGATATGAATCTTGTAATGATGGATAATTGTAAAATAATCGAAATTCAAGGTACTGCCGAAGGTAAACCATTTAGTCATGAGGAGCTGCTATCATTGCTTTCTTTAGCAAAAGATGGCTTACAAACAATTTTTGCTGCCCAGAAAGAAGTATTAGAACAATAAATTTAATAGCTTTCTAGGTATATTAACTTATTAGCAAATCTAGTATAGATAACCGTTAGGCTACGTTCTATTCTGATGCTTCGTAAATCTATTCTCCATCATTAAATTGAAGATTGTTTACCAGTAGAGTTAAGCAACGCTAATCCCACTAGTCAGTTCTAGTTTTTTTGAACAGATGGGAACAGCTTAAATATGATTTAAATGGTTGTTTTCTTGAATTATAACGATCAGCGCTTCGGCTTCGGATCCTTACTGTTGCAAAAGTTGATTCAAATGGAATCGTGGTTCTTATTGATGCCCAATGCACTGATATAGGAAGTATAAAATGCCAGCTGTTCTTCTCCATCTTTTTCCAGCTTCTTCATCTATGCAGAATACACTAAAAGT
>JBQMRP010000056.1:0-25606 GCA_052174455.1 Arsenophonus sp. NC-PE1-MAG3 | reverse complement strand
TAACTTAACATTAAAATAGATCTCTAGATGGTAATACATCTAATTCAGTTTTCCGAATTTTTAAGGTAATAAAACATCTATGACTACTCATCTTTTCACTTCTGAATCAGTATCAGAAGGTCATCCTGATAAAATTGCAGATCAAATTTCAGATGCAGTTCTTGATGCAATTCTTGCTCAGGATCCAAAAGCACGCGTTGCATGTGAAACCTATGTTAAAACAGGTATGGTAATGGTTGGCGGTGAAATTATGACCAGCGCCTGGGTAGATATTGAAGAAATTACGCGGCACACGATACGTGAAATTGGCTATACCAGTTCTGACATGGGTTTTGATGCCAATTCCTGTGCTGTCATTAGTGCAATTGGTAAACAATCTCCTGATATTAATCAAGGAGTAAATCCCGCAAATACTTTAGAACAAGGAGCAGGCGATCAAGGGATTATGTTTGGTTATGCTAATAACGAAACTGATGTTCTTATGCCAGCGCCAATTACTTGTGCCCATCGATTAGTCGAGCATCAAGCTGAAGTACGAAAAAATGGGACATTACCTTGGTTACGTCCAGATGCTAAAAGCCAAATTACTTTCCAATATGAAAATAATAAAATAGTGGGAATTGATACTATTGTCTTATCTACTCAGCATGCTGAAGAAATTAGCCAAAACACCTTATCAGAAGCTGTAATGGAGGAAATTATTAAGCCAGTATTACCTACAAAATGGCTACATAAAAATACCAAATATTTTATTAATCCAACAGGTCGTTTTGTTATAGGCGGTCCAATGGGTGATTGTGGTTTAACTGGCCGTAAAATTATTGTCGATACTTACGGAGGAATGGCTCGTCATGGTGGTGGTGCTTTTTCTGGCAAAGATCCTTCTAAAGTTGATCGTTCTGCTTCCTATGCCGCACGCTATATAGCAAAGAATATTGTTGCCGCAGAACTTGCTGATCGCTGTGAAATTCAAATTTCTTATGCGATTGGTATCGCTGAACCGACATCCATTATGATCGAAACTTTCGGTACAGAAAAAATAGCCAATGAAATGCTTGTTCATTTAGTGCATGAAATTTTTGATTTGCGTCCTTATGGTTTAATTAAAATGCTTAATTTATTACAGCCTATTTACCTTCAAACCGCAGCATATGGACATTTTGGTCGTTCTCAATTCCCATGGGAAAAAACAGATAAAGTTGCTGAGCTTCGCGCAGCTGTCGGTTTTAACTAATTACTTGTCGATTTTGTTTCATTAAAACTATAAAGAGAGTGAGTTATGATTACTGCTGATATATGGTTTTTGAGATGATTACATATCTTGCTGATTAACTTCGTGTATGATTTCAACAAAAAAGAGATGATATGCCATAAAAAGTCTAACTTTTACAGGTATCCATGAAAATTAAATATTGCCTCTGATTCCTTGTATGAACTTATCCGTAACAGTTATTTGCTATAGCTTACTTATATAGACTGGTATGGTGATATGAGATTAAAGTACCTAAGATCATGGATTGCAGCGGCAATAGAATATGCTTCTAAAACTCCTTACTACACTTTATCTAAAGTGTATAAAATTTTGAAATTATTATCGTGGCTTTTTGTGGGGCATAAACCCCTTGTCGAGATACCACCGGTGATTTCATAAATCTCTGGAGGGACTTATCGATAAAAAGCATATGGTCTTCTCTACCAGTATCTATCAGAAGACTAAAACAATAATGGCTTGAAGAGTATAGGAAATTGGTGGTTGCGTGATTTAAGGGATGTCTACTACATTTATTACTTGACTGAAAGGATATATCATCTGTCAGATAAGCTGATCATCTTTGCCTACTACTTATTATTGGTAGCGCTTAGCATGAACATAAGGAGCTAGGTTGCGGTAGAAGATGCTTATCGAGAGTTAGAAGCCTACTGGGTCGAGCTTCTTAATAGTCTGTAAGTACGTGGTTTTATCGTATCTCACAGACTTCCTTCGGAAGATGTTGCTATTGATTTTGAAATGCAATGGCAAGATATTTCAGGATACACAGCACCAACGCTGTTAGGTATATAAAACAAACATCTCATGTGCTGCCTTTACTCCAAAAGGTATGCAGCATCGAAAGTTAAAGGAAGCTGCGGGAGATTTTGATAGCAGATAGCCCTGATATCGCTAATATAAAACCCTTGATGTTTTGTTGGGAGAGTTTTTAGCAAACATCCTGCAGCAATGAAGAAGCTGGAGAAAGAGCGAGAAGAATGCCTAGTATTCTATGACGTCCCGTTAATCACTGTGTGGGTCTTCCCCTTTCTTTATCAATAAGAAGAAAGATCTAATTGAATCAGTTTTTGTGATAGTGAGGCTATGAAGGCGAGGAACGAAGCGCTGTGATTCGAAAAAAGAACTCTTTTAATGGTATTTAGCTGCTACAGTCTGCTCAGAAAAACTGAAAGTAGTTAATGGAGAGTTGACCTCCTGAGCTAAAGCTTATTGTGGTAAACAGGATCTAATTTAAGGATAGAGAATAGATTTATGAAGTATAAGAGTGGAGCATAGCCTAATCGTCATGCACTAGATTTGCTAATAATTTCTATCTAAATGATATTTTATTCAAAGAAATTATATAGATATATGAAGTAAAAAGGATAACTTTATTGATGACAAATTTATTAATCTAGTTCAATATAAATTAATTAAGATATTTTTTTGAAAATTAATTAAATTTAGCTTCACTCATATCGTTTATTCCATTCTTCAGCACTCAATGAGTATTTTATAGTCGCTGTAATACTTACAATACCATTACTGATTTAAAATATAATAAATTTTAGGTCATCTGTTTTCTATCTAATTAGTTAAATAATTATCAATTAATAGTTTAGCTGTCAATGATTTTTCATCAGATTTCACAACCCGGAAGATAGTATGTTCTTTTGAAGAATTCAGGTTTAACTTTGAAGTAATCTTTCATAGACTGTAATGAAGATTTATTATCAATTACTGATTGGGCTAATTCCTGATTGTACAATCAAACATATCAATGCAGAGTAATCTCAAGCTCTTGACCAGAATTGAAATAATGAATTTGCAGCTCATCTTCTATACATCTATTAAATCGTTCGGCTATACTATTTTCGTTTGAGGATGTATCAGTAGGCAAAGTCAGTGTTCTATACCAAGCTTTGCAGATAAACAGGGGAATTCCTATTTTCCTGTAGCTGAATATTTTCGCAGATCAAAAAGGTGTTTTGTAAATTCTTTGCTATTATCTATAAGTATCCAATGAATAGCTATGTTGAGATTGCTCAGTTAAGATCAGGCAATAAGCGTCGAGTATTAGCCTCAGTCTTGGTCTTTGCAGAAGATATCTCACATCTATGCGCAAATTAAGAAGATTTGTAGCTTTTTAACATTTTATGCTTCAATTTCGAGATTCCCCCTGCCTAATTTCATGCAAATTTCTCCTCTATCCCTGCATAAATAGTGATCCAAGTCAGATCGAGATATTACTTGGTTCAGGAATTCGCGTACAACTTGTCAGTAGATCCGTCGAGAGGGAGAAATGTTTTTTGAAATAAAATACTACGATTTTTGAACAGGGAACAGTGTGATCGGCAAAAGATGATACTATGGCTGCGATCATCAGGCACGTAGTAACAGTTGTTTCTTTGTTTATAGAACAATTTATAGCCACGTCTATATTTTAATTATAGTGCTTTCAAAGCATCTGCTTCAGGAAGATATTTTAATAAAAAAGACCCTACCACTATGGAATCTACTGAGGCATCTTTTTAATCGGTTGATATAACTGTTCAGATTTTGAATCTGAAATTACTTAGCAAATAATTTTCTAATCATCTCGCCTTATTAGGCGATAGTGACTAATTTGTTCTAGTTAGCAAAAGTTTTTTACTATTTAGCTCTATACAAATAAAGGATGGACTCTTATCGATAATCAGATTAAAAAATGAATAATGCACTTTGCATTAAACTATTCAAGAATTTCATCATTCACATGACTCCTGTCGATCTAGGATGATTAAGAGTGCAATTCATTCTTTATTTTATTTCCTCCTCTCCCGCATTTTTTATCTTTTCTATGTGGAATATAATGCTTTCCTTTAAAAGGTTAGGAAAATGTTTCGTTGACTTCAACAATGCCAGTTAAGAATTTATTTTGACTGTCGCCGCTGAGGAAAAGAAGTAGGAATGCCCATCTGAATACTGTTTTAAAATTAATGTCTGTTTGTTTCGATGACTCTCGTAAAGTCAAGTTATTCAACCATACATCGTAGATAACTAAACAATTTGTCCTTGTGATCTAGTTTCGCTAGAGGATTTCTCCTAGTATGAATGTTAAATTTTTCCTATGGATCGGAAATTTTATAATAATATCGCTGTAACCCTAATGAAATTCTCCAGCGGGAAATATGTTCATTATGATAATATGGCATGTTAAACTAGATGAATTGATTCAATGTATGAATTCACATCATCCAGTAGATTATTACTGCCGAGCCAACTAATGACATCCAGTTTTATGTTGGCATGGAGTAAGGAAAGAATCTGTTTGATCTGTATGACTGTTTACTTTTTCATGATAACCACTGTAGAAAAAGTTTTTATTAACAGTATAAGAGATTTCTAGAAATAATCTTTTTTAACAAGCCTTTCTTACTACTGGAGCATGTCAAGAACATAAAAACCTTATCTGATTATATCAGAAAACTAAATAAGTTATTCACTGATAGTAAATCGAATGCTGTTTTTAGCATTATAACGATTAAATTTCAAAAAAAATATGATACGACTATATATCGGAATGAAAACGGTAAGGAATTGCTTAAACATTATTTATAAAAATCTTGTGGAATTTCATATGTTAGTTAAGAGATTTTTGCAAATCAAAAATCTTTAACCGCCTATATTCTTATGAATTTACTTCTTCGCTCATACATTAAGATTGATTGCTCTGCTTAAGATGAAGTATGAAATATTTTAAAGCAACTTTTATCATTAATGTTAACCACGAAGGGTAAGCCGATTTTTCATCTCTACCTTAAGTCTAAAATGAAATAGCCAATAAGAAATTGTTGTTTCAACATTTCTTTAAAACGGATGGTACAAATGGCTGTTTTTTACAAATCTCTTCTATTAGAAGAGATTACGGTTAAGAAATATATCGCTAATATTAAAAACACACGAATCTTACCTAAAAACAGGAAAAGACCAGTTCTACGCTTTTTTAACAATCTTGCATCAAGGAAGAGAGTACGAGAAAGGTGAAATAAGAGACGCTGATGGATTACTAGTAAATCCATCAGGTTAGCCTAAGCTTTTTGAGCAATACCCCAACTTTATAACGCGGTAATGATGTTGGTAACCTCGAAATTATAGCGACCGAAAAAGCGATTTCAGTTAATGAAATTAAAGAAATAGCGGTTAACAATTTTAAATGTGAAAAAGAAAATTAGTTATTAAGTTAATCAACTTAATTATCCACTGAATCTGTCATTTTCCCTGTGAAAAACAGGGTGGAATGGAAAAAATCAAGTCAAATGTTACATTTGAAGAAATAGCTAATAATTGTATAGAACAAAAAGATTTAAGTGACTTTTTCATTAAAAATAGTTACACAATTCTATTTTCTCTGCTTTCTAAGCAGTTAACGGAAAAATTATAAATGTTGAAGGTGATTATTCATGTTTGAAATATTAAACAACTGTGTTGATGTGTTAAAACCCACAGAAAGCTTGATAATTCCCCATCTGTTAAATGCACATATCATGCTGTAAAAGAACATTCTAGTACACCAAACCAAGTTGGTTAACGGTAGGATTATTGTGGGCGTTTAAATGTAATAAAAGGTTTCTTGTCAAAACAAAAAAATCGTGGCTTTTTTGATTAGCGAGAGTGTTCATACTGTTATTCTTGAGCTAAAGTTTTTCCACTGAAACATATTTCTTTACTTAAATTAAATTTGTGTACTAAAGATGGAAAGAAGGTGTTATCAGATTTAAATCCAAAAACTTAACATTGACTAGATTGATACTGAAAAAGAAGAATATAAAACCGTAAATTAATGCGCGATTTATAATTAGCTTACCTAACACACTAGTTTTAAAACTGCTCAAAACGGTGAAGTGAAATCTTTAATTTTATATCGAACAGAAAAGGATGTTTTTAAACATTCGCCATGATTTATTGGTAATTTACGAGTTTTTTGGAAAAAAGATGTTAGTAGAAATCTACTTCTACTATATAAGGGATTTTTGCTATAGCGGTCACCATGAAAAGTAAGTAGTCATTTAGATTAAAGAGACTCTTTCCTTAATTTCTACCAACATAAAGCTGGATTTCATTAGTTCGCTTAGTGACAATCTATCGGATGATATCAAGTCATGCATTGAAGCAATTCATTCCACTTTATTATGCCTATAGTAACACACTAAGTGTGTTATCCACTATAAGTATTTATTATGGATACAGTGATACTGTTTTAAAATCTCTGATTGTAGAAAACCATTTAACAATCTTACTGGAAGTTCTCTGGCGAAACTACATCACAAGGATAAATACTTTATCTGCCATGTATGTTGAATAACCTAACTTTAGGAGAATCAGTAAAACAAATAGGCGTTAATTTTAAAACAATGTTTAGATTGCGTTACTGTTTCCTTGCTTCAGCAGCAACAGTTAACTTAAGTGCACTAAGTAGTATTATTGATGTCGACAAAACATTTTTTTCTGAATCTTTTAAATGGAAGTATTAAATCCCAATAGGAAAGCTAAAAAATGCAAAATAGGAGGAAATAAAAGTAAAGAATGAATTGCACCGCGCTCTTAATTGTTCTAGATCGACAGGAGTCATGTGAGTAATGAAATTCTTGAATAGTTTAATAGAAAGTGCATTACTCATTTTCTTGATCTGATTATCGATAAAAGTCCATCCTTTGTTTGGATGGAGCTAAATAGTACGAAACATTTACCAGCGAGCACGAAATTAGTTAGCATCACCTAATAAGGTAGGATAATCAGATAATTATTAATAAGGAATTTCACATTTAAAGTTTGAAAAGTTATATCAGCTGATTTAAAGGATGGACTAAATAGATTCTATGGTGGATGATCGTTTTATTTACCGAATTATCTGGCTTGCTGAAGATTATTTGAAACCACAATAATTCCAATGTAGATGTGGCTATAAATTTCTTAGCAAACAAACTAATAACCTCCTTTTCAAACATAACAAAATAATTACGACATCACCAATATAATCGACTAGAAACCAGAACGATTACCATAATCTACATTAGAACCTTAATAAAGAGAAAATTGTCTTCAGTGTTCAATTTATCGACGATAGAACAGTAATTTTCCCCATATAGATAAAATTGAACTATCACCAATCACTGCCATGTGAGTTCACCTTAAACCTGTAAAATTCTTTCAGGGATAGGTATTATTCTATCAAGGGTATAAATATTATTGCTCTAATAGTTCCACAGATTATTTTTCTATCGATGTTACCTTACTTACTAAAACGGTTTTTTACAGTAAATATCGTCATGAATAGCGATGATAAAACAGTAGCCAGTACACCTAGAAAGCCATTAAAGCTGTTTTATAACTTGGTAAAAGAAGTAAAAACTTACTGAAATTCTATATAGAAAACGACAACTAATAGTTTAAGGAAGAAAAAAGAGTTAATTTTAGAGATGAAAATTTATAAAATCAAACGGGGTGATACCACAGAAAAAATTATCCTCAATATCAAGGTATCCAAGAAACTTTTAAATATAGCAATAACGGTTAGAAATATTAGATAAAGCTACAAAACTTTCATTAATATCCCCGGATTTTTAATTTTAAAAAAATGATAGTTTTTATTAAGTTATTAATGGGGTGGAAGATGAAGTTTGATGCTAAGTAACAGGATATTAAAATGAATTGTAATTTAGTGCAAGTACCGGAAAGTTTACCCGTACCAATACTCGATAAATACAGAAAGACGATTACACTACCTGATGATTTAATTGAATTGAATGAAGTAATATTTGCAAAGTTCTTTTCAATACTAACCAGTAAAGCGCACAGGTACATGCTAAAAACTACCCAACTGTATTGATAGATATTTCAAAACCTTATGCCAAAAAAAGATGGAAATTAATGCAGAATGAATAAGGTTACGAAAGATGGATTAGGCAAGAATAATCATTGTGTCAATTAAGGATGTTGTTGATTTAGAGATCTCCACTGAAGAGGAGAAGCAAAAACTCACTATTTAAAAGAAAAATCGGGTACGACTTAATCGTCTTAATATCTCAACCACCATGGATATTTCTAACCTAAGAAACCGGATTTATAATAGCGTTTATTTATTTCTTCATTATAAACGTTGCTGATTATCGTCTACATCAACTTGGATGATCTTTCCATCTATCTGGATGGCTTTGTCATAACGAAATGCGCATAAATTGGATAAAATATGCGATCAGTATTCTTGCCAAATACTTCCTAAAAAGGCTATTAAACGCTTTATCGCTTATTGGTAACCCTATTTTTTCCTTTACCTCTTGGCACATCCCCCACTCTTCTCTGGAGGAGAATTTTTATTGGGTATAGCTTGGCTATGAGTAAAATATAAGCTTAAATTATATTATTTTATGAAATTCCTATCTTAGATTGCTGTTATTCTACTTTGGAATAATGAGTTTTATCTATTTATTTTCCTAGCACTCAACCAGATATTTTATGATACAGGGTTTACTTGGGGATATGCTCTTTCTGTAAAACCTTTCTATAGCAATTTAGGTTTAATTTTTTATTATCTCATCTTTAATCTTTAATTTTTAAACAGGTTAGTTATTTTAGTATCAGTGAGGCTAGTTGACAGTTTTACTTATCTTTTCAACATCTTACTCAAGAATTTAGCGCGCTATTTTTATAGAAACTTGTTTTGCCTTTGATTTTCCCTTGTTATATGTCTTGTTTGATACCTTTTACCGTATAATTGATTAATATTCACGAATGGCTTCATATTTTTCTTAAAAATACTATCGAATAACTCGATCATATCCCGTCTGCAAATGTATTTCTGTATTAACATTAATAATGTCTTGGCCTACCCTATATAATCTTACCGTTCTTGAGTGTTATTATATCAATAAGCTTAAACGATTTTATATAGATATTTCGGCTGTTATTCATTTCACTAAAATTAATCGAGCTAGTTTGTCCTGTAAGAGTAAGGACTTTGTTTCCTACAATAAAAGAGGATAGAAAAAACCAACAGTAGTTTTTTGTATTTCGCATTCCAAATGCTTATGTATAAAAGCAATGCTATATAATGAATAAATGTCGCTTTGCTATCAAGCTTATCATGGTTTGACTAATACTTTATCAACAAATAGATATACATCTGCTCTTATTCGGTATTCATCGAATAGAGAATATCACTCTGATAGTTTTTACCTTGTTATCGATAAATAAGGTGAATTCTACTTTCAGGGTATAAAGTTACACAGTAACTTAATCTTATCAGGAAGTTAGATATTAAAGAAATTTTTAACCATTTCTTTTTTAGGTAACAACTACCTAAATATAGAATCTATAAGGTGTTGTGGTGAATTTTCTAGTCATTCGATTTACATTAGAAATATTTTTACTTTAATAACTCGGACAAAATCGGTATTTGATATGTTTTTTTAAATTATACCTATCTCTTTATCTCTATTATCACTTTGTTAGACTTAAAACCGTATATTATTCTACCTTTTAGAAATCGCTAAGCATTGACTATAATAATACTAGTCTTGCAATCCAGACTTCCCTATCTTTTTAGGGGGGTGAAGATAAACGGCTTTTCTTAGATCATAGTTTTCTTGTCATCAGATAACTTGACGGATACAATATAGTAGAATGCTTAACGATTTCAAGAAGACTTTTTTCATAAGTGACATCGTCTATTGTGATTAATACCGATTCCAGTTTTTTGATTAATTAAAAGGTTGCTCGTCTGTGAACAAGACGCTACCATTGGTTACAACTTTTAGCGTAATTTTTTGTTACGTTTACATATCACATTCCTCAATAATAGCCGTTTAAATGAAATAGAAGCCTTTAAGTGTTTTTCTGTTGAATTGGCTTTTAACCTACATTATCTCAAGAATAGAAATGACTTAGAGGGATAAAGAGCTGTCTCTATCAAGGCAATAAATTACGGTATTTAGTCTATTGATTCTATCAAACTACTTTTCCCATGGTTACTTAGTTTTTTGCGCTTTCATCGTATCCAGTATATGTTCAGATCTGAACAAGACATTACTTCCATTTAAAATTTTCTATTTTTTTTAATTTTGTTGCTGTTTTTATCTCTATCTGAAGCTTATTGCACTGTTCTATATCATTGGGAATACGCTGAAAGCGTTTATCTTGCTTATCAGCCCAGCGTTGAAATTTATAGGATTTATAAATTACATCAACAAAAATATTGCAGACTCGTCAAGATTGATGGAGATACTTCATGACTCTATCAACCATTGGCATCTAGACAATTTCTTACCTTTAACAGATAAGAGCTACCTCTGTTCACGTTTAGCATTAGTCCATCTTTGATATAGTATGTTAAGATCATAATAAATTTAGTGTATGACGATTAGATTACGATTACCTTCTACTATGACACTTTATGAATCTATTTCCCTCATCCTTAAATAAGACATTATTTATAGGTTAAATCAGCAGGTCATAAATCTCCTTTAGCTGATTCCAGCTTTTTTGAGAAAACGGAAAAAACTTAAATACATTAAAAGAATTGTTTTTTGAACTAAACTTCTTCGCGCATCAGCTTCATAGACTCACGTCATAAAAGTTGATTCAATCAGATTAATGATTCTTATTGATATCCAGCAGGCTGACGACAAGGCATAGAATGCCAGTAGTTCTTCTAGATTTTTCTCTAGTTTTTCATCACTGCCAGGATGCTTCGCTGAAAACTTTGCTAACAAAACCATTAAGGGGGATTTATCAGGTCATCGCGGCTATTTGGTAGCCAAACTTCTCCCCGCAAGCTTAACTTTAACTTTCAGTGCTGCATGGCCTTTGAGGAGCAAAGCTAGCACATCAGCTGCTTTGTGTAGCTAATAGCGTTAGTGCTCTGTATCTCCAGGAATATCTTTGCCATTGCATTCTAGAAACTAATGACATACCCCGTCCTCCGTAAAAACCCTTACTGATATAATTAAGTTACGCGTTTGCAGTCCATTGAAAAATTTGTTCAGTTCGATTTTTTAACTTTTGATAGATATCTTCGAGCGCAACGAGCTCCTTACATCCATGCGCAGTGATGCCGATAATGAGCAGCAGACAAAGGCAATCACCTTGCTTAAGAGGAATAGGGTATATGACATTGCCCAGAAATAAACGTAACACGTATCGCTTAAATCATGCAGGCACTCATTGTTTGTACTCTTCAAGCTATTATTATTTCAGTCTTCTAATGGAGTATATGGCAGAGAAACCATGTGATTTCATCGAGAAAATCTCTAGAGCTTTCGTTAAATTACCGGTTGGTAAGGTTTCTCGTATACAGGCCATGGTGTAAATTCTTCACGGTTTTTGCACGCTTTAGATAAAGGCAAGTAGGCAAAGAGTTTTAGAAGCCTATTCCGTTGCTGCTACGATTCTTGACCTTATGGATTTTAATCTCAACATCATCAATGAATTTATATGGTTCGCTGTCGTATATAACCGTTAGGGATAATAGGATCACGTCTGTCGACAAAAATTACTGTTCAGCACGGTTAATTGTAGCAGAGCTTCTACCTAAATCTTAACCGAGGTTCTATTTTTAGCTCTCTGCCTAGCATTAAAAATGAGTTCATGGAATGGATCAAAGGGTAATATCTGGTTTCACAGATACCTGTAAGGTAGACTTTTATGGTATATCATTTCTCTATTATTGAAATTATCTACGAAATCAATTAGCAAGGGATTTTATCGCTGCCATCTCCGAATTTCCATGCACCAGAAATGAGAATAACTCATTTTCCATATCTGCACAACAGAACAGTAAAATTACGATTGCCTGAATCATTTTTTTGTTACCAAGAAGAGGAGAGTTAGCATCTGACAATGGTTATGTATCTTCTTTCCAGAAGAATGATTTGCTCATTTTTGAATACTATTAATGATTGATTGTATCAGAATAGTCTATTTCATTAATACATCTTTTTAATTACATGAATGCATCATTTTGTTTTTATGCTGATTTATCTTCATAAATACACTAAAATTAATTTATTAATGAAAGCAGACAATTTCCATACGATGATTCTTTATTCTGATACCCCACAATTTTAGGCCAGAATCAAATCCTAACTCACGGCAACAATATTTCATGAAATCACATACTCGTTAGTTATCCATCTATATTATATTTGCGCTTTTTCAGGAAAATTCCTGATGCGAAGTACTTATTCTCAGACAATAGCAATAAACTCCTTTTGGGGTTCACCCAAGTAATTCGTTATGGGTTGCGTATCCAAAAACTGGGTTATAGCGTTTTATTCAGTTGTAAAAAAATCGCTGGGAAATAAGCGCACATCAACTCTAACCGTTTTGCATTTAAGTTGACCTCCTGTATAGGTGCCTTATTGTTGACTCATTGTATCCAATCGTTATCATCAATATAGGTAGGAAAGCCCGCCCGTGCACTTTATTAATCAACATTTTCTGTGCTTCATTATCAACCAGCTCGCCTTGATTTTTGATATTTACTGCTTGCATTAATCTCTTTCAATAATGCCACTTTTTAGCATTAACAGTACTAGCGTTAATGGGATTATTACTGCTCATATCAATAGCGATGTGAATCTTATTTAACTCAGGTTTATGTTTCATCTAAAAGTGATCAGCTTATTGCTTTCCTACAACACGCTGTCTAGGATTTCTGACGATAATTTAATGGAAATATATCAGTTCGCAGCAGTTGAAACTAAAATCTCTTGGCTGATTTGTTTAGCTGCTGTAAGCGCCATGAGTGATATTATTCTTATTTATCATAACCGTATATGTCGTTAATCTTAGCGGTAATCCGCTACATATCTTTTCTGAAATATTATTACTCTTGCACTCTACAAATCAAGGGCCTATAGTGCTGGCTAATATTTGAATCTGTTTTTCAGCACCTCTATCACATACTTTATACTGACTAAAATTATTTTCTTTGTAAAAACCCGTTACAAATACTCCTAATTTTATTAGGATGGCATGAATGATAGGTTTTTTAGTGGTTAATTTAATGACTCGTCGATATTCTCAAAATATACTATTCTTCGACCTAATTAAATTAGCTGGCATAACGTTGCTGCGATAACTAACTTCTTTTCGTCTAGATATTCACTGTACTTTTGCTCCCTATAAAGCCGTCAATAATACAGATCTACAAGAGATCTAATACTTTTAATGAAAAAAATCCACGATGGATTTCTGATTTTTTCTCTATTTTTTATTAAAATGCATTCTCTTAAATATAACTTCCAATTGATAAAGCAGTACTCAATATGTCGTTCACTCCCTTCCCAAAAAAATAGCACAAACGGTATTGAAGGATGATTTAGGTTTTCTTATTACTAAATCGGGTGATGCAATCTTCTTGCTAGAAAAAAATCCCTGGAATAACAGCACCATTAATGACCTAGATAACCTCTGAAAAGGAAAACCATATACCTAAACCCATTCCATCATGTATACTTTACTCAAAGTGAACTATGATTAATTTTAATGTCGATAAGAAAAAGTGCGCCACACCTTAAAGGACACTGAATAGACTTAACGTGCTAAGTAGGGAGTAGTATTTTCTTTTAGTATAACAGAAAACGTCAGACAGTTTCAGTTAACCTAAAGACACACATAAAACAGTGCAGTAACCCATCTCCTGGCCCTATTCAGATAGATGAATAGGGCTAAATATAAAAAAAGAAGAAAACTAAAAAACAGCCAATTGTAGTACTGATGACGTAAACATGGTCAACAGAATGGATAACATGATAAAATAATTATCGCTACTATTATTATTCTTCGATTCCTAAAAATACCTTTTATGATAAAAATACAAAAATATTTTGCGATAATAACTACGCTAGTTTGTGCGATGACGACACACAACCAAAGTAAAGTGAGACTTACTGTGTTTACTATTTTCTCATTTCATTGCTTATAACCAGCTAGTGTGAATATAAATCTGTTGAGCATAGCGAAAAGGGTTTTTTCATTCATGGAATAAATTTAGTGTTATACAACCAAAGATAAGTTTAATTAAACCACATTTACAGAGGTCTCACTACGCCATCATGCGCAACCGATTTTAACGTTGAGGCATGGCTGATTAAGTAAATCCTGATGAGCTCTCACAGTCACCACCATTTTTGAAGCTTTGAGATATACATCAAATTGATTTGCATCAGCTAATAATTCACGCTCAACATCAGGATCCTATTTATCTTGATTGATATTCATTACTTTTTCCGACATGCGGCTTTCCTAAAGCAGGATGGCTTTGGTCAGTTTTTGTTAATCTAGCATAAGGGAGAAAGATCCTGCCAATTTCATTAAAATAAAATGCATTGTGCCGCCTATTGATCTTTATAGCAAGCAAAGGAGTATTTTTTACGATGCGTTCTCCTTAAGTATAGAAAAAGAAAAGCTTACCTTTTCTCCTACATCATCAAAAAGATTTGAAATTTAAAAATAATGAGAGGATTAGTTGTTAAATTTGAAATTGATGATATATAACCGCCTTACCTATACACTAAACTTTTATCTGGTTTACATTCTGTTATAGATTTTTTTTTGCAGTAATGCCACTAATACAATATTATTGGTACCGAAAATCTAGATATAATATATCATTGCGTTGCCGCGAAGCTTAGAGGTTATGATTTTATGCAAAGAAATATTTAAAATCAAAACATGAGATAAATAACGGGTATTTATTTCATTTAATGAAACGGAGTTATACTTTGATTTTGTCAAAAATACTTGTCGTTGACTGAATACTTCAATTAACATTGAATAAAATTAAAGTTTTTAATTAGTAATGACTCATGAACGCACATTGGCAAATCAATTAAGTTAAAAGTATTTGAATCCTCAAGATAATTTAACATAGACTGAATGTTTTTATTAAAAATATATTTGAGATAGAACTTAATATATCTAACTAACTGTTCTGAATAGAACTCTACTTTTTATTGGATCTTATGAGAAATGGCTTACAGTACTTTTACTGTAAAGCCGCGCTGTATCTGGTTTGCAATTGGCAGCCTTAACTAAAATTCTTACTGTCATAAAATGATAAATATAGCGATATTAGAAATAGTTATTTAACTTCCTATAGTTGAAAAAAGCTGATATATGTTAAATATCTCTTCTAATATTTAGAAATCTAACTTTCTGCAATGTAAGGAGAATCGTCTCTAGAGACAGTTTAAAATTTGATGGATTTATTAATTTTTAATGTCGCTTAAAAGGTATTAATCAAAAATGTTATTAACAATGTTTATTGTAATAAGGAAAATTTATGCATATAAAAAATATTTTAAGTATATTGGTAATTGTTACTTCCTTATCTGGAATAGTTTACGCACAGCAAACTACAAATACACTACTAATGGTATCACCAAATAATTTTAAATTTAATAAAGAAACTGCTCAAAATAACTTGTTTCAAAAAGATTTAAACATATCAAATGATACTGCATTGCAAGAATTTAATTCTATGGTTAATAAATTAAGAAATAATCATGTACGCGTTATTGTTATGCCAAGTAAACAAAATGTAGAAACGCCTGATTCAATTTTCCCTAATAATTGGTTCTCTATACATGCTACAGAAAAGCATGATGAAAAAATTCTTATCATATATCCAATGTTTACAAAAAATAGAAGACTTGAAGTTCAACCAGATAATTTAATTAACCTTTTAAAGAAAGAAGGGATAAATATAAATAAAACAATTGATTTTTCTCCGTATGCAAATAAGTTAATGTTTTTAGAAGGAACTGGTAGTTTAGTGCTAGATAGGGAAAACAAAATTGCTTATGCTGCTATATCACCAAGAACAAATCTTAAAATGGTTAATCTTTTCGCTAAGGAAATGAATTATAAACCAGTTATTTTTCATAGTTTTGATGAAAATAATCACCTTATTTATCATACGAACGTTATGATGAGCGTTGGTTCGAATTTTTCGGTTGTTGCTCTAGATAGTATTTCTAATAAGAAAGAACGCGAGATTTTGTTAAAACAATTACATGAAAATCATAAAGAGATTATTCCAATCACACTAGAGCAAGTTAAAAATATGGCTGGAAATATTCTAGAAGTAAGAGCAGTTGATGGAAAAATAAAGATTATCATGTCTAGATCAGCTTATAATTCATTTACTCCTGAACAACGTAATACATTAACCAAATATGGAGATTTAGTTCCGGTTAATATTAAGAACATTGAAACGGTAGGCGGTGGTAGTGCACGATGCATGTTAGCTGAAATTTTTTAATACTAGATCTATAATTATAATATTATCATTTAATTGAATGACACTATATATCTAAACGAAATCAAGATGCAGTGTTCGCCTGTTAGGCGAACACTTTATAAAATCTAGAAGGTTCCCTCATCCCTGCATCTTCAATCCTTTATATATAAAGGATTTCACTTCATTCTTACCCTTCAAACATTTGCTTATAATTTTCATAAATAAGGGGATTTTCGTTGTAAATAAATGTTTTGTTATTTTTTTTTGATACTTGATATAGATAATTTAATAAAACTTGGTTTATTGGAACCTATTATATACTGGAAGATAGTATGGTTTTTTTTAAAGGATTTATGTTTAACTTTGAAATAATCTTTCATAGACTGCAATGGATTTTTACTACCCAATACTGATTGGGTAATTCTTGATTGTACAGTCAAAATATATTGATGAAGAATGATCTAAAACTCTTCATCAGAATTGGAATAATGGGTTTGCAGCCCATCTTTCCATGCACCGATTAAATTGCTTGACCATACCATCCATTTCATAATGCCTCATCGGAATAAGTCGCTGCTTTATACCAAGTTCTGTACATAAACAATCGAATTTCTGTTTTCCAGTGGTTGAACATTTTACAGACTAAAAGGAGATCTATAAATTTTTACATTATTTGTAAATATCCGATGGATGTTCATGGAACACATATTCGATTAAGATCACGTAAGAAGTATCGAGAATTAGATTCAGTCTTTATCTTGATGATTAAGAAATTAAATTGCTCTTTAAGAGCAACTAAAGGTAGGTCATTATTACTAAAAGCCGATAAAATCGGTTTTTGGTCTATTGCTAGAGTAAGTTAAATTTAACTGGAGTATGTATTTTAATCTAAAATTCACTAATTTAGAAAAAATTATCCCTAAGTTTAGTTTAATAACACTCGTTTTTTATTTTTATACATTCTTTCTGACAATAATTCCATTGCTTGTTTAGCAACTTAAACGTCGGTAAAAGTAGCCTGTTTCCATACAGAATATATTTGTATAAAATCTATACATAGTAATCCTTTTATCAGAAAGGAAAATTCTAGTTTTTTTTACGAACTATCATGTCCAGTGTCTTATGCATCTTCAGTAATAGTGTGCTTCGTTGAGGTTTCGAGAAGAAACCATAATAACGTACCATTTTAACATCCCTCATTAGAATGAGGTTGATATAGTGGCAAACTATCTCTTTCTACATCATGGTTGGCTTACTAGCGGTGCTGCTTAGCTTAGGTAATCATAGTAATGATGTACACCTCCCTCCTCCTCAGTAATGCCGTAGTTTTGAGACTGATATCGTGGCGTTTAAAGTAGCGACAGAGGTATTTCATACTATTCCATACCTCTTCATATTTTTATCGAAGTGCACTTTCTGTACTAACGTTCGTATTTGTAGCTTCAGATAACTCTGGCACTGCTTCCTGGCGCAGATATGATTCAAACTAAGAAGATGCTGAGATTTATCAGGTCATGGTTGTGACGCAAAAACTGGATAATAACACCTCGTCAGATTTTTTCAATCGCTTTCTCTTTTTTTGAACACCTCTCAGGCTATGCAGCATATTTAATATCCACTCAGTTATGAATAATGGAGATATAAAAATGTAGATGTTGATTGAGTTATTGACCATAAGTATTCAAGGGATAAAATACTAATTTTATATACTGTTTCCATACATACTGCAGTATAGCATAAAGTGTTTCCGGCGAGAAATAGGGTGTTGAGTAACGAGTAGTACAGGCAATTATTATTAAAAAAGGTCAAGAAAAATGGGCATAGTAAAAGTAATATGTTGCAAGTTGAAAACGAGTAAAATATGACCTACTACTCCTCGGTAGCTTTAAAGTTGCATGAAATTCAAGTTTTCAATTTAAAGCTTTAGCAAAATGTCAGTGGGAATATTTAGGAAAGGCATAGGAGTAGAGCTGGAGAATAACCCATGAGACAAGTGCTGCAGTTAAGTATTTATTCAACAGATAGATGGATCTACGAGTTGAGACTTTCACCGTGTTTTAATAAAGTATTCAGTCCTCATTAATAGTAAAAGCAGTTTAGTTGGTCCGGGGAATATGAATCTAGGTAAATTACCATCTAAGTCTCTTACTAGAGAAATAAAAATCATTACCCCTCTCTCTTTGCATTTGTTAGGTTTATCGGCCAGCTATCTTTCTGTTTTTTTCAGATGGAAGAAGAAAATTGGGGATTATTTCTATAGTTTCATATAAGTAATGAATTCATCGGTAATCATATTGTCAGTCATTTTCATTAATCTAGCTTGTATCTACTGTCATTGAATTTTAGCCTAGCCTGTGCTTAAAATTTCAAATAATCGTGATTAAAGGTAAATAATATTTGCGTGTCGAGAAAAAATTAGGGATCGAGAGTCCGGACGCATTTCTGTATAACCTCTTTCTTGGATATCATAAAAAATTCATTTAGCCTGTTATCATTCATCCAAGAATGGGGGAGGATAAAATGCTTCAGATAAACAGGCGGTATAAGACCTGAAGTCGTGTGTTATCTTCCTGATTTACTGGTTTACAATTTCTAGGAGATTTATTTAGAGCCATCTGGATGAATTCCTTTAAAATTAACATATGCAGAATATAAAATAGTACTTAGCTAATAAACATCTAGGAATCAGCTTAGCTGTATAGCTCACACCATAGTATGTTACGTCCCAGAACATATACTCTATTAATCGGATAGAGCGTGAATAAGTACCTGATAAATTATATATGTTAATTAGTTGATTTCTAAGTTATGTCAAAAAAATCAATGTGAGAAAATATCATTAGAATGAGCGCTTTTTATAAATGAAGCGAAGTTTAAAACTAAAAGATGCCGGTCGGTTTATCACTATATTTATCTCAGTATCATTATATATACCCTGATTGCACAGGCTATATTCCTCATTGTTTGCTGATGATGCTCTGTCGCCACTCAGCAAGCTCTAGTCATTTTCTTGCGAAAAACCTTTTCCCTTACCGATCTTGCTGGTAGTCCGTCCTTACACGAATTCCTGAATCCTGCTTGATCTCTATCTAGCCAAATCGCTATTTATGCAGGCTTGAAGTATGAAATTTGCGTGAAAGACAGAAAACCCCCCGAAACTGAAGTGTAAAGCGTTTGAAAAGATACGCGCTTGTTTATTTGCCGTAAATGTGAAATATTTTCCGAAAATCCCAAATAAAACTTCACGACGTTATCTTTTCGTAGATGCATATAGATCACGGCACTCAATGAATTTTATCCGTCTTTACAAGGCCAAGATCTCAGCTGATGTTTGATACTTCTTACGTGATCTTAATCAAGTATTTCCATGCCTATCCATTAAGTACTTAAAGATAATAAAAAGAATATGCAGGCCACCATTTTAGTTTACTAAACATTCAGTCACTGAAAAATAGGAATTCAACTGTTTTCTGTACAGAGTTTAATATTGAATACCGACTTATCTTGCTCATGGATTCTAAAATGAAAATGGTATAATTGAGCGATTTAATGAGCGTATATAAGATGGGCTGCAAAGCTATTATTTTAATTCTAGTGAAAAGTTTAAGATCGCTCTGCATTGATATATTTAGCTGTACAATCAGGAATTACCAATCACTATTGGATACTAAAACTCTATTGCAGTCTATAAAAGATTTATTTAAAGTTAAACCTGAATTATTTAAAAAACTATACTATCTTCCGGGGAGTAACATGTAAGAGTATCTCACTAGCCATTATATTAGATAAGGAATTTCGACTTTTAATTTGAAGGAATCTAACCGTAAATATTATAATGCTTTTGCTTGTTTTAATGTTTTTTTTTGAAACTTATTTGTTAATGAAAGAGTTATTAGAAAATCTGGTATATGGCGATAAAATTGTGTTCCACTCTGATGCTTCATAAATCTATTCTTAATCCTTAAATTAGAGATTCTTTATCAGAAAGGTTAGCGCAGTGGTAAATTCCATTACTCAGTCCAGCTTTTTTTAGGAGACGAGAGCAACTTAAATAGCATTGAAATAATTGTTTTTCTTGAACTATAATCCTTAGTGCGTCAACTTAGTTGTGCTCATTGTTATAAAAAACCAATTCAATTAGATTCGTTGTTCTTATTGATGCCCAATGCGATGACGGAACAGCATAGAATGCTAGATATTTTTCTCGATCTTTCTACAGCTTCTTCATCGCTGCAGAAATACTATCCTAAAACCTTACAAACAAGAATATCAAGGGCTTTATTAGTAGCATTGCGGCTCTTCTCTGCTAGCTAGATCTTCTACCAAACTCATAGCCTTAACTTTTCGGTTGCATGCATTTGAGAAATGAAGCTAGTGCATTAGTTATTTTATCTAGCTAATGGTGTTGGTGCTAGATGTTCAAGAATATTTTTTCCATTGCATTTAAAAAAACCAAGATCACCGTCTCCCGTAGCAAGCCTGAAAATACGGTTAAGTCATGGACTCGAAAGCCATTAATAAGTTCGACCTAGTTCGCTTCTAACTCTTAATAACCATCTTGAACCCACAACGAGAGCTCCTTACATTAATATGCACTGTGCTGCTGATTTTACCAGCAAGAAAAGGCGATCAACTTGCCTAATAGAATATGATATGCCATCAATCAAGAAATAAACGTAATGCGTATCCCTAAATTACACAGGCACTATTACCTATACGCTTCAACCGATTCCCCTTTCAGTCTGCTGATAGTACTAGCAGAGAGATTAGGTGATTTTACTGTAAAGTGCGCTCAGTGTTTTGTGAAGATAGCGGGTGTAAATGATTTGTAGGCATATAGGTATGATAGCAACTCTTCACCGATTTTATACGCTTCAGATAAGACAGCAAGGAGGGGTAGTTGTTGAAGTATATTCCGTTATTAGCAGCTGCGGATCCTATTTTAACCTTAGACACTTTAATCTCAATATCGCTAATATCAGTTTGTATAGTTCGCTATAGCACATAACCGTTACGGATAAGGCATGAGATCCGTAGACAAGGTGCGTTGAGTATGTTATTGCAGCATGGCTTCAAGCTTATCTTCAAACAGTAGTATCTATAGCTACCTGGTAGCATTTACGGATAAATTCATACAAGAGATTAGAGGTAACATCTGATTTCAAAGATACCTATGGGTAAACTTTTCATGGTATATTATCTCTCTGTTTTTGATATTTTTCATAAAATTAATCAGACGGAATATGCCAGAATCTCTAAAACTTCATATACTAGAAATGAGTATAACTCAATAATTAACTAAACAATTTATCCTTGTTATATAGTTTCTCGCTAGAGAACTATCCTTTTTTTCCACTAAGATTATTGAATGTTTTCCTGTAATTGGGGATTTTTGAACGATATCGCTAACTATAATGAATATATTTTAAGTGGATAACATTTTCATTGTGACAATATTGGATGAAGTGAGGAAAGAGTTTCTTTAATTGTTCGGCTATTTGTTTTTTATGCCACCTCTGTAGTAAAAATCTTTCTTACAGAATAAGAAATTTTTACAATAACCTCTTATCAAGATAACTTTTTATTAGCATGATAGAAATAATATGTTTTTGTAAGGATTAGTTTAATAAACATGATGATTATTAGCAATATATCGTTTTGCGGCTTCATTAAATTAGTTGATATAACCTGCTAAAACGATCAACTTCTATTCATCCCAGATATTTAATATACTTTTTTGCTCTCTACAAAGCCCTCAATGCTACAATCAAAAAACACCTAAATATTTCTAATTAAGCAAACCTACGATGGATTTCTAGCTTTTTCTCGATTATTTTTAAGATGTGATCTCTTAAATGTAACCTCCGATCTATCTAATATATCCAATCTTCATTACGTCTCATAAAAACAGCGAAAAACGGTATTTGAACGGTAGTGGATATTTTCTAGTATTGCATGAGGTAGAAATATTTTTTGTCATTAAAAATGACCATCTGAAATATCGGGCACCACTGATGATCAAAGTAGGGCCGGAAAAGAAAACCATATACCCAGCTCTAGCATTTTAGCTACAAATCATCGCTAAAACTAAACTGTACATAGCCATTCCGACAATAAATGAGGATTCATAGTGCTAAAAAGCACATTAAAGAGACTTAATGCAATGAGCAGGGTAGTTACTCTATTTTCCGAGAATAGAAAAACACCAAACGGCTTCTCTTCTCCGTCATAACAAATGCCAGCGTAAAGCAGCATGGCAAGCATCTATTGGCTGCATTCATATAAATAGATAGAGATTAAAAGTTAAGAAAACCAGAAAAAACATGCGCTTGTAGTTATTATTGCGTAAATATAGTTAACAGGATGAATAACACGGTAAAATAATTATGCTTACTTATCACTACTCTACCGATCTCAGACAACGAGCGTTCGTGATGAAAATCTAAAAATGTTTTGTAACATAACACACTGGTTTGTGCGATGATGACACGGACATGCACAACAACACGAGATACTTACTAGGCCTCATGGTTTTTTCCTTTTATCGCTTATAACCTGCCTGTAGTGAACATAAATATGTTTGAGGATATCGCAGGCGTTTCTTTATATTCCGGAGATGGCGCTAAGCATTATACAAGCCAATACAAGTTAAGTTAACACTAAGCTCGCGCAAGTATTTCGCCAGCATCCCCAATGTGATAATTTTAACGTTGAAGAATAACTGATTAAGTAAATCTTGATGATTATTACTCACCACTTTTTTTAAAGCTTTGAGATATACGTCAAATTAACCTGCATCAGCCCATAACATAATCCAAACCCAATACCCAATCTGTTTATTCTAATTGATATTTATAGGTTTTCTGATAAATAACTTTTCTGCTGTATGATTGTTTTCAGCAGTTTTGGTTTAACCTGGTACGCACTGCCCTACCTTATTAAGGTAAAACGGATAAGCTTTACGTAGTGGTCAAGGTTATGGTAGAAAAAAGGTGATAATTTTTGTTATTTAATACCTACTCCTTAAATGCAGAAAAAAAATCGCCCCTTCTGAATCAAAAGGATTTAAAATTAAAAAAGAATATGAAAATTAACTGTTAAATTTAAAAATGACGCATTAATAAAACCTTGATAAACCGAGCAGTTATCTGGTTTTATTGTGTCCTAGCTTTTTCGGTTGTGTAACGTCACCAATATTATTGGTACAAGAAATCGAGACCTTATGTATTATCGTGCTATCGTTCAGTTTCATTGTCATTCTCCTACAGACTTACTGTGGCACACTTTATAAGTAACTAAAAATCTCTTTATTATTAGTTAATCCTTATACTTTTTTTAAGTAATAGTGAACATCACCGAAGCAAACCCATTGGTTATTTTTATCACCTTTTGATTTTTTTACCGTTAATGGTTATATTTCCGGATATGCTCTAAACTACACCAGTGTGCCTGTCATTTTTGCACTATTAGTAAATAGATATTTACTCTCTCTTTAGAATGTCGTATGATTGTATCATCAATTCTTGTATGTTAGCGATTTCATCGTTAAAGGTAATTATAAACCTACCAGAAAACATGCCAACAGCAAGCAAAATAGCAACCGCTATAATGCTCAGTATCCTTCATCAATTTTCAGATTTAAAAATCCTTAATGAAGTGTTGACTTCTTTTTTTATATTTTTTCTTTTTCAGAGTGTTGATAACATGCGATTAAATTATTTTATTGCTCTGACCCCCACTAATTTAATTAATAATCGTATTTAAATCGCAACTCAATAATAACAGCAGAAACACGTAAACGAACATTAATAAAAACAGAGTGCGGTTAATTAGATTGTTTTAACCTATTTGATACTAATAACCCAACAAACGGTCAGTATAATCCTTAATTCTATTTCTGCGTCTATGCTTTCAGTTAAGAATATTATTTAATTAATACAATTCCGTGAAGGAAAGTGGTAACCGATACTTTTAAAACCAACCCAAGATGTTTCGTTTTGTCAATATAATGAAGAGTTTTATTAATACCTTTTTCCAACCACTCTTTTTCAGTTTCTACAAACATATTAATCTGCAATAATACGGAGATATTCAGCAAAATAACCCTTTTCACGGCGAGATTGCTGATTACGGAAGGCAGATTGTCGGCGATTTTTCGATTCTTCTAATAACTCATTAGACCATGATATGAATTCGAACAACAGTGCCAGAGCTAAAACAACAATAAGTAATCAAAATTAACAATAAATTCAGAAAGCTAATTTAACTAGCTGAGTAGAGCCGCTATTCCCCATTTATAATTCGGCATTCAATTTTGTCAGGTTAGAGATAAAATTCCTCATACACCATATGCATGATCACTGTGCAATACCAAGCAAAAAAAATAAGAATAGCCTAATTCGCCTAATAGAACGGATACCCTTGTTTTCTTGCTCCCCAAAAATCGCTGGCCACGATTGAAAGACAATCGGAGAGATTGCCGTATAGGGATACGGGCCCTGAGCTAATCAAGGGTGGCTTCCTAAACGACACTCATTCGTACAATATCTTTTCAAAGACTCTATCCCATTCATACGAATGAAGACAAGAAATCGTCAACAGCACGACATAAAGATGATATTTGCAGCTAAAATCGGTGACAACATTCTGAATATAAATAAAAGACTTGTTGCAATGATTTGTTGTTATCCAGAAAAAATCCAGAATGAAGTAGAAGGAAATTCAATATTTAGCGCAAAAAGTTTTTATTAAATCCATATTAGTATCTCATCAATATGAGGTTTGATGGTGAAATGGTTTAGGTTAGTAAGGGTAAGATTGTTCTTCTCTCGTATTACTGGCGCACTTGAAAATCTATTAACTGCCCCATACTTATGGAAGTAAAGCTTAGGTTAATTAACGACTTATTAAAGGAGGATACTATGGCCTATCGTTCTTTCTCTCTTATCCCAGTATTTAGCAATCATCTACTGTCTGATCGTTTTACTCAGATAGATAATTTATTTAGTCGTTTGACCGGTGAAAATCCGCTGGCTGATACGCCTGCCTATAATCTTCTTAAAAAAGATAAAGAA
>JBQMRP010000055.1:0-241 GCA_052174455.1 Arsenophonus sp. NC-PE1-MAG3 | reverse complement strand
CACCGCCACCACCACTACCGTCATCATCTTCATCATCATCATTATCATCAATTGTTCTATCTGTTAGTAGGTATTTTCATAGCCTGCCCTTTCTTATTTTCGATCTTTCGCAAATATTTTTGGAAATAATATCGGTAACATAATATTCATTTTGTAAATTATTATTGTTAAGATTTTTTAACCATCGCTTTAAATCAGCTCCATTAGCAACTAATACACCAGTATTAATTTCGTTAATTTT
>JBQMRP010000054.1:0-85853 GCA_052174455.1 Arsenophonus sp. NC-PE1-MAG3 | reverse complement strand
AAGGTGAGATGAAGGAGTTATAACTAACAGAGAGTCGTGATTTTGACAATAAAGTCATTGATGTTTTATCAGAAAGATTTTCAGCAAAGTATATTGCAATGCTGAAGAAATTTGAGAAAGAGTGAGAAAAGCTGCTGGCATTCTATTCCCTTCCTGTTAGTGCACTGTGTGCAGGATCTTTCATCAATAAAAAGGAAGAATCTGATTAAATCGGATTTTATAATAATGAAATACCAAACCGATGCGCGAGAGTAATGTGATTCAATAAAACAACTTTTATGGTATTTAAGCTTTTTTCCTTCTGCTTAGAAAAGCTAGAACTGGCTAAAGAGCATTTAATTTACTTAATTCCTGGTGGTAAGAAACATTCAATTTAAGGATAGAGAATGAGGTTTATGAAGAATCAGAACGGATCATAATCTAACCGTCATACAGTAAATTTACTAATAGTTAACTATAATTCGAACATTTTTAAGTGATAAATTGGATATTACCAATCGTCAACTCTACTGTTTTACCTTCTTATCGATAACTATATTGAAATATAATAACTCCATTAGGAGAAATACGAGCACTAAAACCATCACTATTAATTAACTTTGATTTCCTCTATAAGGTTTATTACTTATACTTCTAAGTTTTAGATCACTAATCACAATATCATTAGAATATATATATACTTCATTAATCTGAATATCTATTCAACATCTACAAAATAACAAGTAAAAAAAGTAATAAACAATAAAATAAAATGAAAAGAATAACAAATAAGATAGAATTACTTGATTATAATCAACAATGAGATATCATAAAAGAATAAAAATAGGTATAAAATAGTCATTAATGTCCTCTTAGTTAAATGGATATAACAAGCTCCTCCTAAGGGCTAATTGTAGGTTCGATTCCTGCAGAGGACTTTAACTAAGTTTTTTCTAACCATTCACTACAGTTCATAACACTTAATTAAATATATATTAAGTACTTATTTATAACTCTTCATAATTCATAGAATTAATAGTAAATTTACTATATGACGTTAAAGCTCTGCTCTAATGCTTCATAAATCTGTTTTCTATCCTTAAATTAAATGTTGTTACTACCAAAGTCAGCAAGTTAAAACCCCCTTACTTAATTAATAGTTAGGAAACTAAATTGCTTTTTAAGAGCAGATCAAAAGCCTTTTTTTTACTAAAATGAAATAGAGAATAAGTTTACTGAGTTTATATAAAAATTTTATCGAAGTATGTTATTATTTTACTAATTCTCTAATTTTATAGATATTAACCATAAGTTTTGGTAATAACCATTATATTTTAATTTTATCCATTTTTTCTAATAATAATTCTATTGCCTGCTTACTAAGTTAAGGGTTGATAAAAAGTAGATTGTCGGAAAATAGAATGCATTTGTACGAATCTGTGCGTAGAGGGATTCTTTTATCAAAATACTGAACCCCTGCTGTTTCCGCGCTTTTTTGTAAGTCCTAGTTTTCATCGCCTTAACATACCTTCGGTAATAGTGTATCTCGTTTACGATTCGATAAAAACTATAATAACGCACTATCTTAAAATGCTTAGGCAAAATATAGCTAATATAGCGCTCAATCATCACTTTCTGCGTCAAGTGGAGGGGCCCCCAAGTACTGATTAGTTTGTTAACTATATTAATAATATTATACAATCATTTCTATTAATAAAAGCCGCAGTTTTAATGCGGATACAATCTCGGATTAAGAATAGGACTAAAGGTTTTTATTCTATGTCATCTCCATTTTATCTTTTTAGCAAGTGTATTTTCCAGTAACCATCTGTATACTACTCTTCAAATAACGCTATCGCTGATTTCTGTGGCGAATTATGTGCATAAGAATAGGAAGCTGCTGGGATTTATCAAATCATAATTGATGACGCTGCAGCTGGATGACAATTCCTAGCCAAGATTTCTTCGATCGATTTTTTTAAAGAACAGATCCCCCACCCATACAGCGTATTTAATATCCAGCCACCTCGCTTACGGAAACATGAATATGTAGATTTTGATTGAGTTATCGAGCATAAGTGTACAAAGAATAGAAGATATCAATTTTAATACCCTATTGTATGTCCACTGCGGCATAAGTATAAGTGGCGACTAGAAATAGAGCATTAAATCGAGCAAGCTAGTTATTATTGAAAAGGCTAAAGAAGATATGGGAGATAGTGAAAATAATGCATTGTGAGTTGCAATAGAGAAAAATATGAACCTGGTTTGCTAACTATCGCTCAGTAGGTTTGACGTCACATGAACTATAGTTTTTGACTTACAGTTTTGAAAAAACGTGAGTGGGAACATTTAGGAGAGATGTAGGAGTAGTGTTCAGGGATTAGCGCGCCATGATACAAATTCTATAGGCAAAGTTTGCTTTATAAATAGATGAGCCCCCGAGTTAACACTTTTAGTATGTTTTAAGAAATTTATTTCAGAGGTCATTAATGGTGAAAAGCAATTCAATTGGGTGGGGGATTATATACATATGCATCTTGATCTTTTGTTAAAGAAAATAGAAATCCTTATACTATAAACATTCGTCAGGTATATCTAATCAGTTATCTTTACTGTTTATCCCCCAAAGAATGAAGAAGACGGGATCATTACCTAGTTCCAATATAGGTAATGAATTCATCGGCAAGCATACTGTCACTCATTTACTCCTTAATGCAGTTTTATTCAACATTATCAGATTGAACATAGGCATTATAAAAACTCTAGATAATTATGACTAGAAGAAGATAATATTATGGACAAAAATTAGAGATGGTTGAAAACCTCTTGGTCATATTGATATATGACCTCTTTTTGAATGTGATAAAAGATCAGTAGACTTATTATAATTACTTTCTGATAGAAATCAGATCATAAAACGATTCGGATAAATATACGGTATGACAACTGAAAGTTACGAGTAGTCGTCCTAATTTGGCAGGCTTACGCTTTCTAGGAGATTTATTCCAAGTCATCTAGCTGAATTCCTGTAAATTAACATATCGCAAAATATATAAATAGCACTAAGATCATGAACATTTCAGAAAAGTAGTAGCTAAAAACCACTCACACTATAGTATATTACATTTACCATAGTGCTTCGCGAGTCAGCTTTACATCCTCAACTCTTGCGAAAGCCAATTCAATCGGATTTCTTGTTCTAATTGATGCCCAAAGTTGCACTAACGGAAAATCGTAGAATACCAGCGTTCTTTTCCATTTTTTTCTAACTTCTTAATCACTACAGGATGATACACTTCACTGAAAACCTTGCCAACAAAATATCAAGAAGTTTTATTAGCGTAATCGCGTCTTTCTGATAGAAAGACTTCCTGTAGCTCACACTCTTAAACTTTTGGTTAAATGGCTTTTTGGAGTAAAACCAGCACATAAGCTATTTTATCTAGCCAATAACATTAGTGCTTCGTGATCGGAAGCATATTTGCTATTGAATTCCAAAAACTAATAGTAACGATACTTACCATTCATCAAGTCTGGTAGGGTTAAACTACACACTCGAAGTATTAAAAAGTTCAGCACAGTTTGCTTCTGACTTTCGATAAACATCTTCGAGCGTAATAAACTTCTTATATTCATGCAGTGATATCAATACTAACTAGTAGGAAAAAATCAGCTTTTCTTACAAAACGGTATATATTACCGGATTAGAAATAAATGTAGTGTATAACGATAAAATCAAACAATTACTATTGCCTGTTACTCTTTAAGCTATTGTTGTTTTTAGTTTATTGATGATATCAGTAGAAGACCATACGCTTTTCATCGAAAAGCGATACAGTTATTCATGAAAATCACCGGTGAAGATGCCTAACAGCTACCAAATCATGGTAGCAATTCGAAGCCGCTTTTATACTCTTCAGACAAGGCGGTAAGTAATGATTTGTTGAAGAATATTCCGTTTCCTCTGCAATTCCACTTTACCTTAGGTACTTTAATATCAACATTACTAATACCAGTCTGTATGATTTGCTGTAACACATAATAGTCAAGGACGATAGTATAAATACTCTTCGACAAATCCGGTGCTGGCACGTTATCGCAGCATGGATTCGAGCTCCGCCTTAACATCGACATCTATCAGATTTTATCATATCATTACGGATGATTTTATTGCAAGGGATTAGAGGTAATATCTAATTTCACGCCTATCTATACTAGAGTAGGCTTTTTATAGAAAAAATTTCTCTATTATTGAAATTATTTATTAAATTAATCAGCATTATACGCTATACCATCTCCGAAATTCCATACACAAGAATTAGCATAATTCAAGCATTTTTCTTCATTTTTTTTTGCTATATATATTAATTTTAAGGAATAAGTTTATTAACTTATTTTGTCTTAATAATTTATAAAGATGTTCTTGTCCTTTATAGTTTTAATTACCTGATTATTATTCTGACCGTGTATTTCCATCGATTAATCTGTATAACTTTCCTAATAGTTAGGAGATTTTTATCTCTTGATTTTATAATAAACCTTGCAAATTTTTGAATTTCTTTAAATTATCTTTTGCTAAATCCCTATATATTCTTTATCTTAGATTATTAATTATGCCTGTCACAGGACGCCAGTCAATAGGATATCATTTTCAGTTATTTATGGTTTTGATTTTATTACGTTTCTCATAAACATTTAATTTTTCTAAATTAATTCATTATATTAATAAAAGGATTCTATTGGTAAGTTGCTCATTCCAGAACAGACTCTTTTCAGAAAGAGATGATTACCTCTATTAATCCTATTATAATTTTTAGTTGCCTTTCAGTTGACTTTTTTCGCTTTTTAGATATCTTATGGTCACTATCTCTTAATATTTACATGAACATTAAAAGATTAATAGGTTACCATGCTTCACACCATAAAAGATACATTGAGTGAAGTTCCCCTCTATCACTTGGGAACTGGATCCATTGTAAAGAATAAATATTCTTTTTAACCGTTTCTAACTGTCATTAACCTACTATTTAACAGATAACATCTGATTTTATATTTTTCTCACTAACATTATTTTTAATAATGGATATTAAGTTTATTCAGACCATTTCAATTTTGTTTAACTCCTATTTCTTAGTTTTACTTAATACTTAAGTTAGGCTTTTATTCTTGCTTAGCACAAAAAATTCTTCTCTTGCACAGAGAAAGTAATAATCAAGTTTCGAATCAATCTTACCTTATTTCAAAGGACTTCTGTAGTCCACCTTTTGTTCACACATGTTCTATTAAGAAATAGATGATGAATAATATCTAAAATTACTATCTCTTTACCTTGCACTTCATCAAAGTAATAATTACTGGTAATCAAAAACTACTGTATAGTTTAGTTAGAATTAATAATTCCATCAACGTAATACTCTTTAAAAAATCATAATTTTATTGATCAATGAAATCAATGATAAAAATCATATCGATAATCTTTAGTACCTCAAAATAATATAAAATTATTAGTAACAACTTTTCCAGATTTCACTTATATCCTTTTAACATTTACAGTGAACTGCTATACTGTAAATTCATTTTTATGAAAATAAATCTTCCTTTCTTAAATAAAGGAGTCAGCATGATTTGGGAATATGCATTAATCGGTCTAATTGTAGGTTTTATTATTGGGGCACTAGTATTTCGCTTTGGGAATGCTAAACTACGTAATCAACAGGCTTTACAAGATGAACTTAAAAAGAAAAACCATGAATTAGAGAAATATCGTAAAGAATTGATTAACCATTTTGCATGTAGTACAGAATTACTCGATAAGATGGCACAAGACTATCGTCAACTATATCAGTATATGGCGAAAAGTTCTCATGAATTAATATCTGATTTGCCAATACAAAACAACTTTTTTAACTATCGTTTGTCTGAATTAGATAATAATCAAGCCCACATTAATTTACCACCGAAAGATTACTCTGAAGGCTCTTCTGGTTTATTTCGCTCAATATAAAAGTAAATTAGGTTAATTATATTAATAAAATTGCATCTTTACTTAATTTTAATAGTAGCGGAATTCATCTGAGTAGAGTTTATTTTGTTGTAAAGATTGATATCATGTAAATACATGTAAAAAAACGATTACTACTACCTGTTAACTGAACTTTTTTGCATAATTTAAAGTCTTAAACTTGCTGTGAGGTCTTTTAATTTATTCAAAAAGCAAATTACCTTAAATAAATTAAGGTATGTAAGAGAATTGAATTCATGATGAAAAAAGAGAAATATTTTTTAACTATATTAGCCATAACTGTTGGTCTTTCACTCATAAGCGTACCTGCAGTGAATTATTCTGCATCAATGCCACCAGTTACTTTATCACCTAGTCAAGAGTTATCTAGCCTAGCACCGATGCTAGAAAAAGTACTTCCTACTGTAGTTAGTATTCGTGTATCTGGAACACGTGTTCAAAATCAACAACTACCCGAAGAATTTAAATTCTTTTTTGGGCCTAATTTCCCCTCCCAGCAACAGAGTATTCGCCCTTTTGAAGGGTTAGGATCCGGGGTTATTATTGACGCTAAAAAAGGTTATATTCTAACTAATAATCATGTCGTTGATAACGCTAATAGCATTCAAATTCAACTTAATGATGGCAGAGAAATTGACATTAAACTTATTGGACGTGATCCTCAAACAGATATCGCCCTATTACAAATCAAAGATTCAAGTACAGAAAATCTGAAAAAATTGAACTTAATGGGAATTAAAATTGCTGACTCCGATAAACTGCGAGTTGGTGATTTTGCTGTTGCTGTTGGTAATCCATTCGGCTTAGGTCAAACGGCAACATCAGGTATTATTTCTGCATTAGGCCGTAGTGGTTTAAATGTAGAAGGTCTAGAAAATTTTATTCAAACTGATGCTTCTATTAATAGAGGCAACTCAGGTGGCGCATTAGTTAATCTCAATGGTGAACTTATTGGTATTAATACCGCTATTTTAACACCCGTTGGAGGTAATATTGGCATCGGTTTTGCAATTCCATCAAATATGGCTAAATCCCTTAGTGATCAAATTATCAAACATGGTGAAGTAAAACGTGGATTACTGGGGATCAAAGGTACTGAAATGACCTCTGATGTAGCGAAAGCATTAAAGATTGATGTGCAAAAAGGGGCATTTGTCAGTGAAGTGATACCAAATTCTGCAGCAGCTAAAGCAGGTATTCAGTCTGGTGATATTTTAGTTTCAATTAATAATAAATATATCAATAGCTTCGCTGAGTTGAGAGCTAAAATTGGCACCAGTGAAATTGGTAAACAAATCACTATTGGGATACTACGCAAAGGTAAGCCAATGCAAGTAAATGTCACCTTAGAAGATAGTGATTCTAGCGGAACAAAAGCCGAAGTTTTAACCAGCTCACTAATGGGAGCCACTTTAAGCAATAATACAATTAGGAGCACTAAAGGTGTCAAAGTCGATAGCGTCTTGTCTAATTCACCTGCAGCCATGCTTGGTCTGGCAAAAGGTGATCTTATCATTAGCGCTAACGAACAACGGATAGAAAATATTAATCAACTTCGTAAAGTTATTGAAACTAAGCCTAGCGCATTAGCATTAAATATTTTACGTGGTGATCAAAATATTTACTTATTACTTCGCGGTAATAATATATTTAATTAATAATTCACTAAACAGGTACCTGGACACCTATCGTACCTGTTTGTATTTATATACCTACCTTACTATTTTACTAACTTGTTTATTGCTTATTACAGAATACTTATTCTGTTTATAACCATAACATACTATAAATGCAAGATCTTCGGAACTATGCTATTTTAGAGATCTTTATTACCTGAGTACTGTTTTATATTTTCTATGTTAATCTTTTCAAGAATTCGTCTTAGATGGCTCGGAATAAATTTTCTAGAAAGCATTAAATTGGGTAAATCAGGAGATAACACATGAATTCACGTATTACAATACCGCCTATTTATTCAAAGCGTTTTATAATCTCCATTCTGAAATTAATGATAACAGACTCATTGAATTTTTATGAGCTAAGAAAAAGAGAGGACTATATAGGGATGTATCCGATCCCAGGTTCTCAATTTTTTCTCGACACTCAAGTATTATTAGCCTCTGGTTACGGATTTTTAGGTTTTAAGCAATAGCAAAAGCTGCTAGGCTGCAATAAGCCTAGATATAACTAGATATAAAAATAGGAATACTTAAAAGTATCCTTGTTGATGAATTCATCACTTAATAAGAATACTATGGATAATTCCCGTTTTTTTCGTTCTCTGAGGTAAACAAAAAATACCTGATTAGATAGACCTGAGAAACGCTTATAGCATGAAGTTTTCTATGATCTCTAGCAAGAAAGCAAGATGGATATATATAATCTCCTCACCCAATTAAACTGTTTTTTACCACTAATGACGTCTGAAATAAGTTTCTTAAAAACATACTGAAAGTGTCAACTCGTAGATCATCTATTTATAGAGCGAACATTGTCTATAGCATTTGTATCATGGCGCGCTAATCCCGAACCCTACTCCTACACCTCTCCTAAATGTTCCCACTCACGTTTTTTCCAAAACTTTAAGTCAAAAACTACAGTTCATGTGACGTTAAACCTACTGAGCGATAGTTAGCAAACCAGGTTCATATTTTCTCTATTGCAACTCACAATGCATTATTTTCACTATCTCCCATATCTTCTTTAGCCTTTTTCAATAATAACTAACTTACACGACTTAATGCTTTATTTCTGGTCGCCACTTACACTTATGTCGCAGAAAAAAATAACATACTTCAATAAAAATTTTATATAGACCAAGTAAACCAATTCTCCTATCTCGTTTTAGCAAAATGAGAAGGCTTTTTGTTTTCACTTATAGAGCATTTAATTTCCTAACCATCAAGCTTTTCATGCAATTGTTATAGGGCTTATTATCTGTAATATCTTTCTAATAATTATATCTCTATACACTTAAAAAGACTTAATTACATCCTTAATGGTAAAAAATGAGCAACTTATTTATAATAATAAAGCGATACACATAGACAACAAGCAATTGTCTATGTTTATAACAGCGTGTATACTGGTAGTTTTTAGAATGGATGCCGAATTGACCACATTAAGATCTAGAGTCATTATAAATAATGACAGTTATATTGTAACAAACATGGTTGTTATTAACAACACGAATTAAATTCAGATTACATTATCTGATGAATTAATTTTTGACGTACTTATTATTAAGTTATAAATAGCTTAACAACTCTGTCTTTAAAAAAAACGCTAAAAATTTTCCCGTAACTCCAACTCTAGTTAATTCACACTAATAAAGTACAAGTTGATGATATCATGTTATTTATCGATAACCCTATAATTTAAGATAAATGCTAATCCAATGAATTATTGGTGGTAGCACTGGACGTGTTCTAGAATTATGATTTCCCTCTTGCCAACATAATTTCTACATATAAATAGATATATTAATCATAAAATTCATGCGGAATACTAAATTAGTACTGAAGGTGAATTATTAATGGAATTAATACATTCTTATTTGATCACTTAAAAAATAGTTTTATACCTGAAGAGTTCATATTTTTGTTATTCTAACTGAATTAGCAACTAAAATTATATAAAAGCTTATTCATGATGAGCGAATGATCCACGGCTTTATCAGCATCATCACTAAACGTGGACTTATCTCATATTCGCATAATAATATTAATCAAATTAAATGATTATGTATTTTCAAATTGCAATAAACTCGTCCCCAGAAAAATGTCGGTTTTCAAGTCAGTTATATTATTATTTCTCTGAATGGTCAGCTAGTTTCTTTGTTGCAAAAATAATAAATATGAATAAATATGAATAATTTTTACAATAATTAAGAGTTAACAGTATTTAACTAAACTATTAATTTTTAATTTATAAAATAGTTTATTATATTTTATTTTAGCTAATACGCTCTATATTTGCCCCTAAATTACGCAGTTTTTCTTCTATTTTTTCATATCCCCTATCGATATGATAAATCCGATCAATAATTGTTTTTCCTTTTGCAATACAACCTGCAAGGACTAAACTAGCCGATGCTCGTAAATCTGTAGCCATGACTTGAGCACCTGTAAGTTGTTCAACGCCATGACAAACAACCGTATTCCCTTTTATTTCTGCATGAGCTCCCATACGAATCAACTCTGGGATATGCATAAAGCGATTTTCAAAAATAGTTTCTGTTATTGTACTAACACCTTCAGCCACTAAATTAAGTAAACAAAATTGCGCTTGCATATCTGTTGGAAAACCCGGATATGGTTCTGTTCTGATACTCACTGGTTTTACTCGCTTATCATGCATATCCAATTCGATCCAATCTTTACCAATTTCAATTTCTGCACCCGCTTCACGTAATTTAGTTAAAACTGCATCCAATATAGCTGGTTTAGTATTGCGGCAAATTACTTTTCCTCCAGATATAGCTGCTGCAACAAGAAAAGTACCTGTTTCAATTCGATCAGGTAAAATTTGATAAACACCACCACCTAAACGTACCACCCCTTCAATAAGGATACTGTCTGTGCCTGCACCCGTAATCTTTCCTCCTAATAAATTTAAAAAGTTAGCTGTGTCTTCAACTTCAGGTTCACGAGCTGCGTTTTCAATAACGGTTTTTCCTTCTGCTAGTGTTGCAGCCGTCATAATAGATACGGTGGCACCGACACTAACTTTATCCATAATAATATTAGCGCCTTGCAAACGACCATCAACTGATGCTTTAACATAACCTTCATCTAAAGTAATTCTAGCACCGAGTTTCTCAAGGCCGGTAATATGTAAATCAACTAGACGTGCACCAATGGCACATCCTCCAGGTAAAGACACTTGGCCTTGACCAAAACGAGCAACTAATGGTGCTAAAGCCCAAATAGATGCACGCATCATCTTAACTAATTCGTAAAGAGCGCAAAATTTATTAATACCACGTGCGTCAACAAAAATAGCACCAGTACGCTCAACTTTGGTACCTAACTGATTAAGTAACTCAATTGTTGTATCAATATCTTTTAGCTTTGGAACATTTTGTAATTCAACAGGTTCTTCTGCTAATAATGATGCAAACAATATCGGTAGTGCCGCATTTTTTGCACCAGAAATAAAAACTTCTCCTATCAAACGAGTTGGCCCCTTTAATTGAAACTTGTCCATCAAGAAATTCTCTATGAGTAATATTTATATTATTAATCCAAAACTATAGATTTAAAAAGCATTAATCTTACGATCTCTTTGTCCATTCTTCAGGGGTATAAACTTTAATTGATAATGCATGGATTTGATTATCTACAATATATTCCATTAGTGGCGCATAAATCACTTTTTGCTGCTTAACTCGACTCATTCCATTAAACATTTCAGCAACAGCAATTATTTGAAAATAGCTACCATCGCCATTGACAATTACTTCATCAAGTTTTAATTGTTCTATTAATACTTGCTTTATTTTATTTGTATCCATAATTTAACTCAATTTAAACATTAAAATACAATGTACCTATCCTAATCGATCTATTATCTATTGAAAATTAAAGAAAACGCCCTTGGCATCAAGAATGCACAAGAGCGATTACATACAAACTATTTTTTAAATTTATGACCTGATTAATTCATAAAATTCTCAAACTTATAAAGCTTAAGGTATTAAAACGTCACTAATCCTTTAAATACCAATTTATTCTCTGATCCTGTTCTGACTTTAATCTAATAAATATATCGAGATCGGTAGAATCGATCTAAAAGATCTTGGAAAGATTAATCGTATCAATAATTTTTATCAACTCATTTCTTTATCGCCTGAAAGCGAAAAGCGATCATTATCAAGCTAACCAGTTAAATTAACGTTTAATTTTTATGATCCTAAGTTAATATGAGATATCATGATTTTTTTTATTTCTCAGAGTAATGCTATTTTTGTGCTACTGAAAAACTCTTCCGTTAAACCGTCAATACCTTTGATACCTAAAATATTAGCCTATTTGTTTTTTATTTAGTTGTAATTGACACTGTTATTTTCAATGATAATAGCATAAGTTTGCTTATATCCCATCTTACTATTTTTATGCAATTGAAAATCAAGCTGTATAAGTGGTGTGTCGGGCCTGTAAATTGATAATTTTAATCGAATAACAAGCACATTCCTATATCGCCCAGTAGTTCTTCTGACGTAATTTGATATTCTTGCCATGAGAGATATTTTCTAAAACTTACATAAGCTTGCTCTAAATGGGCTTAAATCGCCTGAATAAGTATCCAGCTAGCTGAAGATATTTTGCACTATAAGATTCTAAGATAATGTTCCTGCATACTTAATTTGTACATAAGGCATAAAACTCTTCATTAATAATCCTAGATAAGTAATCTTGATTTTATATGATCACGGATTGCTCATTTTTTAATCGCATAAAAGTTTCGCAACGGCTTCTTGTATCAGTTTATATGAGTTAGTTTAATCTATCGCTAACGCAACCGGAGTCAACCATTAACAAAAAAAACTATTAAAGAATATTAAGCATAAAATAGTTTATTTTCTTATAAAAGAAAATATTTCTAATATATCTTGTGAAAGATTTTTCTTTTATAAAGAAATTAAGTTTCCTATCTTATTCTATTTTAACTATTTAGGATCCGCCACCTCCTATAATAGAAATTGTCCAATTAAATATACTAATTTTTATGGCTGTTTTAGTATCTTTAATCCATCTACTGTCCTTAGTTATACTCATTTTTGGTGTATGGAGTTTAAAAAATGGGTGGAGTATCCTGTAATTAATTTTGTGAATGATTTTAACAATAGAGAAATGATATACCATGAAAAGTCTACCCTACAGGTTCCAATAAAACAGATATTATCTATAATCCCTTGCATGAACTCCATCCGTAACGTTATTAGGAAATTGATAGCACCCGCTGTTGAGACTGAGCTTGAATCTATGCTACGATAACGTGCATAACGCCGTCTTGTTGACAAGTGTCATAACATCGTCCGTAATAGTTATGTACCTCAGAAACTATACAGATTAATATTTAGCGATACTGAGGTTAAAGTACCTAAGATCAGGGAAATTGCAGCGACAATGGAATACCCTTCAGAAACTCGTCACTACCGTCTTATCTGAAGTGTGCAAAAGGATTAAATAATTGTTACCATAGCTGTGTACCTATGAGGTATCTTTAACTACTTATTTTTATAAAGCTCTATAGCGATTCTTAGTGAAAAGCGTATAATCTCTCTACTAGCACCATCAACAGACTGAAACAATAATGACTTTAAGAATATAAGCAATGGTGCTTGCGTAATTTACGCGATCGATACGCTTTACGTTTATTTGTTGTCTGATGATGGTATATGCCGTCCTGTCAAATAAGCTGATAACCTTTTATTGCTGATCATTATTGTCGATACTTACATTGATACAAGGAGTTGATTGGGATTGAATATGCTTATCAAGAATCAAAAAGCAGGGATTGAGCCAAACTTCTCAATAACTAGTCAGCACGTGATTTAACTATATCTTACAAACTTACTATTGGAGAGTAAAGGGAGTTCTTTTTGTTTTTGGAATGAAATGGCAAAAATATTTCTAGATGGAGATACAGCGCCAACCTTTAGATCTACAAAATAGGCAATATGCTGGCATTTCATTTTCCAAAGGTATGTAGCACTGAAACTTAAGAGTGAGATATGGAGAGCTTGCCTACCAAAAGAGTCGTGATGTCGCTAAGAAACCCTTAATGCTTTGTTGGTAAAGGTTTAATATAAAGTACTGTAGTGATGAAGATGCTGGAGAAAGATTGATAAAAATGACCAGCATTTTATGACTTCCTCTCAACCCAGTGAGCATCAATAAGAGCAATAAATTCAATTCAGTCGGTTTTTGCGAGAGTGACGCTATGAATCTGATGCCGCAAAAGCACTTTGTTAGTTAACCTATCTCAATTACGGTATAAAAGTGGCACAGATATGCTGATTTAGGATATTAATAATCTAAATACTGTTTTATACTCTGCAATACATGTTAATTTTTTCAGGAATTTATCCAGATGATTCGAAATAAATCTCTTAGAAATCGTAAACCGAGTAATTAAGAAGACAACACACGATTTCACATGTTATAATTACTAGTTATCCGAATCGTTTTATAATTTTCTTTTAAAATTAATGAGAGAAGATCGATTAAATTTTTACGATACAAAAAGACTATACAGAAATACATCCGATTCAACTCAAAATTTTTTTAATACGCAAGTATTATCTATTTCCAGTCACGATTATCCTGAATTTTTGAAAACGATCAGGTCAATCCCAATGATACTGAATATAACTGGATTGAGAGGGTAATGAGTTACATTATGATTCCTGATAAACTCATCAGCTATAGGAAACAGGGGTAATAGATGTCTCCTTTACATATTGGGATAAATATAAAGGTAACTGAGCAAATAGACATGACAAATGCAGACAGTATTATAATTTCTATTTCTCTGAAAAGATATATAAGAGGATAACTTATAAAAACATATACACCAAACTAAACTGCTTTCGTTATTTATGATGGTTGAAGTAAATTTCTTAAAGATACAGTGAAAGTATCAACTTGTAGATTGTTTATCTGTAGAGAGAAAGTTTGTCTGTAGCACTTGTGCTACTAGCGTGTCCAGACGACGCTACTACTGTGCCTCTTATTGAAGTTTTCCCTGTCGCACCATTTTTTCTTCTAAAGCTACAGTTATGTTAAAAGCCTGCAGTTTATGAGGCGTCAAAGCTATCGAGCAATGGTTAGAGTTCAAGTTTATATTTTACCTACCTGCAACTACCAATGCATTACTTTTACTATTCCTCATCTTATTTTGTTTTTTAACAATGACTAGACAATACTTAATGCTCTGCTTCAGGCCCCCTCTCACAATTATACCGCAGTGAGAACACAAATAAGATATCAAAAATTGGTATCTTTTGTACCTTACATATTTGTGGTTAACAACTCAATTAACATTCAGATATTCATGTCTTCGTCACCCTGTTAAAGTTTAAATATAAGTATCCTACTGTATGGTATTGAATTACTCTTAAAAAAAGAGAGATTGAAAAAAATCTAATGAGGCGATATCATCCGGCTGATACGTCACAACTATGGCCTGATAAATCCAAGGTAGTTTTTCTGATCTAAGTAAATTCACACCAAGGAAGCAGTGGCAGAGTTACTTGAAGGCACAGTGCATCTGTTATTTAAAGGAAAAACGTACTTTGCTAAAATTGTGGCGACATACCGTAAAATACCTCGGAGACTCTATTTTAAACGCCTCAATATTCGCATCAAAACTTCTACTTAGTGAAGGAGAATTGTTGTACATAATTACTATAACTACTAAGACTATGTAATATATCGGCATTAGATCATGAAGAAGGAAAAGATGATTGAGCGCTATACCTGCATTCCTTTGTTAAGTATTTTAGATGATAAGTTACTATGGTTTTTTATTAAATACAAATGAGGTACACTATTACCGAAGTTGTATAAGACACTGGAGATGACAACTCACAAAAAAACCGGGGAAAACTGAAGTGCCGGCTATGCTGATGAAAAAATTTCTTAGCACAGATTGTACAAATGCATTCTATGTGATAACAGGCTATTTTTATTGATGCTCTGCTGACAAGCAGATAACGGAATTGTTATCAAAAAGAACAAGTAAAAAAATAAAAAACAATCCTCATTAACCCTAATCCTAGGGTTAATACTCTAAAATTAAAGCTTTAAATCAAAGATTTGATACTCTGATGAAATTTTAACTTACAATAGATCCAGTAAACCGATTCCTATTTTTTTAACAAACATGCATAACTTTTAATCTTCATTTAAATAATAATTTATTTTCCAATCATCAATGAGTTTATTAGTGGCAGAGGAGCTATCTGATAGCCAAACCTCTGGCAAACTAACCCTTATTAATTTTCGATTAGCATTTTTTTGTAGAGTAAAAATAATGGATTAACTATTTTGTATATCTAATGGCGTTGGTGCTATATATCTTGAAATATCTTTATCATTGCATTTCAAAAAAAAACAAAGAGTAATTATACCCCATAGCAAGAATATAAATACGGTTAAACAACGCGATTACCAGCCATTAAAATGTTATATCCAATTTGCTTCTGACTCTTATAACCATCTTCGACCGCAATGAGATCTCCTTACGTTTATGCGGCAGTCACACCAATTTTAACTAGAAGGTAAAAGAATTGTTCCCTGACATAATGATATATGCCTTCAGACAAAAAATAAACATAACACATTATCGCTTAAATCATACTAACATCAATTACAATTACCTGCGCTCTTTAATCTACTTCTGCTTTAGTTTATTAATGCAGTCTCCGGCAGGGGAGGAACTCCCATGTGATTTTTACCAAAAACAGCACAGGGATTCGTAAAATTATCAGTTGATAAATACACCCTCCTTACAGGCAAAAACAATAGTAGCAACTATTCAATATTTTTGCACGTTTCAGATGAAGCGGAAGCAAGAAGCTGTTGAAGCATATTCGTTTATCGCTGCGATTCCTAATCTTAGGCACTTTAATCTCAATATCACCAATAGCAGTTTATATGCTTCACTATGGCAAATAATCGTTATGAACGATAACATGACTGCCCGTCGACAAAGCAGTATTCAGATGCAGCATAGCTTCTAATACAGCCTCAACGGCGGTGTTTATTAGTTGTCCTCTGGCACCATTATAAATGAATTCATCAAAGGGATCAGGTAGTATCTAGTATCGCTGATATCTGTAGGGTAGACTTTCATATAATATTATCTCTCTGTTGTTGAAATTGTCCATGAAATTAATCAATACGATATGCTAAGCATCTCCGGAAATCCTATAACACCAGAATAAACATAACTCCCCCAACAAAAGGATCATCAAATGAATTAATTGTAGATAAATGGCAATAGCACCGTACTAATTCGATTATCATGCTATACTACTCGATAGTTCAGGCGACATAAAGATTCGCCTCATCACTCAATCTACTTATTATAGTTTTATCATAAAATCTGTTCGAATAATTTCTATAAAAAACAATATGTTCATGTAAAGAAAAGTAATATGTTCAAAATCATTCATATTAGTAAATAAGCTATTAAACTAAAAAACCTGTTCATTTCATTACGAGCATGATAAAAATCCTAACGTATTAATATTGGAATATTAACAGACCATAAAACTAAATTTCCTACTTATCTAGATGTAATTATTCAACAATAAACGTAAGTAAGTTATTTTCCAATACATGAGATCCCATGATTTGGTAAATTTTCCTCTGGAAAATCGTTAAACTTATATCGGTAAAAGTTACCTTATAATCAGAATAAAAAATGTTTTTAATTTCTATGAAATTATCTACAAATTTCTTCATGAAAAAATACTTTTCCTGTCTAATTATCATTTAAATGTATCTTCCTCACTAAGAACATGTTAGCAACAATTAGAATATAATATATTGGCTATCAATATTATTGTTAATTTTACTTTTGTTCATTACATCGTCACAATAAACAAATTTCAAGTATCATTCATAGTAAAAATGCTTTTTGTAAAAAAATAACCTACAGATAATATATTGATAACATTATATACAAAACGAATGATATAAAACGAGCCTTACTAAGAGTCTATTAACCAATATAATTAAATTATTTATTTTAAGTTTAAAAATAAAATGTCTGAAATTAATTTTCAAAAAATAGCAAAGAAAGTATTGGAAATTGAACGTAGTGGGCTTGCTAATCTGGAGCAATATATCAATAATGATTTTAATCAAGCTTGTAAACTAATTTTCAAATGTACTGGTAAAGTCGTTGTTATGGGAATGGGGAAATCAGGCCATATTGGCCATAAAATTGCAGCCACATTAGCTAGTACAGGAACACCTGCTTTTTTTGTCCATCCAGGAGAAGCTAGTCATGGCGACTTAGGTATGATTAGCAGTCAAGATATTGTTCTAGCGATTTCTAATTCCGGTGAGTCAAATGAAATATTAGCACTCATTCCGATATTAAAACGTCAACACATTATATTGATTTGTATAACAAAAAACCCTGCTAGTAGTATGGGTAAAGCAGCAAATATTCATCTCTGTATCAGAGTACCGCAGGAAGCTTGCCCATTAGGTCTGGCGCCAACAACAAGTACAACGGCGATGTTAGTTATGGGAGATGCTATTGCGGTCGCTTTACTTGAAGCGCGTGGTTTTACTGCTGAAGATTTCGCACTTTCCCATCCAGGTGGCACATTAGGTCGTAAACTTTTATTAAGAGTGAGCAACCTAATGCATACTAAGAAAAATATTCCTAATGTTATGAAACATGCAACATTACAACAAGCATTAGTAGAAATTACTTGCAAAAAGCTAGGTATGGTTGTGATTTGTAATGAAAAAATGCAAATTGAAGGCATTTTCACCGATGGTGACTTACGACGCATCTTTGAGATGAATATTGACTTAAATAATACTAAAATTGCCGATGTGATGACAGTCGGTGGTATTAGAGTAAAACCAAATATGCTAGCAATTGACGCCTTAAATTTGATGCAACAACATCATATTACTTCATTAATGGTTGCAAAAACAGATATACTTATTGGTGTTATTCATCTGCATGATCTTTTGCAAGCTGGCCTCATATAATTGTTATCATTAATAGATGAATGATGATAATCAAATAACAACCTATTATATTTCTATATATAATAGATCTTAAAAATAGTACCTTATAAAATTACTAATTTATGATTTTGATAGCATCATGATAGATACCTTAGTTTATATAGGAAATAATGATCAAGAACTAAAAAGGATTCAATATAAAAGATGGTTAGGGTATCCGCTGTTTACTGATCTTTATGATTAAAGTTTCCATTTTTACAAAACGTAAAAATAAATTATTGGAAGATCGTGCTAAATATTCGGTATTAATTATCCTTACCAAAGTAAGGTAAAGTTATCTTATAATGCTTTAATAAACCGATTAAAACTTCAACTTTAACAAATTACTTATAATGATTATTATTTAATTGATTGGTTTGTCATGTTCCATATAGAGTCTTGGTTTCTATAACAGATTAGAATCCAATGTTATTAAATAAAGCGTATTACAGTACATATCAAGCAGGAGCAAAAGAGGCGCTGATATAAAATTTATGATCTTAATTCTGTTTTTTCAAAACAAATAGAAAATACCTACAGCCTATCAATATAAGTAAAAATGAAACAGCGATGAGCAAACTTAAATTTTGGCTTAACATTATATTAATAATGATTGTTTTAGTGCTTATTGGCTGGAACTTAGCTGATTTTAATCAAGCAAAAGCACCTGTTATACTTGATAACAGTCAACCAAATTATCAAACTAGAAATGCCATTACTCATGTTTATGATCCCATAGGTAAATTGACTTATAAGCTAATAACGGATGAGATACGCCACTTTTCAAGTGATAAAATCAGCTGGCTCATTAATCCAGTATTAACAACTTATAACACGAATAGTATCCCTAGTTGGATCGTACGCGCCAATAAAGCCAAATTAACAAATAACAATATGCTCTATTTATATGGTAATGTTCAAATAAATAACTTGAATTCAACTTCAGATTTACAACAAATTTTGTCGGAAAATGCTATTGTTAATCTAACTACTCAGGATGTATCATCTGATGATAAAGTTACAGTAATTGGTATTGGTTTACGTTCAGTGGGCATGAAAATACGTGGAAATATGATAACACATACCGCAGAATTAATTGAAAATGTTAAGACCTATTATGAAATTCCCAATAAGCAAACAGCTGACGAAAGAAACAACTAAAATGATATTAGCAAAAAAGATCTTCATTAATATAACATTAACTAGCTTAATATTTATATTGAGCTTTCCAACAGCAGCTCTAAAAAATAATGATTCTCATCAACCCATTCAGATTGATTCAGTTAAACAATCACTTGACTTAGAAAAAAATATTACTACTTTTACAGAAAATGTTATCATAAAACAAGGTTCTATAGATGTTCGAGCTGATAAAGTTATTGTAACTCGTCCAAACAGCGATAGTAAAAATATAATTGTCGAAGCCTATGGTAAGCCAGTGACTTTCTATCAATTGCAAGATGACGGTAAACAGCTTAAAGGTTACAGCGATAAAATACGTTATGAAATTAAGAAAGAGCTGGTTATCCTAACGGGTAATGCTTACCTTGAGCAACTAGATTGTAATATTGCAAGTGAGAAAATTACCTATTCATTTCCAACTAAGCAAATGGAAGCATTTAGTGACAAAGGGAAACGAGTAACGTCCATACTGTTACCTTTTCAACTAAAAGAAAAAAATCCTGTTATAAACAGGATAAATAATAATAGTAAAAAATAAAAATGGCGAAATTAACTGCAAAGCATTTAACAAAAATATATAAAAACTATAAAGTTGTTGAAGACGTTAGCTTGGAGATTAGTTCAGGTGAAATCGTTGGCTTACTAGGGCCAAACGGTGCAGGTAAAACAACAACCTTTTATATGATAGTTGGTATCATTTCTCATGATACTGGAAAAATTGCTATCGACGATGAAGATATTAGTTTGCTACCACTTCATAAACGAGCTCGTAAAGGAATAAGTTATTTACCACAAGAAGCATCAATATTTCGCCGGTTAAACGTTTACGATAATCTGATGGCAGTATTAGAAATTCGTAAAGATTTAACATTCGAAGAAAAACAACAACGTACCGAAGAATTGATGGAAGAATTTAATATTTCTCATTTGAGAAATAACCTCGGTCAATCGCTTTCTGGCGGTGAGCGACGCCGAGTAGAAATATCCCGAGCATTAGCTGCTAATCCTAAATTTATTCTTTTAGATGAACCTTTTGCTGGTGTTGATCCAATCTCAGTATTAAATATAAAAAAAATAATCCAACACTTGAAGGATTACGGTTTAGGCGTATTGATAACCGATCATAATGTAAGAGAAACATTAGATGTCTGTGAACGTGCTTACATTGTAAGTCAAGGTCATCTTATCGCTCATGGAGCCCCTAAAGCAATTTTAGAAAATGAACAAGTCAAACGTGTCTATTTGGGAGAAGGTTTCCGCCTCTAACCGTGATTAATTAAAGTTAATAAATTTTTTATTATTTTATTTCCAAGAAGTTTTAGAAATTTTCTGAAATAGAGGTTGAACCTTTAACTCAATCAATAGTTAGAGATAATATCACAACTACAATAAAGTATTTATTTATTGTAACTTTTAACATTAAAACTTGAAAATAAAATTCAAAAAAATTTTGAAATCAATATACTTTACTTGAACAAGATGTGACCTTTTATCAGGAAGTTGAAACAACAGATATTAATGATAACGAGGTAGCAGAACTAGATATTTTTGAAGTAATTAAATAAAATAATATGTCAAACAAATCACCTTTAAATTATACATGTTCTGCTGTATAGTGTTTTGAATATACTGGTATATCCTACTAATTGATTTTGTAGATTATTACAACAATAGAGAGATGATATGCCATGAAAAATCTACTCTACATCTATCTGCAAAACTAGATTTTACCTGTTATTCTCTTGCATCAACTCATCCGTAATAATGCCATGGATCTAATAGCACCGCTATTGAGGTAGAGCTCTAAACCATGTTGTAATAAGGTGCTGAACGTTGCTTTGTCGATAAGTATCTCATTCGTTAACCGTAATTATTTGTGCTATAGCGAATCATGTAAACTAGTGTTGGCAATGTTGAGATTAAAGTACCTAAGGGTCAGGGGATCGCAGCAGCAACGGAATATCCTTCAACAGCTTATTGCTGCCGCCTTATCTTAAATCATACAAAATATTTAAGAATAGTACCATGGCGGTGGGGAAGGGTTCTACCACCTCAAAGACATCTTCACTCATAATTTTATAAAGATATAAGAGTAAGCTTTCTTGGTGAAAAGCGAATTGTCTCTTTGCCAAAATACCATCAGCAGCTTGAAACAGAAACGCCTTGAAGAGCATACGCAATGGTACTTGCATGATTTGAGCGATACGTGCTACGTTTACCTCTTGTCTAAAGACATATAGGCATATATCGTCCTGTCAGGAAAAATAATCATCTTTATCTTCTTATTATTATTAGAGGTACTGAGGGATGGATCTAAAGAGCTTCTTGCGGTTTAAGATGTTTATCGAGAATCAGAAGTAAACTAGACCAAACTTCTTAATGAACTGCGAGCACGTGGCTTAACTGCATCTTCCAGGTTTGTTACAGTGAATGGGGTGCCATTAGCTTTTGAAATGCAATGCCAATAATATTTCTAGACACGCAGCATTAATTCTGTTTGGTGTACAAACACCTAATGTACTACCTTTACTCCTCAAAGGCATTCCAATACCGAAAGTTAATGGTGAGGGAGGCTACAGGAGATCGGCTAACAGAGAGTCCCGATACCGCTAACAAAACCTTTAATGATTTTTAACAACATTATCAGAGAAGTATCCAGCAGCAATGAGGGAAACTGAAAATAATCGAGAGGAATGACTGGTATTCTACGATTTCCAATCAGTGCAATGAACATTAATAAGAGCGACGGATCTGATTGAATCAGATTTTACAACAGTGTGAAGCTATGAATTTGATACACGCGAAACACTGTGATTTAATAAATAAACCTTTCAATGATATTTGAACTACTGAGCTGAGCCTGGTGTAGTAAACAACACCCAATTTTAAGGATACAGCACATATTTAAGAAAGCATCAGAGTAGAATCTAGCCTGACCCGCAATACGCTAGATTTACTTATAGCCTGAATCATAAAGCGTTTAAAAGCTACGAGCCTACTTAGCTGTGCGTAGATGTGAAATATCATCCACAAATGGAAAAACGAAATTTCATAACGTTATCTTTTATAGGTAAAGATACCGTATCACTTGATAGATTTTTATCTGTCTTTATAAAATAAAACTATACAAATCCTCAACGCTTTTTCACGTGATCTTAACTAAGCATCTCTAATTACTATCCATCGGATACTTACAGAAATAGCAAAGAATTTATAGATTACTTTTTAGTCTACGAAAACGTTCAGTCACCGAAAAATAGAAATTAGACCGTTTGTGTACAGAGAGCTCTTTCCTAGAATACCAATTACTAGGCCGTGCCGATTCATCCTCAAAATAAATGGTATGGGTCAAGCAATTTAATGGGCGTATTGGGGAGATGGGCTGCAAAGCCATTATTTAATTAAGGTCAAGAGATTTTGATTACTTTGCATCAATATGATTGACTGTACAATTAAAAATTACTCCAATAAATATTGGATTATAAAATTACATTGTAGTCTATATAAATTCAGGTTAGTTTAAAGTTAAATTTAAATTATTAAAACTACACCTACCCTCAGGGGAGGTGACAGTTATTAAATAACAATGGCACTATGACACTAAATATAGATTATTAATGCTAGTATCATCAATACCAGATATCTATTATGAATGTCTAGTATTGTTGCCATAAACCAATAAATCCAATGAACAATAAAAAAAAATTATTATTAAGCTCGGTATTAACCCCATCATCTACACTAAATAATGTACATTGCACGAGTAAAAAAAGAGCGTTAGAAATTATTAGTGAAGTTGCTGCAATTGCACTTAATGTACCTGAAAATATTATTTTTGACTCATTATTAATCCGTGAAAAAGTCGGAACCACCGGTATCGGTGGAGGTATTGCAATCCCTCATGGCAAATTAAATGAAAATAATTCATCCAACGCAGTTGGTGTTTTTCTCCATTTAGATGAACCGATTGCTATCGATGCCATTGATAATCAGCCAGTCGATTTACTATTTGCATTAGTAGTTCCTTCAGAGCAATGTAAAATACATTTACATACACTCTCTTTAATTGCCAAGCGGTTAGCTGATAAGAACCTATGTCGTCGTTTACGCGCTGCACAAAGTAATGAAGAACTCTATAAAATAATTACTGAATAACTATTTCTAAAAAATCTAAACTAAAATAATAATTTTCATTATCAATAAATTTAAAGTGGTATAACTTATTGTGCTGATGATAGTCAGTGGCCGTTCTGATTCAGGTAAATCAGTTGCTCTGCGAGCACTAAAGGATATTGATTTTTATTATTTTAGCAATCTTCATATTATTTAGTGCTAAAATTAGAAAATACACTTTTGAAAAAACAAACTTCTGCTATTGTGAGCATTGATATTCCTAACATGCCACATAACTCAGAAATTTTTTAAAAATGTTAAAAAAATCTACCTGCTAATTTTCACCACAATTAATTTTTCTTGATACAGAACGTAATGGACTAATTAGAAGATATTAGTGATACCCGCCGACTAGATCCACTATCCAGTAAAATTTATCATTAGAAAATACTATTGACGAGGAAATAATCTATTAGAACCACTCCGTTCAAGGAGCCGATTTAATTATCGATACCTCTAAAAATGTCAGTACATGAATTAGCTAAAATATTTAGAACTAGTTTAGTAGGTTAACTAGAACATAAATTGAACATGGTATTTGAATACTTTAACTTTAAACATGGCATTCAGATCGATGCAGGTTATGTATCTGATATCTATTTTTACCCAATCCACATTGGGATCCAAAATTACGCTCTATTACAAGTCTCGATCGCCGCCCCTGTTGCAGCCTTTCTTAACCGATATACAGAAGTGCATAATTTTATCTATCAAATACGTATTTATCTTAAATTATGATTAGCCATATTAAAATCTAATAACGTAGTTATTTAACAATTACTATCAGCTGTGCTAGTAGTAAACACCGTTTATTTTATGTTGCCGAATAACTGATTGATTATTTTTACTCAAAAGGTAAAAATGTTCAGTCGTATCATTGAACGTTAGAAAAGAGAATATTATAAGATTATATCAGAACATTATTATAAAAACCAACACGAGGATGAGATATGTATTATAAATTCCAGGACCAGTAATAAAGATTTATAAACTAATCTCTAATCATTTGAATCTTATTGTGGTGTTGCACAATTACCATAATAAAAAGCTCAAGCAAATAGTGTTATTCTGATTCTTATCCTAGACTCAGAACAAGGTACCTCTATTAATAGATAGAATAACCGATCTAAATAAAGATCTAGCACTAACAGTAATTATTAAATTTTCTTCATAAAATGATGAAAATTATTATAGCTAATCTTTTGAAAAATTTAATCAAATTAACGTTGTTAGTCAGTCACTCCATTTATTATCTTAATATTAAGCGATATCCGCTAATATTATTACTCTCTCAATGTTATCTAATTTGCTAGAACAAATTAAATAAAAATTATTCTGCCATACTAAATGCTATTGAGCTAACTTCAACCTTATTGATAACTCCGTCATTAGACATGAGACTAAGCTTTTACTATAAAATTCATATTATTTTAATCATTTAATTTAGTAAATTTTCATTTACGACAGTAATTATTAGTAAATTTACTGAATTGAAACATACATTTCTCAATAACTCGCATACTCTAGATATTAGAGGATGATGTTTCATGCTGGTTTCATCTTTAGTTAAAACCGTATAGTGCTATTATATGCTTTAAGCAAAACTGCTTATAATTAGAAATATTTAAAGGTGGTAAATAACCCCTATTTAATAATAGGGATGACATATTGGATCTAAAGATAGTGATGCAAACATAAACTGCAATAATTATAATTTTTTAGAATTCCCTTGTCAGAAACAGTCTTCTATTTAATCATAAACTAGATCAATTGATCCATGTTAGAACGCGATTAAACATCTGCTTGTTGATATTGCTAATGAAAATCAATTGTGATTAGATAATATTGTTAATTTTAGTTATTTTAAAATTAGCGAAATTAATATCTTTCTTTCTGGATCATAAAAAGAAAGATATGATTATAGCGGCATAATAATAACTATTACTTGTAATGTAAGGGTTTTTTATCTGTTATCCATTTTACTTTTAATTCAGGCTGACCTTGAATACATTGACCTGATTGAGTAATAAATACCCCAACAGCTGCAATAAGTTCATCATTATAATAAATCAAAGGCGTTCTCTCCCTTAACCAAGGTGCTACACCTAACTCCTGCCAAATCTTTTTACTCCGTCTAGCATGTTGCCGACCAATAATTTTAATATTTCCCTTTAATCCAAATCGAATAGTAACCTTCTCATTCGGTAACGGAGCACGAAACTGCTTTCCTTCATCTGAGATCATTAACTCACCTAAACTATCTGGCAATTTAATTACAGCGGGGATCTTCCATACTAAACAAATTTTAGTTAGATCGTTAAATTGTGGCAACAACCAAAGCTGTTGTTTAAAACGTCGGATAACATTGTTGTTAGATAAAATAAATTTTGGCTCTGCATCTGGACGCGCACAGATCACATCTTGCCAAATCTGTTTTAATTGAACACGAGAAGGCATTAAAATTCGATGTAAACTCAACCAACGACGTAATATTGCATTACGTTTCATTTCAGAATAACTGTTTAAAACATTAAGCTGCAAGGCTCCTTCTGCCATCACTAACTGAGATAAATAATCATGCAGTAATTCATTTAGTAAGGCTTCTTGTTCTGCACATAAACTGGCACTTCTTGACACTGATAGAGAAAAATGCGGCCAACGCTGGTTAAAACGCGGCATTATAGTTAAACGTAAAAAGTTACGATCATAGCTCTGATCTTGATTACTATCGTCTTCTATCCAAGAAAGTGTTTTTTTTTGAGCATAAATAACTAATTGCTGACGGCTGAATGACAATAAAGGTCTTATTAAATAAGTATCAGAAAATGGAATAGAAATTGGCATGGCAGATAAACCTGTTGGCCCACTCCCCCGTTTTAATGCTAATAAAAAAGTTTCTGCTTGATCATCTAAATGTTGGGCAGTAGCAATAATTTCCTCTGGTAATAATATTTCACTAAACACTTGATATCGTGCATCACGCGCCGCTGCTTCAACCCCTTTTTTAGTTGAATCAATATAAATATGTTGCGAATAAAACTCTACCTGCCAGTCAAAGCAAACTTTTCGGCAATGGATGCCCCAATCATCAGCTTCATCATTCAATCCATGATGAATATAAACCGCGCGGATATTAAGGTTTGGTATTGTAGTTTGACGTAATGATACCAAAGCATGTAATAAAACTGTTGAATCTAGTCCACCACTGAAACCTATCAATATTCGACGTGTAGAGCCGATGGTTTTTATAATTTTATTCAGTAATGCAAACTCATTAGCATTCATAATACTCTTATTACCTCTATCAGAATTATTATTGCTATATTTTATTGTATAAAATAATTTTTTTAAAAAAAATGAAATATAGATTTCTATCTATGATTTTTCTGATGATCATCAATGATGAAATTTAAGTATTAAAGAATGAAAATAATTATTAATAGTTATTTTCACTCTTATTTATTGCTTAGCATAAAACTAACAATAACCATACGCCATCAAGCGTTGATAACGACGATCTCTTAACTCTTCAGGACTAAATAAATCAATATCACTCAAATCATTTAAAATACGCTGTTTAAGATTACGCGCAATTTCTTCATAATTACGATGCGCGCCACCTAACGGTTCTTCAACAATGTTATCAATCAGGTTAAGTGATTTTAAACGTAAAGCGGTGATCCCCATCGCTTCAGCAGCTAATGGTGCTTTATCCGCACTTTTCCAAAGAATAGAGGCGCAACCCTCAGGGGAAATAACAGAATAAGTACTGTACTGAAGCATATTAATTTTATCACCAACGCCAATCGCTAAAGCACCACCAGACCCCCCCTCTCCTATTACTGTACAGATAATAGGAACAAAAAGTCGAGACATTTCACGTAAATTACGAGCAATCGCTTCAGACTGACCACGTTCCTCCGCCCCAACACCAGGATACCCTCCCGGTGTATCGATAAAAGTAATAATCGGTAACTTAAAACGTTCAGCGATTTCCATTAATCGTAAAGCCTTACGATATCCTTCCGGTGCTGGCATGCCAAAATTTCGCCGAATTTTTTCTTTTGTTTCGCGCCCCTTCTGATGACCAATAACCATTACTGGACGTCCATCTAATCGAGCCAATCCACCAACAATAGCTTTATCATCAGCATAAGCACGATCACCTGCTAGTTCTTGGAACTGCGTCAATATACGTTGAGTATAATCCAGAGTATAAGGTCGCATCGGGTGACGAGCAAGTTGTGCTATTTGCCAAGCACCTAAGTCAGAAAAAATTTTTCGTGTTAACTCTAAACTCTTTTCACGAAGTCTAGCGATCTCTTCATCTAGGTCAATGTCTAGTTTTCTATCATCCTGACGATTTATTGCCATTAATGAGTCTATTTTTGCCTCTAACTCCAGAATCGGTTGTTCAAAATCTAGAAAATTAAGATTCATAATATTCCTATTTAGTCAAATTCTAATTCTACCTGCTCTTTACCTAGTAAAGTTCGCAGCTCAATTAGCAAATCATCAGTTGGAATAACCCGCCAAGTTATGCCTAATTTTAATTTAGCGCAAGCATCTTTCTTCTGATAATAAAGATGAACCGGTATTGTTCCTGAACGATAAGGTTCTAATGTGCTACAAAGACGATTTAATAATCGGTCATTCATTTGTTTATCTGTCAATGAAATAGCAATACCTTTGGAGTACTTCTTACGAGCTTCATTAAGTTCCATCAATTCATGAACAGACATTTTATTACTACTATTAAAATCATCAAAGCTAATCTGACCTGTTGCAATTAATATTTTATTTTTTTCAAGTAGATGTTGATACCTTTCTAAGGTATCTGAAAATAATATTATATCTAAGCGTCCAGAACGATCATCTAAAGTACATATACCTATCCTGTTACCACGTTTACTGGTTACTATTTTAGCTGTCAGCACTAAACCAACTACCGTTAACATCTCTCCATGAGATGTTGTATTTAGATCCTTTAATCTCAATCCACTGCTATAATGTTCAATTTCAGATAAATAAGCAGTAATAGGATGTCCAGTTAAATAGAGACCCAATGTTTCGCGTTCACCTTCTAATATAAAATGTTCAGGCCATTTAGCTACACTATCATAAGATAGTTCAATCTGCTCAGGTGTTTCAGCTAATACGCCAAACATATCAGTTTGTCCAACAGCTTCTGCTTTAGCGTGTTGACTTGCCGCTTTTAAAGCAGATTCTAATGAAGACATTAACGCAGCACGGTGCGGACCTAAATGATCAAAAGCACCAGACATAATCAATTTCTCCATCACTCTACGATTAAGCTTTTTAATATTAATCCGTGCACAAAGATCAAAAATTTCTTTAAAAAAACCTTTTTTTTGACGCGATTCAATAATAGTTTTTATTGGACCTTCACCAACACCTTTAATTGCGCCAATACCATAAACAATTTCACCGCTACTATTAACATGAAAATGATATAACCCACTATTAATATCCGGCGGTAATACTTTTAACCCTATACACCAACATTCATCAATTAAACTAACTACTTTTTCGGTATTATCCATATCCGCTGTCATAACTGCCGCCATAAACTCAGCTGGGTAGTGTGTTTTTAACCAAAGAGTCTGGTAAGAAACTAATGCATAAGCTGCAGAATGTGATTTATTAAATCCGTAACCAGCAAATTTTTCTACTAGGTCAAAGATTTTTATCCCTAATTCAGAATCAATAGCATTTTTAACTGCCCCTGCTTGAAAAGCGGAACGTTGTTTTGCCATTTCTTCAGGCTTTTTCTTAGCCATCGCTCGACGGAGCATATCTGCTTCCCCTAGCGTATAACCAGCAAGCACCTGAGCAATCTGCATAACTTGTTCTTGATAAAGGATTATGCCGTAGGTAGGCTCTAAAACTGGTCGTAATAAGTCATGTTGCCATTCAACATCAGGATAAGAGATAGCTTCGTACCCATGCTTACGATCAATAAAATTATCCACCATTCCTGACTGCAATGGGCCTGGACGAAAAAGTGCAACTAAAGCGATTATATCTTCAAAGCAATCAGGGCGTAATCGCTTAATTAAGTCTTTCATACCCCGAGATTCTAGTTGAAATATCGCTGTCGTTTCGGCCCGTTGTAATAATTCAAAACATTTTTGATCATCAAGAGGGATCGTCACGATATTAATGGGCGCTAAATTTTGTTTTGCCAGACGTTGATTAATCATAGTTAACGTCCAACTAATGATTGTCAAAGTCTTAAGACCAAGAAAATCAAATTTTACTAAACCAACGTATTCAATATCATTTTTATCAAATTGGGTAAGCGGATTTTTCCCTTCAAGATCACAATAAAGAGGTGCAAAATCCGTTATTTTGGTTGGCGCTATTACTACTCCACCAGCATGTTTACCTACATTACGTATTACACCTTCAAGTTTGCGCGCCATATCTATTAATGCCTTAACTTCTTCATCAGCATAATAAATTTCTTGTAATTGTGGCTCTGCCACGAATGCCTTTTCAAGGGTCATACCAGGATCCGGCGGAACTAATTTCGCGATCCGATCAACAAATCTATACGAATGACCCAATACCCGACCAACATCTCGAATAACGGCTTTTGCAGCCATAGTACCAAAAGTAATAATTTGTGAGACAGCTTCACGAGTATACATTTGTGTAACATGTTCAATTACCTGATCGCGCTTTTCCATACAAAAATCAACATCAAAATCAGGCATGGAAATACGCTCAGGATTAAGAAAACGTTCAAATATCAGATCAAATTGAAGTGGATCTAAATCCGTAATTTTTAGTGCATAAGCGACTAATGAACCAGCGCCAGATCCTCGTCCCGGACCAACAGGGATAGCGTTATCTTTTGACCATTGAATAAACTCCATTACAATTAGAAAATAACCAGGAAATCCCATCTGATTAATCACTCGTAACTCAATATCTAAACGTTCATCATATGCTACTCGTCGTTCATCTCTTTCTTTCTTGTCGGAATAAAGAAATTGTAAACGTTCTTCCAGACCTACTTTTGCACATTTGATAAGAAAATCTTCCGTTTCCATATTACCGGTGGGGAATTGTGGTAAAAAATATTCACCTAAACGCATCATCACGTTACAACGCTTAGCAATTTCAACACTATTTTTCAACGCCTCAGGAATGTCAGCAAACAATTCAACCATTTCCTGTTCAGTGCGTAAATATTGTTGAGGAGTATAATTTTTTGGTCTTTTTACATCAGTAAGCGTAAAACCATCATGGATCGCTACCCGTATTTCATGTGCAGAAAAATCATCACTATTAATAAAGCGTACATTATTAGTGGCAACGACCGGGACACCTTTTTGTGCGGATAATTGAACAGCGGCATGTAAATAACTTTCTTCATCAGGGCACCCAGTTCTGACAAGTTCTAGATAATAGTTATCCGGAAAATGAGTTTGATAAAAATCTAAACATTGTTCAACCAGTTGTTGATTTCCACGTAATAAAAATTTACCAACATCGCCCATGTAGCCACCAGAAAGTAATAGCAACCCCTCTTTATAAGTTATTAATAATTCTCGCGTGATCGTTGGTCCGATTGCGTCATAGCCTTTTTGATAAGCTGCAGAAATAAGTAGTATTAGATTATGGTAACCTTTACTATCTCTGGCTAGGATAGTTAAATGAGCAACTTGATCACTAAGTAATTCGCTTTCTAGATAAAAATCTGCACCAATAATTGGTTTAATTCCGGCAGAATGTGCTGAAGAATAAAATTTTATTAAACCATAAAGATTAGTAAAATCAGTTATTGCTAATGCAGGCATCCCTAACTCTACCACTTGATTAATAAGTGGTTTAATTTTTGCTAATCCATCAATAATAGAATAGTCACTATGTACGTGTAAGTGTATAAAATGTGGCTCAGCCATTTTCTTAGCTATACTCTTTGCAACTCAGTATTCGACTAACAAAAATATAATTTTTGCGATGAAACTGTGTTGTACCATATTAATCCAAGTTTTCTAAATGAAATACCGTTAGATAACTTTTATGCTGAACAAAAGAATACTTTGATAAAGGATATCTAACTTTTGCATTTCCCCATCTTATGTCACTGTTGCTAACAGTAACACGGCACTAACTTCCTGCACTAAACTATCAGCTTTAATAATTGCTTGAAAAGATAGAGGAAAAAATCTAGGCTATTATTTCTATCTACCAAAATAAAATCAGCTATAGTAGTAAGTTCTGGCACTGCTCTGCAAAATAAAAAGTGACCTGTAATATATTAATTTTACTTATCTCTTCTATCTCTATACACCCGATACTTCAAGATAATGCTTTATCTTAAATCTCAATATAAAGCATATTACGCCGTTTTTAGATTAATTTTTTAGAAAAAACTAATCTTATTATTAATTGTTTTAATCTAAAATCACGGAGACTGTTACCACTGCATCGACTAAAGGTCCTCGAGCAACCTTATCAAGACTAGCAAAAATTTTTTTTTAAAATAAATAAGATAATTTATTTTTTACTTAACTCTAAGACGGCTTCTGCCGCTTGCTGATTAGCCTCACAAAGAATACCTTCATGTAATTGTAAGAAGATTTGTTTTAGCTTTTTAACTTTTTTTTTATCTATTAATAAAGACTTAAGCGAATCAGCTAATAGTTCAGGTTGACAATCATTCTGAATAAATTCTTTAACCAACTCTTCGCCAGCTAATAAATTGGGTAATGAAATAAAAGGAATTTTAACTAGGTGTTTAACTAGCCAATAAGTTACTGGTTTCATTCGATATGCAACTACCATCGGACACTTTGCTAACATACATTCTAATGAAGCTGTCCCTGAAGCTAATAAAGTTACATCGGCTGCAATCATAGCTATCAGCGCTTGGCTATCTAAAATTTTCAGTGATAAGCTTGGCGAAATCTCTCGATAAATCGCTTCAAATTGCTGCCGACGTTGTTGATTAACAACAGGAACTAAGATTTGCAAATTAGGAAAATCCTTTATCAAAATTTGTGCAGCTCGTAAAAAGATAGGACTCAGTATTTCAACTTCAAAACAACGACTACCTGGCAAGATAGTTAAACATTTAACATCATTGGGTATATTTAATTTTATTCTAATAGCCTTCTTATCAGGTTTTAGTGGTACGCTATCAGCCATAGCGTGACCTATAAAACGACAAGGAATGTTGTAGCGGTCATAAAACTTTTTTTCAAATGGTAACAAAGCAAGCACTAAGTTGGTCGCCTCTCTTATTTTAAAAACACGATCATGCCTCCATGCCCAAACAGAAGGACTGACATAATGAATGGTTTTGATACCTGTTTGTTTTAATTTCCGCTCAAGGGTAATATTAAAATCAGGCGAATCTATCCCAACAAACACATCAGGCTGCAATTTAATAAAACATCTAATCAAGTCAGCGCGAATTTGTAATAAGCGTGTTAGTCGCCCTAAAACTTCAACAACTCCCATCACAGAAAATTCTTCCATTTCATACCAGGACTCACAGCCCTCTGCTTGCATTAATGGGCCTGCAACACCAACAAAATGCGCATTAGGAACTCGCTGTTTTAGCGCTCTAATAAGACCTGCACCAAGTATATCACCTGATACTTCTCCAGCAACGAGGCCAATAATCAAAGATCGTTGTTGAATTGAAACTTGATAACTATTTACCAAAGATTTCTCCTATTTAGGTTACTTGTTAATTGTCATATTCCGGAATATAGTATGGTTTTTTTGAATAATTCAAATTTAACTTTAAACAGATCTTTCATAAACTATAATGGAGTTTACTACCTAATATTGATTAGAATGATTATTGACTATAGAGCTAAACATATCGATACAGATTAATCACAATTTTTAACCAGAATTAAAATAATAGCTTTATCTCCTATCTTTCTATGCGTCTACTAGATTACTCACCATATCATTCGTTTAAGGATAATATCGACAGGCTAAGTCGGTATTCTATTATACTAAGCTCTGTACATAAACAATTGAATTCCTATTTTTCGGTGACTAAATATTTTCGCAAACTAAAAAGACAGTATGCAAGTTCTTTGCTATTGTTTATAAGTACCTTATGGATAGCGATATGGGACATCCTCGATTAAGATCACGTAAGAAAAGTTGAGTATTTAGTCGCTATCTTATCTTGCCTCATAAAGACAGATAAAAACCTATAGATAGATGTGACCTACATCTTCTAATAGGTAATGTCGTGAAGTTTTATTTTGCATTTGCAAAAGATATTTTATATCTAGATAGAGATAACCAAACCAACCTCATAGCTTTTAAATACTTTATACTTTGGCTTCGGTGTTTTCATTACCTTATTTCATGAAAACCACACTCATGCCTGTATAAATAGCAATCTAGGCGATTGAGATAGAACGGAATTCAGAAATTTGTATGCGACTGTGCTAGCAAATCGTAGAGAAAAAGAAAAGTTTCTTTATAGAAACGACTATAATTTTCTTAGCGGGCGACAAAATTATCAGCAAACGATGCAGAATATGGCTGCAATCATCAATATCATCTCTATTTTCTCTTTAGGAAATAGAAGTTTGGATTTGTTATAATGCTTAGCAAAAGTAAACGCAATCTACTCTTAAGGCCATAAGAGTAGCACTGATTTTAAGTATTGCAATTGCCTGGTAATTAAGCCTCATCAGCATAATATTCTCATTCACCTATATCCCTCAGTAGGTACCTTACCATAATAGGTATGTGCGACTATGGTCTATATAATGATCCTGAGCTGAAAAGTTAACGAATAATTCCGCGATTAGATCTGATTGAATTCTCTAAAAAATTACTCAGTATTTTTACTTGTTGATTATTTTCACCTAGTGAAATCAATTCTTGTCTGGCCTCGTCTAGCGTTTTACCACAACGGTAAAGGATCTTATATGCATTCCTAATTGCATGTAGTGATTCTTTATCAAATCCACGACGTCTTAAACCTTTAATATTTACTCCATAAGGAGTTGCATGATTACCTTGAGCAATGACATAAGGCGGAACATCTTGAGCAACACCAGAACAACCACCAACCATAACATGAGCACCAATTTGACAAAATTGATGCACTGCACTCATGCCACCAATAATGGCATAATCGTCCAGTTTAACATGTCCTCCAAGCGTACCGTTATTAGCAATAATACAATAATTACCTAGGAAACAATCATGAGCGATATGTGTATTTACCATCAATAGATTATCATTACCTATTTTGGTTAAACCTTCGCCTTGTAGCGTACCACGGTGAATAGTACAACTCTCCCTAATTCGATTACAATCACCAATCTCAACTCGAGTTAGCTCTCCTTGGTATTTTAGATCCTGATTAATTTCACCTATAGTAACAAACTGAAATATCTGGTTATTACAACCAATTTTAGTATTACCATTGACAACCACATGCGATTTAAGTGTTGTATTTTCACCGATGTCAACCTGAGAACCAATATAGCAAAACGGGCCTATATGGACATTTACACCGATAATCGCACCATCTTCGATAATAGAAGATGGGTGAATGATCGCTGTTTTATTAATCATATCATCCCTCATTTTACGCTTCTTGGCTACGAGCACACATCATTGTTGCTTCACAAACAACTTTTTCATGCACTTTTGCAACACTTTTAAAAAGCGTTAAACCGCGTTTAGTTTTAACAAAGATTACCTCAAAGATCATCTGATCGCCAGGTTGAACTGGATGTTTAAATCTTGCTTCGTTAATACCAGCAAAATAATACAGTTCACCAGACTCTAATTTTCCAACACTCTTAAAGGCTAAAATACCAGCCGCTTGAGCCATAGCCTCAAGAATTAATACCCCAGGAAATATTGGTTTATCCGGAAAATGACCTTGAAAAAAAGGTTCATTAAAAGAGACATTTTTTACTGCACGTAAAAATTTACCTTCTTCAAAATCCAATACACGATCAACTAATAAAAAAGGATAGCGGTGGGGTAATAACCCTAAAATTTCTTCTATATCCAGAGTATGTTTATCACTCATAGAAAAGACTCTTCTTGTTTAAATTTAAAAAATTAAATATGAATAACACGGCCTGCCTTAACCCTAAATAAGGTATTCTGCAGGCCGCAATTAATAAATCTACACGCGGTATTTAGTTATCTTTACTAAATACCTTACGTTCTAGTATTTTCATGCGCTTACTTATTTCATTAATATTTAAAACTAAAGCGGCTGTTTTTCGCCAAACCTTATTTGGCTGTAATGGAATGCCAGAAGAGTATATTCCAGGCTCACTAATTGGACGCATTACCATTCCCATTCCAGTTATTGTAACTTTATCACAAATTTCCATATGTCCATTAATAACACTAGCACCACCAATCATACAATATTGGCCTATTTTTAGGCTACCGGCCATAATAACCCCACCAGCAATAGCTGTGTGATCACCTATAATTACATTATGAGCAATTTGACATTGGTTATCAATAATGACCCCATCACCAATGATTGTATTATCTAGCGCGCCACGATCAATGGTGGTACAAGCACCAATTTCAACATTATCACCAATAATAACTGAACCTAATTGAGGTATTTTTATCCATTGCCCCTTTTTATTTGCATAACCAAAACCATCTGAACCAATAACTGATCCTGATTGGATCAAACAGTGTTTACCTATCTCGACGTTATGATAGATAGAAACATTTGCCCATAAACATGTAGACTGGCCGATCTTGACTTTTTTACCAATAAAGCAACCTGCGCCGATAATAACTTGATTACCTAATATTACACCTGACTCGATAACAGCATTAACGCCAATGGCAACATTTTTTCCGAGATGAACATCTTCTGCAATAACCGCAGAAGGATGGATATTTTGTGCAGGTTTAGGCGTGGTATCTAAAATTTGAGCTAATTGAGCATAAGCTAAATAAGGATCTTTAACCACTAAAGCTGCTATTTTACTATCTTGCAAATTTTTCTGCTTTAATACAACAGCAGCAGCTTTACATTCTGCTAATTGTGTCAGGTAACAACGACTATCCGATGATAAAAAAGTAATTTGCCCTTCCTTCGCTAATTGCATAGATCCAATACTGGTGATAATGATATCACCATCACCATGTAACTGTGCGTCTAATTTTTTGGCTAAATCAGCTAATCGAATAGAAACCATTTATTATTTAACCTTCTTATTAACCAGATCGGTAATATTTTTTAGGTTGGAACTATTTTCTGGATAAAGAATCGCATTTACGTCAACAACCACGTCGTAACGCTCCTTTTCTGCAACCGCTTTGGTTGCTATCTTTATCGTTTGCAATATTTTATTGCGCTCTTCTTGTTGGCGACGTTGGTTATCTTGTTCAAATTGCTGTGCTTTTTTAAGAAAATCTGTCCGCTTAGCTTCAAACGCTTGCAGATCTTTCTCATTAGGCTTAACGGCATTTTTTTGTAATTTTTCCACTTGAGCCTGTAAATCTTTTTCCATATTTTGTAACTTATCATCTCGTCCTTGAAACTCTTTTTCAAGTTGCTTAGATACCGCTTTACTGATTGCTATGTTCTGAAAAAGTTCCCCGACGTTAATAACGGCAACCTTTTCTGCATCTGCACTGGTAGATACAGATAAAATAAAACCAAAACTAACTGCACACAACAATTTTTTCACACTAAACACCCCTTATCTCTTGATCTATCACAATCGAATCAATAAATTAAATTGACATTTTACCACGTTCCACCAATATTAAACTGAAACTCTTCAGACTTGTCACCTTCATAATCTCTTATTGGTTTTGCATAAGAGAAGACCAGTGGGCCAATCGGTGACATCCATTGTAATGAAACCCCTATCGAAACTCGAATATTGGATGCCTTGCCATAGTCAGGCATTCCTGTTCTCCAGTTTGCGAGAGTATTACTCCAATTCGAATCCCATACAGTACCCGCATCAATAAAAAAAGAAGTTCTGATTAAATTAGCATACTTTTCATCAATAAACGGAGTTGGCGTAATTAACTCTAATGACGCCGTTGCTATTGCATTTCCGCCAACAGCATCTGTTGATGGACTACCTGATTTTGGACTTACTATACTTTTTTTTTCTTTAAGATAAATCGCTTTAGGGCCGATATTATTAGAATGGAAACCACGTACTGCACCAGAAGCACCAGCATAAAAATTTTCATAAAATGGTAATTCTTTACTACTAAAGCCATTACCATATCCTAACTGTGCACGACCTAATAATACCCATTTTTTATCTTCATCAATGGGATAATATTGTGATGTATCAAATCGAATCTTATAGTATTGGTTATTAGATCCTGGAATAGTAATTTTATTATTTAATGAGGTTTTATTTCCCACGGTCGGGAAGAAGTCACGATCTAGATTATTATAAATCCAGCCTAAATTAAGGGTAAAATCATTAGCATTATAACATGCTTTATCATTAAAATTAGGATTTTCGCCCATACTTTGTAAATAACGCCACATGCCAACTTGAGCTTTCATGTCAGATAAAGAGTTATGAATAAAACCTGCTCCAATTCTAAATACATTATTTTCATTAAAAGGAAAACTCAAAGTATTATCAACGCCATAAGTTTTATTATTATAGCGTGAAAGATCGGCATCCTTCGCACTAAAATCATTATAGAATAATCGTCCACCTAAGCTAACACCATTAACGGTAAAGTAAGGATCTATTAATGATAATTCCGCGTAAGTTGAATAATCATTCTTACTCGCACTAATTCCAACGGCATTACCAGTACCAAGCCAATTTTTTTGTTGAACACCAACTTTGAAACTGATACCACTTTCAGTACCAAAACCAATACCAAAATTCATAGAACCGGTATTACGTTCTTTAACTTTATATACAAGATTAACTTGATCAGGTGTAGCAAGTACACGTTGCGTTTCGACATCGACGGTTTCAAAAAAACCAGTTCGATTTAATCGTTCTTTACCCAAGTTAACCAAATCATTCTCTAACCAAGATCCTTCCATTTGGCGCATCTCACGACGCAAAACAAAATCTTTACTAACATGATTACCAACAAAACGAATTTGGCTAACATAGAAACGATTTCCCGTATCAACGTTCACATGTAGTTTAACTGTTTTATTTTTATCATTAATTTCAGATTGAGTAATAACGCGGGGATAGGCATAACCATAACGACCAAGAAGATCCTTAATTTTATTCTCCATGTTCCTGACTTCAGTACTGTTATAAAGCGAAGAAGGTTTGATGGTGATCAATTGCTTGATTTCATCATAATGACCAGCGGTTTCACCATTTAATTCAACGCCCGATATATTGTATTTATCGCCCTCTGTTATATTGATAGTAATATAAATATCTTTCTTATCAGGTGTCAGACTGACATTAGTTGAATCGATATTAAATTTGGCGTAACCTCTCTTAAGATAAAAACTGCGCAATGTTTCTAAATCGCCAGCCAATTTTTGCTTTTTATATTTTTGATCAGTAATAAAATTCCACCAAGGAATGTCATCACGTAATTGGAAGCGATTTATCAACTCACCTGTGATAAATGCTTTATTACCGACGATATTAATTTGTTGGATCTTAGCTGAAACGCCTTCAGAAAAGATTAATTTTAAGTCAACACGATTACGCGGTAGCGGTGTAACTACCGCTTTAACTATTGCATTATATTTTCCGACATTATAATAAAAATCTTTAAGATCCTTTTCGATATTCGTTAGTTTTGCGCGATCTAGGGGTTCACCAACTCGAATATTATAAGTTTCAAGAATTTGATTTAATAAATCATCTTTAAGCGATTTATTAGCAAAAGATGTAATCTTTACAATAATTGGTCGCTCTTTTACTTGAATTATCAGCATATTTCCATCACGGAAAACTCGAATATCTTCGAAATTACCTGTTGAAAATAATGCTCGAATAGTACGAGCTATATAATCATTATTAATGATATCCCCTATTCGAACAGGCATATTCAATAGTGCTGTACCAACGGAGACGCGTTGAAGACCTTCAAAATAAATACCTTGCACTACAAACCCGTCTGAACCATATATAGCGGCACTGCTAAATAACAGTGATGCTATGAGCAACTTTTTTATCGCCATTATTGTTATCAGTGTTCCTAACTAGTCTCTCTTTAAAGACGAGAGAAATCATTGAAAAGTGCAAGCCCCATTAATAATATCAATACAATAGCACCAATACGATAACTGAAGTCTTGTACACGCTTAGATACTGCCTCTCCTTTAATCTTTTTAATTAGCAAGAAAAATAAGTGCCCACCATCTAATACAGGTAAAGGAAACAGATTAATGACCCCTAAATTGATACTAATTAATGCAATAAACATCAAATAATACACTAACCCAGACTCAGCAGAAACACTGGCTCCTTTTGCAATAGAAAGAGGTCCACTAAGATTAGTAAGCTTAATATCACCAGTAACCAGTTTACCTATCATGCTAACTGTCAATTTCATCAACTGCCAAGTTTTGTCTATTGCATGATACAAAGCATAAAACGGACCATATTTCTGAGTAATTTTATACTCATCTGCAAGTGGTATTACTGATAATTCAAGCCCAGCGAATCCAATTTGCCGGCCTTTAGCTATCGTTTTTACTTCCGGTGTTAACGTTAATTGCTGCTGTTCAGCTTGTCTTTCGATTGTCAATAATAATGAAACATTAGGATTTTGTTGAACAACATAGGCGAATGGATACCAAAGATCTATTATCTTCTTACCCACTTTTACAATTCTATCTCCTATTTGTAAACCTGATAATGCCGCTGCTGAACCAGGTTTTATATTACACACAACGGGATCTTGCCTGGCACTAACTGGCATAATCCCCAAAGATAAAACTGGATCTTGAGTCTCTGGATCAAAATTCCATTCCTTTAAATTAATTAGTTTTTTTATCGGTATTGAATTACCAATAGGTAAAACCTTCCAGTTTAATTCTTTATCACCAATTTTACTAATTAAGGCAAAACGAACCGCGTTCCAGTCAGGAGTTTCGATACCATCTATTGATTTTAATTCCATACCTGGTGAAATATTTGCTTGTTCAGCAATTGAGTTTGACTGAATATCTTCAATAACTGGACGAACAGAAGGTATACCAATAATAAAAACTAACCAATAAATAAATATTGCCAATAAAAAATTAGCTATCGGCCCTGCAGTAACTACTGCAGCACACTGACCTATTGTTTTGTTATTAAAAGCTAAGTGACGACGCTCTGGTGCTACAGGAGCAACTCGCTCATCTAACATTTTAATATATCCCCCCAAAGGGATCAGAGCAATAACAAATTCTGTACCATAGCGATCAACTTTACTCCATAAGGTTTTTCCAAAACCAATAGAGAAACGCTCAACATAAATACCGCAGCACCTAGCTACCAAAAAATGGCCAAATTCATGCGCAATAATTAGCACACCTAATGCAATAATAAATGTAGCTAAACTCCAAAAAAATTCCATAATTTACATTAAAAACTAAAAAAATGACCATGTCAATCCTGCAAAAACAGGTATAGCTGATGTTAAGCTATCGATTCTATCTAATACACCACCATGTCCTGGAATTAAATGACTACTATCTTTAATGCCAGCTTGACGTTTAAACATACTTTCCGTTAAATCACCAAAAACAGAAATAATCACAACAATAATAGAAGAAAATAATAAATTTTTGGAAATTAATAAAACAGGAACAAATAAACTAAATAGCCAGGCTATAATACCTGCTGTCAGCATACCACCTAACATACCCTCTAAAGTTTTACTAGGAGAAACCTTTGATGCCAGTTTGTGTTTACCAAACAAATGACCAAAAAAATAAGCGCCACTATCTGCACTCCAAACTAATATCATCACATAAAGCACCCACCAAGCACCGATAAAATCGTCAATATGATAATCAATACTTTTTAACATCAAGATGCCACAGTAAAAAGGTAAAATAGTTAAAATACCAAACAATATTTTTAATATTATTGACTGAGACCAAAATCGAGCAGAAGTAGGAAAAGTGATAACCAATATTACTGCAACTAACCACCAAACTAATCCAGCTGATAAAATATAAATAATCAAAGGCTCTGTTGTTAATTGACTAAGATCCTGAAATGATAATTGTAAACACAATAAACAAATACCAAATAAAACAGCACATATAATTCGTTTAATCTGCACTATCCAACCAATAAATTCGCTCCACTCCCAAGCAGCTAATGAGCAAATAACAATTATAATATAACCAAATAAGTTAAGAGGTAAGAAAAAAAGTGCAGCGATAACTAATGGAATAAGTATGATAGCTGTAATGATACGAGCATTTAAATTTAGCAAAAGTTCCCCTCCTATTTTTCATTGATATCATCAGGCCAAGTATTACCAAAACGTCGTTCACGTTGATTAAAAGCCAAAATTGCACTTTTGAAAGTTTCCTCATCAAAATCCGGCCAGAGCACATCGGTAAAATAAAATTCAGCATAAGCAATCTGCCATAAAAGGAAATTACTAATGCGATATTCTCTACCAGTTCTAATAACTAAATCAACACTTGGTTGATCATATAGACTAATAAATTTATTTACTGTATCTTCGTTAATATTTTCTGGTAATAATGAGCCCGCCTTAATTTTTTTAGCAATAAGTTCAATTGCATGGGTAATATCCCAACGACCGCCATAATTAGCGGCAATATTGAGTTGCAATCCGGTATTATTTGCAGTTAAGTCAACCGCATGTTTAATACGATTTTGTAATCTAGACTTAAATCGACTTATATCGCCAATAATTGTTAATTTAACATTATGAATATTTAAGTTTTTAACTTCATCATCTAGAAACCAAGTAAAAAGTTCCATTAAAGCACTAACTTCAGTTTCTGGTCGACTCCAATTTTCACTACTAAATGCATAGAGTGTTAAAGATTGAATTTCATTTTTAACAGCAAATTTAACTACCTTTTGGACCGCTTCTGTACCTGCTCGATGCCCATTAATTCTTAATTTTCCATGTTGTTTCGCCCATCGTCCATTACCATCCATAATAATAGCAACATGCTTCGGAATTCGTTGCCGTAAGCTATCATTATCATACATAAGTTTCATGCCAAAAGAGTTCCTTTAATATAATCTAACTGTTACATCCCGGAAGATAGTATGGTTTTTTTGAATAATTCAAATTTAACTTTGAACTAATCTTTCATAGACTGCAATGGAGTTTTACTATCAAATACTGATTGGGTAACTCTTGATTGTACAGCTAAATATATTGATGCAAGGTGATCTCAAATTTTCAACAGAATTGGAATGATGCCTTTGCAGTCCAGTTTCCATGCGTCCATTAAATCGCTTGATTATGCCATTTATTTAAAGATGTATTGGTGTTATAAATCGGCATTCTATATTAAGCTCTATACAATAAATAGGCGAATTCATATTTTCTGGTGACTGAACGCGTCTTCATAGACCAAAAAAACGATCTGTAAGTACAAGATTGATAACCATGGGATATATTCGATTAAGATCACGTAATAAGCGTCGAGTATTATGCAGAAATACTAGCCTTATAAAATAGATAAAAATCTATGGAGTAACGCAATCTATACTTATAAAAAAGATAAGGTCGTCAAGTTTTGTTTAGTATTTACAGAATATATTGCATATTACGTGCAGATAACCAGGCTAATAGTTTAAAATACTTTATGCTTTATGTTTTTATTTTGTGGCTTCTTACCTGTTTCATTTCATCTAATTATTCCCCTTTGTTCTTGTCTAAACAGTAATAATCCTAGAGAAAATCGAGATACTACTAGGTTTAGAAATTTGTGTACGACTCTCTCCTAACAAATCGGCTGAGGAACAAAGCATTTTTCGCAAAAAATTACTACAGATTCTTGAGCGGGTGATAGCGTCATCATCAAATGATAGGGATATAACTGTAATCTCATTAACGTTATTTGATTTTTGCCCGTTAATAACAATAAACATCGGAGATGCCATAACGTTAAGCTAAAGTAGATGTAACAGCTTTACTAACCTCAATAGAAGCTCTAATTTTGGTGTTGGAGCTTCCTGGCAATGGAAACACCCTAATCATCATGATATTTTGCTATTAACTATTTATCTCAGTAGTTATATTGCCATAAATAAGGCTGAGACGACGAGAATTTATACAATGATCCTGAACCAAACAGTTAATCAAGTTGTGATTGTTTAAAGACTAACTAATTATCTTTAAAAGTAGGGAAATCAAATTGAGAAATAGCTAAATTAGCTTTAGTTAATCATTCAATAATTTTATTTTATTATAAATAAATAAAGCGAATATTAATCCGCAAGTTTTTGTATAAAACTAATAATTTTATATTTTATTATTTTCATCTAAAAACTAGGTTCAATAATATCAACATCAAGTTTTTACAATTAACGGTATCAAACTATTAATTAACTTTAAGTTAATCATAATATTATTACTTTAACTGCTTAAGATCTTGATTAAGATTTTCAGTAAAAATATCCGAAAAAACATAAAGATCTTTTCCTTATTTATTTATTGAGTTTAGTTTTATTTTTTAATCGGAAAAACTGCATTAGATTAAGTGGGTGTAATATGGAATATAAGACTGATAAAATACGAAAATATTTTTAAACAATGATAAAATATTTTGGCGTAAAACATTCTGCTTGCAAGGGCAGGACAAGGTATCCTAATTTTTAAAAGTTGGGATTTTAGGTCAGGAACTTATAGTGTAGATAACATCCCACTGTTCAAAACACATTATATTTAAACCAACTAATTTGCTACTAATGTTGCATTAAACTGTTAATTTATGCCTGTCTATATTTATAGCAGATTTTAATCAATTATTCTGCCTGTATAATAGGATTTTGTTGACTATATTCTATGCTAACAAAGGAATTCTTATATCAAATGTTTTAGCTAAAAAGATCATAACAAGGATAATTAATACCTAGTAAAAATTTAAAAATAAACAATTTTAATCAAAACAGTGAATGGTTATGATTGGGTTATTTGTATCATTTAACGTTAATTATTGCTGATCTAATGATAGTAGGGTGTGAAAATAAGTGGATAAATTTTTTTTCAACAGCAAATAGTTAGTGAATTTATTTATTACAATATTAATGCGTGATTTTATCCTAACAAAAGAGGATTTCAATCCTTAAACTTATCTAAATAATAATGAGATTAAAAAAATGATCGATGAATTAACCTCTTTGTATAAAATAACAACAGTTATAATAGATACAGGTGATATTAGCATAAAAAAGCTTTATAAGCCTGAAGATCCAACAACTAATCCCTCTTTAATTCTTAATACAGCTCAGATCTCAGAATATCAGCCACTTATTGATGAAGCAATCACCTGGGCACAGGAACAAAACCAGTCGTATAAAGAACAAATCATTGATGCGTGTGATAAATTGGCTGTTAATATTGGATTAGCAATCTTACAATTAATTCCGGGAAGAATTTCAACGGAAGTTGATGCGCGTCTTTCCTGTAATACCTAAACCTGTATTAAAAAAAAACGCACCATATTATTGAACTTTATAATCGTGCAGGTATTAAAAGTAATCGTATTTTGATCAAGTTAGCTTCAATTTGGCAAGGTATACCACGCGGTAGAATAGTTAGAAAAAGAGAGTACTAACTGTAATCTAACTCTATTATTCTCTTTTGCACGAGCTTGCGCTTAAGCTGGTGTTTATCTGATTTAACCTTTTGTTGGTCGTATTCTTGATTGGTATAAATGGAATGCTGATACAAAAAAGTATGCGCCACAAGAAGATACTGGCGTTATTTCTGTTACACAAATTTATAATTATTATAAACAACATAGCTATAAAACAGTGATAATGAGGCAAGTTTTCGCAATAGAAGTAAAATTTTACAATTGTAAGGCTGTGATCAGTTAACTATTTCTCCAGGATTACTTAAAGAACTTTTTTTTAGGCGAAAGGTAAAGTGGTACAAAATTAGCATTTAATGGTCAAATTCAGTCACTGCCTAAACCGATGACAGAAGCAGAATTCTATTGGCAACATAATGCTGTTGCCATGGCAACAAATAAACTGAGTGATGGTATTCGTAAATTTGCTATTGATCAGGAAAAATTAGAAAAATAGTTGCAGAGGCAATTAAATTACGTTGTTGCTAAATAGCGTTAAATTTTAAAGATAAAATTTCTCTATTTCCACGTCACACTGACTTGCTTCTTATTAGTAATAATAGGCTATACTGGAAAAAGGTTGTTGCTTTTCTTGCAGAACAATTTATTTGTAGCCACATTATGTATTTAAATTCTTGTGATTTAAAATAATCTTCTCCATGAGAGATAACAAGTTATTGGCAAATCTAGTTTATGAAAAATTAAGCTACGCTTTTGCTCTGATGCTTTATAAATCTATTCTTCATCATAAAATTGAACATTCTTTACCAGCATGGTCACAGAAGGTTAACTTACTCTTAGGTAATTTCATTTTTAAGTAGACAGGAACAACTTAAATAGTATTAAAAGGATTCTTTTTCTTGAATTACAGTCCTTAGCAAGTCGGCTTCATAGCCTCGTTATCGTGCAAAAGCCGATTCAATTAAATTCATCGTTCTTATTGACATCAGTTCACTGATAGGAAAGCGTAGAATGTCAGTAGCTTTTATTGATCTTTTTCTAGTTTCTTCATAACTGACAGGATACTTCGCTAAAAACTTTGCTAATAAAGTATTAAGGATTTATTAGTGGCATTACACAGCTCTCTGCTAACTAGACCCTCACACAACTCAACTTTAACTTTTAGTGTTAAATGTCTCTAGGGGGTAAAACTAGTGCATTAACTATTTCATATACCCCAACAGTGTTGATCCTGCGCATCCAGAAATATCTTTATATTCATTTCAAAAATTAAAAAGGACCATCTCCCGTTGTAATCATAGGAGATATAGTTAGGTCATCCTTTAATATATCATTAAGAAGTGTTCAGCCCACAATACGCTTCTGACTCTCGATAAGCATCTTTTAGCACAACTGTACTTCTTTTTACACATCTATGTGAACCTGTACTGCTAATAATGAGCAAGCAACAAAGGCTATCTCAGCCTGCCTGATAGAACGGTTATATGCAATCGGCTAAGAAATAAATGTAGGTATATTACTTAAATCACCTAGATATCATTACTTATGCTTTTCAAGGCATCAGTGTTTCACTCTTCTAATGAATACCAGTAAAAGACCGTATGCTTGTCATCGAGAAGTGCCCCTATAGAGGTTTATGAATTACTAATGAAATCCCGTAAACAGGCCTTAGGGAAGAACTCTCTTTGCCGCTTCTGTACGCTTTAGATAAGGTGATAGAAACAAGCTGTTGAAAGTATTCCTGTTGCCGATAAGATCTATTAATCTCAACCACTTTAGTCTAAATATCCTAAATACCAGTTTATATAGTTCGTTGCGGCAAATAACCGTTACAATTGATAGGCAATAACTCCGTCGACAAGTTAGCGTTTAAAATATCGTTACAGGATGCTTTCGAGCACTGCCTCAATAACGGTGCCTCTATCAGCTACTTGGGACGCCATTATGGATGAGTTTATGAAAGGGATCACAGCTAATATCTGCTTTTATGGATATCTATATAGTAGATTTTTCATAGCATATTATCTCTCTGTTACTGAAATCATTTATAAAATCAATGAACAGGATATCCTATCATCTCCAAAATCCTATACACTAGAAATCAGCATAAATCAATTTTCTTAGCTGGTATCTATCTTCTCTACGAAAACTAGAGAAGCTCAAATACGATTAAAAAGATTGTTTTTAAAGGTAACTCACCTATATTGCTTCTGAGAAGTTCATAATCTGAGTACTATTTTTACTCTGCGATATATTAATTTTTTTTAAAAATTCATCTAGATAGCTTAGTATGAATCTTCATAGAAAGCGGAACTGAGTAAAATCAGGAATACAATAGGATAAAGTCACATGTTAGAATCGCTTGTTTATACAAAGCGCTTTATGGATCTCCCTACAGAAATTAATCATAACAGACCAACTGAATTTTATTACACCTCAAAAAAGGCAATATAGCAATTCTCCGACTCCGGTTATTAATTTTTTTCAACACGCAAATGTATCATCCTCTTCTAATCATGATTACCGGAGTTTTAAGCGATGCCATAAGCGCGAAGGCGATGATGCTGAATATAACTGCATTGATGTGTAATTAATGAAAGCGCACTTATCGATGAATTCATTACTTATAGGGAAACAGGGATGATTATTCTCTTCTTTACCTCCCGAAGGAGTACAAAATAACTAGGCCAAAATAAAATTAACAAATTTTGACAGAATTACGATTTCTATTTTTCTTATAAGGAACTAAGATAGATGGGTAGTAATTTAGCTATATACATCCCATAACTAAACTGCTTTTCACTATTGATGATGGATGAAATAAATTTCTTAAAATATGCTAAAAATATCAACTTGGAGACGTATCTATTTATAGAGGGAATGTTTGTTTGCATTATTTGTATCATGGATCTTCGGACGACTACTGCTGTGATTCTCCTTAATATTTCCACTGCCGTTTTTCTGTTAAATCTATAAATAAAAGCTCACAGTTCATGCAACTTTAAAGCTACCGAGCAATGGTTAAAGTATAATAAATTTATATTTTACCCGACTGCAACTATTAATAAATTACTTTCACTATACTCATCTTCTTTGGCCTTTTTCAACAACAATTGTCCAGCTACTTAACGTTTTGTTTCGGACTTATCACCCAACGATATGTTGTAGTGGGCACATAACAGAATATCGAAATTAAGTATCTTATCTGCCTTATATAGTTATACTTAATAATTCAATCAACATTCGCATGTTCATACCTCCTTACTAGTAACAATCTAGATTAAATATGCCTCATATTGAGTGATCTGTTCTTCAAAAAAAAAGAATGGTCGAATGGGTTTAGCTAGGCGCTATCATCTGGCTGTTAACATTATAGTATAACCTAATAAATCCTATTGCATTCCTTATCTGGGAGATATCCGCACTACAATGTAGTGCTAACGTTAGCTGAATCCACAGTATAGAAATTACTGGAAAGTACACATCGCTAAAAGCATGAATAGGCACTGCTAGCACACAGTATAAATATCTTTGGCGCTATATTATCTACATTCCATTAAACATTTTAAGATGTCGTATTATATGGTTTCCTGTTAAAACGTAAATAAGACATACTTTTACCAATGGTGTATAAGGAGACACGGATATGATCAGTTCACAAAAAAAAAACCAGGAAAAACTAAGGTTAGCCGTTCTAATGAAAAAATTTCGTACACAGACTCGTACAAATGGATTCTGTCTGGTGACAGGCTACTTTACCAACTCTTAACTTAATTAACAGTTGATACTGACATTACTATTAAAAAGAATTTATAAAAATAAGAAAATAAGCCTTACTAAGTTAAACCTAAAAATTAATGTCTCTAGAATTATTGCATAAGATCAAAGAATATACACTCTGATAAGATTTTTATCTTACAATAGATACACTAAACTAATTCTATTTCCTTTTAGTAAAAAAAGATGACTTTGGTCGCTCTTAAAGAGCGATAAGATTCTTAAAGAGTTTAATATAGGGTGTGCTTGCTATTTTCTTGAGTTAATCATCGATCAGAGTTTATCCTTTATTCAGATGGATCTAAATAGAATCAAACCTTTACCAGGGAGAATGAAATTAGTTACAATTACCTAATAAAATTAAGTAATTACAAATTTATTGGTAAGAATTTTCTATTAAATATGAAATTATATTAGCCGATTAAAAAATGTAGCTTAGTAGCCTTAACCCTACGTGTGTAGGGTTATTTATTTACTGAATTATCTAACCTAAAAAAGATTATTTGAACTCATAAGAATTAAAATACAGAGATATTTATAAATTATTATGTGAACAAAGAATAACCTCTTTCAATATAGCCCAAAATCATCAGGTAGAAAATAGCAATGATTAAATATAAAAATTGCAGAATGGAGCAAAAAAACACTTAAATTTTATTCTCATTTACTTAATATTTAAGATTTTTACTTAGGGGAAAATAAACATCCTAATATGCAAATAACAAAAACAATGAAGGAGTACATATCATAAAAATTGATAATCCATGTATTATAATGGTAAAATATATAATATGACTAATCTGATTTAGATGATTAATAGCAGTTATATTTTTTAATTCACGATACTAAGTAGTATTTATTGTACTATACATGATAATGACAATAGAGAAATAAGAACTTTTAAAGTAGTTATATAGTGTTTAATAACATGATTGTTTTAAGAAAAGAATCAAATCTTGATGAAGATATATCGTAAAATTGGCTAGCTGTGAAGAATTTAAACCTGCAATCAAGGAATTAGAAGAATTTAAGTATTGCTACACTGCAACACTAACAATCCCTAACATAATAACATATAGCTTTATAAAAAAACTGTTAGTTAATGCTTCAATAATTTTGTGGACTAAAGATCTTTCTTCTGAAAGATCTTTATGAATGTTATAGATTTCAATAAATACATCTTTTCAGACATCAGATATTTAAACTTCGCTTTTAAAAAATTATCAACTTTATTAAATCTACCGTCTGTTATTTGTAAATATCACCTAAATATAATTTAGTCGCTATATCAACCACTTCGCGTGATTTACGAACACATAAAAAATTGTTTAGCTTGAACTTTTCTCGATAATATTCAAATATTTCACAAATTTTAATGTATCAAATATAATCTTTAACCCTATTATAAATCCTACTTTTAGTGGGTATAACCTATAACTATTGACGAAAAAAGAAATCATGCGTTTACAGTTCTTAAAAGATGCTGAAGTAGAAAAAGTAATTTCAGTTTTTATATCCATAGATTGTTATGGTCGAGTAATAAACAATATAAACATCTTGCACTCTACTTGGAAAAACAGTTTGCCGTCTTCTACTAGAATTCAAGTACCCGACCACCACCAATCTAAACAATGGTCCTCATGAAAATCTAGAAGGACATTAAAATTAATAATCAACTTTTGAGTTATGTTCATTTCTACTGTAAGTCATTTCGTAACCAATGGCATATCTTTCTAATTGATTTCGTAATGATTTCAAAATATAGAAATTATATATCATGAAATTTACCATAAAGGCATCTGAGAAATTAGATATTACTATGATCCATTACATTAACTCATTCATGATAGTATCATGCAGATGATAAAACCACTGTTGAGGATAAACTTGAAACTATGGTTGCGAAAAACATATAAACACTACCTTATTGATGGCGGAAAGCTGTCGCTAGTAATGATTATTTGCTACAGTAAACTTATACAGAATGATATTAGCATGTTAAGCTTAAAATGCTTAAGATGAATTGAAAAGTTAGTGGTAACGGAATATGCTTTTAAAACTCTTTACTGTCACCTTATCTGAAGCGTGTAAAGCAGTGAAGAGTTTCTACTATGAACTGTATATGTAAAGAATGTATCCACAGATAGTTTTCATAAATCTCTACGGATTTTTATTAGAAGTACATGATTTCTCTACTAGTATCATCAGTAGACTGAATAGGAACACATTAAAAAGAGTACAGATAATAGTCAATGCCTAATTTAAGCAATACGCGTTATGTTTATTTCTTGGCTCAAGGCATATCTAATTCTGTTAAGAAAACTAATCGCCTTTCTTTGGTAGTTATATTGGCGTCACTGCACATAGATTTATAGAGTTTGTTACAGTTAAATATGATTATTAAGAATTAGAAGAAAACTAAACTAAACTTATCAATAGACTGCGAGTACGTGCCTTAAGCGTATTTCCAGGTTTGCTAATGGAGACGGGATGTGCCATTGGTTTTAAATGGAATATCGATCAAAGGGTATTCCAAGAAATGTAGCATAAATGCTGTTGGTATAAAAAATAGCTAATATGCTGGATTCACTCTCCAAAGACATACAGAACCGAAAGTTAAAGGTAAGCTGCGCTAGAAGTCTGGCTAATAGAGATCTATGATGTTGCTAATAAAACTCCTTGATATTTTGTTGGAAAAGTTTTTAAAAAGGATCCTGCCAGTTTATAAAGAAACTAGAAAAAGATAGAAAATAGCTACTAGTATTTTATACCCTCCCATCAGTATAGTGAGGGTCAATGAGAATAAGGAATCTGATTAAATAAGCTTTTACGACAATGAGATTATGAAGCTAATGCTCGAAGCGTTGTGGTTCGAAAAAATAATTCTTTTATGATATTTAAGCTAGCCCCGTCCCGTCTGCTTAGAGAAACTTGAATGGGCTAAGGGAGTTAATCTTCTGCCCTGGTAATAATAAATGTCCAATTTAAAGATGGAGAATATATTTACAATCATCAGAGCGAGAAGAATAAGAATTATGCACCAGCTATTGATGATAGCTCAATAAACTAACTGTTGAGGCATATTCTATTGCCAATAAGATCTCTTCATGACCTTAGTCATTTTAATCTCAATATCGCCAATAGTAGTTTATATGGATAGGTATAGGAAATATCCTTTACGGATAACAAATGAGATCCATAGACAAAGCGCCTTGAATATGTTGAACATCATAGCTTCAAACTACAGTTCAACAGTAGTGTCTATCAATTTCTTAGCACCATGAAATGAGTTCATGCAGGAAGCTACAAATAAAATCTAATTTACAGATATATAGGGTAGGTACACTTTTTAATAGCATATAATCTCTCTGTTGTTGTAATTATTAATTAAATAAATCAATAGGATATGCTACAATTTCTACAAATCTATACGCTAAATAAGCGTAACTCACGATTTAATCGGTCCATAAAATATGGCTTTTCAATCTCTGATAAGAGATTGAGATTGCTCAGTATCAATATTTTTACCTATATAATTAAGAATTATCTCAATCAGTATTGGTTAGTAAATTCTTTTACAGTCTATGAAAGATTAGTTCAAAAGTTAAACCTGAATTCTTAAAAACTACACTCTTCATGCTTTTTTAAAAAAGTGAAGTTAATATTGTTGACATACCCTATTATCGATAACTTAATTTTTCTAACTGACTTAAAATAGCCTGGAAAAGTCTTGGCGATACAATTTGGATCCAAAATAGTAACTGGCGTACCTGACAAAGCGACAAGTGAAAAACACATCGCTATCCTATGATCATTATAAGTTGTTATTTCAGCATGCTGAAATAATTTAGATGGTAAAATACGAATATAGTCACGTCCTTCTTCTACTTTAGCACCAACTTTTGTTAATTCAACCGTCATAGCATTTAATCTGTCAGTTTCTTTTAGTCGCCAATTATAAATATTACGAATAATTGTTTCATCTCGAGCAAAAAGCGACAGCGTCGCAACCGTCATCGCCGCATCCGGAATTGAATTCATATCCATGTCAATACCAATTAACTCACCTCGTTGACATTCTATAAAATCTTTACCCCATCGTATTTTGGCACCCATTTTTTCAAGTACAACAGCAAATTGGGTATCACCTTGCAAGCTACCTTTATTAATACCTGTTACCCTAACGGCACCGCCTTTAATTGCTGCCGCCGCTAAAAAATAAGAAGCAGAAGAAGCATCACCTTCAACAAGATAATTGCCTGGTGAAATATAATGTTGTCCAGCTTTAATATGAAATCGACAATAGTGTTGATCATCTACTTCAACGCCAAAATTACGCATCAGTTCTAGGGTTATATCAATATAAGGTTTAGAAACAAGTTCTCCTTTTATTTGGATAGTTGTATCATTCTGCGCTAACGGTGCAGCCATTAAAAGTGCGGTTAAAAATTGGCTAGAGATAGAGGCATCGACTGTGATATCCCCACCTTGAAATCCTCCTTTTATCCTTATAGGGGGATAACCTAGCTGCTCAAGATAATCAATAATTGCTCCGTTTTTCTGTAGTGCATCAATTAGATGACCAATAGGGCGCTCTTTCATTCTTGGTTCACCAGTTAAGATAATATCATTGTCTCCTAACGCTAAAACTGCACTTAATGGACGCATAGCTGTACCCGCATTACCAAGAAAAATTTCTAAACCTTTTTTATGATTAAAATACTGCCCAACACCCTGTACAATGCAGGTAGTAAAATCTTTAGATAATTGATATTTGATACCCAATGTTGTCAAAGCATTAAGCATATAACGAATATCTTCACTAGCAAGAAGATTGGTTAATATAGTTTGGCCTTGCGCTAATGCAGCTAATAATAGTACCCGGTTAGAAATACTTTTCGAGCCAGGAAGATTAATAGTACCTTCAACGTAAGAAATGGGTTGAATTGTTAGAGCTTGCATTAACAGTAAATTCTCCAATAACACAGTTAAATAACTTAATTAAATCACATTTACTTTATATGATAAAGTTAGATCGTATTTTTACTAATTTAATCTATAAAGGATTATTTAATTTATTTATTTCTCTGTTCAAAATCAATCATAAAATCAACTAACTTCTGCACACCAACTAATGGCATAGCATTATAAATTGAAGCACGCATCCCACCAGCCGCTTTGTGTCCTTTCAGAAAAAGCAGCCCTTGCTGTTCTGCTGCTTTAATAAAATTATTATCTAAGTTAGGTTTTACTATTTGGAATGGAATATTCATTACCGAACGATTAACTGGATCGATTCGATTAATATAAAATTGACTATTATCTATAACATTATATAGTATACGGGCTTTTTCTTGATTTCGTCTTTCTATTTCTTCTAACCCACCCTGCTGTTTTAACCACTTAAATACCATTCCTGAGAGATACCAAGCAAAAGTTACTGGCGTATTATACATTGAATCATTTTTAGCTAGTATCGTGTAATCAAAGATAGAAGGTGTTGTCTTTTTTGCTCGACCTAACAAATCTTCCCGAATAATAACCAATGCAATACCTGCTGCCCCAATATTTTTTTGTGCACCGGCATAAATAACACCAAAACAGCTGACATCGAGTGGTCGGGATAAGATCGCTGAGGAATAATCAGCAATCACAATTTTATTACTCGAAAAATTCGGTGATGTATGAATAGCAATACCATCAATCGTTTCATTTGGGCAATAATGAAGATATTTGGAACTTTTCATTAATGGCCATTGATCCATTGCTTGCACACTTAAATAAGTTGATTTTTCTAGCCGAATATCAATTTCATTAACAATACAATATTTTGCCGCCTCTTTCGCAGCAGACTTTGCCCAATAACCACCAACAACATAGTCAACGTTTTCATTAGATTGAAATAAATTTAATGGTAAGGCGGAAAATTGACCTCTTGCACCACCATGACAAAAAAGGACTTTATAGTTTTTAGGTATTTTTAATAATTCACGCAGATTTTGTTCAGCTTCTTTGACTATCTCCATAAATGCTTCACCGCGATGGCTTATTTCCATCACCGAAATACCCATACCGTTCCAATTACAAAGCTCTTGTTGTACAAGATGCAAAACTTCTACCGGTAACATAGCCGGACCAGCGCTAAAATTATATACCTTACTCATCACTTACCCTCATTAACCTAATTTAAACTTTTACTATTATTGATATCTGATTAGGTTTTAACATTACCGCTGACCCGCTGCAATAATTTAATTTTTAATTTTATAAATAAAATAAATAGCTAGCAAACAGGATTTTAGATAACGAATTAATACTTATTAAACATTATTTAAATTTTATTGGATATGCTGTTTAGATCAAGGCTAATTGCAAGAAAACCCAACCTTCTATAAATTCAAACGTTTTACAAAAAAAATCCATACTTTCTATCATCCATTCTTCGTCTAGAATTATAAAATTTGTCAAAACGGAACTAGAACGATCAACTATAATACTTTATTTTATGCATTAGGCAGTATATTAAAAATTTTACACCTGTTATAAAATATTACCGTTATTTACTAAGCACTTTAATTTGATGATAGATAATAACTTGTGCTAAGAGTTATTAACAAAGCTGTTGTATGACGGTTAGGTTATGTTCCCCCTCTGATTGCTTCGTAAATCTGTTCTCCATCCTTAAATTGGATTTTGTTTACTACCAAGGGTAATGTACTTAAATCTTATTAGGCTGCGTCTTCCAATTTTCTTAGTAGACGGGAACGACTTAATAATATTGAAAGGGTTGTTTTTCGAATCACAATGCTTCGTGCATTAGTTTCATAAATTTACTATCACAAAAATCAAGTCCAATCAGATTCTTCGTTCTTATGATGCTCAGTGTGCGTTGACGGAAGAGATATAATCCAGTAACTTTTATCGATCTTTCTCCAGATTCTTCATTGCTGCAAAATAGCGCTTCACTAAAACATTTTATCAACAAAACATTAAGCTTTATTAGCGACATTTCGGCTCTCTGCTAACCAAACCTCAAGCAGCTCAACTTTAATTTTCGGCTGTATGCCTTTAGTTAGTGAAAGCAGTATATTAGCTATTTTATGTACTCAATAGCATTAATACTATATGTCCTAGAATATCTTTGTTATTCCATTGCAAAACTAAGGGCATCGGCTCCTGTAGAAACTCTAGAAGATACGGTTAATCCACACACGCTTACCCAGTTATTGAGCGGTTTAGCCACTTTGCTTCTTCTTATCGATAATCATCTTCGATATCAATTATGTATTTATATCCATGCGCACTGCCGCTAATATTAATAAGCAGGCCATAGCGATCATCTTGCCTGATAGGACGATTATGTTATCGACACAGAAATAAATATTAGGCGTATCGTGTAAATTACGTAACCACCAATGCCTATGTTCTTCAAGGTATTCTTTTTTTAGTCTAATGATAGCGCTTTCAGAGAGACCTTATACTTTTTATCGATAAGTACTCCAGAGATTCATGAATCACCAAGACTATTGCTTTGCAAGCATAGCAATCATATTAACTTTTCTATATTTTGCAAGTACAGATAAAGCGGCACTAACGAGTTATTGAAGAATATTCTATTGTCGCTACAATCCTTATTTTAAGCACTTTTATCTCAACATCGCCAATTAGCAATCTATATAGTTTTCTGTGGCAAAACCGTTACGGACAATTAGCATGGAGACACGCTTACCGCAAAAGGAGGCGCTCATCATGCTCTTTCAGCATGTTTTTTGAGTTTCAATTCACAGGGGCTGCTATCAGCTATCTAGCACTATTACGAATAAATTCATGCAAAATGGAATACAGGTAATATCTGGTTTTACAAATATCTATAGGGTATACTTTCATGGAATATCATCTCTCTGTTGTTGTAATTATTCGAGAAATTAATCTAAGAATACGCTAAGATCTCCGAAACCATACACAAGAAATAAGAAAACTTAATTTAAGTATTAAACATTAATTTAATCTTTTTAATCAAAAATAATTTTATTAAACATCTATAATTTATAGCTAGCTACTCATAATAAAAATTGATTAAGATCCTAGCATAATCGGTAACAATTTGAATTAAAAATATTTTTTATAAAACATTAATGATAGCTTTGCATAAAGGAATCATATTTTGTAATGTTAAGCTAGCGACATTAATTCGGCCTGAACTAATTGCATATATAGCATATTTTTCACGTAACTGAGTTATTTGGTCTTGATTAAGACCACTAAAAGAGAACATGCCATTTTGTTTTCTAATAAAACTAAAATCTTGTTTAGCGCCTTTTTCTTGTAATGTATTTACAAATAATTGCCGCATACGTTGAATACGCTGCCGCATTATTGTTAGCTCTTCGCTCCACTCTTTCTTTAGAAACTCATCGGATAAAATAGTGGTAACAATGGCTGCACCGTGGGAAGGAGGATTAGAATAGTTTGCTCTAATAATCAATTTTATTTGACTAAATGCTTGTTCTGCTTGATCACTATTATTAGCAATAATCGTACAGGCGCCAACCCGTTCATTATATAAGCTAAAATTTTTTGAGTAGGAACTGGCAATGATGATTTCAGGATTTTTATTGATAAAAATACGTAAACCTTGTGCATCTTCTTCCAAACCTTTAGCAAAACCTTGATAGGCAAAATCAAAAACCGGTAATAAGTTTTTTTCTGCTGCTAGAGTAGATAGAATTTCCCATTGTTCTGGCGTTAGATCGATACCGGTAGGGTTATGACAGCAACCATGTAGTAATAGTACATCACCCGACTTCGCATCTTCTAAGCTAGTTAACATGCCAACAAAATCTAAATTATGCTTTTTAGCATCATAGTAATTGTAATGACAACTTATCAGATTAGCAGCTTTAAATATATTCTTGTGATTTGGCCAGGTTGGTTGAGTAATCCAGATCCGTTGTGCAGAGGTCTGTTTAGCAATAAATTCACTGGCAATACGCAATGCACCAGTTCCGCCTAGTGCCTGTAAAGTACGAGCACGATTTTGAGTGATAACTGGATGATTGTTGCCAAACAGTAATGTTTGAGTAACGCTGGAAAATTCTGCTATTCCGCTAATAGCGAGATAATTTTTAGTTACTTCGTTGTCTAATAGATATTTTTCTGCTTTTTTGACGGAAACAAGAATGGGGGTTTTCCCTGATTCATCCTTGTAAACACCAATACCTAAATTAATTTTTTGTTTACGCGGATCAGTATTAAAACTCTCTATTAAGCCTAAAATTGGATCGGCAGGAGCCGGAATAATATTTTCTAACATATTTATAATTCCACTAACTCACTTACGATTTAGTAATCGAGAGAGATCCAGGTTAATGCGAGCAAAACAATTTGCTACACTCTACGATAAAAAATAAAGCAAACTTATGATATTTTAGGTTAATATTATTAACCTGATAATAGCATTTTACTACTTAATATAAATTGATAAAAAAGCAGCACTTTCCACTCTAGCACTGCTTTTTAAATTTACGTTTTCACTTTTGCTGTTAAATTACCGGTAAATGATAATTAGAATTGATAAACTAAACCTAAACCAACCAAGTTATCACTGCCAATACCATATTTTTTGGTAAATCCATTACTATTAACTAGGTTGATTTTGTAATCAACAACTGCGGTCAGGTTTTTGTTGAAATAGTAGAAAGCACCAAGAGAAACATATTTCACTAAATCTTGCTTTTGATCGTAAACAACATCAGGCAAATCTTTGCCTTTAGACTGCACATAAGCAATAGACGGTTTTAGACCAATTTCATCAAACAGATACTGACCAACCAATTCAAAGTTCTCAGCTTTGTTAGCGACTCGAGTTAAGCTAAGATCAGTAAGAGAATCTACACCATGACCAAAGCTAGTCATATTACGAGTTTCGCCATACATTGCTGCTAAATACAGGTTATTGGCATCATATTTAATACCGGCATTCCAGCCCTCAGCACTATTACCACCAGCGCCGCTTAAATCTTTATTTTCATCAGTCATGCTACGATTAGATTTTGCATAACCTGCACCTAATGCAACGCCCCATCCGATATTATAGTTAGCAGCTACACTAAAACCATCACCGTTATTTTTTAAGTAATCTGAGGTACCTGATTCATTGCTTTTTGTATTTTTGCCTTGATACTGTAGGGCGAAGTTTAATCCATCGACTAGACCAAAGAAATCTGTACTACGGTAAGTTAACAGGTTACGACCAGTTAAGTGGCTGTCAGTCTGAGATATATAGTCTGCACCATAAATAGGCAGAACGTTAGTCCATGCGCTGACATCATAAAAAACCCCATAGTTTCGACCATAGTCCAATGAACCAAAGTCAGCAATTTTTAAACCGGTATAAACTAGACTATTTGTATTTTTGTTCTCAGATTCACTTTTATTGGTTTTAGTTTCCAATTCAAAACGACCAAAACCAGTTAGTTGGTCAGAGATTTGAGTATCACCTTTAATACCAAAATGTACACGCGAATCATTGCTACTACTGCTTTTGCTAAATAAGTGACGAACGCCAACTTTACCATATAGATCTAGTTTATTGCCGTCTTTGTTATAGATTTCAGCTGCGTTTGCTGTACTAGCTAACAACGCCGCCGGGATAACTATTGCAAATATATTGCGCTTCATCATTATTACCCTCATTGGTGTTATTTCAGACACCTGCCACTGATAAAAATTAGTTTCCAACCATTGGAAAACCATTTCTAATAGTTTAGTGTCGTCTTGTTTCTGCGTCCAAAGTATTCCACTGTAAAATATTTTATTTACTTTGAAATAATACAAAAATACAATTCTTCTTACAAGAAGAAATTTTATGTTTCAAAATATAAATAATAGTAAACGTAGGACAGTATGGTGTTGAGGAGCACAACTACGCTACTTTTATGATCTTTATAATCTTAGTGCTACTTTAATACTTTGCTATATATTAATTTTTTAAAAATTCACACAGATATAGATTTAAGTAAATCTTCTAAAAAGCATAAATCGGGTAAATCAGGACAACTACGCGACTTTACGTATTACAAAACCTGTTTATCCGAAGCTCTTTATATTTCCCCCTCCCGAAATAAATAAGAGTAAATCAACTGAATTTTTCATAACACCACAAAGAGGCATATATAGCAATATGCTAGACCCATCAAAGTCCCCATTATTTTCTTAATAGACAAATATTATCCATCTCTATAATTATAATTATCCTTGGTTTTGAGAAACTGGATGGCACAAGGTCAAGCCGATGATACTGGATATAACTGCATATGAAGTTGAAATCACTAAAATATATTTGCCTATCAATCCATCACCTATATGGAACTAGGAATGATAATTCATCTTCTTCTCTTCTCCTTAGAAGAAGATAAAGATAGTTGAGCCGATAGATCTGACCAATACTTATTAGATAACGATTTCTATTTTTTCTAGCAAAATATCCAGATGTACATACATATAATCCCCCGCCAAACTAAACTACTTTTTACCATTAATGAAAGCTGAAATAACTTTCTTAAAAACACGATGAAAGTGTTCACTTATGGACCCATCCTATTTTGTCAATGGAATCCTTTCCTACACCACTTATTTCATTGATGTCTGGTTGCTAGAATTGTGCTATTATAAATGCTCCCACAATCATTTTTTCTTGTAAAAGTTCTAGAGTTACAAAAGCCTACAGTTTATGAAACGTCAAAGCTACCGAGCAATGATTATAGTACAGCAATTTCATATTTTACCTGATTGCAACTAACAATATATTACTTTCATTTATTATACTTATCTCCTTTAAACTTTTTTATAATAACTGACCACTACTAAAATCTCTGTTTTGATCTGCTACCCCCCACACTATGCTATAGTGGGCACACAACAGGATATCGAAATTAGTATCTTATGTGCCTTATACAATTATAGTTAATAAATCAATTAACATTCACATCTTCATATCTCCATCACTCATAGCGGTTTAGATATTAAACATTCTGTATAGAATAAGCTATTCTTAAAAATAGCGGTCGAAAAATCTGGTGAGGCGATATCATCCGGCTTCTGTGTTACAACTATTATCTGATAAATTCCAAGTAGTTTTTCTGATCTGGGGTAAATCTACGCCAAGAAACGGTGACGGCGTTACACCTGAAGGAATAGTATGAACGTTACTAAAAAATGTACATTTCGCTAAAAAGGTAAAAAGGTAGCATAGTATGAAATAAATCTGACACTACCTTAAATTTCTCACAATGCATGTTAAAACTACGATATTATTGAGAAAGAAGGTAGTACATAAATTACTATGACCACCCCGCCGGACTAATAAGCAGTAAAGGCATTCTTCCTTGACTCAAAAACAGATAATTGAACACTATATTAGCATATTTCGGCGAAGCATTCCAAAATTCTGCATTACTATAATTTCTTCTCGAATCCTCAACAAGGCACATTATTAGAGAAGATGTATAGGACCGCTGGAGATAACGACTAGAAAAAACCGGAAAAATCGAGGTTCGCTATTCTAATAAAAGGATTCCTACTCACAGATACATACAAATGGATTCTGTATGACGATAGAATATTTTATAAATTCTTAAATTAACTGAGAAGATAACAGAATTGTTATCAACAACAATCTATAAAATGAAAAACAATCCTTGTTAAACTAATCCATAGAGTTAATTTAACAAGGATTAATGAATTAGATCAAAATATATACTCGATAAAATTTTCATTTACAATAGGTTCATCAAACCAATCTTATCATCATTTTAGCAAAGGATAATACTTTTTCTCTTCTTTTAAATAGAAATTTAATTTTTCAACTATAAACTTTTTGCTATTAATTATAATTAAAAATAAAAAAGCCAGAGTTATACTGGCAGGGATTAATATTTCATGATCACATTTAGGAAAATCAGTGCGAATAACTCTAACTTTGAAAGAAGATCTTTCATAAAAATTAACTTATCACTTAATTAATTTAAGATAGGATATCTTGTCGCATACTACTACTTGGTAGTATAAAACAGGTTTGATATCAGTAAATAATTTATTACTCACTCACAAATAGTGATCTAGCGTAAAATCTGGAAATAGTGCGCTACACCAAACATTTAGCTTTAAATAGCAATCTCTTGATCAAAAAAATTATCTTCTTTAAATTGCAAATCATAAATTGATACTGAAAATATACTGCTAATTCAGTACAGCTATAGCTGCATGATTAAAGTGGCTATAGATTAATAATCTATACTATAAATTTAATAAACACTATGCAATTTCAGCGATTAATTTTTCTATTCCCTTCTAGGATTAGAAATAACAAAATTTAAATTTCTTTCATCTGAAATTTACGTTTAATTTTACATAAAATCAGTTACAGAAATAATTTTAAATTTTATATAGTAGTAAGTCCATTACTTAACTAAAATTTATCTAAAACCTAATAGGTTACCATTTTCTAATATGATGCGTCCTGTATGAATACAGATAAAATTATTTTTAATATAGTATAACCTACCTACTTCGTCAGCTCATATTTTTAATGCTACTTTACGGATATATTCAAATTCGAATCTTTTAATATAAAAATTCATTACTCAACCATTATTTAATAGCTATTTTAATAATCTCACTACTTTTATGTCTAAGTATATTATTGATTTCGAGTAAAAAATAACCAAAAACTAGTTGAACAGATTCATTACTCTCCAATAGTAATGATGACAATAAATAAATCTGATCAGATAATTTAGAATTAATGGGTTTAATTTTATTATTACGATATTTACATAATAAATAATTCAACCTGGCTAATGAGTTATCAGTAACTCTGGTATATGGTGGATCAGACTACGTTCTACATTTGATGCTTTATGGAATCTGTTCTCTATTCTTAAATTAGACGTTATTTACCAGTAAAGTCAGCAAGTAAAATCCCCTTAACTAGTTCCAGCTTTTTCATCATGCAGGATGCTTTTCTGGAAACTTTGCCAACAAAAACATTAAGGGATTTATTACTCCCCATCATAGTTCCTTATTAGCTAGATTTCTTAGCAAACTCACAAGTTTTAACTTTTTATTGCATACCTTTAGGAAATGAAACTAGTGCATTATATATTTTACGTAACTAATTTACATTAGTCCTGCATATCCTGGAATATCATTGCCATTGCATTCTAAAAACCAAAGCACCGTGTCTTCCGTAGAAAATTTGGAAATACAATTAAGCTACGCGCTCGCAGATAATTGAGATGTTATGCTAAGTTGAATTCTAACTCTTAATAACCATCTTCGATACAATTACTTTCTTACATGTATGCTCAGTGAGGCCGATAATGAGTATAAGATAAAAGCAATTATCTTGCCTAACCAGGGGATTTATGCCATCAGAACACAAATAAACATAGCGTGTATCGCTTAAATCATACTAAAACCATTACTTGCGCTCTTTAAGTCATCGCTATTTCAATTTACTTATGGTATTTGACAAATATTATGTGCTTTTCACCGAGAAACTCTCTCCCCAATAGCTTCATGAAAATAACCGGTGCATATTGCCTCGCATATATAGGCAATAGTAATAACTATTCGCTGCTTTTGCACGCTTCAGTTAAGATAGTAATAAAGAGCTTTAGAAAGCATATTCCGTTGCCGGGATTACGACCAACACCCCAGATCTTAGGCACTTTAATCTCTCAATATGGCCAATAACCAGTCTGTATGGCTTCACTGTCTTAAATAAGCGTTAAGGAGAACAGTAATGGCGCCCAAATAAGACAACCGTTCACTATGTTGCAGCGCATGGCTTTGAGCTCCGCCTTAACAGCGGGTGCGCCTATAAAGTTAGGCTAGCGCGATTACGAATAAATTCATAGAAAAGGGATACAACTAATATCTAGTTTCGTGAATACCTGTAGAGTAGGTTTTTCATGACATATCACCTCTCTATTGTTGAAGTTATTCATGAAATCAATCAGTATGATATACGCCACGGCCATCTCCGAAATCACATATATCAGAAATGAGTATAATTCTTAATATATTTTTTTTACTTATCAAGACCATCAAGCTTAATAATAACTTTATCATTAATTTTTGATAGTATTTTTCTTTAAGGGTAAAAAGTAGCCTAAATTTTTTCTATTTTTTTTTTGGCTAGAAAGTATTTCTATAAAGTTTAAATCCTATTCTATTAAATAGAGATATAAGAATTGGCGATCATTGTACTTTCCTTGAATTTAATTCATTTGCAATTTTCCAGTTCATTTGAAATATGCCTTATATTTTTTTCAAAGAGCCTAAATGAATACCTGAGCTCAGATAGTTGTATACTTTGTATTTTTAGTGTTGATAATGATCAATACCATAAATAATATTTTATTAATGCATTGTTTCTTAAGTATATTATTTCTATTTATTAATAATTTATCTTGCACATAAATAGACGCATTATTATAATTTGTTGATATGCTAGTTGTAGCGAAATAGTTGATTTTTTCTGTTACTCTTTGTATTCACAAGTAATTAGTTGATGGGAGAAAATGAAATTTCTTTTTGTGTTTATGTGCTTTTTGTTATTTAAATACCTTATTAGTTTCAGTTGAAAAATACTAACTGTCATAATAAATCTAAATTATATATAAAAAATAAAAATTATCAATTATAGATCATAAAGTTATGAGCTAATTTTGTTTATAGATTGCACCCTATTAATATTCACTTTTATAATCAATATTATAGTAGATTTTAAAATAGAGAAATAATGTGACTAAAAAGATTCAAGCTATTCGCGGTATGAATGATTGTCTTCCTGCCGATATTCAATTCTGGCAAAAAATTGAAAACAAATTAAAACAAATCCTTACGAGTTATTGTTTTACTGAGATTCGAACTCCCATCGTAGAGCAAAGCTCTTTATTTTCTCACGCAATAGGTGAAGTCACTGATGTAGTTGAAAAAGAAATGTATACATTTGATTATGGAGATGGTGATAGTTTAACGCTACGTCCAGAAAATACAGCCGGTTGTGTACGTGCTGGTATCGAACATGGATTATTGCATAATCAGCAACAACGTCTATGGTATTTAGGCCCCATGTTTCGTTATGAACGACCACAAAAAGGACGTTATCGCCAATTCCATCAATTAGGTGCTGAAGTTTTTGGTTTACCCGGGCCAGCTATTGATGCCGAACTTATCATTATGACAGCACGCTGGTGGCGTGAACTAGGGATTGCTAAATATGTTTCACTGGAGTTAAACTCAATTGGGTCATTAGCAGCCCGAACAAGATACCGTCAGGCATTAGTCACTTTTTTGCAACAGTCTGAAGATAAATTGGATGAAAATTGCCGACGTCGACTATCGACTAACCCATTACGTATCCTTGATTCAAAAAATCCTGACGTGCAAAAACTGCTTAATGATGCTCCATTACTTACTAATTATCTTGATGATGAGTCAAAACAACATTTTATTGGACTTTGTAAATTACTTGATGTAGCAGGTATTAAATCTCGAATTAATCAACGTTTAGTTCGTGGTTTAGATTATTATAATCGTACTGTATTTGAATGGGTTACTGATGCATTAGGGGCGCAAAATACTGTATGCGCTGGGGGTCGTTATGATGGTTTGGTAAATAAGCTTGGCGGACGAGCAACCTCTGCTGTAGGTTTTGCAATGGGAATGGAGCGTATAGTGTTATTGGTTCGTCAGATTAACCCAAATTTTATTGCTGAACATAACTTAGTTGATGTTTATTTAATTGCTTGTGGTGACACAAGTCAACAAGCAATATTAGTCTTGGCGGAAAAGATTCGCGATAAACTACCAGATTTAAAATTAATGACTAATCATAGCGGTAGTAATATTAAAAAACAGTTAGCTCGAGCAGATAAATACCAGGCGAAAATTGCCCTAATTTTAGGTGAAGATGAGTGTCAATCTGGTAAAGTCACAATAAAAGATTTACGTACGGGTAAACAGAAAAAAATTTCTCAGCAGAATATTTCTATAAGTTTGACTAAACTTTTAGATTAAAGGAGACTCTGTGGAAATCTATACCACTAAAAACGAGCAGATAGATGCTATAAAATGCTTTTTTATTAACAATGCCAAAACGTTATTAATTTGGCTAGCTATTGGAGTTAGCGCAATTATTGTTTGGAATTATTGGCAATTATATCAGACAAATTGTTTGCAAAAAAGTGCTCAAACTTTTGAGCAAATTTCTTCTCAACTGCAGACAGGTTCAAAACAAGCGATTGCTTCTGGCAAGCAATTTGCTAATGAGACAAATAATATTTATGGTGTATTGACAAATATTGAATTAGCTAAAATTGCGGTGGAAAAAAATGATATTATTGGTGCAGAAAAAGAATTACTAAATGCTCTAGCTAAAGCAAAATTAGATAATCTTAAAGATTTAATCAATATAAGACTGGCACGTATACAATTAGCGTTGAATAAGACAGATCAAGCTATGATTACTTTGACTCAAATTCATAATAAAGGATGGAATATGATTGTTGAAGATATTCGTGGTAATGTTTTACTAAAAAAAGGTGATATTGCTGGTGCTCGTGCGGCTTACTCTAAAGGAATTGAATCAAGCAGATCTGAAATAATGAAGGCAATATTAAAAATGAAAATTAATAGTAGCTTACCAAACTAAAAGGAATATTACATGCAATTGATTAGAACGCTTTTAGTTGGTTTGTCAGTAGTGACTTTATTAATGGCATGCTCAACGGAAAAAGATTCTATCATAATCTCTCATCTACCTGAAGTTAAGAATAAATTTATCCCTTCTATCATCTGGCATCGCTCGATAGGAGATGGTAGTGGAGAATTTTACTCTAAACTTTCACCGGCTTATGATAATTTTGTTATATATGCAGCTGATCGAAAAGGAACAGTGAAAGCAATAAATATTGATTCAGGTGATATGTTATGGTCAATTGATTTATCACAACAAGTTGGTTTTTTCACGGGTAATTTGCCAGCCTTACTTTCTAGCGGATTAACGGTTTCAGAAAATAAGCTTTTTCTTGGAACAGAAAACGGAAAAGTTATAGCATTAAATAAAATTAATGGAAAAATAGAATGGGAAACCGATGTCTCCGGAGAAGCGCTTTCCCAGCCAGTAGTTAGTGATGGTTTAGTATTAATCCATACCAGTAATGGTGTATTACAAGCGTTAGATCCACAGACTGGACAAAATAAATGGAGTATTAATTTAGACACTTCAAAATTATCAATAAGAGGAAAATCATCGCCAGCTACTGCCTATGGAATTGCCATTGTTGGTAGTGGTGGGGGTCGTATTACTGCCATAATACTTGATCAAGGACGAATTGCTTGGCAGCAATATATTTCTCAAATCCGTAGTGCAACTGAAATTGATCGCTTACATGATGTTAATATAACGCCAGTTATTGATACCAATTCAAGCACTATCTTTGCTATTGCGTATAATGGTGATTTAGTTGCAATGGATATGCACTCTAGCCAAATTATCTGGAAGCGTGATTTAGGAACGGTGAATGATATTATTGTTGCCAATGATATTATTTACTTAGTTGATCAAAATGATCGTGTGCTAGCAGTTCGCAAAAACGATGGTATCACATCATGGACTCAAGATGCCTTATTACATCGCAATTTAACTGCACCGATTATTTATAATGGTTATTTAGTGGTTGGCGATGGGGAAGGTTATCTTCATTGGTTAGATACCCAAAATGGTCATTTTGTGGCACAAAATAAAATTAATAATTTGGGTTTACACAGCCATCCAATTATTGCCAGTGATAAATTACTTATTCAAGCAAAAGATGGAACTGTGTATCTTATTAAATGTTAATTCTCTGACATTTTCTTATTTTCCAGATATAATTAACAGTTACTAATTTCTGCAACTATTTTGTTTTTTAGTATTAAAAAGATTGTAATTAGAATATCAATTTTAATTTTTATTAGGCATCTTAAATGATAACTGTCATTTCGCTAGTAGGGGGTCCAAATGTAGGAAAATCTACTTTATTTAATCGATTAACTCGAACTAGAGATGCGCTGGTTGCTGATTTTCCTGGTTTAACTCGTGATCGAAAATACGGGAAAGCAGAGTTTGCAGGACAGGAGTTCATTATTATCGATACCGGTGGTATCGATGGTTCAGAAAAGGGAATAGAAACCCATATAGCTTCTCAATCCTTACTGGCAATTGAAGAAGCTGATATTGTTTTTTTTATGGTTGATGCTCGTTCAGGGTTGATGCCGTCAGATCATAAGATTGCGAAACATTTGCGCACTCACAAGAAAAATAGTTACCTGGTAGCAAATAAAATTGACGGTTTAAATATTGATATGGTTTTAGGAGATTTTTATACACTTGGCATCAAAGATATTTATCCCATTGCTGCATCTTATGGACGCGGTGTTACTCAATTGATTGAAAAAGTAATTTCTCCCTATTTACCAAAATTAACCAATAATATTGAATTATTGCCAGAAGGAGGTAGCCAATGCGGCTTATTGGCTACCTTAAAAAAAAAATCCATCGACAATAATGAAGAAGAAGGCTTTGATCCGCGTTCATTACCAATTAAGTTAGCGATTGTTGGCCGGCAAAATGCCGGTAAATCAACTTTAACTAACTGTATTTTAGGAGAGGATCGAGTAGTTGTTTATAACATGCCAGGTACAACGCGTGATAGTATTTATATCCCATTGGAACGGGATGGATATAAATATATACTGATTGATACAGCTGGTGTTCGTAAACGAGGGAAAATAACTGAAACCGTTGAAAAATTTTCGGTGATAAAAACATTACACTCAATTGAAGATGCTAATGTTGTTTTACTTATTATTAATGCCAGAGAAGGAATTTCTAATCAAGATTTATCATTGCTAGGCTTTATTTTAAATGCTGGGCGTTCTCTAGTAATTGTAGTTAATAAGTGGGATGGTATGTCCCAAGAAGATCAACAATCAGTAAAAGATATGCTAAATTTTAGATTAGGTTTTATTGATTTTGTTAAAGTGTATTTTATTTCAGCTCTACATGGTAGAGGTGTTGATAATTTATTTGAGCCTATTAATAAAGCTTATGAATCAGCAACACGGCGATTAAGTACGTCCTTATTAACACGCATTATGAAGATAGCAGAAGAAGAACACCAAGCACCTCTGATACGAGGCCGCAGAATGAAAATAAAATATGCTCATGCTGGCGGTTATAATCCACCGATTATAGTCATCCATGGCAATCAAGTTGCTGAATTACCCGATTCTTACAAGCGTTATTTAACGAACTATTTTCGCCGCACATTACAACTTATGGGAACACCAATTTGTCTTCAATTTAAAGAAGGTGATAATCCTTATGCTGGCAAGAAAAATAAATTAACATCAACGCAGTTACGTAAACGCAAACGTCTAATTGCACATTTTAAAAAACATTAATAACAAATCACTTACTTTTGAAGTAAATAATTTAATGTTTATATCCACTCATTTTTGATTAAAATAGTTATAATTTTTATCTAAATTGAACTTAGGATGATAATTGTATTTTAACCTTACCTATATGGTAAGGAGATTAAAATTAAATATGTTCTACCGTCACTCTTTAGAAGTTATTAGTAAATTTAATATATGTCAATCAGAATACCGTTCCACTCTAATTCTTGATAAATCTGTTCTTTATCTTTAAATTGAACCTTCTTTACATCAGATCGATTATCAGCCTAAGCGATTGCACTTTTGAGCTGGATTTCAGTTTTTCTTACCAGATGGAAGCAGATTTTCGAAGCTTCAGAGCTCGAAGTTTGACAATTATATACCAGATTTGCTAATAACTCTGTAAAGTAATCTAGGTTAGATTAGCTTGATCATTTACTTCTTATTTTCTTTATTGGATAAATATCAATGATATTCAAACATCGATAACCTTTACACAACCAAATTAGTACCTATTAATATAGAATTTTTGTATTATGGGCATAATAATATAATCTCTAACCTAAGAGAAATAGGTTATTTTAAAATAGTATTAAATGAAATTATCTAATTAATTAGATAAAAACTACAGAAAAACGCAACAATATGCTAAAAAATAAAAATTTTATTTATTCAGGATTTTATTATCTAATAAATCATTCCGTTATAGTAATGAACAAATTGAACATCTTATCCTAGACTTATTCTAGGCATTAAATACATAAAGCACTAACTTATTATATTCTTAACACAATAAGTTAGTATAGTAACAAATTTAATTTATAACCGTTACGCTGAATCAGCGTAAAACTATGTAAAATTTTTTGCTCAGGCCTTACTTGCTTATGTTAATAAAAAAAAGAATTCACTAATTTAGCAGATAAAATATTATATGGTAACCAACTCTCGAAACCATCATGAAAAAATCTTCTAAATGATAAGTTTAAGATATTGGTATCCATTACTTAATATAATACTCATTTAATATTAAGTAACCGATATCTGTTTGTTTTTGATTGGCTGAGTACGTTACTTGGCTATATTAATGTTATTGTCAATTGACTTGGACATTTTAGCTTTGTTATTTTTGCCTGCTATCTTTTAATCATCTTTCCTATTACCTTTATTGTTTGTTCACAGCTACCACTAAAATTTTTATACATTATTTTTACTACAATCATACTAACTTCTCTCATTTTTAATATTGCTTTTTTCGCACTACAACCTCCATTTAACACCACTACTATGGGAATTATTAATAAATCCTAAAAATAATAAAATAGCACGAGAATGCCAATTGATGTTTATTTATGTGCCAATTATGTTTTAATTGAGATATTATTTACTACCTGGAGTTAGCAAAATTACGCAACCCAAACCGTCAATCATTTGCTAATCCCCCTGGTAAACATTTTTATCATAACACTTGTTATGTCACATTTAATGTGTATTTTGGTTAATGCAAATTTTATCGCCAAATAACTATGCAACAAGCTAATTATTCGCTATCTCATACAATGACAGCACGAAATTTCTTAAACGTTATAGTTATCTTGATAAAGTGAAATATTAATGCAAAATACAATAAGAAGATAACTCTTCAGGACCATCTATTAAATATCCACTTAAACCACTTAGCTAGCAAAACAGAAAACTGAAGTATAATTTATTACTGTTTGTAGTTAATAATATTAGCTATCAAAACAGAACTAAGATATACCAGTATTCAACGCTGTTAAAATAATCAGTACACAATGTGTAACCTGTATATCAGTGTAAATATTTAAAATTAAGATGTGTTATTTAGCCTATTTTACGGTTTATCGCCTAGTTATTTAGCTAATATGCTTAATAGCAGAAAACTTTCCGCCCTACTTGAATTATTCAAATATCAAAATTATCAATTTGGTCTATTTTTATCGGTTGGATTTATTTAGCTATTGTTCCATCATAGAATTATAGCGGATTATTTATTACCTAAAATACTGTCAAGTAATGATTATAAAACTACCGATTGATGGGTTAAATGGGTAGGTGCATCAAAAAGCATATTCAGTGGTTTTCTTTTCTTAATCTTAATGATTTTGATAATCAAAAATACAAAGTGACAATAAGTTACAATTAGATCATGAGATTAAGCATATACTTTATACATTAAAATAAAAAAATATATTAAAGAATACTGTTATCGTCATTACGGCAAACAATAATAGAAATTCAGAAATTCATGAACCAATAAAATGACGCACTAACGGTAAATTTAATTTTAAACAAATGAAGGTGCCTTTATGGATATATTGATCTAACAATATCTAAACGCAGAAAATTAATAACTTAATCAGTCATTAAGATAATATGACCACCTTAAATGAAAAATTTTCTGTATGTGAATAATTCACAAAAAAGACTATTCTCAAAATGAAGATCTTTTTACCTATAAACGTAATCAACCCTGGGTTCTATTAGGTGATGAACAAGTATTTATTATTAATCTTGCTAATAAAACGCTATACATTAATAAAAATAGAGAGATTTATATCTTTGATAATAAAGATAACATAATAAAAGATGAAAAACCTAATTTAACTAAACTACTAAGAAACTTTGACGATTCTGACAATTTTAATATTGGTTAATAATTAAAAATCAATCAATAGTAGCACTTTCTATTGATTTTAATCTAAAAAGTAGTATGGTAGTGAGTTTGTATCGGCATGTAGCGCAGCCTGGTAGCGTACCGTCATGGGGTGTCGGGGGTCGGAGGTTCAAATCCTCTCATGCCGTTTGATATTCAATAAAAAATCAATTGGTTATAATTAATTTTGCGCCTGAAATTTAATTGTATTAAAATTTGGATAAATTGGTAAATAAATTTATCTTCTAGTAAATGCCAAAAAATTTTGTTCAAAAAAAACCTTTTTGACTCATTAATAACTAAATGAGTAGTTTTTAACTTATTTTTTATTTTATCTTATTGCTATAAATAAATACATCCATTTCATCACAGAAAGTAAGAAAACTAACTATAAAACTAGCCAAAAAAACATACAAAAAATAATGACATAATCATAATAAATAAAAATATAAAGCTAATAATTTATTATAACAAATAATAATATAAATTATCTCGAATATTAATCTAAAAACTAATTAGCTTTATACTAATAACAACTTAATGCTATAAATTAGAAAAAATATAATTAATCCAACCTATTTAAATAAAAAACAATAAATAATAAATCAAAATAGATATGGAAAACAATTTCCCTCGAGTTATGCTCATTTCTGATCTATTAGGTTTGCCGATGGCAAGCTAATTATTCTACTGATTAATTTCATGCATGATCTCAATAACAGAGAGATATATGCTATGAAAGTTACCCTTATAGGTATTCATGAAACCAAGCATTACCTATTCTCCTTTGTATGAACTAATCTAATAGTGCTAAATAGTTGATAGGCACGTTATTGAGGTTAAGCTCTAAGCCATACTGCGACAAGAGTATAAGCACTGCCTTATCGATGGTCGGAAAAATTTATTGCCCATAATAGTTATTTGCTACAGTAAACTATATAGAATAATATTGGCATATTAAAATTAAAGTAATTAAATTCAGTGAAATAGCAGTGGTAACGAAATATACTTCTAAAACTTATTGCTAGCAACTTATCTTAAGTACGCAAAAATATTAAAAGTTGCTACTATTACTATACCTTGTATATGCGAGATATTATCTAATAGTGATTTTACGATGCCCTAATCCGATTCTCTGTGGAAATATATGATTTCTCTACAATACCATAAGTAAGTAAACTAAGATGCCAATGACTTAAAAAGCACAGATAATAGTACCTACATGATTTAAGTAATACACCTATATTTATTACTTGCCTGAAGATATAAACGCTTTGTCAGGTAAGTTGATCCTTTTTGCTTAGTGATTAGATATTTGGGTCACTTGGAATAGATCTAAAGATCTTGTTACGGTCAAATATCATTATTGAGAGTTAGAAGCAAACTGGGCTAAACTTCTCAATAAACTTCGACCGCGTGACTTAAGCGTATCTCCACAAGATTTACTAATCAAGACGGGAGTTGTGAGGTGCTCTTAGTTTTGAATGCAATCGCAAAGACATCCCTAGGGATGCTGAACCAACGCTATTGAGCAGATAAATGATCTATCGATTACATTACAAAAGCCATCTAATCGAATTTAAGAATGAGTTGCGAGCTCTCTGGGTAGAAGAGAGCTCGATGCCGATAATAAATATCTTAATGTCTTGTTGGTAAGGTTTTCAGTATCTCTTTTTCAGTATCTCATAAAGAGATAAGGAACTTGGAGAAAGAATGATAAGAGCTACTAATATTCTATATTATCCCATCAGTGTACTTGGCATCAATAAAAACGACGAATCCGATTGAGTCGGATTTTGTGACAATGAAACTACTAAGTCGATGTACGATATACTGTAATTCAAGAAAATAACTATTTTAATGGTTTCTGAGTTTTTCTTGTCTGCTCAGAAAGCTAGTATAGCGCTGAGCGAATTGAATCTGCTAATCATGGTAATAGGGGATATCTAATTTAATGATAAAGAGAAGATTTACGAATCATCAGAGTTATAATTCTAACCCATTATACACCAGATTTACTAATAACTCCATATCGTATTACTTATTAAGCTATTTTAGCCTATGAATAATTTATGATATTATCAATACATTTTTATCAAGAAATAATTTTTAATATAAAACCTTAGTTATTTTCATTAAAAACTAAATCTTATAATCAAGATATTCAATAATAATTACTAATATTTTTAACTAAGCTAAAAATTTATATCTATATTTTAATCTCAACTATTATAACAAACCTATTAATTACTTTTTATTTAAAATCTATAATTTAAATATATTTAATAACTAAATATTATAAATAAATTATATTTTTTATTTTAAATTTAAAATATAATTAAACAAAAATCTATTTAATTTAAAGATATATCATAATTAATTTATTTCTTATCTTATAAGCATTATTGAATAAAAAATTATTTATATAAAATTAAAAGATAAATATAATATTTATTACATCGATAATTGTTATTATTCTTACGTGCGTTTTGCTAATATTTATTCAAAAAAAAATATCTATTGCTAGATTAGGCATAAAGTCATTCGAAATTTAAAGATAAAGAATTCAAGTATAAAATAAATGATGTTAATATTAAATATCGTTATGAAACGGATAATCACTGTAGATTTATTTTTTGTTAATTTATACTTATCAAATAATAGTATTTAAAAAAACAAAACAATATTACACTCCTTAAATTAAAGGTATTATATTCAGCATTAATTTTTTTAAAATCTATCATTTTAATAAAAATTAGCATTTATTAATTAATTAGTTTGGATAATTGTAAAACTAAACTAAAATCAATGCAAATCTCTATTTTTAAAAATACTGAAACTAAATTAGTTTATTCTTCTTGTATACAAATTAATCTAGACAAAAACTTATAAATTAAGATTTCTTATGCATAGATAAAATTATCTTTTATACTTTATAACTTAAAAAATATAAAATTTAGCACTTAGATAATTAATGTTAATTACAAATTATAATTATATAAAAAATAAAAATTAACTATTAATTATACTTAATTTATAATGAATAAATGTTTTAAATATTAGTTTTAATGTATTTAAAACATTAGTTTTTTATTTTAAAAAATAAACTTAATACAAATAAAACGCTTGCACAGATCACAACAGAAGGCCCTGCTGCTGTATCGCAATAAGCAGAGAGAGTAAGTCCAGCTGTTACGGCAAACATACTGATAATAATAGCAGAAACTGCCATTTGCTCTGGTGTTTTAGAAAATCGACTACCCGTAGCCGCAGGAATAATTAATAATGATGTAATCATTAAAGCACCAACAAATTTCATGGCAATACCTATTGTAATGGCAGTAAGTAGCATTAATAGTATTTTAAGTTGCTGTATTTTTATACCATCAACAAAAGCTAAATCCTGATTAACTGTTATTGATAGTAAATTACTCCATTGCCAGACAATAATTGAGCAAACAATTGCTACGCCTATCGCAATTAAAAAAACATCTTCGGTGGTTACTGATAATAGATCACCAAATAAATAAGCTATTAAATCCATACGAATATTGTCTATTAAACTAATTACTACTAATCCAAGTGATAAGGCACTATGTGCTATTATGCCTAATAGAGTATCAATAGCTAGTTTCTGGTGTTTTTCTAGCCAAGCTAATAAAATTGCAAGAATAAGTGTGATAACAACCATAGCATAAAACAAATTAACATTAAGTAATAGACCAATAGCAATACCAAGTAATGAAGCATGAGCGAGAGTATCACCAAAATATGACATACGTCGCCAGACAATAAAAGAGCCTAAGGGTCCTGCAACAATGCCTAACAACATACCGGCTAGCCAAGCAGGTAGCAATAGTTCAATCATGATTGATTTCTCTCTATAGGTTTATTATCAATATTATTATTTAAATCACATTGATCATTATGATGATGGTGACGATAAATACTTATCTGCTCTATCCCACGCTGTCCGAACATAGCAATAAATTTAGGATCTAAAGCCACATCTTCTGGTCGACCAGAGCAGCATATTTGTTTATTAATACAAAGTACTTTATCAGTTTTTGCCATAACAAGGTGATGATCATGTGAGATCATAAAAACAGCACAATTTAATTCGTTGCGAATATTGTCAATCAGATTATATAAAGCAATTTGACCGTTGATATCTATGCATTGTGTAGGTTCATCTAAAACAAGCAATTCTGGTTGATTAAGTAGCGCACGAGCAAGTAGTACACGTTGAGTTTCTCCACCTGATAATTTTTGCATTTGTTGCTCAACAAGATGATCGACACTGACACGTATTAAAGCAGGAATAATATTAGTAGCTTTTACTCCAGGTTTTAATGTCATAAAACGTTTAACTGTTAAAGGCATTGTTACATCCAATAACAATTTTTGTGGCAGATAACCAATGCGCAATTTAGTTTTATAAATTACTTCTCCTTGAGTGGGTGTAATTAGGCCAAGGATTATTTTAGCTAACGTAGATTTACCAGCACCATTTATCCCTAATAGGGTTAATATTTCTCCAGCATGTAAATCAAATGAGATATTTTCGACAATTTGACGAGAACCATAACTAACAGCAATATTTTTTAAGCTTAATAGTGTTTGCATGTTAAATAATTCTGGCAGAATGATTAAAATATTATAATGTAATATTTCTAATATTAGAAATATATAAACTATTCTTTTAGAATACAAAAAATAAAAAAATTGTTTAAAGTTATGAAAAAAAAATATATTTTTGCTGGACTATTACTCAGTTTCTTACCTACTATCCATGCTGATGTAGTTACTTCAATCCGTCCGTTAGGTTTTATTGCCGCAGCGATTACTAATGGTATCACTGATGTGCATATATTATTACCTCATGGTGCTTCACCTCATAATTATGCTTTAAAACCTTCTGATTTAGAAAAAATAAAAACTTCTGATTTTTTTATTTGGGTTGGATTAAGTTTAGAAACTTTTTTAGAGAAATCGTTAGCACAGTTACCTACTAACAAACGGATTACATTAACCGAAGATTTGACTATAAAAGCACATTTATTAAAAAAAAGTGATAATAGTGCATCAATAAACAATAAAAATTCTCATGACAATCCTCATGATAAGCATCATTTACATAATTTGTATAATATGCACATCTGGTTGTCACCAGACATTGCACATATTGTTGCTAACATTATTTACCACCGATTAGTCGCTTTATATCCTAAATATAAAAAACAGTTAGACGTAAACCTTCGTAAATTCGATGAGAAATTAACGCAAACAGATAAAAATCTTGCTAAAATGCTATTACTATTAGATAGAGATAAAGGATATTTTGTTTTTCATGATGCCTATGCTTACTTTGAAAAACGCTATCATTTAACCTCATTAGGTTATTTTACTATTAATCCTATCATTCAACCTAGCGCAAAAAGACTGTATCAAATAAGAGCAATGTTGACTCAGAAAAAAGCAGTTTGCATTTTTTCTGAATCACAATTCAAGCCAGCGGTAATTAAAGCTGTTATAAAAGGTACCAATGTACGAATGGAAACATTAGATCCATTAGGAAGCGGTATCAAGTTAAGTAAGGATAGTTATGTGGAATTTTTAACAGCGTTATCTAATCAATTTAAGAGTTGCCTGCTGGATAAGAATTAGAAGGAATTTAATACGTGCAGCAGATGGCAAAGACTATCGTTCAAGTATATGGGAATCTTCCTAAACCGCATAAAATAATGCTAGGCACATTGACCGTAGCAACATTGGCTGTCGCTATTTGGCAGCCTATTATCATTCAACCTAATAATAAAAATGAAAATACATCTCAAGAGTTGCCAATAAAATTGGATTTTGTTCTCGGTAATAAAAATAAAAATGAAACTGATATCAGTCAAGTAAATAACTCAAATACTGATAATATTATCACTGATAGCAACGAACAATTACCATATCAAGGGGTAACTAATGAAAAAAACACTGATACACTCAATGAACATATTGTTTCAAACGGTGATAATCTTACTAGTATTTTAATTCAGTATGGTTTAGATGCAAGCGATATCGCGGCACTATCTAATCAATATCGAGCTTTACGTAATTTGAAAATAGGGCAAATTTTAAGCTGGAAATTGAATAAAGATGGAAAATTACAGACACTAACATGGATTATTTCGCAGCGTACAACGCTCGTTTATGCCCGTCAAGGCACCTCTAGTACTTTTAATGAAGAGAAGCAAATTCGTCAAGGCATATGGGCTGATAAATTTATCCAAGGTAAAATAAACGGTAATTTTACCTCTAGCGCGATTAATGCCACCTTAACATATAATGAAGCACGTGTAGTGTCTAAAGCACTACAATCACAGATTGATTTGCGAAAACTAAAGTCTGGCGATAAATTTTCGGTCTTGTTAAGTCGTGAAATACTTAATGGTCACAGTGAACAAAGTCGTTTGTTGGGGGTTCACTTAGTAACTAACGGTAAGAATTATTATGCTTTTAGAGCAGAAAATGGTCACTATTATGATAGTGAAGCTAATGGCTTAGAGCGAGGCTTCTTACGTTACCCTACAGCTAAAACCTTTAGAATCTCTTCTCCTTTTAGTTTACGTCGTGTAAATCCAGTAACAGGTCGTTCTACTCCTCATCATGGAGTAGATTTTTCTATGCCAGTTGGAACACCTATCTTAGCGGTTGGTGATGGTGAAGTTATTATGGCAAAATATAGTGGAGCAGCCGGTAATTTTATTACTATTCGCCATGGTAGTCAGTATAGCACCCGTTATATGCATCTACGTAAATTATTAGTTAAACCAGGCCAGAGAGTAAAAAGAGGTGAACGCATTGCGTTATCAGGTAACACTGGACGTACTACTGGCTCTCATCTACATTATGAATTATGGTTTAATCATCGAGCAATAAATCCATTAACTGCTAATTTACCTTACTCAGGTGGATTAACAGGTAAAGATCGTCAACTTTTTTTAGTATCCGTTAAAAATAATAAATTAAAATTAGCAAGCAATTAATATTGCTTTTATTAATTGATAGGTTATTAATTAATATTAAATTTATTCCTATAATTATTTTTTAAGTCATAAAGTTAATATTATTATATAATTTTAGATTTTAGATTTTTTATTTATCGTATTTGAGTGCACTAATGAATAAAGAACAGGATGCAGATAGTAAACTTAGTTATATTCTTACTTTCAATTGTATTTACTTACATCCTAAATATCGGAGTAGGAAGTGATGTTTTGCTATTAGTGGCTATATTTATTTACCTATTAAGTTACGTGATCCGTTACTAACAAAAATAGATAAACTAATTGGTAAATTAGCAACAGATTCACGTAGGTAGACAAAGATTAATTTACTCTATTGTTTTCCTGAATTAACGGAGCAAATAACGAGAAAATATGTTAATGAAGCATTGCTGTAGCACATCCAATTTTTGCTATATTAGTTGAATTAATTTTACGTAGGATAGATAAAATCTAGACTGAACTCATTAGCATGATATTCAAATTATTAAACGATTAAAAAACAAAACAGCACAATATTATTTTTATGGTATCTCATATGAGGAGAAAATGATATTCTGACCATGCTATTAGCAGCTCGAGGATAAAAATAGAAGTCATGTTTCATCATTAAAATAATCCCCGCTAATAACTCTTTAGAAATAAAGAGCATTGTTATTTTAATGGTCATTTACATTCTCATTAAACATGTATAAAACTTTTTATTACCAGTATTAAGCAAGGTTATTATGAATTTTATTTACCTGATTAAGATCAGAGTGCAAAGCATGATGAGTTTGTTAATACTTTTGAAATCTATAAAGCAACCTTACCAGCACTAAGATATTTGATGAAAATATCTTAGTCAGAAATAGTGCTGTTATTTCCAGTTTATGATTATAAAACTCATCAATTAGATATCTATGTTCATCAACTAATAATAGATACTGCGCAATAAAACAATTACTATAATTGCTAGGTGAATAAACGAATAGTTAGAATATTTAGTTAAATATTATCTGACAGAATATATCTGGATATTAAAATTATTAAAAACGTAAAATTCGGTGAGATATAGAGCCTTATTAGCGCGATCATATTTATCAATAAGCAATTAGTTGATATCTTATTAATCAATTAAATTATTACATATTTAACTGGTTAATTCATTATTTAAAATAGTATTGAAAAATTAGCTAACATAAAAGTTTACAAAAGGATTAAATAACTAAAGGTTTTTTTAGAATTAACTTTGTTTGTTGTTCTTTAGATTTTATTTAGCTTGAAGAGAAATTCACTATGATAAAATCATTAATTAAGTTGTATCGATTTAAAATGATAAGTAGTATTTATAATCTTTTTTTGTTCAGAAATCAGTTATAATTCATATTTTCCGTAACTTTTATCTTTAAGTTTACTTTATAAACCTCTGTCGCTACACTATATAATTAACTATATAGCAATTATCATTTAATAAATTATCGAGCATTAAACCGCTACTATTTATTAAGATCACTAATTCCATTGGTTATTATTTACTGAAATCAATTAATGACCGATAATATATCAGTTATACGATTTAATCATTAATAGAATTCAAAATAGTCGGCATAATTATTATCTACACGGATAAGATGTTTTACCAAAACAGTTTGATATTTTTATATAATTTCTCACCTATTACTAATAGATCTTATTCAACATTACTATCTATCTTTCTAACTAAAATTTTGCTCTAATAAAGTTAGAGACATTATTATATGCTAGATAGGTAAAACCTCATAACATAAAAAATGTTACTACACTAAAGCAAAAAGTACAGCCTTTTTCAGTTTATCCTTCATCATCGAATTAAAAAAATATCAAGAAAAAAGATTCTTTATTTTTATTTGTTTAAGAATATCAATAATAGTTATCCTTGTTTAGGATAAGCAATATAACTCGTCATAACTTCATTACAATGCTTTATGATAAATATTAAAATAGCATTAAAAATATCTATTAAAAAATCAAACACTATAAGACTACCTGTTCATTGTAGTATTGTGTATGATTAGAAAACTGAACTGCATTTAGAATCTAAACATTAATTCTCATCTATTTTATAGGAAAAGCTACAGTGCTTTTACTCAGATGAGTAAAACAATATATCGACTGAATTAATAGACGCTTCTATATATTATTAATTTTATTTTTGATAAAAATAATTTATTAACATATAATTATTGATTTCTAAGCAAATATTAATTATTTATAATTAACATGATTAACATCAATAAGTTATTCATTATATTACTTAAACTTTTTTATAAGAATTAAATTTATGCTTCTATCGTACTTATTTATTGCCAATTAACTAAACAGTAATATTTTTTACCACGCCTGATCAAAGAATAACAATCAAATAGGCGATCTTCTGAAGTAAAAATATATTCAGGATTAACACATTTTTTGCCATTAATCGTAATCGCATTTGAATTTATGATCCTTCTAGCCTGACTCCGAGAATGAACCAATTTTGATTCAACTAGTGCCTGTTGTAAATCTGCCCCTAAATTTAATTTTATCATTGGCATGCCATCTTGTGCTAATTGAGTAAAATCTGTTTTAGTTAAGGCTAAAATTGTATTAGAAAATAAGCTTTTTGTTATCCGCTTAGCAATCTGTAATCCCTCATCGCCATGAACTAACTGGGTCACTTTCTTTGCTAAGATATACTGTGCTAGTGGCGCTTTACTACTATTTTGATCATTTTTTTGCAAAGCGTTAATTTCTTCAATTGGCATAAAAGTAAAAAATTTAAGAAAACGATAAACATCCACATCGGCAGTATTAATCCAAAATTGATAAAACTTATATGGACTTGTTTTTTTCGGATCTAACCAAACTACTCCCGATTCCGTCTTGCCAAATTTAGTTCCATCAGATTTAGTAATTAGCGGAACCGTCAAACCGAAAACTTGTTTTTTATATAAACGACGAGTGAGATCAATACCTGAAGTAATATTGCCCCATTGATCAGAGCCGCCTATCTGTAATTCAACATTATATTGGTGACAAAGATTAGCAAAATCATAAGACTGGAGTAAATTATAGGAGAACTCAGTAAAAGAGATTCCAACATCATCACGCTCAATACGTTGTTTAACCCCCTCTTTATTTATCATTTTATTAACTGAAAAATGTTTGCCAATATCACGCAAGAAGGTAAAAACATCCATTTTAGCAAACCAATCATAGTTATTAACTACCATTGCGCTATTTTTGCCACAATCAAAATCAAGAAATAAGGAAATCTGTTGACGAATTTTTTCTACCCATTGTTGTACCGTTTCGTTAGCATTTAATTTACGCTCAGTAACTTTAAAACTGGGATCGCCAATTAAACCTGTCGCCCCACCTACTAAAGCTACTGGTTGATGTTTCATCTGTTGAAAACGCTTTAAACATAGCAAAGGAACTAAATGTCCTAAGTGCAAGCTATCAGCGGTTGGATCAAATCCACAATAGAGTGCCACTGATCCTTTGGATAATTTCTCTATTAATGCCTTTTCATCCGTCAGCTGAGCTATTAAACCCCGCTCTTGCAATTGCTCAATTAGATTCTTTCGAAACATCAATGACTCCATCAATATTTTATATTATCAAAAATATAATATAAAAAGTACAATAGAATAAAAACACGAAACAAATAAGTGCTAGTTAAAAATCATTTTCCGTTTATGGTGCCAAACGATCAATTTGCCAATGATCATCTTTCCATTGATACATAAATCGATCATGCAGCCGTTTAGTGCCACCTTGCCAAAATTCAACACTGTTAAATTTGACACGATATCCACCCCAAAAACTAGGTAATGGAATTTTACAATTTTTAAATTTTTGTTTTAATTCGGAAAATTTAGTTTCTAATAGATTTCTAGCTGAAATTTTTTCGGATTGTTGTGAAACCCAAGCTGATATTTGACTATCTTTTGGTCGACTATAAAAATATTTTATTATCTCAAGTGTAGAGAGTTTTTCTGCTTTACCCAAAAAGGAGACCTGACGCCCTAGCTGATACCAGGGAAATAGTAAACTTACCTTATTGGTATAAGCTATATGTTGTGCTTTACGACTAGATAGATTAGTATAAAATACTAGTCCATTTTTATCATAATGTTTGAGTAATACAACTCGTTGATATGGTTGTCCATCGCTATCTACCGTTGCAACACACATGGCTGTTGGGTCAGATAATTTTACTTCATAAGCTTGTTTTAACCAACGCTCAAATAAAACCAATGGTTGATCAGTTAAATCCTTACGTCTTAACCCCCCTTGAGTATATTCCCGTCTTAAATTAGCAATATCCAATTGAATTTTTTCTATCATTTTACCTCTGTCTTAATATTAAATTATACAGCATTAACCGAATAAATTGCGTTTAATAGCACTTGCTAGATTACCACCAATAATAAAGAGTAAAATTGCCTGGCAAACCAAATAAAGTACAGTAGGTAATCAAGAAAAAGCTAAAGCTTCCATATTATTACCGCTCAAAACCCATTTATCTGTTAATAAGATTACAGTATTGGTTAACAATTCACTTAATTTTGCTAAAAGATAACTATTTTAGTTCTACATTCGCAAACCAATAAAAATATATCTTGTCATAAATAAAACCTATTCAACGATTGAACGAATAGTTAATTCTACTAAAGTGCTTATATATCCTTCTCTCATAAATTTAAGTACGATATCAGATATTTTTGTAACCAAGCAGAATTAAAATATTCTCTACTAGTGCTTTTAGTGTTACCCGTTTAAAATAGGGATCAGTAAGCTTTTCAATCAAAAGCGACTCATTATAACCTGTTCTGAACGCATTCAATCGCCCTTATTATCATAAGGTTTATTTAAATGTTAATTGATCTAGATATCTAACAGAGCATTTCCTAGCTCAGTATCCATAACCTTTAATTATTAATTTTTCAAATAAAGTATTAAGATTAGGGATACCAGCTACTATTTAAAATAGTACGATTTTCAGCAAAATAACTATATACCTTATAATGAAAGTAGAAACTAAAGGTGCGCTTTTCCTACTTTTCGTCCTATCTCTATGACGAAAATTTCCTACTATGGCAATGTTGATTAAGACAACGATTCTATTATTATCACATAATTGCAGAATAAAAGGCCGTTTTGGCAGTAGATTAGTTCCAAAAAGTTGATCCATAAACATTCTATCGCAGTAATATCAGTAAGCCAGTAAAATTGCTGTTTCAATAAGTTATTAATTGCTTCAGCATATATTAAGCTGAGCTGATAATCAATTTCACCCATAGTTGATAAAGTTACCGCTTGACCTTGATATAATGGATAAAAATTTAATTTTTTAATTTAATTTTAAATGGAAAGAAAATTGAACCTAACTTAACCACATTTTTATCATTAATCTCAGCTAAAATAACATCAAAACCATTGAGTATAGTATTTAATATCAGACCCTATACATAAACCTTCTTTTATGTTTATCATTAGATTATTTTATCTATACTTCGTTTGAGTGATTTACTATATTTACTATCATTCTTTTTTCTTTAAAAGTTTAACTTATTGAAATAATATAAAATAACAGTTAAAATATTGTAATTAAAAATAACTTAATTAAGTTGAATTTATTACTTTAAGAAAAAATTATTTTAGTCTAGCCTATTTGTAGATTATAGAAAGTAAATTACTTTACTATTTATTTTATTATCTAGTTTGTTTATATACAAAAAATTATAATATCTGTGTATTTATAATTATATTATTACACTGTAAATCAGATTTTCAAAAAGAATAATTATGACTTTAGTCTCGAATCACTATAAACCCTTGTTGCGCAATCATATTCATATAAAAGTAACTACCAGTGCAGGAAAGATAAAGGTATATTGAAGTGCTATCATAATGGTTAAAACTATTATTAGATAACTACAACACTTAAATTAGAGCTGCT
>JBQMRP010000053.1:0-456 GCA_052174455.1 Arsenophonus sp. NC-PE1-MAG3 | reverse complement strand
CTGTCGGTACCAGAACAACAGAAAGCCAAATCCATCGACAAATGGCATCAGCACTTTCATGCCCACTTCATGTGAACAGACAGTTCTATAAAATCTTATTAGTTTCGTAAATCTAATTGTTCATAATATTTTTCAGCTGCAGGATCTACATGAAGAAAGGCGTAAAAGTTTTGCTCGTGCGTGAGCTCTAAGCGTATCACACTGTGGACCAATCAGTAAATAAAGTTAATTTCCGATTGAAGAAGACTATAGTTTTACTTAAGACCTCACGCAAACAGTACGGATTATGTTATACTTAGAAATATACGATTACTTCAGTAACACCACTTTATTTTATTTGAAAGCCGGTAACTACAAACGTCAGTAAAGGTTAGAGTCAAGCTTTCCGGTTAGAAAGCCTCCCCTGTTTTCTGTCTACACAGCGAGACTGTATAACGTAAGAAACAGACAGTGAAT
>JBQMRP010000052.1:0-385 GCA_052174455.1 Arsenophonus sp. NC-PE1-MAG3 | reverse complement strand
GCCGCTATTATTCTTGAGCCTATCATTCAGGGAGCAGGTGGTATGCGAATTTATCATCCTAATTATTTAACAGCAGTGAGAAAATTATGCCTACAATGTACGGTATATTGCTTGACAACATTCGTATATCCCCGCGTCTCACGCGCACTTTACTCAAGCCACAATATCATCACAGTTTACAAGAAAATCGGTGCCCGTCGTATTTTGAGCAAAAACGGTTTTTATAAGACATAGCCTACCGCAAAAATCAGCAGATTTTGTAGACTTTCGTGTATTTTTTTAAATGAAAGTATACTTTTTATTAAACACTTTTAATGTAGACACTTACTTTGTTGTACAGACGCGTTTCGTATCAACGTGTTTTTATCGTAGCACGTTTGCTACG
>JBQMRP010000051.1:0-20736 GCA_052174455.1 Arsenophonus sp. NC-PE1-MAG3 | reverse complement strand
ATAGATGAATCTAAACAATTAACTACCTTTTCGAAACAGATTCTTCTGTTGATTAATCTACAGAAAGAAGATTAGCATTATGTCAGCGTTAACAACGAAGAGCTGATTCTTCCCGTGCTGCCATTTCAGTTTTTCACTGAAAACCAGCATTTCTAACCATGCTATTTGATAAACTAAACGATCTGAGTTTACATATGCACGTCATCATGATCAATCAGAAGAAATTAAGTTACCGAATGGAAGGAAATTAAATGCAGAATCATAAGTACACTCTGTTCATTTCGATGTGGTTAAATGACGTGACATATCCAGAAAACACTGTCACTATCACTACCTTAGCAACCGATAATGGAAGAATATACCTTTGTAACTGTTATAGGAAATGCAAGCCGAAATCGTCCTATTTGGAAGTAAAGCGACCCCACACACATATTCATCGCGAACTAGAAGTGAGCACAATATAGATATTTGAACGACGATTTTTCCCTATCCTAGAAGCTTAATATAAGTTGAAGAAATTTACGGTAGCTACTCAATCATCTAAAATAGCACGTCTGACACCCCTCGATGGTAAGCGGGTCGAACTGCGGGAGGGTGTGCCGAACCAGACATCTCCGGTAGCTGTTTTTGATTAAAACGATTAGCGCCTACGAACTTCCGTATTACTTACAAAAACAATAAAAACACACTGTATTTTATTAAAATAAAAAACATGATTATCAACATACTTCTCTGCAGCCCGATGCCAATATCGATCGCTTTGTGCGACTGATATAGCCCTATAACGTTAGAATTGATCTTTTATCTCGGACAATTATCGTGAGGATTCAAGATGCACTACTTTGTCATCCTGATACAAGAAAAAATTTTTATGGCGGGTATCCAAAGATAGACCAATCTGTTACTGGATGAAATTATCAATGTAGCGATACTTCTATCGAGCGACACTCCGGGTAACAGCGTTAACCAACAACAGTATATTAATCCTACTTCTTAAAGATTATTGCACTATCGGCATGTAGGTGCATTTTGCCATTTGGGAGGATGGCGATAGTTTGCTATATTGAGACGCGAGTTCACGGCAGACTCAACGTCTGGATTATAATCAAGTAATGATGAAGGAGTGGCGTTTGGATCTATCTCAGCGTTATTTTGTCAATATGTGACGTTACCGAGAAGTAATTTCACTTCAATTTTCATCAGAATGACCGTATTACTGAATAATTTCAAAACTGCTTAAGATATTTTATATACACTTATGTGCATGCCTCATTTCCGTAGGAGGACTACATGTAGTTATGCACGCCTGATTAAGGATGACGGCGGATGCGGTACTGGATTTAATTATTGGGCTTTTCCTGATCAAATTCGTATACTGAAACACCTATTGCTACGACTCAAGGGATAATAATTTTCAGGCCAGTTAGGCTTCGGAAAAATTCACTACACTAGTACTGCCTATGTCGCTCTATACTTGCATATTATACCTTATATCAACAAACTTACCGATACGATGACTGCTAACTATTGAAGATTCACAAAAGGCCGTATTTATAGTGGGAGATTTAGATAGTAATTATCACCGATAAGAAAAACATCTAGGAAATCAAGCAGGCGTAGCTATTATTGAAGGCCTATTATGTCTTGCGTTGTAATTTGAATGCTATTCCAAAGACTGAAATATTCGATGAAGTATCTGCATTAATCACCATTGAAACAATAATGACCGAATATATACTGATGATAAGAGTTCATGTCAATGACAGACTAGATTATTATTTATCGATTGCAAATTAAGGAGGTATCTGTAAAACTGTTGGCTTATCCCTCAATTGTTGATTGAGCTAATAAGCCAACAACTAGTACAATTCTTATACCCGGACCACAAAGTCCACTATTACTGAATAGCTTAAGGAAGACGATCACGATCTTATCGAGTATCATTGCTAGCTTCAAAAAGTACTTTTTGCTATTTTAGCGCCAGCGAATACTGTTATCACGGAATTTGTCGGACGCATTATAGTGCCCGAATTGATCGAATTCAGATGCACAATTTTTTGAATTGTATTAGACTAAAATAATGCAGCAGTGAAAACTTACTGGCATCTAATGCTGAAGTGGAATATACTCATCGTAATTAGCACATATTGCACTGCATTCATCCTGAATACAGCTGACCAGCTGACCAGCTGCCAGCGCATTTCATTTCCATGATTGATAAAGATAGTTCATAAAAAACAAAATGATGCATTCATATAATTAAAAAGATATATTAATGAAATAGACATATTCTAACACAATCAATCATCAATAGTATTCAAAAAATGAGCAAAATTATTCTTCCAGAAAGAAGATACATAACTATTGTCTGCTGCTAACTCTCCTCTTCTTGGTAATAAAAAAATTGATTCAGGCAATCGTAATTTTACTGTTCTGTTGTGTATGTATAGGAAATGAGTTATTCTCATTTCTGGTGCATGGAGATTCGGAGATGGCAGCGGTAAAACCCCACTTGTTAATTGATTTCGTGAATGATTTCAAAAATAGAGAAATGACATACCATGAAAATCTAGCCTAAAGGTATCTGTGAAACCAGATATTACCCTTTAATCCATTCCATGAACTAATCTGTAATGGTACCATGTAGCTAATAGCACCGTTGTTGAGGCTTAGTTAAATTTGAAGCCACGGTTGCAACAATATACTGAATTCTGCCTTATCGATAGGCAATTAACCCGTCATCCGTAACGATTATATGCTACAGCGATCATACAAGATGATATTAAACCTAATATCGGAGATTGATCGCAGTGGTAACAGAATATGTTTCAAGAGCTTATTGTAACGTCTTATTTGAAGCGTGCAAAAATGCTAAAGAGTTACTACTATGTCTGCAATTCCCTCATTCAGTGATTTTTACGAAACCCTGTGTGGAGTTGCTTTTCACTGAAAGCACATACTCTCTCTAAGAAAGGTATAATCAAACTAAAATAGCAATGGGTAACTGGTAACTGCATGATTTAAACGATTCACGTTATATTTATTTCTTGGCCGATAACATATACCATTCTGTTAGGCAAACTGATCACCTTTGCCATGCTGCTGATTATCGACGGCACTACATGGCTGTAAGGAGCTCGTTTCGGTCGAAAATGTTTATTGAGAGTTAGAAATAAACCGGCCGAACTTGTTAATGAGTCCCAAGCGCGGAGCTTAACCGTTTTTCATAGACTTCGTACGGGGTGTACCGGTGCTTGTTTTTTGAAATGTAATGGCAAAATATTCCTAGGCGCGCAGCATCAATGTTGTTAGGTATACAAAATAAAAAGCTAACATGTTACCTTCATCTTCAAAAGGCATGCAACAGTAAAAGTTAAAGTGGAGAACTGTGTGCGGGGGGGAAGCGAGCCCCCTCTGGCTAGCAGAGAGCTGTGATGTCGCTAATAAAGTTTTTAATGTTTTGTTGGCAAAGTTTTCAGCATACACTGAAGCGATGAGAATGTTGGAGAAAGATCGAAAAAGAATAGCTGCCATTCTATAGCTTCCCGTCAGTGCACTGGGGCATCAATACGAATGACGAATCCAATTGAATCGAGTTTTGTAACAGTGAAGATATGAAACTGAAGTGCGGAGGATTATTATTCTAGGAATATAATCCTTGCAATACTATTTAAGCTACTCCTATCTACTAAGAAAACTAGAACTAGTTAACCGAGCTTAGCCTGCTATGACTCTGATGGTAAACAACATCTAATTTAAGAATGGAGAACAGATTTTGAAACATCTAGTCAAAGCGTAAGCCTGCCGTCATATACCAGATTTACTATGGCTTAATATTTCTGTGCTAAAGATGGACTAATGCAGATGAGCGAGGCAAGTCTTGCTGTTAAAGGGCAAGAAATCTGTCTACATGCCAATGGTTGATATAATCATGAAATGTGCCAGTCAACCATTGACGGGTCTGCAATATTTTTATTGATGTGGTTTATAAATCCGATAAATTTCAACATTGGGATGATGAGCGAGGTAAATTACTTTCAACATATTCCCAATGACACAGAAAAGTACAGTGAGCTTCGCATAGAGATAAAACAGCAATAAAATTAAAAAAAAATAGAGAATTTTAAATAGAAGTAATATCTCTTGTTCAAATCTGGAACAGATACTGAATCTGGTGAAAAGCACAAAAGACTAAATAAGTGCATTGGAAAAGTAACTTGACAGGATGACACTAAAAACAGTGATTTATTAACTTGATAGAGAGCTTCTTTGTGCCTCTGAACTATTTCTATATTTGAGATAATGTGAGTTTAAAAGCTAATTCAACAGAAAAACACTTAAAGGCTTCTGTTTCATTTAAACGACTATCATTGAGGAACATAATATGTGAGCGTAATGAAAAATTACGTCAAAAGTCGGAACCAATGGTAGCGTCTTGTCCACAGACAAGCAACCTTTTAATTAATCTAAAACTATGAAAGCAACATTAATTATCATCGACGATGTTACTTATAAAAAAGTCTTATTAAAATCGTTAAGCATTATACTCAATTGTCCGCCAAGTTATCTGATGATAAAAACTATGATACAAGAAAGTGGTTATCTCTACCCTAAAAAAAATACTGAAATCTGGATTGCAAGACTGGTAAACAGTATAGTCGATGTTTGGTGACTTCCAAATCGTAAAATAATACATGGTTTTTGAATCTGAGAAAGAGATAAAGAGATGAAGAGATGAAGAGTTAGGTATGATTTAAAAAAAAGTATCAAATACCAATTTGGTCCGAGTTATTAAAATAAAAATACTTCTAAATAAATCGAATGACTAAAAAATTCACCACAACACCGTATGATTCGATATTTAGGTAGTTTTTAATTGAAAAAGAGATGGTTAAAAATTTATTTGATATCTAGCTTCCTAATCATATTAAGGCACTGTGTGACTTTTATAGCCTGAAAGTAAAATTCACCTTATTTCTCAATAGCAAGATAAAACTATCAAAATGATATTCTCTATTCAGAGAATACCGAAGAAGAGAAGAATTATCTACTGTTAATAAAGTATCAGTCAAACCATGATAAGCTTGATAGCACGGTAACTCTCATGCGTTATATAGCATTGCTTTTATACAAAAGCATTTAGAACGCGGGATACAAAAATTACTGGTGGTTTTTCCTATCCTCTTTTATTATGGGAAACAAAGCCATAACCTTTACAGCACAAACTGGCTCGATTATTTTAGTGATATGAATAACAGCTGAAATATCTATATAAAATCGTTTAAGCTTATTGATATGATAACATTTGAGGACGGTAAGATTATGCAGCGTAGACGAAGGTGTTATTAACATTAATATAGAAATATATTTTCAGATTGGATATGATTGAGTTGCTCGATAGCATTATTAAAAACTATTGGCGTATAATAATTATACAAATAATCAGGTTATAACCATATTTAACTATTTCTTTCAGAAAGGGATGCAAAAAACTGAGTAATTCATCACTGAGATAGTGAAATAATCAAAAAATATAAAGGGTATTCATAAATATTAATCAAGTATACGCAAAGGTATTAAACAAGACATATAACAAGGAAAAAATTAAAGGAAAAACAAGAATCCATAAAAATAGGACCTAAATCCCTAAAGAAGGTGTTGAAAACATATACTAAAACTGTCAACTAGTCCTCACTGTTACTAAAATAACTAACCTGTTTAAAAATTAAAGATTAAAGATGATAAAACAAAAAATTAAGCCTAAATTCCATAGGAAGGCTTCATAGAAAGTGCATATCTAAATAAGCCTATACCATAAATATCTGGGTGAGTGCTACGTAAAAAAATAAGTAAAAACACATCATTCAAAGTAACAAAACAGCAGCCCAAGAAATTAGTTACTAAATTTAAACAGGTCGTAAAGGTTAAAACACTTAAAAACCTCAATACCGCCTAAAAAGCGATTTCCGTTAGATTACGTATTTCATAAATTAGTATATTTTAAGCTTATTTTTCCTGATGGTAAGTTATTCCCAATGAAAGTTAGCATCCAGCAGGAAATGTACCAAGAGGTAAAGGAAAGTGTGGATTACTGATAAGAAGAAAGCGTTTAATAGCCTTTTTAGGAAGTATTTAGCAGAATACTAATTCGTATATTTTTATCAAATTAGCCGCATTTCGTTATAATAAAACCGTCTAGATAGACGAAAAGATCACGCAATCTGATGTGGACGATAATCAGTAATGTTTATCACAACGAAATAAATAAACGCTACTGTAGATCTGGTTTCTTAGGCAAGTCAATGTCCAGGGTAGTTGAGATATCGGAGATGATTAAGTCGTATCCGATATTTCTTCCAAACGATGGTTCTTCCTTATCCTCTTCAGTTATCATTTCCAAATCAACAGTATTCTTAATAAACGCAATGATTATTTTTGCCTAATCCATCTTTCGTAGCCTTATTGATTCTGCATTAACTATCCACCTATTTTTGGATAGTTGGTGAAATATCTATCAATGCAGTTGAGTAGTTTTTAACAGGTATCTCTGCATTTTCCTGGTTAGTATTGAACAGAGCTTTGAAATATTGCTTTATCCAATTCAATTAAATTATCAGGCAGTGTGACCGCCTTTCTGTAGTTATCGAGCATTATTGATACAGTAAAAACTTGCGGTGTTTGTACTAAATTTGTAATTTATTTTAATATCCTGTTGCTTACTAGCAGACTTCATTTTTACCCTCCACTGAATAAGCTAATAAAAAACTATCTTTTTTTTAAAATTAAAAATGCGAGAATTAATGAAGATTTTATAGCTTTGTCCAATATTTCTAACCGTTATTGCTACATTTAAAAGTTTATTGGATACCTTGATATTGAGGATGTTTTTTCTGTGATATCAACCCATTTGATTTTATAAATTTTCATCTCTAAAATTAACTCTTTTTTTTCATTAAACTATCAATTGTCGTTTCCTATCCAGAATTTCAATGAGTTTTTACTTCTTTTACTAAGTTATAAAGCGGCTTTAATGACTTTAAGTGTATCGGCAACTATTTTATCATCGCTATTCGTAACACTACTTACTGTAAGAAATCGTTTTGAGTAAGCGAAGTAACATGGGCATAAAATAATCTATGGAACTATCGGAACAATGGTTTTCTACCCTTGATAGAACAATACCTGTTCCTGAATGATTTTGCAGATTTAAATCGAACTCTATGGCAATGATTGGTGATAGTTCAGTTTTTATCTGTACAGGAAAAATCAGTGTTGTATCGTCGCGATAAGTTGAGAACTGAAGACAATTTTTTCTTTCTAAGACTATAATGTAGATTAAGGTAATCGTGCTGGTTTCTAGTCGATTATATTTAGTGATGTCGTAATTATTTTATTATATTGGAAAAGCTATTAGCTTTTTCTTGCTAAGAAATTTATAGGTTATGCTACGTCTACATGAAATTATTGTGATTTTAAATAATCTTCAGCAAGCCAGATAATTCTGTAAATAAAACGACTCTACACCATAGAATCTACTTAGCCATCACTTTAATCGGCTGATATAACTGTTCACATATTGTATGTAAAATTCCTTACTAATAACTATCTGATTATCCAACCTTATTAGGCGATGATGACTAATTTCATACTAGCTAGCAAAGGTTTCGTGTTATTTATCTCCATCAGAACAAAGGATGGACTTTTATTGATGATCGGATCAAGAAAATGACTAATGCACTTTGCATTAAACTCTTCAAGAATTTCATCGCTTAGATGACACACTGTTGATCTAGGACGATTAAAACCGCAATTTATTCTTTATTTTTATCTCCTCCTCCCTCGCATTTTCTAGCTTTCCTATGTGGAATTTAATACTTCTATTTAAAGAATTTAAAAAAATATTTCGTCAACTTCAATAATACCACTTAGTGCACTTAAGTTGACTGTTGCTACTGAAGCAAGAAAGCAGGGACACCAATCTAAACGCTATTTTAAAATTAACATCTGTTTGTTTTTCTGACTCTCGTAAAATCAAGATATTCGATATACATCGCAAATAAGTAAAGCATTTATCCTTGTGATGCAGTTTTATCAGAGAACTTCCAGTAAGATTGTTAAATATTTTCCTGGAATTTGGGGATTTTATAATGATATCCCTGCAACCCTAATGAGTGGATATCTTTCCCCTAGTGGATAAGATATTCAGTATGATATAGTATGGGTAAGATAAAATAGAATGAGTAACTTCAATGTATTAAGCCACATAATCCAATAGATTATTATCACCGAGCAAACTAATAAAACACAGCTTTATGTTAGCAGAGATTAAGCAAAGAGTCTCTTTGATCTTTATGATTATTTACTTTTTCATGGTAACCGCTATAGCTAAAATCCTTCATAATAGTATAAGAAGATTTCTCTACCAACAACCTTTTGCTAAAATATCCGTAAATTACCAAGCAATCATGCTGAATGTTTAAAAACATCCATTCCTGTTCGATATAAAATTGAAGATTTTACTTCATCGTTTTGATCAGCTCTAAAACTAGTGTGTTAGATAAGTCAACGATGAATCGCGTATTGATTTTATGGTTTTGTATTCTTATTTTTCAGTATCAATCTAACTAATGTTAAGTTTTTGAATTTAAATCTGATAACACCTTCTTTCCATCTTTGGTACACAAATCCAATTTAAGTGAAGAAATATGTTTCAGTGGAAAAAATCTCCGAATCAAAAATAGCACTGTAAACACTCTCGCCAATCAAAAAAGCCACGATTTTTTTGTTTTGACAAGAAACCTTTTATTGCACTTAAACGCCCACAATCCTCCCCCGTTTAACCAACTTGATTTAGTATACTTCGAATACTCTTTTGCAGCATGATTAGCTGCATTTAACAGAATGTGAATTATCAAGCTTTCTGTGGGTTTTAAGACATCAACAAAGCTGTTTAATATTTCAAGTATGATAATCACTTTCAGTACTTATGATTTTTCCGTTAACTGCTTGGAAAGCAGAGAAAATAGAATTATCGTGGCTATTCTAATGAAAAAATCACTTAAATCTTTTTCTTCTATACAATTATTAACCATCTCTTCAAGAGTAATATCTGACTCGCTTTTCCATTCAACCATGTTTTCCACAGGAATAATAACAGATTCAGTGGATAACTCAGTTGATTAAGTTAATAACTAATTTTTCACATTTAAAATGGTTAACTACTATTTCTTGAATTTCATTAAGTGAAATCGCTTTTCGCTCACTGTAATTTTCGAGGTTGCAAACCATCACCGCGTCATGAGTTGGGGTATATTCCTCAAAAAGCTCAGACTAATCTAATAGATTTACTAGTAATCCATCAGCGTTTCTTATCTCACCTTTGTCGTATTCTTGCTTAATACAAAAATTGTTAAAAAATCGCAAAACTACTCTATTTCCTGTTCTTATGTAATATTCGTCTGTTTTATAGTATTAGTGATATAGTTTTCAACTGTAATTTCTTCTAATAAAGGAAGATTTGTAAAAACAGCAATTTACACATTTCCGTTTCAAAGAAATGTTAAGAAAAAATTTTTTATTAGTATTTCATTTTAGACTTAAGGTAGAGATGAAAAATAGGCTTACCCTTCGTGGTTAACATTAATGATAAAAGTTGCTTTGAAATATTTCATACTACACCTTAAGGAAAGCAATCAACCTTAACATAAGAACTAAGAAGTAAGCTCATAGGAATATAGCCGATTAAAAACTTTTATTTGAAAAAATCCCTTAATTGACATACAAAATTCTCCTAGATTTTTCATAAATAATATTTAAGTAATTCCTTACCATTTTCATTCCGATATTTACTCGTTTCATAATTTCTTTAAAACTTAACCTCTAGAATGCTAAAAGCAGTATCCTATTCACTATCAGTGAACAACTTATTTAATTTTTCTGATATAACCATATAAGGTTTGAATGTTATTAACTTTCTCCAGTAGTAAAAGGCTATATTAGAAAAGATTTTTGGTAGAAATCTCTTATACTGTTAATAAAAACTTTTTGCAGAAAAAATCATAAAAAAGTAAAAACTCATACAGATCAAAGAGATTCTTTACTTACTCATTGCCAATATAAATCGCATCTCATTAATTGACTTGGTAACAATCTGTCGGATGATGTCGATATATGCATTGAAGCAACTTATTTCACTTTATCATGCTCATATTGTCACAGTGAACATGTTATCCACTATGGTAAATTCATTATTTTTCAGCGATATTGTTATAAAATCTCCGATCACAGAAAAAAAATTAACAATCTTACTAGAAGGGTCTGCTGGCAAAACTACATCACAAGGGTAAAATAATTTATTTATCTGTGATATATGTTGAATAGTTTAACTTTACAGGAGTAAGAGAAATAAATACATTTTCATTTGAAAACAGCCTTTATATAACGTTACCGCTTCTTTCCTTAAGCGGCGAAAGCTAACATAAGCAACTAAGTGGTATTGTTTAAGTCTACGAAATATTTTTCCCTAACCCTTTAAAGAAAAATATTATTTCCCACATAGGAAAACTAGAAAACACAGGAGAAGAGGAGATAAAAAGAAAGAATGAATTACAATCTTAATCGCCAAAGATCAAGAAAATCATGTGACCAATCAGATTCTTGAAGAGTTTAATGTAGAGTGTTCTGGTTAGACGTTTTCTTGAGTTTATCATAAATAAAAGATCCATTCTTAACTCAGATTGGAGCTAAATGGTAATAAATTCCTTTACTAGTGAGTATGAAATTAATTACCAATGCCTAATAATGTTGGTAATCAGAGATTTATTGGTAAAATGAATTCTACATTCAAACTGTGAACAATTATATCAGCTTATTAAAATCAGACAAAGTAGATTTCATGGTGAATAGTCTTAGTTAAGCAAATTATCTGCCCTGGAAAGTAAATTGTTAATCTATAACAATTACAATACAGACGTAGCTAAAAATTTCTATGAACAAAAAAACAATCGTTGCTAACGTATCTAAAAATCAACATACCGCAGAGTATAAAACAACACTCAGTTAATGAACATATTCGAAGAAGTATAGCTGCGCCATTCATGCCTAGCGTGCTACGTTCACTTTCGTCTCTTTTGTTAGACAACTTTAATCACATCAATTTTATTAAGTCTTTAAATTTCGTCTCAATAAATCCTGTAAGATAATAACCTGTTTCTGCCAACACATTGTTTTTATTGCTTGTTGTGGATCTGCATTACCAATACAAGTGGACAGGAACATAGCGGAACGTAAATCTTAAAAAGAATGCTCATTAATATTTGCAAATCGACTAAGCGAGTTAAATTGTTATTATCGATATTAGGAAGCATCACTCTGCTCAATAACAGAGTATTATCTAAGTCTAAAAGCGTATCAACATTAACTATAGTGCATTCAAGACTTTCTTACTTAGCTTCTTAATAAGGCATAAACCATATACGAAGGCTCATAGGCTGAGCTGTTTTAGTTAATTACTAATTCACTAAGCAATTTGAAACAATCTATTAACTCCTGCTTAATTCGTGATTCTAGTACCTTGTACTCAGATTCAGTAACATCATGGACAACAAAAACCAATGCGCCAGTGCTGTTCACTCATGAAAAATAGAATGTTCATGGATAATTAATGGTATATCTAATATTAATAGAAACCAAGAATACTGTAAGTATTTCCTAACCGTTAATATACAACCGTCCATGTAGAACTATAGCACGTTGCGTTTACTTGTATTACTTTCCATTAATGGCATTACGACTTTTCTCGATATTTTCATTAGAAAGTATAGTTAAGAAGTTTTATCGAAAACATCTTTTGGATCGAAAGGATTATAAACATTAATATATTTAATTAATTTTTTTGCCTGCTTATACTCAGCAAAAGAGATAGGACCAATAGTCCTAGGACTCTAAGTCACTAATACTACATTCCTAAGAAATAATTTACTTTTATTGGTTATTTTGGCTTACCGTTTGAAGAAGTGCCTTTTAATAACTATTAAGAATTACAAGGTAATTCTAAAAAAAATAGAATAAATTCATTAGATCATATCGCTTTCGATAAAGATTATTTTCTTGCTTAGCAAAATCAATATCTTGGGTTAGTTTTACTTACGATAATACAAAATCTCTGCGTTTTTCCTAATTTTATATTTTAATCTCATTATAACCACTAATTATTTTACTATTTTATGATATTTAACTACGAATAGAAATATTTCTTAAATATAAGAAAGTTAGTATTTATATGGGCATAAACATTAAAATAGCTTGAGGTTTGAGAGATATAACAATTCTTTTTAGAGTAAAAAGACCCTTAGAATTAAGTTTAACATAAGTTTTACCTACTGACTGGACATGGAGGAATTAAAAAAACAGTTAATTAAGTCAATTTAAAATGAGCTAATCGTAAATCAAGAAATACTCTTGAATTATTTAATCTCCATTACATGAAAGGCTTGAATGGCTTATAAATATTACGAATGTTGTTTTAATAACTAAAATTAATACTAAACGGTACTCCACTACTCAGTAGTGTTTAATAAATTGGCATATTCAAAGAATATATTCAGTTGAGGGATCGTATCAATGCAATTTTTTACATCTTAGAAGACGATAAGATTAAATTGATAATGCATTTGCTCTTCGCGTACGGAATTGGATACAGTATGATCCCCTGAATTCAAGAAGAGATATTGGTGTTCTAAATATTCAATTGGATATCAATATTCTAGTGAGCTAGTCTTGCAAAAATAGTAAAAAAATGAAGAAACATTTAAAATATCGATATTTAGGAATAGGAATAAACGACTTTGAGTTTTATCCTAACCACGATTATTCAATACTTGAAGTTTAGAAAACATCTATCATCATGTTTAGATTGTTTGAATAATGGTTTAACACCGTATTTACATCACTAAGTGCTATACTTTAAATATATTTTCTATTCTCGTTTTTCTACCATTCCTCTAATTAAAAATTAAGTATGAGCACTTTAAACAGAATAGAAATTTTAAATACAATAAAATAAATAACATATAAAACAATTAGTTAAATAAAATTTCTCAAAATAATAGCTTTTGTGGTTTACAAATATAAATTTTATTATTCATTAATAATTAAAGACAAACAAAACGATCCTCTCACCTTGCTTTTTAATAATTTAAAAAGTCGGAACAATACAGATTTTTATTTAAAACCTCTGCGCATAAAATTTGATCTACCGTAAAACATGATCAGATTGACAAAAACATTAGCTTATTTAGTAAAATGATCCTGAAATGATAACGTTAAAAATGAATATGCTAATTTCTAATATATGGTATTTCAGAAATTCTGCCGTGCACTCCATTCCTGATTGATTTTGTAGATGATCTCAATAACAGAGAAATAATATACCATAAAAAGTCTAGACTACAGGTATCCGAAAAATCAGATATTACCTGTTATCCTCTTGCATAAACTTATCTGTAATGGTGCTAGGTAGCTGATAGCACTAGTGTTAAGGTTTTTAACTAGAATCAAGTTACGGTTGCAACAATATTCTGAATTTCCATTTGTCGACGAGCGTCACATGTCATCGTTTATAGCGGTTATTTTCTACCGCAAACTATATAGACTGATATTAGTGATATTGAGATTAAAGTGCCTAAAGTCAGAGATCCTTAAGCAGCAACGGAATATCCTTCTAAAGATCCTTGCTGCACCTTATCTTAAGCGTGCAAAAAAAAAACGTTAAAGAGTTTTTATGATGACCTATTGACAAGGCATCTTCACTGGTAATTTTCATGAAACTATTAGAGTGGGCGGGCTCTTGATAAAAAACATAGGTCTCTCTTAGTACTATAAGAAAAGTGAAGCAGGAATACCTTAAAGAGCACAGACAATGGTAGTTACCTGATTTAAAGCGATATGCGCTATGTTTATTTTTCTACCGATAAATATACCGTCCTGTCAGAAAAGATTGATCGCCTTTGCCTACTGCTCATCATCGACGGTACTGTGCATAGATGTAAAAATCTCATTGGGTTGAAGATGATTATTAAAAGTCAGAAGAAAACTGGGCATAATTTCAATGGCTGGCGAGCGAAAAGCTTACTTATATCTCTAGAGCTTGGTACGGTAGACGGTGGGTCCCTTTGGTTTTCAGAATACAATAGCAAAGATATTCCTAAACATGTAGCGCCAACGCTATTGTGGTGTGGTACACAAATAAGTAATGCGCTATCTTCATTCAACAAAGGCATGCAACACCGAAAGTTAAGGATAAGATGCAGAGAGGTCTGGCTATCAAAGAGCTGCAATGCCGCCAACAAAGCCTTTAATACTTTGTTGATAAGAGGTTTTTAACGAAGCTGTGTATCCTGCAGCGATTAAGAAGCTGGGAAAGATCAATAAGAACGGTTGCATTCTATATCTTCTCGTCAGTCAGTCGTACTGGGCGTCAATTAAGAACGACAAATGCGATTAAATCACCTTTTGTGACAGTTAGGTTATAACTAACGCACCAAACGCGAAGTACTGTAGCTTAAGAAAAACAACCATTTCAATTCTATTGAAGCTACTCTCGTCTGCTCAGGCAAACTGGAAGCAAGCTAAGGAGATTTGAACTTGCGACCCCCAGTTTTCTAAACAACATCTAATTTAAGAATGGAAAATAGATTCACAAAGAATCACAGCAGAACGTTAACTTGATCGTCATACACCAGATTTTCTAATAACTCACTTTTGTGTGGCAACAAGTTATTTTTATCAACGTTCAACTTGGTAAGTAAATAACAGAATTTTTCTCAGAAAAATGTAAAAAATAGAAAAACAATGGTCATTTAACCTAAACTTATAGTTAATATTACTAAAATTAGTGCATTAGGTTAAAGAATACAGACTCCAAATTAAATTTTAACTTACTCTAGAAATAGATGCAAAATAGATTTTATCGGCTTTTAGAAAAATAGATGGATTTTGGTTTTTTCTTAAAGATCGATTTAAATTCCTAACCATGAACAAGAAAAGAGAGGAAACGAAAGATTCCTGAATGCTAATTGAAACACCTTTATACGGATACTCAAGATTAGCAGTAAGGGTTTTATAAAAAATAAGAAAAATTTGCTATCTAATGAATCTAGCATTGCAAAATTATCTACAGACTCAAGAGTAGAATCCGGTTAAAAACTAGTTATGTATAAGTTAAATAGATTTTTTAGATTTATCTTTATGAAGAGATATAAATCTTACTGTATGTTGGTTTTAACCATCTACTATTTTTAGATTTATTCAGAGTTTTTTAAAAATTTTTTGTTTAAAACGTAACCTATACTTGACAATAGTTTTTAAATATCGACAATTAGTTTTTAAAAGTCGATGTTTTATCACGTTTTACGGTTTTTAAAAGTTGAAAACCGAGCTAGGGAAGAGGAAATAGGTGCTATGGTCACACCTACCTAACTCTAATAACAACCCTAGAACAGATAGGATAAGGCTATGACAGATAGCAGAAACAAAGAACGAGAAAACAATTTGAAAACTTTACGCCCTAGAAAACACGAGATAGATTTTTTTATTGCTGATGAAGTTGAGCTTTCAGGATTTAGAGACGAAATGGCTAGTATGGAACACCCATTTTTTGCTTTAAAAGGTGGTGATATCGACACGCGCAGATATAAAAGTGGTAACACAACAATAGTTGTAGCCCCTAACGCTGAATATGGAATAGCAACCGTTTTTGATAAGGATGTTTGGATTTACGCTATTTCTAAATTACAAGAGTCTATTAATAATCATGAGAAAATTAGTCGTACTGTTTATTTTACACCATATGATTTTTTTGTAACAACAAATAGAGCAAAGAGCGGTAGGGCATATGAAGATTTAAGAAAGTCACTATCTCGTCTTGCTGGAACAAGAATTGAAACAAATGTAGTTTATTCTGAAGATTCTAGAAAAACAGAAAATTTTGGTTTAATTGATAAGTGGGTTATTTTAGAGGAAAAAAAAGGTAAACTTAATATTGGTATGGTTGAGGTAACGTTACCTGACTGGCTCTATCAGGCGTTGCATAAAAAGAAAATATTAAAAATTAGTCAAGATTACTTCCGTATTAGAAAGGCGATAGATAGGAGAATTTATGAAATAGCCCGTAAGCATTGTGGTAATCAGTGGGAATTTACTATAGCCCTTGAAAAACTGCATTTAAAAACAGGGAGTACTGCATTATTAAAAATGTTTAGGCATAATATTAAGCAACTAGCTAAAGCGAATGACTTGCCAAATTATGATATTCGTTATGATGCAGAAGCTGATATGGTAATTTTTAATAACCGTAATTTGACGTCAGAGCAGGAAGAAAAAGAACAACAACGTGAAAAAAGCAAACGGGAGATTTATAAGTTAAAAAATTCATATTGGCAACCAAACGATGTGGAAAACAAAAATGATATTTATTAGTTTTCAGAAGGTACAGAATGTTAAGTGGTAAAAATTCCTATGTTAATAAAAGTTGTCGTTTTGCTAGCAGAGCAATTTATAACCACGTCTATATTTTAATTATTGTGGTTTTAAATAATTTCCTTTATTAGGCCAGATAATTCAGTAAATAAAACAACTCTAGACCATGAAAACTACTTAGCCATATCTTTTTAATCGGTTAATATAACTGTTCACATTTTAATATGGAATTCCTTAACTTATGTTATCCTTCCAAAAAGGAGGTATCCTTATGAGTAATCATATTGCGTTTGATATACAAGAATTTATCCAAACATTAAAAATGAATATTTTATAAAAAATTAAACGAAATCGATATTTCTATCGCTGCGCATAAGTCTTGCATGGAAAGCGGTTGATGTAGCAATAAAGCGAAATTTAAAGGATGTACTTAAAGATTTATCTGCTGAAATCGCTAATTTTTGTAAAAATAATAGAAAAAATCGTTTTGATAAACTTATCTTACAATTAACAATGAGACTGAAAAAAATATTAATTTTGGCTATAGGTGCCGATTATGGCTATTCTTAATCTTTCCATTAAATATCTTTACTTATTACTGCTTCCATCTCTTTCTCGACAACAAAAGTCTCCTAAATTTTCTAATCACTTTTTCATTGTATCGAAATAACTTGATCTGGTTGTTATTTCAAGGTGATTTATCAAGATAAATTCAACATATTCTTTAACTTTCATTTTGTTATCATTCGCCATAGAAATCTATTTTATTTGCTGAAATTTAATATTTTATTAATTTATTTTGCTATATAATATTAACTATCTTAGTAGTATATTTTCTTTTCTTGCAGAACAATTTGTAGCTACATCTGTATTTAAATTGTTGCAGATTTAAACAATCTACTTCAAGCTAGACGATTTAGTAAATAAAACAATTCTACACTATGGAATCTACTTATCCCATATCCTTTTAATCAGCTAATATAGCTGTTCCCATTTTAAATATAGAATTTATTAACAAATATTGTGTACCATTTAATTCAATCCGAACAAAAGATAAACTCTTTATCGATGATCGACTTAAGAAAATATCTAACATACTCTGTATTAAACTCTTCAAGAATCTAATCGCTCACATGACCCTATTGATTTCGGGTAATTGAAAGACTGCGATTCCTCCTTTTCTTTTATTTCCTTCTCTCCCGCATTTTCTACCTTTCCTATGTGAAATATAACATTTCTCTTTAAGAAATTCATAAAAAATATTTCGTCAATTTCAAAAATAGCCCTTAGTTCATTTATATTGGCTGTCATCGCTGAAAAAAGAAAAGCAATAACGCCATCTAAATGCTGTTTTCAAATCAAATCCCTGTTTGTTTCACTAACTCCCGTAAAGTGAACGTAGTACACTATAGTATACGCTACATCTACATCGGAGATGTTAATGATATGAGTACTATTTTATATTTTGCAATATGTTAATTAAATAAATTTTGCAAGATGGCTCGAAATAAATCTCCTGGAAAAGCGAAAACCCGCTAATCAAGCAGACAAGACATGCGATTTTACCTGTTTGTTACACTGCCTATTTATCTAAAACGATTTATGATCTCCCTCCTGAAATGAATAAAGTAAACTGATTGAATTTTTCATGACATCAAAAAAGTAAGGTCATATAACAATGTATTTAATCCTAAGTTCTCAACTTTTTCTATACGCAAGCATTATCCTACTTCAATCACGATTACCCGGGTTTTAAGCAAATGGCTAAGGCCAAGATAATGACGATAGATAAAACTGAATTGATAAGAAATAACTGGACAAGTATGCTTGCCGATGAATTCATCACCTATAAGGAAATAAGGATAATCTACGTCTCCTTTTTCTCACCTGAAATAAACACAAAGATAACTGCGCAGATAGACCTGACGAATGTAGTCAGGATGACGATTTCTATTTCTCTAAAATATACCCAGAGAATAATTTATCACATGCATATCTTCAGTCAAACTAAACTGCTTTTCATCATTGATGATGGCTGGAATAAATTTATTAAAAATACGATGAAAGTCTCAACTCGTGAATCATTTATCTGTAAAGAGAAGCTTTACCTGTAGCACTTGTGCTATTGGTGTATCCGGGAACGATACTGTTGTACCTCCTTAAAGTTTTCTTGCCACGCCATTTTTTATTCCAAAGTTACAGTTATGTTAAAAGCCTGCAGTTCATGCAGCATCAAAGCTACCGAGAATAATTAGCAACGCACAGGTTTATATTTTTACCCGACTAAGACTGGCAAACATTGCTTTTACTATCCTTGATCTTCTTTGATTTTTTTTTAACAATGACTAGATGCTACTCAATGTTCTGTTTTTGGGGGTCCCTTACTTACACTTATGCTACAGTATGCACGCAAATAGGATATCGAAATTGCTATCTTCTGTACCTTACATACTTCTGGTTAACAACTTAATCAATATTCGCATGTTAATTTCTCCGTCACTCTGTGGAAGTTTAAATATTAAGCATGCTTGTATGGCGTCAGTTCCTCTTTAAAAAGAGCGATTGACTAAATCTAGCGAGACGCTATCATCTACTTACTGTATTACAGTGATTATCTAATAAATCTCAGTAGTTTTCCTGATATAGGATAAATTTCCGCCAGGAAACGTGGCGGCAACGTTATATGAAGGTAGAAGTACGGGACGTTACTAGAAAGTACACTTCGCTAAAAAGACAAAAGAGTCCTGGCATAGTGTAAATACACTTCCCGGCATTACTTTAAACGTTTCCCGACATCAGGGCCAAAATTGTGGCATTACCGAGGTGGTGGTTATGTATCATTAACTATGAGCACCGAATTCAAGAACACTGGTAGGAGGCACTAACGCAAGCAGAGATAATCGGGTGTTATATCAACCATATTCTAGCAAAGCATTTTAAAATAGTGCATTACTATGGTTTTTTGTATAATCGTAAGCAAAGCGCACTATTACAGAAGGTGTATAAGTCATTAGAGATAATAACAGCTTGTAAAAACTAGAAAAATTAAGGTACGCCCTTCTTATAAAAAGGTTCCTGTTTACAGATACATACAAATGCATTTTTTGTTGCGATAGTCTACTTTTTGCCTGATCCTCACAGCTTTGAAAAATAGGCAACAGAATTATTGTCAGAAATAATGCATAAAAATGAAAAAACGAGGGTTATTAAAGTAAACCTTGGTTGATATCACTAAAATTAGTGCGATTATAGGTCAAGAACACAGACTTCGATAAAATTTTTACTTACAATAACCTAAGTAAGCTAACTTTTCATTTTTTTAGGAAAATGATAGCTTTTGTGATCTCTTAAAGAGATCAATTTAATTTTTTAACTATACAAGAAGGTAAGGATTATTAATTGCCTTTGTGATTTTCTTCTTATCATTCTCCACATACCCTTAACTTTTTTCGGTGATTTTATTTAGATTAATACATTACATCTAACCTGACATAATCAATCATTATCTTTAAAAGATACTTTTTAAAAGTAGACGCTTGCTAGTAGATGATCTTTTTATTATTTCTATGTAATTTTGTCTAAGGTCAAAAAACCACCTACACGAAGAGAGATAGGTTTAGTAACAAAGTCAGAATAACATTCAGTTATTAACTAGATTCGGTTATAATTAACATAGCAAAATACAGTGTAAAAACATAATCATTATCCTAATAATACTCTTTGTATAGGTAGCATTTATCAGGAATTTATTTATTTGATTGTGAATAATCGTATTATTACTATGTTTTTAAAAGTGCATCCATTGCTCTTTTTCTGAGTTTTAATTTTAGAATAAAAATCAAAACTCAATAACTCCTGATTTTTTACCATGTAATTTTTCTAAACTCTCCTATTCAACCGATTGGGAGAGTATCAATATGTTTCAAATAATTTTCCAAATGAACTCTGAATTTTTACTGGGAAATCTATCTTTATTTTTTAAAGAGTTTATCTCTAATCTTTAGAATTATTTATTTAACTCTAAGTTATATTTTTGAATATCTGCTATGGTCTGCTCTATTTTTTCTATCTGATCTAGTAACATATTGGCAAATAGTTCTTTTCGATTCGTTCTTTTTCATAATCGTACCACTCATTTGTTTTTTGCTAACTCTTTTTATCGATATTAAGCAATATCCATAAACATATTTTTCTGCATAAAAATTTACTAACCAAATAAAATATAGGTTAAAGTTTTTATTCTCTCCGATACTTTACTAG
>JBQMRP010000050.1:0-1318 GCA_052174455.1 Arsenophonus sp. NC-PE1-MAG3 | reverse complement strand
GGATTACGTGTGAGTTCCGGGTGTATTCGTTTAAGACCTAAGCATATATCAGAATTATTTTCCTCTGTATCGATAGGAACTCGTGTACAGGTAATTAATGAACCCATATAACCACAAGTTCACGTAAAAAAATCATATCACGTACTTTATCTTTAATGCCAAGATTCTTTACAGAATTATTTTGGTCCAATCACATTTTTCTTGCTTTTCTTCACTCTTACCATCTTCACATTATCGTAATAACTGTTGCTATTTGTATCATGAAACACATCCACAAAGAAACCAGAAAAATATAACGTAGGTAGGCCTATAAAAATCAGCTGTTTCGAACAAATCAGCTTGTCTAGTTCTAAACATTAGGTTTTATTTTATTTAATGTAAAATACTTATACAATTACTGTAAATTAGTTTGGAAAGTATAAAAGGCTTTCTATTTGGATAATATCAAACTAAAGTGTCGTATCGCTCAGTCGCTTCACTGCAGTTCATATACAAATGTCTTTTTTTTCCCCAACAATGCCACAGAATATTTTATATCAATTTTCTCTAGTAGCATATAGTATAAGGATTAGAACTATGGAATTAGAAAATATTTTAGAATATTTAAAATATATTAGAAAAACTATACATTTTAGATGATTCGTGTCATTATTAATAACGAATTCCCTCAAGGATCATGTGTGGTATTGAATCATAGGAACGAATTAGGTTTTCAATTACCTATGAATTCACGAAATTTACCCTGATTTGAATTGATCCACCAAAAGTCCAGTGATTGCGGAGGCTTAAAATATGGGAACATAGTAAAATGAGAAAAATAAATAAGGAATTAAAAGAATGGAGCACAAACTAAATTGTTTTCCCAAACGGTAAAAATTGTCATAAAAACGCGTGCTACAATGGTACAATTTAACATTTATAGTAACATTTAATGAAAAAATTAGATACTATTTTTATAGTTTGTAGATTTCAGATGATCTATGTTCTAATGTGCATCTGTAAGACTGGGGTATAATCGACTTTTGGAATATACCAATTTACAAGATGAGCGATCGATTTTAGAAAGAGTGTGGTAGCGGCTGGTCCATACAAGAAAAGGATATGACGACAAAAGAATACAGTAAAGTTTTCTAAAATCTGGTAATTATATCAATTTTGAACTTCTGTAATGCGTATCTGATGTAACGTAATTGTTTATTATTTACTATTTCACTCTTTACTTTTTCGTGGGGATATTGAAACAGGGAACTGATATGCAGATATAGCTGTACAACAGAGCATCTAAAATATATCTACAGTCACCTCACTGGGTAATCAC
>JBQMRP010000049.1:0-1069 GCA_052174455.1 Arsenophonus sp. NC-PE1-MAG3 | reverse complement strand
GCTATACTGACTTATTAGTTAGTCAGTATACTGACTTATTAGTCAGTATAGCAAGACTTGAAAACGGTGTAACAACCGAAACGCGTCGTCGTGGATAGATTCATAGCGGAATGTAACAAATAGTATTTAAGCAAGTTATAATATTTTGTTATGGATAAGGCGTTTCTCAATGGTTTCGCACAGTTTGTCCGTAACAAAATATTGTATCAGAAAGCAAGTTGTAACTTAAATGCTAACGAATATAATGCTACACCGCTAACACAAAATAGGCTATATATTTGTGACGTATTTCTGATACGCCTCAGTGGATATTTCTGAAACCCTTGTGTTAACCCTTATTTTAACTTTTAATTTAAATATTTGAAAATTTCCCTTACTCTACTATAATTTTCCATGATGTTCCTTAGACTGTAACTCTCAATCTTTAATATACTATTTATTTTGTTCGCGGTAATATTTAACTTTACTTAAGTACTGTTTATTACATTGCGCTATTAACTTATCTATGACGACGCGTTTCGGCTGTTACACCGTTTTCAAGTCTCGCTATATTGACTAACCACTATTGATTTCAGTAAATTATATGTTGAATGGTGTCATTTTTCTTGTAATTATGTACAGAATTGAAATATACTGATCAATTCAAGATAAAAATTTGAAATAAAAAAAAAAATCGGGATTCAACCAGTTAAGTAAAATAGGTGACTGAAGGGTCGGAAATACAGCTGGTAGTAGAAATCCGCTGCGCTTGTGTGTGTGTGTGTGAGAGCAGTCTGCGTGTGTGTGTACACCAACTAAGATACATCCACTAAAACATGTACTAAAAAAAAGATAGATCCACTATCTACCTGGTTTCCAGCCGCACTCCTTAGTTGTTTGGAGTATAGGTAGTTAGGTAAACAGGCCGTGTGTATGTGGGGGCGCGCGATCATCAATAATTCTTGTGCTGTTCAGTTAACTCCGCAGTATGGCTGGAGCCTGCCCAGAAGATTGCAAATATTGTCCACAAAGTGCTCGCTATAAGACAGAATTAAAAGCGGAACAACTATTAGAAGTAAAGAAAGTAATC
>JBQMRP010000048.1:0-991 GCA_052174455.1 Arsenophonus sp. NC-PE1-MAG3 | reverse complement strand
AGTAAACATTTTTTCTTGGAAACAATCAATTATTGACAATTCTTTAAATTCTTTGCTTACCCTCTTCATTTCTCATACTTGTTCTCCTCTTATGTTCAGTGGAAAGCTGAACATCCCTCTTTCTTTGAGTTTTACTAAAAAAATGTCTTCCTTTTTTCCAAGTAATATTTTTTTTACAGACTGAATTCCACTTTAGAGTGTTACCCTGTGCAGTCACATGGTAACATTCCCTCAGTGAATCGCGTTAACTTTTCATTGCTTGTTTAAGAACTCTGCATTTGGTAAGCTTTTCAGATATACACTCAAGCTGAATGCAATTGAAGCTCTGGTCTTTATACACTTTACAATATTTAGATCTTGATATAACCACATCATTTCATGTTAATCAAATTCTCCAGCCATCATCCACTCTATCTAGACGAGTATATCCTACTTAATACCCTCCCTTCAAGTACTGATTATTTTAGTGTCCATAGTCCTCATCCCTAGGTGACACCTGATCCTACTATGCCTTATACATAGCAGCTTTGGTTTTTTAAACTAACAGCGACTTGAAAACTGCATGGAATATTTTGATACAATTATCAAAATTTAAATTAATTTTACTTTTTTCGTGTATAAAATACACAAAGACCCTTCAGTGCCTTATCCACTGCATAACAATTTTTGGAAGTTTATCATCTTGGTATGTTGGAAACAGCCATATCAGGTAAGCTGTTTCCTATCCATATCCTTTATTACTGTCCCTTCTAATAAGGAGATCTATTTCAATTGGTGGGAACCTACTATTGTACACGATACCAAAATAAGTTAAAATTTTAGATTCTGGTGATGTTTTTCTGGTGAAAACTACGTCTTTGCCTTCTTCTTGACTCCATGCCTGGAGCATCAAGTGTAACTTGGGATTTGATTCAGTAGCATCTAGCAACCTTAATTGCTAAGAATACCACTATTCCGACTAAACATAGTCAGGTATTTTCAACAGCAGAAG
>JBQMRP010000047.1:0-389 GCA_052174455.1 Arsenophonus sp. NC-PE1-MAG3 | reverse complement strand
CGTTAAAATGGCCATGGGTTGAGTCATATTTCAGCATATAGGCCATATAATTTGGATCTAATAAATCATTGATTGCCACGATTTCAATATTTTTACGTTCTTGTGCAGCACGAAAAACAGCCTCTGGGTGTAGTGAAAGCAGTCATAGGTCTGCTTCCCTCTTCCACTTCCACCTGCCAATATCCAGAGTTTAAGTCAAGGGTTACTGAAGATTTTGGACCCATTTACTTGTTTTAGCATATCCCTAAAGTCCGGCATTGGGTAGGCATCTGATGTAGTCTGGTTATTCACTTTCCTGAAGTCCACACACAGTCGGTATTCCCCATTCTTCTTTTTAGGTAAGACAATTGGTGATGCCCATCCAGATGTTGATGGTTCTATAAGCCCCT
>JBQMRP010000046.1:0-518 GCA_052174455.1 Arsenophonus sp. NC-PE1-MAG3 | reverse complement strand
TTGATATTTGACTACAAGATTATTGCTAAAATTACCACTGTAAATCGCACTCGTATTAGCCAGACAAGGAGACCGTAAAGACAAACATTTTAAATGTTAAATATACATTTCTCCTTATTTTTTCTAGCAATTTAATTTAATAGTATTAAAATTACGAATAACAAAAAATAGTGTTGTTTTTTAAAGGGGACAAAAGCACTCAGCAACTTAGCACAATCACTCCATCTTCTTTTAGAATAGAAAGAAAAGAAAGTTGGACACAGAAATAATCTGATAACTGCACTTAGCCTACTTGGAATCGAAAGCTATCATTAATTTGTTATATTTAAAATAATTTTAAAATTTTATAGAAACGCTTTTATAATACGTAGATATAATCCACTGTCACAAATTCCTTTTGGGAGTATCGAAATCTCAGCATTATTAAAAAGGTTTCTTGAATAATCTTCATAGCCTGTACAGTTTCTTTCACATCATGAGCGCGAATAATCTGTGCTCCCTGTATAGCTGCGATAACT
>JBQMRP010000045.1:0-966 GCA_052174455.1 Arsenophonus sp. NC-PE1-MAG3 | reverse complement strand
AGATATCGATGATGCTGCTATTAATGGTATCAAAGTAGGTTTAATGGGCCCTTTAGCAGGCGTTGGTGATCCTATTTTTTGGGGCACAGTACGTCATCTGCTGGGAATAATCTATAATCCTGTTCACCCTCTAGTGCATAGCAAACAGATATTCAGGTAGATGTTGGTCCCAAGCCTTGTGTTTTTTCTCCAGTAAATGAATCTGTAACAACCGCTTCAGTTCCTGATTTCGTCATTCGGTCAGATTCACCCTAGGATTGTTGACAGGCATTGTCCAATGCTCTATACCCCAAGATGAGAAAGCTTGTTGCCACTGGTATGATATGAATTGACATGCATTATCAGTTAACAGGCACCTACGATATCCATAACGACTGAAAATTTCCGTTCTCAAGATTGTCAATAGTCACCCTATAGTGGCCTCAGGCCTCAGGAATAGCATAAACCTCTACTCATTGAGTGAATAGATCAGTTACCACCAGGATTCCCGTTTTTCCTCTTAATGTCATTGGGCAAGGTCCCATCAAGTCTGCAGAGCTACTCACTGCAGAGCAATGACTTCCCAGGGTTGGTGTGGTTGTCTCCCTCTCATGCTTGTGCTCACCTTCTGGTTGCTTGATTTTGTGTAAGCATATGTGGCACATGTTTGGATATAATCGTTGGTATCCTGCTACATTGAAACCCAGAAGAATCATTGATGCAGAGATTGGTATGTTTCCACTGATGTCCCGCTTCCGTATTGTCATGGAACCTCTCAATTATCTCGTTGCCATGTGACTTGGGAACAACTGTAACAAGTGGTGAATGTTTCAGATTGCATGAGTACTTTAGCACATCATTTTCCACCCTGAACACCTTGTGGCACTTTTTAAATTCCTTGGGAACTCCCTGGCTGTTCCCTGTGAACTTTGAGATTCATTCCTTCATCTTTCTATATGCAAAATCCTCTTCTTGTCACTTCTTGAT
>JBQMRP010000044.1:0-575 GCA_052174455.1 Arsenophonus sp. NC-PE1-MAG3 | reverse complement strand
AATCCAAGTATATGAAGGTGAACGTGCAATGACTAAGGACAACAACCTTCTTGGAAAATTTGAATTAACTGGAATACCCCCAGCACCACGAGGTGTTCCTCAGATTGAAGTTACTTTTGATATTGATGCCAATGGTATTTTGAATGTTACAGCAGTAGAAAAGTCCACACAAAAAGAAAATAAAATCACAATCACTAATGATAAGGGACGTCTCAGCAAGGAAGAAATCGAAAAAATGGTTAACGATGCAGAAAAATATAAAGCCGAAGATGAGAAACAGAAAGCGGTCATTGCTGCAAAGAACTCTTTGGAATCATATTGTTTCAACATGAAGAGCTCAATGGAGGATGAGAAACTGAAAGATAAGATCTCAAAGGAAGATAAAGAGACTGTAATTAACAAGTGCAATGAAGTTATTCGCTGGCTAGACTCCAACCAGCTTGCTGAGAAAGAAGAGTTTGAACACAAACAGAAGGAATTAGAAAGTGTATGCAATCCTATTATGACTAAAATGTATTCACAAGCAGGAGGAGCTGGAGGAATGCCAGGTGGTATGCCTGGATTCCCAGGCGCAG
>JBQMRP010000043.1:0-331 GCA_052174455.1 Arsenophonus sp. NC-PE1-MAG3 | reverse complement strand
AACCTTGATGATAAAGTACATAAGATAATAATAGATAATCCATATGACTACGATGAGAAGGAATATAGACAATTTCATGACCATCTTCTGCTAATTGACGCACACGTTCAGCATGTTGCATCCTGCTTTCTCAGCTGACCTTGGAATCGACTGTAGCGGAGTTGCGATACATAATAATATATCAAATACAAAATATTGTAATATAATATTGACTACGGAAATAATTGCTTACACCACGTAGAAATAATTATGGACTCAGTTGCATTATATTTTGCATATAATTAAACATATGAAACATTTTTAACTTGCCTTCGGTGCAGAAGGACCCAGG
>JBQMRP010000042.1:0-2265 GCA_052174455.1 Arsenophonus sp. NC-PE1-MAG3 | reverse complement strand
GGTTCTGATGTATTATCTAAAGTATTAGATCCTAATGATCGCAGTACACTTATTTTATTTGGTGAGATATAAAAGTTTTAGTTGACGTTAATGTGGGCGGACAATAAATCATAATCGATACTATTTTGCAACATTCGCGGACAGTCAACCAGGATCTCCCCCATCCATAAGTACAAAGCATAGGAGGCACGCGTCCACCCTGGGCCCAGGGCTCTACCCCTTTAAAAATTACAAATAAAAAATATATTTTCCACCAAACAAAAATCATAAAGTTCACTTTAATTATATCTTTCGCCTGGACCGTGGCCCACAACACTGGCACGATGTGTTCGGGACTTTTAAACATTTCTTGGCAGGTGGATTGGATGACAGTGATTGCAACTTGCAGGTGGATTGGATGACAATGATTACAACTGGCAGATGGATTTTATGACAGTGATTCCAACTGACTGGTGGATTGAGTGGTAGTGATTCCAACTGGCTGGTGGATTGGATGACAGTGATTCCAACTGGCAGGTGGATTGAACGACTGTGATTCCAACTGGCAGATGGATTGGATGCCAGTGATTCTAACTGGTAGATGGATTTTATGTCAGTGATTCCAACTGGCTGGTGGATTGGATGACAGTGATTCCAACTGGCAGGTGGATTGGATGTCAGTGTTTCCAACGGGCAGATGGATTGGATGTCAGTGATTCCAACCGGCTGGCTATGAAACTTTCGAACAGAAATACGTGAAATATATATCTTCTTATAGACAAAGATGCATGACGTCGTTGATCTGAAATCAAGGACCGGCAATGCCGTTCGAATACTACCTGAGAAGATTCTGCAGCAAACACAGTTGTAATTGGAGTTTCTGCCAGATGTGCTATGCCCAGAAACGACTTAGCGTGTTGTGGTTTCTGTGATTAAGATAACCCACAGAAACCACAGATAACCCACAGAAGTAAGAAAACCCAACTTGTTGCTCTTACTTAAAGTGCTCAACAACGTTTGTATATCTCGTAAAATATATGCGTAATAAATAGAAAAATGTGTAAAGATGCGTCTGGTAGCACTGATTACTTTCGTTTCGTAGAACATTTTGCAGACCGACCGACGGTCGCTTACACTTTTTAATAACTCGAAGAGTAGGGAGAGGAATTTGACTCAAAGCGAAATTGCTTTTTTGTCTGAAGAATGGAGTGTAGTGGAAGAGAATGAATTTTATGCGATTTAATCTAAGTTGTATAATACAAGAAACACGAGCTAGTCTCAAGTGAGAGAAATAGAGATGTGTAAACGCGATTTCACTGTACGTAGGCGCTGAATTGGTTACGCATTTAATTAAATATAGTAGATTTATATTCACGCTGTTATAATTTGTTTCTCAACTTTCCCGGTTTCCAAACGTTCTTAATATTCATTATCGTAACAAATTAATGGTATTCTTATGGTTACTAGAATAACTACTTTATTAACATACACCAGTGCGAACAAAGCAGGCTTTGAAATAACGTGTCAGCGCATTTTGCCCTGCTTACTAAATTATAAGTTCCATAGGAAAGAGAGCTAGACTAATGTCATCGTGCTGTGTTTGAGACGAGTGATGATCCCCAACCCGCGACCTCGAAAGACAAGCAAAAGCGATTTTTTTAAATTAATTTATATATCAGTGTTCCTATGCGCGATCAACAAACAAATAGTTTGAAAGCCTGAATCTGCAACTGGTGTTACAAACAGTAAAGTCGTTGGCCGAGTTAATTGAAACTTTGTAATAATCAGTAACTTTGCTGCTTATATCTCAGAGGTATAAAATTAAGCGAAATCTATTACATTGGGAGCGGCCGTGGCGTAGTGGTTAGCGTGTCGGACCAATGTGTCGCACAGCTTGCTCGCTGCTTGGATTCAATTCCCAACACGGGCAGGTAAAATTTAATATATAAAATCTAGTTTTATTACGGTCGCTCTCCCCTCGCAAGGCGATGGCAAACCAGCGAGTGGTATTTATGCCTGGTTATATCTCTCTAATTAAAAAGAAAGCCGTTCGGAACCGCCGTTAAACTGTAGGTCCCATATACACGTGAGAGAATCTGAACACACGCACGCACCACAGGTATATGAGAGAGGTTAGGACCTGCCTAAGGGCAGAACACTCCTGATGATGATGATTACACTGAAGGACTAGCTATGGTATAGTCATAGTGTGATTGGCCTACCACTGCGCGGCTTGGCTTCGTTCCCGCTTGCAAGGCGATGGCAAACCGGCGAGTAGTATCTTCG
>JBQMRP010000041.1:0-519 GCA_052174455.1 Arsenophonus sp. NC-PE1-MAG3 | reverse complement strand
GTCGTCGAATTAAAAATTATAGCGGAATGTAAATAAAAATGTTATATTAATATTATTTTTTTATTTTTTACAAATAGCTTTCTACGGAGCACCTCAGATACAAGAGTTTACACTAGGCCATACATGTTTTACGAATATAGTTTTAATTCTTATAGAATGACGCACACACGCTACGTAGGGCATCGAATAATTTTAATTGTTATCATATGAATCATGGGTTCTTGTTTAACAAGCAGACAGTAGAGAATTTCACAGAGCTGTAAGAACGTGTAAAAGGGAGGAGAATACAAAAATGCATAAGAATGGATCTGAAAAATGTTAATTCTTTCCCATTTTATTCGGAATATCGTACATTTGTGTTGTATCTACTGCTGTATATCTAATTTTTGCTGCTGCACCTCATTACAGGATGCATGTACGACAATATATATTAATTACGCCCACAGCTGTGGAATAATAAGGCTCCTGTGCATAGTCCGTTAACCCAATTATATTTAATGGTTTACCGATGCGTACTTG
>JBQMRP010000040.1:0-715 GCA_052174455.1 Arsenophonus sp. NC-PE1-MAG3 | reverse complement strand
AATATCACCATAAAATTAGCAAAATTCATAAATATTTACGCGATGGTGATTGTTACCAAATTAATTTAGCCAAACGTTTTAAAGCTAAATATCAGGGGTAATTCATGGCACCAGCTTTTGGATATCGCCATCAAAGAACTCTGCTTTGGACAGGACATTTAACCAGTCAGTAACAGTTTCTTCCAACACATCATCATTCTCCAATCACTTTTCACCAAGAAATTCCTTAAGTTTAGGAAAAATATGAAAGTCTGATGGTGCTAAATCAGGACTGGAGAGTGGATGTTTCAGTGTTTCCAATCAAAATGCGTCCAATTGTGTTGTTGTCCTTGCCGCAACGTGAGGCTGAGCATTGTCACGAAACAGAATGACGTCGCTTGAGAGTAGTCCCTACCGGCAGTTTTGTATGGCCCACCTAAGCTTTAATATGGTTTCACAATACTTTTTAGGATTTATTATCATTCCTCTTGACAGGAAGTCTATCAAAAGAACGCCTTTCCAGTCACAGAAAATTGCGACCATGATTTTCTGTGTTGATGATTGTTGTTTGAATTTTTGTGGTTTTGTCAGAGAATTTGAATTATGCTACTCACTGGATTGTCATTTAGTCTCTGGAATATAGTAAGCCAACCAAGTTTCATCACCAGTCACAATGCGACTCAAAGAACTCATCACTATCCTTGTCATAGTGCTCCAAAAATGACAAAGAATGTGC
>JBQMRP010000039.1:0-862 GCA_052174455.1 Arsenophonus sp. NC-PE1-MAG3 | reverse complement strand
GACTTGACACCTTCACGGAAATACGTGACTACACAGTATAAAAGGATGCTTGTCTCTAGAATTTTTTCACTCCTGAGAAGACAGCAGAGGGACTGTTGATACATAGAGAAGAAATAACAACAAACACAGTCGGAATCCAGAAGAAACAACAACATGAATACTACAGGCTGCTGAAACCTACAAGTATATATATATATATATATTTGTACGTGTATAAGTATATACATGTACTACACCAGAAGCAGAAAACTGAAAACTGAAGATAAACACACAGTAGTGTTCGAAACATGTATCAAGGAAACAAAAATATCTTGAAGATAAATAAAAATATTAACAAAGTATAACCTCAAGAAATGGAACTGTAAAGAATACAAAAAAAAATATATTATAGACACATATATCTTTTCAAAATATAATACTTATTTTTGAAAATGATATAATATTTTAAAAGGAATTTTTATTTTTGATCATGTTTTTTTTCGAATGAATAATTCAGTTTTGTTTGAAAATTAAGAATTTGATGGTGTAAGATAAAATTTACTTTGATGTGTAGAGTATTTTCTAAAATAAATATATGTTGCTTAAAAAATATATATTATAATCATTTAATCAAAACAGTGAGTTTACTTACTTAAATCTACATAAATATGTATGGGTATATGTATGATGTATGTGTAAGTTGTACATACAGAAGTAGTATAGACCACTATCATTGTCTTGGCTTCTTTATCAATTTGTTTATCAATATAGAGTGGTATTTAGTACCCCCAATAAAAAGGAAGATAAAAAAATAATACAAAAAACGGAATTAATATGATACGAAAAAGTGTTAACCAAGTTGGAATATTTAATTGGATCATAA
>JBQMRP010000038.1:0-799 GCA_052174455.1 Arsenophonus sp. NC-PE1-MAG3 | reverse complement strand
AACGGCCAAATTCTGAACGTAAGCGATCGCTAAATTTACGTTTCAGTAAAGTTTCAGCTTGATAAGGATTACCACCACCTGTTGCAACATAGTAACGACTAAAATCGGTAATTCGCCATTTTAAATAAGAATCAACCATTAAATCTTTATTTTCTCTAGTGCATCATATATTTAGGAAGTAAGAAAAGAGTAAGAGTGGCATGGTGCGACAGCAACTGAGCAAAAGGAAGTAAGTTCCCTACATACAGTGAAGATGATCTACACATGGGGCCACTGAACAAGGAAGAGAAGAAAAAGCTTAAGGATGAATTGGATAGTTTCCCGAAGTTATTACCAAAACGTTAGGATACACCACAACAGTAAAATGCACCATACACTGTAAGGAGGATTCACCTATGAAGCAGCGACCATATCCTGTGAACCCTGACAAGCGGAAGTTCATAATCAATAAAATTAATGAAATGGAAAGTCAAGGGCTAATAGAACCATCAACATTTGGATGGGCATCACCAATTTTGTTACCGAAGAAGAATAATGGGGAATACCGACTGTGTGTGGACTTCCGGAAATTGAATTGCCAGACTACATCAGACGCATACCCAATGCCGGACTTAACTGAAATTCAGGGACATGCTGAAACATCTAAATAGGAAAAATCTTCAGTACCCTTGATTTGAATCTGGATACTGGCAGGTGGAAGTGGAAGAGGGATGCAGAGCTATGGTAGCTTTCACTACACCTCGAGGACTATTCCAGTTCCGAGTGATGCCTTTTGGACTGAAGAATGCTCCAGCAACCT
>JBQMRP010000037.1:0-558 GCA_052174455.1 Arsenophonus sp. NC-PE1-MAG3 | reverse complement strand
ACAGCTATTAAAAGGGTATTATTTTGCTTAATCCTATTATTCATAAATTTCAATATGGCCAAAATTTCGTCACTATCGAAACGGGCATGATTGCACGTCAAGCAACTGCTGCAGTTATGGGTGAAATTATTCGTCGTAGATGCAAGTATATATCTTCCTGGAACACAGAAAATTCAAGACGGCAATATTTCGCCACTTACACTTGTTGAAATACATGTTGTAGATTTCCTATTTTGCAGTATAATATTAAATAAATAAGATAGTGTTCACTAATGTATTCAAATCATTGTTTCTAAATGTATTCAAGTTATAGGTAAAAAATATTTTATATATATTACGTTCTTTTCTCATGCTTAGTTCCGGTTGCATCGTTTAGTAATAATTATTTAATACTTGTTTTCTAATTTAACAATCCGTTTTCACCAAAAGCTTAGAATTATGTATTGGAGTTCATGGCGCTAGACTATTTAAGATATAATTTATTGCAACACACACACATACACGCACGCACACACACACTGTATACACGATTTACCCTAACCAAATTGTTATTCAATG
>JBQMRP010000036.1:0-653 GCA_052174455.1 Arsenophonus sp. NC-PE1-MAG3 | reverse complement strand
CCATAAACTATGCTCAATTTTTTCATTTAAAAAAGTTTCTAACGCTTCTCTAGTTTCCTTTATATAAGCGGCAGTATCCCATTTATCTCGAGCAATCCCTATAATACGCGGCATGAAAGAGGACAATGGATATGAGGCAACAAAAACGCTGGCAGAGGACAGAGAGCGCTGGAGAAACAGGGACTAAGAAAACCTGCTAGCTAGCAGATGGACCAGCGATGATGATGATTTACAACTTAAAAGAGTTGTAAAGTGGACTTGAAAATTACGGGATCGTAGAACAGCTTCGTCCGACAGGCGAAAGGAAGTAGCAGATCAGCAAATAAAAATACAAATCAGATAAAATTAAGACTACTAATGCATGCAGTAAAATTAAAAATTGAATTGATACCACGTAGAAACACAAGGGGGGCAAACCGAAAATGAAACACGACATAGAAAAAAATAGCACGCTTGCATCAAGGCATAGTGGATGGCAGCAAACACGAATAAAACCAATAAAATAAAAACACTTATTGAATTGGTTATGTTCGTCGTTTCTCAGTCTTAAGCTGCTCCTATGTTGCGGTAAAAGTCTACCGCCTAAGAATGATCCATTGCCGCGTTTTCCGTTCGCCTCTATGGACTACAGGTTTCCACATTACACAAATATA
>JBQMRP010000035.1:0-790 GCA_052174455.1 Arsenophonus sp. NC-PE1-MAG3 | reverse complement strand
ACTGTTTTCGTGTTGCGTTTGTACAATTGAAGGCGGAGATGACAGTTTTTATCGATTAACGTGTTTGATAGTTTTCAATCAGAAATGTTTTCCCATTACACCATATAACATCCAGTTATTTGTCCAGGAATTCACGTTTCCTCGTCTCAAATATGACGAGAGATTTTATTATCTGTCCGTAACAAAAATTACAACAAATTGGTACGTACCCTGTTCTAACAGATCATCGTATATTGTTATTCGCTAGATTGTTTGTTAGGAAGAGTATCGATATGTTTATGTATGAAGAAGAAGGCACTTGAGTATAATACAAGATATGTTTTCAGAACATTTTTTACCTTCATCATTCTCATAATTCTTTATACATATTTAAAACAATGTACTGCGTGTTCATCTTTAGTCTGATATTAATGGATTTTATTGCTCCTTATATACTTGTAAGGAGTTTTGTTCGAATTTCCACTGCCATCTGTACTATTTGTATGCTACTGTCGTGTATGAAATATATTTTTGGTATTAAGTGTTCTTTGTATATTCATTCATTCATGACCTATAAGCAATTCCTTGTTAATACAACTCCACTCTACATATCTCTGGTGCGTGTGCACAGATATATGGGACCTACAGTTTAACGCCGGTTGCGATCGACGGCACTGGTGTATTCACTCCGGTACGGGAATTATTTGCCGGCGTACCCGAGTCTCGTACGCGGGGTTATACACCAGTGTAGGTGGCTGGATTAGAACGTGGGGTTCTGCCGATCGGGCTTTGATTGATATCAATCACTTTA
>JBQMRP010000034.1:0-197770 GCA_052174455.1 Arsenophonus sp. NC-PE1-MAG3 | reverse complement strand
ACAGCATTACGGATGAATTCATGCAATAGATTAAGGGAATATCTAGTTTTACTGATATTTATAGTGTAGACTTTTCATGGCATATAATCTTTCTGTGATTAAAATTATTCAATAAATTAATTAACAGGAGGGGGATAACCCCTACTATCTCCGAAACTACATATATACCAGATGTGAACATAACTGATATTCTATGACGAGAATGTCACTATTAAATAGTGGATTGAGGTGAATAATTCATGCTATTTATTTAGTAATATGCGTAATTAAATCTAAAACTTTATTTGAATAACCAGTTTCATTATCGTACCAAGCTACTAATTTAATAAAATTATCGTTTAAGGCAATACCTGCTTTGGCATCAAAAATTGATGTTAATTTGTCGCCATTAAAGTCAGTGGAAACAACGTCATCTTCAGTATAACCAAGAATGCCTTTTAATTCAGCATTTGCTGCCTTTTGGATCGTCTGGCAAATTTCTTTATAAGTAGCAGGTTTATTTAAACGAACCGTAAGGTCTACAACTGAAACATTCGGTGTTGGGACACGGAAAGCCATACCTGTTAATTTACCGTTTAGCTCAGGAATTACCTTACCAATAGCTTTAGCGGCACCGGTTGATGAAGGAATAATGTTTTGTGAAGCACCCCGTCCACTACGCCAGTCTTTAGCTGAAGCTCCGTCAATGTTTTTTTGCGTTGCAGTTGTTGCATGAACAGTGGTCATCAGACCTTCAATGATGCCAAACTTATCATTAATAACTTTCGCTAACGGGGCTAAGCAGTTAGCAGTACAGGAGGTATTAGAAATAATATCCTGACCACTATATGTGTTATGATTAACACCCATTATAAACATAGGGGTATCATCTTTGGATGGTCCAGTTAAAACAACTTTTTTAGCTCCGGCCGTAATATGTTTGCGTGCTGTTTTATCAGTTAAAAAAATACCTGTTGCTTCTGTAACAACATCGACACCAGCTTTATTCCATTTCAAGTTAGCAGGATCTTTTTCTGCTGTGCAGCGAATAGTTTTGCCATTAACCACCAGGTGACCATCATTAACTTCGATAGTACCGTTAAAATGGCCATGGGTTGAGTCATATTTCAGCATATAGGCCATATAATTTGGATCTAATAAATCATTGATTGCCACGATTTCAATATTTTTACGTTCTTGTGCAGCACGAAAAACAATACGACCAATACGACCGAAACCATTAATACCTACTTTGATAGTCATAGTATTTCCACCAGCTATATTTAATTTAATTTAAATAATTTAAATTAAAAGAATTTAATATTTTTTACAAAACCCTTGCTATTCGTCAAGTAAAATTGTTTTTTTTGTAAAAAATTCACATATAAAGTATATTTTATATGTTTAGTATGATTGCAGCAAGCTTAAGATCATTATTTTAATGTACTATCATTAGTTTTGAAATAGAAATTTAAAGTGAATATTGGTAATATATATGAATTATAGGCTATCTTAGTAAATATTATTAGTAGAAAACTTCTATACTGTATGAAAGATGTTCTCAATAACGGTTTTCATAAAAAAAGCAAACAGTCATACAGATCAAAGAGACTCTCTCTTTACTCTTTGTTAATATAAGTTGTATTTTATTAATTCGTTTGATAACAATTCATCAAATGATCTTAATTCATACATTATCGTTGCAAAATCTCTGAAGTTATTAGAAAATCTGGTATATGTTGATCAGGCCCTATCTACATTTTATCCTTTGTAAATTTGTTTCTACCTTTAAATTTAACGTTGTTTTTACCACCAGGGGTCAAAAACTTAAATCTCCTTAACTGCAATTCTAGTTTTTGTGAATAGATGGGAGAGCAGATTAGATACAATTGAAATGATTGTTTTTTCTAACCATAGTGCTTCGTGCGTCAACTTTATAGTCTCACTGTCGCAAAAGCTAATTCAATCGGATTTGTCGTTCTTATTGACGTCAAGTGCACTGACGGGAAAGTATAGAATGCCAGCATTCTTCTTGCTGTTTCTTTAGATTCTTCATCGCTGCAGGAAACTCGTTTAAACTCTTTTCAATAAAATATCAAGAGTTTTATTATCGGCATCACAGCTCTCTATATTATCTAAATCTTCCACAGGTTTACCTTTGCTTTGGTTACATGCTTTTTAGGAAGTGAAGTAAGCACATTAGTTATTTTGTGTACTCAACAGCTTTTCTGTTACATGTTCGGGAACATCTTTATCATTCTGTTCAAAACTAAGGTACCTTCTTTTCCGTAGTAATTCTGAAAATACAGTTAAGTCATGCACTCGCAAGCAATTAAAAAGTTCGGCCTAGTCCGTTATGATTCTTGATAACTATCTTCAACCCCAAGTAATTTCTTACCATTCATGTAGCGACACCAATAGTGAGCAGAAAGAAAAAGAGATCACGTTGTTTATATAGAACGGAATAGTTATCGACCTAAAAATAAACATAGGCGTATCGTTTAAATCGTGCAAAAACCATTGCCTATTACTCTTTAAGGAATTGTTGTTTCAGTCTGCTGATGGGGGTAATCTCCAGAGAGACCATTGCTTTTTATCAAAATCGCCACAGAGCTTAGTGAAAATCACGGGTGGATATCCATAGAAGAACTATGGTAACAATTCTTTGCCATTTTTTTCATGTTTTTAGATAAGGCGGTAGTAACTAGTTGTTATGGTATTATTCCGTTATCACGTTGATCTACTGACCCATTAAGCACTTTAATCTCAACACCGCTAATACCCCAAGTTTGCGTGATTTGTTGCCGAAAAATAACCATTTACGGTCGATGGAATAACCCGTCGACAAAGTGTAGTTCAGTACGTTATCGAAGTATAACTTTCAAGTACAGTCTCAATAGTGGTGCTATTAGCTCCCTGGCATCATTACGGATAAGTTCATGTTAATAGATCATGATAATATCTAACTTCAATGATAGCTGTAGAATAGACTTTTATAATATATCATTTCTCTGTTTTTAAGATTATTCATGCAATCAATCAGTATGAAGATACATACTACCATCACCGAAACACCATACACCAGAATAAACAGACTTAATTTTCTAGTTATAGGAAAGAATTAATAATCTTACTAGAAATCCTTTTGCAAAACTATATCACAAGGATAAATGCTTTAGTTATCTTCGATATATGTTAAATATCTTGATTTTACGGGAGTCAGCAAACACAAACAAACATTGATTTAAAATAGCATTTAGAGTATGTTACTGTTTTCTTGTTTTAGTGGATGGATAATCAATATAAATGTACTAAGTAGTATTATTGAAGTCAACGAAACATTTATCCTGAATTCTTTAAAAAGAATTGTTATATTCCACATAGGAAAGCTAGAAACGCGGGAAAAGAGAGTAAAAGAAAAGAATAAATTCAGACCTTTAATCACCCAAGATTAAGAGGGTCATGTGAGCGATAAGATTATTAAAAAATTTAATACGAATGTGTTAGTCGTTTTTTTTAAGTCGATTTTTGATGAAAGAGTTTATTCTTTTCTCGAATGAAGCTAAATGATACAAAACCTTTGTCAGAAAATATAAAATTAGTCACCATTACCTAAATAAGGTAAGTAATCAGAGAGTTATTGGTAAGAAGTTTCAAATTTAAATGTGAGCAGTTATATTAGTCTATTAAAAGAATCTCTGAGTAGATTACATGGTATAAAAGTTATTTTATTTACCGAATTATTTTGTATGGAGTAAATTGTTTGAAATCAAAATAATTGAAATACAAAGCAAAATTGGCTATAAATTTCTCTCTGAGAATAGCAACAATTCCTTTATTAAAATAACTAGTTATTAATTCTCAACGAGAAGGTATTTATATTATCTCTGTTCCTGTTCATTACTTTTGTATCATAAATAAATTTGACATTGGCTGTAGGAGCTCTAGTAAAGTTTTTAGCAACCAATTAATGATCAAGAACTTAATTATATTGATAATTTTTTATGATTTTTTCTATGGTGTACGGTAGATTGAAATATGTCATTACTACTGTAATGGGGATTTAGGCCATGTTTTGTTGATGACCAATAACACTGATTAGGTAACGTTATTGTATTAATTATACCGTATTAAGATTACTAATCAACAACCTGAAGAGATAACTGAGGGTTAATTAAGGTTTACTAGATGAATAGAAATAAATTAAAAAATAAAAAAGAGTGGTGTGTGTAATATGCAGCTTAATGATCTCGTTGATTTAATAATAGTTGATATTTATCAACTATTATTGATTTCCGTTGAACTAGATAGTGACCTGATTGTTGTGTTGCATTAAGGCCTAAAAAAAAAGAAAATAGCCTATAGGCTATTAGCCTTTAGTAGGCTAGGCTTAATCATAATGTGAAAAATATTACGATGGGCATCGGATTCTCAATATCATTGAAAAACAAAATGATAAAGTAAAGAAGTTCTTTAATAGTCAACAACATTAATCGAAATTTGTTTGATGTTAATAATAAATTAGTAGTCCATTACCTAATGGTATGAGTATAGTTAATAGATTGAGTGAATAAATCAGAAGATGTTATTAATTTAGCACCAGCTAATACAATTTCTTGTAATGCATTATAGCCAGCTTTTAGATTAAGGTTAACCCCCCTACAACCATCTTGGATAACTGTTACTTGATAACCTAGTTTCATAGCGTCAAGGACGGTAAATTTTACGCAGTAATCTGTTGCTAACCCCATAACATATAAATGTTTGATTTGATTTTTTTTTAGCCAATGATCTAGATGAGTTGTATGATGATAATTATTATCAAAAAAAGCACTATAACTATCGATTGTAGAATCGACCCCTTTTTGAAAAATCGCTTCGATAGCTGACTGATTAAGGTATGGATGAAATTGTGCTCCTTTTTGATGTTGCACACAATGAACTGGCCACCAAATTTGGCGTATTCCATTAAGTTTACCTTCCGTCCCTACCTGAGCTCCTGAGTTGACAGCAAAACTTAAATGATCAGCAGGATGCCAGTCCTGAGTGGCAATAATAATAATATTATGTTTCTGGCAGTAGTTGATAACAGCATTAGCTATAGTAATAATATTTTCACTACCTAAGACTTCTAGGGCGCCCCCATTAAAAAAGTCATTTTGTAGATCGACCAATAATAATGCAGTATGGGTATTCATGTTATCCTTAATAGTTATTACTATGAATTAATTCAGCACGCAAATTTGCATCAGTGTATAAATGTCATTTGAAGATAAAGATTCATTGAGTAAATATAACAAATTTTGTAAGTATTGCCTCAAAATCATATTATTATTACTAATAATACTAACATTAATTAATTCCTGCTACCAAAAAATTGAATATCTATTAATGTTAATTTTCCCAAGATAGACATTGTTGTTAGATTAATGATGATAACATCAAGTTGATAGGATTTTTTAAGTTAGTTTAAAAACTTAGTTTGTGAAATGCGCATTTATTCAACACCGTAAAATCCAAGAATAAGTGCTTTAGTGGATTATATGAGATTCTTCAATACTTTATGCTGTGATCTAAGAATTATGCTTATTTCTGGTGCATGTAGATTTGGAGATGGTGGCATACCCTGAAGATTTGCTTACGTGGATGATTTCAATCATATAGAGATTATATCATAAAAATCTACCATATAAGTATCTGTGAAACCAGATATTACTTCTGATTTTTACATGAACTTGTCCATAAGAGTTATTTGCTATAGTAAACCTACAAGACGAGTATTGGTAATGTTGAGATTAAAGTATCTAAGGTCTCGGGAATCGGCAGTGGTAATAGAATGCATTCAAGAGCTCATTTCTGCCTTATCTGAATCGTACAGAAGTGGCGAAGAGTTGCTACCCATCTCCATTTTATCCTGTTAAGATATTTTCAATGATAATTTCACTAAGCTCTTAGTGCTTTTAGTGAAAAGCACATGGTTTCTTTGCAGAAAACTTCATAAGTAGATTGAAACACCGATGCCTTAAAGATCACAAGCATTGGTTCTTCGTGATTTATCGATACCTGCTATATTTATTACTTAGCTGATGGCATAACCATCATGTCGGGTAAGATGATCGCTTTTGCCTTTTTGATCAGATCAGTATCACTGCGCATTGATGTAAGGAGCTAAGTGTATGTTGCAAATATTTATCAAGAGTCAGAAGAAAACTAGATTTAACTTTTTAATATCTTGTTAACACTGAGTTTAACTGTATCTTCCATAGTTCCCTACAGGGAACTGATGCCTTTAGTTTTTTAATTTAATAGTAAAAATATTCCCGCACATGTAGTACAAATCCTAATGTGTACAGAAATAGCTAATGTGCTAGCTTCACTTCTACAAAGGCATATAACTAAAAGTTAAAGTTGAGATGCGGGAGAGGTATGGTTAGCATAGAACCGTGATGCTGCTAATAACGCTCTTGATACTTTATTAGCAAAGTTATCAGCGAAGTTATCCTGCAGCGATGAAGAAACTAAAGAAACAGCAAGAAGAATGTTGGCATTCTATGCTTCCCGTCAACGCACTGAGCATTAATAAGAACAACGATTCTGATTTAAATCATCTTTTGGTGACAGTGAGCTATGAAGGCGACATATGGAAGGGATTTGCTTTGAAAATAACCCTTTAATGGTATTTAAGCTACTCCCGTTTACTCAGAAAAGCTAGAACTGACTGAGGAAGTTAATCTACTTTTATTTTGGTGGTAAACAATGTTCAATTTAAAAATAAAGAATAGATTCACGAAGTATCAGAGTGGAACGTAGCCTGATAGTTATGAATTAATTTGCTAATAACTCATAAGAAACAGTGCTCATTCTATAAATATAATTAATATATATTTTTAATAAGATATTAATGTTTTACTAAAAAATACCAATTATTGGTCTAGTTTTTTTCAGCTAGTATCCGTTGATAAATCTCTTCACGGTGAACAGAGATTTCTTTAGGTGCATTAACCCCTATACGTACCTGATTGCCTTTTATACCAAGTATCGTTACTGTTACTTCATCACCTATCATGAGCGTTTCACCAACTCGACGAGTCAGAATAAGCATTCTTTGCTCCTTGAAAATTTAAAAGAGTCGGGTCTCTAGGTTTTCCCTCTATTTATCTCATCGCACACTGTGAAAACGTAAAACAATGATATTTACCTAAAGTATTTAATATAAAGAATCATCATATTAATATTGTATTATAGAAGTATAATTTATACTTAAGTCATTTAAAAATAATCAGTTAAAGGTTGCATAATTAAGTTATCAACCCTCATGATTAATTTAAGTCAAGCGCGAATTAATCCATTCTTCAACTGAAGCTAATGCAGCAGGAAGTGCTGTTATATTAGATCCGCCTGCCTGAGCCATGTCATGACGACCACCCCCTTTCCCACCTACTTTTTGCGCAACAAATGAAATTAAATCACCAGCTTTTATTTTAGTAGTCAAATCATTGGTTACACCAACAATTAGATTGACTTTATCATTACTTATAGTAGAAAGCACAATAATTGCTGATTTTAATTGATTTTTTAAGTTATCAACAATAATACGTAGCTGTTTAGGTTCAGTGTTATTTAACTGAGTAACTAACAGATTAATTCCATTAATTTTTTTAATTTGTTTACTTAAAGAAACGCTTTCTTGAGTAGCTTGCTGTCTTTTTAATTGATTTAATGATCTTTCTAATAGTTTAACTTTATCTAAAGTCGCTTTAATTTTTTCCATTAGATTATTAATATTACCTTTCATTAATTGGGTAATTTCTGTCAATAAATGGGATTGCTGGTGAAGGTCATCTATAGCAACTTGCCCGGTTATTGCTTCGATCCGTCGAATTCCAGCTGCTGTACCTGATTCGCTTCTAATACGAAATAACCCTATATCGCCAGTCCAATTGGCATGAGTGCCACCACATAACTCAATAGAAAAATCACCAATGCTAAGAACACGTACCTGTGCATCATATTTTTCATCAAAAAGCATCAGCGCACCTTTTTCTTTGGCCGTCTCTAAATTCATTAATGTCGTTATAATATGCTCATTTTTACGAATTTGATAATTTACAATATCTTCAATTTGATGTATCTGTACAGACATTATTGGAGCAAAATGAGAAAAATCAAAACGTAAATATTTCTCATTTACTAAAGATCCTTTTTGGCTTATATGATTTCCTAATACACCATGCAAAGCCGCATGCAACAAATGGGTAGCAGAGTGATTGAGACTAATGGCGTTACGACGTTCAATATCAATTCTTGCATTGATAGAATCATTTAAAGCTATTGAGCCAGTTATTACCTTACCAATATGCCCAATTGCTTTGGTATATTTTTGTGTGTCAGAGACAGCAAATTGACAAGAGCGATTACTAAGTATACCACTATCACCAACCTGGCCACCTGATTCAGGATAAAAAGAAGTTTTATTAAGAATAATAATACCTTCTTCACCTTTCTTTAATACATTAATAGACTTATTTTTCTGGAAAATGCCTGTTACAATAGCTTGTTGGTTGTTATTTTTATAACCTGAAAAATCACTATGGCTATCTACTTTAATGAGATCATTAAAATTAGTTCCAAATCTACTAGACTTCCGAGCTTGATATTTTTGCTGATCCATCTCAATATTAAAACCTAATTCATCGACTTTAATGTCACGTTCACGACAAATATCAGAGGTTAAATCAAATGGGAAACCGTATGTATCATAGAGACGAAATGCGATTTCACCAGTTAAAGTGTCTCCTTGTAATTGAGTTAATTCATCATCTAATAGATGTAGTCCATGCGTTAAAGTACGAGCAAACTGTTCCTCTTCATTCTTTAATATTTTTTCAATCGTTTTTTGTTGAGATTTTAGCTTATCAGCTGCGTTACCCATTACCTGAATCAATGGTGCAATTAATTTATAGAAAAATATCTCTTTCGCTCCTAGCATTTTTCCATGACGAACCGCTCGCCGGATAATACGACGTAATACATAACCACGTCCTTCGTTAGCAGGAAATACACCATCACCAATAAGAAAAGCACTTGATCGAATATGATCAGCAATTACGCATAATGATTTATTGTTCAAATCTGATAAAGTAATCACTTTAGTAATAGAAGAAATTAATTGACGAAATAAATCAATCTCATAATTTGAATTAACATGCTGTAATACAGCAGCAATGCGTTCAAGCCCCATACCTGTATCAACAGAAGGATTTGGAAGTTCTTTTATGCTGCTATCAGACTGACGGTTAAATTGGATGAAAACAATATTCCAGATTTCAATATAACGATCACCATTTGCCTCTTCAGGCGACCCTGGTGGTTCGCCAACAATATGTTCACCATGATCATAAAAGATTTCTGTACAAGGACCACAAGGACCAGTATCCCCCATTTGCCAAAAGTTGTCAGAAGCATAAGGAGCTCCCTTATTGTCACCTATCCGAATAATACGTTCAGTTGGAATACCAATTTCTTGCTGCCAAATATTATAAGTTTCCTTATCAGTGTGATAAACGGTGATCCAAAGACGTTCTTTTGGTAAATTAAACCACTGTTTACTTGTTAGCAGTTCCCAAGCATATTTGATTGCACCCTGTTTAAAATAGTCACCAAAGCTGAAGTTACCTAACATTTCAAAAAAAGTATGATGACGAGTAGTATAACCAATATTTTCTAAATCGTTATGTTTACCTCCAGCTCGAATGCAACGTTGCACAGTTGTTACTCGAGAATAAACTCTTTTATCCAATCCCAAAAATATATCTTTAAATTGATTCATTCCTGCATTAGTAAACAATAAGGTTGGGTCATTATTTGGTACTAATGAACTGCTAGATACAACTTCATGCTCTTTAGCATGAAAAAAGTCGAGAAACATTTGACGGATCTCAGTGATGCTTTTAGTACTCATAATTATCCTGAAATCAAGCTGGAAATAGATCTATGACTTGATCAGATAAACAGATTTTGATTATTAATCAAGTTACGATGGCGTTTTTATCTGGCAAAACCTGAAAAATTCTTAAATTGTTTTTATGATTAAATTGCTGAAAATATTATAATAACTGATGTATATTAATACATCACTCAAATTACTGATTTTTATAGGTACATTTTTCCTAAAAATATTGTTTTTAATTAATACAACAATGACTAGTTAACAGTTACTTTAATATAAAATAACTTAACTATTATGTAATGAAATTAAGGCTACATTAAAACTATTTAATTATATTTATTTTCCATTATATGGAAAAGGTTATTAAATTTGTCTCCATCTATATTTAGAAAGGGAATTTTTAATAGATAACTTCAGTAGATAATTCATTCAGTTTAATTTATGTATAAATTATAGTTATCAAAATTATTCTTATTTCTGGTGTATAAAATTCGGAGATGCTGGGCGTGTATCCTGCTGATTAATTTTGTAGATGATTTTAATTATATAGAGATAATATGTCATGAAAAGTTTACTATGCAAGTATATCCGAAACTAGATATTACCTGTGATCCATTACATGAACGTATCCGTAATACTGCCAGGAAGCTGATAGGCACTGTTGTTGAGTTGGAGCTCGAAGCCATACTACGACAGCATTCTGAACGTCGCCTTTATTGACGGATGATCTAATAATTCGTAACAATTATTTGCTACAGCAAACCATACAAACTGCTATTGTGGCGATATCAAAATTAAAGTACCTAAGGCCAGAGAGATTACAGTGGCAATGAAATATGGTTCTAAACTTCGCTTCCGCCTTATCTGAAGGGTGCAAAAATAGTAAAGAGTGCTACCCAGGCATAGTAAGTGTTAGCCATCTCCACCACTGATTTAAACGATACGCATTATGTTTATTTATGAGAAAGTGTCATAATACCTTATTCCTGTCAAATAAGCTGATCGCTTTTACCTGCTGCTCATTATCTACATTACTGCATGAACGTAAGTAGCTCGCGTTGCACTCAAAGATGGTTATTGAGAGTTAAAAGCGAACTGAACCTAACTTCTCAATAGACTGGGAGGACGTAACTTAACTACATCTCTAAGGGTTTCTACGGGAGATGGGTGTGTTCTTAGTTTCTATAATGCAATTGTAAAGATATTCCTGGATATACAGAACTAACGCTATTAGCTACATAAAATAGTTGATATTCTAGCTTCACTCACAAAATTCATTCAATACCGAAAGTTAAAGTTGAGCTGTGAGAGAATTTTATCTACCAAATAGCCGCGATATCACTAATAAACCACATTTTTAATGTTTTTTGTTGGCAAGATTTCAGCGAAGTTCATCCTGCAGCGATGAAGAAGCTAAAAAAAATCGAGAAAAACTGTTGGCATTTTTATGCCTTTTTATCAGCACACTGAGCGTCAATAAGAACAACGAATCCAATTGAATCGGATTTTGCAAAAGTGAGGCTTTAGGATACGAAATTGATGTGTAAAAGAAGTATGGTTTGAGAAAAATAACCATTTCAATGATATTTGAGTTGCTACAGTCTGCTAAAAAAACTAGAACTAGCTAATGAGGTTTAGGTTAATTCTGGTGCTAAATAACGCCCAATTTAAGAATTAGAGAACAAACTTACAAAGCATTAAAACTAGGTCTAACCTGGACCGCCATACACTATATTGCTAATAATTCCAAGCTTACAGCTTAATATTTTTCTTTTTGTTTCTCAAATTGAGTGTACACTTTTAATATAGTTGGTTTAATTGGATAGTTAAATTGGTTAATTTGCACTAGGTATTCTGATCTTATTAACTTCTATTCAATTAATTTATTTTAAGATATTAATCTTAGTAGTTTTTGCTAATTTATGGTTGTGTTAATTATTAGTTTATAACTAATACAGCTAATTATGCTTTTATATATTTATGTTTTTAGTACACAGTGCAATTATTATTTATAGTAATTGATAAAAGCATTAGTTTAACACTATGGTCTCTCAATTATATTGAGCATTATTAGCTTGATACTAGGGTTTGCTAATTATCATAACTGGGCTTAATTTGGCTTATTATTGTATGTTGGCAGTTTAGTTGGTTTTTTAGTATAAGTTTCTAAAGTTAATGTTGATATATTGGTCAATTACTACTCTAAAATAAATAGATTTGCCTACTTAGTGGTTAATTATATCAGGTATTGGGCACGGTTTGGCGATTATTATCGAGTGATAGATAAGAAAAGTAGTAAATTACTATACTAGCACTTAATGGAAAACAGTGTCAATAATAGTACTATTTTTCATATTTACGATATCATCGTTTCTAGCAGCTTAAAGGTATTATATTTAGTTATAAACATGACAATCGCACTGTGGTGCGATAGCTAGTTTATTATTAACCTATCTTGCATTAAAGATCAAAAGCTATTTTGATAAAATTAAAATAATGCGTTATAGACAGGAAGTTTATCCTCGATAATATGATAAGCAGTTTGGTATTTAGAGGTTTTTAAGTAAAAAACGGATTATTTTATGGATATTTAATAAGATAATGATAATGAATGATAAAGATCTTTCTACATGGCAAACATTTCGCAGATTATGGCCAATGATTTTGCCATTTAAACTTGGATTAAGTGTAGCTGCTGTTGCGTTAATCATTAACGCTCTCGGCGATGCATTTATGATCTCCTTATTAAAGCCTTTGCTTGATGAAGGTTTTGGTAAAGCTGATAACAGCATGCTAAAATGGTTATCCATCGTTATATTGGGGTTAATGTTGATAAGAGGGATATCAAGTTTTATCTCTAATTATTGTATTGCATGGGTTTCTGGTAAAGTTGTAATGAATATGCGTCAGCGCTTGTTTATCCATATAATGAGAATGCCAGTTGCTTTTTTCGATCAACAATCGACAGGAACCCTACTTTCTCGCATAACTTATGATTCTGAGCAAGTTGCTTCATCCTCCTCTAGCGCCTTAATTACTATTGTTCGAGAAAGCGCTTATATTATCGGTCTATTTGCGCTTATGTTTTATCATAGTTGGCAGCTTTCATTAATATTAATTGTTATTGCTCTTATTGTCGCGTTAACAATTCGATCGGTTTCTAAACATTTTAGGAATATTAGTAAAAGCATGCAAACTGGTATGGGTCAAGTAACCGCTAGTGCAGAACAGATGTTAAAAGGCCATAAAGAAGTTTTGATTTTTGGCGGACAAAAAATTGAAACTGAACGTTTTAGCAAAGTAAGTAATTATATGCGTCGGCAAACAATAAAAATGGTGACAGCATCTTCGATTTCTGATCCAGTTATCCAACTGATTGCTTCTCTAGCATTAGCATTTACGCTTTATATTGCGAGTTTTCCTGAAATTATGCAAACATTAACAGCAGGAATTATCGGTGTTGTTTTTTCATCCATGTTTGCATTAATGCGCCCATTAAAGTCATTAACAAATGTTAATGCACAATTTCAACGAGGTATGGCTGCTTGCCAGACATTATTTAGCATTTTAGATATGGAACAGGAAAAAGATGAGGGTAAATTAACATTAAAAAAAGCTAAAGGTGAAATAGAATTTAAACATGTTACCTTTAAGTATGCAACAAAGGAGCATCTTGCATTACATGATATTTGTTTTAAAATTCCGGCTGGAAAATCTATTGCTTTAGTCGGACGATCAGGTTCAGGAAAATCGACTATTGCAAATCTAATTACCCGATTTTATGAGGTTAATAAAGGTCAAATACTACTTGACGATCATGATTTACGTGAATATACATTAACCTCTCTACGTAGCCAAATTGCACTTGTTTCTCAGCATGTTTATCTTTTTAACGATACTATTGCAAATAATATTGCTTATGCAACCGATGGTCGTTTTAGTCGAAAAGCGATTGAAAAAGCTGCTAAAATGGCTTATGCGATGGATTTCATTCAAAAATTGGATAATGGACTAGATACCGTTATTGGTGAAAATGGTGTAATGCTTTCTGGTGGGCAGCGCCAACGAATTGCTATTGCATGTGCTTTATTACATAATTCATCTATATTAATTCTTGATGAAGCTACATCTGCGCTTGATAGTGAATCAGAGAGAGCCATTCAGGCGGCATTAGATGAATTACAGAAAAATCGGACTTCAATTATTATTGCTCATCGTCTTTCGACGATAGAAAGTGCAGATGAGATTTTGGTTATTCAGGATGGTAAAATTATTGAACGAGGTACCCATCAAGCTCTACTTAAAAGTGATGGGGCATATTTTCAACTTTATAGTATGCAATTTAAACAATGATTAATAAAATATGGTTAGGTGGTTCATGGCTATATTTTTTGCTGCTACCGTTATCGATAGCATATGGCATGATTATTGGATTAAGACGTCTTTGCTATCATTTGGCAATTTTTCCTAGTTGGAAAGCGCCAATACCTATTATTGTTGTAGGTAATTTAACTGTTGGCGGCAACGGTAAGACGCCGGTTGTCATTTGGTTAGTTGAGCAGCTTTTATTACAAGGCTATTGTGTTGGTGTTGTATCTCGCGGATATGGAGGTAAAGCAACTTCTTATCCGTTATTAGTTAATGAAAATATATCAATAAAGGAAACCGGTGATGAGCCTGCTTTAATTTATCGGCGAACTGGTGTGCCAGTTGCTGTTGCTCCTAAACGAGTAGAAGCATTTAAGATGTTGCTTAGCCAGCGAGAATTAGATATTATTATTACTGATAATGGTCTTCAACATTATGCTATGCAAAGAGATTTTGAGATCGTTATTATCGACGGTATTCGTCGTTTTGGTAATGGTTGGTTGCTGCCTGCTGGCCCATTACGCGAGTGTCAATGTCGTTTAAATACCGTTAATGCTGTTATTACTAATGGTGGTATCGCTAGGTATGGTGAGATTGCCATGGAGTTAACAGGTGATATTGCTATCAATATGTTAACAGGCGAAAAACGATTAGTCTGTAAATTGGAACAAGTTATCGCAATTGCAGGAATTGGGTATCCAGCACGGTTTTTTTCAAGCCTTGAGCAAAAAGGATTGACATTGATTGCGAGACACTCTTTTTCTGATCATCAATGTTATAATTTTTCTAAATTAACAGCCTTAGTAGCTGATCATCAAACATTATTAATGACTGAAAAAGATGCAGTAAAATGTTTTAATTTTGCTCAATTAAATTGGTGGTATTTGCCAGTAAATGCTCAGATCTCACAACCAGGTGCAAGAAAAATTCTTTTAGCTATTAGTGAATTGCTAAAGACTGGTAAAAATACTTGAAATAATAACGTTATTATATTAATTATAAGTGGGGATATTTAACTAGTTAGAAATGTAGGTCAGCATTTAGTTAGCTGATATAACTATTCACATTTTAAATGTGTAATTTATTAGTAATAACTTTCTTTAATAATAACTCTCTGATTATCTACTATCATTAAGCGATAGTGACTAATTTTATGTTCGCTAAAAAAGGTTTCGTGCTATTTAACTCTATTTGCAAGAATAGGTTTTTTATCGAAGAACGACTAAAAGAAAACAGCTAATATACTCTGTATGAATTATACTTATTTCTGGTATATGAAGGTTTAGAGATGATGACATATTCTCCTAATTGATTTCATGAATTATTCAAACAACAGAGGAGATATGCCATTAAAAGTTCGCTATTACAGCTAGACAATAATGCCGATATTATCGTGTGATTCATTACATGCGTTCATCTGTAATGGTAATAGGCAGCTGGTAGACACCGCTGTTGAGGTAGGGCTTGAATCTATATCGTTAGTTTGTAACAATTATTTGCTTTAGCGAACTATAAATAGATTGCTATTGGTGATGTTGAGATTAAAGTCCATAAGATCAAGAATTGTATAGTGGTAACGGAATATACTTCAACAGTTCATATAACTATCGCCTTATCTAAGGCTTGAAAAAAGTAACAAAGATTCACTATCATTCATTTGTAGTTATGAGGAATAAAATCTGATAATTTTTACAAAGCTCTAGGTTTTTCAATGAGAAAAAATATGGATCTCTTTGCCAGTACCATCAACAGATTGCAACAGCAATGGGTAATAGCATAAGTAATAGTGGATGCGTGATTTAATGGATACGCGCTACGTTTATTATTCTCGGGTAATATATTACCGACCTGTGTGGAAAGCTGATTATTTTTATCTGCCGCTTTATTTATCGACATCACTTAATATAGATGTAAGAGAAATAAATTGTGATAAATATGGTTATCAAAAGTCAGAAGCGAATTGGACTAATTCTTCAATACTATACGAGCCCGCACATTAACTGTATTTTAGAATTGCTACGGAAATGATGGTGCTCTTGGTTTTTTGTAATGCAATAGCAAAATATTTCAGAATACGCAACATCAACATTATTTTTGTTATATAAAAAAGCTCATGTTCTGCCTTTGCTTCCTAAAAGCAAATAACCTAAAATTAAGGGTGAGTTGCGAGAGCTCTGGATGCCAGAGATTCGCATGGCCCACTAATAAATCCATTAATATTTTATTGGCAAGTCTTTAGCGTATTCTTCAGCGATGAAGATACTGGAAAAAGAGTGAGAGGAATGGCTGACATCTTATGGATTGCCCTCAGTGCACTGTGGTGTAAATAAGAATGACAAATCCGATTAAATCGGCCTTGCGCAATAGCGAGCCCTATAAAGCCAACTTGTTAAGCGCTGTAGCTCAAGAAAAGCAACCATTTTAATGTTATTAAAATGCCCCCATGTTTCTCAAAAAGCTGGAGCATCTAAGAGAGTTGACCTTGTTGGTTCTAGTGGTAAACAACGCTCGATTTAAGTATGCATAATAGATTTACGAAGCATCAGAATGGAATGTAGCCTGATCACTATACACCAGATTTGCTAATAACTCTCGTTTTAGGTTAATGTTAGTTTTAACGATTTTTTATTAAAGTAATGAGCACTATCTCATTATAAGAATATTATATTACTGTGATCTAATCATATAAACGAATATTTTGCTTAAATTATGTATTTTATTATCTTCATTTAAGTGTACTAAAATTGTAATAAATAAATTTTACTAAAGTAAACAGTAATACGCTAGTTTAGTTTTTGAATTTATTTTATTGTTTTAACCTGTTGCCTTGCTGTAGGGTTTTCTGGTTGTTGTCCCAGATAAATTACGAATTAATAGCGCAAACTGCAGATCAATATCCTCAGGAATAGAGAAATAAACTTTATATCCATTACCTGGTGCAACTTGAATAGATAGATTTTTTTTATCAAACAAGTCAGTTAAGGTAAATTGAATATTACCTGCTACTGTCATTAACTCTAAATTATCACCCAGACTGAATTTATTTTTTACTTCCACTTCTGCTAACCCATCTTTTCGTTGACCAGTAAATTCACCAACAAATTGTTGGATATCAGAAACAGAATAACCAAATTCATAGGTTTGGTATGCATCATGGCTATGTCGACGTAAAAAACCCTCGGTGTAACCTCGATGAGCTAAACCTTCTAATCTGGTTAATAATGTAGGATCAAAAGATTTGCCTGCTACGGCATCATCAATTGCCTGACGATAAACTTGGGCAGTTCTGGCGCAATAGTAGAAGGATTTTGTCCGACCTTCGATTTTTAATGAGTGAATGCCAATCTGAGTTAAGCGCTCAACATGTTCTATTGCTCGTATATCTTTTGAATTAAAAAGATATGTGCCATGCTCATCTTCAAAAGCAGTCATATATTCACCGGGACGTTTTGTTTCTTCAATTAAAAAAACTTTTTCGGTTGGTTGCCCATTGCCTAGTGTTGGCTGAATATTTTTCATATTAATTAATTGATTTTTATGAACAATATTACCAATTGCATCTTCTTTCCCTTCTTGTGCTTTATATGCCCAACGGCAAGCATTGGTACAAGTGCCTTGGTTTGGATCACGCTTATTGATATATCCAGATAGTAAGCAACGACCAGAATAGGCCATACAAAGCGAACCGTGAACAAAAATTTCTAATTCAATATCAGGTATTTGTTGTCGAATTTCGATAATTTCTTTAATTGATAGTTCACGAGATAAAATAATTCGACTTAATCCAATTTGTTGCCAAAATTTTACTGTTGCCCAATTAACGGCGTTTGCCTGAACAGAAAGATGGATCTCCATTGCTGGAAATTTTTCTCTCACTAACATGATTAAGCCAGGATCGGATATAATTAAAGCATCTGGTTTCATTTCAATAATCGGAGTAAGATCACGAATAAAGGTTTTTAACTTAGCATTATGCGCCGCTATATTAACTACCACATAAAAACGTTTTCCCATTTTATGGGATTCTTTAATACCTTTAGCTAAATTTTTACAATTAAATTCGTTGTTACGAACACGAAGGCTATAGCGAGGCTGTCCGGCATAAACAGCATCAGCACCATAAGCAAAAGCATACCGCATGTTCTTCAGGGAACCTGCGGGAGAAAGTAATTCTGGTGTAAACATGATAAGTTCTCAAGTTAATAACAAGTTAGTACTTATTCTTAATCAGATAAGTTTTTAAATAACTAATTCTAACGTCTGATGTGATGAAATCCAAATTAACCAACGAGCGAATTGACAAAATTTAATTAATTAATTAAGTATTACCTACTAATAACCTAAACAGTAAACTGAACGGATAAATTTTCCGTTATTTAGCTAATAATTTTATCTTTCAGAGAAAGTTTATATGGTTATCAATGGTGTGAGATCTGTTACAATTTGATAATTCCCATATAGGTTATTCAATAACTTATCACAGAAAAGCTTCACTTGGATGTTTGGATGATTAATTTAATAATTGAAATTCAGCTGGTGTTAATTTAATGGTTTGATTTTAATCATGCATATGATAGATGAGTTCATTGAAATTAGCTTAAAGTAAATATTTTTTGTTGTAGTTTCTCGATAACAACGGTATTAAATGCTTTTAATTCTAGTGATCACTTCACGTGAACTAAATACAGGTTTACAGATATAGTCATTAGTACTAATCTTTAAGCCAATAAAGCGATTAAATTTTTCCATTTTTTTGTACTATGATAGAAGTATATCTAAAATTTGCCATAATTGATGGTAAATTGATAAGCTATCCACTGTACTTGGCAACATAGGATTCGGTGGAATTTTTCAGTTGATTAATGATACTGTTCCCTATACAAATTATCAATTGATTTGAAAGCTAACAGCTGATAAATAATTAACTAATAGTTTCTATAATTTAGATTCGTCTTCATAATCACAATGTGATAGTTCTAATTATCGCAACTCATACATTTTAGTTTTTTATGGTCCTTAAACTAAGGATAAACTATATTTAGTTTAAGGACCACTTAAATAGTGGATTTGCCGATAATTTTTTTTCCATGAGTTTAATAAACTCATGATGTAATGGAATATTAAGATAATAATCCGTATTTCGCTGTTATCTTGCCAGATAAGTTAAAACTTCTGTTGTAAGACAGAAGTCTGGATAGACAGTAAGAGTATGATAACTAAATATAAAATATTCTATTTTCTAGTAAATTATGTCATATTTGGACTAAATAATCAAGATTAGAATTTAAAATTATTACATTAAGTAATATAAGATTTAAAGTAATTTTTATCAGTAAATCTACTGTAATAAATAATTACTAATGCCTAACTCAATTTATTGTATTAAATTGATAATTATTAATAAACAAGTAAACTGGTAACAGAAATGGATAATTAATAAAAGTAATTTATTAATTTTATTAAAATATTTTCTTCAGCTAATAAATAATCTCATCTTATGATAAGTGATGTAGCCGGACAATATTCTATATTTCTTTGAGCTCAATGCATAAAATGTTTAATGATGTGCTTAATTCGTAAGAGATATCTACTCTATAATCTGCGTATATGTTAATTTCTAGGGTTTTTAGCCTAGCTAATTAAGGTTAATAGCATTAATCTAGTTCATATATTAGCTCGAAATCCGCACATGAATGAAAAATTATCGGTAATAAGTTGGTAAACACTTTCAAGAATATCTTTAATCAATTTTTAGAAAATTTCTTGCTAATAAAAACGTATTGATCAGCGCTACTAGTAATGAGAATATGGTCAGTAGAAAGCTAGTGATATGTTGTTGACGATTAAAATTAATATTAACTTTACGACTGATTTTTGTTAGCTGGATTACTAATAATTCCCACAACTCTATGATCTGTATTGGTGTCTGATTGGTTTTAAATAATATTTTTGTAGAGTATATAGTGTTAATAATTTCTATGATATAAAAGTCTAACCATGTTTATGGTCAATAAACTAAACTTGAGCATGATAGCTTTTGTTGAAAATTGAATCGATAGATTGTTTTTTATTCTATGGTATTGATAATCTGGATTACTGTACAGCTAGTATGATGCAAATATCCAATTACTGGTTTTGTTAGTTTTGTTAAATATGTACTTGAGTAATTAAATCGGTCGCAATTTTTTGGTTATATATCCAATAAAATTTTGCTTAAAACTTAATCTAAGTTCTTTTTAGTACATAGTAAAATTATCAATAGGACAGAGAAATAAGATAGGAAAAGGTTTACTGATAATACCTATAAAGTTGACTTTTTATTAAATTTTTGTAAAATTAGCGCTTTGGTTCTTAGGTGCTTCTGAAGTTTATTGAAGAAAGATAAACCACTGGAGTGCTATAAACTATTAATAGTTAACTAATAATTAATCGCGAATTATTTTTGTTCTCTAAGAGTTAGTGTAATTTAGCAATATCACCATAGCTTATAGCTAAATAGCAAAGGATGCCAAAATTGATGCAATAATTCTCATTAATATGGATTGAAAACATAATAAGCTAGCTTTAAATTATGGCATAATGTATTCTAAGTGGACTTTGTTTTTATGTTTGAATAAAAAATAAACCATAATAATGGAATTGTTATTAATAATTCAAATTAAGGAAATTAAACTAAAAGTGCTATTAGACAATTATTATGGAAGAAATCGCTTAAACAGACAAACAGAGACGGAAGAGTAAAATAATGCTTAATGAAGATGTTATAGTTTCATAAAGAAAACTAAGAAAACCAGATATGATATGTGGCCGTCCCTTTATTGGGTAATAATCAAAATAGTTAGATTTTTAATGTTTATCAAAATATTTGATCTGTATCAGTGAAAAGGTAGCAGGTGCAATATATAGTATACTTAACTAGATGATCATCCAGTCTATAGATCAATTGCATAATTAAATATATAGTCTTTATTAAGATTAAAAGAAATAGTTAACAAGACTAATCATCCTTGATAATTAATACTTAATTGGACAATAGCAGATTGCTATTTAGAAAAAAAGAGAGTGAATGGATTTACTGTTTTATTAATTCTCACATACAAGAAGATAGTATTGTTTTTTTGAATAATTAAGTTCAAATTTGAATTAATCTTTCATAAACCGTAATGGAGATTTATTATCAAATATTGATTGTAAGTAATTTCTAATTGTACGAGTTATATTTATTTCTGAGGATAAGGTTTCGGAGATTTTGATGAAACTTATTGATTAATTTCATGGATGATTTCAAAAAAAAAAGGATGATATGCTATGAAAAGTTCTACCCTACATGTATCTATAAATGAGATATTATTCTGATCCTTTATATGACTCATTCGTAATCCTACTAAGAAGCTGATAGACACCGTTGTTGAGAATGAGCTTAAAGTTATGTTAAGCAAAATGCTCAACGCCCTCTTCTCGGGCGGATTCTATGTCATCGTTCGTAACGGGTATTTGACATAACGAATCATACAAACTGATACTGGCGATGATTAGCTTAATGTGCCTAAGATTAATGGAGTTATAGCGGTAATGGAATATGCTTTAATATCTAATTTCTACCACTTTATCTGACGTGTGCAAAAGTAGTGAAGAGTTTCTATCATATCTAGAAAGCTGCTAGGCATATCTACTGCTGATTTTTACTAAGTTCTGTACATGCTTTTCAGAAAAAAGTACATGATTTCTCTTTTTCAGTATTATTAGCAGACTGGAACAGCAATGACTTGAAGAGAATTGGTATTAGTGTTTGCGTAATTTACACGATACGCCTAACGTTTATTTTTGGGTCGATGATATCATAGCCCGTCTTGTCAGGTAAGCTGATTGTATTTTTCATATACTTTATTCATCGACATCACTGAATATATAGACGTAAGAGAAACCAGTTGTGTAAAGTATGGTTATCAAGAAGTCAGAAGCAAATTGAGTCAAACTTTTTAATGGTCTGTAAACCATGAATCTTAATTGCATCTCATAGAGATGCCTGCAGGAGAGATGGGGTGACCTTGGTTTTTAGAATGCAATAGCAAAATATTCCTGAATATGTAGCATCAACACCATTAAGCTACAAAAAATTCTTACGCACTAGTTTCACTTGACAAAGGCATTCAACCAAAAGTTAAGGTAAAATGCGGGAGATTTGATTAGCATATAGAGTTGTGATACTATTATAAATTCTTTGATATTTTTTTGACAAGAATTTCAGCGTATCCTGCAGCAATGAAGAATCTAGAGAAAGATTAAGAAGAACAATGAATTTAAATTATAAATCAACTTTTGCGATAATGAGATTAGAGAACTGTCGTACAAAAAAGAACTGTGCAAAACAATCATTTGAATAGTATTTAAGTTTCTCTAATCTGCTCATATGGTCTGGACCAACTAAAAAGATTTATGATCTTACTGTACTATGGTAAGTAAATAAGATTTAATTTAAGGATGAAGAATAGATTTATAAAGCATCAGAACAGAGTTTGATCGTCACATACCACTTTGCTAATAACTTTAGTTGACTTTGGCGATAATCTATCGAATAATATTAATTCATGTATTGAATCGATTCATTCCATTTTATCCTGCTAAAATTATCACACTGAACATAATATCCACTGGAATGTTTATTAGAGTTACAGCGATGTTGTTATAAAATCCCCGATGCAGGAAAATATTCAATAATCTTATTGAAAATCCTCTGGCAAAAAACTATATCACAAAGATAAATAGTTTAGTTGTTTGTGATGTATTTTACATAGCTTGACTTTACGGTAGTCATAGCGGAATAAACAGGCGTTTATTTAAAAATAGCGTTTAGATGAACGTCCCTACTTTCTTTATTCAGCAGTGACAATTAGGATAAATATCCTAAGTGATATTGTTAAAATCAATGAAATATTTTCTTAAATCCTTTAAAGGGAAATGTTTATATCTCACATAGAAAAGGTAGAAAACGCCTGAGAGGGGAAGGAGATAAAAGAAAAAACAAATCACGATATTAATCGCTTTAAATTGAAAGAAGTAAAATGAGCAACGAGATTCTTAAAAAATTTAATGCAGAGTGTGTTAGCCGTTTTCATGAGCTAATTATTTATAAAGAGTCCATCTTTTACTTGGGTGGAGAAAATCGTACGAAACCTTTATCAGTAATCATAAATTAATTATCATTACCTAATAAGGTTAGGGGTGATGAAATAGTTATTGATAAGGAATTCCATATTGAAAAATGTGAAAAGCTATATTAGCTGATTATAAGGATTGGCTGAGTAGATTTCATGGTATAAATTCTTTATTTACTAAATTATCTGACTTTCTGAATATTAGTTGAAATCACAATAATTGAAATACAGAGATGTGGTTACAAATTATTCTTTTAATAAAATAACAACCTTTGCTAAAATAGGCTATTTATTATATTAGATCATTATTGTAGTGTTAAAAAGTTATTAAATAATAACTTGATATTATATTATAACTATTTTAATTGATTCAAATTAATATTTTGAGGTTTTAATTCGTGGAGCAAGCCAAAAAAGATATTTATTGGATGCGAAAAGCTAGTTTACTAGCGCAAAATGCGCAAGAAAAAGGTGAAATTCCTGTTGGTGCATTATTAGTATATAAAGGTAAATTGATTGCAGAAGGTTGGAATCATCCTATTTTAGCTCATGATCCATGCGCTCATGCCGAAATTTTAGCTTTGCGGGCAGCTGGTCAATATTTACAAAATTATAGATTACTTAATACCACGCTTTATGTGACATTGGAGCCTTGTATTATGTGTGCTGGAGCCATGATCCATGCGCGCATTAGCCGTTTAGTATATGGTGCATCCGATCAAAAAACTGGTGCCGCTGGTTCAGTTATTGATGTTTTTAATCATCCTGATATGAATCATCGTATTCTGGTATTGGGAGGGATTTTGACTGATGAGTGTTCAGCGATATTAAGTAGTTTTTTCAACAGCGCTAAGCAGAAAAAAAAATCAGCTAAAAAAGTATAATATTGATAAAGTAAATCTACTAAAATCTGTTAGTAAGGCGACTTAGTTAGAAATAGATGATAATATTATTTAATATAATGATTAGCTAAATTAATCACTATTTTTTTTGCTACTGATTCTAGAGAATAAAAAGGATATCTTGCAACTAGTTGAATATTTTGATTTATTTTTTATTTGGTAGATAACTAAATCAAGATTTAGTAATAACACGAATGTTTTCAACATAGCGAGAGCTTCATAGGTCTGTGCGTAACCGTAAGTTAATTTAGAAAAATATTTTTTCTTGCTTAATAATAATAGCCTAACTTTAACAGCTAACCAGCTATTTGGATCTCCACTTTGAATGCGTGTCAGTTTTCTAACATTAAGCAAATGTCTTAGCCCAATATTATAAGGTGTTAACGAAAACCAAATGTGATCATAAGGCGAAATAGTGATTGTAAGCGCGAAATCAGATATTATAAATAAGCTACAACCACCTTTAATGCTTTCTTCTGCATCTAACTTATCTGACACGCCATAGTTTAATTGGTAGATACCGTTAAAGATAATTAAAACATGAACACGAGTTTGTGTCCTGGCTAGCGGGTTCCAGTGCGATTCTTGCCAGGAGATAGCTACTAGTAGGCGCCCAATCTATATTTTGGCATATTTTTTAAATAAATGTTTATAGATTGGGAAAGCTTTATTAATCGCTGTAATAAAAAGTATATCAAAATAATCAAAAGTAGCAATATATCTTAAATATTTTTTATTTAATTGGGTTAAAAGCTTTTCTTTATTGATTTTATTGAAAAAATCTAAATCCCGAATTTAGACTATTAGCTTTTTAGCGTTTCATATACCAATTAAGGCTATGATCGTTGATAAGATTAAAAGCAATAGCAATGTTTGGATGAATGCATTACTGTGTGGAAACGACAATAGAGTTTTCTAATGTATAATTAATTTTTTTTCAGATAATAGTTATAATAACTCAGTTGTATTATAATGATTAGTTTTCCCCACTGAAGATTTTTTCATATTCTTGTCTCAGCTGTTGCAGCGTGTGGTAGCGTCTACTGAATCAGTGGCAACAATAAACTTTCCTTTTATATCGATTAAAGAGTGTGGCAACTCATCACTTTACTATAAATTAATTTCTTGGAAACGGTATAGTAGACATGGCCAACCTGTGTTTTATCAAGGCGATTCTCATTATAAATAAGCCCTTTAGTAATAAGTCACTGTTAGGATTTTCAAGATTATTAAAAAGTTGATTGATATTTAAATATACGTTGATACGTAGTTTTACGCCAATGTAATCGACAAAATGTTTAGTCAATTTATAATCAAATCCGCTTCCTTGTTGCTTATCGTTAAAGGACATAATGGGTGAATTAATAGTACTTATATGTAATTTACCGAGAGAAATAATTTTCCTCACCTGGTCTTGCTTTTGGTTTTAGTCGCTCATTACTAACTAATGATACTAAGAAAAATTATAGAAATAATAATGATAAATAAGATAATAAATTCAATTATAATCAATATATTTATATATTATTATATAAATATATTGATTATAATTGAAATGATTAAATTATGGTAAAAATTTTAAGAGGTAGACATTTTTAATAAAAAAATAATTTGTAACTTGATTTAATTTATTTTATTGATATTTATCATTTCTTGATAAGTAATAAATGTGCATGCAAATGATTTTGTAACGGTTCATGATGATTTATAATACTCTTCCTGTTTTCTTAATGCACATTATTCAGTATAGCTTTATAAGTTAAGAGAATCATTACTAGAATATTCTGTAGTACTACTTGCTAGCTTTTATCAACTTTAGCATTACTAATCCTTTTTCTCTATAACAACAAAATCCCCATCATCGGTTATTAACATTTATGCTGAATATGTATTTTTTCTAAACTTGGTTCACTATTAAATCAGGATAATCGACAAAATTTAATTTTTTGTTTTATTAAGAGCTTTTATTAACGAGCCCATAGCTTGCTGGCTAGTTAATATTGTTTACGCCACGGCCAGTTACTATTCATAATTTTTTACAAAAACATGAGATATTGCTCATAACTGTAGATTATTGCTTTGTCAATATAGCCAGTCATTAAGATCAGCTTGTTTTTATCATTAGCAACGGTAAGTTCAGAGATGCTATAGTGCTTAACTAAAGTATATGAAGGATTTCTCGCTTGTTTAAAAAACAGCTCTGATTTTAGGTACTGTAGTCATCTGACAATAGGATTTTATCATCATGATAGTTACCTTAACATATCATCAGTAGTCGTTTGCCATAAATATGGCTATTAGCTAAAGCTTTATATAATAATCCGGGATCAAACAGATATAAAAATGTAGTTTTAATTTTAATTAAAACTAAATGAAAATAAGTTTCATTATGACCTAAATTTACATAAATTTAATGTTGATTATTATTAAAATTATTCAACTTGTTTATTGAAGCTTATAACTATTGTTAATTAGAAAAGTGATAAAATAAATTGCCAATATAAATTGAGACAATTAATTATCTAATTTTTAGAATTTAATTCATCTAATTAAATGATGCTATTAGGCAACATTTAATTAAAATTAAATCATTAAATTTGATATAAAACTAAAACTCTTTTAAAGACTTAAGTAATGTACTTTACATTAAATTTCAATAAATTAATATAATTTTTGAAAAGTTGGCATATAAACTGCATATTATATTGGTAGTTGTTCAACTTAATTTATATCGACTAAACATTAGAGAGACATTCCATATAAATCAGGAATAATGCTAAAAATAGGTGTATCTATTCGTTTAGAAGAATGTTATCTTCTATTAACAACGTATAGAAAGCACTATGATCTGAGCGTAGTAGAATATTTCTTCTTAGATATTCACGATCTAAGTACCGTTTTACATACTTTGCGATATGTTAATTTTTTAGGAATCAATCCATATGGCTCGGATAGAATCCCCTAAAAACGTAAATCTGGTAAAATCAGGAAGAGACATCAAGCGACTTAAGTGATGTTACACTGCCTGTTTATCAGAATCGCTTCATAATCTCCTTCTCGATATTAATGAGAATAGAAGACCGACTGATTTTTTTATGACTCTCCAAAAGAGAGGATACAACAACGTCTTACTCAATCCCTAATTTTTTCTCGATATGCAAAGTATTATCTACCTTTAATCAGAATTATCCGGAGTTTTTAGTCTCCCTTTCCAGGGTTAAAGCTGATGATGCTAGATACAGCTAGATTGAGAAGATGATGTCGAAGTATGCTTGCTGATGTATACATCACCTATAAAGAATTAGAGATAATTTTTATATTATCTCGCTTAACTAAACTGTTTTTCACCATTAATGACAGTTGGAATAGCTTTCTTATAAAATGCAGTGAAAGTGTTAATTCATTAGACCGGTCTAGATATCGAGCAAAGATTACTTATGAGAGTCATTCATTGTAGGTGTCCGACCGCTATTACTGTGCTTCTACTGAATGTTCCTCCAGTTGTTTTTTGCTAAATCTGTAAATTAAAAGTCTGTAGTTCATGCGACGTCAAAGCTACCGAGAAATGGTTAGTATAGTAGGTTCATATTTTACTTAACTGCGACTGGTAAACATTACTTTCACTATGACCATTTTATTTGGTCTTTTTTCAAAATAACTGTTTTTTTGGATATTTAATGCTTTCTTTTGCGTCGCCATACAAGCTATTCTGCAGTTAGTACGCAAACAAGATATTAAGATTTCTATATGCATGCCTTGCACACTTATGTTTAATAACTCAGTTAACATTATAATGTTTATATCTTCGTCACTCGTAGCAGTCTGGATATTAAATATGTTGTACGAAGTTGATCTGTTATTCAAAAAATATCGATAGAAGTAACCTAGTTAGGTGCTATTATTCGGCTGATACATCACAACTATAACTTGATAAGTTTCAGTCTTCTTTCTGTTCTTGTTCACATATCCGCTTCAGGAAATATACTGACACCGTTACCTGAAGAAACAATACAGACGTTATTGAAAAATTCGCTTTAATAAAAAGATGAAATGGAGGACGGTCCTGTGGAATAGCATAAAATACTTCTAGGTTACCTTAGACACCTCGGTATCCGTATCAAAGCTTGTGGCATTACCCAAAAATTGGGAGGATGTTGTACATCATTACTGTAACTATCAGACTAAGCAATATTGGCACTAGACCCATGAGCAGGAAAAGATGATTTTTGACTATATTAAAACCATGTTCCTGGTATATATTTTAAGATGCTGCGTTACTATAGTTTCTTGTTGAATCGTAAACGAGTCATATTTTACCGAAAATTAGGGTTTGTTATTCTCTGATGAACAGGATTCCTGTGTACAGATCTCCTGTACAAATCCATTCTGTGCTTGGCAATAAGTTATTTTACCGACATTCAGTTTGGTAAACAGGCAGCGGAATTGTTATCAAAAAAATTTATAAAATAGAAAAAACGAAAGTTATTAATTTAAACCTAGGGGTTAATATTGCTAAATTAATCAATTAGGTTAAATAAGAGACACTCTAATGAACTTTTAACTTATAATAGACTAATTAAATTAATTTTTTCTTCTTTTAACAAAGGATTAATTGCTTTTCTCTTAAAGAGAAATTCAATCTTCTAATCATTAAATTTTGTTAAATATCTGGTGACCACGCGCAGTGAGGTAGAATTTATAAAACTCACTGCTTTCTTCGCTGATATAAGGCATGGTGATGAGTAGTGGTTATTTAATAAAGTATTTATTGTTGCTTAATGGTTTTTATTGATTCTTATGTAATTATTTATATTAGGATATCAGGCTAATTAAAGTTTAGATAAATTGAGCAATCAAGCGACTGATAAGTTATTAGTAAATCTGTTGTATTGATAGTCATAGGCTCTGCTCCACTCTGATGCTTCATTAATCTATTCTCCATCATTAAATTGAATATTGTTTACCAATAGTGTCAGCAGAATCAGACCTGTAGATGATTCCAGCTTTCTAAGCAAACGAAAGTAGCAGCTTAAATAATATTGAATAGTTATCTTTTGAACTTACAGTACTTCTCGAGTCGGCTTTATAGTCTCATGCTATCACACAAAAGCTAATTAATTAGCTAAGTCGTTTTATTAAGACGAACGTACTGACGGGAAGGTATAGGATGTTAATAGTTCTTCTCAATCTTTCTCTAACTTCTTCTATAGCTTCAGATACAACTTCGTTAAAAAACTTGCCAACAAAATATCAAGGGCTTTAATCATCAAGCATTGCAGCTCTCTGCTAGCTAAACCTTCAGGAGCTAACCATTAATTTTCGGTGCTGCATGCTTTTGGAGAGTGAAGTTAGACATTAGTTATTTGTCTACTCAATAGAATTTCTGCTGCATGTCTTAAATATCTGTACTATTACACATTCTGTAAACCAAAAATACTGTCTCCCATAGTAAGCCAGGAAATATAGTAAAGGCGCACCCCGACTTCACGGTTATCTAGAGAAGTTCGTCTTAGTGCGCTTCTGACTCTTGATAAGTATCTTTAATCGCAATGAGCTCTTTATGTTCATGCACAACTGTGTCGCTGATAATAACCAGGAGGTAAAGGCCATTATCTTACCTGAAAGAGCAGCACTGATTAGTCAAGAAATAAATATAAAGCCGCATATTGCTAAATCATGCAGATACAATCCCTGTGCTGTTCAAGCTAATTATTATTTCAGTCTGCTGATAAGTATCTCAGAGAGGCGCTTATGATTTTTCATCAAGAATTGCCACCAGAGCTTCATAAAAAATCATGATGGATATTGCTTTCGTAGATATAATAATGCTAGCAACTCTTCACCGCTTTTTATACGCTTCAGATAAGGCGGTGTAAAAAGCTATTGAAGCATATTCCGTTGCTGCTACAATCCCCAACTTTAGTCACTTTAATCTCAATATCACCAATAGCAATTTTTATAATTCTCGATAACAAATAATCGTTATGGGAATTAGCTATATGAGACTGCCTTTTCAAAGGCAGTGTTCAATACGTTATCGTAGTATAGCTTCGAGCTTACTCTCAATAATGGTGCCTAGGCTCCACCCCTTCTTTTTTTGACAGCATTACGTATTAGTTCATGCAATGAACTACGATTACAGGTAATATATAGTTTTGAGAATACCTGTAAAGTAAACTTTTCATGATATATTATTTCTCTTTTATTAAAATTATCTATGAAATCAATTAGTAGTATACGCCACTATATCTAAAATCACATATACAAAAAGTGAGTATAATTCTATAACCTAACGATTAGAGCTAAAATATTTAAACTAAAATTGAGTTAAGTATTACTCATTATAACAGATATCCGACTTTCTTGAGAATAAAGAAAGATCGAAAATTTCTATTTTAATTCAGTGTACTACGGTTCTGAATCGAGTAAAATTTGGATAATAAGCAATGAAACTTATGATCAACTGCAAATTGATATTAGTAATATAAAAATACCTATCCTAGAAAATTTGAAAATATGATTATGAACCTTTCATAGAATCTTATTGCGTAAAATGGTAGTAAAATGTAGTTTTAAGGATTAAAAATTTTTTAAAATCATATTAAGAGAATGAGTGGTCAATTCTTGCATCTTAATTGTGAATTTGTTGATGTCTATGGTTTATAATTTAATTAGCATTAATCACAAAGTGTGAATAATAGCAAATCGATTTAATTACATATCCTAAATAGCCACAATGGTAATTCAGAAAATATGGCATATTGTAGCTGTTAAGCTAAGCTATATGGATTTTTTCACTAAATAAAAATAAAATTAACAACCATTTTTAGTTTTTTATTAATAGCTTATAGTAAATCTTACAAGCCATTATTACTAGATATTTTAAATAAATCGATACCAATAGAAGAAGGTATAACAAGTTATTTCTACGTAACTTGTAAAAATATGGAATATAGATGTGATAATGTTTCAGATAATTCTCTTTACTGATTTAGAATAGTTGATTTTATACTAATCAAGTAAATAAAGAAAAAACGTATTTAATAGCTAAAACGATTCAATTAATTAATCCGTAAAATTTTTTTTATAGTATTTTTACTTGAAGTGCAGAACAAACTATCATAAGTCCAGAATCAATAATTGATAATTTAAATATTATAGTTCCAATTCCTTCATCTATCAATCACGGTATTAGAATTATGCTATGAAAAGCAAGTTCAGATTATTAATATTAAATAAGTAAATGCTAAATATTTATGTATATAACAAAGTGATAATAAACTTAATTGTTTAAGTTGAATAAAATGCTAATTTTACCTATGAATTAAATATTGTCTAACGCAAATTAGAATATCAATCGTTATTGAACGCTAAATTTTTTCGCGAAAATAACAAGAACAATTTTTTTCAAGTGGAAAAATAAATAAAAGTAGTGTCAATTCAATACCAAATAGCAAAGAGGCGAAAACGACAGATATAACTAAAGAATCTCATTAAGTTGATAAAAACGGAGAAAATCTTTAATTACAGTGCATAGATTAGTAAATCTACTATTAATAAATAATACTAGTTTGTTGAAATTATTGAGTATACGTTTAACTACTAAAGTGTTAAAGGTGTAATTACTGTAGAAAATAGTATGTTGAATTAAAAATTCAAGTAAAAGATAAAATTAATTTTTATTAGTAATTTGTGTATAGATAGAATGGATGGGATGACATTTCTTACTGAGATACAGAAAAAACAGTTAGGCATTTTGGTTAGTTTTTAACTGCGCATGGTTCCGATTCCTGATACGATTAGCGGTAACATTAAAGATGGGAATCGAGTTTTCTCACTAAGGTAGTTGATCGTAATGTCCTTTATAAAGGGATTGGTGTGAAAGAGATTTTGCTATATCAACTTTCGTTTCCAATAAAAGTTGGAGTGAAGAAATTGTCACCTACAGTCTAATAATACTTTGTTTATTAAAACAGGACGTATTATGGTGGCGAAATTTAATATTAATATATTAATAAATAGAAAAAGTGCTACTGATTAAAGAAGTATTAATACGAGTAATTCATATGCAGATACTCTTAGAACTAAAAGGTTTTATTGCAATTAACGACTATGGGTTTTACTTAAATAACTTTTAGAATCTGAGTTGTTTGGTGATGCTAGAGGTCTCTATACTAGAGGAGTTATACATTATAACATCGTAAGGTCTATTTCTTGCTACGTAAGGTTGACGCTATTTCTTGATGAAATACTGATATTCCTTTATCTTTCAAGTGAAACTATTATCGGTTTTGGAAGAACCGTAACGTACGTCCTTTAAATAGTAATTTTGATTTGTATATTGATTTAAATTATTTAATAGACTCATCTTGATTTAAGAAAAGGCAATAAAAATGAATTTCTGGAAGATCTTTATTACTGTTTGAATGTGATAATTATCAAAATTCCTATTCTTAAATTAGAGTTTGAAGTGAAGGGTTTTTCTTTGTATAAGCATATTTTTGCTAAGAAATTAATAAAGCCTCCTAAACCTTTTTTCATAGAAATAAAAAATACAATAAAATATTTAATAGCAAAAAGTGCAGCCCAGGTAATCTAAGGTGATTAGTGAATATTATTGATAAGTGCGTTTCGTTAACAATGGCGACGATTATTGATGAAGCATTAGTGATTCAATCGCTGTAAATTAGGAATATTACATTGCCTCCTCTCGTTGAGACTCGAAATTAATTCGAGTTTAATTATTTATAAAAATTGTTATAAATAATAAAAACAATGTTACCTATGCAGCGTGTATAGTAGGTCGAAATCTAACCGAGCTTTATAAGTTAATTAGTCAAGAATAAACTTTATACTAATAATTTAAAGAATAATTTTTATTATCTCTGGAGAATGGAATTTTATGAATCGAACGCTGAATATTGCACTAGCACAATTAAATTGGTTGGTAGGTGATATTGAAGGCAACTGTGAACGCATGTTGAAAGAAGCTAAGGTTCAACAGTTACAGGGAGCAGATCTTATCCTGTTTTCGGAATTAGCTTTAACTGGGTATCCGCCGGAGGATTTACTTTTTCGGCTGGATTTTTATCAACGCTGTATTAAACAGCTTGATCGTCTGAAAGACGCTAGTCAAAATATTGCCATTGTCGTTGGTCATCCATGCTGGCAAAGTAGAAAATGTTATAATGCATTATCATTTTTCTGGCAAGGTAAGAAAGTGGCGCAATATTTTAAGCAACAATTGCCTAATTATGGCGTTTTTGATGAACAACGCTATTTTCATTCAGCTAATGAAACTTGTGTAATATCTTTTAAAGATTATAAGTTAGGTTTTTTAATTTGTGAAGACGTTTGGTTTGATGAACCAGTTGATGCAATTAAAGCTAAAAGTGCAGATGTTTTAATTATCATTAATGCTTCACCTTATAATCGTGATAAACCACACATTCGTTCAACATTGTTAAAATCCCATTGCCAAAGAACTCAATTGCCAATTGTCTATTTAAATCAGGTTGGTGGACAAGATGAACTAATATTTGATGGAGGGTCAAAAGTATTTAATAGTAAGGGTAAAGTAACGCATTATTTAGTGCAATTTGCTGAGCAAGTTACCATATGTAAATTTAATGATGTTGAACCGTTGTCAGTGGATAATATAGTAAAGACTTTATCATCCATCGCTCAGGTTTATGAAGCATTAGTCATGGCAACTCGTGATTATATTAATAAAAATGGATTTTCTGGTGTTATTTTAGGATTATCAGGCGGAATTGATTCAGCTTTAACCTTGGCTATTGCAGTAGATGCTTTAGGAAAAGATAAAGTGCAGGCCGTGATTATGCCATTTAAATATACAGCTGAAATAAGCATTCATGATGCCAGAGAGCAGGCATCATTGTTAGGTATTGAATTTGCGATAGTATCTATTGAAGCTATGTACGATGCATTTATAACTAGTTTATCTCCATTATTTACAGGCATGGCTATCGATACAACTGAAGAAAATTTACAGGCTCGTTGTCGGGCTATCATTCTGATGGCAATATCAAATAAGCGTGGCCGTTTAGTATTAACAACCAATAATAAAAGTGAATCCGCAGTAGGTTATACTACTCTGTATGGTGATATGGCTGGCGGTTTTTCGGTACTTAAAGATGTACCAAAGATGCTAGTATTTGAGCTAGCAAAATATAGTAATACGATTTCACCAATTATTCCTCAGCACGTAATAGAGCGGCCTCCTTCTGCTGAATTAGCGCCAGGACAATGTGATCAGGACAATTTACCTCCTTATCCTGTACTGGATGCAATTCTGGAAGGTTATATTGAACAAGATAAATCAGTTAGTGAATTAGTTGCGGCTGGATTTGATGAACTAATCGTACGTAAAGTGATCAAATTAGTTGATATTAATGAATATAAACGACGTCAGGCACCAATAGGTCCGCGTATTACAATTCGAAATTTTAATAAAGATAGGCGTTACCCAATTACTTCGGCTTTTGGTCGTAAAAATTGGTAATATTAGGATAATTTAATGAAAAAATTGATGCAATTATCAAACTATTTAATTTAAATGATGTATGAGAACTTTTAAAAATATTAGCATAACTGGAATTGACAATAAAGGAAGTAAAAGGGTTTAGAAGTTAAAATAGGTCATATAGAACTTTATTGTGACCTTAGAATACAAGGTTAATTTTTTGCCAAAAGTAAAATTTGAAATTGTTGTTACAGACTATATTATAGTCAATTATTTTGAAACGATAATGTAGACCTACCAGAAACGGAGAAAATTAGTGATGGTAAAATCTTTGATCATGATATTGATCATGTGATCGATGTTCAAAATGATAAGTAGGATTAAGGAGTATTTGATTTTAAATAGTAATAGATTGTTAGAGGTTACAAAAAAATTGATATGGAATCTGAACTTTCTATCCTATCTTTTATTGCTTACTTAAGTTTTAACGAGAGTTAAAATACTTATTGTTCGTTCCCTCAATAACATTATATAGAATAAAACATTCATAATGAATATGAATGATATTTACGCCAATAGCAAACAATTTTTGTTTAGTAAACTTTTATAAAGTTTACCTGGTAACGATACTAGAATTAATAATGAATATTTCAATATTAATCTGCTCTCTTACTTTTGATAAGTTAGCTACATAATTAGTTATTGGTATTATAACACTGTTCTTATAGTTTATCTTGTCCTGTTAGATTATTACACCAGACGACACTGAAGCTACAGGTAAATTAGTTAATTTATCTTTTTTACTTCATTCATTAATAAAAGCATAATATCTATCATGTTCTATGGCATGTAGTCAGCTTACTGGTGCTTTATGTTGTTGTTGATGTAAATTTTAAGATACTTATCATCGGCGATTAAGGTAATACCAGCTGAAATTACTGTTACTAGTATATTGAATTAACGGTAGTAATCACTACAAGAACAAGGTTTTTAATAATTTTAGGATATCATACTTTTTATATCTATATAAATAGGTTTTATACATTTTCTTTTTTTATTATTTCTTTATAGAAATAAAGTGATTTTTGATATTAAGTGCATCGGTTAATGCATATTTGCAAATTTTTTGATTAGTTAGATTTTATTATTCTGTAGCTAATTATTCAGGTTGAAAATTGACAACCCCATTATCATTTCTGTAAGAAATTGAAAGTGATGATTGTTTCATTGTATAGTATCTTTTAGTTACTTTGAAGTGATCTAAATCTTTGTACCCTCTGATACGTTATTATTTGAAAAATTTATTTTTACGGTTAACAGAAATATCAGTCAGCATCGAAAAAGCTTTAGTCCTAAGACGGCGTTCAATGATTTTTTTTTCTAGATTGAAATAGTTCATATATGGTATTTAATAAAATTAATCTGCAATTAAATAATGTTCAAGTTTTATATTTAGACTGGTATGTTTTTGCCATTTATACTAGCAGCCAGTAATCAAAGATAAAACATTATCAATATTAATAGCAGATAGGCAAATGGTATTAAAGAAAACTTCTCTTTGTTTACCATAAATCTTATGACTTATATTAAAAATATTTTTAATTACGGTGGGGTACATATGTTAGAATATGTGCTCATAAAATGAGCGATTAATTTATGCCCAATGTAAATAATAAGAAAAGTAGTTGATTTGATGGTTGTTATAGTTTTTAGTATTTTTTATATATATTTTATAAATTTTAAATAAGAGTTTAAAGTTGCATTTATACACTAAACATAATTTAAACTGTTTTATGTTAAAAGTAAATAATTTCTCATAAAAATGAGACTGAGTTAACGTATTTTAGATGCTGATAAAATTACTATTGAGTATAAATTTTATTTGATAACGGATATGGCAAGAGTTATTAGAAAATTTGGTGATGAAAAGGTCAAACTACGTTTCACTCTGATACTTCGTAAATCTATTCTCCATCCTTAAATTGAACTTTTTTTACAACCACAGGGGTCAGCATCTAAAATATCCTTATCTGGTTTCAGTTTCTCTGAGCAGACGGAAGTAGCTTCAGTATCATTGAAAGGGGTTGCTTTTCTCGAACCAATATGCTTTGACATCGGCTTCATAGCCAGCTTCACCCTGTCGTAAAAGCCGATTTAATCAGATTAGGTATTTTTATTAATGTCCGATGTGCTGATGAGAAGTAATAAGATGCTAACAGTTCTTTAGATTTTTCTCCAGTATACTTATCGCTGCAGGATACATACAACTTCGTTAAAAACCTTGCCAACAAAATATAAAAAGCTTTATCAGCGACATCACAGCTCTCTGCTAAGCAGAGTATCCCCCGGCTCACCTTAACTTCGGTATTGCATGCCTTTATGAATTAAAATCAGTGCATTAACTATTTTATATACCCAATAATATTAATGCTGCGCACCCAGAGATATTTTTGCTATTGTATTATAAAAACTAATGGCAGAGTTTCCCATAAGTGGCGCTCACTGTGAGATATAGTAAAGTCCTATACTATAGGCAATTAAGAAGTTTTGTTCAGATTGTTTCTGACTCTCGATAAGCATCTTCAACTGGAAGGATTTTCTTATGTCCATGCAATTATGTCAATAATAACTAATAGGCAAAGGCTATCAGCTTTCCTGACAGGCGGTATATATCATCGGCTTAGAGATAAATGTAATGTGTATCGCTTAAATCTCGGATCCGCTATTATCTATACTCTTTAAATTATTACTGTTTCAGTCTGTTACGGTACTGGAGAGAGTATGTGCTTTTCACCAAAAGGCGCCTCAGAGCTTTGTAAAAATCTCTGGTTTAGATGCATAACAGCTACCAGCCATGGTGTAACTCTTCGCTGCTTTTTTTTTACGCTTTAGATAAAGCGGTAGTAAAGAGTTTTAGAAACATATTTCGTTTCTACTGCGATTCCTATTTTAACCTTAAACACTTTAATCTCAATATCGCTAATAGTAGTTTATATGATTCGTTGTGGGAAATAACTATTACAGATGACGGTTTGATGCCCATCGATAAAGCAGTGTCAGCATCTTGTTACAGTCATGGCTTCAAAGTAGAGCTTAATCCTCAAATAGCAGTTCTATCAGCTTCCTGGAAGTATTACGGATGAGTTCATGCAATTATCAGAATAATATCTTATTTATAGATACTTATAGGCTAGAGTTTTCATGGCATATTAATTTCTGTTGTTGAAATCATTTATCAAATTAATCTGCAGGTACGCCAGACCCATCTCAAAAACTTTATAGACTAGAAATAAGTATACTTTTTTTCAATAACAAAAATGGGATTAAATCAGTTTATTTTTAAATTGAAAATTATTTTCATGCTGACATATTTTCATCCACAAATCGCGTTTTAATTGAGGATTAAAATAAATTTTTTTTAATGGTAAAGTATGAATGACCCATTTTTTAGAATTAATAGGTAATTCTTTTCCTAGGATCCAACAAGGACAAAGAAGCACTGTTGGTAACAGTGATATCTCTTTAGTTAATAAACAACATACCTGATGACTGTCTATCATCATTGATCGTAAAATATCTTTGATAAAAATGTTACCTAGATCAATGCGCTCATCAGCAATGATAACTAATTTGGTAGAATTAGTAATATACCCGGCATGTTCACCACGTAGTACCGTTGGATCGCGTAATTTCCATTGTACAATTCCCATATGCTTTAGTAATTGATCTCTGATCGTCATCAAACTGCTCCAGAATCACATAAACAATTCTACTTTACAAAATAGATCTATATAAATCAAAATAATGTCATTGCAAGACATAGAAATATAAATGTAATTACTATTTCTCTCTAATTGTATTTATTTGATAAATATAGACTGAAAATTAAAGAAGATAAATATATAACTTATTAAGTTATCAATAAACAATATGATCACTAAATAGCAAATAACAACTAGAGTTATACTAATTTCTGATATATGGAATTTCGGAGATGTAGCGTATTCCTGCTGATTTATTTTATGATTCATTTCAACAACAGAGAAATAATATGCCATGAAAATTCTAGCCTATAAGATATCCGAGAAATAAGATGTTATTCTAATTCTTTGCATGAATTCATCCGTAATACTGTCATGAAGCTGATAGAACTGCTATTTGAGGATTAACCTCTACTTTGAAGCCATGACTGTAACAAGATGCTGACGCTGCTTTATCGATGGGCATCAAACCGTCATCTGTAATAGTTGTTTGCCCAAAAAAAACTATACACAAACTGCTATGGATGATATTAGTATTTAAAATACCTAAGATCAGGATATTTTAACGGCGACAAAATATGTTTAAACAAATCGTTGTTACTAACTTATCCAAATTGGTACAAAACAGTTAAGAGTTGCTAGCATGGTTGGGTAACTATTAGACATCCCACCGGAGATTTTTACGAAGAAGTCCTGAGGCGATTTTTTAGTAAAAAGGCATACTCTCTTCCTATGCAGGATCATCAGGAGACTAAAATAACAATGGTTTAAAAAGAATTTATAATGATAACTGTGTAATTTAAGAGATGTGCGTTACGTTTATTTCTTTTCTGAAGGCAGGGACCGTCTATCAGGTATCTGATAAATTTTTTGCTTTTCATTATTGACATCACCGCGCAATGACACAAGTGAGCTGGTTGCGATTAAATATGATTATAAGAGTCAGAAACGCACTAGGTTGAATTTTTAAGTTATTAATAAATCTACTCATAGTAATCAGGCACTTTCCATTCTGATCCTTCATAAATCTATTCTCCATCTTTAAATTGAACGTTGTTTACCATCATGATCAAAAAATCTAATTCCATTAACCGGTTTTTTAGTTTTATGAGCAGATAAGTAATACTTGAAATACTATTGAAAGGGTTATTTTTCGAACCACAGTGCTTCGCGTGTTAGATTCATAGTTTAACACTGTTAAAAAAAAGTTGATATTAAAATTAGATTCGTCGATCTTATTTATGCCTAGTGCGCTAATGGGAAGCTATAAAATGATAGCCGCTCTTATCACGCTATTTTCCAGCTTCTTTATCTCTGCAGGATACTTGAAAATCTTGCCAACAAAAAATTATAAAGCTTTGTTAGCAGTATTATGATTGGCTTCTAGCCAGAACCTCTCCTGCAGCTCACCCTTAATTTTTAGTATATCCCCTTTTGGAAGGGATGAGGCACTATATTAGCTTCTTTGTGCATCCAACAGCGTTGGTTCTGCGTGCCGGGAATATCTTTGCCATTGGATTTCAAAAAAAAAATCAAATAGCTCTTTGTGGCAAATAATCGTTACAGACGACAGATGGGATCCGTAGACAAGATGAATGAGCATGTTTAGCAGTATAAATTTGAGCTAATTTTCAACAGCGGTGTCTATCAGTTTCTTAGTAGCATTACGGATGAGTTTATGCAATGTATCAGAAGTTATATTTGGTTTTGAAATACTTGTAGAGTAGAATTTTTCTAATATCAATATTTTTAATATTGATATTATTCATAAAATCAATCAGCAGAATACATCAGTATCTCCGAAACTTCATATAGCAGAAATCATTATAACTCATGTTATCAATAAAAATTTAATTAGAACACTTATAAAAGTGGGATTTAATTTCTAGATAATGCAATGAATAAATCCTATGCAATGGGACTGATATATATCAAGCCCTATACTGTTGATCGTGACAGTATTAATTACTAGATAAAGCAGGGCAATTTTACCATGAGTTAACTTAAAGATCCTATAATTAATATAGATATAGGAACCGCTTATATTGATTTTAGTTAAGATAATTATTTATCAGTATTACTGATCAAAAGTACTTTAATATGCAACGATTGTTGCATATGTTAATGCTGCTGATGTATTAATTACTGATTTTTGATAAAATAATCATGTTACAATCAATAAAATTGATAACCTGACAGCAAAAGAATTATCAACATATTCAAACAAAATATCTGAATGCAGCAAGAACTGCGCTATCTTTGAATAATTAAAATGCTTCAACTTAAATAAAATTTAACTAAACTATCTATTTTTAGATTAATATCTTTTTTATTTTAAATAAATTTAAATTATGTTAATTAATTAAAAGATTAATCTAGATAATAATGATTTATCACTGTTTTTTAGCGTTTTATTCTTGTTATCAAAGATATAATTCTTAATTAAAACTGCATTTAAGATAATTAGGCTATTAATTATCTTGGTCGCCAAACCAATTATAGAGATCCTCTCTTGTCCAGGCATGTTTTATGGCAAAATAGCTACTGAAGGATGTAGCTGATAGTAAAATATATTATAACGATTAGACTCCATAATCAGGTAACTACAATATTTAAAATCAACCCTTCTCTTCATGTAAGCAGAGAGTTTCTTATTTCTTTAACTAAGTATTGTGATATATCTGAACTTACCTTTGTTAAAGGGTAAGAATGAGATAATGTTGATGAGATCACAATCATATTTCTCATTGTTTATCGACGATGGATGGCTGCCACCCTATTCAGAAAACCGATAGCCCTTTTCATGCGAAAAATATTTTCTCTCTCCGATCTACTGGAAGTCGTATGCAGGTTCATGAACTACTTTGTATCTCGATCTAGCCTGAATTGCTATTCAGCAGATACAGAGTGGAAAATTGCATGAAATGAGGTAAGGTAAGAACATCGAAGTTAAATTATAAAATGTTTGAAAGCAACAAGATCAGTTAGAGCTGTACGTAGATGTGAAATGTTTTCCGAAAATGCTAAATGAAACTTCATAACATTATTTTTTGTATATATAAGATTATAAAGTGTCGTACTAAAAAAATTTTTTCCGCTTTTATAAGGCTAAGACTGCGGACAATACTCACTCTTTTTACGTGATTTTAACTGAGGATATCCAATTGATATACATGGAGTATTTATAGAGAGTTTTTGATTTGTGAAAACATTCAGCCACCGAAAAATATGAATTTGCCATATGTATATAGAATTTGGTATAAAACACCAATCTAGCTCATCCGATGCATTTTTAAATAAATGGTGTAATCAAGAGATTTAATTTAATGGGTGTATGGGGGAGATTCACTTCAAAGCCATCATTTTAATTTTGCTCAAGAGCTTGAGATCATTCTACATCACTATGTTTAGCTGTACAATTAGGAATTACCCTAATCAGTATTAGGTAGTAAACTCCATTGCAATTATGAAAGATTCAGATTACTTAAAAGTTAAATCTGAATTTTTCAAAAAAACATACTATATTATGAGAAGTATAGTTAAGTATTAACGTAAAGGTATGTATTTCTTTTGCTCTATTTTAGTTGTTTTATCACGTATATCACTTATAAGGTAATGTAAAAATTGTTTTTAACTTACTTTCAAAAAAAAATATATTTCTATACATGTGATCTTGCATATAGATCCATTGTAAATTAAGGATTTTAAATGCCAGTTATTACTCTTCCTGACGGCAGTCAACGTCAATATGAACACGCTGTTTCAGTAATGGATATTGCAAATGATATTGGTTCAGGTCTTGCAAAAGCCTGTATAGCTGCTCGTGTTAATACTGAACTTGTTGATGCGAGTGATGTAATTAGTAATGATTCTCAATTATCTATTATTACTAGTAAAGCTCTCGATGGTTTAGGAATTATTCGTCACTCATGCGCCCATTTACTTGGTCATGCGATTAAACAATTATGGCCAACGACTAAAATGGCAATTGCTCCTATCATTGAAAATGGTTTTTATTATGATGTTAATCTGGATCACTCTTTAACCCAGGAAGATTTAGAAAAACTTGAGCAGCGAATGCATGAACTCGCTGAAAAGAACTATGATGTTATCAAAAAGTTAGTTAGTTGGAAAGAAGCGAGGGATATGTTTGTTGCTCGAGGTGAGGATTATAAAGTTAAAATTTTGGATGAAAATATTAATAAAGATGATCATCCTGCACTTTATTATCATGAAGAATATATTGATATGTGTAATGGGCCGCATGTACCTAATATGCGTTTTTGTCATTACTTCAAATTACAAAAAGTAGTTGGTGCATATTGGCGCGGTAATAGCGATAATAAAATGTTACAAAGGATTTATGGAACAGCTTGGGCTAATAAAAAACAGTTAACTGCTTATTTATTACGTTTAGAAGAAGCGGCTAAACGAGATCATCGTAAGATAGCTAAGCAACTTGATCTTTATCATATGCAGAAAGAAGCACCGGGTATGGCATTTTGGCATAATGATGGTTGGGTAATATTTCGTGAATTGGAAACCTTTATTCGTAGTAAATTAAATGAGTATCAATACCAAGAAGTAAAAGGTCCATTAATGATGGATCGTATTCTTTGGGAAAAAACAGGCCACTGGGAAAATTATAAAGAGAACATGTTTACCACATCATCAGAAAACCGAGAATATTGTATAAAACCAATGAATTGCCCAGGACATGTACAAATATTTAATCAAGGCTTAAAATCTTATCGTGATTTACCATTGCGTATGGCAGAATTTGGTAGTTGTCATCGTAATGAGCCATCTGGCGCTTTACATGGTTTGATGCGCGAGCGTGGTTTTACCCAAGATGATGCGCATATTTTTTGCACTGAAGATCAGATTTTAGCTGAAGTTAAAAGTTGTATTAAAATGATTTATGATGTTTACGCAACATTTGGCTTTGAAAAAATTGAAGTTAAGTTATCAACTCGACCAGAAAAACGAATAGGCACTGATGCTCAATGGGATCGCGCAGAAGCTGACCTTGCTAAGGCACTAGGAGGTATTGAATTTAATTATCAATTTGGTGAAGGTGCATTTTATGGACCTAAAATTGAATTTACTCTGTATGATTGTTTGGATCGGGCTTGGCAATGTGGTACTGTACAGCTAGATTTCTCATTACCAGGTCGTTTAGGTGCTTCCTATGTAGATAGGAATAATGAACGTCAGGTACCAGTAATGATCCATCGTGCTGTTTTAGGATCACTTGAACGTTTTATTGGAATTTTAACAGAACAGTATGCTGGTTTTTTTCCAACCTGGTTAGCGCCATTACAAATTGTTATGATAAATATCACGGATGTACAATCTAATTTTGTAGAAAAAGTAGTAAAAATTTTTAATAATTTTGGTATTCGTGCAAAAGCAGACTTGAGAAACGAAAAAATAGGCTTTAAAATTCGTGAGCATAGTTTGCGTCATGTTCCATATATGTTAGTTTGTGGTGATAAAGAAATTGCTTTGAATAAAGTATCTGTTCGAACCTGTAATGGTAAAGAATTGGGAACATTTAATGTTATAGAATTTGCAGAAAGAGTGCTTGATGAAATTCGCACTCGTCGTATTTATCAACTGGAGGAATAAGGTATTAAAGGCGGAAAAAGAATTCAAACAGCACGCCCGAATCGTATTAATACGGAGATTCGGGCTTCTGAAGTTCGTTTAACTGGTTTAGATGGCGAACAGATTGGTATTATCAGCCTAAAAGAAGGTCTTGAAAAAGCCGAAGAAGCTGGTGTTGATTTAGTAGAAATTAGTCCAAATGCTGAGCCGCCAGTTTGTCGTATTATGGATTATGGTAAGTTTCTCTATGAAAAGAGTAAATCGCTAAAAGAACAAAAAAAGAAACAAAAAGTTATTCAGGTAAAGGAAATTAAATTCCGACCTGGTACAGATGAAGGTGATTATCAGGTCAAACTACGCAACCTGATTCGCTTTCTAGATGATGGCGATAAAGTTAAAATCACATTACGATTTCGTGGTCGTGAGATGGCGCATCAACAAATTGGTATTGATATGCTTAATCGTATCAAAAATGATTTGGATGAGATGTCAGTCGTCGAATCTTTTCCAAGTAAGATTGAAGGCCGTCAGATGATCATGGTGCTTGTACCGAAAAAGAAATAGTTAGGCAACCAAGTAACTAGTGTTCTATCTAAATAGAACACTATTCATCTAGTTAGTTATGATTAATAATGCGCAGTGGGTATTTAAAATGCCAAAAATTAAAACAGTACGGAGTGCAGCAAAGCGTTTTAAAAAAACTGCTAGTGGTGGTTTTAAACGTAAGCATGCTAACCTTCGTCATATTTTAACTAAAAAATTAACTAAGCGTAAGCGTCATTTACGACAAAAAACTATGGTTTCTAAAGGTGATCTTGGTTTGGTAGCGGCTTGTTTACCATACGCATAAGTTTTAATTTCTTAGTTTAAGATTATCGAATTTAATTCGAAGTGATAGGAGGTATTATATGGCTCGAGTAAAACGCGGTGTAATAGCCCGCGAACGGCACAAAAAAATATTAAAACAAGCAAAAGGTTACGATGGTTCTCGTTCGCGTGTTTATCGTGTTGCTTTTCAAGCAGTAATTAAAGCTGGTCAATATGCTTATCGTGATCGTCGTCAGCGTAAGCGGCAGTTTCGTCAATTATGGATCGCACGCATTAATGCTGCTGCTCGTCAAAATGGTTTATCATATAGTAATTTTATTAATGGCTTGAAAAAATGCTCAATTGAAATTGACCGTAAAATTTTATCTGATATTGCTGTTTTTGATGAAGTTGCATTTACAACGTTAGTTGAGAAAGCAAAGAGTATATTAGCTTAACTCAGTTAAATTAATTGGCTTATCTCCCATTTTTATTTTATCGATGACCATCATAAATATGATATATGATAGCTATTTTATAATATAGTTGATTAAAGATAAAAATTGTTTTTTATTTCTTTTTTATTTTAGCACCTAAATTTTAGGCTTTCTCGTTTTTTTAAAAAAAAGAAATAAAAAACTGCGATAAGCCTCTAAAATGGAGGCTTTTATTACTGATTACTAAAAATTTTACATTCAACAATGATTAGATCAAAATGGTCATTAAAGAAGAGGAAACAATGTTACAACTCGTCGAATTGGCTGCGAAGGCAAAAACAGCTATAGAAAAAGTTAAAGATATTGCTGAGTTAGATTTAGTGCGTGTTAAATTTTTAGGTAAAAAAAGCCATTTATCACTACAAATGTCAACGTTGCGTGATCTACCTGCAAAAGAGCGCCCGGCAGCAGGAGAGATTATTAATAAAGTAAAACAAGAAGTTCAGAATTTATTAAATATGCGAAAAGATCAGTTAGAAAGTGCGCTATTAAATATTCGATTAATGACGGAAAAAATAGATATTTCATTGCCAGGTCGCCAAATCGAATATGGTAGTCTTCATCCAGTAACTCGTACTATTGATCGAATTGAAGAATTTTTTGATGAGCTTGGTTTTTCTGTTATTTTCGGACCTGAAATAGAGGATAATTATTATAATTTTGATGCTTTAAATATTCCTGCTCACCATCCAGCACGTGCTTCACATGATACTTTTTGGTTTGATACTACCCATTTATTGCGCACTCAAACTTCTGGTGTGCAAATTCGTATCATGAAAAGTAAACGACCACCGATTCGTATAATTTCACCTGGTCGCGTGTATCGAAATGATTATGATCAAACCCATACTCCAATGTTCCATCAGACAGAAGGCTTAGTTATTGATCAAAACATTAGTTTTGCTAATTTGAAATGTACACTACATAACTTTTTAAATTATTTTTTTGAAGAAAAAACCTGTGTTCGTTTTCGGCCATCGTATTTTCCATTCACTGAACCTTCAGCTGAAGTTGAAGTGATGGATGAAAATGGTAAATGGTTAGAAGTATTAGGTTGTGGGATGGTGCATCCAAATGTATTACGCAATGTTGGTATTGATCCTGATGTATATTCTGGTTTCGCCTTTGGAATTGGAATAGAGCGTTTAACGATGTTACGTTATTGCGTGACGGATTTACGCACTTTTTTTGAAAATGATCTTCGTTTTCTTAAGCAATTTAGATAAGACAGAATTTTCATATGAAATTAAGTGAATTTTGGTTACGTGAATGGGTAAATCCAACAATAAGCACTGAAGCCTTATCAGAGCAAATGACAATGGTTGGTTTGGAGATTGATGAGGTTAAACCTGTTGCTGGTCAATTCCAAGGTGTGGTAGTTGGTGAGATTATTGAATGTGTTCAACATCATAAAACAGATAAATTATGGATAACAAAAGTCAATATTGGCACTGAACAATTACTTAATATTGTATGTGGAGCACTAAATTGCCGTAAAGGATTGAAAGTCGCTGTGGCAATAGTTGGTGCGGTTTTACCTGATAATTTTAAAATAAAAGCAATAAAACTCCGCGATGAACTTTCTGAAGGTATGCTTTGTTCTTATTCTGAACTTGCTATTTCTGATAACCATATTGGTATTATTGAGCTACCAGACGATGCACCTATTGGTATTGATATTCGTAAATACTTGCAACTTGATGATCATATTTTTGAAGTAAGTTTAACTCCAAATCGTGTTGATTGTTTAAGTATTTTAGGTATTGCCCGGGATATTGCGGCTATCAATAACCTAAAGTTAAATATGGTAAAGATTGAACCAGTTAAAGGCACTGATACTACTATTTTTCCTATTCTGGTGGAAGCACCAATGGCATGTCCTCGATTTTTAGGACGAGTAATAAAAGGTATTAATATTACAGTTCAAACCCCTAGCTGGATGAGAGAAAAATTACGTCGAATGGGCATCCGCGTGATTAATCCTATAGTTGATATTGCTAATTTTGTGTTGTTAGAATTAGGTCAACCGTTACATGCCTATGATTTTGATCGCTTAAATGGAGCAATAATTGTTCGAATGGCAAAACAAAATGAAACATTAGTTTTGCTTGATGACAAAAAAGTAATTTTGCAGCAAGATACTTTAGTCATTTCTGATAAAAAAAATGTCTTAGGAATTGCCGGTATTTTGGGGGGTAAACATTCAAGTATTAATGAAAATACTACTAATATCTTGTTAGAAAGTGCTTTTTTTAATCCATTAGCAATTTCTGGCCGAGCACGTAATTATGGCCTTCATACTGATGCTTCATACCGTTTTGAGCGAGGTGTTGATCCTCAACTGCAGTATAAAGCTATGGAACGCACGACCAGATTAATAGTTGAAATTTGTGGCGGTGATGTTAAAAATATTATTGATGTTAGCCATAAAACAAGTTTACCAAGAATGGTAAAAATAACCATGACTCGGAAAAAACTAGATTGTTTGATTGGGCATAGTATTCCAGACATTAATGTTACTCATATCCTTGAACGTTTAGGATTTGAAGTGATTGCTGAACAAGATAATTGGCAGGTAGTTGCTCCATCTTGGCGTTTTGATATACAAATTGAAGAAGATTTGATTGAAGAAGTAGCTCGTGTTTATGGGTATAATAATATACCTGACACGCCTTTACAGGTAAATTTAATCCTAAGCCCATGTTTTGAATCAGTTCTGCCTTTAAAACGAGTGAAAACTTTATTAATTGATCGTGATTATAATGAAGTCATTACCTATAGTTTTGTTAATCCTAAAATTCAGCAACTGCTACATCCAAATTCTGATGCGATGATTTTGCCTGAGCCTATTTCAGCTGATATGTCAGTAATGCGGCTTTCTTTATTATCAGGCTTACTAACTACAGTAATTTACAATCAAAATCGTCAACAAAATCGCATTCGACTGTTTGAAACTGGCTTACGTTTTGTACCGGATGTAACGGGAAAGCATGATATTAGGCAAGAATTAATGTTAGCAGGTGTGATTACTGGTAATCGCTATGAAGAGCATTGGTTACAAGAAAAACGTGTTGTTGATTTTTTTGATATCAAAGGTGATGTTGAAGCAATACTAGCATTAACTGGAAAATTAGAGAATATTTTTTATAAACCTTACTCTGATCCAGCACTTCATCCAGGACAAAGCGCTGCGATTTATCTGAATAATGATTATATTGGGTATGTAGGCGTTATTCATCCTGAACTAGAAAATAAGCTAGATTTGAATGGTCGGACATTTGTTTTTGAATTACTGTGGGATACTACTGTTGCAGAGCGTGTTATTCCTAAAGCAAATGCGATTTCACATTTCCCAGCCAACCGACGCGATATTTCTGTTGTAGTACCAGAAGAGGTAGCAACATCGGATATATTAGCTGAATGCAAGAAAATTGATGTAAATCATATAGTTAGCATAAATTTATTTGACGTGTACTGTGGTAAAGATGTAGTAAAAGGTTATAAGAGCGTTGCTATTAGCTTAATCTTACAGGATATAAACCGTACTCTGAAAGAAGAAGAGATTTCTGAAATTATTGATAAATGCGTTGCTGCGTTAAAACGGCGATTTCAAGCCTCCTTGAGGGACTAAACCTATGGCGCTTACAAAATCTAAAATGTCAGAAAGTTTGTTCGAAAAACTGGGTATAAGTAAAGGTGATGCAAAAAACCTAGTTGAACTTCTCTTTGAAGAAGTTCGTCGTTCATTAGAAAATGGGGAGAAGGTAAAACTATCAAGGTTTGGTAATTTTGATTTACGTGATAAAAGTCAACGACCAGGTCGAAATCCAAAAACTGGAGAAGATATCCCCATCAGTGCCCGTCGAGTAGTAACTTTTCGACCAGGGCAAAAATTGAAAAATCGGATTGAAAAGATAAAGTTTTATAAATGATGAGTTTTTATGCTAAAAGCGCTTTAGCGGCTTTTTATTATCTAATTATAAGGTTATATTTGTTTTGGTATATGATGTTTCGGAAAATGATCGCATATCCTGCTGATTGATTTTATGGATGATTTTAACAATAGAGAGATAATATGCCTAAAAAGTTTATCCTTATAGGTATCCGCGAAATCAGATATTGCAGGTGGAATCTCTGCATGAATTCATCTGTAATACTGCTAGGTAGGTTGTAGGCACCTTGTTAAAACGGTGTTCGAAGGCATGGTTGTAAAAAGATTCTGAACGCCGCTTTATTGATGGGGTATGCCGTAATTAGTAACGGTTATTTTCTATCGCAAATTTAATATAACAGATATTATTGACGATATTGAGATTAAAGTACCTAGGTTAAGAGATTGTAGCAGTAATGATAGAACATACTTTAATAACTCATCGATTTTGCCTTATATGAAGGATATAAAAGCAGTAAAGAGTTGCTATCATTTTTGTATCTTTCGAGGCATTTCAACCAGTAATTTTACAAATCTCTAGGTTTTTTAATGAGAAAGCGCATGATCTCTTTCTATGGTGTTATCAGTAGATTGAAACAGTAATTCCCTTAAGATTATTAGCAATATGGTACGCGTGATTTAAGTGGATGCACGCTACATTTATTTTCGAGATGATGACATATAATTGGACTCTCAAGAAAGCTGATTACCTTTATCTATTGCTTGTTATCGACGGGACTACGCTTGGATAACAAGGAGCTAATTGCGTTTGAAGAGCGTTATTGAAAGTCAAAAGCAAGTTGGACATAACTTTTTAATGACTGCTGAGCGCGTTGATTTAATCGTATCTCCTAGAGTTACTACGGAAGACTGGAACCCTTAGTTTTAGAATGCAATAGCAAAAATATTCCTAAGTATTTACCACTAAAGCCATTAGCTACACAAAATAGTTGATGTACTAGCTTCACTCCACAAAAAGCATATAATAGAAAGTTTAATGGTATAAACCTATAATGGGCTCCCCATTTTGACTAGCAGAGAGTTGTGATGCCGCTAATAAACCATCTTTTTGATAGTTTTGTTGACAAAGTGGGTTTCAGTGAATATTCTGCAGCGATGAAGAAGCTGGAGAAAGATTGAAAATAGCTGCTAGCATTCTACGAGTTCCCGTTAGCGCATTGGAGATGATAAGAACGCCGAATCTAATTAAATCGGGTTTTGCATGCTGAAAATACGAAGCCAATGCGCAAGTAATGTGATTCTATCAAATAACTCTTATGGTATTGAAGCTGTTCCCGTCTACTTATAAAAGCTAGAATAAGTTAAGTGGATTTGATTTGCTAAATATGGTAATAGACAACGCCTAATTTAAGGATAAAGAACAAGATTCATGAAGAATCTTGTGGAACTTATCCTGACCAGGATACACTAGATTTGCTAATAACTTCCTTTTTTATTAAAAGGAAGGTTAGGAATTTTATTTTATTTTTTAAGTTGCTTAACTAATATGAAATTCTCTATAGCTAAATAGAGTTAATAAATTAATATCTATCTATCTAGATAGATAGATGAAAGGTAATTATCATGTTGATATATAGTTAAACTATTTTATGATACTATAGAAAACTGACTTTTAAAAAAATTAAATGATTTCTAATAGGTTAATTATCATAAATGATTTTTCTTTTTATTTTTCTCGATCGGTAATAGGTGATAAAGAAATTATGGCAGTTGTAAATATATTACATTCTGTGTAGATATCACCACATAGCCAAAATCTTCAACTTGAAGAAGACTTTCACCGTAAATTTTATTGTCAGCATACAATTGCTTTTTATTAGGAATAAAGCAGGTTGCATATAATGCTTTTGTAGCCCATTAGGAATTAGTCCTGGAGATGAAGTTCTTATTAAATAAGAGTTTTTAACCATTAATAAGGTTAACTTATTAGAGGCGAATCTAATCATAATTGATGTGGATATTAATACTTTTATAGTCAGAGTGACTTCTTGTTAAGAACGCCATTATCTCTAAGATAAAAGAGATTATTCCGGTATATTATCCCTGCTGCGCAATGTGATTTTAGCGTGTTACGTAAGATCGCATAAAGAAAAAATATTGCATTGATTGAGGATGTGGATCATGCCCAGATACTTAGTATAAAAGTGAATGGATCTCTCAACAGGGCACGACATTTTCATTTCATGCGATTAAAATATCACCCTCTCCAAGGGTGAGGTCTTAGTCGCTACCGATAGTGATGCCTTACCCACACGTCTGATATGTTTAAATTTCATGGTTTAGGGTGTATATGGTTTCGATTGATAAATATAAGGCCCGTAACCCAGAGTCTGATATTGTTGAACCTAAATTTAAATACAATTTCTCTGAGATTCCTGCGGCAATTGCAGTTTCTTAATTAAAAAAAGTTAGCATAGATAAATAAACGTTATGCTGATCTTGTTGCCTATTCCATAGGCTTAGGCCAATTTTCCATTAAAGTGTTGAATGTAACTTGATTATCCTGATTTACATACCAATCACATTTGTTATGGTTCTAGTAGATAAAGTTGACTGTGCTATTGACCGTGATAGTTTTATGGAGTGTTTATAAAGAAAAGTATATAGGTACAGGTTTGCATTTCCGAGCGGGGGACCTCCCATCATACGCAAAAATATTATAGAGAACACTAGTGATCTCTACTCTCTACCTAATTTGAATGGAACTCGAATACCATATGTTCATCGCTACTATTCCCTGACGTCCTTATTCAAGATGTTGATCATGTTGTTTTTGCTATTAATAAAATTTTTCGGAGCTAAGAATAGTGTCTTTTCAAAATTATTTTGAAGAAATAAAAAAAATTTCTATCGTTATCCCTATTTATAACGAAGAACAAAGCTTACCCCAATTATTGAAAAGAACATTGATTGCTTGTCAGAGATTGAAGCAGCCATATGAATTAATTTTAGTTGATGATGGTAGTGCTGATAATTCTACTAAATTTCTGATGGATGCTGCTGAAAATTCGGCAAATCATGTTATCGTAGTGATTTTAAATGGTAACTATGGACAACATTCAGCCATTATGGCTGGCTTTAAACAAGCAACTGGTGACCTTGTGATCACTCTGGATGCTGATTTGCAAAATCCACCTGAAGAAATTCCACATCTCGTAAAGGTAGCTGAAGAAGGCTATGATGTAGTCGGTACCAGACGGACAAATCGTCAAGATTCTTTGTTTCGTAAAACAGCGTCGAAAATAATTAATGTCATGATCGCTAAATCAACAGGGCGAAAAATGGGGGATTACGGCTGTATGTTGCGTGTCTATCGGCGTAATATTATTAATGCAATGTTACAGTGTCATGAACGTAGTACATTTATTCCTATTTTAGCAAATACATTTGCTAAAAGAACGATTGAAATCAATGTTGCCCATGCAGAACGTGAGTTTGGTGATTCAAAATATAGCTTAATGAAACTAATAAATTTAATGTTTGATTTACTTACTTGCTTAACCATTACTCCGTTACGTTTATTGAGTATTGTTGGTAGTTTTATTGCTGCAAGTGGATTTTTATTGACGATTCTGTTAATTATTTTACGTCTTATTTTTGGTGCAGTATGGGCGGTAGAGGGTGTTTTTACGTTATTCGCCATTTTATTTATATTTATTGGTGCGCAATTTATTGCTATGGGCTTACTCGGTAAATACATTGGAAGAATGTATAATGATATTCGTGCTCACCCCCGTTACTTCATTCAAAAAATAGTTGGTGTTCATCAAGATACTGACGAAAGTAAGGGAAAAAAATAATGAAAGCTGTTGTTTTTGCTTACCATGATATTGGTTGTGTAGGATTAAAAGCGTTACAGAAGGCGGGCTTTGAAATTCAGGCTGTTTTTACACATACAGATGATCCTAAAGAGAATCATTTCTTTTCCTCAGTTGCCTGTTTGGGAGTTGAGATGAGCTTACCTGTATTTGCACCAAAAAATATCAATCATTTACTTTGGATTGAGTATATTGAAAAAATAAAACCGGATGTCATTTTCTCTTTTTACTATCGTCACATACTTAGCCAAGATTTATTGGCATTAGCTCCTAAAGGAGCTTTCAACTTACATGGTTCTTTACTACCTAAATATCGTGGCTGTGTGCCGATTAATTGGGCTCTTTTGCATGGTGAAAAAGAGACTGGTGTTACCTTGCATAAGATGGTAGCCAAAGCAGATGCGGGTGATATTGTTGGACAAAAAAGAATTTTCATTGATGCAACAGATACCGCATTAATGTTACATAAGAAAATATGTCAGGCAGCTGAACAGCTTTTGGTTGATATATTACCCTTAATTAAAATGGCTAATTATTTAGAAACGCCACAAAATGAGAGTCAGGCAACCTATTTTGGCCGTCGTCGCGCTGAAGATGGTTTAATTGACTGGTCTAAATCTGCAACTGAAGTGAATAACTTAGTACGAGCAGTAACCAAACCATATCCAGGCGCATTTACTTATTTATCTGATAATAAAATAATTGTCTGGCGTGCCCACGTACTAGAAAAGTCACATGATAAATTACCGGGTACAATCATTTCTACTGAGCCATTAGAAATAGCTTGTGGTCAAGGTGTGCTTGAAATCCTAACTGGCCAGAATGGATCTGGCTTATGTGTTAAAGGATCGCGTTTATCGACTGAGATGGGAATTGTGAATGGCGTACGTATTGGTACTAAACCGATGACACATGTAAAATTGCGTAAGCGGGTTTTGATCTTGGGTGTAAATGGTTTTATTGGTAATCACTTAACCGAACGTTTATTAGCAGATGGTCACTATGATATTTATGGCTTGGATATCAGTTCGTCTGCTGTTTCACGTTTTATTAATGATCCACGTTTTGGCTATGATCAGGGTTTTCATTTTGTTGAAGGCGATATCAGTATTCATACTGAATGGATTGAATATCATATTAAAAAATGTGACATCATTTTACCATTAGTTGCTATTGCAACACCAATTGAATATACCCGTAATCCATTAAAAGTTTTTGAGTTAGATTTTGAAGAAAACTTAAAGATAGTGCGTTATTGTGTAAAATATAATAAACGTATTATTTTCCCATCAACTTCTGAAGTTTACGGGATGTGTGATGATAAAGAATTTGATGAAGATATCTCTCGTTTAATTGTGGGACCAATTAATAAACAACGTTGGATTTATTCTGTTTCAAAACAGTTATTAGATCGCGTTATTTGGGCATATGGTTACAAAGAAGGATTAAAATTTACCTTATTTAGACCGTTTAATTGGATGGGCCCACGTCTGGATAGTTTACATTCTGCCCGTATTGGTAGTTCACGAGCAATTACCCAATTAATTTTAAATTTGGTCGAAGGTTCACCGATAAAATTAGTTGATGGTGGTTCTCAAAAACGTTGTTTTACTGATATTAAAGATGGTATTGAAGCATTATTTCGTATAATTAAAAATAAAGATGAAAAATGTGATGGTCATATTATTAATATTGGTAATCCAGCTAATGAAGCAAGTATTGCTCAATTAGCTAATATGTTACTTGACAGTTTTGAAAAACATCCGTTACGTAAATACTTTCCTCCATTTGCCGGTATCAAAAAGATTGAAAGTAGTAGTTACTATGGTGAGGGATATCAAGATGTTGAGCATCGTAGACCGAGTATTAAAAATGCGTATCGCTTGCTCGATTGGCAGCCAACTATTGATCTAAATCAAACTATTGATGAAACGTTAGATTTTTTTTTGCAAGCTGCTGCGGAAGAGTTAGATAAAAATAATGAAGAAAATTGGCTTAAGAATTGATGTAGATACCTATCAAGGTACAAAAAAAGGTGTGTTACAGTTGCTTAAAGTGCTCTCTAAATATCAAATTCGAGCCAGTTTTTTTTTCAGTGTCGGTCCAGATAATATGGGGCGACATTTATGGCGTCTGGTTCGACCTAAATTTTTATGGAAAATGCTAAAATTGAATGCGGTATCAGTATATGGTTGGGGTATTTTTTTAGCCGGTACAGCGTGGTCAGGTAAAAAAATAGTTAATAATTTAGGTTACTTAATGAAGCAAACATTGGATGAAGGTCATGAAGTTGGGTTACATGCCTGGGATCATCAAGCTTGGCAAGCTAATGTAGGTAAATGGTCAAGAAGTAAATTAGTCGAACAAATTAAATTAGGCGTGGATGCACTTGAGGCCGTAACGGGCACTATTATAAAATGCTCAGCTGTAGCTGGTTGGCGATCCGATGAACGTGTATTAACGGCAAAAGAAAATTTTAAATTTAATTACAATAGTGATTGTCGTGGTACCCATCCTTTTCGTCCTATTTTATTAGATGGTTCAATTGGTACGGTACAAATTCCTGTAACACTACCGACTTATGATGAAGTTGTTGGCAGTTTGGTTAAAGATGAAAATTATAATGATTTTATTATTAACGCGATGCAGGAAGATACAGGAACACCTGTTTATGCTGTTCATACTGAAGTAGAAGGTATGTCTAAATCGATACAATTTGATTGCTTATTAGAGAGAATGATTACAGAACAAATGATATTTTGTCCATTACATGAATTCATACCAAATGACATAGATTCTTTACCACAAGGAAAAATTGTTCGTTCATCTTTTCCGGGTCGTGAGGGTTGGCTAGGGTGTCAACAAGAGGTATAGCGCTTGATGTTAACTAAACAGTTGCAAAAAATAAGTGCTTTTTTATTAGCACTTTTTTTTATTTTTACTTATTTAGTACCGTTAAATGGGAGATTGTTGTGGCAGCCAGATGAAACGCGTTACGCAGAAATTAGTCGAGAAATGTTGCAAAAAGGTGATTGGATTGTGCCTTATTTGCTTAATGTTCGCTATTTTGAAAAGCCAGTAGCCGGATATTGGATAAATAATATCAGCCAAATGATATTTGGTGATACTAATTTTGCAGTCCGTTTTGGCGCTGTATTTGCGATTATAGTCACCACCAGCTTAATTTACTGCTTGGCAATAGTATTATGGTGTAATCGAAATATCGCGTTTATTGCTAGTTTAATATATGTTTCGATGTTTTTAGTTTTTTCGATTGGTACCTATAGTGTACTGGATCCGATGCTTACTATGTGGCTTACTGCTTGTATGTTATGTTCTTTTTGGTTATTAAAAACATCAACGGTTCCTTTAAAGTTACTTGCTTGGGCAGTTATGGGGTTTATCTGTGGTATAGCTTTTATGACTAAGGGTTTTTTAGGATTAGTTATCCCAGTTATTGTTATGCTGCCAGTTATGCTTTATCAAAAACGTTTTATTGAGATGCTTAAATTTGGTAGCATAAGTATAGTTAGTGCGGCATTGATAAGCCTTCCTTGGGTATTAGCTATTAATAAATATGAACCTGATTATTGGCATTACTTTTTTTGGGTAGAACATATTCAACGCTTTTCATCAGAAAATGCCCAACATAAAACTCCTTTCTGGTTTTATATTCCAATTATTACACTTGGTGTAATACCCTGGTTAGGACTTTTACCAGGTGCAATATATAAGAGTTGGCAAGAACGAAAAATTAATCCGGAGATGTTTTTTTTGCTTTGTTGGTTTGCAGTTCCTTTTGTATTTTTTAGTATTGCTAAAGGTAAATTACTTACTTATATATTGCCAGTTATGGCACCGCTTGCATTAATGATGGCAAAATATGTGGTTGATTGTATTAAAAATTGTAATTTAGCACCAATTAAATTTAATGGAGTTATCAATATCGTTTTTGCCATATTGGCGATTATTACTTTGATTATTATGGGATTATTTGTTGAGAATCCTTTATATACACCAATTGAATGGCCTAAACTGCTATTAGGTATAACGGTTTTTTGCATTTGGTTAATTATTGCCTATTTTAGTCTAATATCCAATGCCAGGTATTGGATGTGTAGTGCTGCATGTTCTTTAGCTTTTAGCTTATCAATAAGTTATACGTTACCGCAAGACACTATTGATTCTAAATTGCCACAGCAACTAATTCGGCAAAATATATCTTTATTGGAACAAAGTAAATTTGTGCTGGCGAATAATGTTGGATTAGGTGCAGCGTTGGCATGGGAATTGCATAAAAGTAATATTTTTTTATATGGAAAATCAGGTGAATTAAGATATGGTTTGAATTATCCGGATAGTCAATTTCGATTAATTAATCAAAGTAATTTTGCTAAATGGCTTAGTCAATCACGTAAAGAAGGAAAAATTTCAGTAGTTTTTTTATTACGTAGAAATGAAAGGTTGCCTGATAATATTCCTAAGCCTGATCATGTAGTTCGTAATACACGAATGGCAATAATGACTTATCAGTAGCAGCTATGAGGTATTTTTTTATTATTAATAATTGTTAGTTTGTTAACTTGTGTTTGACAGACTTGTCAAAAGTAAGCGTGTGATATATTGGTAAAGTAATTTGCCAATAAAAATAGTTTAATCTTTAAATAGCTGTTGATAGCGATTATTTTGCTTGTGTTAAGAATGATATTCTGGCTTAAATTACTAAAATTTTTATCCCTTAGTATTGCTTGTCTTATGTTAAGTATTATCTTTGTTATTATTGCACTGATTGGGCAATTTATCTATCAAGATAAGATAGATATTAAACATTAGATAGGTGCATTTATTATAATGTTGGATATTATCTTATTAAGAATATGAAAAGTTATTTTTGAAGTATTGGTAGTATAATTTTATCACTTTAGTTCAGTTTTATTTAAAAGCTGGAGTAACTCTATTACATTGGTTTAAATTAAATCATCAATGAATAGATGTTAAATTGGTTATTTGAAAATTTATCGGCCTTTAGGCTGATTTCATCGGTTTGATTGGCTATACGCTTTCAATGGTTTGTTGGCTATTTTCCTTGAAGTTTTCAGATTTAAGTAAAGCTTATTTATTAATTAGTTTAACCTATGTACTAGTTTATTTATTTGCAATCACTTTGTCTTGGTTTAATGAATCATAGGAACATTGATCAAATTTATTGGGCTAGTATTTATTTTGCTTAGTATTTGGATTATTTCTCGACCTGAAGTAACAAGGTAAAAAAGTAGCAGAATTTTTATTTTTATAATTTTTAGTGTTTTGCTAAAAATAGAAATTATGTTTTTAACAAAAACTTTTTTATTTAATTCTAATTTAAGTCAATTTAATTACTCTATTAAGGGTAAGGCTATTTTATGCTAATAAGAATTAAAAATTTGTTTTTTTTATTTTATTTAACTTTAGCTGGTTGTTCCTCTACTCTAAATAGTAGAGCTCCACCATTAAAAAGCCAACTTTCTGATCCTATCATGACTATTTTTCAGCTTAAGGATCAACTATTGCAATGGTATGGTACGCCATATCGTTTTGGTGGTTTATCATTAACTGGAATTGATTGTTCAGGATTTGTTTATCGAACTTTTAGTGACCGTTTTGCCATTCATTTACCGCGCACGACAATAGTTCAAATAACTTATGGCACTCGTATTAATATTACGGATCTTATGCCTGGGGATTTGGTTTTTTTTAAAACCAACTCAGATAAAAATGGTCTACATGTTGGTATTTATGATACCAATAATACTTTTATTCATGCATCAACCAGTAAAGGAGTGATCCGTTCTTCGTTAAATAATTTATACTGGCGCAAGGTTTTTTGGCAGGCACGCCGTATTTAAATATTGTTTTTAGTTATAAAAACTTTTTGTCTTTGTTATACTAACAAAAAGGTAGGCTAGCAAAATTCTTATCTTTTAATATGTTTTCTTATTCTGAATCATTTAATTTTTAGTTTAATTTGAATATTAAAAACGATATATATTTCAAATATTCGTTAAGCAGTGAGTTATGATTTTTAATCAATAAAGAAATTGTTGTTATTGATCGGGACAAAGGAGTTATGCTAATTTAAGGTGTATGGAATTTCAGATGTAGTGATGTATCCTGCATATTAATTTCATGATTAAGGAAATTGAATCGCTCTTTAATAGAAGAGCGAAAACCATCTTTTTCTGCTAAAAACAGAAAAATCGGTTTACTAGATCTGTCGTAAATTAAACTTGCATTAGAGTGTATAGTCATTACTTAATGCTCTAATTTTAGAGATATTAACCTAGATTTAATTTAATAGCCACTTTTTTTATTTTTTTAATTCATTCTTCTAAAAAGAATTTCGTTTCCTGTTTGCCAAGCAAAGTTTCGATAAAAAGTAGTTTTATCACCACATAAAATTTATTTATACAGAGCTGTGCACAAGAATCCTTTTAGCATAAAGGAAACTCTAGTTTTTTCTAGTTTTTGTAAGCTGTTATTTCCAGATGCTTCTACCTACACCTTTGGTGACACTGTACGTCATTGACTATTCAACAAGAACTATAGTAACCACCTTATCTTAAAATACCTCGTCAAAATATGGCTATTATATAGCGCTCAATCATTTCTTCCTTTGTGAAGATTTACTACCAATGCTGTTTTAGCCAGATGGTTGTAGTAATGATATATAACCCTCTCCCACTTTAGTAATGTCGTAGTTTTGATGCCGGATACCGGTTGCTGTAAGGGGTATAGGGACCCCCCAAGGTGTTTCACGCTATGTCGCCAAATCTCTCTCTCGTCTTTTTAATAAATCGTACTTTCTCTAGTAAACGTTCGTATCATACCTTCATGTAACCTTGCTACTGCTTCCTGATGGAGATATATGCCAAAACTAGGAAAAGACTTACTGGGATTTATTAGATGATCGCTGTGACGTACCATCCGGATAACAGCGTCCTATCAATTTCTTTCACTGTTTTTTAAAAGCAGCTCACATCATACAGTATATTTAATATATAAGACCGCTACAAGTAACGGAGATATGAGCATCTAAATATTGATTGAGTTATTATCATAAGTGTATAAAGCACAGAATATATAACCATTTCGATATTCTGCTTTGTGTTTTTCCATTGCAGTGTAAGTGTGAGTAGAGCCAGAAATAGAGTATTAAGATAGTATCTAGTTATTGCTAAAAAGAGCAAATAAGATAGGTATAAGTGAAATTAATGCGTTATAAATTTGCAGTCTAGTTAAAGTATGAATCCGCTGTCCTAATCGGTGCTAAGTAGCATTGACACCGTATAAACTGCAGGCTTTTAATTTACATCTATGGCTAAAAACGATGGTGGAAACATTCAGTATAGATATATAGCGGTAGCGCTTATTGCAATAAACCCATGGCACAAGTGCTGAAGGCAAGCATTCGCTCGATAGATAAACTTGTCTATAAATTTTTGACATTTCAGTATGTTTTCAAGAAATTCATTTCAGCTATCCTCGTCTCATCAATAGTAAAAATCAGTTTAGTTTTTCGCTGGAAGAACATACATCTTTTTATATTACTCTGAGTATTTTTTTAGGAAAATGGAAATCGTCATCTTGTTTGCATTGATCATATCTATCGGCTTGGTTATCTTTGTGTTTATACCAGGATAAAGCCGAATGAGATGGGGGAATTATCCCTAGTTCTCTATAGGTAATAAATTTATAAGTAAGGATACATTTTCAGTCACTCATTGTCAAATACATTTGTATCCAGCGTTATCGATTTAACCTAGATGCACATTGCTAAAAACCTTTGATAATCGTGATTAGAGGCGAATAATATTTTTGTGCCAAAATTAGAAATCAAGAATTAAACGCTTTTCTTTATAACCTCTTTTGAGGGTCATGAAAAATTCAGTCGATCTGTCATTATTAATTTTAGGAGGGAGATCATAAAAGGCTTTAGGTAAATAAAATTTATAACACGTGAAGTTACGTATTGTCTTCCTGTTTTATCCAAATTACGTTTGCTAGGAAATTTAGCAAGCCATCTCTATATGAATTCCTAGAAAATTAAGATATTGCAGAGTATAAAGCAATACTTAAATCGTGAGCTTTCATAAAGCAGCGTATTTGCACCGATTACACCATACTATACTGAATTAATATGATGAATCAAGGTAATTATCTGATTTCGCGGATACTTTAGGATAGACTTTTTCATGGTATATCATTTCTCTGATGATAAAATTATTGATAAAATCAATCAATTAGCACGATACACGCTACTATCTCGACTTCATACACTATAAATATGTATAACTGATAAATAATAGAGTATTCATTTATTTTTTTTAAATTATTTTTATATTTTAAAAATGTAATATTGATATGAATATGATATTCATAATCTTTATTTTTTAAAAATCTAAAAATCAATCATTATTTATGATATATAATTTCTTATAAGAAATTAATGAAATTTTATACTTTTTATTCTTAATTGATAATATTTAATACACTAATTAATGAGTTGGTATTGATTTAACTGCTTAATTTAATTAGTTATATGAATTTATTGCTCTTATTTAATTAATAAAGAAACAATATGCATAAATGTTAATATGATACCTACAACTGTGGAAAAAGTATTTTTTAAGGCATAATATGGTGCAATTAATTTATTAGGAATGATTTGTGTAATTAAAAATAGAGATAGTCATCTGTTGATAAAATAATTTATCGATACTATTTTTCTTGATCACGATTTGGCGGTTAATATACTTTCTTCTTATCGTACTGATTTATAATCAGTAGTTTCCTGTTTATTGCACTATACTTATGATCTGTTTACAGTAGAGATCATGGATTTACAATATTTTTTAGCTGAAAATGTTAAGGGTAGTTATAAATTAAGCAGTTATGATACTTTACTTAGTACCATATATAGCGACGCTTATATTAGTATTTCTATTGTGAGAAACTGTTACTAATGATGATCCGATGGAACAATTATCGGAATCTAAATTGCTAAAATTTCTATCTAAATATGTTAATGAGAAACAACTTAAAAACTTATTCTAAGTGCCTGCCTCTAATGATCCGATTTAATTAAAAAATAAAACGATGCTTGATGTGCTTTATGCATATGAGTTATATGTTTCTGAATTAGTTGTCTGATATTAATAGATATTAGTTTACGTTAGGTGTTATTCAGGTACTAGAAAAGGTAATTAAAAAAACGGTTACTACCTTTGGGGTAGAGGTTGTTTTTTAGCTAAAAAAATTATTTAACGGAAAGTTGTTTAATCTTAATTAATAGATTGAGCAATTATGTATTATTTCTGAGTAAAAAGAATGCAAATGATTCATTAGACTTTTTGGTATCGGATTAAATATTATTTAGCAATTCCTGGAATTAATAGTGAAAATTTTCTCCTCATGTATTAGACATGCTTTTGCAACTTATTTGCTAAATCATGACACAGATCTCCATATAGTATAAACATTACTAGGATATAGTGATCTTTCTATAACACAGATTTATACCTATGTTGCCATAGAGCGGTTAAGAGAATTGCATTAATAATATCCTCCTAGAGGTTATTGAAGATCAAGGAAATTTTAAATGAAAAAAAATATCATATGGTTAATTAGTTTTCTAACCGCAGTATCACATTTTGTATTAGCTGATGATGTGGCTATCAAAAGAGCATTAAATAAAATGAGCATAGAAACTGAGAATATCCATCCGTCACCTATTGTAGGTTTAAGTACAGTGATTACTAATCAAGGGCTAGTTTATGTAACTGAAGATGGTAAGTATTTATTAGAAGGTCCTATTTATGATTTAAGTGGTCGAATGCCAATTAATGTCACAAATCAGATTTTAGCAAAGAAAATAGAATCAATGAGTGATCAGATGATCATATTTAAAGCACAAGATGAAAAACATTTTGTTACTATATTTACCGATATTACTTGTGGTTATTGCAAGAAATTTCATCAAGATATAGGAGAATATAATAAAAATGGTATAACCGTACGTTATTTGGCATTCCCTCGCAATGGCCTTTACCAGGAATCAGCTAAAGTAATGACATCTATCTGGTGTAGTGATAATCGTCAAAAAGCATTAACAGACGCTTTAAAAGGCGAAATGGTTTCTCCAATTGAAAAATGTAAAACGGTCGATATTGCTGCTCAATTTAATGTTGGTCATATGCTTGGAATCAATGGAACACCTTCTTTGGTATTAGAAGATGGCACAGTAATACCTGGTTACATGGCCGCAGATGATTTAGTTAAAGAATTAGAAAAGCTTAAGAAAAAATAATAATGAGTTTCCATAAATATTGAATACAGTTTTCTCGCCTACTAAAAGTAAATAATACTTATCTTCTACACATTTTTCGCTGGTATTAACGCTGTTTGTATGCCATGAAGAGGGTATTTTATCAGAAAATGAGTTAGAAATATCTGAAATTATTACTTAATTACCAATTAAGTAATGGTATTAAAACAATGGTTCAGATGTTAATCACTGCTCTGAATGAGCAGTCTTGAATTATAGTAGTCATCGATTTCGACGTCAATGGTGTAACTAGTACGCATTAACAGTACGTGTCGCTGACACGTGATTTAATGGATTGTTATTTTAATTATTTAGTTACTAATTAAATTGAAGATAGTTAGGTAGGGCCTAACTAGAATTCTGGTTATTGATAAAGTTATTAAAAGAAAAGCCAACTTATCATTATAATTGGTAATGATATACCCCTCTATGAGGGTGTTACTGTTGCTCACTGAGATGGAATAAAAATGATTATTATTAACTGCCATTTTCAATGAGAAATCTTTGCTTCTACAAAATCGATTATTAATCCTAATTATTAGATCCAGAATCTTTATATATCCTCCTACAGGATAACTCTTATTCATGCTAAAATAGCTACTGAGATATAGTTGAAAGGAAAATGTTATCATCATGAGTCTTCATCATCAAACAATTCCAATACCTAAAATCAGAGGTGTTCTTTAAGATAAAAGATAGCTTACGTCTACTTTAAGTAGCGTTACGACATATCTGAACTTTACCTTTTCTAAATGGTAAAACTAACTGATTTTGATGATCGCAGTCATACTTCCATCGTTTGTCGATGAGTTGTCGCCAACTTAAAAAGTTATAGTTATTTTCTATAATAATGTTTTTCTACCTCTCGACGATATATTGTCAGTTGTACGCAAATTCCCGAACCCTGTACCATCTTACTCTGGCCTAGAATGCTATTTATATACTAAAAGCCTAAAGGGGAATATTTACGTAAAACGAGGAAAGAAGTATCAAAGTAAAAATATAAAGCATTTAAAACTACGAGTTTGTTATTTGTACCTAAATGTAAATATTTTCCGCAAATGCTAAACAAAATTTTATGACATTATCTTTTTGTAGGTATAAATCCTGCTACTTAATAAGGTTTTATTTGTTTTTAAAGCCCAAGATAGCAGTTAATTTCTGACCTTATTATGTGATCTTAATCGAGCATATCACTATGACTATCTATCTAGTAATTACAGGTAAAGATAATGGGAAAGAATTTATAGACTACCTTTTAGGTTTGTAAAAATATTCAGTTACTAGAAAATATAAATTAAAACACTTCGTTTATATACAGAAAGCTTGTTATAGAAAACCGACTTACTTGCTCGATACATCCTTAAACAAAATGGTATGCCTAGCAATTTAATTGGCAAATAGAAGATGCGTTTCAAAGTCATTATTTCAATTTTACTCAAGAGCTTGAAATCACTTCAATATTAATATATTTACCTGCACAATTAAGAATTATGCTAATTACTATTGGATAGTAAAACTTCATTTCAGTCCATATGAAATGATTAATTTTAAAATAAACTTAAATTTTCAAAAAACTATATCCTATCCACTTTGGAAAGTGTAGCTAATTTAGCTAACTAATACTTTTTATTAAAATAATTATCTTGTATAATTATTATTTTTTATTTGATATCAGCATTACGTGCTGGTTTTCATAAAACTGGTTGGTTTAAGTAACAGTTACATAATAGATGCTTAATCTGCTTGAATTATTAAATTTATTTACATTAAGTAGGGTAGCACATCTTGTTTTTTTAGATAGAGTAAGAATTATATTTTAGCTTATTAAGGTTTAAATCGTATTAGGTTGAGCTAGAGCTGTATCGGAAGTAAAGGCTTAATTAAAGTTTTAAAACGTAATATTAGCTGTCTAGTTATTAATGATTTAGGTTTTCAATTTAGTAAAGATTCAGTGCTGCCGAAAAATTAGATGATATCGTTCACGCTAGAAATTTGCTAATGAATTAGATAGTTTAATTCATGCCGCTGTAAAATTAAGTAGGATATGCAGTAATGGAAAAGGGAAGGGGGATCCAGAGTCCGGCAACTGTAGATTTTGAGAAAATAGAAAAATCTCATCAAATGCAAATGATCCTGAACTCTATTCATTATGAATAGTATTAGGGAATGCTTAGAAGATTAGCTTTTTAGATAAAAAAATTTTATTGTCCTGTTTATCGACTTTTACACAGAAAATAAAGAGATTTAAAAAAATCATGGGGTTTCTAATCTATAGTTTTTCTACGAAATTCCATTAAATGTTTAGATATACTTAATCCAAAATTAATTTTAAAGTTTAGCGGAGCGCTATGGTTGCAGGATTAATGCTGAAGGAGAAAAGTTTACTTGGTTTTAAGAGAATTTTCTAAGATAACAGTGGAACTGTTGGATAATAATATGCTTGAATAAGTTACTTAGAATGAAGGTGAACTAAATAATTAAAAGTTGTCAATGAATATTGATGAACTAATTATAAATGGCGGGTTATGGGACAGGATTTTTATAAGTCTATTTTGATGGTAAATTTTTGTTTGCTGGAACAAGGTCTTGTTGGTGATTTTTACTAAAAGTAATAGTAAAGTTACTATCTAGTTAATTGATGATAGATGGCATCTCTTTTAATATTAATACCGATTATTAGCATGATAATCGTATTAAAATGGTCATAATTAGTTTATGAACTTGATGATTAGGAAATTAAATTACTTTTTAATTGAACAGAAAAGTTATCCATTTTTTCTAAAATCAGATGAATCGGTTTATTGGGTCTATTATAAATAAAAGCTTCATGATAGTATGGTTTTAGACTAAATTTCTAATTTATCCATATTAACTATAGGTTTAGTTTAAAAAATTTTTTTATTGCTTTATTTTTATATATTTTTGCTGACAGCAAAAATATTGTCTATTTATATTTTCATCTGAGCGCCAGTAAAATAGCTTGTCGCAACATGAATACATTTATAAATCTTTGTGCCAGTAATCCTGCATAGGCAGGAGAATACCGATTTTTTTGATTTTTTTACGCCATTTATCTTCAGTACCTTATATATCTTTACTAATAAAGCTTCCCGTTTATAATTTGATAAGAAATCATAGTAACGAATCATTTAAATACCTGCTTAAATATGGCTAAATATATAGCGTTCAATCATCTCTTTTTATTTTTAGTGTCTACTTACGGTGTTATTTTGAGTATGATGGTGATATTAATGATCCAAAACCCTACTTCTTTAATGCCGTATTTTTTATACGAATATAGGCGGAGGTTAAGATAACATTGAGGTATTTCACACCGTGCATTACGCTTCTTTGGTATTTTTAGCAAATCGCACTTTCTAGTAACATCCATACTCTAATTTTAGATAACGTTCCTATAGATTCTTGGCGAAGATTTACCTCAGATCAAGGAAGATTATTAGGATTTATTAGATCATCGCTGCAATGTATAATTCAGATGATAACGTCTCGTTAGATTCCTTTCTTCACTCTTTTTTTAAAGAAGATCTCCAACTCATACAGGATACTTAATATTTAGATTGCTATTAGTTGATGGAGACATGAACATGCAGATGTTGATTAAGTTTTCGATCATAAGTATGGAAACCACAGAAGATAGCAATTTCGATAACCTGTTTGTGTACAAACTAAAGTATAACTCAGGTGTAAGTGGTTCAAAACAGAGAATTAAGTCGCTGCTAGTTATTTTTAAAAAAAAGAATAAAGAAGATAAGTATATAGTAAAGTAATGTGTTGCGAATTGCAATCTGGTAAAATATAAATCTCTTGTACTAAGCACTACTTGGCAGCTTTGAAGTCAGATGAATTAAAGGCTTTTGACTTATAGATTTAAGAAAAAATAGCGATTGGAACATTTAGAAAAGGCATACCAGTAGCGACGGATAACCTATGGGACAAGTTGCGCAGTCAAGCATTTGCTAAATAGATAGACTGGTCCCATGAGTTAACACTTTTACCGTGTTTCCCAAGAAAGGTTACCTAGCGTCATCAATGGCAAAAAGCAATTTAGTTAGTGGATATGTATCTTTATAAATTACTTTTGAGTATCTCTGTGTCAGAGATATAGAAATTGTTATCCTATTTGAATTCATCAATGTCTACTTTGCTAAAGTTATCTTTGTGTTTCTCTAAGTAAGGATGAAGGAAACGAAGATTATCCTAGTTACCTATAGGTAATAAATTATCAGCAAGCATACTTTTAGTCACTGTTTCTTAATGTAGTTATATCCAGCATCATTGCCTTGGTCTTAGGAGTGTTGCTCAAAACTAAGGATAATGGTGATTAGAGAAGTGGATAATAGTTACGTGTCGAGAAAAATGGGGACGAAAGGCGAACATATTACTGTATGCCTTTTTTGCTATATGATAAAAAATCAGTTGGTCTCCATTATTAATTTTTGAGGGAGATCATAAAGCGCTTCAGATAAACAGGCGCTGTGTAATATTTAAAGTAGTGTACTATCTCTTAATTTACTTGCTTTACTACCTATAAGAGATTTATTTCGCCTCATCTGAATTAATTCTTAAAAATTTATATATCGCAGAGTATAAAAACAGTACAAAAATTAAGTTATCCTCATTTATTGTGTATGGAGTTTTAGAGATATTGGTATTCTACTGATTCATTTTATGAATGATTTCAACAACAGAAAATGATATGCCATAAAAAAGTTTACCATACTAGAATTTACAAATGAGATATTACTCTGATCGATTACATGAACTTATCCGTAATGCTATCAAGAAACTTGATAGTAAGCTGTTGAGGCGGAGTTCGAAATCCACATGCTGTGGAGAAGCATGTTAAACGCTGATTTTGTCGAGGAGGTCTTATGGGTCGTTCTCCATAACAATTATTTCCTACATCGAACCATACAGGCTGATATTGACAGTGTTAAGATTAAAATGCTAAAAAGGTTAAAAAGGAATCATAAAGGCAACGGAATATGCTTTAACAGTTCATTTCTAGCGTCTTATTATAATCCTACAAAAACGGCGAAGAGTTGCTACTATATGGGTTGAGTAACTGTTAGGTATCTCAACCAGTAATTTTCATGAAATTTCTAGAGCGTTTTTCGGTGAGAAGCGCATAGTCTTCTACTGAAGGTATCAGTAAACTGAAGTAGCAATATTTTGAAGAGTAATAGGTAAATAGTAGCTGTGTGATTTAAGAGATACATGTTACGTTTATTTCTGTGCTGATGGCATAATAATACCTTGTCAAGTAATGTGATCACCTTTATCTGCTGCTCATTTATGATCGGAACTGAGAATAAAAGTAAGGAGATCATTACGCTCGAAGATTCTTATCGAGAGTAAGAAGCACACTAGGTTGAATTCTTGAATTACCTGTAAACACGTAACTTAATCGTATTTCCAAGGACTTGGAACGGTGACGCGGTGCTTTGGTTTTTAGAATGCAATAGCAAAATATTCCTGATGTGCAGCATCTAATGAAATTAGCTACATAAAATAGCTAATGCACTAGTTTCATTTCCTAAAGGTATATAACCAAAAGTTAAGGGGTGAGCTGTTGGAGCTTTGGATAATAGAGAGCTGCAGTGCCGATAAAAAAGCTTTTGATATTTGTTAACAAGGTTTTTAGCGAAGTATCCTACAGCATGAAGAATCTGAAGAAAGATTAAGAAAAATTAGTGCATCCTATAACTTCCTATTAAGGGAAGGTGCATAGACTGTTAATAAGAAGAACAAGTTTGATTAAATCAGATTTTGTGACAATGTAAGACTAAGAATCCGACGCACGAGAAGTACTCGTAGTTCAAGAAAAATAATTCTTTTAATGATATTTAAGCTACTATAGTCTTTTCAGAAAAGCTAGAACTAGTTAAAGGGATTTAGCTTACTGATACAGGTAATGATAACTTTCAATTTAATGATGGAGAACAGATTCATGAAGTATCAGAGCTTAGTTTAATCGCCATACACTAGATTTATTAGTAACTCTAATTTTATCTGATATCATTACCATTTCCCGTATAAATATAATAACTGATTTATATCAATATTTTTCTTTTAATTGCTGCAATATAGATAAAATATTAGGTAATTTACCGTGCCATAATTTAAAAGCAAAAGCTGCTTGACCTACTAACATACCAATACCATCAGAATATTTTAATACTCCATGAGTTTTTGCTAATCTTAAAAATGGTGTTTCATTTAATCGATAGAACATATCATAACAAAAAACATTTTTCCTAAATATTTTAGGTGAAATAGAAGGAGCTTCCCTTGCAATTCCAGAAGATGTCGCGTTGATAACTAAATCGTACTCAGAAGAATCAATAGAATCCATCATCAATGAATTTATATGTCCTATAACAGAAAATTGTTTTGCTAATTTATCCGCCTTACTATATGTGCGATTTGTAATTGTTATTCGACAACCGTAATTTAAAATAGGAGCTATAACACCACGTGCTGCACCACCAGCACCAATTACTAATATATGCATTCCTTTTTTAATAAACCTTAAACGCTTAAGATCTAAAACTAAACCGATTCCATCGGTATTATCACCCAGTAATCTATGATTATCTAATTTTTTGATAGTATTAACTGAGGCACATATTTGAGCTTCTTCAGTTAATTCATCAACACTATGATAGGCTAATTCCTTAAAAGGCAAACTAATATTTGCACCCCTTCCTCCTATATAAAAAAATTATCTAATTTTTCTTTAAATTTATTTAAAGGAACTAGCACTTTTCCATATTCATATTTAATATTAGTTTGCTCAGCAAATAATTTATGAATAAGTGGTGATTTACTATGTTCTACTGGATTTCCAAATACTGCAAATTCTTCCATTTATATTAACCTTTTCGATATAAGTAATCCGTCATTATATCTCGAATTTCAGATGGATTATTATGTCCCAAAACAGAACCATCTAAAACGGATACTTGCCCATTAAATTGGGCAATAACTTCCTCTTTTGTTCTACATGGTGATAATCCATTTAAATTAGCACTAGTAGAAATTAGTGGTTTACCATATAAAAAACAAAGCTTTTTAATTAACTCAAAATTCGTAATCCGAACTGCAAGTGAATTAAATTTTCCTGTTAACAATTTTGGTATGTTTTTTCTAGCGGGCACTACCCAGGTTATAGCTTCAGACCTTATTGAAAGCATCATTTCTTTTTGTAAATTAGTTAATTTATTATCATCAATATAAGGTATTAATTGTTTATAGTCTCCAGCTATTAAAATTAATCCTTTTTTCCATGATCGCTGTTTTAAAGATAATAACTGACGGATTACTTTATCGTTATTAGGATCACATCCAAGGCCAAAAATAGCTTCTGTCGGATATGCTATAATTTTTCCTTTATTTAGCGCTAAAATAATTTTTCGAAATGAAAGGAATATTTCATCAACCATTCAAGTTATTCCGTATATTTTGTTACTGCTATTTATTACTTTTCTTAGAAAAGATAGTTGCTAAAAATCCCTATACTGTATGAAGGATTTTTCTAGAGAGATTATTATAAAAAAGCAAACAGTAATACAGATGAAAAGATTTTTTTCTAAATCTCTGTTAACATAAAGCTGTATTTCATTAGTTGGCTCGCTGATAATTTGTCGGATGATATTGATCATGCATTGAAGCGACTTATTTTACTTTATCTTCCTTATATTGTTACAGGGAAAATGTTGTCCTCTGTGACACCGGCCTCACGCCATATATTAATAATGGTTACAGCGATATCGTTATAAAATTTCTGAGTTGCAGAAAAGGATTGAAGAATCTTACTCGAAATGGGTTCCCTATAGCGAAACTAGATCATAAGAATAATAGTTTAGTTATCTACGATATATGTTGAATGTTTTAACTTTAGTAGAATCAGCGAAATACATAGAGGTATTCATTTGAAAAGAGTGTTTAGATGGTTACTCCTTCTTTGCTTCATTAGCGACAGCAAATATAGATGCAATAAGAGTATTTGTTAAAGTCGACAAAATATTTTTTTCTTAATTCTTATAAATGGAACTATTTTATTTTTAATAAAAAAGCTAAAAAATGCAAGAATAAGAAATAAAAGGAAAGAATAAAATGCTCGGTCTTAATCGGCAGAGATCAACAGGGCTCATTGTAACCAATGAGCTTTTGAAGAGTTTAATGTAAAGAGTGTTAGTTGTTTATTTAAGGTGATCATCAACAAAGAGTCTGTCTTTATTCGGATGAAGTTAAATGATATGAAAACCTTTACCAATGAGTATGAAATTAATTACCATCTTATAATAATATTAGATTATTAAAAGTTATTTCTAAGAATTTCACATTCAAAATATTAACAGCTATATTGGCTGATTAAAAGAATAACTTAGTAGATTTCATGATGTAAGGTTGTTTATTTATTAAATTAACTTACCTAAAGAAGATTGTTTAAAATCATAACAATTAAAATACAGACATGGTTAGCAGTTTGTTTTTTTCAAACAAAACAATAACCTTTTCCAACATAGCCTGTTTATTAGATAATTTATTTACAAAAAATATTTTTATATCTAGTCAAATCTTTTTTCTATTAAAAATAGATTTTAACAGAAAGAACATTTACCAGAAATTGATTTAGCATTCACAACAAATTAAGATTTAATGTAACAATTAAAACTATAAAATATGTTACTAAAATGTAACGTTATTTGTAGTAATTTACCATATTGACACTGTAGATATTTAACTAACGCTTTATTGGGGTTATCAATTAAATCTGTATCTTCATATTTAAATCTTTAGTTCCGATCAAAGTCATGCTCATTTCTAGCGTATGGGATTTCGGAGATAGGGTCAGGTACCCTATTAATTGATTTCGTAGATGATTTCAATAATTAGAGAGAGATATTTACTATGGTAAAATTTACCACTACAAATATCCGTAAAACTAGATATTACCCTGGACCACTTGCATTAATTTATAGTAATGGGGTAATATGTAATTGATAGGTACTGCTGTTAAACTGGAGCTTGAAGGCATATTACTTAACATGTTAACACCCATATATTGACGGGCGTTCATGGTATTAATCATGACGGTTATTCGTTATATTGAATCATGTGACTGGTATGGGCGATATTGAAATTAAAGTGTCTAAGGGTTAAAGGGATATTAGCAGCAACGGAATATGCTTTAACAGGTCATTGCTACTGTCTTATCTAAAGCGTGAAAAATCATAAAAAACTTACTATCAATCACTTGTACTTGTAAGGGAAATTATCCACCGTTGATTTTCACTAAGCTCTAGGGATTCTTAGTTAAAAAGTATATATTTTTCTGCTAAATGCCATCAGTAGACTGAAATAGTATTGACTTGAAAAGTATCGGTAATGCTAACTGCGTGATTTAAGCGATATACGTTACATTTATCTCTTGTCTGAAGGTATATGTCATTCTATTTAGATAAGCTGATCGCCTTTTCCTACTAGTTAGTATTGACATTATTGCATGAACATAAGGAGCTCGTTGCACTCTCTAATGCTTATAGAGAGTCAGAATCAAGTTGGACCAAATTCCTAAATGACCTACGAGCACGGGGTCTTAACTGTATCTCCAGATTTGTTAGGATGGATGGTGCTATTTGCTTTGGTATCATAGTAATGATATTTCCAGACATACAATACCAACGCTATTAGCTACACAAAATAGCTAATATACTGGTTTCACATTCTAAAGGTATCAAACCGAAAGTTGAGGTTTGATCTACGGGAACCTTGGTTAGCAGAATAGGAGCCGTAATTCTGATAATAAAGTTCTTGATATTTTGTTGATAAATTTTTAGCGAAATATTCTGCAGCGATGAAGAAGCTGGAGAAAGATCGAGAAGAATTATTAGCATTCTATGCCTTTCTGTCAGCCGTACCTGGGTATAAATAAAAGCAATCAATCCAATTAATAAATTTTTATGATGCGAGCCTACGAAGCTAACATGCGAAGTATTTTAGTTTAAAATAATCATTTAATTGTATTTAAGTTAGGTCTTCGTTTATTTAAAATATGAAACTACCTAAAGGTGTTAACCTGCTGACTCTGATGCTAAACAACGTCTAATTTAATAATTAAAACAGATTTACGAAACATCAGAAGTGGAACTTAGTTTGATTCATTATACGATAGATATACTAATAATTTTAAATTTTATCAGGAAGTGTTGATAGATTGTCTATGGTAATTACTTCACTGGTATTACGGCCGTCATAACCAGCAGTGCAATATTAACAATAACAAGATTGCTTTACTCAGTAAATAATTGTATTAATTCTATTTTATTAAAAATAGGTTCTTAAGAAACTATTGTTAATAACAAAGAATCTAGCAGTTGTTTGTGGAAACTCTGTGATCGGTTAGTTGCGGTAAGAATCGTGATTAACAAGCACTGATAAAACTTACTATCTTTGTTAGTAAAGAATTTGAGCGCTAATAATTCTCTATTTGCTGCCCTGCTTTACTAATTGCTAAGGTAATTATAAGAATATTATTAGGCACTTAAATAATTAAATAGAGGTTATTAATGCTATTAAGCGTTCTTGTTATAACAAGGATATCTAAAAATAGGAATTAACGTTTTAGATGCTAAAATACCAAGTAAATATGCCGTCAAATCAAAACCTGGCAATAATAATCTGTAATTCTTTTATTTTGCTCATTCAACTAATGGTTAAAAGAGTTTATTTAGCGTTTGATGAACAGAAACAATTTCTCCTGATAGAGTGGAAATAATTCATAGAGAATATCAGCTGCATATTTAATCGTGTTCCAGTTGTTTTAGAATTAATCATATGATAATTTTATGCATCAAATGTAAGCGATCATTAATTTGTTGTTTCTAGATTTAAGTCATTTATTGATAGCAAATCAAGTGAAATATATCACAATTTATAAAGAAGGAAAAATCTTTTCCTAAATTTTTATCAGAATAAGGATGAGATGAGTAAGTTTAATAAAAAGGAAAATGAAACAGCTCTATGGTTTTAGGGGTTATTTTGATTATTGATCCGCTTTGATCCCAGGCACCTAACACTGCTCGGTATAATATTTTACCACTAACATTAATTTCATGAGTAGCAGGTCGGTGAGTATGGCCGTGGATCATCCAATCGACTTGATATTTCCGAAATTTTTCAATTACTGTTTGTTTATTAACATCGGTAATGAACTCTGGTTTAAGTCGGGTAGCAGATTGACTGTTTTTACGGATTTCTTTCGCAATACGGTGACGGGTAGATAAGGGAAGCGCTAGAAATAACTTTTGCAACCATCGATTACATATTCGTTTTCGATAACGTTGATAAGAAATATCATCAGTACAAAGTGTATCACCATGTAATATTAGAATATTGTAGCCATGTAATGTTAATGTTTTCTCTGCTGGTAATAAGATTATGCCACTTTCTTTGGCAAATTTCTTGCCTAGTAAAAAATCACGATTACCATGAATAAAATAGCATGAAACACCTTTATTTTTAAGTTCTTTAAGTTCTTGAGATATAAGTTCAAGAAGAAGGCTGGGATCATCATCACCAATCCAATAATCAAAAAAATCACCTAAAATATACAAAGCCTTAGCTTGACTCGCTTGTTCGCGTAAGAAATGCAAAAAACTTACAGTGATAGACGGCTTTTTTTCGCTCAAATGCAAGTCAGAAATAAATAAGATTGCCATAATTTTAATTATTTATTAATAGTTACGTATTTAATGATAATATATTCAACGGGGTATAAGCTTAAAGTAAGCTACCACGACCTGTTTTAACTCCTTTAATTTATCAATAATATCCATTCCTTTAACTGGTTTACCAAACACATAATAACCTTAACCATTTTATTGTTTTAAACAAAAACTTAGAAAGTTATTGTTGACAATTTTAATAAAGAATTTTGCGATTGCTGAATCTGCATCATTGACTGTAGAGTGAGTATGTACCCCTAAAAATAGTCTATTTTAAAGTCGTTTATTCGTAATAATTTTTAATTAAGATCTTCTTAGTTATTTTTTCTACATTCTTAGTTTAAAGGCTCCATATTAGATGATAAATGTCATTAATAATGTAATAAAAAATCCTTTTATGGTAAAATCCATTATGAAAATAGTTTAAAAAACTTTTACTGTTATGGGCTAATTTTTATTAAAAATTTTAATGATAAAATTCTTTAAATTTCTCTGAAATTACCTACCAATTTCCTTTACCTCTGATGAATTATTATAAGTAATATAAAATTAAAAGAAAAGTAAGTAATTTAAAAGCATACTAAGTATATTATACTAATGTAATATTGATTACATCAGTATTTATTCAATGTTAAATAATTTCCTTGTACTTTCTAGTTATATAATTCAAAATATATGTATTTAATAGTAGAATCTATTGATAGAATAGCGTAACTTATAGCATTACAGTTAAGGTAAACCATTTACCGTATATGTAAATCCATCTGATGATGGGAAAATTCTTAATGTTAAAAATTTATAATACACTAAGTCGTCAAAAGGAAGAGTTTAGACCGATCACTCCAGGTAAAATTGGTATGTATGTCTGTGGTGTTACTATTTATGATTTATGTCATATTGGTCATGGAAGAACGTTTGTAGTATTTGATGTGGTTAGTCGTTATTTGCGTTATCTTGGTTATGATCTGAATTATATACGTAATATTACTGATATTGATGATAAAATTATTAAACGGGCAGCTGAAAATAATGAAACATATGATGCTTTGACATCACGTATGTTAATTGAAATGTATAAAGACTTTGATGCTTTAAATATTTTTCGCCCCAATCTTGAGCCAAGAGCAACGCACCATATTAAAGAAATTATTGCTTTGACCGCAAAACTAATTGAGCATGGTCATGCTTATATTGCAGACAATGGCGATGTCATGTTTTCTATTAATAGCGACCCTGATTATGGATTATTATCTCGTCAAGACCTTGAACAATTAAAACCTGGAGCGCGAGTTGAAGTCGTAGATGCTAAACTTAATCCATTAGATTTTGTAGTATGGAAAATATCTCAACCCAATGAACCAAGTTGGCCCTCCCCTTGGGGGAGAGGGCAGCCAGGTTGGCATATCGAATGTTCCGCTATGAATGGAAAGCAACTAGGTGAACATTTTGATATCCATGGTGGTGGGGTAGATTTGATGTTTCCTCATCATGAAAATGAAATAGCTCAATCAACCTGTGCTCATAATGGACCCTACGTAAATTACTGGATGCATACTGGAATGGTTATGGTTGATGAAGTGAAAATGTCAAAATCATTAAATAATTTTTTTACAATTCGTGATGTATTAACACATTATGATGCTGAAACAGTACGTTATTTCTTATTATCAGGACATTACCGTAGCCAATTAAATTATACCGAAGAAAATTTGAAACAATCTCGCGCAGCCCTAGAGCGTCTTTATATCGCTTTACGAGATACAGATACTGATAATATTAAATCTGTTGATAATGAAATATTTAAGCAGCGTTTTATGCAAGCGATGAACGATGATTTTAATACTCCGGATGCTTATTCAGTTCTATTTGATTTAGTAAGAGAAATTAATCGATTGAAACCCAATAATATGGCAATGGCGAATGGATTAGCATTACAATTACGTCAATTAACCAATATATTGGGATTACTAACACAAAATCCTGAACATTTTTTACAAAATCAAGTACAAGTTTCTCACAGTATTGATATAGAAAAAATTGAGATCTTAATTAAAAAACGTAATGATGCACGCAAAAATAAATTATGGGCGCAGGCTGATTTAGCTCGTGATCAACTGACTAAAATGGGTATTATTTTAGAGGATAGTCCACAAAGAACTGTGTGGCGTTGTAAGTAAAAACAGTATTAAATTTAGTCTATATGTTGTTATATTTACTTTTCAAGTGAAAAGTTTCATTTCAGTGATGATATTAGTTAAATATATTTCATTATTTGAAATAATTCATTTTAATCGGACAAGATTAAAATTAGTTAAGTTTATTGTTAATAGCAATAAAGTAGTAGTTAAATCGAATTTTTCTTTGTAGAAGTTATTCACCAGTATGTTAAATCAATTTAATTACTGTGAAATTGATAGTGGAGCTCCGGTTGTTCACTAATAATTTATACGCGGGCGCTTTTGCTATATATTTTTTGTATCCTTAACCAAATCCATTTTTGAGCTAAGATATTATATGAGCAAGATTACTTAATCTTGATGGTTACTTTTTTGAAGTGTATTATGTTTTTTTTGAATAATTCAAATTTAACTTTACTTAGTGTTTTGTTCACTACAATGAAGTTTTACTACTAATACTAATTGGATAATTCTTGATTGTACAGTTAAACATATTAAACAGAGTGATATGAAGTTTTTGATCAGAATTGAAATGATAGCTTTGTAGTACATGTTCTATACGCACATTAAATCGTTAGACCTATACCATTTGTTTAAGAATGCAGCAGCGGATTAAGTCATTATTCTATATTAAGCTATGTACACACACATAGTCGAATTCCTATTTTTTGGTAACTGAATTTTGCAGACTAAAAAGGTGGTCTGTAAGTTCTTTGCGATTATTTATAAGTACCCAATGGATATCCATTGTATGTATTCAATTAAGATTAGGTAAGAAGCGATCTAACATTGATCGTAATCTTTCCCTTGTAAAGACGAATAAAAACCTATTAAATTGTAAATTTATATTTTTATTTAGCATTTGCAAATATATTTTACACTAAAGTGTAGATGATGAGACTTGTAGTTTTAAAACGTTTTATGGTTTAGGTTCTATGGTTTCTGTTTCATCTCATACAAAACTCTCCTTTGTAAATTAGATAAGTAATGATCCAGTCCAGATCTAGATGCAATGAGTTTAAGAATTCAAGTTTGACTGTCATCAAATCGCCGAAAAGAGAATAAATGTTTTTGTAGGGAAACAACTATGTCTTCTTACTAACTAGGCGATACCCATTCTCGGTAAACAATGCGGGAATATGGCCGTGATCATGAATATCATCTTGTTTTATTCTTTAGCAACGACAAGTTCGGATATATTAAATACTTAGATAAAAAATGCAAAATCTTTGTTAACCTGAGAAGCAGCACTGATTTAAGTTTCGTAATTTCCTTAGTAAAAATATTATCATCATGATATTTTTCGTCTTAACTAGTTCCTATCAGAGCTATATTGTCATGAATAAGGGTGTGCTCTAAGGGTCTATATAATAATCCGGAACTAAATATTTATTGATGACTAATGGTAAAAAGATAATATTTAGCATTTTTTAAACATAAAGTATGGCTGTTGTTCTATTTAATTACTCATCACTGTAAGTGGGTGGTAACAGAGGAGGGTATATTTTCAATTATTTCTTATGCCGCTTCTAGTAACTACAAGCCAATATAAGTAGTTTGATATTAGCGCCAACATGTATACTTAAAATATAGCAACTCTATCTTAGCGCTAAAATAATATGAGAGTTTCTCTACTAGAGAGATTACCTTTAAAGGTCATATAATAATTACCGTTATTGGGATTGATGAAAAGAGAAGAGTTATAAAAATTTTAATTTTATTGTGTTCTTCTGTCTATTAATATGATGCTTTCAGCAGAAAAAAGCAAAATAACTTTGTCCAACCATTTAGTTTTTAGACTATTATTGCCAGTTTGTACTTTACTTATAACTTTATAGATACTGGGATTAAGTTTAATACAGATATAATAAGATCAATATCACCATTATTGTTTACTATAAAATAGTAGTATTGGCTAATTTATGCTCCGATGTTTATATATCATCATTTATAACTTGCACCCTATTTACTAATTCTTACTATTTTTAGCGTGCTAAAAGCACATGCTGATTCGGTCATGTCAAACATTACAATGTTTAACTATATGGTAATTTCCAATTTATTTTTAAATTAGTCGGGTTGTTTGATTGCTGTGATAGCAAAGTAATGAACTAATTATTCATTGATAAAATATTGATTTTAAAAATTTGTAACGACAAAATATCTCCAAAATAAAGAACTTTTTACTAATAACTGAAAAGTTATTATTAACCTTGCGTTGAGTTTTTTTGGATCATAAAAAATAAATCTTAAATGTATCAGTTTGTCTCTAACAACTAATAATAACTCCATCTTAGTTATATTGATGATTTAAGTTAATCTCCTTCCTTTTATAAGGAGTCTTTAATCTAACAATAAAAATAAATTTTTAACGTTAAAATATATCATCAGTTAAATAACAGAAAAGGATAAAATAACTTGTTGTTTAACAAAGAAAAGCAAATAGCGATGTAGGTAGTGATAAGTATACTAAAGCATTGAATAATCAATAAAAATAACAAAAATAGATCGTTTTTAACATTATACCAAGGTTATGGAGACTTCACATAACTCATTTTAATGGGCATTGTTTTAATAGTATTAGTGCTGAATAAATATATAGAGATTTATAACTAAATCAGATCATTTACTTATATATAAAAGATTTAATCTTAAGATTAAGAGGTATATATGATATGTTGTTTGTTAAGTCTGTAAAATACCGCTTACAATAGATCGAGATGTTACTTAATTAATAAAATAAAGGAATCTTATTATTAATTTTAAAACAGTAAGATGTTCTTGTACCTTTTAAATATTAAAAGGTTAGTAAAATAATTTTTTTCCAAAAACAGAAGAAAATTTACTATTCTTATCTGATAAGAATTATATTATGAATATTTATTCTTTTACTTTAAAAGTAGAAAATATCCTTTAAAATAAGTAAAAATTAAGCAAAAATTAGCCCCTACATTTACAGGTTACAAGGGGTAATAAAAAATATTTTTATAGTTTATGATTACTCTTTAACTATTACTCGATTTTTAGTTAAAAGTGATAATATTATTGTTGTTAATTTACAGAATTAACAGGTTTTGATTTAGTCATCAACTTTTACAGTACTTTACTAAGCGCTTTATCTGCTGACCTACTATCCCACCTCAAAAACCTTGCGATTTTAATAAATCATATAATTTAATGTAGACTTCTTTTCATATAAAGAAAATAATTTTTATTTTTTTTCCCTATTGGTTGATATTTTAATATCATGATATGCTTCACAAGCTTGTAAAGTATTTTGCATGAGTGTTGCTACTGTCATTGGGCCAACCCCACCAAGCACATGGGTAATCCAACTAGCGCGTTGTTGTGCTTCTTGATAACAGATATCGCCGGTAATTTTTCCATTTTCAAGAAGATTAATTCCTACATCTATAACAATGGCACCAGGTTTTATCCATTCACCGGGAATAAAATTTGGTTTACCAATAGCTACGACTAGTAAATCAGCTTGCTCTATATGATGACGTAAATTAGTAGTAAATCGGTGGGTAACAGTAGTTGTACAACCGGCAAGTAGTAATTCCAGACTCATAGGACGACCTACGATATTTGAAGCACCAACGATAACTGCATTTAAACCAAGTAAATTAATCTGATAGCGTTCAAGCAAGGTAATGATACCGCGAGATGTGCAAGGGCGTAGTCTTGGGGCGCGTTGGCAAAGACGGCCTATGTTATAAGGATGAAAACCATCAACATCTTTGTCTGGATGTATATGTTCTAATATCTTGATATAGTTAATAGTTTTTGGCAGTGGTAATTGAACTAGCATGCCATCAATTGCTTTGTCATTATTAAGTTGATTAATTAATTGTAAAAGTTCAAATTCAGTGGTTTTTTCCGATAAATCATATAAGCGAGAAAAAAAACCAACTACTTCACAAGTACGACGTTTACTGTTTACGTAGATCTGTGAAGCTGGATCATTACCGACTAAAATGACAGCAAGTCCGGGAGCTCGCTTCCCTAGTGAAAGTCTTAATTTAACTTTTTCGGCAATTTCTTGCTCGATTGTTTTGGAAATCATTTTCCCATTGATAATTTTTGCTGACATTTATTTTATAAATCCATAAAAACATTGCGATACTGATATTTTGTCAGAAATAAGTGATCCTGTCAGTTTTATTAATAGATAGAAAATGAGCAGATATATGATTTCACTAAAAAGACGTTGACTCAATGCTTAACAACCGTATAATTCAACGACATTATTTTTTCTAAAAATAAGAATCGTTCTAAACGCCCTTAGCTCAGCTGGATAGAGCAACGGTCTTCTAAGCCGTTGGTTACAGGTTCGAGTCCTGTAGGGCGTGCCAATAAAATTAATATATTATAGAGATTTTATAGATGCTGTTACAAATAAGATTTTCTAACAGATACAGTTTATTTATCCGATCTTCATAGACTATTTAAACTATCCAAGAAGCATTCTATTTAAGCTTTTTCTGTTGTGCAGGAAATTTTTTCTTCTAGATCCGCTACAATGTGGTCTCTGATGATTTTTGTCGGTTAGCTGGCGCATTCTCTTTAAGTTCGATAACGATTGTAATTTTCATAAACCTCTCTTTAAATTAAACTACTGTACTATTCGTCATGATAATTAGTAGGCGGTGGGAGACTATGAATTGTAGGAATGGGGTTTATGGTGATGTTAATGAAGGAGAATTAGTATGTTGTTGCTAATGTATTTAACTTGACTTCATTATAAACTTAATTTTTAGTGGTAGTTCCGAGTGTTCAATATCTTGTGCATGATGTTGCTAGCGATATTTAAAACTAAAATTGGTAATAATACCATGATATTTTATCATGGCCATTTTTGTTCTATTCGAGAATTTTTATTAAAATATACAATAAAATTCATTATATACGTTTTTAAATTTAAAGATGCACGACAAAACTCTGTAAGAAACTTCTTTTTGTGTTTTTCTGTTGGATAGTTGAAATCTCTTGAAATAAAACTATCTAGATTTATATCCTGTATCTTTAAGTAAATTGAATATATCTATTCTTATTAAGAAAAAATCAAATTATGATTTATTTATATATAATTATTATATGAGTTATATTGGTAATGTTTGCACGTATATAGTAAGAATTTATTCTTTAGGTAGATTATAATTTGATAAGTACTTTAATTCTGCTTAATTCAAGCTCATATCATTTTATATGAGAATGAAAAGTTCAATTGCAGCAGCATAATTTTCTAAATATAAAATTAATGTTTCACTTAATCTATAAGTATCCGAGAGAGATTCCCAATTTGCATATAATTGGTGCTAATAATGCCATGAAAATTTATTTCATCTCGCAATTTCCTTGCAGACTACTAGTTAGCTCTAGATAATGCACCTAGTTTGCTGTTAGGATCTAAATTACGGTTAACATTATGTGTAGTTACAATAACCTGCATACCTACTTCTGAGAATGTAGGTATTGATAACGGTTCTAATTCTTTTTTGCTGCTAAGTATCCAGTTACATAAATAAAACTTAAATAGCTATAGAACTTTCTGCATTTCCATGTTCAGAAAACATTTATAAACATAAGTTATTCTTTATGTTGTATATTTGCGAAATAAAATAATTGAAGATTCTTTTTCCTTTCAGGAATGTTTAAAACTACCTTTTTTCATACGCAAAAATTCTTATCTTGTATAAAGATAATAACTGAAGCAAATTTTGAATTTATGCTGGAGGTTTTACTAAAGTTTTATCCACATTTGTAATGCTGTTATTAATATTTATAATTGAGTAGGATTTTTTAATCTTTCTTTGGAAGAATTTCTTCTTAAAGTAAGAGTCAGTCATAATGACTTTTCCGATTTATTTATTTTAAATAACAAATGTAATTTGTCTGTTTAATTTTAACTTAAAGCGACTAAAACTAACAATTAGTATTTATCCTGTTTTTCTCTTATAGAGATTGACTTAATTAAGTCTCTCGTTCTTTTAACGAACAACACATAAGCATTAATTGCAAATACTTAATAATACACAAAAAATTTTAATAGTTCAATACATAGAAAATAATATTACATGTTTCTTCACAATTTTTAATTCTGTCTTATTTGTATGATTGTTGTTCTTTTTATAGATACAATAAGACGATATAATTCTTAATAATATGAAGCCAAAACGTCGATAAATAGAAAGCTATTTTACTCTCAGGAGAGAAAAAATAGATATACTATTATTTTTATCAGAGTCAACTTGATCTGATTGAGTGTTTTTATTAATTGGGCAAATATTTGTAGATACTGGCTAATAATAGCTCATATTATAATACCAGATTTTCTGCTATGACTATAGTTAAGTAATTTTTAGCCTGTTCTTGCTGTGTAGCAGATAATGAACAAAATCTACCGCTTCTGTGAGTGGCTTCCCGATGCCTACACCGTTTCTAATTATTATTAGTGCTAAATCTGTCTAAGTACATTTAACAATCAGCTCCTGTTCCATTTTTGTCAACGCACTCATCATATGAAAGAAAAAAACGATCTGCTGAGTTGAGGTGTTAATTGAATCTATCAAATTATGAAAATAAATTTCTTTATCTTCCAGTTTAGAGATTAAATAATAATTTTATGCTGCATACAGTTTATTGAGTTGCTAAAACACTAAAGTGTATCGCCTGCTTTTAAGGGCTGCTCATGCTGGATCTTTTGGGTGCAGGTAGAGTACTACAGAATTTGAGTATTCTATTGCACTTTCATTTTGAAATAAACTTTTGTAGCACAAGAAGTTAGCTTGTTTAAAATTTACAAGCACTAACTAACTTCTTTAAGAACTCATTTTAAATAGTTTATATTCGATATGATTCTTTGCGCAGCGCCGCTAGATAAATATCTCCTTGGACGGATAAGTAAAGCTTATTTGACTTGGATCCGCTTAGTTAATTTAGATTAAAACAAAGTTCCGTTTCTATTTTTTTTGTAGTTAATTAGCCTGTTTGATAATGCCTTTCCTTCATTGTACTTCTATTTTCGCGCTCTTTTCATTAATCTCTTGAATATTTCTAGCGTTAAACTTTTTGAGTACCGTTGAATTGGTAAATGTCACAGTGCCAATGTTTTAAGTAAATGAAATCAAGATGGATTTTAGCAAATTTGTAAGTGAAATAGTGACATAATCTTCAACTGCAAAGTATAATATTTGCAAATTTCAAGTCATTAACTTGTTGCATTTTCTCTGTTATAAATTTCTCCTATCATAACGTCTTTATCGATATGGTTGTAACATACATTGTGAGCACGCTGTCACCACTACACCATCACGATACGACTTTATAGAGCATTCCTTTTTTTTGTTACTTTATTAAGACCGGCAAGAAACGCTAATACATCAGCTCTTTCGTAATTGTTATTAATCGTTTACAAAATTCAGAAGGTATTATAAGTAAGTTAGTTAGTAGTTTAAAGCCAATATTGTATATTTCAGGCCTGAAAAGGTTTCGTATTGACTGTTATTTTAATTCTGAAAGTAGAAAATCCTTCTTTTCGTAATAATACACTCACCACGATATTATAATATCGTTGAATTATTACTAATAAAATACTGCTCAAACTTTGATTATTTGCTAGGTTTTCATTTAAAAGATATAAATTAAGTTTTAATTCTTACTTATTATCATGTTATTTTTAATTATTATCATTTTTCATATTTCGTTTTGAAATAGTATTCTTTATGCTGGTAATGCTAATTGAGCTTAACGGTAAAAACTGATTAGGGTAATACCAGTAATTATTGTCGCTTCACTAAGCGGATAGCAAGGCGCATAAAAATATTATTGCGCTAGCATTATAAGTAATGTCCATTATGTATTTTTAATGTTATTATAGATAAGTTTATTATTTTTTAGTAGTTAAATAATGTAATATATTTCTTCTGTGGGAATGTTTATGGCTTCATAAAAATCATACTTTTATTATTAATTTAAGGAATAAAATTTCTATTTTTCTTTATTTAGCCTAACAAAATTATTTTTTTCTAATTTTACCCCGAAAGCTTGTCGACCTAATTTATTTCTTGTTTACTATCAAACTGGATAATCCATAAAGAAATTTTCCATAATATGATATGTTACTGGCATTAATAATTCCTTTAAGCAAGACTGCTAGTTCTTTACAAGAATGTTTACCAATATAAACCTAGAATACGGGTGGAAAGTTAGACACATCGGTATACGGATACCGATTTTGGTAATAGAAAAAGATTAACGTAAGTTTTCAAATATTATCGCTTAAGCTCGTCATAATTATTATCAATTTACAGTAATCACGTTAAAGTTCGTCGTGCCTCAAATCAGTTAATTTTGATTTTTGGAGAGAGATAACGTTAATTTTTCTCTATTGTTCTTTGCAAAAGAATTGTTGCAAATATTTATACTGTATTTTGTTCGGTAGTAGATGCCATTTAGAACACAAGAATTAATATCGGTGCATATAGCTTCATATATAATGTTAAATGTCTTTGCTTATGATATTGAGTTAATTTTTGCAGTGATGAAATATTCAATCAGTAGATTGAGTACTTAGACTTTTTAACTCAGTACGTTTCAATGCCATAAGCCATCACATTTTTACTATACTTTCTTTGCTCTGCACTTGCCGCTGCTAACAATATTTTCTCAGTGCTGGGAAAAATAAACAGAGAGTATCTTTCTTCTATCTTCGCCATAACCTAAACGGTTTAGTCAAAATAATATGATTGCATTCTCATGCAATTTTTTATCATAATTTCTGTATCAACGACTAATGTTGCGTTATAAAATAGATGAGATTACCGCTTGGTTTTAAAATATCTGCTGAAATTTAATAAGATAGTTATTTAACTATGGCAATAGATATTGCTTGATTGTTTTTCATTGTCTGTTCAATGTACAGGATTTAATATGGTATGATTGGCGATCAATAACTATAAAGGACAATAGAATTGTCTAACAGTATTTAGATAAATGGCAATAATTTCTGTTAATAAATATTAGTTATTTAAAAAAATTATCGTTTGTTACCTTAGATTTTAAATGAGATTGATCTTATTAGTTTATTAATGATTTTTAGGTAGCGATAATTTAACAATACTCATCAATTATTAGAATACAATTTACAATTTTTTGTGCTATGATTATTATCAATTTTCTAAACAATTATCACTAGAATTTGTCTATTTTAATTTAAAATATCCTACTAAGTTAAATAATCAAGTATGCACTTAGAATAATTCTCTATATTAGGTTTTATCTTATTGTATAAATATCTGCATCAAAATACCGAAACTTTACCTTTAAGTTTTTAACAGATAAATTTCTGGCGAATCTTATTGATAATTTACGATTGTTGTTTTAAATTTTTTTATTTTTATTACTTAGCAAAATTCGTATTAAATTATCTCGTTAATAGGCACTAAAGCCTGGTGGAAAGATAGTTCAATAATGATGTTTTATAGTAAAATTACTTGAAAATAATTATTCAAAATTTTTGAAGAAATAAAATTATTTATTCGCAATATGCGTTTCAACTTATATGTATTTATATAAAGATATTGAATCATGGCAAGTGGAAATTTGGAGAGAGCAGGAATAGAAAATAAAACTAGATAAAATATTCATATATTTACTCATACTTTATGCTATTTTTAATAGTTTACGTCTTTTGAACGTATTTGTCATCCTGAATTCAGGTATTCGCTATAATAAGCCTATGAATAACACGTTTCTTTTCTATTGCTTGGCTTTTCTTTTTTTCTTTTTTTCAGGAAAAAATGATAGTTGTTTTTCAGAGATAAAACATACTTCACTTAGATGTTTTTAATGATTCTTTAATTGTGCTGTAGACGTATTAATGAGTAGCATCACAATAATCAAATGCTATTTGCCACGCTCTGTGTTCAGCCTCTTTCTTCACCCAATGCAATAAGATCTTGTTTTTTTATGGTATAGAAATAGCAAAAGTTGCTGATCTAGCTATTCCAAGCGTATTTTAGCACATTCTTCTGTTCAGTTAAAACCTTTTGAATACCGCGTTACTTTTTATCGGGAAGGATATCTAATTTAAAACCAAATTTGTATCTAGTGTTTTAAACATTTTAATAGGTATTTTTCACCTATCTTTAAAATATCTTTATGTTTTGCTGATTAGCGTAGTGTTTAAATCAATATGGAATTTTTCTATAACGGAGATCGTAAACTTTGTTAATCATGCATTGAGGTCTAAGGTGGGTTATTTCAACTTTCTTCGAGTTTTACATAAATATTCCACCGTTTTTATTAATATTTAATGTTTTTTCAAAATAAAATTCTTTCCACTATATGGGGTTCACAAATCTATTAATTTGGCGTGTGCTAATGTCCTCGTATTGAAATTAGCTTTTTTGTAAATATGTTTTAGTACTAGATAAAATTAATAAATCCATCTAGTGGATGCTATCATAACTTTTTAATAGAGAAGAGAATGGTTTTTATAGGGATGGTGTGTACTGGCTAAAAATGCCGCTATAGATATTTTATCAATCTTAAAATTGATTTCTGTTTGATGGTTGAATCCATACTCCATGCCTGATCAGTACTCTCTATCATATGAATGTCATAAGTGAAACTAGGGGGTTCCCTTCCCTCGTTGTTCATGTGATGAATTACTTGTTCTCAAATAAATTGGATAGTTCATTCAGCGAAGATTGATAATGAGTATCGTTGCTTTCATGTGCTTGTAGCGCATGTTGATAAATTTAAAATCATCTTTTCTGCCCACACTACCAAACTGACCACTACTTTCTTGATAATGAGAAAGTTAGGTTACGTATAGCATTTGATAATTTTAAACTCAGAACACTCTCAACGCTTTTGCTACACCTTAACTTAAATGCTCGTTTAATCCTTATGGCTATTATAAATAACGCTGAATTTTAATGCTTGTTGATAACGTATTTCGTAATCGTTAGTACTAGATGATTCTTCTTTTATACACCGCCTTTTGCATATCAATAAACCGACGTTACAATTCAGGAGTTAAGGAAAATGTGGTTGCATAGATCAATGTTAGGATTTTAAACAACGGGCGCATTAGGATTGATTGGCTCCTGGTTATCCAGGAGTAACATTCGGTAAAGTGTTACAATAGATTCAAATATCTATGAACATTTTAATCTTGCGAGGTTTACGGTGTTTCTTGCTCTTATTCAAATTGTTCGAACTAGGTTAATCTTTTAGTCAACTAAGCAGGGCATTACTTTTTGTATTAATCCCTATACTAGAAAGAAATATTTTGCGGTAGCGCTTGTTTAAACATGCCGTGCCTGTCATAGATAGTTTCTATTTTCCTGATAAACCGTGTATTCCAGTGGTTTAGGTAGTGAATTCAGGTCTGACAGTTTTAACGCATGATTGTAATTTCTGTATTGTAGTTCATACATAATCCTTCGCTTAATTAGCCATTTGAGTTATCTATAGTCCTCTCGGAAAAGTTATCAATGATAAATTGAGGGTCTGGTTACTAGATTTATGCGGTTTGTTACAATTCAAAGAGTTTTTGTTAGGGATTTGTGATACTAGGTTAATAATTTCTTTTGGCTGATGTCTGTTGTTTCGGTATTTCTATAACAGTTCAATAAATTGAGTGACCGTCATTTAGAATTTAATCGGATTATTGATTCCTTGTGATAATACTGTAGCCAAAAATCCAAGGCTAATTTAGTAGCCAACTAGAAATTTTTACAAATTTAAATTAAGTGATTTCAATTTTTTAAAGGGAGGATTTATGGTAGTTTATGTTTTAATATATGTCTTTTTTAATCTTTTGTATTTAGCTGACTTACCTAAACTCATATTAGCCATTTCAGCGTTAATATGTAAGTGTATTAGAAACTTTTATCCAATTTGTTAATGTTTAGTTAATTTAACTAAACATTTATTAAAACTCCAATCATAATAAATTTTATTTATAGCTATCGCATTTTGATTTTTTTAGTACCATACTCATATCTGCAAAGATAGAAAAATAACTTGAAGATATTAGTATGGTAAATACCAGTTACTTTCCTAACTGTATATTAATTATACGATAAAATTTTTTATTCAAAAAAATAAGTTTATTTATCATATCAAATATTTTATATTGCTTCAACGTAATTGACAAAAGTAGTAGTCTTGTCTTTAATTTTTTTATTTCACTGAGTAAAATTAGTATCATTTTAGTCATGAGAAAGGTTTGTTCCTCATTTTTGATTTAAAATAGGGATAAGGTAACATTAGTCATGACGTAGCTCTTATAAATTATTTTTCTTCAGAAAAATTAGTTTTAGATGAACTATCTTTTAATTCTTTTATTTGTCGATTTTCTTAAAAAATAACTAATATCTTCTCGTAAACGGCAATATTTTCAGAAAGTTAAGGCATTAGCTCATGTTCTAAAGGAATGTTTGTTAATGTGCTCGTAAATATATCTCCTCACTTCTATCGTTCTAATAAGTCTAGTTCAGATTTCATGACTAATTTCTTGTCTTATCTTTTCTTGTTGATTAGTTGAGATATTAATAATTCTCTGTTAATTTCTCTTTATGAATTCTACGCACAGGTATACGACTAACTTAAAATAAGAGCGACTATCTTTAAATAAATTAATGTGAAGATGCAGCGATTTTGGCGTGTAAGCGACCGTTTGCCGTAAAAGGTAGTTAAGTATTCTAGAATGATTTAGAAGGTTTTAATAAACTTAAGGTGATTTTTGGTTTTGAATAGCATAATCATAGCAGTTGCCTTTTAGTAAGTTTTTAAATCTCGGATCCCGATGTTAATACGGGTAATGGAAAGATGTAACAGGGAGTTAGCATAGTGGTAGTCAAGAACTTAGCGGGGGGAGGGGAGGAGAGGTCCTTATCTTTCATTATTATAAGGATGCATCATTGGTTATGATGAATCTAAAAACTGCTTAGCGATATATATCTGCTTGATAAGTCGGGATCCTAAATTGAAACTTTTTTATTATAGTGTTAGCTATAAATATAATAAATTGTCGGGACTGCTCAAGTATGAATTGCGTGTTGGTTAAATCTTTTATTTTAAAAATGAATATCGGTATTATAAAACTGTTTTGATATTATATTTTCTAGTTTAATTATCTAATAGTTAATTTTCTGAAGTTTATTTTCTTGTTTACTGGAAAAATTAATCTCGTTAATTAGAACAACAGCAGTTGTTTTTCTTGTGGCAATTTTTAGCTAATTTAACTTTCAAAAAAATACCAGATAATGACGGTAATTTCGTTTCTTCTAGTCAGATAAATAGGTAATTTTAGTTTTGATACCAAACATTCGATATTACACTTAAGGATTTTCATGTTCATCGTATTCTTTCTTGATAGGCAAGAAAGGTGGTGGCAATTAAACTTGCTGTTTGAAATTTTCTGAGTAGTATAGTTATACTGGAAAGATTTCTAGAAAATATCACTGTGTTTATATTCATTTTCGGTTCCGGTTCTGATTTACGTAGATCGTAAACTTGTTTTGTTTTTTCTGATGTTAGTTCACTAGATAAATTTAAAAACATATTTGAGACGCTTTCATATTTTAATAAGAATTACCCCTGGATTATTTATCAGTGAATTTTTTAAAATTTTGTTTAATTTTAGTTAATTTCTATATTTTGTTTTTTGTTATCCGTATTCGTTTGTGTCTAAAGTTTTTAGAATTATCAATAACAAAGAGTTTATTTAATGCATATTTTTGGCATATGAAATGGGTTACGCTCGTTAACTGCAAGTCATTTAATCCTTTTTATTTCGTTTACGAGCAAAAGATGTTGCTAAAAACGTAAATTATTTATTTACAATGTTATTGTTGACTTCACATAATGGCAATTGTCAATATAGGTAATTCATCATCTATTTTGATGTTTAATTGACACTTTAAGAGTAACAGTTTAACAGCAATTCCAAATGCCATTACAAGTTCTGTATTTATATTTTAAAACTATTCAATTTGCTTTTTTGCTAATTTAAATCCCGGTGTGTTTCTATAAATTTTATATGAAATGCTTTCTCTAAATCAATCATATGATTGAATCATGACATTGATTATATTTCTATTAAATTAGAAAAAATCTTTTATTGCAGATGAAATTGATTTATATCATATTGATAGTCTATCTATTAATAGACGATGAAAGATGAGTTGTTTATCTTCTAGAAAAAGATCAAAGAAGTAACTAATGAAATCCATCCAATCACGCGCTATACAATTAAGGTGGTTTATCAATTTTCATTTGTAAATTAGATTAAAAATTTTACGTTTCAATTTTTTAAAATGTACAGAAGCGGTAACGAACTTAGTTTCGATAACACCATTATTCTAATTAATTTATCTGAACTATTACAATAATCATTAAAAGCGAAAATTCGCCATGGTGACATCAATTTCCTTGTACTCTTATAGAGTATTCTAGCTATCGGGCTTTTGTTCATGACCATGTTGGATATTTTTATTATTGAAACTGAATTTGGATTTTTTATCCTTGATAATCTCAAGACAACTATGTAGTACGTATCGTTTTTTCGGTTTACTAAACCTATATAAAAGTTTGTAATGAAGCAACTAAATTGAGACGCAGTAATTATTCCTCTTCTCAGTGTATTTTATACTTCTGTATTCATTCCATTATACCAATGGATCAAACTGGAACCTCGTAGTAAATATTACAACATCGCGCATCAGATATAGAATTTATGCTGCTATTTGCATAATATCATATAGTGTATTATTAAAGCTATTTGTTGTTTCTAGTGCCAGAAATAAAGCATCATATCTTACCTGATTTAAGCTAAAATAGTTAAGCAATATAGAGATTAGTCAAGTTCTCCTATAAGTATTCAACTTTTAGTGTATAATCATTTATTTCTCGATTATTAAGTATTCCTCCGTCCAAAGAATTTCATTTTCAGTTTGAATGTTTATGCTACTTTCTTCTGCTGTAATAGCAGTGCTTGATCATATAAAGATAAATTTTAGCAGATATAGATTATTGCTGCTGTCAGCAGGGTGTGCCACAACACACCACTCCTCCTATCTACTTAATTTTTAAATAACGAAAGAATGTTTACAATATCATGTCATATGTGTTATGTTCTTTGGGTTTACGTCACATATTATTAATGATTTCTTTAGTTGAGTGTTTTTAGTAAACTTAATCTTATTATTCCTATTCGAGATTAGTTGCAATAATGTATTTGAATGCTATTCACAAGAATCTTGGAGAGCATTTATTTATAAATAAATCTTTCAATAAGAAAATTTATACTAAGATATGAAACGTGTATTTACTACAAATTCATCTATTAGTTATTTACTGTTTGTGTACACTTGTATTAACATATTTTTTAGAAGATCAATACATAAAGGAAACTCAACTTTGCTTTGCATAAACTTCATGTTCAGTTATCATCAAATTACAAGTGCAACTTCCCTGCTATCAATTTTGTAGATTTTATTTTACTAATACCTTTTTTGTTAAAGAACATGTCATAGATCTAAACGCTTACTATTCGTTTTTTTTGTTTAATTTATTTTTTGTTATTTAATTCAAGTCACTTAGTCCAAGTGTTTCACTCTTTTGCGGGACGGTTAAGTAGACTTTTTTGATTATATGCTTGAATTTAGGGAGATAAATCTACCTTTATTAATTTTAGCGTTTGGTTTATCTAAATTTTTCATATTAACTGCAGGCAATTTATTGTTGAGAATCATTTTTCTAATAACAATTTTAGATTATTATTAATGTTTATTTTATTTAGTAAGTTTATGGTTATTTAAGGATAATAGTCTGATTATATATATCTACCTCTATCAATTAATTATGAAGAAAAAATTCTGATCTATCAGAAAATCTGAAAAACTAACGAAAAAAGTATTTGCAATCATGTTTAATTTATCGTTGAATACTGCAAAAACTTATCAATTAGATATAAAAATCTCGAGTAGAAGTGATATAAAATTTTATGAGTTGATGAACTTAAATAATATATAGCTTAGTTGATATATGATGATCTATTACTAAAATATGACTAATTACCCTAACTCTATTAAAAAACAATAGAATAAGTAAGGTGATAAATATTAATTAGATTGGTAAATGATAAAAAAGAAATAAGTACTCAAATATTATCATAACTACTTGATATACAAGTTATAATGACTGATTCATCAAGAATGAATAATGAACTGATTACGGAACTAGTAATATCTCTTTTAGGAGAAGAGATATATTTTTGCTGGAGTTGCTAAACTCGGATAATTAATCACTTTTGAATTTTTCAGAAAAAAAAATCGAGCGATCTTGTAGTTAAAATTTATAACGAATAGCAGTCAGAGAAACTTTATGTAAAGTTAAAGGAAATGAAAACTTACCTCAAGAAGTAAGGAATATAATTATAAATTAGCTGGTTAACATATATTCTAATTTTAAAGTAATTATTTAAAGATATGTATTAATATTAATTAATAGTTTATCTAGTTTACTATTTGACAGACCTGTAGTAAGCTTCACTAGCTTACTAAGCTCTGCACTATTAGCTAGAAGTTACCGAGTTCTAGTTTCGTCAATACCATTCTTTTGACTTAACTGGTGCACTATTCTTCACCTTTACCTTCAAGTTGTTCTATAATAGTCATAAAATTCTCCTGATAAGTTGTATATTTTCTACAAAAATTCATATAAATTCTTCGATGTCAACTGTGTATTTTTATTTAGCTATTTAAGCCAATAAATCTTATATTATTCTTTTGAATATTGCTATTTGCTATTAGATTAGATAATTCTAAGGCAAATATAATATATCATCGCGCATTCAGATATACTTTTTTGTACCAGTTGAAGGACTTCTACTCAGTGGTGCATCAGGATATCCTTATTCAAGTATTGTATCAACATAAACTAGTGGAAATGCTTCTTATAGACTGATTTTTCAAGTTCAGGTTTAGCAAACCAATCGAACTATTGGGTGCTATACAGATAGGGTGATGTGGTGCTTTGATAGAACAAAAGCGATATAATTACAGTAAAGAGTTATTGCCTTGTTCGATGTTCCGTTTCTTTGCTAGCAAACTATAATGTATTAAACACCACGTTATCATTTTCTTTAGACCTGACCTTAATATTCTAGTAATGTATAGATATAGTCTTTCTCTATTTTCGTTTATGCAGAATAGAGATACCTAAACATTAGGTACGAAAATCGTTTTCGATAAAGCTACTTAACTCTCTAGTTAAAGAGTTGAAATCTCAATACTATATAAGATGAGATGGCAAAATTTATCTCTAAAAAATTCCTATTTACAGCAATATCACCAAGAAATTTTTTAAGAATGAATCATATTGGAGTAGTTAGGATTTTTTATGGATCTATGGTGTAGTATACTGAGTTAAGTGGATAGTTTAGTATTGAAATTATTGAATATATAAATAAGTCGGATCGCTTCTGATGGATGTTGCTAACAGCTATTCCAGGATTGACGGAGTTTTTAACTTAGTAAACTTTTGATTGTTTAACTATTTTAGCTGTATTCTACACATAGATAAATAATCATAGCTAAATATAACTATGTGTGGTTACTATGACTGCTAGCGGGCATTTTATCTTTGCTTTAGCAAGCGCTATTTTTGCGAAAAAATTAGAGTTATCACCAGAATTAGCTCAAGGGAACTGGGGGCATATTATTATTGCCGGAATATTAACTTGCCTACTGCCAGACATCGATCACCCAAAGTCTTTTTTAGGTCAGCGATTAAAATGGCTTTCGATACCAATTGCTAAAGTATTCGGTCATAGAGGTATTACTCACAGCCTCCTGGCTATTATAGGAGGCAGCATATTTTTTTCTTCAGACTTATTATCACGAATTATCATTCCAATACCGGTAGATTTTGTCCATTCCATGGTAGTTGGATATACTAGCCACCTTATAGCTGATATGTTAACACCAGCAGGAATACCGTTATTATGGCCATGTCGTCGACGTTTCTGTATGCCAATATTAAATCCTACTCAATTCCCTAAGTTAGAACGAGTATTTTGCTTATTAGTACTTGTATGCGCTTTTTTATATCCATTTGATATATTAAAAAATAATAAATTATCAATTATTAATTTTATACAGAATATATGGAAATGGGTAGAAAAAATTTAATTTAAAATAGATTCTTACATAAGATATTACTTTCTAAGTAATCAGATTCATATCTATAACTACTAACAAATCTAAGTTATACACTGATATATAATTATATAGCTTTAAGCTAAATATTACGGGTTTCGTGAGAAAACAAATAAATGATAGAACAGATAAAATAAACGTAAATAAATATAAAAGGTACGAATATGATATTTTTCAAAAAAAATTTTTTGCTATTGATAGGGGAGGGATGGCTTTAGTCCGAGAAAAATAGGATCAATAATTTTACCAGTACCGCTAACATCATAAGCGAATTAAAGACAGTTTAAGTGCGACTGGATTAGAAAAATTTTTATACAAAATGCACCGTTGCTAAATATCATAGCGATAGAGTATTAATAAAAATTTAGCCTAAAGATATTATTTAAATTTAAAAATGTACGATTATTTTAGTCTGTATAGACAGTGCTGCATTTATAGATGCAATTGCACTAATAAGATTAAATAAAAGAGTGTTCGACGTATTTCAAGACAATCGAAAGTCATTTCAAAATAATTAGCTAACTAAATACATAAAGTAGATGTCATGAATAAAAATTCACTACAATATTAATGCTAAAATAGAAAACGTAATTCAATAATACCAGTTCCTTATGAACTTAGTAGTGAAATTTCCAAGTATAAAAATGCATTATTGGTGACAATAGTAAGTTGTTTTGGATAATATCTTATTATATTTAGATGACATCTTTTACTAATATATACATATTTATGTTAATACCAAATTGTAATTTACAAAGATATTTATCTCCTATGTATAAGCTTCACAGATATCCTAAAATGATATTTAAATAAGAAATATCGTAGTGATTTTGGAATGAATTTTCTATTTTAATAAAATAAAAGGAAGACAATTAATAATTAAAGTCCTCTCTAACTAAGAGATTCAGTCAAATAAGGAGTTATGAATGATTTAGAAAATAGGAAAAATGGTATAAATGATGAAGCCAGACTACTAGTAAATAGCTTTCTTTAGAAGATATAAATTCTTGAACTTATAAGTTCAAGAATTATATTAAGTTTTCCAATAGCTATACTTACGCAACCTCAACCTCACATGATTGACAAAAAGAGCTAATTATATTTAAGCATTAGTGCAGCAACTTCAGTAAAATATTAGAGTAATAAATATATAAGAAAATAATTTTTACGACCATATTTATCAGCAAGCCACTTAAAATTCCGTCGATGTGGTAGCTTCAAGTCCTATTACAGAGAGGACTAAATCAGATCGTATTGTGTTTAATGATCACCATTGATACTTGTATAATCAGGGTAATAACAAAACCAACTAGAAATAAATCGAAAAATTCGAAACTATTTTTAATAGTAAATATCCTCCTTATAAAGGATTTTTAATTTTTTTATTAAGGAGAAACCCTGAATCCAGCTTTTGGATAGCAGTTATATTTACTTTTTATTAATTGCATACTTATTTATTTTATATTCGTAAAAAGAATACTCCTATCTATTAAGTAAGGGTATAACAGTGTAAGGGTTATAACAGTTGATAGCTAATCTATTTAAATTATATCCGTAATAAAATAAGTAATTTCTCACTGCTCAAGTATTTCTCGTTTTTCTTTTAGAGAATCATAACCATCGTAATGTATAGCTGGATATACCTGGCATTTTTTGATTTTTGAAGTCTATTACACATTTTTGCACTAATGCCAATATTTCTTCTAGAATTTTAAAGGTTCAGTGAATGTATCTTGCTATGAATTTATTAAAGTTGGTATAAAATTATAGAATTTATACAGTTATTACTGTATGTTTAGTGAACAGAAAATGACCTTATTTATATTGCTCTAAAAGAAATACGCGTTTAGATATTTTCTCTGGTATTTTAGAATCTCAATGACGTTTTATTTAACAGTGGGGATAAAATAGAAATTACTATTTTTTGATATGTAAAGGATATTTCTAAAAGTTTTATTTTATCTCATTGATATGAGTATTGGTTGTTTTTAACGGGGAGCTGCCGCCAAGCGATAAAAGGTATGCACTAAGATTAATTGAGCGAAGGCTGGATGAATGAGTAGGTTGATTTTGTTACAATAAGTAATCATAATAGCTCCCTGATGGGTAGGTGTCTCCTTTCCTCCATACTCCAATAAAGAATTATCTAAAAAGCGGCCTTATTTATACGTTTTTACGGTGGAATGAGGCTTGCTGTAGATTTCAGTTAAGCCTGTAAATGCTTTTTCTGTTAATGTTAGGTAAATTGTTTTCTACAAATAAACTAAAATTGAATACAGTATGAAGGTTACCTCTAACTTTATTTGCTCTAGTATTTGCTCATGTTCTGTAAGCTCTGCAAGAACACGTTTGATTTGAACGATTGTTTATTTTTCTATCAGATGTAGTTGGATTAATCTATCTACTGTTTAAAATTTAGTTGTGAGCCTATTACTTGTTTTCTCATAAGAGAAATTTCCCATTTTTTTAATAGTGATGTTATTTTAAATAACTGTTTTATGGTTGTAGGGTGTTCAATAACAGACTTTTCTGGCGTAAAGAAACTGGCGGCGAGGGTTTTATGTTTTCTTATGATAATGGTTACATAGGATGAGACCTCTTAGTAAAAGGAATTTACGAGCGCCATCTTTATGGTGATTATAAACAATAATATTCTCTGAAAGATAAATTTTAGATTCAAACGTCCTGCACCTATAGTGATTGACGACTGCAGCACGTAATACGTTTACTATTTTGCTTAATGCTTTTTATTGATCTTACTGCTATTAAATATATTCCTGGAAGTACAGATGTCGTTATGGTGAAATATTATGTTATAAAATGAAATCATATAACATGTAAAATTCTTTTTATTAGAGCATATTTAAATTGAATAAAATTATTTTTATAAGTTAAAACAATAAGTTATGCTTATTCTAAGCCGTAGATCATAGGTTTGAATTCTATATAGAATTCAAATAAAAACTAATAGGTTAGATAATATCAGCTTTTTAATATTTTACTGGAAAAAATTTGTAGCATGATTTAAGATTTTTTTATTAAATCTATCAACATGCCATTAATTTATTTATCGTGTTCAGTAACATATAATATGATTAGTGTTAAGTGTGCATATTGCCTTACTATTTTGACTACTTACCATCCACCATTTCTTGTATAACATAAATGAGTACGCTAGATTGAATTAATTAACTGATCTATGTGTGATCTTAGATCATGGAAACAAAAATTTTTTATTCCAGCTCGTTTAAATACTGCTCTAATGTTTTTATATTAGGATTGATCTGTATTTTCTAATTAAATTTTTGTGAGGCATTAGATTGTTTTTACTGATATTCTACATACGAATACTCATTTAGATAATTATCTAAATGTCGAATCAGAATATAGAAATCCGTATTGTTTGGAGTTAAGCTTATAGCTTTTTTAATTTTCTGTTTTTTTTGGTTATATCCATGCAATTTTCTTTGCATATCAATTTTTAACTATCCTAAATTAATGACATGAGAATGATCTCAACTCATTAAAAACATAAATTTAACCATTGATCTAAGTGATTCAGAACATTTATTGATTAATCTTTCTTCTTTATTCAGTTTTAACCATCTAATACGTTTTTAACCAATGAAAGCTTAATAACAAGTGATTTTATATCTATTTCTAATCTTTTTCATGGGATCTCGTTATTGATTTTAGTAATACTAAATACTTTGGTTTTGTTACTAATAGAGATTTCTTTCTATTTATAATCGGTATTTCTATTTCTTATTCTTTTTTGCTGACTGAGCTTTACTTTTTAATCTTACATTGTTTCTGCCTATTTCATTTTTTTTAATAGTACTATAGATATTTCTGCTTCTGTAATATCTTTTAATTGGTACTACTGAAATGTAAGAACAAAAAAACTAATTCTACTTTTGTCATTATCTAAAAAAAATTTTGTTAGCCTTTGCTAAAATCCATCTCAAACAGGCTTCATTAAATATAATATTAGGAAAATTATCTAACTTTCCTATTCTACATAATTAAAATTTTCTTTTGTCGTTCAATTAATGAGTTTGTTTTTTTGTTCACTTTCTTAAGTGATCTTTAATTTTCTTTTTTCGCATAATGTTATATAATTCTTATTTAAATTTACCACATTAAAATTGATATTTTGCTCCTGATGACATCAATTTCATTCTCGACAATAATATTGATCAAATTTTAATGACTTCATTATAAATTTATATTATAAATAAATAAGGAAATTTCTTTTTGTATGAATTTTATGTTGGTAACTAATAATTCTAAACTTATATTAATTAGTCAGTATATTTTTATTTATTCCTATTATTCTTGCAGCTTCTTGCCGAATTATAGTTATTTTGTTCATTATATTTCTCATTCAAAAACTTACACTATTCTCAGGCATTTCTTTGTTCTAAAAATAAATAACCTAAGCACAAATGCTTATCTTTATTTTTTTGTTAGGTAAGAGATATGTTGTTGGGTAGACACTAGGATTTATTTGTTACGCCGTGATACTTTTGATATTGATAGAGTGGATCTGCGAATATTAAGTCATACTTATATATCATTTTATTCTTTCTATTAGTGAGCTTCCCCATACTAATAATTTATTGTACGATATATTCTTTAATCTAATTGTTAGAATCTTGATTTTCTATTAAAATAATAATGTAATAATAAGAGTTATTAGCAAATCTAGTCTAAAATTGTTAGAGTTCTCGCTCTAAGTAAACTTGTTTTCTATTTTTAAATTAGACGTTATTTGTTAACATGGTTAGACAAGGTTGTTTCCTATTTAGCCTATTTAAACTTACTTAAGAAGATGAGACGTTAGATTAAATAAACATTGGAAGATTATTTTCTCAAAAGCACAGCACTTTGAGAGATCGGCTTCATAGCTTCATTCTCACAAAAGCTAATTCAATTGAATTCGTCATTCTTATTCATACCCAGTGCGGCTGGGAACAAGGTATAAAATGCTCAGCTCGTTCTTCTCATTCTTTCTCAAGCTTATCATCGCTGTAGGAGAAGCTTTTCTAAAAACTTTGCTAACAAAAATTAATGATTTTATTAGCGGATCACAGCTATCTGGTAGCCAAAACCCACTGAAATCTCATCACCCTTAACTTTCGGTATTGCATGCCTTTGGTTAGTGAAGGCAGGATATTAGCTATTTGTGTAGCTAAGGCGTTAGTGCTACATCTCCAGGAATATTTTTGCCATTTCATTCTAAAAACTAATGGGACTCCGTCTCCTTCCGTAGTAATCCAAGAGATACGGTTAAGTCAGCAACTCGAAGCCATTTGCAGAAGTTTAGTCCAGTTGAAATTCTAACTTTTGATAAGTATCTTCTACTAAAAAGAGCTCCTTACGGGTCCATGTGCAGTGACGTCGATATTGGGTTTTATTACCTACTTTTAGTACTAAGATTAATTAACTGTTTTTTTTAATGTTAAACAAACTTTAAATGCTTAACTGATAAAATGCCATTTATATAGTTAGTTACGCCTGGTATATGTGAATTTTTTTGCTAAAAATAATTTTCGAATTGTATGGTATTAGCATAAAATTAATTGGATATAATTAACGCCGAGGTTATAGTAATGACAGTAATTATACGACAGTTTTTAAAGTTAGAGGCAGCAAGTGGGATGCTGTTAATTATTACTGCCATTTTAGCTTTAGTTATGGCTAATACCCCATTGCAAGGTATTTATCAGCAATTTCTTAATATTTCCATTGCGCTTAAAATTAACGCATTAAATATTGATAAACCGTTTTTATGGTGGATCAATGATGGTTTAATGGTTATTTTCTTTTTAGTTGTTGGCCTGGAAGTTAAACGAGAAATAATAGAAGGCTCATTAGCAGGTCGCGATAGAATAATATTCCCTGTTATTGCTGCTGTAGGAGGTATGCTACTACCTGCTTTAGTATATCTGTTTTTTAATGTAAATGATGAAATTGCTAGGCAGGGTTGGGCGATCCCAATGGCGACAGATATTGCATTTGCACAGGGTATTATGGCACTTTTAGGTAAACGTGTACTAACAGAGTTAAAAATATTTCTACTTGCGTTGGCAATTATTGATGATTTGGGCGTGATTATTATTGTTTCTCTCTTTTATACTAAATCTGTTTCTATCCTATCACTAGGATTAATTATACTTTCTCTATTAGTATTAACATGGATGAATTGGCGTAAAATTGAAAATACATCTGCTTATTTAGTTGTTGGAATTATCTTATGGGTTTGTATTTTAAAATCAGGTATCCATGCAACACTAGCAGGTATCATTCTGGGTTTTTTAATACCACTTAAAGGGAGGCAAAATAATTCACTCTCTGAACAATTAGAACATATTTTACAACCTTGGGTTTCTTATTTAATTTTACCATTATTTGCATTTGCTAATGCAGGTATACAACTTAATGGTGTTACCTTAATTAATTTTTCTAGTAGTTTACTGATCGGTGTTGCATTAGGTTTATTAATTGGTAAACCAACAGGTATATTTTTATTTAGTTGGTTAGCGTTAAAATTAGGCGTTGCAAAATTACCTGTTAAAATTAACCTTAAGCAGATATTTGCTGTATCAGTACTCTGTGGTACTGGTTTTACTATGTCAATTTTTATTGCTAGTTTAGCATTTAAAGGTTTAGCTAATTTTAGCATTTATGCACGATTTGGGATCTTTATTGGTTCGACGCTAGCGGCGATATTAGGATTAATATTATTGAATAGTGTTTTACCAAAAAAGATAATTAGCACTAAAACTGTTAATTAAGCAGGATAAAGTTAGTTATAAATTATATTTATGTGATACAGAATACTAATTCTGTGTTCGCGATACGATATTTTTATTTGTAGTACGAGTGTCTCTTTAGGTAAAGAGAATGATTACTTATCTTCTGAATATCAGAAGATAACATATATAAATAATTATTATGGGTATAGAAAAAATCGATATTAGAATGTTGCATTCAATTTTAATAATTTTTATTACTTCTTGCATGATTATAAAGAGAAAGGGTCGGCAGTTGACGCAACTGAAGAGCTTTATTTAACGCTTCAGAAAATAACAAATTATATCAATGCATTAGAAGAACATTTGAATGGTAAATTATTTAAAAGGTAGGCTAGAGAGCTAGTTCCGTCAGAATTAGGAAAATTGGTTCAGTTATGCTTATAAAATGTTTGTGCTAAGCCAAGGAATGTTAAATATTGTTAATTATAGTCATAAATAAATTTGTTATTTGATGTTGGTGTTGCTGATGTTTTAGATAAATAGTAGCTAAGCTTCTTTCTTGAAACCGCTATCATTGAATAGTATTAGCGGATATCCCATATTTACGCTGTTTTAAATTGATGCACGAGTTTTATTAGAAGAATAAAGTCAAGATAAGTTAGATATTAATTATATTTAATTACCACAGGTTGGTTCATTCTTATTAGAACAAATCAACCAAGTAATCTTGGACAATTTAGCGTTGATTTCTCTTGTAAACTAATAATAATCCGAGAAATTTTTTCTTTTATGTTTAGAGGAGTAGTGATTATTGATTTCCGGTGTCGGCGCTCTATGTTAGTTTCTTTTTTTTTGATCCATAAAAATAATTTATAGATAGAAATTCTAGGTGAGTTTGATGATGCAGCGTTGATGAACGCATTTAGTATATGCTATAATGTAATATATTTGCGCCATTACTATAACGCTAGCAATATGTTTTTAAACAATAAAATTGTTGAAATTGGTTTTATGGATAAAGTAAAAAAAGTGTAATATATTACGTTACTGATGTATAATCCAGTATTTTGCAGTCCAAAACGTGTATAAAAAAAATATTTTTTTTGGATTATTTGAGCAACCTTATATAAACAAATAGATATTTCAATAGCTATAAAAATCAGCTAATACCTGGTTTTTTTAAAAAAAATTAAAAAATTACATTGATTTGATTTGTGCCACTAAATTTGCTTTATGACGAGCACCTTTATTTTTGTAGATCAAGCCTTTGGTAGAATAGCGATCAACAATAGGTTGCATATTGTTAAATGCTTTTTGTGCTGCTTCTTTATTTCCTGTAGCAATAGCAGCATAAACTTTTTTAATAAAAGTACGTACCATAGAACCACGACTAGCATTATGTTTACGGCGTTTCTCTGATTGTATAGCACGTTTCTTAGCTGATTTAATATTAGCCAAAGGTCTAACTCCTAAATATTTTTTTATCGATTACAATCTCTATAAGCTAAAAGATAATATCCTTTTAGCCTTTATTGTGTCAATTAATTTGTATAAATTTATGTAAATAAGCATCGTGTATAGAAATGTGATTTGTTGTGATAACTGGAAATTTCATTAGTTTACTGAGTGAGTAAATAATTTTAAATATAAAAAGTAGAATGAATTATAGAAAAATGGTTATATTAAGTTTTTTTTACTGACAAAACAGCCATTTATCATCTTTGTTATAAAGGTTAATCAAATAATTACTTAATATTTAAAGTGGTAAAACGGTACAATCCAGTAATTTTTAATATATTGAGCTGATTATGAAGTTAGTACGTGGTATACATAATATTAGCACATATCATCATGGTTGTGTATTGACTATTGGCAATTTTGATGCTGTTCATCGAGGACATCATGTATTATTAAAACATTTAAAACAAGAAAGTCAGCGTCTTGGAGGAGCACCAACGATGGTCATGATTTTTGAACCACAACCACTGGAATTTTTTTTGGGCGCAAATGCGCCAGCACGTTTAACGCGTTTATGTGATAAAGTAAAATACTTTATTGAATATGATGTTGATTATTTACTTTGTATTAAATTTAATCCAATATTTGCTTCATTGATACCGCAAGCTTTTGTTTCACAATTGCTAGTGGGAAAATTAAAGGTTAAATTTTTGGTAATTGGCGATGATTTTCACTTTGGTAAAAATAGACAGGGTGATTTTAAATATCTTTGTAAAGCAGGAGAACAATATGGTTTTGAAGTAGCTAATACTAAAAGTTTTTGTAACGCTGAACAGCGAATTAGTAGTACTGCTATTAGGCAAGCACTATTAAGTGATAATCTTATCCTTGCTGAGAATCTTATGGGGCATCCTTACCGATTAAGTGGTCGAGTGGTTCATGGTCGCAAGATTGGTAGTACGATTGGATTTCCTACTGCAAATATATCATTTAAATGTTTAGTTATCCCTCTTAAAGGGGTTTATGTGGTAGAAGTATATGGTTTAGCTGATTATCCATTGCAGGCAGTTGCAAATATTGGCACACGCCCAACAGTGAATGGGGTAGATCATCAAATTGAAGTTCATTTAATAGATGTGCATATAGATATATATGGATATCATATTGATATTGTATTGCGTAAAAAATTGCGAAATGAGCAACAATTTGCTTCTATTGATGAATTAAGACAGCAAATCAGTAAAGATATAATAGCTGCAAGACAATTCTTTCAGTCGTCATAATTAAAATATTTAGCCAAAAATTAAAACTGAGAATTCAAATGAATGATTATAAGAACACTCTGAATTTACCGGAAACAGATTTCCCTATGCGTGCTAATCTCTCTAAACGAGAACCACAAATGTTAGCCCGTTGGTATAAAGAAGGTTTGTATCAAGCTATTCGCCAGGCTAAAATAGGTAAACAGATGTTTATACTCCATGATGGTCCTCCTTATGCAAACGGTAGTCTTCATATTGGTCACTCAGTTAATAAAATTCTTAAAGATATTATTATTAAATCTAAAGGATTAGCCGGGTTTGATTCGCCATATATTCCTGGTTGGGATTGCCATGGTTTACCAATTGAACATAAAATTGAACAAATCACTGGTAAACCTGAAAAAAAGGTTTTTGCAGCTGTTTTTCATGAAAAGTGTCGTAAATACGCCAAAGAACAAATTAAAGGTCAGAAAGCTGATTTTATCAGAATGGGTGTGCTTGGTGATTGGGAGCAACCTTATTTAACTATGGATTTTAATACCGAAGCGAATATTATTCGTGCCTTAGGTAAGGTGATTGAAAATGGTCATTTAGTAAAAGGTGCTAAACCAGTTCATTGGTGTACTGCTTGTGGTTCTTCCTTAGCGGAAGCGGAAGTTGAATATGATAATAAATCATCACCTTCCATTGATGTACGCTTTAACGCGGTGGATGCTAACGCTGTTTATAGCAAATTTGGTATAAAATCATCAGTTTTGCCGGTTTCAGCCGTGATCTGGACAACAACACCTTGGACATTACCTGCAAATCGTGCGATTGCGATTAACGCTGATTTTGAATATCAATTAGTTAAAGTCAATAATAATGAATGTTTGATTTTGGCAAAATCATTGGTTGAAGTAGTAATGCAGCGTATTGCAGCTACAGAGTGGCAAATTTTAGCTCAATCTAAAAAAGGTTATGAATTGGAATTACTGCGTTTTCATCATCCATTTATGAATTTTGATGTGCCTATTATTTTAGGTGACCATGTTACCTTAGACGCAGGTACTGGGGTTATACATACCGCACCAGGCCATGGCCCAGATGATTATCTTATTGGACAAAAATACAAGCTTGAAATAGCTAATCCAGTTGATCAAAATGGTTGTTATTTACCTAATACTTATCCTGGTTTGGATGGTGTTTTTGTATTTAAAGCAAATAAGTTAATTATTAAACTTTTATTGGAAAAAGGGGCATTATTACATAAAGAAACATTACAGCATAGTTATCCTTGTTGCTGGCGGCATAAAACACCGGTTATTTATCGTATGACATCTCAATGGTTTATAAGTATGGAAAAAAATGGTTTACGTGAACAATCGCTAAAAGAGATTAAGGGTGTTACATGGATCCCAGATTGGGGGCGAAATAAAATTGAATCTATGGTTTCAAATCGTCCAGATTGGTGTATTTCGCGTCAACGCACTTGGGGTATGCCAATGGCATTGTTTGTGCGTAAACAAACAGAAGAATTACATCCGCGTACGTTAGAATTGATTGAAAAAGTTGCTAAACATATTGAAAAAGTAGGTATCCAGGCATGGTGGGATCTTGATCCTGTAGTCTTATTAGGGAGTGATGCAGCTGATTATGTTAAAGTCCTCGATACGCTTGATGTCTGGTTTGATTCTGGTTCTACTCATTACTCCGTTGTCGATGTTCGCCCTGAATTTAAGGGTCATTCTACTGATTTATATTTAGAAGGCTTAGATCAGCATCGTGGTTGGTTTATGTCCTCTCTAATCCTATCAACTGCTATTAAAGGAAAAGCTCCTTATCGAGAAGTATTAACCCACGGTTTTACAGTTGATGGAGAAGGCCGTAAAATGTCAAAATCCTTGGGTAATATTATTAGTCCGCAAGAGGTGATGAATGATTTAGGCGCTGATATTCTACGACTATGGGTTGCTTCAACCGATTACACAAGTGAAATTACTGTTTCAAGTGAGATTTTAAAACGTTCTGCCGATAGCTATCGGCGTATTCGTAATACAGTACGTTTCTTATTAGCTAATTTAAACGGTTTTGATCCTACCTTACATCAAGTTAAACCAGAACAAATGGTGCTATTAGATCGCTGGGCAGTAGGGCGGGCTAAATCTGCTCAAGCGGAAATTGTTATGCATTATGATAATTATGATTTTCATGCAGTAGTTCAGCGATTAATGCAGTTTTGTTCAATTGAAATGAGTTCTTTTTATTTAGAGATTATAAAAGATCGTCAATATACAGTAAAAAGCGATAGCTTAGCGCGTCGTAGCTGTCAGACAGCCTTATTTCATATCGTAGAAGCATTAGTACGTTGGATTGCGCCGATTCTTTCTTTTACAGCCGATGAAATTTGGCAAAAATTACCTGGTAAACATGCCAAATATGTCTTTACTGAAGAATATTATTCTGGCTTATTTAGTTTAGATATTAATGAAACGATTAATGATGAATCTTGGAGTAAGCTATTAATTATTCGTAGTGAAGTTAATAAAATTCTTGAGCAAGCGCGTGCAGAAAAGCTTATTCATAGCTCATTGGAAGCTACAGTGATTTTATATGCCGATACAGAATTGGCTGAAATACTTAATCGTTTAGGTGATGAGTTACGTTTTGTATTGTTAACTTCAAAGACTAAAGTAATTAATATCATCCAAACTCCAGTTCAGGCGAAAAATAGTGAACTGAGTGGATTGAAAATTGCTTTTCAGCAGACGGAAGGTGATAAATGTCCCCGTTGTTGGCATTATGCAACGGATATTGGTCAGGAGGCGGAGTATGCAGAATTATGCAGTCGTTGTGTTACTAACATAGCCGGTAACGGTGAAATACGTAAGTTTGTCTAATGAAAAATTTTATTTGCTCTACTGGCTTACGTTGGCTATGGTTAACGGTTGTAATATTAATTATTGATATTAGTAGTAAGCAATTTATTTTGAATAATTTTCAGTTATATGAGTCGATATCTTTGATGCCTTATTTCAACTTGGCTTATGTTCAAAACCCAGGTTCAGCATTTAGTTTTTTAGCTGATAAAGGGGGATGGCAGCGTTGGTTTTTTGCCTTTGTTGCGATTATTATTTGTGTTGTGCTTATCGTGATAATGTATTCTCAAAGTGTAAATAAAAAATTGAGTAATATTACTTATGCATTAATTATTGGTGGAGCATTAGGGAATCTATATGACCGCTTAGTGCATGGATTTGTAGTTGATTTTATTGATTTTTATGTTGGTAACTGGCATTGGGCAACATTTAATATTGCTGATATGGCGATTTGTGTTGGTGCAATACTAATTATTTTCGATAACTTCATGAATATAGATAAGAAAGCAAGTGCATCTTAGTTTATCGTTTGCTTGCATTGATAATAGATTAATTTATTTCTAATAATAAGTTTTATTAGTCATACTAACTTAGTGCAAGTATGATAATAGTGTGCCTTGTTGGTGAGTTCACGATTAAACTTAAGATAGTTCAAATGCTCATTCAACCTATGATTAGGGTAAACCAATACTTATTTAGTTTAGCGAAAATAACCTCTCACTAACACTTGAAAGTAATTAATTGGTTTAAGTTTTTGTAAGAAAAGACTTTTACTATAAACGGAGATGATGTTTTGGTAAATCAAAAAAAACACATATGATCTAATTTGTTATGTCAAAAGACTTTATTCAGGTTGGGATGACTGAAATTGATGTTATCATATTTATAATAGCAGTAAAATGCTAGGCATTATAACTTTGTTGTAAAGGAGGGGGAGTTTATCATTGTTGATTTAATTAATGGTTAACAACTCAGAATATCATTTTTAATATTGAAGTGTTAGAAATTAATCGAACTAGAAGAGGTTAAATGCAAATATTATTGGCTAATCCTCGAGGTTTTTGTGCAGGTGTTGATCGAGCAATTAGTATTGTTGATCGCGCACTAGCACTTTATGGTGCACCAATTTATGTTCGTCATGAAGTCGTACATAATCGTTATGTGGTTAACAATTTACGTCAATGCGGTGCAATTTTTGTTGAACAAATTTCTGAAGTTCCTGATAATTCTATTTTAATCTTTTCTGCACATGGTGTTTCTCAAGTAATACGGCAGGAAGCTAAGAAACGTAATCTGACCATGTTATTTGATGCAACTTGCCCGTTAGTGACTAAAGTACATATGGAAGTTGCACGTGCCAGCCGTAAAGGTAAGGAGGCGATTTTAATTGGTCATGTTGGACACCCTGAAGTAGAAGGAACAATGGGACAATATAAGAATTCAGCGGGCGGTATGTATCTGGTTGAATCACCTGAAGATGTCTGGAAGTTACAAGTAAAAGATGAAAACAACCTTTGTTTTATGACCCAAACTACCCTATCAGTTAATGATACCGCTCATGTTATTGACGCGCTAAATATTCGTTTTCCAAATATTGTTGGGCCACGTAAAGATGATATTTGTTATGCGACAACCAATCGTCAGGAAGCAGCACGTGAATTAGCTAATAAAGCTAATATTGTATTAGTTGTTGGATCTAAAAATTCTTCTAATTCTAATCGTCTTGCTGAATTAGCACAAAGAGCAGGTAAACCGGGTTACCTGATTGACTCTGCTGCTGATATTCAAGAACATTGGCTGAAAAATATGCAGATTGTTGGTCTGACTGCTGGCGCTTCTGCACCAGATATTCTTGTTTGTCAGGTTATTGAACGCTTAAAGGTTTTAGGTGCTAGTAAAATGACTGAACTTTCTGGTCATAAAGAAAATATTACTTTTGAAGTGCCAAAGGAGCTACGTGTTGAAATCAAGAGAATATAATATATTATAAAATAATAGCTATTTTAGTATTTAATTAAATTAATTTAGCGCAGAAATTTATTCTGCTAGTTTTTAAATCAACTCTAATAATTTTTTTTGTTACTGAGGGTTGTATTGCCAGCGTTAGGTTAGAATTAATACTAACCTTATTGAACTTAGAATGTTTTAATCGATTTTTAATCGAGATAAAAACATGATTAATTCAGATTCGTGTTAGTATCGTTGGTTCTAGTGATTGGGTTGCCATTGGCCGTGAACTAATCAAAGTGGTTTCACAACAGAGGGGATAGCGTTATTTTATGGATAATGTTAAAAAAGCTCAAGTATAGTAAGTACTTGAAACCGGTGAATTAGTTAGGTCTTGGTTTTTTTTAAATTTTAAAATTAGTAATTATCTAATTAATATTTAGATAAATTTGATGTTTTGATTGATTTTTCTCGTTTAGAAGGTACGCAATATTACTGTAGAGTTGTAATAATATGCAAAAGCGATAATTATTAACATTACAGGTTTTAATTAAAATAAACAGAAGGTTATTAAAAATACAACAAAAGTATTCTCTATTGCATTAGCAGAAAATTTTAGTATTAGTGTTAATTTAATGTTGCAATTATTAGAAAAGCAACAAAAGTAATGGGCGAATATAGTGATAATAAGTTTATTAAGATTATTATAGGAATAAAATTAATGTGATGACAGGAATATCTTTAACAAAAAGTGATGTTATTAGTTGTTTTGGTAAACATAATTTATAGAAAATCCTTATTTTATAAGGAGAATTTTTATTCTAGAGGTTTCCATGAAAAATAAAATAGTTATACAGATTAAAATACTCTTTCCTTAGTTCTTTAAGCATAAAACTATATTTCATTAGTTATCTCGGTGATAATTTATTAGATAATATCAATTCATGTATTAAAGAAACTCAATCCACTTTATCTTGCCATTATTATCATAATGAACATATTTCCCACGTTGGGGAAATTCATTAGGTTTACCGATTTGTTATAAAATCTCTAAATTCCAGGAAAATATTTAACTTTTTACTAGAAGTCCTATAGTGAAACTATATCACAAGGATGAATGATTTAATTATCTGTGATGTATGTTGAATAAATTAACTTTATGGAGTCAGCAAAATAAACAGCATTGATTTGAAAACACCGTTTAGATGGGCGTCATTTCGTTCTTGTTTTAAGGGTGACAAGCTAACATAAATACATTAAATACCATTGCTGAAATCGACGAAACATTTTCTCTGATCTTTTAAAGAGAAGTGTTTATATCTCATATAAGAAAGCTAGAAATGCGGTAGAAGAAAAGTAAAAAAAAGAACAAATCGCAGTTTTAATCGTTAAAGATCGAGAGGATATCAGGGTCATGTGACGATAAGATTATTGAAGACTTTAATGTAGAGTGTATTAGTTGACTTTTTAAGTCAATTATCGATAAGAGTCCATCCTTAGTTCGGATGAAACTAAATGCTATAAAATCTTTGCTAGCAAGCATGAGATTAGTCATTATCCGTTAATAACATTAGATAATAAGAAAGTTATTACTAAGAAATTCTATATTAAAAATTGAACGATTATATCAACCGATTATAAGAATGATTGAGTAGATTTCATGATGTAGGGTAGTTTTATTTATAAAATTTATTTGACTGGAGAACATTATTTGAAAGAAGAACAATTAAAATACAAACATAGCTATAAATTTATTATAAATAAATCAATAACATTTTCTAATTATGCTCTGTAAAATTATTAGTAAATTTTGTTTATGGCAGTCAGGCTACATTCCATCCTAGTTTTTCATAAATCTATTCTTCATCCTTAAATTGGACATTGTTTACCACCAGAACTAAAGTTAACTTCCTTAGTCGATTCTAGTTTTTCTGAATAGACTGTAATAGCTTAAATAGTATTGAAATAGTTGGTTTCCTCGAAGTACAGTGCTTCTTGCGTTGGCTTCATAGCCTAAAATTGTTATAAAACCTGATTCAATTAGATTCGTCGTTCTTATTTATGCCAAGTTCGGTGACGGGAAGTCAGCGCATGCCAGCATTTCTTCTCTATCTTTTTCTAGTTTTTTCATTGCTTAAGTACTTTTTGAAAACCTTTGCAATAAAAGATCAAGGTTTTATCAGTAGTATTAGGCCTCTTTGCTACCTAAACCTCTTGTAGTTTATCCTTAATTTTAGTTGTATTACTTTTGGTAAGTGAAACGCTAACACATTAGCTTCTTTTTGTATCTAACAGGATGGGCACCGTATCTTCAGAAATATTTTTGCTAATTGGATTCCAAAACTAAAATACCAGGCTTCTCTAGCAAGTCTGGAAAATACAGTTAAGCCCAGAATCCACCAGTCATTGAAAAGTTATACCTAGTTTGCTTCTAAGTCTTGATAAGGATATTCGAGTGCAACGAGCTCCTTACGTTCATGCGCACTCTGTCGATTTTAAAAAAAAGTAAAAGCAATCAGCTTCCTAACAGGACGTATATGCCATCATCGGCCTAGAAATAAACGTAGCGCCCGTATCGCGTAAATTACGCAAGAACCAATGCTAAAATTTGGCTCTTCAAGGCGTTACTGTTTTAATATTCTAATGTACTGGCAGAAAAGATCATCTGTTTTTCATCAAGAAATTGCCTTAGAGCTTTCTAAAAATCAGCGGTAGAGATGCTTCATAGGTATACAATTATAATAACAACTCTTCACCGCTTTTTGTACACTTAGATAAGGCGGTAGAAATGAGCTGTTAAAACATATTTCATTGCCACTGTTATCCATCTGGCCTTGGCGCTTTAATTTAAATATTGCCAATATCAGTCTATTGCATGGTTTACTGTACCACATAATCGTAAGGGTGATAGTAAAAGCAGCGTTAAACATGTTTTTGCAACATAGGCTTTGAACTCACGCTTAACAGTGGTGTTATCAGATTTCTAGTAGAATTACGGATATATATTCATGAAAGGAATTACAGTAATATTTACTTTTGCAGATACCTTTAGGATAAGCTTTTTATGCTATATCATCTCTCTGTTATTGAAATCAGCTATAAGCTTAATCAGCAGAATATGGGCAGTATTTCTGAAATCCTATGAATCCAGAAAATAAGCATAACTAGGATAATAGGTTCTTTAACCGATAATAATGGCCCGTAAGGCTAATTTTCGTAATATTGTCTGGTGATGATTACTAACTAATGTAGATGTGCAAGAAACATAACGTAAATCGATTGGTTTTATTGAACAAGAATAGTAGCAATGCATTTTTAGAGAAAAATAAATTTTTTGCATAAGAATTTTGCATTAATTAAATAGCATTATTTAGTTTAACGATTTAAAATTAAAAATAACTGCTCAAGTTATTGATAAGTATATTGTTGAGTTATTAACTTAATTTGATAAAACAGTGTGTCAATTAAAATTAGTAATGGACCATATTAATGGATTTATAATTAAAGATTATAAGGAAGCTAGGTCAATGCCAAGTTTAATCCAGGATAATCTAAAGAAACCATTAATAAACTTTTATTTGGTTAATTGTTAAATCATGGTGTAGTGGTTGTTAAGATTTATGTGAATAAGAAGACAAAATTAATCTATTATACAAAGGTATGCATAAAACTAAATCGGAAGATGCAATAATTTAATTATAGATGGTTTTATAACTATAGAGATTATTCTAATCGTCTCTGATAATAGAATGAAAATAAAGGTAATTTAACGGCTGCGAAAGATAATTCGGCCTTTACTCAGATCATAAGGTGTTAATTCTATAGTCACTTTGTCGCCTGTTAGAATACGGATATAATTTTTACGCATTTTACCGGAAATATGCGCAGTAACTACATGCCCATTTTCTAGTTCAACACGGAACATAGTATTTGGCAAAGTATCTAGTACTATACCTTGCATTTCAATATTATCTTCTTTTGCCATTTAATCCTCTAAGTTAGTCACTAAGTTTTTACGGGCAAATAATGCCAAAACCTCTCCTTATGTAAAGCAGTGTAGAATTTAAAGTTACTTTTTTATTAAAAAGTATAAGTTACAGTATTAAAGATTAATATTTTAAAATATACAACAAGTATTCGGTTTGAACAACACGAACGATTAAAATAAATTGAATAATATCACAATAAATTAATTAACTTAGTTTTCAATAGAATGAAGAATCTGTCTACTTGTATCTTCATATTAATGATAAATTAAATATCTCTGTTGCTTTTGTTTAGGTAAAAATATTTTTCAGTTGATCTCTAGAGTGATTAGTTTCTTTTGTACTAGATGAATTCTAATTTGAGTTAGCCAGCATCTTTTATTAATAGGTTATCATAATAGTCATGAGACAAATTAAAAATTGTACACAAGAGATTTCTTTTACACCTAAAGAAACGGTGTATGGATTAATTATTTAATAGTAAAAACAATTTACCACCGAAATGCAGGAAATGATGATAAAAAGAAATAAGTATATGTTTTAGATCTGTCAGATTAATATGTCTAAATATCGATTTACCCCTACAAAAAATTATTAATATTAATGCTATATAATTATTAATTAATTTTTATGTGTACTACTAAACTTGGACAGAATGAATAATGCTAAATTGATGTAAAGTAGTATAAGTTACTATTATTTGTTGAGTATGATTCGCAGATTTTTCTTGCCGTTGTGAACGGGCCAGGCCGCAACAATAAGGTATTAAAAGTAATAATATAGCCTTATAGTATAAAGGCGTTTTCTTTATTCTTTTTTGTTTGATTAAATAGTGTTTCTGCTATTAAGAGCACTGCATGTAGATTTGGTCAATTACTATAATTAGATTTCTGTTAGATTAAATTAAAGAAAACTCCTTCATAATAAGTAGCTAATAATCTTCTAACAGCTAGATTACTGCCGATGCTAGTGATAAATCATTGAATTCATATAAAACATATTCTAGTATTAGAAAGATATAAGATTCATCATCAAACTGAAACATATAATAGTCCTAATTAATTAGGACTATTATATTAGGTTAATTAAATATAATTGTATTGAAAATAGCACCATTTTAATTATAAAAATTCCTTATGGGTTGGTCGTATTCAATAATTTTTCCGTTATCCATCACATATATTTGATCCATTTTCCCTAGACCCTGCAATCGATGCGTAATAATTAATAAGGTTTTGTTACAACAGTGTTGCTGTAACTGAATTAGTATCTTTTTTTCAGTTTTTACATCTAATCCTTCAGTTGGCTCATCTAGTAAAATTACTGCCGCATCATAAAGTAGGGCTCTTGCGATACCTAATCGCCGTTGTTCACCGCCTGAAAGTTGTCGGCCACCTTCCCCAATCCAATTATCTAGCCCTTGATTTTTAATCAGGCTATCTAAATCAACTTGTTTTAATACTTTTATTAGTAAAGTGTCACTTGCATTATCTTTCGCTATCAATAAATTATTACGCAATGTATCACTAAAAATATGCGTTCGCTGTGGTACTACTGCCATTAATTTACGTAATGTTTTTTCATTATAGTAATTAATTGGATGACTATTTATTAAGATCTGACCTGAACTGACATCCCATGCACGCGTTAATAATTGTAATAAGGTGGATTTACCACAACCAGTTTTACCTAGTAGCCCAACATGTTTACCTGCATTAAGTGTGAAAGAGATGTTTTGTAATGTTGGTTGTTGCTGTTGTGGGTAACTGAAGTACACTTTTTGTAATTTAATATCAACCTTATTACTAATCATTATATTTGAATCTGGGAATATTACGGCTGGTTTCTGATTAATTAATTCCATTAAACGATTTGCTGAAGTAATAACTTGTCCTAAATATTGAAATGCAACAGCTATCGGCCCAAAAACTTCAAACGCAGCTAAGGTACAAAAAACTAACATGGCAATAAGTGGACCGGGTTTATGTTGCTCACCAATACCAGTTGTCGCCATCCACATTAGTAAGGTTGCGGTAAGGCCGGAGATAAGAATCATAATAGATTGTGATAGCGCAATTAAGTTAGATTGCTGCTGTTGGCATTTTAGCCATCTAGATTCTAAATCAGTTAATATTTGCCGAAAGCGAGGTAATGCGCCAAAAATAGTTAGTTCTGCTTGCGCCTGAATAATATTGATTAAACAAGCACGATATTGGCTGCGAAATATAGTGAGATCATATCCAATAGATTTTCCAGCCTGATAAAAGAAAAAAGGTAAGATAACCAACAAACATAACATAATTGTACCAAGAATAAGGGCAAGAAATAAGTCTAATGTAATTAATACAAAGGTGAGCAAGATAGTAATAATCAAAGCCGTAAAGATAGGAGAAATTACTCGTAAATATAAGTGATCAAGACTTTTGACATCAGCTAAGAGACGATTAAGGATATCTCCTTGGCGATAATGTGCGATACCGCTAGGTGATAGGGGAAATAGTTTTTGAAACGTAAATATCCTTAAATGTGCTAATATACGAAAAGTCACATCATGGTTAATTAAGCGTTCGGCGTAACGACTGGTAGTGCGGATAATTGCAGACCCTTGAACGCCTACTGCTGTTAGCATATAATTAAAATTATACAGTCCAGCATCGCCAGCAAGTGCCATTCCAGATAAAAACCAACTCGATAAAGTCAGTAGGGTAACATTTGTTAGTATTGCAATAATGGTTAATATAATGCCAATATTAAGTAGTAACCAATGGCGACGATATAGAGTAAAAAAATTAAGTAGTACACGCATATTATATCTCCTCTGCACGATAAGAGAGGAGGCGGCTAAAAGCACCTTTAGCCTGGCTTAGCTTTCTGTATGTGCCTTGTTCAATAATTAAACCATTTTCCATTACCCATATTTGATCATATGTAGCAGCTTCTGCTAATAAATGTGTAACAAGCAAGGTTGTTTGTTTAGTAGAGGCCATATTAAGTGCCGTCATTACACGTTGCTCACTTTTAATATCAAGGCTTGCTGCAGGCTCATCTAGTAAAAGAAGATGACAGGGGTTTAATAACGCGCGGGCGACAGCAATCCGTTGTGCTTGTCCAACGGATAAGCGCGAAGCGTTTTCCCCAATTTTGGTATCAACTCCTGTTGGTAGTTGCTTAGTAAATTCAGTTACATAAGCATTTTCCATTGCAATATTGATCGCTGATACGGAAGCTTCAGGTGAATAGAGACGTATATTCTCAATGATGGTTTCTGCAGGTAAATGGGGATTTTGACCAACCCAACTAACTTGTTTGCGCCAATCAGTCATATCGAGATTCTTAAGCTCAATTCCATTAATCGTTAATGAGCCATGATAAGGTAGAAAACCAAGTAATACATTTAATAATGAACTTTTGCCAGCTCCGCTTTGACCTACTAAAACAATGCGTTGGTTTGACAATATGGTAAAATTTAATGGGCCAGCTAAGCGTAGATTATCATAAGAAAAAATTTCTAACTGCTTTGCGATAATTATGATTAATGGTTGAACCGATGTTATTAGCTGATTGTTTTTCGGTTGTTGAAGGGATGGTTGTTCTATATTAGATAATAATGTATATAAAGATTCTGCTGCACCTACTGCTTGCGCTTTAGCATGATAATAAGTTCCTAAATCACGTAGTGGCTGAAAAAATTCAGGTGCAAGTATCAAGGATAAAAAGCCAGCAAAAAGGGTAACTGGTATCCCATAACTACCAAAATGTAATTCACCTAAATAAGAAAAACTAAAATAAACTGCAATAATAGCAATAGAAACTGATACAAAGAATTCTAACACTGCTGAAGAAAGAAATGCTATACGTAAGACTTCCATGGTTCTTTTACGAAATTTTTCGGTCGCTTGTTCAATAGCTTTTATTTCTTTACTGGCACGAAAAAAAAGTCGTAAGGTATCCATTCCACGTAAGCGATCAAGAAATCTACTGCTTAATCTGGCTAAAGCAACAAAATTTCGCCTATTAATGTCAGCAGCGCCTATCCCAACTAATATCATAAATAAGGGGATTAGAGGTGCAGTGATCAATAAAATTAAACCAGCAGCCCAGTTAATCGCAAAAATTGGAATTAGAATGATAATTGGGATCATAGCAGCTAAATATATTTGTGGTAAATAACGAGCGTAATAATCTTGTATTTCCTCAATTTGCTCTAAGATGATTGATGCCCAACTTCCAGCGGGTTTATTTTTAACCCAAACAGGACCTGATTGGTTAAGTTTATTTAGTACCATACTCCGGATCTGCTGGCGAATAATTTTTCCAGAAAGAAATCCAATATTTCCCCGTATAAAATTAATTATTGCTCTTACAATAAATATACAAATAAGTAATATAAATTGAACAAGCAATTGTTCTCGAGCTGCATTCTCTATAATTAATTTTTGTAGAATAGTAGCTAAAAGCCAGGCTTGAATAACGATAAGTAGGCTACTAATAATTCCCAATAATATGGATAATCGTACCCAGTGCTTTGCTGGTGCTGATTGTTGTTTTAACCATTTAATCAGTTCAATTTGTTTTTGTTTATTCATAGCGACAACTTTATATACCAGTGATCAGTTAATTATTACAATGGATTAATATTAGATTTTATCTAATATTAAATTTAGAGGTATATTACAGATAAAAAAGCGTTATTTCGCTACCGCCTTGCTAAAGAAATTTATAAAATTATAATTTATAATATTTATTTGTAGTTTAATTCTAAATAACGTTCTGTATCAATGGCAGCCATACAACCAGTACCTGCTGAAGTAATCGCTTGACGATAAAAATGATCCATGACATCGCCGGCAGCGAAAACACCTTCAACTGAGGTTTGAGTTGCATTACCTTTAGTTCCAGATTGCACTTGGATATAGCCATTTTTTAACACTAACTGATCAGCAAAGATACTTGTATTTGGCGTATGGCCAATAGCAATAAATACACCAGTAACGAAAAGCATCTCTAGGTTGTTATTTTGAGTTGAACGTAAATTGATTCTAGTGACACCACTATCATCACCTAATACTTCATCGAGAGTGAAGTTGGTGTGTAATACAATATTGCCAGTTTTTACTTTTTTCATCATCCGTTGAAAAAGAATTTTTTCAGCACGAAATATTTCACGTCGATGAATCACATGAACTTCAGAGGCAATATTTGATAGGTAAAGCGCTTCTTCAATAGCGGTATTTCCACCTCCTACAACCGCTACTTTTTGTTTGTGATAGAAAAAACCATCGCAAGTAGCACAGGTAGAAACACCATGACCTTTAAAGGCCTCTTCAGAAGGTAAACCCAGATATCGAGCTGAGGCACCAGTAGCAATAATAAGCGCATTGCAACTATATATTCCATTATTGCCAGTTAGTTGAAACGGCCGTTTCCGCAGATCAACCTGATGAATGTGATCATTAATAATATTTTCTTCTGCAGTAAATTTTTTACTATGTTGTAGCATCCGTTCCATCAATACTGGTCCCATTAACTTGGAATGATCTCCAGGCCAATTTTCAATTTCGGTGGCAGTGGTTAATTGTCCTCCTGGTTGAATACCAGTAATTAATATTGGATTTAAGTTTGCTCGGGCGGCATAAATAGCTGCTGTATAGCCAGCAGGGCCAGATCCTAGAATAATAACTTTACTATGATTGGTGGTGTTCATAGATGCTCCATTTTTAATAATATTTATTCAATGTAACGATTGTAGGAGATTATAAAAATTAAAAAAAAGTAAATTAAATAAAAAAATGATAAGTGTTAATTTCCAAAAAAATAATATGGTTTTTTATTGAAAATTCAGATTTAAATCTGAACCAATTTTCATAGATTGCAATGAAGTTTTATTATTTGATTTCTAATTATACAGCTAAACATATTAATTTAGAAAGCATCTGAGCTATTCATCAGAATTAAAATGATGACTTTTAGCTGAGAATAAATATTCGATGCTTCTTACGTGATTTTAACTGAGCATCTCTCATATGGTTGTTTAATTGAGTACAGTACTTGTTTACATAGACAATGATAAAAAATTTACAGATTGTCTTTTTTACTCTAAAAAAACATTTAGCTACTGGAAAATAGGAATTAAACCCTTTTGTGTACAGAAGTAATATAGGACACTAACTTAATCCTGTTGAGTTATTCTCAAACTAATGTGATATGATGGAGCATTTAAATGAGTAGATAGAAAAAATCTAAAAAGCCAAAATTTTAATTTTGGTGAAGAGTTTAAGATATTTTCTGTATTGATATATTTGGTTGTATAATCAGGGATTACTCTAATTAGGTAATAAGTTAGTAAAACTCCATTGAAGTTTATAAAAATTAGTTCAAAGTTAAATTTAAATTATTCAAAAAAACAATACTATTTTCCTGGAAATGAAAGCTAATTACGACTAGGTTGTTGTTATTCTTTTGCGTAATTTTTTTCATTAGTAGCGTAGGTTAATAATTTAATAATCGTTTGTCACAACCTGATTTTAATATCGACCAGGTATATTAACACCCAAGTTACGTTATAGGTTCGCCGCTTCTTATTACCAAACTGCATTTGTTAGTCAACATTATACTAGTTGCATTAAGGTATAATATTAGTATAATTCGCTGATGATAACTGCAAATACAAGTCATATTATTGTCTCTTTGCCAGTTAACAGTAAGATTACCTGGTAATAATCAGCATGAAGTTGATAAGATGGGAGCAGTTAAAGTAATACTATTGATTTGCTTAAGTAAACTAGTATGCCATAGTAAAAATATAAGCAGCAACTAAAATTACTTCTTTTTCTTCCTAAAATTACCTGATTAAATAAAATATTCGCTGATCTGCATAGATTCAGCTATCTGTAACTCTGAAACCGCCAACAGACGGCTCTCAAAAATCAAATGTTATCTTCATGACTGTCAGTGGATAGGTATCATCTGACGTAGAATTACTGTGAAACGTAGTTGCTAGTATATAATATCTTCCTATTCTAGGATAGGAATTCCTGCATTGGTATTGTCTATTGATAGTACCTTATTAGTAAGGTTATATTTATATGTAGCTAAAATTTGGTTTAACCGTATTATCCGTTTACTGAAAGTTATCTTTATTTCTAGTATAAGGAAATTTCGGAGATGGTAGCAATACCCTGTTGATTTCTTTCGTAAATAATTTTAATAATATACTTATTATATTCCATGAAAAATCTACTCTACAGGTATCTAGAAAACCAAATATGATCTGTGATCCACTTTATTAACTCATCCGTAACGGTTATTTGCCGTAGTCAACTTACAATACTGGTATTGACGATGTTAAAATTAAAGTACCTAAGATCAGGAGAATCTTAGCGAGATAATTGAAAATATATTTTAACAATTTGTTTCTATCGTTTTATCTGATATCTGTAAAAGCGTCAAAGAGTTGTTACCATGTCTGTGTACCTATGAGGCATCTCTACCGTTGATTTTTATAAATCTCTAAAGTGATTCTTGGTGGAAAATCACATGGCATCTCTGGAGAGTGCTCATCAATAGGCTGAAACAAAAATAATTTCAAGAGTATAGGTAACGGTAATTGCGTGATTTAATCAATACGCCTAACGTTTATTTCTGGATCGATAGCAGATAACAGTCTTATCAGGAAATATGATCGTTTTGCCTGCTAATCATTATCGATATCACTGCGTATGGTCGCAAATAGATAGTTCTGCTCAAAGATGTTTATCAAGAGTTAAAACAAACTTAGTCTAACTTCTCAAAATCCTGTGAGCGTGTGATTTAACTATATCTCCCAAGCTTGTGCTATAGGAGAGACAGAATGTCCTTTGTTTGAAATGCAATGAGAAAAGATATTCCTGGATATGTAGGAGAACTAATAGTTAGGTACATAAACAACTAATGTACTAGCTTTACTCCTCAATTTATTCAACACTAAATGTTAAAGTTGAGGTCTTTATAAAGAGAGGTAACTAGCAGAGAGTTGTGATGCTGCTGATAAGGCTCTTGATGCTTATTAGTAATTTTTTTAGCAAAATGTTACTCACTTGCAGCGATGAAGAAGCTGGAAAAATCGAGAAGAGCTTTTATCATTCTATTCCTTCCCGTCAGTACGTAGACATTAATAAAAACGATGAATCCGATTGAATTGGTTTTTGTGGCAGTGAAATTATTAAGCTGATGCATGAAGCACTGTAGTTCAAGAAAATAATCCTTTCAATGGTACTGAAATTGCCCATCTCTCTTAAAGAAATGGTCGACTAAAGGAGATTTGACTACTGACACTCTGGTGATAGATAACGTTAAATTTAAGGATTAAAACAGATTTATAAAGAATAAAAGCAGAGTGTATAACCTGACCACCATACACTAAATTTTCTAATAACTTAGAAGTAAGCTTAATTTAAGTTAATAGAGCAAGAAAATCATCCTACTGACATAAGAAATAAATAGAAGATTACTAATAATTTTTAAAAATGATATCTACTCAGAACTTTTGTCTCATATTTGTCTTTTTCAACAATAAATAAAAGCTATTTTAAAAATAGCTTTTATTTATTGTTAATTTAATTAAGCTAATATTCGCTTAATATTAATGACAAGTTTATTTATTACTTATTATTTTATCTCAATTAAATAACAGTAATTATATTAACCAATATAAGCTAATCCATTCATATAGGGACGTAAAACTTCCGGCACTTCAATCCGTCCAGCAGCTTGCTGATAATTTTCCATTACCGCGACTAAAGTTCGACTAACAGCCAAACCAGAGCCATTTAAGGTATGGACAAACTGTAATTTTTTATTCTCTTTATGACGGAAACGTGTCTGCATACGACGAGCTTGGAAATCCCAGGTATTTGAACAAGAAGAGATTTCGCGATAAGTATTTTGAGTAGGCAGCCATACTTCCAGATCGTAGGTTTTAGAAGCAGCAAATCCCATATCGCCGGTACATAAAACAATTTTACGGTAAGGTAATTTTAATAGCTGTAATACTTTTTCTGCATGACCCGTTAATTCTTCTAGTGCGGTCATTGATTTTTCTGGTTCAACTATCTGGACTAACTCAACTTTATCAAATTGGTGCATCCGAATCAGACCACGCGTATCACGGCTATAAGATCCCGCTTCAGAACGAAAACAGGGAGTATGGGCCGTTAGACGAAGTGGTAAACTATTTGCTGCTAAAATTTCATCCCGAACTAAATTAGTAAGCGGTACTTCAGCAGTTGGGATCAACGCATATTGCTGATTTGATACCTGCTTTTCCGGCGGTTTAGTATGAAAAAGATCTTCACTAAATTTAGGTAACTGGCCGGTACCATAAAGGGTTGCATGATTAACTAAATATGGAACATAAGTTTCTGTATAGCCATGTTGTTCAGTATGTAAATCTAACATAAATTGTGTCAACGCTCGGTGCAATCGAGCAATTTGACCTTTCATCACCAGAAAACGGGAACCAGTAATTTTTACCGCAGCCAGAAAATCCAGACCATCAATTAATTCACCTAATTCTACATGATCCTTGATAATGAAGTCATACTGACGTAGGTCACCCCAACGATTTATTTCAACATTCTCGGTTTCATTTTTTCCGTCTGGTACACTATCATCTGGTAAGTTGGGTAAGCTTAAAGTAATATTCTTAATTTTATCCTGTATTTGTGTTAACTTATTTTTAGTACTATATAGCTCTTCAGCTAACTGATTAATTTCTTTACGTAAAGTTTCAATATCTTCAGCATGCGCTTTTGCTGCACCGATGGCCTTCGATCTAGAATTTCGTTCTGCCTGTAATCTTTCCGTTTTAATTTGTAAATCTTTGCGCTCTTGCTCTAGTTTACGAAACGTATCTAAATCAAGAATAAATCCCCTACGAGCCAGTTTTTTAGCCACTACATCTAGTTCTTTACGTAGTAAATTTGGATCGAGCATGTTTAACCTATAAAATTATTATGGTTTAAAAATAAACATAATCTGTTAATTTTTTTTAATTATTAACACTTTTTAGCTTTTTATCTAGCTACATTACCTCATTAAAATTTTTAACGATAGTGTTTTGTTGAATTATTTTGATCTAACTTTTACCCTTAAGCTACGATTTTATGGAAAATAATAACGGGTTTTTGCATCTTTAGTGAAAAGTAATTTTCATTAGTAGTATAAGCGTTCGGTTCATCGTGGACATAGAAATATTCTTTGCTTAAGCCAATTCTTTTATTAATTTAGTCGATGAATTACGTAAATGAATAGGAAATAATAATATTTAGTTTCTACTTTGTATTAATTATAGATACGCATGATAAATAGACAATCGCTTGAGTAATACAATCTTTTTCTTCCGCTAGCCGGAGTTAACACGAGTAAAATGAATCTTGTGCACCACTATCGCAACTTGCATGCTTGCAGATCGGCATTAATCTATATCTTCCGAGACAATAGAGTCAATTGAAGACGAGTAACATATAACGGATTACCGCTAGGAGTGATAATTTGGGCATATCAATAAAGTATTGCATTAGAAGCTGAAGCCTTCGAACAAATTTATATAGTGCTAAATTATATAATAATAATTATTGACTTTATTATCAAACGAATACTTCTTTCATCGCTAACTTGTTTTAGTAAGTTTACGGCTAATATACGTTGATCTTTATCATTGATTTTAGTCACATTAAACCATGATTTTCAGTAAATTTAAGGATCATCTAGCATCACTATTGACTAATTTAGCGAGTATATTATTCCTATCGTAGGAAGAGTAATTTTCTGGCTATCATAACTACATTAATTATTCATCATTGCTTGCTGAAAAACCATGACAGTTTCTTCATTAGAAAGCAATTTTAATAGATAAACACGGGTGTGAAAGTAAAATTAAGTTAAGAGGAAATGTTTTATCATAGCGCTAATGAAAGTTACCGTACTATTTTTAATATAAAAGTAAGAAGGTTGGTACCTTGTTGACTTTTATTGAAACAGTGAACTTATTAATAAATAAAATCGTTCTTCGCCCTAATTGTCGATTTTGGCAATTAATTTCAATCGCCTCAGAGATATCTCTTTGATACCTGGAATTGGGGGGAGGGGGATACTGTTTAGATTTTTTTTCAATAACAGCTTTGCATAGTGAATAATAATTTCAGTCATGGTTGATTTTACAGTACTAATCTGGATTAGTTAATATAAAATAATAAAAATGCAGAGTTGCTCAGCATGAATAGCGCGGGTATGGCTTATATTATATCCTTATTTTAATAAATAGAACTGCTATTATATTGCTTTAAGTTAAAAGACCGTATTTATGTTCAATAGGTTGAAATTCATAAGATAAAAAATCAACTGGCAAATTACTCACCTCTTTAATCTTTGATTGTCAATAGCTAGACCCTATGGCGGATTAAATTTAAATTTGCTCCTATCAACATGGGTATTTTCTGGCCTTTGAGCTGATATGAACTTATTTTCCACCTTTCTCTACCGCAGAAAACTGTTGAATAGTGCCATCAGGCTGGACAGTAATGGAAAATATTTCAAATTTCCCTTATTTTTGGTCGTTGTTAGCAAAAAATTATTACCATTTTGACTAACTTTATAACGTTTCCAATTCTACAGATCGTTACGGGTTATTGATATAAATGGCGTATCCGTCGTTACCTGACTTAATAAAGTTACTGTAACTTGCTCAACAAAAGGATTATAAAACCAAAAATTAATACTATCAGAAACTAATCAACTTTCATCTGGTGATACCATGTGCTGCTAATTAAATAAATTTGGATTTTTAATCCATAATTGACCTTCACCTTGCTGAATTAAATCACCATCAATACTGGTCGCCTTTTGAATAAAATTAGCATGAAAACTATTTATTTTATGTAGGCGCATTTGAAGTTCGGTAGTTGCATCCGCCAATACCTGGTTAATATGAAAAGTTATTTCTAACAATCCTAAGATAATCAATTTTTTTATCAAATAATAACCTTTATATTCATGATATTTATTGTTTTTTAATATAATACCTTAAATTACTGCCTTGTTGTCTATCTTAATAAGACTTCTGAATTGTTATTGCAGTTTGGCTCACTAAAGATCATTTTTTGCACTTTTATCTATTTAAAAATTCTGATTGTACGATTATAACCAATACAAGATTATCGTTTAATGTCCTATATTGAAACGCATTTTTTTATTACAAATTCAATCGCTTGATCAAGCGATTGAATAAGTTATTCATCACAATTAAAATTATTAACATATTCACACTCTTTATTACCCTTAGTAATATTATTAATATACTCGGGCTACTTATTTTTCGCTTGCTAATATTTAATCAAATAATGCATTTCCTAATTGCGAATAAAAACATCATGAAACGAATTAGAATAGAGGAGTTAATCAGTAAGTAAAATATATTATCCATTCCTAAAAAAGATTCAGAACCGTCTTGATCAATAATGGTATAAGAATTTATTTTGTTTTGATATAGTAAATGCAATTCAAGTGATTATGTTAACTTTAATTAAAGCAGCAATAATATCAATTGATTGCCGTTGGTTATTATTACTAAATAAATAATAGTTGCTTGGTGCTTTTTGTGCTAAACGTGCAATTAAGTCTTCGATTTTTTTGCTGGCGGTTATCATTAAATCAGAAAATTCATTGACCATGATAACAATATAAGCCTTTTTGTTTAGTACCGGTGATTATTTATATCTTATTATTAACTAGATTCCAAAATGGATCAGGAATCGGGCTGGGGGCCGCCCCCATACGTTCAGTGATATTAATTTTATTATTCCGATAAATTTCTTACCTCTAAAGCAGATATAAGTTTGTAGCGATGTTCCATGTTATTAACATGCCAACGTACTGTGCATTAGCCGTATCTTTCATGTCGGTGATAACCTTGGTCAGAAAATATGGAATTCCCTCATAAATAGAGAACTCAAATATTTTAGAATTTATCATGATAAAACAAACATTCTCAGGATTAGCTTTATATAAAATACTAAAGGGACCGGTACTGTTCATACAAATTGATTTATCCGAACTAGTGATACCAGTAAGCAATAAATGGGAATTTTAAAATCAGGGATAAGCGGTTCTTCACCTTCAATATCTTTAACATAATACAATGCTAATTATTAAGAGTTACATTGAAATTTATCATAATTAAGTAATTCGTGTAGATAAATTATCTGATGCTTTCCATGTTAGAAATTCTTATCCTGGATAAGAATATTACCCGGGATCACTTCAATAATATATATAACAGTTTCTGATAAGGAACGAGTTAAATTCTTTGATAAGTTATAAAATAGGTGCGCTCCTTTATGCCAGGAGATAACTCTAACTTAAAACAGGTAATAACCAGATCTGGCGAAAAACTAACAACTTTTGCTTTACCCGATAATTACTTAAATGCACTTCAATTAAAATGAGATGTTTGTTCCAGCACAATATATCAACTGCTTTATTTTTTAGGTGAATTGACAAGTAGGTGTAACGATGGTAAGGTATATTATTTTTTTAATAGTTGATTGTTACGTACTAGAAAAAGATAAAAAGATTCCACTTTTCGGGAAATCTTATCGCTACGTTTTATTTTTATCCTTAGTAGATTGATATTTTGTTGAGATCTTTTGTTAATTGTTCCTGCACTACTACTTCTTCATCTTTAGACAATGGAAATTATGCTCGATAGATATACCAGATAGATTTTAACTAATGAATTTAATTTCACTTTATTTGAAGTAATAGCTTATTATCAAGATCAATGTTTTCTAGTATCTAATTAAGATTGTTAGTTATATTAATGTCAGAACGTTTCTTCTGCTGCTGTAGAAATTGTCATGTAATTTATATTCATTACAATTATGAATACTTAAATTTAGAGTCATCCGATTACGTTACTGGATTTTTGATAAGAGTTTTTATCTATACTAATTTTTGCTATTTCTGCGTTATCAGGTGATTACCATAAAGTTTACGCCGTGTTAGTAAACGAACAAAAAGGTTAGGATGTGGAAATTCTTGATTAACTCCCTTTTTAAATTTGAAATTTTACTGGTGTAAAATCAGTACTTGCATTAACTTTCACATCTATTTTTGTTACTGATATTATCAGTGTTTCACTTAGATTTGAAGTTTTTTCATAACTAACTTGAGTGACGGTAGTAGCATCTATCGGTTATTTATACTAATATTATCGTCTATTAGAATAGATATATTTGAAGATTTGCTAAAAATATCTTCATTATATTTATCCAGCGTTGTTGCTGACCGAATACAAAAATTAATTTCAATTTCATTAGGTATAAAGTAGATGCCTTATCAGCATGTGATTTATTGGTTTTATTATTTTTTTTAAATCTCTCTTTGGCTAGTTGATTAATTGGGGAAGTTAAAAAAAGAATATTATCAGAATCGATACAATCTGAATTGTTTCTATCGTACAATTTAGTCGGATGAGATGAAATATAATCTTTTATCGCCTGATGCTTGTTATTATGTCGAGTACGATTAGTGATTAGCAATATTATTGCTAAAACTAGTGCGCCAATCTTTTCTGCAATAATCAACCATGAGTAACCGGTAAATAAGGTAAAACTAATCGCCCATATACAAAGTAACGCTAATGTTATTCCTAAGATATTAAACCAAGGTAAAATAGCATTACTAAAAATACTACCAATAATCCCACCGGATGAAAAATTAGTTAAATCATTAATATTAAGTGCTGCAAGAGCACACGATGTAATTATTAGCGTTAATCCACCTATCAGTCGTAAGGAAAGGATAAAAAAATCCAGATAATTTTGGTTATTAATATTTTTAAATACATTCCAAGATCCTAACAACATAATTAATGGTATAGGATAGGCTAAAATGCCAAAAACAGAGAAAAAAATATCTGCTGACCAAGCACCAATACCGCCAGCTAAATTTTTAATTGGTTCATTCCAAGTTGTCTGTAACCAGCTAGGATCGGAAGGATGGAAACTTATCAGAGCCATTATTAAAAAAATTGCCAAAATAGTAATTATAAGTAAGATAATCTCTATCAATATTTTGATATTATTGATTTTTTTTAACTTAATATATTTCTCTTCTCTATTTTTATGGCCCAAAACTAACACACTCCAGATTTTCTTGTTGATTAAAAAGAACAACGCTGAGTAATACTCAATGTTAAAACTGTATGGATAAATAGGAGGAGTATATCTAACTTTTCTCAGTTTGTATTTATTTATTAATGTGTCTTAATGACTAAACGATTACTCTGTTTTACCTCTTCCATTACTACATAAGTACGCGTATCATTGACACTAGGAAGACGAAGTAAATTTTCCCCTAACAATTTACGATAAGCAGGCATATCAGTAACCCTTATTTTAAGTAAATAATCAAAATCTCCAGAAACTAAATGACATTCTTGAATTCCTTCTAATTTTTGTACAACAGTATTAAACTGTTCAAAAACATCTGCAGCAGCACGGTTCAAGGTAATCTCAACAAAAATTAATAAAGACGCATCAAGATAATGTGGATTTAATAAAGCAGTATAACCTGAAATAAAACCTTGACGTTCTAATCTACGTACACGTTCCAAACAAGGTGTTGGTGATAACCCTACTCTCTTAGAAAGCTCTACATTAGAAATACGACCATTCTTTTGTAATTCATTAAGTATGTTCTTATCTATACGATCAAGATCTTTTCCTGGACGTTTTTTATTATTAATCATTTTATTATCTCTCTTTTGTCTATTTTATACTATTACATTCTCTGTTTTCTTTTCTTATGATTGAATTGGAGAAGATATAATAAAGTTAAACTCCACCTGACTATTAGTATTTGTAGTATAATTCATCTTGTAGATAAATCATCTGTTAGTTTTTTATTTTATAATGAAAAGTAGGATATTTATCCTTTTTATTTAAAATGATGTTTAATTTCAATTAAAAATGAGGTTGTTAATCTAACAAGATGTTTTTAAATACATAACCGATTGTCAAAGATTATGGATAAAAATTAGAACATCATATGGAAATGAATGTGTTATTTACTAATTGTCAATAAGACATAAGGAAATTCTTAATTTAAAACGTTATTTCAGAAAAAATCTTTTTCATGACTTACTACATTAATAAAACGTTAAGGGTAAGCCAATAAAAATAACTATTCCTTATCTCTTTAGCTCAGGGTTATTATAGATTTTCTTTACACCTCCATATTTATGGAAAAATAGCTACTGATGGATATAGTTGAGAATAAAATATTATGATAACTTCAGAAGTTATTAGAAAATCTGTTATATGGCGGATCAAACTAGATTTCACTCTTATGCTTCATAAATCTATTCTTCATTATTAAATTAAATATTGTTTATCAGGGTAAGTTTATCAGTACAAGATTATAAATCTCCTTAGTTTCGGTTCTAGTTATTCTAAGTAGACGAGAACAGATTAAATACTATTGAAAAGATTGTTCTTCTTGAATTACAGTCGAATTCATAGCTTTACTATTACAAAAGTTGATATTCCAATCAGATTCATCGCTTTTATTGACGCCACAGTGCACTGACGGCAAGCCATAGGATGCCAGGCATTCCTCTGGATCTCTCTCCCCAGTTTCTTAATCGCTAGATGACATTCGCTGAAATCATTTGTAACAAAACATTAAAAATTTTGTTAGCGACATCGCGGATCTCTGCTACTCAAAGATCTAGTTATCTTACTCTTAACTTAGTTACATGCCTTTGGAAAATGAAGGTAGAATATTAGCTATTTTATTCATTCAATAAGATTGATGCCGCGCGCGGGAATATTTTTACCATTAGATTCCAAAACTAAGGACTCCATCTACCGTAATAAACCTAGAAGATGCTGTTAAGCCACGCGCTCGCGGCCATCCAAAAGTTCAGCCCAAATTACTCCTAGCTCTTAATAAGTATCTTCGACCGAAATGATTTCCTTACAATCCATGCAGTGTGGTTGATAATGAACAGTAATCTATAGGCAATTAGCTTCCTGACAGAACAGAATTATGCCTTCAGCTAAGAAAAAACATAACGAGTATAGCTTAAATTACGCAACCGGCTATCGTCTATGCTCTTTAAGCCATTTTCCGTTTCAGTTTGCTCATGTCGGCTTGGCAAGAGAAGATCATCTGCTTTTACACCGAGAGAAGCGCTAACAGAGTATAGCTTTATGAAAATCACCGCTGGATATGTTACCAAATACGAGCTATTTGGTAGCATTTCTTCGCCAGTTTTACACGCTTCACAGATAAGGCGAGAGGCAAGGAGCTTTTAAGCATATTCCATTACCGTTGCGATTCCATAATCTTAAGAATTTTAATCTTAATATTGCTAATATCAGTTTGCATGGTTCCTTATGGCAAATAATCGTTATGATCACAGAATGGGCGTTCGCCGATAAGGCAGTAGGATCATGTTGAATAGCATAGCATGGCTTCGAGCTTTGTCTCAACAGCAGTTTTATTAGATTCCTAATACACTATTTACGGATAATTTTATGTAAGGGGTCAGATAATATCTGATTTTTTTAGATATTTGTAGTCTAGAACTTTTATGGGATATCATCTCTCTGTTGTTGATATAATCCATGAAATTAATCAGTGTGATACACGCCACCATCTCCGAATTTTTATATACAAGAAATGAGAATAATTTTCACATAGTTATGCATAAATGAGAAAAATAAAGTGATTTATTTATAGGATTTTTATATTATCCTTTTTTATAAACTGAAAAGGGATGAATTGTTTTTTATCTTATTTATTAATAATATTTTAGTTAGAGGAAAGTTCGCAGCATCCATTAGTTATGGAAAATTGGAAACTTAATAGCAGTATAAAAATAGTTGAAGAATTGATTGGAAATTTTCGTAATAAATTAAATAGTATCATTAGCTATAGATTCGTAATTGCACTACTAGTGATTTAGCTGACAAAAGCAAAATAAGTTTTAATCAGTACCAATAATAGTACTGATGTGTAAGATATTGAGATTAATTTGTCTGTTGCTTTTACTGGTGATACTTCATTGAAAGTGTTAAAGATATTAGCACAAAATATATTATTATCAGTCATTTTAAACGTAAAACTTATCTTTAAGAGAGGATTAATTTATCTACAAAATTTGCAATATTAAAATTGCAAGAATTAACGCCGGTACTTTGTATTGCAAAATCTAAAGAATAAAATATCGCCAGAAAAATTGAACAGATCTTCATTTGCTAAATTAATGCGGTATTAAACATTTAGATTTGAACGTATTAAAAATAGTGTTGTTACTTATGAATGGATTCGGACGATTAGTACCGATAAATTAGTCACCTCCAACTCCAGGAGTGAGGGAGGGACCATAAGTTATTTGTGATCATCTTTATTAAGCAAGATTTAGCATTGTCGAAGAAGTAATTATTTAGTATGATGGTTTAGTGAATACCAGCTAATGAAGCTAAAATTTTACTCAACCTAATATCGATGGTGCATTAGGAGTTGGTGGCAAATCGCTTAAATCCAATGATTTTACAGCTATTATTAATATAATCCAAGTTATGCTCATTTTTGGTATATGAAGTTTTGAATAGGATGTCATATCCTGCTGGTTGATTTCATAGATCATCTCAACAATAAAGAGATGATATACCATGAAAAGCCTAGATTAAGGTATCCACGAAATCAGATATTACCTATGGGATCCCTTTCATGAATGTATTTATAATGGTGTCAGGCAGCTGACAGGTATTGCTGTTGAGGTAGAGTATTAATTCCAATTCTGCAACAACATGTTCAAATTTGCCTTTATCGATAGACGCTAATTGCTTCGATCATAACGGTTATTTATCAAAGCGAATCATACTGATTAGTATGGGTGATTTTGAGATTAAAGTCCCTAAGATTAGGAATTACAGCGGTAATGAAATATGCTTTAACAACTCATTGCTACCGCCTTATCTGAAGAATACAAAAAGCGTTAAAAGTTACTACCCTATCACTTATACTTGCAAGACATTACCCTATTCGGTGATTTTTACGAAGTTCTAGGTTTTTTGGTGAAAAAACACATTGCCTCTTTTTTGCTGGCACTATCAAAAAATTGAAACAGGAATGATTTAAAGAGCGCAGGCAAGGTTGGTAAAACTTCTTTGCGTGATTTAAAGTGATACGCGTTATATTTATTTTGTGCTGATGGCATAAACTGTCCTTTCAAGCAAGATAATGCCTCACTTTGCTTTCTGTTTCATTATCAGAGTCACTGTGCATAAACGTAAAGAGTTAAGTTGCGCTCGAAGATGCTTATTAAGCATCAGAAGCAAGCTGTGTCCAACTTCTAATGACTTTTGAGTAGCTAGTTTAATTGTATCTCCTAAGCTTACTACGGAAGCCTAGGTGCCATTGATTTTGAATGTAATAACAAAAATATTCCAGGACATGTAACAGCAATGCGCTGTTAGGTGTACAAAACAGCTAATGCATTAGCGCTTTACCTTTTATAGGTATTAACTGAAAGTTAAATATGAGAGCTCTGGTAAGCTCTAGCTACCAGAGATCTCTGATTTCAGTAATAAATCTTGATGTTTTTGTTGGCAAAGTTATCAACGAAATATCCTGCAACGATGAAGAAACTATAAATGATCGAAAAAACACTGACATTCTATGACTTCCTGTCAGCGCACTGGGGTCATAAGAACGACAAATCCGATTGAGTTAGCTTTTGTAACAGTAAAATTATGAAGCTGAAGCGAGAAGAGCTATGTTTCAAAAACAACTATTTTAATAGTATTTTAACTGCTACACTTTGCTTAAAAACTGGAACTGGCTAAATAGATTTATGATCTTGTGCTGATACTAGTGGTAAAATAACATCCAATTTAAGGATGGAAAACAGATTTATAAAGCATCAGAGTAAAACCTAACCTGACCGTCTCATACACTAGATTTGCTAATAACTTTAATTTAATTATGATTAAGATATTCAAGTGCAGAAATAGTAATTTATTAAGTTATGAAGATCTTAATTTATGTTTATTTATTGTCTTTTGACATTACATAAGTAACTATACACCTGCTATATTTTATTAAAAATAAATATCAGTTGGATATTTAGATGATTCAATTAAATATACCATTTTCTCATTAAAAACTCCATTAATCGAATAATGGCTTTTCTTATCTGGTCTCTATCGGTTTTTGCTAAAACGCAATTATTGATTTTATTGTTTATGCCAAAAAATTTTACTGCAAAAAAAATAAAGAAGCCTGCCGCTTACACGACAGGCTTCAAGAAATCCAGTTATTTAACTAATCTTAAAGAGCAGTTACATTTGCTGCAGCTGGGCCTTTCGAACCATCTTCAATGGTAAACTCTACATTCTGCCCTTCAGCTAGGGTTTTGAATCCATTTCCTTGAATGGCAGAGAAGTGAACGAATACATCTTTGCTACCATCAGAAGGAGTGATGAAACCAAAGCCTTTAGATTCGTTAAACCACTTCACTTGACCCTTCATTTTGTCAGACATGTGCCTTTTCCTATATAACAAATAAACATTGCCGCCTTCGGCAGATATATAAAAGCCTACATCACTATTTAATTCATGAAAGCACTTAGCAAGAGACGGTCGAAAGGCTATCAAGGATAACACTACTCATAACGAATTAACTTAAATGTCGTAAATAAAATAGATCTGTTTTTTAAAGCTTCTTCTTATTAACGCATGAGTAATTAATAATATCAATAGTTTTATGCTTTTGTTTAAGAAAAAATTGAATTTTCAAAAATATTTTTCATTTAAGTAAATAAATTAATAAAAAATAAAAAATTGATTTGAATTTTGCTTATTTCTGGTGTATGGAGTTTTGGAAATGGCAGCGTATCTTACTAATTGTTTTCGTGGATGATTTCAACAACAGGGAGATAAGTATGCTATGAAAGGTCTAGCATGCACGGGGTATTTTCCCAGTGAAATCAGATATTACTGTGATCTATTTCACTAACTAATCCGTAATACTGCCAGTCAGCTGATATACACTATTATTGAAGATGAAATCGAAGCGGTATGCCACAACATAATGCTCAACGTCGCCTTTTCGACAGGTTATATGTCAATCACCCGTAACGGTTATTTGCTATGAAATAAATCCACACAAGACTGGTTTAGCGATTTTTAGATTAAAATGCCTAAGATAAGAAGATTACACAATAGTAATAGAACATGTTTCAACAGCTAATTATTTCTGCCTTATCTGAAGCGTGCAAAAATGCTAAAGAGTTGGCTACCTATGTCTATATCTGCGAGCCATATCCACCGGTGGTTTCATGAAGCTCTATCACGCTTCTCGGTAAAGTGTACATGATCTTTTTATAAGTGCTAGTCAGCAAACTGAAACAGAAATACTTTGAAGATTATAGGTAATGGTATCTGGATAATTTAAGTAATACACATTACGTTTATTTTTTGACTGAAGGAATATGTAATTCTATTAGGTAAACTGATCTCCTTTACCTTTTGGTCAAATAGGAAGTGCTGCGCATCGCCATAAAGGAGTTAGGTTGCGGTAGAATATTTTTATCAAAAGTCAGAAATAAACGGGGGCGAATTCCTAGATGGCTTGGAAGCGTGGAGCTTAACCGTATCTCTCAGGTTTATTAGAGAAACTGTCTTTTAATTTTTGGAATGCAATGCAAATATATTCCTAGGCACTCACTCTCAAACCTATTAGGAATTGGTATACAAAATAACTAATGTGCTAGCTTCACTCCACAATGGCATGCAATTAAAATTAAGGCTTGAGATACGGGATATTTGCCTAGCAGAGAGCCACGGATGCCGCTAATAAAGCCATTAATATTTTCTTGGCAAAGTGTTATTAGCGAAGTATTCTGCAGAGATAAAGAAGCTAAAGAAATATCGAGAATAGGTGTTGGCATTCTACGGACTTCCCTATAAGTAAATTGAGGAAATAAGAACGATGAGTCCGATTGAATCGGTTTCTGCGACAATAAGGCTATGAAGCCGATGCGATAAGCATTGTATCTCAAGAAAATAATCCTTTCAATGCTATATTTAAGCTGCTAGAGTTTGCTTAGAAAGCTTGAACTGCTTTATAGAGTGACTTGTGTTTGACACTTCTGGTAAACAGAATTCCAGTTAAGGATGGAGAATAGATTCGTTGAAGCATTATTTACGGAATGAAACCTGATCATCATACACCAGATTTGCTTAATAACTTACTTTTTATTCTTGAAAAGAATGGTGTTAAATGCTTTTTTACTAAAAATAGTTGCTTAACTAGCTATCAATAATGCAGTCAAAACTAAGTTAAGAGGGTTTTTAAATAAAAAATTAAAAATATTTTATGGTATAAAATACCTGTATACTTTATTATTCATTAGAGATTTAATTTTATTAAATAAATATTTTATTATTAATATAATTTGATTGCAAAATAAACAATATAGAAAAAATAATGTATTTAACATTATGACATCGTTAGCATGCAGTTAATTTTTTGAGCTCGATCAGTTCCTCCATAGTTCAGTTGGTAGAACGGCGGACTGTTAATCCGTATGTCACTGGTTCGAGTCCAGTTGGAGGAGCCAAACAATCTTAACTTATAACTTGATTATAAGTTTTATAACTTATTATTTAGATACCAGATTAATCTGGTATCTATTATAGTTTTTTACAATTTATTATCTCTAATTAACTTGTTTTAACTCATCTTTTTTCTTATTTATTTAAAGATGGAATTAAGTTATGACAAAATTCATGACAACTATAAAATTCACTTCCTATAAACAACTGGCATGTTCATTTTAAGATGATAATATATTAAAACTTGTTGTGGCTATATTAGCTGATTTTTAATCGAGACGGACGATATTGTTATGGTAAACTTGGTATCTTCAATTATTGAGGATTGATCAAGAAAAATTTTATCGAGAACGAAGATCCTTCGTGCTTCCCTTGTTGAAGATATTATTAATTACCTACTACCTAACGGATAGTATTGATGCAGAAATAGTAAGAAGAAGGTTTTAACCATGAGGTTATTTACTAGCTGTAAACTTTACTAATCTAATATAACGATTAACTCTAGATATGAATATCAAAACAGTAATATCTATCCAGATTTTTCTAAAATAGAAAAAAATAGAAATACCACTATTAGTTTGATGATGAAGTTACAAACAGTGATATTAATATTTTTAATCCTGAACAATCCTATTGTTTTGATAAAATAATATGGCTTATTAGAAAAGATTTTTTACTTTAAAGATTATGTTTCAATGTAATATCATTAAAGATGCCGTTTAATATGTATATGCTGATAATGAAAGTCTGTCTATAGAGCTACCCATAATCACACCACAACATTTAATGTTTAATAGAAATTAAATGTTAATTGGTTGTGTAAACTTCATTTACAATGTCTATTTTTATGAAATGTGAAATATCTAAAAACATTATTTTAAACAATAACAATACAAGCTGTCAACATTTTTTCTTAGCAAAATACTGCAACCATACATAAAATAAAAAAGTCTACCTCTATAGTTGTGTCAATATTTTTAATGCATCTACTGCTCTTGTAGATTATATTAGCGTTTTTAATGAAATTAATGCGATTAAAAACTTTTAAACGTTTGTTAATTAAACATCGCCAAAATTTTTTTTGGCTTACCTGTTAATGAAGGTATTTATAAATTTTTTTAGAAAATTTAGTATATAGTGGTCAAGTCTCCGCTCTGATACTTCGTAAATCTGTTCTCCATCCTTAAATTAGGTATTGTTTACTAAGTAGGATCAACAATACCTAATTTAAGGATGGAGAACAGATTTACGAAGTATCAGAATGAGAACATAACATAACAGGATTAAATACACTAGATTTATTAATAACTAATTATTGAAATTATCCACGAAATCAATCAGCAAAATACGCCATCCATCTTTGAAAGTAGATGCACTAGAAACAAATATGACTCTCTTCTCTATGTTAAGAGAAGAGCTGAATAACAGAAAAATATTACTGAATTAAAAGAAAATAATTATATGGTTTAATTGGTTAATTAAATAAAAAAATAGGATTTGCTATTAATATCTCTGAACTTATTAACGTTATTTTAACATATCTACTAGATTGATTGAATAACCAATATAGTTGGCTGGTGTCATTTTTTTTAAAAGATTTTTTTTTGATTGTGGTAAATCTAAGCTATCAATAAACGCTTTGATATCTTCTGCTGTAGCGTAGTTGCCACGGGTTAAAGTTTTTAATTTTTCATAAGGTTTTTCAATTCCATATCGACGCATAACAGTTTGAATAGCTTCAGACAGCACTTCCCAATTAGAATCTAATTCAGTTTGTAAGTTTTTCTCATTAACTTCTAGTTGGCTTAAGCCCTTTAAGGTTGCTTGATAGGCTACTAAAGAATAAGCAATACCAACGCCTAAATTACGTAATACCGTTGAATCAGTGAGATCACGTTGCCAACGTGAAATCGGTAACTTATTTGCCAGATGATTTAATAGGGCATTAGCTAGTCCGAGATTACCTTCAGAATTTTCAAAATCAATCGGGTTAATTTTATGCGGCATAGTTGATGAACCAATTTCACCGGAAACAGTCTTTTGTCTGAAATGATTAAGAGCAATATAACCCCAGATATCCCAATCAAAATCAATCAAAATATTATTAAAACGAACAATACAATTAAATAGTTCAGAAATATAGTCATGAGGTTCAATTTGAGTTGTGAATGGATTCCATTTAATACCTAATGAAGTGACAAACTCTTCGCTGAATAAATGCCAGTTTATATGAGGATAAGCGGATAAATGAGCATTATAATTACCCACAGCACCATTAATTTTTCCTAAAATTTCTATTTGCTCAAGCTGTCGATATTGCCGCTCCATACGATAAACAACATTAGCAAATTCTTTACCTATAGTAGTTGGTGTTGCTGGTTGACCATGGGTTCTTGATAGTAGCGGCAAAGCACGATAAAGATGCGCCATCTCTTTTAGAGTATTAATAATTTTTTGCCATTGAGGAAGAACTACTTGGTCACGGGTAGTTTTTAGTATTAACGCATAAGAAAGATTATTAATATCTTCAGAGGTACAGGCAAAATGAATAAATTCAGTCACTTTTTTAAGTTCAGGCATGGCTGCCATTTTTTCTTTTAGAAAATATTCAACTGCTTTTACATCATGATTAGTTGTTTGCTCAATTTGTTTGATCTGAATTCCATCATTTTCATTAAAGTTAACTATAATCTTTTCAAGATAACCATTTATTTCGGTACTAAATTCTGGTACTTCTTTAATGTCAACGCATGCTGCTAATTTTTGTAGCCAGCGTACCTCTACTTGTATACGATATTTTAGCAAAGCAAATTCACTAAAAATTGAACGTAATAATTTAACTTTATCACTGTAGCGACCATCAATTGGTGATACAGCAGTCAGTGAAGATAATTCCATTGCTAGTAACTTCCAAATTTATTAAGAATGAGCAAGAATTTCTTTTGCTTGAGTGATTAAACGTTGTCGCGAAAACATTAATTGTAGTCGGCTTCCAGCGACTTGTTGCCACAAAACAGCACTACGAATTCCAGTAAAAAGTAATGCGCGTACTTTAGCTTGTATCAAGGTGTTTTGTAGAATATCGGGAGAACCCGTTACCTGAATACGAGGGCCAATAGGACTAATAACATCTACATAAATACCTGCTAGCGCATTAAAAATACCAGTACACATAGGTTCAAAATATTTTTTTTTCTGTTGAAGTAATTCAACACGTCGTTTAAGTTCATCACTTGCAGGTGAATTTTTTCTTAGTCGGCGTTCTAATCCAATGAGACTTAATAAGTACCGGGTTAAATCTGAGGAAATCGTACTACCTGAAGCGGTAAGTATAGCAAGTAGAGTATTTAATCCAACGCTAAGATTTTCTTCGTTATTGCCATAAACAGCTAATGTAGATGTTGGATTAATATTTAATGTACTATTAATCATCACTTCTGCTGCATTATCATTAATTTTACCTTCATGAGCCAATTGTTGAACTAGACGGCATGCTTGGCAAATACCTGCAAATGCAAGAGTAATATTATAAAAATTTTTTCTCACATTAACTCCTGAATACGTGTTTCAATAACACCACCGCCTAAACAAACTTCACCTTGATAAAAAACTGCTGACTGACCAGGTGTAACGGCTGCAATAGGGTGGTCAAATTTCACAGCGACTTTATTGTTAGTAAGTGACTTAATTGTACAGGGAATATCTGGCTGTCGATAACGCGTTTTAACAGTGCATTGATTGATTTCATTTAATATTTCTGGATTAATCCAATGGATTTGTTGAACGATAAGTCCTGTGGACATTAAACGTGGGTGGTTATGGTCTTGGGCAATAATTAGGTAATTATTTTTAATATCTTTATCAACAACATACCAGGGATTGTCATTAGCTTTTTTTACACCACCAATACGTAATCCTTTACGTTGACCTAGCGTATAATACATTAAGCCTGCATGTTCACCTAAAATTTCGCCTTCAACTGTTATTGTTGCACCTGGTTTAGTCGGTAGATAGCGAGCGAGAAAGTCACAAAATTTACGTTTACCAATAAAACAAATCCCTGTTGAGTTTTTCTTTTTAGCTGTAATTAAACCAATTTTTTCAGCGAGAAGACGAACTGTTGATTTTTCTAGTTCACCAATTGGGAAAAGACTTTGTGCTAGTTGATTTTGATCTAAAGGGTAAAGGAAATAGCTCTGGTCTTTATTTTTATCTAAACCACGTAATAATTGATGGTGTCCAGCAACAGTTTTACGTCTAGCGTAGTGTCCAGTGGCAATATAGTCTGTTGCTAGATCTTCAGTAGCAAATTCTAGAAATACTTTAAATTTAATTTCTTTATTACACAGAATATCGGGATTCGGTGTGCGACCAGCTTTATATTCAGCAAGAAAATGGACAAAAACGCTCTCCCAATATTCAGCGGAAAAATTAACGGTATGTAGCTCTATATCTAGTTTATCGCATACCAATTGTGCGTCGGCAAGATCGATAGCTGCTGAACAATACTCCTCAGTATCGTCTTCTTCCCAGTTTTTCATAAACAGACCGGCAACCTGATAACCTTGTTGTTTTAATAGGTAAGCGGATACAGATGAATCAACGCCACCAGACATGCCAAGGATCACTTTTTTTAACTGGTTATCTAACATGAATAAATCTCATTTTGGTAAATATAAATTCATGTATTTTAACACGCAGTGACAAGTTGCACTACTGTAGAATAGAATTAATCGCTATTAGTTTGTATGGAATTGATAAGCGTTGATTAATGTTAAAGGAAAAATATCAGCTGATAAAACAGCATCTGTCTTTTACTACTAAAACAAACATAAAAGACATAAACTGGATAATATTTCATTAGTAATAATAGAGATTAGTGGATATCATTGTCATATGTAGAGGTTTCAGACATCTTATTTAGTTCAATCAAAAAAATAGAAGGAAAGCACAAACATAAGATCAGAAGATTAATCCTTTAATAAATTTTTATTAATTTCTGAGGAACCGCATTAACACTCTATTTCTTTAATATAGTTCGTGGCAAGGGTTTGGCAGCATGTGAAATAAGTTTTATTGGTTCTAAATGTCTAGCAGGTTAATTCTAGACTGATTTATTATTAATAATTTCTTTTACAATTAAAAATTTACCTTTAATGTGAATTACGTTAGCACTGTAATGTGCGGTTTAAATAAGATCACCTTTTCCCACTTACCGGCCTGATATATCTACCTAAGAGTTAGGTTTATTTCTGGTATATGGAGTTTCGGGAGATGTTGGTGTATCCTACTGATTAATTTCATGGATGAATTTAAAAATAGAGAGATAATATACCATAAAAGTCTACTCTATAGGTATCCATGAAACCAGATATTACTTCTGATCCATTACATGAACTTATTGATAATTATACCAGGTAACTGATAAATACTGTTGTTAATGGTAAACTCGAAGTCATAGTTGTAATAATATGCTCAACGCCGCCTTTCTTGACTCAGTTATTCTTCGTTATCCATAATAGTTTTTGCTACAGTGAATTATATAGAATGATATTAGCATTTTTAGATTAAAGTACCTAAGGTTAAAAGGAGATAGCAGGCAACAGAATATATTTCAATAACTCCTTCCTAACCACCTTATCTGAAGCGTGTAAAAAGCGGAGAAGAGTTGCTATCATGGGCTTTTGTACCTACGAGGCATCTTCTATCACTGATTTTTCGAAATCTTGAGCTGCTTCTCGGTGAAAAACATATAGTATCTTGTAAAAAGTGCTATCAGCAGATTAAAATAACGATAGCTTGAAGAGCGTAGTCAATGGTAGGTGTGTGATTTAAGTGATATATCTACATTTATTTCTTGACTAATAGCATAATTGTTCTATCAAGAAATCTGACCCGCCTTTACCTGCTGCTCATTATTAGCAAAACAGTGCACATGGACGTAAGGAGGTGGTTGTGATAAAAGATGTTTACCAAGAGTCAGAAGTGTAACTTGGCCGAACTTTTAATTTGCTCCTACAAGAGGGTAGTTTAATTGTATCTCCCAGGCTTGCTACGGAGGACGGGATGCCTTTAGTTTTAGAATGCAATAGCAAAAATATTTTAGGACATGTAGCACCACAATGCTGTTGGTACACAAAACAGTTAATATCCTACCTTCACTCTCCAAAGGCACGCAAGTAAAAGTTAAGGGTGAGTTGCGAGAGCTCCGTGGGTAGCAGAAAGTCCTGATGCTATTAATAATGTCCTTGAAGTTTATTAGCAAGATTTTTAGAGAAGTATCCTGTAGAAATAAAAAAGTTGGAGAAGGATTGAGAAGAGCTTCTGGTATTCTATGTCTTTTTGTTAGCGCACTGGGCATCAATAAGAACGAAGAATCTAATTGAATCGAGTTTTGTGATAGTTAGGTTATGAATCTGACGCGCAAAAGAACTGCGTTTTGGAAAGAAATCCTTTTAATGTTATATAATTCACTATATTCTGCTCAAAATATCTGAAAGCGGTTCAGGGGATTTAACCTGCTGACTTTAGTGATAAATAATATCTAATTAAGAATGAATAATAGATTTATCAAACATCAGAGTGGAATGTAGCCAGTCCTGATAATTATGCAATAGATTTTCCAATAACTCGATTAAAATAGTTAATTTAAAAAAGTCTAGCTCTCATTTTATATAAGCAAAATTTTGCAAAACTTGTATCTAAATCAAATCTCTGTCAGTAACAATTTATTATAAATGCTAAATAATAATTTATAATTTATAATTTTTAATTATTAATTAATATTAATTAATAATTAATGCCGTAACAACATACGGTTTATTTCTATTAATAATGGAAATAGTATTTTATGCAAAATTTTAATTCTAATTTAGTAATAAATAGAAGGTGGTTGATCTGATTTAAGAGAAATAATTATTGTTACTGAAGTTAATCCATATATGAAAATTTTTTGTTTTAAAAGTTTATTCTATGCACAATCATATTGTTGCTGCAGAAGGTATCGCAGCGACAATCGCTTAATCTCATAATTCCTATGGTTATTGTTTTAATGATATAGTTTTAGAAAATGGTTGGTTTGTTAACAATGTGTGATTGAATATTTTGTGCATTTTCAACCGAAATAACACAACTAGAATTATGAAAAATTCCCATGAAAATCGTAAAGAAAAGATGGTACCGTGAATCTCCATCGCTTTGAAGTAATAAAAATCGAGTGCATTTCAACTTTGCTTTGTTATTGATAAAATAGGTTTTCATGTGTTATATGGTTTATTTAAATCCTCATTTAAATATCCATCAACCTAGCAATTTGATGAATATTTTGTGTTAAATATTCTTCTTGATGAAGATATAATATAAGACCTAGTTGCTATCTATATGATGAAGGTAGTCATATTCAAATTAAGGTAAACACTGTTATTATGACCATCTTGTGCCAGATCGTATTACCGGTATAATACTAACAGTGAAGTTATTAGCAGTGACGGCATGGAACAAATTCCATACTACGTAATGGAATTTGTTCCATGCCGTCTAACTGTAACTTGATAGGATCTGACATACTTATAAATGAAGACTGTAGAGGAGATAACGAGATCCATCATCAACAATGATGGATCTCGTTATCTAGTAAGATTATGATTTTATGGCTAAAATACCATTAGGTAAACCAGAAAATAAATATATAGAATTAAATCAATAAGGCATGCTTTTAGCATGAGTGGTGAAGTGTGCATGTATTTTAAAAAATAAAATCGTATCGTGTGGTAATGTGTCGTAAATCTTGACTTACAATACACCTCTAGGAGCGAAGGAACTTGATAAATATCTGGCTCTTATTTATAAAATAGTCAAAGTTTATGTTGGTGTTGATCTAGTTACTGATTTTTTTCTATTTGATCAACCATTTATTATACGATAAGCGAGGGATTGAAATCAATCTTAAATTTAAAACATCAATCAAAGCTCTGTTTTATGAGCGAATCCTTATCGATTGTCTTCTGTGAAGAAGACCGACACTGAATGCTAACTCTTTAGTAGAATTAGTTTTTTTTAGAGATTATTTGGTACAGAAGCGGCTAAATATGCTACTTAAAATGTTTCAATAAAATATTGATACCATTAAATTAAAATATAGTAAAATTGAAACTAATTTAACTAAACTGATAAACCGAAAAATTAAAGAGAATCGGGCTAACATCATAATGAAATGAAGATAGAAATAGAGGAAGATTATGGTATCTATCCTACTCTGGATTAATGCAAAATCCATAGATTAAAATAGCTGAATTTAAAGAACACTTTAAGCACATTGAAATTACAGATCATATCAGTATTTTATATTGAGCTTCTCAATATAATTAAATTAGAATTCAGTTTAGATGCAGAAGAATATATAGTTTACTAGGATTTCTATCAGAAATCCTCTTGTTTTGCCTATTATTACCTGAATAAAGGTATCATTGAACGTGATAATATTAATGTTCTAAAATATTCTTTTGCTTTTTATAATTTAAAGGCTGGGTCTGTATATAGTTTATAGTGATATAAAATTACCAATTTAGCACCAGCTAAATGTGTTTATGATGATAAAGCAACAGCATAAGAGAAAGAAAACAAGGTACAGGGGAAATGGCTAAGATTAAAAAAACTAAAAATAGAGATCATGCGCTATAATACTGAAACTAACCATGCCACTTATTCTGTTACTTATGAAGTTCCTTGTGATAAACAAACCTATTTGCTAGATCTTCTTGGTTATATTAAAATATAACTTAGTAGATGACCTCTTCTACCGCTAGTTTTTCCATATGACGATTCAGCTCTATTGCGGTATAATAATTAATTAGGTGGCTAAATACTTAGCCTGAAAAACTTTTTTTACGGACTATAACTGATCTACTAAAAAGTAGAAGTATTGGTAAACTTCCCTCTCGAAAGAGATTTAGGAGTAGATATGACTAATTTTATTGAGAGCATTGAAGCTATTAATTTAATATTATTGTTAATAATTGTAAAGTTAGCGATAGTTCCAATAAATAATACCTAGTCAAATGGTTAATATCATCAATTCTTAGGTTGTTTAATTCACCTCTGTTATTTAGATTAACCCTTAATTTTCCTTGATTCATAGTTTATTGGCCATATTGCAATCATACTGTAACACATTATAACCTCGATAATCAAGATAAAAGCAAAAAATGGGATGGCATTACTAAATGCCGATAATAACGTATGAAGCTGTATATTTATCGGTTATTGTGCTGAAGTATGTCTAAATATGTTAATCTTACTACTGCAATTCAATAAGGAAAATCAGCAAGTATAAAATATTTTATTATATCTATTTTTAAAGCAAGCTAAGGAAAAAGATGATGACAAAACGTAAGCCATATGTACGTAAATTTTCACAAAATTGTTGGCAACAGATTGAATTTTATCGTTTTTATATTATTCGAGAAGCAACTGCTATCCCTCAAATTTGGTTTAGTTTACTCGTTCTTTATGGCGTATGTTCATTAACAGAAGGGGGTAAAAGTTGGTCTAATTATGTTGGTTTTCTTGATAATCCAATTGTATTATTAATTAATATTTTTACTTTAATAGCAGCTGTATTTCATACAAAAACTTGGTTTGAACTAGTACCAAAAGCTATCAATATTATAATTAAAAATAAAAAAATACCCCAAGAAACGATAGTAAAATTACTTTGGGGTATTATGTTTCTAGTAACGATTAATATCTTAGCTGTATCACTAATATAATCTAAGGAGAACAATGATGAATCACCTTCTTAAACGTTTTAATGAACCTATTTTTTGGGGATTATTTGGTGTTGGCGGTATGTGGAGTGCAATTGTCTCTCCGGTTATTATTCTTTTATTAGCGATTTTAATTCCTCTAGATTGTTTTGCGCCAGAAATATTTAATTATGAACGTATTCTGGCATTTTGTCAAAGCTTTATTGGGCGTGTTTTTTTGTTATTAATGATTGTTTTACCTATTTGGTGTGGGCTATATCGACTTCATCATGGCATGTATGATCTAAAAATAGCAATTCCAGCTGGAAAATGGATTTTTTATGGTACTGCTATCACCATTAGTATAGTTGCTATGATTGCTATCATCAAACTCTAATAAAAAATTTATTTAACAATAAAGTCAGATAGTATCTACTATCTGACTTTATTGTTTGCGATAAGTATTGACTAGGTTAACTTAAAGACAACATAACAATTGCTCATTCTGATTCTATATACTATTATTAACCATTAGGTACGGACAAATAACAATAAATTTCATTAGATTATACTGATAAATATTGATAATTCAAGATAATTAACTAACAATAAAAACCACTGGTACTTAAAGTACTTATGTTGGAGTAGTCCTGTTGACTAAATGTCACTTCCTAAAAAAATAGTATAGTTTTTTGAATAATTTAAGTTTAATTTAAAAATAATATTTCATAGACTTCAATGGAGTTTTACTACCCAATACTGATTGGGTAATTCCTAATTGCGTAATCAATAATATTGATGTAGCTTGATATCAAGCTCTTAACCAGAATTAAATAATGCCTTTGCAGCTCATCTTCTATACACTCATTAAATCGCTCGATTATACCATTTATTTAGAATGATCGATGAATAAGTAGGTATTTTATATCAAGCTCTGTACATAAACAGTCGAATTTATATTTTCTGTTGACTGAATGTTTCATAGATTAAAAAGGCGCTACAAATTCTTTGCTATTGCCTGTAAGTAACCGGATAAACATGGGACATTGCCGGTTAAAGATCACGTAAGAAACGTCAAAATTAGTCATGGTTTTATCCTTTGTAAAGGCAGACAAAAACCCATCGAGTTATGTAATATATACACAAAAAATAATGTCGTGAAGCTTTGTTTGATATTGCGGAAGATATTTCACATCTACATTTAGATAATTAGGTTCGTATCTTTTAAACGCTTCTTACATCAATTTCAGTTTTTTATCTAATTTCATGCAAATTATCCATCCTTATCTGCATAATAACTATTAAGATAAGATCAAGATGCAGCAGAGTTAAGGAATTCACATATGGCTACCAACAGATTATTGAGAGATAGAAAAATATTTTTCATAGGAAATGACTATAACTTCTTGATGAGCTAATAACAACCTCATCGGTAAACTATGGGGAATATAGCTGTAATTATCAACATATCTTTTACCATTTAGCATGGTAAATTCGTATATAGCATAACGTTATTTAATTAAATCTGACGCAATCTCTTTGCTATGCTGAATAGCAGTTTTGATTTTTAAGTGTTGTAGTTGCTTGACGATGAAGTGTCATTATCATGACAATTTCTATCAACTATATTTCTCACTAGTCATATTTGCCATAAATATAATTCTGTAACGAGAGTCTATATAATTCCGTTACTAAACAATTAATCAATCTTAAGATTCTTATTATCACGACATTAACCGTTCTGCGGTATAAATATTAGGATAGAAATGTAATTTTCATATTTTATAACCAATTGGATTGGTAAATTGTGATCATATATCGAACAATTTATTAAAGAGTAATGTTTTAGTGAATTAATTGTTTTTTTGAAAAAAAATTGTACTACTTCTCTAATTAGAGAATTAATTTAATTTTTTATGTTGCAAATTTATTATCCTAATGAGCAATAAGATCTATCTTTTATTTTAAATTAAGAAGTATTAGGTAGAAAATTATTCAAGTACCTTGTTATAATCTTACTATAACTTTAATAAAGAATTATTAGTGAATCTAGTGTATAATTGGTCAGATTCTCTGCTTTGCTCTGATGCTTCGTAAATCTGTTTTTCTTTCTTAAACTATATGTTATTTCTCACTAGATTCAGCAGGTTAAATCCACTTTAGCTGATTTTAAAGTTAATAGGTATTGCGTAATATAATAAAAGGAGAGCTTGATAGAAAATAAAAATACTAATTTCTCAACAAGATAATCTAATAACACTAGAATAGGTAAGTTTGTTGTCCTAATAATTCAATGATTTATTATCTTTCATAAGAATAGTATTGGTGTTTATATTACCAAGTAATATTAAAAGTGTTTGATGCAGCAGTAAAAAGAAAACATATCACGGTAACAAAAAGATTTCATAGATGGAGATTTGTTCTAGTGAAAAATCAATTTAAATTTAAGGTAAGAATATATCAGGGTTTTCGCTGAAATACTTGATTTAATTTAACAGTATTATGTGTCTATTAAATAACTATTAACTACACCTATTGTGTAGTTTTAGATCTTTTGTTTAGATGTGGGATTACCTAAAAAACTCGATCTTTATATTTATTTACGACTTATGAGCTATTATCAAGGCGGTGTTACTTTCCCTTCCGCTGTAAAATAGCTAGAATTGACTAAAATAGTTATTTTTCGCGAAAATTCTTAAAATATTTATGAGTATTGAATGGGAGAAGCTGTCAGTTCTGCTTTGAGGTAGATAAATAATTAAATTTTTAAAAGGGATGATATATACAGGAAATAAAATTTGGTTTTCAACTAACTGTAGAATCAGAATTAAAGTCCTGCTCGGAGAAAGTAACGAAGCGGTTAGTACAAGCAGCAATTGAATATTGCTGTCCAAAATAATCGTAAAATCAGTTATTTTATTGAATAAAGAAAATAAAGTGAAATTCATTGAAGGTGCTTTTAAAGATTAGGGATATCAGTTAGCACAACAGGAATTTAGTAAGGAATTACTAAATGGTGCTGCATGAATAAAAATTAAGTATCCATAGATAATTAAAGATTTTTTTGTTAAAAACATGATTGCTGATGTATTTTTACAATAAATTTGTTGCCAAAATCGAATTATAACGTCTTCATTTGTATGAACCTTAATAGCAATTATATTTCCAATACAATTAAGCTCAAATTAGAGGTATTGTCCTCAGGCCGTAAATATAGATAATAGTTATGCATTCTTTAAATAGAAATCCATGGAATATTTTTAAAATACGCAGATCAAGACAAAGTCAATCCAGGCTTGATTACTTTTCTTTGCTGAGAGCAAATGTTGTATGAGCTTAGATATAGAGATCGCTGAGATAATCATTATAGTGCAAGCATGAAAGGAATGATTTTATCAAAACTATCACCTATGATATAGGTGCGTTTAATATATCAAGCGTTAAGTTATTAAAATGCAGTAAATTCGCTGATGCAGTGATCAGTTAAATATAAATTTACAATTTTCTTAATTAAGAAAAGAACCTTAACTGTTGCAGTTTTTATTTTTTTTAAAACTATGTTTTCTCTAAAACTTGACATTTAAATAATAAGAATTTTCTATTTTTTTAGATTTTTCCACAAAAAGGCCAACTTTTGAATAGATTTAAACATTGCTTATTTAGTAAAAGAAGAGTTAGTTTACTATTATTAGATTTTTCCATAGTGCTAAAAAAGTAACTGATTTTCTTGAATAGGAGATATACTCTTGTTATTAAATTTTAATTACTAGTTATAAATAATTGATAGCATGTAAATTTTAATTTAATATATTATTTATTTAATTTAAATTTTGTTGATAAATAACCAGAGAATATTCAATGAAATTTAATTCAAACATTTAAAGAGAAGAATAATTCAATCGTATTAAGTAGTAAATGAGAATACGGCATATCAGTTGCTAAAGAAGATAATGATATAAATGGTGGTGAAGGAGATGATGATATATTTGATAGAGGAGTGGGTTGGGATATACTGATAGATGCCAAAAGGGAAGTATATGATAATAGGTGGCTTTAAGTAACTGGAAATCTATTGTGTAGTATACAAAAAGAAAGTGCTATTATAGTAATTGGTTATTAATAAATTTTAGTATATGTTTGTTAGGTTGTGCTTCTTTTTGATATTTCGTAATTCTATTCTGCATCCTTAAATTGAATGGAGGTTGTCAGTAAGATAAAGCATGATAAAATCTTCTTAGCCGGTTTCAGTTTTCTGAGTAGACGGAAAGAGCTTCAATAGTATTGAAAGGGTTGATTTCCTCAAATTATAGTTCTTCTACATCGGCTTCATAGCCTGATACTGCCACACAAAAACTGATTTATAATTTGAATTCGTTGTTCTTACTGACACCTGTCCGTTGACAGGAAGTCGTAGAATGCCAGCCATTTTTATTAATCTTTCTTCAATATTCTCATCGCTTCAGGATACGCTGAAAACCTTGCCAAAAAATATCAAGAAGTTTATTAGCGGCATTACAGCTCTATGCTAGTAAGACCTGCTGCAGGCTCACCCTTAACTTTTGATTCTGTATACCTTTGGAAGTTAAGATAGAAGATGAATCATTTTGTATACCAAATAACATTGATATTGCGTATTCGGGAACATCTTTATCATTGTATTAAAAACTAATAGCACCGTCTCCCATAGCAAGTCTGAAAATACGGTTAAGTCACGCACTCGCAGGCAATTAAGAAGTTCAACCCAGTGCTGCTTATAATTTTTCGATAATCATTTTCAACTGCAACAAGTTCCCTTATGCCCATGTGCACACTGTGCTGCTGATAATAATCAGCAGGCAAAGGAAATAATCTTGCCTGACAAGACAGATATGCCATCAGGCAAGAAATAAATGTAGCGTGTATCGCTCAAATCATGCAGCCCGTCCTTGCCTGCGTTTTTAAGCCTTCCTTATTTTAGTTTTCTGATAGCACTTGACAAGATATCATATACTTTTCATCGTGAAGCGCCTCCTTTTTTAAGGGTTTTGTGAAAATTACCAGTAGATATACCTAGTACAGATACAAGCAGAATAGTGGCAATAAGCTGTTGAAGCATATTTTGTTGCCGCTGTGATTTATAATTTTAGGTACTTTAATCTCAACATTCTTAATACTAGTTGCATGGTTTTTTGTAGCACATAACCATTATAAATGGTATCATAAACATCCGCTAACAAGATAGCGTTAAGCACGTTATTGCAGCACGATAGCTTCACCTCAGTCCTCAGCAATGGTGCTATCATCTCTTTGCACTATTGGAATGGATTAGTACAATAAGATCAGAGATAATATTTAGTTTTACAGATTACCTCTAGATAGATTTTCATGGCACATCATCTTTCTGTTGTTGAAATCATCCACAAAATCAATTAGCAAGGATATATACATACTAACATCTCTAAAATTACATTCACTAGAAATGAGCATAACTTATTTTAAAATAGATATTTAACAGTTTATTTAAGGAGAAATCATATAGGAAAAATATTATTTTTTATGAAATTCATTTTAATAATTTCTTGGATAAACGGATAATTTTAATCTAATTTAGAGATGACAAATATGTAGTTTAGTTTTTTTTGATATCCTTCCTCTCTTAAAGAGAGGAAAGGTTTTTATTTTATTTATAATGTTTAGTCTACATACTTAATGTAGATTCTTATCTTTTCTATTCACTCTATTGTTAATTAGAGTAGTCAATTTTATGACTAACAATAAAGGAAAGAAGCTCTAACTTTAATATAAATAAACCAGAAAATAATAGTTAGAAAGTGTGATTATTTTCCTTAACAACAAAAATATTTTATTAAAAACAAATAATTCTAATTTTAATTAAATTTTATTAAAAATAAAACACTATAAAAGTAAATTAGTAAAGAATTTTATTCTAAAATTTTATATAAAATCATAATAATGAATATTATTAATAATACCAAATTAATTTAAAATAATTAGTATTTTATTTTTTTTTGATTTGCATTAGTACATTTAACACATTAGTATCAGCTAATAGTACTTTTTTACAGTCTGAAATAGTTGAATACAATGAAAAAATTTCCTTTATTTATAACAGTATTAATAGGATTAAATCTTTCAATATTAACTCAAGCGGAAGAAACGCTTTATGTTTCTGACGAACTTCCTACTTTTATTTACCAAGGGTCTAGGATTACTGCATTGTTAGTAGTATAAAAAGCGGTGATCAAGTTCAATTATTAATCACAGATCCTGAAACCGGTTACGCTAAAATTCGTGATTATAAAGAACGAATCGCTTGATTATCAAAAAATCAATTTAGCAAAACAGCTAATCTAAAAACACGTATTCCCTTAATTGAAATGGAAAATCAAGATTTATATAAAAATTAACTAACATTGATAGCAACTGGAATAATCAAGTTAGTAAAATATAAATCAAAGTGACATCCAGTTAATAAACTATTTCTAATCTAGTAACAGAAAAATAAAAAATTGGAAAATGAGTTAATTCGTTCAGGAAAAAATTAGAAATTGCACAAACCAATCTTGATAACAATTTCCATGTTCCCATTCTAGAGTGGTTTATGTATGGGGTGGGTCTTTGTGTCCAGTAGAGGTTTAATTTTTTGTTTGTTATTGCGGCATATTATCCCACGATATAAAAAAACGTAATGAACACTGGATTAATTAAAGAAAATACCATGCAGATTTATCTTGTTGGTGGTGCGGTAAGGGATCAGTTATTAGGATTGCCTGTTTCTGATCGTGACTGGGTAGTGGTTGGAGCTACCCATGATGATTTAATTAAATTAGGTTTCCAGCAAGTAGGTAAGGATTTTCCTGTTTTTCTTCATCCTAAAACACGTGAAGAGTATGCTCTAGCCCGTACAGAACGCAAAACAGGTCTAGGTTATACCGGATTTTCTTATTATGCCGAATCTGATGTAACTATAGAAGAGGATCTGTTACGTCGAGATTTGATTATCAACGCTATCGCGCAAACTGAAGATGGACAACTAATTGATCCTTTCCATGGTGAGCAAGATATAAAAAATCGCTTACTACGCCATGTTTCCCCTGCTTTCGCCGAAGATCCTTTACGAATACTTAGAGTAGCGCGTTTTGCTGCTCAATTGACTAAGAAAAAATTTACTATTGCTAATGAAACTCAATTATTGATGAAAAAAATGGTTTTTAATCATGAGCTTAATACAATTAGCGCAGAAAGAGTCTGGAAAGAGACAGAAAAAGCACTACGATCAACCTCGCCTGAAATTTATTTTTGTGTCTTATATGATTGTGGCGCGCTAGCTATTCTTTTTCCTGAAATTAATCAATTATTTGGAATATTGTCAGTGACAGAATCAGAGACTGCAATAGATGCTGGAATTCACACTCTTTTAACTTTAAAAATAGTTGCATCATTAACTGATAATGTCGAAACTCGCTTCGCTGCTCTCTGTCATGATTTTGATAAAGCGCTGACCCCAGTTGAACAATGTCCCGATAATACTAGCAAGGGTATTTTTTTAATTGAAGCTATGTGTAATCGACTACATATTTCTAATAGAATGAAAGAATTAGCTAAATTAGTTGCTCGTTTTCATAAACAAATCCACCAAATTAATCAGTTAACACCTGAAATTGTGATTAACCTATTTAATCAATTAGATAGTTGGCGAAAACCGGAGCGTATTAATCAACTAGTCATCGCTTGTGAAGCAGATGCTCGCGGTTGGATAGGACGAGAGGAAATTACTTATTTACAAGCTAAATTTGTTATTGAAGCATTTAAGACAATTCAACAAGTATCAAGTAAAAATATTATTCAACAAGGTATTAAAGGTATCGCGATTAGAGATGAACTTACCCGACAACGTATACAAACATTAACTGATTGGTGGGAAAAACAAACAATTTTACCGATTTAAGTTAATTTAAGTAGATTTTGTCCGCTCTATAATTACACCAACTTGTTTAGCTTGCATCATAATACCTGGTTTGTAAACTTTAACTTGTACCCAACAACTATCGAACTGATTTAAAATAATATCAGCAACTTCCTGCGCAACCCGTTCTATCAATGCAAATTTTTGTGTTTCTATATGTTTAATTATTACTTGGGTAACCTGAGTATAATCTAAACAATATTCTATTTTATCACTTTTAGCAGCGTGCTGATTATCCCATCCCATCTGAATATCGAGTAATAGCTTTTGTTGAATAGTTTGTTCCCAATCATAAACACCAATAGTTGTGAATACTGATAACTGTTTAATAAAAATAATATCCATTTACTTTTCTCTTATTTTTAATTACGATAAATAATCGTTTTCCAGATGCTTCTCTTTATTTTTTTTTTAAAATGGCATAATGATCACATTTTTTTAGTAAAATTTTAGTAAAAATAGTAAAAATAAAAACTATTGTGCTGATAGAGCTTTTAAAGAACAAAAAGTTGAAAATATAATTCATCACAACTCAAAAATAACTATAAAATAGATAGTTGTTAGTGTGTTACTAACAATTATACTGTAGATTATTATTGATATTTTTATATTACTATGATCCTTGAAACAAGAATGTAAATAATACTTTTATAATGTACAAGTATTATTAATATGTTAAGTTAAAAAGATCTTGCTTATTTAGAGCAAGGATATGAGTGTAATTACACTTGGCATGATTACCCTTGTATACCTCTGTGGTTCAATCTCCATCGCGCGCCGTATTTGATCTGTCGTTTGATAGTTCTTTCTGACCCCACTAAGACGGTCAGAGTTCAGATAACACTGGAGCAACAAACGTATTACAGCATTGCTGGTAAAAAATCTGCTGCTTTAGCTGTACTCATGTGCGACATTCTAAAATATATGATTCCAGTATGGTTAGCCTATTATTTAAATACCCTTTTTATTTTAGAATCATTTCCATTGCCTCCTATTTTATGGCATAAATACCCTATTTTCTTTCATTTTAAAGGCGGAAAAAGTGTTGCTACTTATTTTGGCTCAATCGTTGCCATTTGTTTGGGTTTATCTAGCGTTATTGTAGGTACCTAGTTACTAACTGTACTACTCAGTGTATATTCATTATTAGGAGTTATTTATTATTACTACTCTATTAATTCCCTTCTATAGTTTTGTTATTTAAACTGAAATTTACCTTTTCGTTACGGTAGTTTCATGTTTAATGCTCTTTTCGCTATCATAAAAACATTTTTCTCCTATGGAGAAGAAAAAAAAGCCCTATATGGCAAAAAATGAAGAGAAAAGGAGAAAAAAGAAATAAAGAAATTATTTTTTACTAAAAACAAGAAAATAATTAATCACTATTTTAATTTTTATACTTTAAATCGATTTATGAAAAGTTGTTGCTGCTAACGGTGATAAATTTACTAGTGGCCATCGTGCTTTAACAGTGATATCCATACTATTGCTTACGCCATATTTTAAACGAATCATGCCAGCTAGCGCTATCATTGCACCATTATCGGTACAAAATTCGGGACGAGCATAAAAAACTTCACCGCCGATTTTTTTTATTGATTCTGCCATTTTTAATTGTAAGGTACGATTTGCACTTACACCACCAGCCATAACTAAACGCTTAGAACCAGTTTTTTCTAAAGCACGTTTACATTTTATCACTAGTGTATCTACAACAGCATCTTCAAATGCTCGAGCGATATCAGCAGTGGTTTGTTGATCCATGCTATTATTACGAATGATATTAGCAGCAAAAGTTTTTAACCCTGAAAAACTAAAATTCAACCCCGGGCGGTCTGTCATTGGGCGAGGAAATACAAAATTACCAGCTTGTCCCTTTTGAGCCATTAATGAGAGTGCTGGCCCCCCCGGATAATCTAAGCCTAATAATTTTCCTATCTTATCAAGAGCTTCACCAGCAGCATCATCAATTGATTCACCTAATAACTGATATTGACCAATTGAAATTACATTAATTAATTGAGTATGACCACCAGAAACCAATAATGCCACAAAAGGAAAATCAGGACTGTTTTTTTCTAGCATTGGTGCTAGTAAATGTCCCTCCATATGATTAATAGGAATAGCCGGTACTTTCCATGCAAACGCTAATGAATGCCCTATTGCCGCTCCAACCAATAAAGCGCCTATCAAGCCAGGACCTGCGGTATAAGAAACACCATCAATATCATTGCCAGTTAAACTGGCTTCTTGTAGTGCTACTTTAATTAGAGGAATTGTTTTACGAATATGATCGCGAGAAGCTAATTCAGGTACTACTCCGCCATAATCGGCATGCAATTTTACCTGACTATATAATTGATTGGCTAATAAACCTACTTGATCATCATAAATTGCGATACCGGTTTCATCACAAGATGTCTCTATACCTAGAATACGCATATATTACTTATCACCTTTACTAATAATGTAAGTTTATCATAATTTATGTAAAATTGGTGCAATTTTTTTTAAATAAATAACTGTCTTTTAGATTAAATTAGTTAGTATTAATATATATAATTTATATGGTTATCCATTATAATATAAATTATGGTAACAATTTTTAGTAAAGAAAAAGTTGGATGGATTTTGCATCTCTTTCATGTAGCGCTTTACAAAGCCATAAAAATTGAAGTAAAATTCTACACTATTTTAAAGGCAGCTGGCAATAATATTGTTAGCAAAGCAAAAAGCGAGTTTTTTGAGGTGAAAGGCATATGCCGGTAATTAAAGTACGTGAAAACGAACCATTTGAAGTAGCGCTGCGTCGTTTTAAACGTTCTTGTGAAAAAGCAGGGATACTAGCTGAAGTTCGTCGTCGTGAGTTTTATGAGAAACCAACGACTGTACGTAAACGTGAAAAAGCATCAGCAGTAAAGCGCTACGCTAAAAAATTGGTTCGTGAAAATGAACGTCGTATTCATTTGCACTAATTATTACGATTCAATAATCCTAATAATTAGGTAGCAATGATTACAAAAATGTTGCACTTTCTAACACAAAAAAAAGACTTGTTATCTTTCATCAAAGAAGAGTTTATGGCTGGACGAATTCCACGTATATTTATCAATGATTTATTGGCCAGAACCGATATCATTGATCTTATTGATGCTAAACTGCCGCTAAAAAAGCAAGGCAAAAACCATCTCGCGTGTTGTCCATTTCATAATGAAAAAACGCCCTCATTTACAGTTAATAAAAATAAACAATTTTATTACTGTTTTGGCTGTGGTGCTAATGGTAATGCTATTGATTTTATAATGAATTATGACAAATTTAATTTTGTCGAAACTATTGAAGAACTAGCTGCCATGCACGGACTGCAAATTCCTTATCAAACCGGAAATAGTTCAAATCAAATAGAGCTGCATCAGCGAAAAAATCTTTATCAATTAATGGATGATATTAATCAATATTATCAATATTCATTGAATAAATTAGATTCACAGAGTGCAAAACAATATTTAGTACAGCGCGGCTTAAGTGATGAAGTTATTCATCGTTTTTCTATCGGTTTTTCTCCAGTCGGCTGGAATAACAACCTACTCAAGAATTTCGCTAAATGTCCTGATAGCCGTAAACAACTAGATGCTACTGGTATGTTAGTTACCAGTAATAATGGGTGCACTTACGATCGCTTTCGTGAACGTGTAATGTTTCCAATACGAGATCATAGGGGGCGAGTCGTGGCATTTGGTGGGCGTGTTTTAGATGGTAGATTACCAAAATATCTCAATTCACCAGAAACTGAAATTTTTCATAAAGGCCGTCAATTATATGGATTATATGAAGCAACACAAAATAATCTTGCACTTTCTAAATTATTAGTTGTCGAAGGTTATATGGATGTTGTCGCTCTAGCACAATTTGGTATTAATTATGCCGTAGCGTCATTAGGTATATCAACAACGGTAGAGCATATCCAGTTACTTTTTCGAACAACAGATACGGTTATTTGTTGTTATGATGGGGATAAAGCAGGTCGAAAAGCCGCATGGAGAACTCTTAAAACAGCACTTCCCTATTTAAGGGATGGCCGCCAGCTACAATTTATGTTTTTACCTGATGGTGAAGATCCTGATTCAGTAATACGTAAAGAAGGTAAAATAAATTTTGAACGACGAATAGATAAATCAGACTCTTTATCTACATTTTTGTTTGATACATTAGTTGCACAAGTTGATTTAGGAACTTATGAAGGTAAAGCAAAATTTAGTTATCTTGTTATTCCTTTAATTAAAAAGGTACCTGGTGATACGTTACAGTTTTTTTTAGCTAAAAAATTAGGTAATTTTATTGGTATTCCTGATACCTCGCGTATTTTTTCCATGATTGAAAAAGGATTACCTAAAAAAAAATATCAAACACCAAAAATTAAATCAACAACAATGCGAATATTAATAGCATTATTGCTGCAAAATCCAAATTTTGTTAGATTAATTCCCACTCTTGATGGGATTAAACATTTACAGTTACCAGGATCAGCTCTATTTTTAGAGTTAGTTGAACTTTGTCAATCTTATCCTGGGATAAATACTGGTCAATTATTGGAATGCTATCGTAATAATAAATTTATTAAGCAAGTTGAAAAACTGGCAACTTGGAACGATATAAAGATAGAAGAGATAGCAGAAAAAATGTTTCAAGATGCTTTGGAGCATTTATTTATTACTGCGCTTGATGAAAGATTTGCATCTCTGATGGTAAAAGAGAAAACAGAAGGTTTAACTAGTGAAGAACGTGAAGAAGTTCGTTTAATTACTGCTGCAAGAATAAAATAATAATATTAAAAAAGTAAAAAAATATTCGGTTTTTAGGTGAGAAATAATGTAGCGTATGGCTAACGCTTATCAGTTGCCATGATTTTAATGGAATGGCATATGAATAATTAAATCCTCCTCCTTTTAATTTATTGTTGGCTGACTTGTTTTTGCCGACTAACACCAACCCAAATTATAAAATGTGGATAGCGTCTTATGGAGCAAAACCCGCAGTCACAGCTGAAGCTACTAGTTACAAAAGGTAAAGAGCAAGGTTACCTGACCTACGCTGAGGTCAATGACCATCTGCCGGAAGATATTGTCGATTCAGATCAGATCGAAGATATCATACAAATGATTAATGATATGGGAATTCAAGTGATGGAAGAGGCACCTGATGCCGACGATCTTATTCTAGCAGAAACTGCCACTGGTACTGACGATGATGCTGTTGAGGCTGCTGCCCAGGTATTATCTAGTGTTGAAAGTGAAATAGGCCGTACAACAGATCCTGTGCGGATGTATATGCGTGAAATGGGAACTGTAGAATTGTTGACCCGTGAAGGCGAAATTGATATCGCTAAACGCATCGAAGATGGTATTAATCAGGTTCAGTGTTCTCTTGCTGAATATCCTGAGGCTATCGCTTATCTATTAGACCAATACGAGCCTGTTAAAAAAGGTGAAACTCGCCTATCTGATATTATTACCGGTTTTGTTGATTTAAATATTAAAGAGGATATAGCACCGACAGCAAGGCATATTACTTCAGTGTTATCGGAAGAAGCTCTAAATGAGAACGAAGATGAAGATAAAGACGAAGATAATAATAGTGATGACAGCGATGAAAATAATATCGACCCAGAACTTGCTCGGAAGAAATTTTTAGAGCTTCGTGAGCAATATGAACGTACGTCCATTGAAATCCAAAAAAGTGGCCGTAACCATCCTAATACAATAGCAGAAATAGAGCAGTTATCTGAGATTTTCAAAGAGTTTCGTTTAGTACCAAAACAGTTTGATTATTTAGTGAATAATATGCGTAATATGATGGAACGTGTTCGCTCTCAAGAGCGCCTCATTATGAAACTCTGTATTGAACAATGTAAAATGCCGAAAAAAAATTTCATTACCTTATTCTCAGGTAATGAAACTAATCCCAATTGGTTAGTTCTGGCAAAAAAAATAAATAAACCCTGGTATGAAAAATTAGTTGAAGTTGAAGAAGAGATATATCGATCGTTGCAAAAACTACAACAGATTGAAGAAGAAACTGGTTTAACTATTCAACAGGTAAAAGATATTAACTGTCGAATGTCTATTGGTGAAGCAAAAGCTCGTCGAGCAAAAAAAGAGATGGTTGAAGCTAACTTACGGTTAGTTATCTCTATTGCTAAAAAATATACTAATCGTGGTCTTCAGTTTCTTGATCTAATTCAAGAAGGTAACATTGGTCTAATGAAAGCAGTTGATAAATTTGAATATCGTCGTGGTTATAAGTTTTCAACTTATGCAACCTGGTGGATTCGACAAGCAATCACCCGTTCAATTGCTGATCAGGCGCGCACTATTCGTATCCCAGTGCATATGATCGAAACAATCAACAAACTGAATCGCATTTCTCGCCAAATATTACAAGAAATAGGGCGCGAACCCTCACCTGAAGAGTTGGCAGAACGCATGTTAATGCCTGAAGATAAAATTCGTAAAATATTAAAAATTGCTAAAGAGCCTATTTCAATGGAAACACCAATTGGTGATGATGAAGATTCACATCTTGGTGATTTCATTGAAGATACTAGCTTAGAGCTACCATTAGATTCTGCAACCTGGGAAAGTCTAAGATCAGCCACTCATGAAGTTCTGGCTGGTTTAACGACCCGTGAAGCAAAAGTTCTTCGTATGCGCTTTGGTATTGATATGAATACAGATCATACCTTAGAGGAAGTTGGTAAACAGTTTGATGTTACCCGCGAGCGGATCCGACAAATTGAAGCAAAAGCGTTACGTAAATTGCGCCATCCAAGTCGTTCAGAAGTATTGCGTAGTTTTTTGGATGAATAAAACGCTTATTTATTTTTAGCATAGTAAAGATAACTTATTTATAGGTGATTTTTTATTGATAGTTATTATTAACTCAACAAATTATTAGTAAAAGTTTTTGTCATTGTAATTACATAAATCGATAAAACGCTCTTTATTATAAGTAATTAAAAGTTGTTTAACCACTCAGTAATATTTATTTTTAGTCTATAGAGTTTCAGAGATGCTAGTGTGTTTTATTGATTTATTTTATTAATGATTTTAACAAAATAACCATGATACCCCATGAATAATCTACCTAGATGCAATCTGCGAAACTAGATATTACCTGTGATCCCTTTTGCATGAATTTATCCGTAATGTTGACAGACAATTAATAGACACGTCTGTTAAGGCGGAGTTCGAATCCATACTGCAACATATACTCAAGCCGTCTTGTCTACGATTTGTCATCCATTATCCGTAACGATTATCTGCTACAATGAGCCAGACAGATTGCTATTGGCGATGTTGAGATTAAAAGACCTAAGGTTAAAAAGATGGAGATCTACAGCGGCAACGAAATATTTTTCAATAAATTCTTGCTTCCGCTTTATATGTAAATAGTACAAAAATAATGAATAGCTGCATGATGCTTATACCTGTGAGCCATAGGTATCGGTGATTTCACGATATTCTGCTCTGTTAGCGAATATCGGTTAATAAGTACAGGATTTCTCTACCAGTATCATTAAGCAGATTAAAACAACAATGGACTGAAGAGTATAAGAAATGATAGCTGTATGATTTAAATGATATGCTTACATTAATTTCTTGCCGATAGGATAAGAAACCTGTCAGGAAAGTTGATCGCCTTTACCTGTTGCTCGTTATCGACATTACTGCGTATGGATGTAAGTAAACAGTTGTACTAAAAGATTCTTGTTAATAGTCAGAAGCGCACTTTGACTGAACTTCTAATGCCTATACGAGCAGGCATTTTAATCGTATTTCCTAAGCTTACTATGGGAGACGGTGCTCTTAGTTTTGAATGCAATGGCAAAAATATTTCATGGCATATAGAACCAGCAACGTTATTGGGTACACAAATAGCTAATTTTCTGGCATTTTACTTTCATAGGTATAAAACTAAAAGTTAAGGATGATAGATTCGGGTGGGGGGGAGCCTTTGGTATCAGAGAACCCTGATAGTACTAATAAAGTCATTGATGTTTTTGTTGGAAAAGTTATCAGAATAAATATTCCTGCAGTGATTAAGAAGTTAGAAAAAAAGCGAGAAGAGTTGCTGGAATTCTATGTCTTCCCGTGAGTGGAACTGGGCGTCATAAAAACGACGAATCCGATTTAATTAGCTTTTGGACATGAGTTTATGAAAGTCGACGAACAAAGCACTGTGCTTTGAGAAAATAACCATTTCAATGATATTTAATCTGCTATATTCTGCTTAGAAAAGTTGTAAGCAGCTCAAGGGATTTCTTACTGATCACTAGTGGTAAATAACGTCTAATTAAATTTCGATATCTGATATTTGATTATTCATCAACATTAATGCGTTATCAGGTTTATGGAAATAATGGGTTATATTGATTGCAGTGAATTTATCGATGATATTTATAAGAAATAGCTGTAACCATTCAGAAATAATTTCTCATGTAAATATAAGGTAAAATCTATGATTTTACAATAGAAACACAATTATATTAATAAGTGTATTAATTAGTTTTTATACAGAAAAAATTTGGTGGCCCCTGCTGGATTTGAACCAGCGACCAAGCGATTATGAGTCGCCTGCCCTAACCACTGAGCCAAGGGGCCTATAAGTGGGATGTATTATACCTCTTGTTTTTATTTTGGTCTAGTTTTTATAAATCAAATGATTATTTTATAAACAAAATTAGTAAAATTAATCATTTTCTTTGTATAATTTATCTATTAAATATTTATGTTAAATTTAGAGTCAATTACTGAATTAAAATAATTATTTAATAAACTGCATTTAAAAGTTAATAGTTAAGTTATGAATAAAATTCAAATTTTTTATTAAAAAATCTATAAAAATCTACTAATAGATTTAAGAACAGATAATAGTTTATTATTATAATTGATTTTGAATAAAATAAAGAAAATAAATTTAAATATTAAAAAGTTTATATTTTTTATAAAAATAACAATATGAATAAAATAAATATAAATTATTATGTTATATAATTATGTTAAATGTAAAAAACATAATAAATTATATGGTATATATTACATATATCTGATTCTATATCATTAGTTATTTTATAAATAAAAATAAGTTAATTGTATTTGTTTTAAATTTGATTTTATCAGGGATAAAAGGAATTTATGGCATAGATAGATATGGATACTAATCGTTTTTAATTTTTCCTGATTATGCAATCAATACCAATCCCATAGAAGTAAAAGAATTAGCGATATTATCAAAAGGCTTGTTTGAAGAATCTATAAACTTTTTATTAGGTGAAAAAAAAGAAAATTATCTAAGCAATAGAATAATTTTATATAAACAAGAACCTATATACGGGAAGAAAATTAGTTATCAGTAAATGTAATGTATAGCAATCAGGATCTACTCTAATACTTTGTAAATCTGTTCTCTATCATTAAATTAAACATTGTTTCTCAGCATGGTTAGACAGGGCTGCTCTTTTAGCCGGTTTTATCTTTTCTGAGCAGACGGGAAGTTAGATAGCATTGAAATGATTATTTTATTGAATCATAGAGCTTCGCGTGTGTCAGCTTCGTAGCTTCACTGCCGCAAAAATTAATTTAATTAGATTCATCATTCTTATTGATACCCAGTCCCCTGACAGAAAGCATAGAGTGCCAGCCATTCTTCTCAATCTTTATCCAACTTCTTTATCGCTATAGAATACACTGAAAACCTTGCTAACAAAATATTAAGTTTTGTTAGCGAAATCAGTCCTCTTTTGATACTAAAATCTACCGCAGCTTACTCTTAACTTTCGGTTAGATCCCTTTATGCAATTGAAGGAAATGCATTAGCTATTTTGTGTACCTAATAGGATTCGTGTTGCATATCTGAGATATCTTTATACTCATTCCAAAATCAAAAGTACTGTCTCCCATAGTAAGCCTAGGAGATATGATTAAGCTAAGTTAACTTATAACTATCAATAAGTATCTTCTAGCGCAACAAGCTTCTTACCATCTATGCACAGTCGCCGATAATAACAAGCAGATAAAAGCGATCAGCTTAGCTGAAAGGACAGTTTATGCCATCAGCCAAGAAATAAATGTAGCAGATATCGATTAAATCACGTAAGCCACTGCTATTTCAGTCTACTAATGATATCAGCAAAAGACCATATACTTTTTACCGAGAAGCTCATATGACTTTATAAAAATAATCAATGAAAATATTTCCGCAGGGTAAATGGATATGATGGGTAGCAATTTTTTTTGCTACTTTTGCATGCTTAGATAAGACAGTAGAAACGAGCTTTATAAAGATATTCAATTGCGCTGCGATTCCTAATCTTCAGCACTTTAATTTCAATATTGCCATACCTATCTTTATGCTTTACTGTAGTAAATGTTCGTTACGAACGACTTATGATAATTCGCATATAAGTCAGAATTCAGCATGTGTCGCAGCATGGATTCGATGTCCGTCTCAACAGCTATGCTATCAGTTTCTTAGCAAAATTACGGATGAGTTCATACAAAATGGAAGATAGATAATCTGTTTTTTCGAATTATTTCAATAAAATAGAGATAATATGCCATGAAAAAATTTTGACATATTGACAAATGTTGTTGATAGAAATTAATTTTATTATATAAACGTTTTTTTTTGCTACAGTAGTTACACCATGAAAAAGTAAACAGTAATACAGATTAAATGAACTATACTTCCTTGCTCCATATCAATATAAAGCTGAATCTCATTAGATGTCTCAACGATAATCTATCAGATGATGTCGATCTATGTATTGAAAGAACTCACTCAATTTTATCCTGTCCATATTGTTACAGTGAACATGTTGTATCCGTTGGAAATATTCATTATGGTTACAGCGATATCATTATAAAATCCCCAAATTCCAGTAAAATATTTAATAATCTTAACTGTAAGTTTTTTAACGAAACTAAATGATAAAGATCAATAGTTTAGTTATCTTTAATGTATATTGAATAACTTAATTTTTATAGGAGCAGTGAAACAAATAGGCATTAATTTAAAACAGCGTTTAGATTGCATCGCTGCTCCTTTTACTTCAGCAAAAACAGTCAACTTAAGTGCGCTAAGTACTATTGTTGAAGTCGACGAAATATTTTCCTCAATTCTTTAAATGGAAGCATTATATTTCACATAGAAAAGTTAGAAAATGCGAGAGATGAAGAGATAAAAGGAAAGAATAAATTGCGGTTTTAATCGCCAGAGATTGATAGGCTCATGTGAGCGATCAGATTCTTTAAGAGTTTAATGGAGAGTATGTTGGTCGTTTTCTTGAACTAATCATCAATAAGAGTCTATACTTTTCAGATGGAGCAAAATCGTATGAAACTTTTGTCAACAAACATGAAATTAGTTACTATCGCCTAAATAAGGTTAGGGTAACTAGAAAGTTATTGATTAAAATTCTATTTTTAAAATGTAAACAATTATATCAGCAATTAAAAAGATGAATGAGTAGTAAATAGATTCATGGTGTAGGGTCGTTTATTACTGAATTATCTTTCTATAGTAGATTGGTTAAAAACCAAAATAATTGAATACAGATATGGCTACAGATTGCTTTACAAGAAAAATAACAAACCTTTATTAACATATCCGCATATAATGCAGCACTTTTCAATGGGGTGTTTTGAGGATTGATAAGCAGCATTAATTATAATTTTCTGTTGCAGTTTATGTAATTTATCACTTTTAGATTAGTTAGTAAAGTGACAGGGAGGTTATACTTATTCTGTTATATTGGAGTTTCAGAGAAACTGGTGTATTTTGCCTGATTCATTTCATGAATGATATTAACATCAGAGAAATGATATGTCATAAAAGTTCTACTATACAGGTATCTACAAAATTAGATATTATCCTGATATCCATTACATGAATAGATCTGTAATGGTAACAGGTAGCTAATAGGTACTGCTTATTGAGGTAGAGCTCTAATCTATCTTACAGCAACATGCTTCAAGCGCCTTTTATCAACGGAGTTATACCATCATTAATAACCATTATTTGCGCAGCGAACTTATACAGATGAGTATGGTGATGTTGAGATTAAAGCGCTTAATTTCAATGATCACATCAGTAATGGAATGCGCTTTAGTATCTCATTACTTCCTCTTTATTTTAAGCGTATAAAAACATCAAAGATGTTTTTACTATTCCGCATTATATGGATACCACCGATGATTTTTATGAATCTCTGCTTTGTAGGCGCTTATCGATGAAAAGCGCATGGTTCCTTTAAAGGTGGGTAACTTCAGAAGATTGAGATAGCAATGATTTTAAGAGCACAGGGAATTGTATCTACGTGATTTAAGTGATAACTTTATATTTATTTCTTGGCCGATGGCATATACAGTTTCTATCAGACAAGCTGATTGCTTTTACTTTCTGATTAAAGGCAGCATTATTTCGGATAGATATAAAGATCTCGTTACGGTCAAAGATGATTATAAAGAGTTAAAAGCAAACTTAGCTTAATCGTATCTCTTAAGCTTACTATGGAAGATGATACTTTTTGTTTTTATAATACAATGGTAAAAATAATTCCTGGATATGAAGTATCAATTCTGTTTGGTATATAAAATAGCTAATGCACTAGCTTTTCTCTCAAAAGACATTCAGCGAAAATTAGTGGTGAGTTGTGGAATGGGGTCTGGTTACAAGAGAGTTTCAATGCTGCTAACAAAGCCATTGATGTTTTTTTTAGAAAATTTATTAGGATAAATATCCCTACAGAAATCAAGAATATGTAGAAAGAACAGAAGAGCTTTTTGTATTTTACCACTTTTTATCAAGTGCACTGGGCGTCAATAAAAATGACAAATCCGATTGAGTCGATTTTTGCAACAGTTGAGACTATGAAGCCGATACCCGAATCACTACAATTTGAGAAAAACAACTATTTCAATGTTATTTAAGTTACTACAGTCTATTTAGAAAAGTTGGAACTGCATATTAAAGGAGTTTTTATTAATTACTAGTTGTAAACAATGGCAAATTAAGAAGGGAGAACAGATTTACGAAGCATCAGCGCGGAGCTTGACCATTACCACTAGATTTACTAAAACTTGTCGATCAGGATTATACTGACGCTATAATTCTGATAACGATAAATTAATTGCATAAGATCAATAGGATTTAATGACTTTAGATCAAAAAGACTAAATAATCTATAAATGTTCTAGATTAAAAATATTAATAGACGGTTGAAAAATGTAATATAAAATATTCATATTTAAACTTAAACAAATAATAAATAAACTATTTATGTTAAAGCTTTTACCGCATCCCTTCTCTTACCTTTTATATTTATTTTCTGTTGGGGTTATAAACCCTAGACCTTAATTAAGAGTTCCTTTAATAAAATCCAATTCTGTCTTACTTAAGATAAGCAATGCTTTTACTATCAAAAATAACTTTCAGGTTTTTTCTTTAAAATTATATAATCATTCATTAATGATATTAAAAAATTCAAGAACATAACTAATAATTGATTAGTTAGAAGTTGTAGTTCTTAAACGTAATTGTTCACTTTTTCTCTGTTATATAAGAGTAATAAAATACTTGCTGTAGCATTTTCTATTAGAGATGTTAACATAAAACACCTTATAATCAAAACTAGTACAGATAAATACTATAGATAAAAACAAAATAAAAATTTTATCACGATTTAAAATAGATTTTTATATTAATTATTCATCTTTTTCCGTTTATTATATAGCCTATAATGGTGGCTTAATTATATTTTCTATTAAAATAGAACAATGAATTTTTACTGGATAGGTAAAACATACTCTCTTTCTTCTGAAAGAAGAGTATGTTTTTTATAGCCTTTTATCCAGTCTTTTACCTTGTATTCATTTATTACTCATGAACTAGAGGTAATTGCGAACTACAGTCATAAGTTTTTAAATGGGTATATTGATAATGCTTATGTCATTAATTTTATCTGAAGCTTCATGAGATAACAGATGAAGTTACCCAGATCATTCCCATTCCACTATTAGGTTAGTATTATCATGCTAAACCTATATTATATAGATTTTGATAATGATCAATCACTTTCTTACTGTATGCCATATTACAAACTCGTAAAACCGTCTACTCATCTATTAATGATGAGGTCATTCAATTCTATTAAGATCGACATCCTACTTATAGATCTTTTAATAGAGGATAAAGATTACGTAGTCGATCTATCGTATTATGGATTACCTGGATAGCATAATCAATTTCTTCTTCTGTCGTGAACCGACCAAAAGAAAAACGAATAGAACTATGCGCTAACTCATCATTCATTCCTAATGCTCTTAGTACATATGAAGATTCTAGGCTTGCTGATGTACATGCGGAACCTGATGAGACAGCTAAATCTTTAAGTGCTATAATTAATGACTCACCTTTAAGGTAGTTAAAACTGACATTCAGAATATGAGGTGCGCTATTTATCAGATCACCATTAAGATGAACTTCTTCAATATTCTTAATACCGTCCCATAAACGTTGACGCAAAGAGTGTAGTCTGTTAAACTCTATTGCCATTTCTGCTTTAGCAATACGATAAGCTTCGCCCATTCCTACAATTTGGTGGACAGGTAATGTTCCTGAGCGCATCCCTTGTTCATGACCACCACCATGTTGTTGAGCTTCAAGTCGAATACGGGGTTTACGACACACATAGAGCGCACCTATCCCCATTGGTCCATACAGTTTATGTGCTGAGAAAGACATTAAATCAACTTTAAGTTCACTCAAATCAATCGGTATTTTACCAACTGCTTGGGTCGCATCAACATGAAAAAAAATTCCTTGATTGCGGCAAAGTTTACCAATAGAGGAAATATCTTGAATGATACCAATCTCGTTATTAACATGCATGATAGAAACTAAAATTGTATTATTACGGATAGCTGCTTTAAGTTCATGTAAATCAATAAGACCAGTATTTTGTGGTGACAGATAAGTCACTTCAAAACCTTTACGCTCAAGTTGGCAACAAGTATCCAAAACCGCTTTATGTTCAGTTTTACAGGTAATGATATGATTGCCTTTTTTCTGATAGAAGTTGGCAACACCTTTTACAGCCAAGTTATCTGATTCAGTTGATCCTGAAGTAAAAATAATCTCGCGTGGATCCGCATTGACTAATTCAGCAATCTGATTTCGCGCAATATCAACAGCTTCTTCAGCTCGCCAGCCAAAACTGTGAGAGCGAGATGATGGATTACCAAAATTGCCATCCATCGTCATACACTTCATCATTTTTTCAGCAACACGAGGATCAACCGGTGTGGTAGCTGAATAGTCTAAATAAATCGGTAGTTTCATTAACTCATTAGCTCCAATAAGACGAAAAACGTCTTAAAATTTTTATCATTTTTACATATTCTATTTTCAGAATCATTCAGTTTATGCTTGTATATTAATAATAGGTTTAGGTTGATGAATTGCTTTTAGTTGGTATTTAAAATTATTTTAATGATAAGTAATTTCTTGTACTTATTGATTATTGACCAATTCCTCTAAGCTAATCTTACTAAGAAAGCTGCTAATACAGTTATTTAAATCGTGCTATATGGCGTTAGTCAAACAACGCTCTTTATCTTGATATCCTTATTTTTTCCCTGATAGGGAGTTGTACAAACAGACTTATCAATAGCAGAAATAAGTTGAGTAATAAAAATATTTTTTGCTTCTTAACCTAATAAATATCTGCAGTCAAGGTCCCCGCGAACACTGCTGAGTACTTTATTTTTATGAAGTTTAGAAAAAAGTTGTTCAAGATAAAAGAGTGAAATCTCTTAGCTTTTCGATATATCAGCCAATGATACGGGTCCTGTCTTTGAATTTAATACCATATTCAGAATGATTGTTACTGTATAGCGTGCTTTAGATGTGAGTCTCATTATATGTTCCTATAGTTAAATAGGATAAAATTGTGTCTTTTCTGAGTAGTTTAATCAACTATTTAACCTGGTATTTTACGGCTATGTTAACAAAGGTTGTTGGTAGAAAACCCTTATATATATGAAGGGTTTTCGTTACAGAGAGGAAATTTCTATGAAAAATAAACAGTTATAAGATCAAAAGAGACTCTTTTATTAGTTCATGCTAACATGAAATCTATATCCAATTAGTTGTATCGAAGACAATCTGTCGGATTATATCGATTTATACATTAAAGTAACTTATTTTACTTACCATGTTCATATTGGTATAGTGAACATATTGTTTCTGAGATATTCATTATGATTATAGCGATATTTTTGTAAAATCCTTAATTGCAGAAAAAATTTAAGAAGCTTACTGGAAGTCCTTCGATAAAACTACATTACAATGATAAGTAGTTTACTTATCTGCGATGTATGTTGAATAGTTTGACTTTACGAGAGTTAGTAAAATAAATAGCATTAATTTTTAAACCACCATTTAGGGTGGTGGATCACTACTTTTTTCTTCAAAAGTAATAGATAATATAAGTTTCTAAGTGATATTTGTTGAAGTCGACGAAATATTTTCCCTGAATCCTTTAAAGAAAAAAGTTATATTCCACATAAAAAAGTAGAGAGCGCAGAATAGGAGGAATAAAAAGGAAAAACGTAGCATCCTATTGGGTGAGTGGCGCAACTATGATTAGGTTGTTTCTATAATATTCATGATCTAAGTGCTTTTTTATACTCTGTAATACGTTAATTTTTAGGAATTCAGTCAGATTGCTCGGAATAAGTCTCCTAGAAAGAAGAAATTAATAAATCAGGAATACAGCACCCGATTTCACGTGCTACACTACTTATTTATCCGAAACGATTTGATCTCCTTATTCTAAAATTAATAATAACAGACCGACTGAATTTTTCATGATACCAAAAAAGGGTGTGCAATAATGAATCCGAACTCTCAATTCCAAATTTTTCTCGATACGCAAATATTATTCGCCTCTAGTCACGATTATTCTGGGATTTGAGAAACGGCTCCAGACTTAAGTCAATGATTCTAAATATGATTGGATTGAGACGCATAACTGAAGTATATTTTCCGATAAATTCATTACTTATAGAGAGATAAGTATAATTCCCATCTTTTTTACTACTAGAGCAAACACAAAATGGCTAGCCTGATAAATTTAATGAATGTGGACAGGATGATGATTCTATTTTTCTAGTTAAGATACTTAGAAAGTAATTTATATAGATGTATATCCTCCACAACCAACTAAACTTCTTTTCCACCATGATTACGACTGGAATAATTTTCTTGAAAATATACTGAAAGTGTTAACTCGTAGATCCGTCTATCTATTGAGCAGATACTTGACTGCAGAATTTATGCTAATTGGGTATAACCCTGGCCCCCTAGCACTACTGCTGTATTTATCCTGAATGTTTTCCATTACCGTTTTCTGTTAAACCTATAAGTAAAAAGTTTGTAGTTCAGATGGTCTTAAAATTACCGACTAGTGATTAGCATACAGCTTTATATTTTTACCTAACTGCAATTAGCATAGATTACTTTTACTATCCCTCATCCTTATTTAGTTTTTTCAAAAAAACTGGTTTTTTTTGGATATTCAATTCTCTGTTTTTTCGCCATATAAGCTATGCTGCAGTGACACAAAAACAAGGTATTAAATTCTATGTTGTATGCTTTATACACTTGTGCTTAATAATTCAATCAATATTATACCTATTCATGCCCCGTTATCTTTAGCAGCAGTCTGGATATTAAAGATTTTGTATGGCCTGAGTTGCTCTTCAAAAAAAGAGAGGTCGAAGAAATCTGGCGAGACGATATTATTTTGTTATGCATCACAGTGATGACCTTATAAATCTCAGTATTTTTCTTAGTTTTTGGCATATCCCGCGCTCCAGGAAGTAGTGGTAGTGTTACCTGAAGTTACAGTACGGAGGACGTTATTAAAAAGTGCACTTCATTAAAAATGACAAAATAGGTCTAGTGTAGCATGAAATATCTCGAATGCTATATTAGGAATATTCCGGCTATCTTGTCATGTTAATATGATGTGTTGTAATGGTTATTATCGAATCATAAACAAAACACATTATTACCGAAGATGTATAAAGCACTGGAGATAATAACGATTTGCAAAAAAAACTAAAAAACTAGGGTTCGCTGTTATTATAAAAGCATTTTTACTCACAGATACGTACAAATGATTTTTGCATGACGATAGCCTACTTTTTATCAATGCTTAACTCAGGAAATAGGGAGCAGAATTGTTGGTAAAAGAATGGATAAAATGAAAAAACCGATAACTATTAACCTTAACTCTTTAGCGTTAATATCTTTAAAATTATAGTATAAGATCAAAGAATATACACTCCAATAAAAGTTTAATTTACAATTTACTTAGTAAATTGATTTCTATCTGTTTTTATCAAAAAATAGATAATTTTTAGTCTTCTTTCTTAAAAGAACGATTTTATTTCTTAACCATGAATAAATCTCACTCTTAATCGCCAAAGATTGTCATGGTTATGGTGAGCGATGAGATTCTTAAATAGTTTAATATAGTGTGTGTTAGCCGTTTTCTTTAGCTGATAATCAATAAAAGTCCATCTTTTTTTTTGGATGGAACAAACTGGCACGAAACTTTTACCAGTAATTATGAAATTATTACAATTTCTTAATAAGGCTAGATTAATTATAGAGTTATTGATAAGGAATCTTACGTTTAAAATTTGAATAATTACATTAGGTAATTAAAATGATAGCTGAGTAATTTTATGGTGTAAAGTTGTTTATTTACAGAATTATTTGATCTAGAAAAGATTGTTTAAAAGTACAACAATTGAATATACAGAGGTGGCTAATAAATTGCTTTTCGAGTGAAGAAACAACTTTTGCTAATATAGCTTAATTTACTTAACTATTATTATGCCATTTCAATTGATTTGAGAATGCCACATAAAATATGGAGTTCTTGCATTTCATGACGCACTCGAGTAAATAAACGTCGCAATTTATTCATCATTTGTTCAGGGTGATGGTTTTCTGGTAAATTGAGATATATTGAGCACTACTTGAAGATGAATCTAAAAACGTTCAGTATCTTCAATTGAGGGATATTGTACCCTATAGTTATTATCTAAAGAGGGGTTTTTATTTATTACTAGGTATGCCGTATAAGTTTATAATTGATCAATTTAACAGTAATTGCTAAATTAAGTGAGTTATATTTAGAGTTTGTTGGAATATGAAGATGATATTGAGGTTTCTTTAGCTCTTCATTTATTAAACCAATATATTCGTAGGCAAAATAATAGCCCGGAGAATTTATTGCCTAACTGATAGTTTTCGCTACATTCTTTAGGCGTTATCTGTGGCTATGATAAAGTACGAGTCTGCGCTCGTTCCAATTACCAGACCGCATTCAAACAAATCTTGATCTAATGTTTCTACAATAGTAGTTTGATTAATAATATTACTGCCGCCAGCAGATAATGCGACAGCTTATAAATCTGGCAATATGAGTATATTAATTAAATGTAAATTAGTTAGTCCCACTGTTTTCATCACACGGGCAGTTGAGTTCATATTTCCAGTATGCGAAGTTTTAACCGAAATAATGTGCGAATATTTCTAGCATGATTATCTTTATTTGATGTTAGTTATCAGACTATTTCACTACAATTATAGTCATGCTGACGAATTTCTATTATAATACTGAATTGGCTTAATTGTTATTCTTTAACATTCCAGTGGAAATAATCTATGCATCCAATACTAACTATTGCTATACGAGCAGCTCGCCAGGCAGGTAATTTTATTGCTAAAAGTTATGAAAAACCTGACTCTATCGAAATAGTGGCAAAAGGTCAAAATGATTTTATGACCAATATTGATAAAAAAGCAGAACAAATCATTATTGAAGTCATTCAAAAATCTTATCCTGATCATACTATTCTTACGGAAGAGAGTGGTAAAATACTTGGTAAAAATGAAGATATTCAGTGGATTATTGATCCCTTGGATGGAACAAGTAATTTTACTAAATGCTTACCCCATTTTGCTGTTTCTATCGCAGTAAGGATTAAAGACCGTACAGAAATCGGCGCTATTTATAATCCTATGCTTAATGAGCTATTTACTTCAGTACGTGGGCAAGGATCACAATTAAACGGTTACCGGCTTCGTCTTAAAAACAATAATGAATTAGAAGGGGCAATTATTGCCACCGGTTTTCCTTTCAAAATGAAACAACATTCAGCTGCATATATTAATATTATCACTAAATTATTTAAAAAATGTGCTGATTTTCGCCGCACTGGTTCAGCGGCTTTAGATTTAGCTTATGTTGCAGCTAGCCGCGTCGATGGCTTTTTTGAGATAGGATTAAAACCATGGGATTTTATGGCTGGAGAACTATTAACTCGTGAAGCTGGCGGAATTATAACCGACTTCGTTGGTGGACATAATTATCTCATATCTGGCAATCTTCTGGCTGGTAGTCCAAGGATAGTAAAAAAAATAGTGCTAGAAATGCAGACTGAATTAAGCGAACCATTAAAATGCTAATAAATATAATTAAATGGTAATACCCAATAGTTATATTTAGTTAATAATGTCGTAATTCTTACTTTATCATTACTAATTTGTGTAGCTGCCAAAATAGCAGTGATTTACCATAGCTTTATTGGGTAAATAACTAGCCAAATATTTTTCTTATTAGCACTCCTTATCTCTTAAGGATATATTAAAAACCCTTATTATTTTTTAGATAAAAAAGGAAATAACGATTAGTTAGTTTTTTCCTTAATTTTAAGGAAAATTTTTTGTATAATTATAATTGGTTAATATTTATTTTTTTTTAAAATTAAATAAATAACTTTAGCTTAAAAAGCTGGGTTATTCCATCGACTTAATGATAGAGCTTTCTACTCGGTCTAAAATATACCTGAATAGTAATTCATATTATTAATTAAATACCATTTTGATAAAAATGGTAAATGTTCATATAAAAACCCCACTACGATCATCACTACTACTAAATTATTCTTTAGTCATAATAGCGAATGAAATACTTGTAGCGGAATAATTTCATCTTCGCTGCCACTGTGTGCACTAATAAAATGCATTGTCGAAAGATAATGAATGGTAAAAGTACCACTATATAAAAGTGGGTTAATTATCAGTATCAGTAAAGTGATAAAACTGGCTATTAATCTCAACAAATGACTACATAATTGGATGATAATAATCATAATTCACTTATATCTGTTAATAACAAAAAGAAGACAGCTAAATATAAATTTAATCACTTCAGCAACAATATTTAAAGACCATGACAGACTAATAATCGATTCACTGATATAGTTGAATTATCATCTTATGATTAGTGGAGTTTAAGTAAAACAGTATGTTTTAATAACATTGTCAACAAAATAATAATTATATTGATAATTAATACATAAATAATTATTTTATACTCTTATTTATTCGCCAAATAACCAATCCGAGAAGAGATAATAATAAATAGAATTAAACCTAAAACCTCAAATTTGCTATAATCAATATTAACTGTTTTTACTAATTTGTGGCTAACGCATCCAGTTAAAGATATTGTCAGAAAAAACAGATTGAAATTTAACATATTAAAATGATAACTCTAACTAATAGAAACTTACAATAAATTCAATAACAAAAATCAGAGTTAAGTCAGAAAATAAACGTAAAGTGATAATGAGATGATTGCCTTCTTTCAGTATCGGTGCATTCATAAAAGAACCAATAAAACTAGTAGTAAGTTTGAGGACTAATAAGCGACCAATTATATTGACATCAAGTTCTTGAGAACTTAGATAAATTGTGATAAGAACAAAAATTCTATAAATAAAAATAAGTGAAATAAGCTAACATCAGCCAATGTGTTAATGGAATAACAATTATTATATTCTTATTTGATTATTGATATAAAACTAATATCAGTTAACAACTAAAATGGTCTGAAATTGACTATTAAATTTTAACTTATTTATACATAAATAGGAAAATTCTGGCAAATCGATAAGACTTTTTGTCTTACATTGTGGATCACACTTTCATCATTAATTTTCTCCAAAATATCACATATCCAATTAGCTAATTCAGCTGATTCTTTTTCTTTAAAACCACGACGAGTAATGGCTGGTGAACCAATACGAATACCTGAAGTAATAAATGAACTCTGAGGATCGTTTGGTACACAATTTTTATTGACGGTAATATTAGCATGACCAAGCGCAGCGGCTGCCTCCATACCAGTAATCCCTTTATCCAGTAAATCTAATAAAAATAAATGGTTTTCTGTACTACCAGAAACAATTTTGTAACCACGCTTAATAAAGATTTCAACCATTACTTTTGCATTTTTAATAATTTGCAGTTGATAAGTTTTAAATTCAACCTCCATTGCTTCTTTTAGCGCAATCGCTTTACCAGCAATAACATGCATTAACGGACCACCTTGAGCGCCAGGAAATACGGCAGAATTTAGTTTTTTATAAAACGCCTCATCACCACCTTTAGCTAAAATTAAACCACCACGAGGTCCGGCTAAAGTTTTATGAGTAGTCGTTGTTACGACATGTGCATGGGGAAGGGGATTAGGATAAACAGCAGCGGCGATCAAGCCAGCAATATGCGCCATATCAACAAATAAATAAGCAGCTATACTATCTGCAATTTGACGCATTTTAGCCCAGTCTATCACACCTGAATAAGCCGAAAAACCACCAACAATCATTTTAGGTTTATGCTTTTGTGCCTTAGTGGCTATATCGTTGTAATCAATTTTACCTTTTTCATCGATTCCATAAGGAACGATATTATAAAGTTTGCCAGAAAAATTAACGGGTGATCCATGAGTTAAATGTCCACCATGGGACAAATTCATCCCTAATACCGTATCACCTGGTTTTAATAAGGCCATATAAACAGCAGTGTTAGCTTGTGAACCTGAGTGTGGCTGAACATTAGCAAAATCTGCATCAAATAAAGTTTTTGCGCGATCTATAGCGAGTTGTTCAATAATATCAACATATTCACAACCACCATAATAACGTTTACCAGGATAGCCTTCGGCGTATTTATTCGTAAGTTGTGAACCTTGAGCCTGCATAACTCTTGGAGTAGTATAATTTTCTGAAGCAATTAATTCAATATGTTCTTCCTGACGTTTAATTTCATTTTTCATTGCCTGCCATAATTCTTGATCATAATCTGCAATATTCATTTCATGCTTTAACATTTACTTCTCCTGATCAACTACATTTTAAATTTTTATTTAACTAAATAATACCATATCGTGTAAAATTTTTAATTCACTGAAATAGCCCCAAAATAAAAATTGCCATAGAATTATGCTTATTTCTAGTGTATGGAGTTTCGAAGATGATAGCCTTTTATCATTCTGATTGATTTAGTGGATGATTTCAACAACAGAGAGATGATATGCCATGAAAAGTCCATCCTACAAGGTATCCGCGAAACTAGATATTTATCCTGAACCCTTGCATGAACTAATCCGTAATGCTGAATTCCAGATAATTGATAGACAGCACGGTTGAGGGTAAGCTCTCTAAAGGATACTGCAACAAAATATATACTCAACGCTGCCTTGGTTTAATGTGAGGCATGTCGTGATCCGTAATGGTTATTTGCCATAATAAATCATATAAACTGCTATTTGGCGATATTGAGATTAAAGTACCTAAGATTATGAAATCGTGTAGCGGTAACAGAATATAGTTCAATAGCTACTGGAGTCGCCTTATTTGAAGTATTAAAACGTCAAAGAGTTTCTACCTTGACTTTAGGGGTATCCTTCCACCCCATATTGTGGGCATAATCTCTTCACCAGTGATTTTCATGAATATCTAGACTTTTCTCGATGAAAAGCACATACTCTACCTGCAGTACCATCAGAAGACTGAAAAAGCAATGGATTAAAGAGTACAGGTAATGGTAGTTGCATGATTTAAGCGATATCGCTAATGTTTATTAGTAAGTTAATGATATTTACTCCTGTTAGACAAGCTAATCCTCTTTTACTCGCTAGTTAAAGCAGCTTTACTGTCTATGGACGCAAGGAGCCAGTTTATGCTCAAAGATGGTTATTGAGAGTCAGAACGTTCTGGCTAAACTTCTTAATAGTTTGTAAGCGCCGACTGGACTTAAATATTTCCTGACTTGCTACTGGAGACGGGTGCCCTCGTTTTTAGGAGGCAACGGCAAAAATATTCCCGGGCGTGTAGCACAAATGCTGTTTGGTAGCACATAAAATAGCTGATGTCTTGACGATTTACTTTTCAAAAATATGCAACCGAAAGTTAAGGTTGTAAATTTGATAGGAGATCTAGCTAACAGAGATCTCTGATGCCATTAATAAATTCCTTGATATTTTTTTTTGGTAAATTTTCAGATAAATATCATGTAGTAATGAAAAAGCTGGAGAAAGATCGAGAAGAACAGGTGGCATTCTATGCCTTTTTATCAGCCACACTTGGCATCAATAAGAATCACGAATCTAATTGAAGTCGGCTTTTGTGACAATGATCTTACGAATTTTACGCGTAAAGAACTGTACTTTGATAAAATAACCCTTTCAATGGCATCTAAGTTGATTCCGTCTACTCAGAAAATCTGGAACCAACTAAGGAAATTTCACCTGCTAACTTTAGTGGTAAACACATCCAATTTAAGAATGAATAATAGATTCACGAAACATTCGAGCGACTTAGACTGAATATTATATATCAAATTTACTAATAAATCCTTATCATTTAAAACATCTTATTACATTCTCTTTATTTTATTCTAAACATTGCCATTGTTAATAAATAAGTACGTGTCTTTTTTTGTATCGTTTTAAGCAAATTGCTATCAATTTTATTGAAAGCTCTACTAATATACCTATCTTCCATCTCACCAGACTGATTATATGTACCTTGTAAAGATTGAATAAGTTGCTTTTTTGCTTTTTTTGAAATAGTTTTAGACTCAAAATCAAATTGATTAGTTTTTTTATTATAGCATGACATTAACCAATTCCATCCACTTTTAGTAAAAAGTGGCAATGGTGAATTCATTCCCTCTTGATAACCATCAAGAAATTGTTGTAAATATATTTTTGCTTGATATTTGTCCACCGGCTTAAAACACCATTCACTGTTATTTCTTCCCCAATAATAACTTTCACCAGATTTAATAGTTAAACAAAAAATTAAATGTTCTATCCATAGTGATAAACCATCACTAATCGTTAAATTTGCAGGACGATAACGAATGATTCCGTTTTTTTGAATATTTCGTAATTCTCCAGACAAATAAATATTCTCGAAGGGTTCAATAAATAGTTTATTAAAATATTCATGGCAATTTATCTTTATTTTATCAGCTAATGGCTGCAGATCTTGAATCTGTTTTTCTAAATAAATTTGGCCAAAATGTCCTGCCGGTAATCCACCTGTTGCCTGTAAAGTAGTTAATAGCTCCTCTAGCGACTCTTTATAAATCATAGCATTAAGTAAGCGTTCATTAAATTTATATCGTTGTAAATTATTTACAACAAAAGGCTCATTTTCGGGTAATTGTACTTTTTCATTAAAAAAAGTAACTTTTAATCTTTTTTGAAAAAAAACACGGATTGGATGTCGATAAAAATCGAGTAACTGTTCTAAAAATATTTTATTCTCAGGCTCAATTGTTGGCCTTAATGGTGTGCAGAACTTAGACTGTAGATTACCTTGTTTTTTGGCTACTAATAGCCATTCATTAGCATAACTCTGATGAGGACTATTAAGCAAATAATTCTCTGTCGCAAAAGGGACTCGCGTGTGTTTATTAATTAAATGTTCTTTTACTCTATTAGCACTAAGATCAATATTTAAATGTTCATCACCCTCTAAACAAAAACTTTGGCTAATATAATCAATTAATTCATTTACTAAAATCGAGGGATTATTTATTTGATTGTCACGTATAGCATATCCAATATAGCTAAGATAAAATAGTTGAGAAGCAGAATTTAAAGCTTCTAAAAATAGATAACGATCATCATCTCGACGCTTTCTGTCACCAAGTTGTGGCTGTTCAACCATTAAATCAAACCACAATGGAGGTATTGAGCATGGATATATCCGATCGTTCATACCTAATAAACACACAACTTTAAAAGGAATAGAACGCATAGCCATTAGAATACAAAAATTAATTTTACCAGTAAGAAAACATTGACTAATTTTTTCATCATCAAAACATGCCGCTAACTCATCACGAATAAGCGATACAGGAACTAATTCTTCATATTTTTCCACTATTCCAGTCTCAATAGTTTTTTTCCATTGCTGGAGTATAAATACGAATATTGCTTGAATTTTTTCATCAACCTTAAAAAAAGCATCTAAAAGACATTGACATAATGGTAACCATTCTAACAATTTTCGTTCCTGATTAAGTTCATTTTTCCAACTAGTCAATGAATCAATAAATTCAGCAAGTTTCCCAGCTAATTTAGCATATAACCCTGTACATTCATCATAAGGTAAAATTTTATTCCATATTCCTATTTGACTATCCATTACATAACCAAGCAGCATTCTATTCAAACCAAAAGCCCAGGTATTTTGTCCTGTTGCTGGTAACTTCAGCATAGAAAGATTTTCATCATCAAGCCCCCAACGTATACCTGATTCATTAATCCATCGACGTAATAAAAGTAATTCATTTTCATAGATAGAAAATCGGCGAGCTAAACTAGGTACTTCTAATAAAGCCAATACCTGCTCTGTACTGAAACGACTTTGGGGTAAATCAAGTAATGAAATAAAAGCCCGCAAAATAGGATGAACTTGCTTAGCTTTTCGATCTGAAATAGAAAAAGGTAGCCGACGTTCAGGCGATGTATGATTAAACACCGCTTGTATATAAGGTGCATAACTATCTATATCAGCCACCATTACAATTATATCTTTTGGTCTTAGACTTGGATCTTCTTCAAATAGACGCAATAAATAATCTTGTAATACTTCGACTTCACGTTGTAAGCTATGACATGAATGAAATGTTAAGGATTTATCTTGTTTGCTTAATTTCCTTTTTGAATAACTATTATTATAACTAGCTTCGGTTAAACCAAGTTGAGCATGATCTTCTGAATCTAGAATATCTTGCTGAACTTGGTGTAATAAACAATCACGTGGTAAATCTATAAAAGCAGCAATTTCATTAGATTGCTCTAGCTGAGACAAAAAATAGAGGTTGTCACGGCCTAATTTACCCCAAGAAGCTAATAATGGATTAGTTAAAAATTGTTTATCTTGTTGATTAAACAAGATGTTAGGTGAACTTTCTTCCTTGAAACGCGCAATTTCATGTTGATTTTGATAATTTTTTAATTTACGTTGTTCAAGTCTTGTCAAAGAAGCATAGTTTTGAACATTTCTCCAATAATAACGACATGGATTAGTAAACATTAAATGAATATCTATATGCTGCCCAAGAGCATTTAATACCTGCAAATAAACCGGGGGTAATGCAGAAATACCACAGATAAATACACGCTTCGGTAATCTAGTATGTAAAGGCAGATTAAGTTGCAACTTTTGTATAAATTTCTGATAGAGATTTGCCAAATGCCATTTAGGTTGATTAATCTTTTCCGTGTACTCTATCAACGCTAACCAAAGATATTTTTGCCATCGCTGATTATCACTTACCCCTTCAATTAATTGGTTTTTGCACCAAATTTCTAACCATTCCGGACGGTAAATTAAATATTTCTCAAATAGATCTGCAATACGAGCTGATAACTGATATAATTTACGTTTATCGAGATCTTCATTTAGATATCGTTTAAGAAGTTTAAATTTACGTTCGTGTAGCACGGAAGGCAAAATTGTCATTAATTTCCAAGCTATTGCCCTTTTGGTAAAAGCACTCTCTTGTGGAATATTAGGTAAAACCCGAGTAAACATGTTCCAAATAAAAGTTGCCGGTAGCGAAAAAGAAATGTTAGCAGAAATTCCAATGCTTTGCGCAAGATTTATTTGTAGCCATTTCGACATACCTGGGCTTTGAATCAAAATAATTTCTTGTGCAAAAGCATGGTTCAAGGGATGATTTTTGATTAAACTAGAAATAAGTTCTTTATGAATATTTAATTGATTAGAATAATAAATTTGTAGCATAAGATTGTTTTGACGAAAAGAACCCTCATCTTAAAGCGAGGTGCTAATTGGTTATAAAGGATATTAAATATAACAAATATTTACTTACAATTATCTATAATATTCATGTTTTTTAATAAAAAATTTCGGATATATAATTTGCTTTTATCGGTATTGATAAAATCAATACCTTTCATCACTTCTTCACTTTCAAAAAAAAAGTATGAATTAAATGAAATCGTTGTATTTTTTTTAGGCTTGTTAACAAAGATTATTAGTAGAAATAATTCATACTGTATGAAAGATTTTGCTACATCGGTTCTATGAAAAAGCAAATAGTCATATAATAAAAGAGATTCTTTTCTTACTTTCTGGCAACATAAATTGTATCTCATTAGTTAGCTCGACGATAATCTATTATATGATCTCGATTCATGCATTGAAATAACTCATCCCACTTTATCTTTTCTATATTGTCACAGTGAACATGTTGTCTATTTTAGATATTCCTTAGAGTTACAGTGATTTTAATTCAAAAATCTTTAATTTCAAGAAAACATTTAACAATCTTATTTGAAATCTTCTAGCGAGAGTATATTTTAAAGATAAATGGTTTAGTTATCTGTAATATATGTTGAATAGATTAACTTTACGGGGAAGTTAGAAAAACGAACAGACATTGATTTGAAAACAGTGTTTAGATAGCCTTATTGCCTCCTTGATTCAGCGTCGACAGGCAAGATAAATGTATTAAGTTGTATTGTTGAATTTAATGAAAAATTTTCTCTGAATTCTTTAAAGAGAATTATTCTACTCCAGATAGAAAGGTAGAAAATACGGGATAAGAGGAGATAAAAAGAAAGAACAAATCGCAGTCTTCATCGATCGAATCGATAGTGTCATGTGAATAATAAGATTTTTGAAGAGTTTAATGTAGAGTATGTTAGCCGCTTTCTTGAGTTAATTACATTAATAAATAGTCCATCCTTTCCTCAGATTAAGTTAAAGAGTATGGGAAATGCTTTGCTAATTAGAATAAAATTAGTCATTAATATCTTATAAAACTATATAATTAGAGAGTTCTTGGTAAGGAGTTCCATATTAAAAATATGAACAGCTATATCAGATGATTATAAGGATAGTTGAATAGTTTCCATGGTATAGGAGTTTGTTTTATTTACCGAATTATTTGATCTTGAGAGGATTGTTTGAAATCACAACAATTGAAAATACAGTCGTGGCTAAAAATTGCTCTGCAAGAAAAGCAATAATCTTTTTTAAAATAGCTATCTATTGAATGCTCATCTATTCCTATACTAGCCTTTGATTACTACATAAACGCACCATTCAAAACTAGAATAATAATCGAAATTTCTTCTAATTAATTACTAAAATATAAAGTAGTTTGTAATGTAGCTCTTCTTTTATCTAGCTGTTACTTTCCGCAAGATAGTGTAGTTTTTTTGAATAATTCAGGTTTAACTTTCAATTAATTTGTCATATCCTGCAATGGAATTTCACTACCTAATACTAAATTAGATAATTTCTGATTGTACATCAAAATATATCGATACAAAGTAATCTCAAGTTTTTACTATAATTGAAATTATGACTTTCCAGCCCATCTTCATATGGGGCTATTAAATTGGGTACCATAATACTATGTTATTAACAAATCCAGTGTATGATGATTAAGATCCAATTTGATGCTTCATAAATTAGTTTATATCCTTAAATTAGGTGTTATTTACCATCAAAGGTCGCAGGAACTTAACATTCCATTAGCAGATTTTATCTGTTAAGAACAGACTGGAATAGCTTAAATAGCATTTCAAGGGTTACATTCCTTGAATGAGACAATGCTTCGCGCGTCAACTTCGTATTCCTCACCTATCATTAAAAACAGATTCAATCTGATTCGTCATTTTTATTGATGCCAAGCGCCATGACGGGAAAGAATAGAATGCCAGTCGCGTTCTTTTCGTTTTTTCAGCATCTTCATTCCCCGCTGCAAGATAGTTCGCTAAAAACCTTACTAACAAAGCATCAAAAGGTTTATTAGTGGCATTGCAACTCTCTTGTTATTCAAATTTTCCGCAGATTACCCTTACTTCGGTTACATTGCCTTTAAGGAATGAAATCAGAGTGTATTAGTTGTTTTATGTAGCTAATGGAGTTGATGCCATATGTCCGGGATATCTTTATCATTGCATTATAAAAAATTAAGAGCATCATCTCTCCCATAGCAAGTATGCAGATACGGTTAAGACCCACGCTCACCAGTAATTAAAAAGTTATTCCTAGTTTACTTCTGATTTTGATAACCATTTTCTGTTGCAACGAACTCCTTATATCCATCTAGTGGGAGGAGTTTCCTCGCCGATTTTACCAGCAGGAAAAAGCGATCAGTTTGCCTATGACCAGGACGAAATATAACATCATCGACCAACAAATAAATGTAGTACGTATTGCTTAAATCATTCTGGTACCAATGTCTCTGCTCTTTAAGCCATTGCTTTTAATTTGCCAATGGCATTAGCATAGAGATCATGTGATTTTATCGAGAAAGTCTAGAACTTCTAAAAATTACCTGTAGTTACGCCTTGCAGGTACAGTCATGAGGTAGCTCTTCATCGCTTTTTGTGGGCTTTAGATAAAGGGGTAAACAAATTGTTAAAGTATGTTTCGTTTCTGCTGTGATCGATAAATCTTTAAGCGCTTTAATCTTGACATTGTCAATAGCAATTTATGTAGTTCATTATGGCAAATAACCTTTACGATCAACGGCATGGCTGCCCGTTAACAAAGCGGTGTTGAGTATGTTGAGCAATATGGTTCGAGCTTCGTCTCAACACCAAGTAGATATCAGCTTCCTGCTGCTATTACGAATGAGTTTATGTAAATGGTTAGAGGTAATATCTGGTTTTGTGGATACTTGTAGAGTAGATTTTCATGGCACATCATCTCTATGTTCTTGATATTATTTACGAAATTAATCAGAAACGGTACCAGCACTTTCTTTGAAACTCATCACTAGAAATGAGTATGATTCCCTGACGCTGTATACAGATGTGCATTAAGAGGCAATAATAAAAAGTATGCTTTCTGATAAATTCATAATTTATAGGGAATTAGAAATAATTTCTGTCTCCTTCACTATCTGGATAAACATAAAAATAAATCTGGGTCAATAGAGTTGAAGAATACGGATAGGATGACGATTACTATTTATCTAGAAAGATGTCTAGAGACTAATTTATCAACATATATATCATTCCGCCCAATTAAATTGCTTTTACCATTAATGATGACTGAAATAAATTTCTTAAAAATATCCTGAAAGTGTTAACTTTAGGGTGTATCTATTTGTAGAGCGAATTCTTATCTGCAGCACTTGTGTTATGGAATGTTCCGCTGAATGACTACTGCTTTGATTTTCCTAAATGTTCTCCATAGTCATTTTTTAAAGCTATAAGTTAAAAGCCTGGAATTAATATGGCGTCAAAACTACTTAGCATTATTTAGCACAGTAGATCCATATTTTATCAACTATGACTGGTAAAACATTATTTTCAATATACCCCATCTTCATTTGACCTTTTTAATAATAATTAGCTTGTGTGACTTAACGCTTTATTTTGAATCGCAAACTGAATTTATTCCGCAGTGAGCACGCAATAGAATATAGAAATTGATATCTTCTGTGCCTTGCACACTTATGCTTGATAACTGAATCAATATTCAGATGTTCATCGTTCCATTACTTGTAGCAGTCTGAATATTAAACATATTGTATGAGGTGATCTGTTTTTCAAAAAAAAGAGCGCTTAAAGAAATCTGTCAGCTGTTGTCATTCGGTTTCTACGTCATAAATATAATATGGATAAAACCTCAGCATCTTTCTTGATCTTTGTGGGTATATCCGTGCTAGGAATTCAGTGAAAACTTTCCTGAAAGCAGAATATACGGATTTTACTGAAAAGTACATTTCGCTAAAAAGATAAAATGGGTATGGCAGCGTGAATACCTCTAGGCTACCTTACAACCACACCACTATCCGTATCAAGATTAGGTACGGTATTAATCAAAATGGAAGTGGTTGTAAATCATTACGATCACTATCGGGCTTAAGTAGTGCTAGTAGTAGATTCTAACGTAGGAAGAGATGATCGAGCGCTATATTAGCCATATTTCAGCGAGGCATTTTAAGATGCTCTGTTACTAAGACTCCCTATTAAATAGGAAATGATTGGCACTATTACCGAATATGTATAAAGCACTAGAGATAACAACTCGCAAAAACCATAAAACGGGATGGTCCGCTGTTCTGATGAATATATTCCCCTGTGCAGAGATCCCTATACAAATTCATGCCGTGTAGCAACATGCTACTTTTACCGCTGTTCAGCTTGGCAAGCAGAGAATGGAATTATTGTTAGAAAGAATGCATAAAATAAAAAATAATAGTTATAAGTCTAACTATTATGATTAATATCACTAAAATTAGTGCTTTAGATCAAAGAATAGACACTTCGAGTAAATTTTTACTTACATAGATCCATAAACTGATTTTATCTGTTTTTAGTAATAAGGAGTGGTTTTTAATCTCTCTTAAAGAGAAATTTAATTTCCTAATTATAAACACTATGAAAAAAGTCGTTATACTTTTATATCAATATCGGATAGGGTTAAACTAAGATAGAAGTTTTATTTAGAAAATATAGTATTAACTACTTTAATGCAATTAATTACTCTCTTGAAGAAGAGTTCACTCAAATTATTGATATATTAGATTTAACTAATTATATAATTAATAATTTCAATTAACTGAGAAATGCTCATTTATTACTTTAACAATATTTTAACAACTATTAGATCTAATTTATTTTTAATTATGCTGATGCTAGTTTATTTGATTTATGCTCATTTTTAGTTTAGAGAGTTTCGGAGATATTAGCTTATCATGTTAATTAATTTCATGGATGATTTTAATATTAAAGAGATGATATGTCATAAAAAGTATACTTAGAGAGGTATCCGCGAAACTAAATATACTTCTAATTCCTAATATTAAATTATCCATAATGGATCCAGGGTAGGTATAAATTACCGCCGTTTGATGGGTCATAAGCTCGAATCCATGCTGCAAAAACATCTTCAACGCTTCCTTGCCATCCGAGCCCGTAAGAGTTATGTACTCAAGAAGCTATACAGCTAATATTGACGATGTCTATATTTAAAGTGCTTAAGATCATCAAGGATCGCAGCTACAATGGAGTAGCCTTGAGTAGCTCATTGTAACCATCTTATCTGATGTGTGCAAAAGTGTCAAAGAGTTATTACCAATAGGTGCGTACTTGTGAGGCGCATCTTCTCCGCTGATTTTTATAAAGCTCTAAAGCGATTCTTTATGAAAAGAACATGTTTTCTCTTGATAACCTCATCAGCAGACTAAAACAGCAATAGCTTGAAGAGTATAGATAATGTAGTTTTGTGATTTAAGCGATATGTACTACTTTTATTTTTTGGCAATGGTATATACAATCCTGTCAGGCAATCTGATCACTTTTTACCCTCTATTCATTATCGTCGACACTGCGCATGGACGTAAGGAGCTTGTTGCGCTCGAAAATGCTTATCAAGAATTAGATAAGCGAACTGGAATTAATTTCTAATTTCTTGCAAGGGGCGGGGGAGGGGCCTTAATCACATATCTAAGTCATGCTACGGGAACCGATGCCTTTAGTTTTTTTGAATGCAATGGCAAAGATATTACCGGACATGTGTGGCCACAAATACCATTAGCTATACAAAAAGTTAATGGTGCCGCTTTCACTCTTTAAAGGCATGCAACCAAAGTAAGGGGTAACCTTCTGGAGCTTTAGTTAAAAGAGGGTTATAATGTTCCTGATAAAAGCCCTTGATATTTTATTAGTAATGTTTTCTTCGTATCCTAAAGGAATAAAGAAGCTGGAGAAAGAACGAGAAAAGCTGCTAGAATTCTATTCTTTCTCGTAAGCGCACTGAGCCCGTCCAATAAGAATAACTAATCCGATAAAATCAGCTTTTGCGACAGTGAAGCTATAAAGCTAATATTTGAATCACTATGGTTCGTAAGAAAAACAATCCTTTCAATAGTATTTAAGCTGCTCCCGTCTGCTAAGACAAACTAGAATAATCTAAAGGGAATTTACTTGCTAACTTTGGTGATAAATAACATTTCATTTAAGAATGAAGAATAGATTCACGAAGCTTTAACGCAGAACCTACCCTGACGACTACCATATTTGCTAATAATTCATTTATTTGTTTATTTGCAAGAAAATTGACTATATTGAAGTATTTATGAGATAAATATGTATAAAACTGATGAGTTAAGAACTCAGCCTATCGATAGCCTTATTACCCCTCAAGCACTGGAGGATGAATTTCCTTTATCCAAAGAAATTATTGAAAATATAACAGCATCGCGAAAAGCGATTGAATCAATTTTAATTGGTCAAGATCAACGACTATTGGTGATAATTGGGCCCTGCTCAATACATGATACCAAAGCAGCACTTGAGTACGCAAAAATGCTGGCTAAGCAGAGAGTTGAATATCAAGATTACCTTGAAATAGTAATGCGTACATATTTTGAAAAACCACGTACAGTGGTTGGTTGGAAAGGTTTAATTTCCGATCCTGACCTAAACAATTCCTGCCAAGTTAATAAAGGTCTACGATTAGCTCGTGAGTTACTAACTAAGATTAATCAACTCGGGCTACCAACGGCAACTGAATTTTTAGATATGATAACCGGTCAGTATGTAGCCGATCTTATTAGCTGGGGAGCTGTCGGTGCCAGAACAACAGAAAGCCAAATCCATCGACAAATGGCATCAGCACTTTCATGTCCGGTGGGTTTTAAAAATGGCACTGACGGGAACATTAATATTGCTATCGATGCTATTCGTGCCGCACGTACCAGTCATTTATTTTTATCACCTGATAAAAATGGTAAAATGACTGTTTATCAAACAACAGGCAATCCTTATGGTCATATTATTATGCGGGGAGGAAAGCAGACTAATTATAGTGCTGAAGATATTAGCGTTGTCTGTCGTCAGTTACGTCAATTGGAGTTACCTGAGCAATTGATTATCGACTTTAGCCATGGTAATTGTCAAAAAATTTATCAACGCCAAATAGATGTTGCTAAAAATATTGCCAAACAATTGCAAAAAGGCTCGAGGGTTATCGCCGGCATTATGGCAGAAAGTTTTCTAATAGAAGGTACCCAGCAAGTCATTACTGGCAAGCCTCTAACCTATGGTCAGTCTATTACCGATCCTTGCATAGGTTGGCAAGATACTGAACAGTTATTAACTATATTGGCTAAAGCAGTAAAATATCGGTTCTGATCATCATAAAAATGAATTTTCAGTCACAATTAAATTTATCATCAGATAAAATTTTTCTTTACTAATAGATTATTTATCTTCTTTGATTTACTTGATTTTTATTATTAATATTAAGTGATCTCTATCAGAGCTATCTTTATCTATACACTTGTATATGTTTATATTAATTAGTTATATTTAATAATCGTACTTACGATATTGTTTAAAAATTAAAAATTTAATTAAATTTTCTTCCAAACTTTGCAACAAGTTATACTCATAATACCTTTCCCCTCCTAGAGAAGGATGGTTTAGATGAAAAAAATTTCTTATTATCGCTAAAGTAATAAAACTGAGTTAGCTATGGTGCGTTTATGCTGATAAATCGATATGGATTAATTTCTACTACAACAAGGAACAGATAAAATTGTAATGCTATGAAAATGACGAAAGTTTTTTTAAATTTAATCTTCTTGGCCCTGGTGCCAAATAACGTTTAATTAAGGATTGATAGCATATTCATTCAGTATCAGAGCAAAAATGTATTTTGACGACCGTCAAATGCTAGATTTGCTAATAACTTAGCAAAAACAGAAACTCAGCTACTATAGAATAAATTAATTGCTGATTTAGATTTCTGTTACTCACAAGTGCAGAGATTTTATATTAAAGTAAGATAAAATATATGAGTCAATTTTATTGATTAATTGTTTGGATTTTTATTTAAAATAATTGACATAATAATTATTATTTTAATTTTTTATTTATTAAATTTATATTTAGTAAATAACTAATATTTTACCAATAAGATATTATACTAAATAAGTAATTAACTCAGCATTTTTTCTATTGCTGATTAAATATTGTATTAGTAATATCATAATTAAATATGATTGTATTTATCAGTTAGTAGGAGAAAAAATGATAATGCCAACGCCAGAAAAACAACCACATAAAATGTTGTTACATGGTGATACCCGCATTGATAATTATTATTGGCTACGTGATGATACGAGAAAAAATAAAAAAATTATCAAATATTTAACTGAAGAAAACCAATATACCAATACGGTATTAAAATCTGGTATCGTACTAAGGGAGAAATTATTTGACGAGATGGTTGCTCGTATGGAACAGCGAGATCAATCGGTACCTTATATTTATAATGGTTATATCTATTGTATCCTTTATCAAGAAGGTAAAGATTATCCTGTTTATCAACGTAAACGTATTAATCAAGATACTGATTGGCAGATATTAGTTGATGGTAATGAGCGTGCTAAGGGACATCAATTTTATATGTTGGGTGGCATTGCTGTTTCTGAAGATAATCATTGTTTAGCAATTGTTGAAGATTTTCAAGGGCGTCGTCAGTTTGAAATTTCATTTAGACAGTTAGTTAGTAAAAAATGGCAGAATGCAGTAATTAAAAATACTTCTGGAAATATTATATGGACTAATGATAGTCAAAAACTCTATTATATTCGTAATCATTCACAAACATTATTACCTTATCAAGTATATTGTCATCAATATGGAAAAGAGGGTGTTAAGGATTATAGAGTTTATCAGGAGAATGATGATCGATTTTACTTAAGTATGACAAAAAGTAGATCAAAAATGTATATTCTGTTATCGATTAGCAGTATAGAAACATCTGAATATCGATTAATTGATGCTAATAATCAGACAGAAGCACTTAAAGTATTTTCATCACGCCAAACTGGACGTGAATATGACTTAGATCATTTTCATGATAATTTCTATATTCGCTCTAATCATCAATTAGAGCAATTTGGTTTATATGCTACTCGATCAATTGATCAGCCATGGCAAACAATTATTACTCCGAATAAAGATATTGACTTAGAAAAATTTATTTTTTTTAACCGTTGGTTAGTTGTTGAAGAGCGTCATAATGGATTAATTAATATTCGACAGATAGATTGGCAGACAAAACAAGAAAGATTGGTTAAATTTGATGAATCGGTATATAGTGCGTGGATTGATTATAATCCAGAATCTAATAGCGAGACTTTACGTTATGGCTATTCCTCACTAACTACACCAATATCCGTTATGCAGATAAATATGCGAACTGGGCAGCGTAAATTGCTAAAACAACAACGAGTTAATGGATTTAATAAGTCACTTTATATCAGTGAACGTATCTGGATTAACGTAAAGTTTGGAATAAAAGTGCCAGTTTCATTGGTATATCGTAAAGATCTATGGCAAAAAAGAAAAAATCCAATTTTGATTTATGCTTATGGTGCTTATGGTATCAATATGGATCCAGTTTTTAGTTCACCTTGGTTGAGTTTATTAGATAGGGGTTTTGTCTATGCAATAGTGCATGTTCGTGGTGGAGGTGATTTAGGTAAATCTTGGTATCAACAAGGTAAGCTTGAAAATAAAACTAATACTTTTAGTGATTTTATTGATGCAACTAAGATATTGATTAATAAGGGCTATGCTGATTCAAAACGAGTATATGCAATGGGTGGTAGTGCTGGTGGTTTATTGATGGGGGTGGTAATTAACCAGGTACCGGAGCTTTATAGAGGAGTAGTTGCTAAAGTTCCTTTTGTTGATGTTCTAACAACCATGCTTGATCCCTCTATCCCATTAACAACTGGAGAGTATGATGAATGGGGTGATCCTGCTGAACAAGCTGCTTATTTTCGACTAAAATCTTATAGCCCCTATGATAATGTTAAATATCAACGTTACCCAAATTTATTAGTTACGACCGGTTTATATGATTCACAAGTCCAATATTGGGAAGCAGCCAAATGGGTGGCTAAATTAAGGCAGTATAAAGTTGGTAATACTGTCTTATTGTTGAAAACAAATATGAAAGCAGGTCATAGTGGGCAATCTGGTCGATTTAACCGTTTAAAAGATACCGCATTAGAATATGCTTTTATTTTAATGCTAGATAATAATAAAAAATATCTCCCTAATTTTGATATTCAATAAATTTTATTTAGACTTAGTTAATAAATTATTATGAGGCTAATAAATATACTTTTATAAGTAAAAATTTGTTTGAATTAAGTAATTTTATTAATTGATAAGATCTTACTTTCAAGCCATCCATCTTGTAATCGAGTTTTTAACTTTTCTCCAATATGTATTTGTTGTGTTTTTGTTAAAACCTGTCCATTAGATGCTTCGCTAATGCTATAACCGCGCGCTAACGTTGATAATGGACTTACTGCTTCAAGCCGGGAGCAGTTGACATTAAATTTTTCACGATATTGACTTAGTATTTGAGCAATTGATTGGTTTAATTGAAATTCTTGCTGAATATAACGTTGTCGACAATTTTGTAGTTGTGGCCTTGGATCACATAGTATTAAATGTTGTTTAAGGTTATCTTGCTGACGATTAGTTTGTTGTAAATATTCTTGTGTGATGGTAACAAGCTTTTGTTGTAGTTTGATTAGATAATTTTGTTGACGTGTTATGCGCCATTCAGGATGTTGTTGCTGTAATTTATTTTTTAATTGACTAAAAACACGTAGTTTTCGCGCTAGAAAATAGTCCATCGCCATTTCTAATCGCTGTTTTTGTTCAAGTAATTGGCGAAGTAACTCTTGTTGATTACGACTTACTAATTCTGCTGCAGCTGAGGGTGTTGGGGCTCGTAAATCTGCTACAAAATCGGCAATAGTCAAATCGGTTTCATGCCCAATTGCAGAAATAATTGGTAATTGACTAGCAAAAATTGCTCTGGCAACCTTTTCATTGTTAAAAGCCAATAAATCTTCTAATGAACCACCCCCTCGGCCAAGAATGAGTACGTCACATTCTTGACGATGATTGGCCAACTCAATAGCACGAATAATTTGTCGTGGGGCATCTTCTCCTTGCACAGCGGTGGGATAAATGATGACAGGTAATAAAGGATCGCGGCGTTTTAATATATTTAAAATATCATATAATGCGGCACCTGTTGTTGAGGTAATAACACCTAAGCGTTTAGCCGGCATTGGTAGCTTTTGTTTGTAATGTTGCGCAAATAATCCTTCAACTGAAAGTTTTTGTTTCAATATTTCAAATTGTTGTTGTAATAATCCGTCACCTGCAGATTGCATATTTTCGATAATTAATTGGTATTCGCCCCTTGGTTCGTACAAGCCAACGATTGCTATAACTAATATTTGTTGACCATTTTGTGGTTGAAAATTAATTCGTATATTTTGGCTACGAAACATCACAGCTCGTAGCTGTGATGTTTCATCTTTTAAAGTTAAATACCAGTGGCCTGAAGCCGGTTGAGAAAAATTAGAAATTTCTGCATTAAGCCAAACTCTTCCAATTTGAAGTTCAAGTAATTTTCGAACTGATTGATTAAGTTGGCTAACAGAATAAATTCTGTTGTTTTCTGAAGTTAACATGTTAAGTTAGTAAGACCTTTAAATAAAATTAATGGGTAAATATTATCATCGTTTATCTCTAACCTAAAGAGATAGAATTAAAAACGAATACAAGTTATTATTTTATTCATATTGTTCAATTTTAGCACTATTCATTCGTACAGTAATGTTTTATTATCTTCAATATATTTAATACGCCTGATAATAAATTCTGTTTTTAGTGAAAATAAGATTTTATGTTTATTATCTTTTAATAAATCGGAACATTAGTAGTAGCTAGAGATTCAGTGTAATGAATTTTATATGTTATATGAATTTCATCATCAGTTAATGATAAAATATTTTTAAGGAAAAATATCACACCACCTTGGTTCTTTAGTGGCACTAAATAACCATGCTGATGTGTATGGTGTCATTTATTTTTAAATAAATCATATCTAAAATCTTTTATTTTACCTCGATAAAGTATCGAGAAGAAATTTATTATGATGATTAACAAATCTAGCTAATCGAATTAACGATTGTATTAATTATTTAACTAAAGGATGATAATTAAATTAGTACCTAGTTTCATTATTTTATTTAAATAAACATAACTGCTATGTAGATAATTTAGAATATTATACAATTGATAAAACTATATTTTTTATAGGCATCTTATTGATTTTTATTAATTCATTTTTCTGATCTAAAATTAATTTTACATTTATTTTAATATGATCTAGATTATAAATTAACATTAAAAGTGCTAATGCTTTATAATAATAAAGATAATAAGTTGGTTAATATTTTTATTAAAAATACTATAGAGTGAATCCAGGAATTAATATATTGTTTCAATAGCAGAAAACAAAGAAGAGGATGTTTGTATATCTGATGAGTTATTCTCATTTATAGTGCATGGGGTTCTGAAGATGCTAGCTTATATTCTGCCTGATTGATTTCGTGAATGATTTCAAAAATAGAGAGATAATACGCCATGAAAAGTACCACCCTTTACAGATATCCGTAAAACCAGATATTACCTCTGATCCTTTGGATGATTAACTCATCGTAATGGTGTCAGGTAGCTGATAGGCACCCGTTGTTAATACTGATCTAAAGGCGTGACTGCAAGAACATGCAGAGCACGATCTGTCGATGGATTGTGTTGTTCCATCTGTAACAGTTATCTGACACAACGAGCTATACAGGCTGATATTAGCAATATTGAGATTAAAGTGCTGAAAGGTTAGGGATCACAGTAGCAACGGAATATACTTTAATAACTCATTATTACCGCCTTATTTAAAGCGTATAAAATGTAGAAAAATTACTACCATAGCCTGTATATACGAGCGTTATCTGCAGGTGATTTTTACGAAGCCCTGGAGCTTTTTTAGTGAAAAATACATGGATTCCGTCAGGAATCCTATAAACAAACTAAAGCACCGATTCTTTAAAAAGCGCAGGTAATAAGTGCCTGCGTGATTTAAGTGGTATGTGCTATGTTTACTTCTTAGTTGAAGGCATAATCTCCTGTTAAATAAACTGACCAATTTTATCTTTTGATGATTATCGGCGACCCTGTATGGATGGTAAGGAGAGCTACCTGCAGTCAAGAATACTTATTGAGAGTTATAAGAAAACTAACCCGAACTTCTCAATGGCTAAAAGTGCGGGGCTTAATTGCATCTCTTAGGATGCAGGGAGAGAGATTGTACTTTTTTATTTTTAGAATAAAAAAGCAAAGATATTTCCAGACATGTACTACAAAACACTGTTTGTGCATAAAATACCTAATGCATTGGTTTTAGTTGCTAAAAGTATGAAATCGAAAGTTAATGGTGAGTTGTTGGAAGAGAAGGGGGTAAGTTCAGAGAGCCGTAATGCCGCTAATAATTCTCTTAATGTTGTTGTTGGAAAAGTTATCAGGATAAGTATCCCTACAGCGATAAAGAAGTTGGAAAAGATTGAGAAGAACAGTTGCCATTCTAAGTCTTCTAGTTAGCTACACTGGGAATCAATAAGAATGACAAATACGATTAAAATCAGCTTTTGTGATAGTAAAGCTATGAAATCAATGCGCTGAAGCACAGCGCTTCGTAAAAAAATTCTTTCAATGGTATTTAAGTTGCTACAGTCTGCTCAAAAACTGGAACTGATTAAAAGAATTTAATTTGCTGACTCTGGAGATAAATAATATCTCATTTAAGGATGAGAGAACAGATTCATAAATCATCAAAGTATAGCGTAGTATAATTGCTTATACACCAAGATTTGCTAATAACTTAATTGAGTCTGATTGTTATTTACTAGCAGAATCAGGCCTACTTTTATTTGAAGTTAGAGCAACAAAAAATATGGGAAAATCATTATCTATTAGTTGATAATCGTTTAATAATCTAATGCGTCCTACTATGTATGGTTGTTATGATTATCATCATATTGTTATCTTAGTAACGGATAATTATAATCTTGCTGATGGAAATTACGTAAATATTAGTTTATGATTCCTTATATAAATCTGGTGATTTTTTTACCTAGATAAAAACAGCGCTGTTGTTCCTTGTTTATTACATAAAATTTATATCTGGGAGATTGTTTAGTCTTTTATGGTATACTGCTGCGTATGGTGTAATGTCTTCTAACTATAATAGTTGATTTCTAATGGCTAAGGTAATATATTTAGATGAAAAATCAAAATTAATTCGTGACATTAAACATTGAAATAATTATTAGCATGTAAATCTATTTGATAGATAGTGGTTAGATATATCGCTTCTGGAAGATTTTATGATATATATTAATAATATAGCTTTAACTATAAAGTAGTTTTTATAGATTGCAATGGAGTTTTACTACCCAATACTGATTGGGTAATTCTTGATTGTACAGCTAAATATATTGATGCAAAGTGACTTTAATCTATTAACTAGAATTAATTTGATGGTGATTTACCGAACTAAGTTAATGTTCTATATCAAGTTCTGTACATAAACAGACGAATCTCTATTTTCAGTGACTAAACGTCTTTATAGATTAAAAAATCCCTGTAAATTCTTTGTCATTATCTATAAGTATCCGATAGATAGTTATGGAAATGTCAGAGGGTTAAGATTACATAAGAAGCATCGAGCATCAGCCAAGTTCTTGCCTTCTAAGAAGAATAAATCAGATTCATTAATAAAAGTTATTGATTTGTGCACAGAGAAATTTGTAGAAATTTTTGTATTTTTAATTCTTCTGATTTTAAGTAATCTTCTTAAGATCAGATAATTGGGTAAATAAACGACCCTACAACATAGAATCTACTGAATT